>NZ_PVTE01000003.1 GCF_003002825.1 Spirosoma oryzae | reverse complement strand
GAGGCCGAAAGCGTGTCATCTGACTGAATTCACTCATTTTGTTGGGGGTTGTGTCACCAAATTTACTCGTTTTCAAAACCCCTACAAGATTAGCCTTCAGGGGGACGGGGGGTATTTTGTTTACCGTACCAATCGGTTGATGTCGATGCTGAGTGAAAGCTGACTGGTGCCGGCGGTGGGGACGGCGGAGAAGCGGGCGTAGGTAAGCTGAAATCCACGTGCCTGTACCATGGCCCCGAAGGAAATCCCGGCGGTGGCGCTCCCCGTCGTCAGTCGACCTTCCTGTCGTTTCTGGTGGTTGTAGCCGAATAGCAACTGCACGTTACGACTGAGCAACAGTTCTGCGCCGACACTCAGATGCCGGGCGGCCTGCTCGAACGTGCTAATCGTCGTCGGGATTGGGTTACCGCTCAGGTCGTAACGTACGTTCAGGTTGGGGTCATTGTAGCTGATGTCGAAGCGTTGTAGGTGGTGGGCCGTCACCGTCAGGCGAATAGGCGCATGCAGCGGTTTGAACGTGACGCCAGCCTGTAAGTCGAACGGGAGATCGGCGGAGGTCGGGCCGTAGTTTTTGACCAGATAGCCTACGTTTTTTGCTGTCAGCCCGAACGTCAGCTCACGCTTCGGATGCCGCCATACGCCACCAAAATCAGCCAGCAGACCGAAAGCCGAGTACGTTTCGATCGATGAGCCCACTGCTTTGACCGTCGCGCCAAGCGTGAAATTTCCTTCCGTTCGGGAGTGTGTCAACCCCACCGCGTAGTCGTTGGCCGTAAACGTGCCGAGTTTATTACCGGCCGGGTCGGTCAGGTCGAACTGTCCGTAGCTGAGGTACTGCATGCCGATGGCCCAGTTGGCCCGGCGATCGGCATGGGGTTTTACGGGCAGACCGTACTGCACCGTGTAATACTTGGCCGCAGCCAGATACGGCATCAGACTGATCGACAGCTGATTGGCGGGCAGGGAGTCGGCGAGGGCGGGGTTATTTTGAAAGTAGGGCGCGCTGGGTTGTGTAGCCGTAGCGACCTGCCCGCCGAGTGCAGCCACGCGGGCGTGGGTGGGTAAGTCGAGAAACGAAAAAACGCGCTGCCCGCCGAGCGGCTGAGCGAACCCGGTTCTGACACTGACCAGCAACAGTAGGTAAAGGAGAAAACGACCCAAGTGGCAAACGGGAAAGAGCGTACGACAAAGGTCTGCAAACGGCACTAGAGCGCAAAACCCAGTTTTAGTCCGGCCGACAGGCTGGGAGAAACACCAATACCCCGGTAATAAAAAGAGCGTCCGATACCGCAGCCGCACGCTGGATCGGTTACCTGATCCGCGCCCTGATTGGTGAAAAAGCGAATTCCCGCACCCGCGTAGACGTCAAGCAGCACACGTGAAAAGATGCGTCGTTGGGGGTCATAGAAGGCAAACTGGCGTCCAACTTTTACGTGCGAACCAATGACATATCGGCGAATGAGTTGCGGACCGGTTACGTCAATCGGGACCGGTGGATTTACATCGATCCGACCCGGTTGCGCGGCTTTTTGCACGTTGATTTGCTTGAACAAGCCGTCGATTGCCCAGTAATTGCCTACCGGATAATTACTTCGGATCGCGATACCCTGCCGCTGGTTAGTGCGGTATCGGCCCGAGTAGAAGCGGATTTCTGCCCGGCCCCGCCAGACCTCAGCAGCCGCAAATTTTCGCAGGTCGCTACCGAGCAGCGGCAGGGTTTGCCAGCCGTAGCCGACCTCTCCCTGTATCGACTTTCGTTGACCAAGTCGGTATTCCAGCCCGGCCTGCACGGTTGCATCCTGATCGAGCAGCGAAAGGGGAGCGAGTTTGACGATGAACCGCGCCGGGTGCTGGTAAACAAGCGTCGAATCCTGACACCGGGCGAGCGGAGCCATCAAGCTCAAGAGCAGAAAGAGTAATGCTTTTTTCATGGATGTGTGGTGTATTAAAGTGCGTAACCGATTTTGAAGCCGGCGGATAGGCTGAACAATGATGCTCCGCCGTACGTGGTAAACGGACCAATGTCGACGATGGGCTGACGCGTTAGCTGATAGCCGTTCGGCAGGTCGGTACGCAGAATCGTGCGGGCGCGCAGCCCAAGGCCGGTATAAATATCGAACACCAGCCGCCCGTTGGGCAGGAGCGGAAACTGCCGCCCGATCTTTACGTTGATACCGAATACGTCTTTGGAAATGGGCAACGAAGATTGCCGGTAATACTGAACCGGCCCCGGTTCGTCGTAAACCGCCGTAACCGCTTTCTCCAGCGCGTTTTCCCGTTTGTAAAGCCCTTCGATTGCCGTGTACGTCCCGAAAGGAGCCTGTCCGCCACGCCAGTAGTACCGCCATTCGGCCCGCCCGCGCCATACCTCATACCGACTATACCGTTCCTGATTCGGTGCCAGCCAGGGGTTCATGGCCTGCCAGCCATAGCCCAGTTCGAGTTGTACCGACTGATTGGGGGCTACGACACCCTCGACCGCAGCCTGAATTGTACTACTGAGATCAAGCAGACTCAATGGCGCAACCTTCAGTACCCACGACCGTGTCGGGCCAGGCACAGTAGGGTTGACCTGCGCCCTGACAGCCCCTGACAGCAGCAAGCCAGCAACCAGTATACGATGAATCATGGTTGAACGGGTAGGGTGCTGAGGTGGGTCAACTGATTCGTCGCGTAGCTATACTGACTGATCCCCGCCGGACTGGTGACAATCAAGCGGTTCTGGTAGGGAATAACGTCATAGGCTTTCACCGAGTCGATGTACTGAATGGGCAGCACGACCGCCGGATTGCTGACGTCGAGTATCCGCAAGCCGTACTCTCCTTCGCCGACAAACAGCAACTTCCCGTCGACACCCAGCCCGTGCGGATTTTTCATGGGGTAACTCCCGATCTGTTTGAGGTTGTTCAGATCGCTGAAATCAACGACGTCGAGTGAGTTATTGGTCCGGTTGCGGCAGTTCGTGCCGCTGCGCAGGGTTACGTAGGCGTAGTTACCCTGCGCCACCACCGGATCGCAGCTCTGAATATGCGTGTAAACCGATACCTGCTTTGGCCTGGCGGGCTGGGTAATGTCGTAAATAAACATGCCCGTCTGAGTGCCGACAAACAACTTGTCACGGTAAGGGAAAATCGTTTCGACGCCCATGCCGACCGTTGTTTTGGCCCCCGGTATCGGGTTGCTGCTGTTGGTAATGTCGAATGCCTGCAGGCTTGTTGCGCCGACGATGTAGAGCGTATTATCACTGACGGTGAAGCGCGCCGTCGAACCACCGATGCCTGTTCCCGGTGTTGGGCTACCACCGTCTTTGTTGCAACTCAGTAGGAATAATAGGCTCAAAACGAGTAGTAAACGATGCATAAAGGGTCGACGGACGTAATGTGGAGGATAGTGAAAACGGGACTAACGGTAGCACTCCGGGTTGTCGACGGTTGCCTTCTCCCAGCGAACGACGATACCCCGCGTCGGGTCGGGACATTCAAACCGGACGTTCGTTGCCAGCGGATACGATGAGTAGGGGAAGGCGTTTTCTATTCGTTTCACTACCCGCACAGTCGCCGGATCGGCGATGTTGAGCGCCACCAGATCGAGTACGTTGTCGGCGTAAAGAATGCTGTCTTTGATCGCGAGTTCCTGATTGCCGGGGATCGATACAAACGACAAGGGTACCGGCCTGGCCGGGTTGCGGTTGTCGACAACGTGAATGCCGCGCCCGACTTCGTTGATAAACAGGTACTGATCTTTTATATAAATCTTGCCTGCATTTTGCAGCGGTTGCGGAGGCAGGGTCTGTATGGTCCGAATGTCGGCAACGGCCGCGTATACAGGGCGGTATGTGTCGCCGGAGGTAGGCGGTTCGGGTAGTGCCGGTCGCCAGCAGCCATCGATCAGGAGCCAGACAAGCAACAACGACGGAATGCGTAGATGGAGGTGCATGAACGAACGGGCGGATTTGTCAGCTCGATGATACAAAATCTGGCGAAACCGTTGGATTCAGTCGGTAAAAATTAACTTTGCCAATACGCAATTAGATTTTATAAACCCTGTTTATGCAGCCCGTATCATCAGCAACTGTTCCGCAACCCAACGACCATAAACTAACCAAACCAGAAGTACTGGCCCAGAAAAATGCCGAAGCTGAACTCGGTGGTGGACAAAAACGCATCGACGCGCAACACGCCAAAGGAAAGCTGACCGCCCGCGAACGCATTGCCCTGCTGGTCGACGACGGGTCGTTCGAGGAAATCGGCAAGTTTGTCATGCACCGCACCCGCGACTTTGGCCTGGATAAAGAGCACTACCTCGGCGATGGCGTCGTGACGGGGTATGGAACCGTAGACGGTCGGCTGGTGTACGTCTTCGCGCAGGACTTCACGGTATTTGGTGGTGCGCTGTCGGAAACGCATGCCGAAAAAATCTGTAAGCTGATGGACCTCGCCATGCAGAATGGCGCACCGATTATCGGACTGAATGATTCGGGTGGCGCGCGTATTCAGGAGGGCGTATTGTCACTGGCGGGCTATGCCGACATTTTTTACCGCAACACCAAAGCGTCGGGCGTTATCCCGCAACTGTCGGCGATCATGGGCCCCTGCGCGGGCGGTGCCGTCTACAGCCCGGCCATCACCGACTTCATTTTCATGGTCGAGCACACAAGCTATATGTTTGTGACGGGGCCAAACGTGGTGAAGACTGTTACGCACGAAGAGGTGACGGCCGAAGAACTGGGCGGGGCCAGTACCCACAGTACCAAGTCGGGCGTGACGCACTTCGCCTGTGCCAACGAACTGGCCTGCATTCAGCAGCTCAAGCAGTTGCTCAGCTACATCCCGCAGAACTGCGAAGACGATCCCATTCGCCTGCCCTACGAGTCGACCGACGAAAACCGTCCGGCGCTCAACAGCCTGATTCCCGACGGGGCTAACCAGCCGTACGACATGCGCGAAATCATCGACGAACTGGTCGATACGGGGAGCTTTATGGAAGTGCATAAAAATTACGCGGAGAATATCGTCGTCGGTTTTGCGCGTATTGCCGGTCGGAGCATCGGTGTCGTGGGTAATCAGCCGGCGGTACTGGCGGGGGTTCTCGACAGTAACAGCAGTACGAAAGCCGCCCGGTTTGTGCGCTTCTGCGACTGCTTCAATATTCCGCTGCTGGTACTGGAAGACGTCCCCGGCTTTCTGCCCGGCACCGATCAGGAGTGGAACGGCATCATCAGCAACGGGGCCAAACTGCTTTACGCCTTTTGCGAAGCTACCGTACCCCGCGTGACAGTCATCACCCGCAAAGCCTACGGTGGCGCGTACGACGTCATGAACTCCAAACACATCGGTGCCGACCTGAACTACGCGTGGCCCAGCGCCGAGATTGCCGTGATGGGCGCAAGTGGTGCCGCTGAAATCATTTTCAAGCGTGAAATCGCCGAAGCTGCCGACCCGCAGGCCAAGCTCCAGGAGAAAGTGCTCGACTACACGGAGAAATTCGCGAATCCATACCGGGCGGCCAACCGGGGCTATATCGATGAAGTCATCATGCCTGAGCAAACCCGGCAGAAGCTGATCCGGGCGTTTACCATGCTGGAAAATAAGGTGGCGACCATCCCCAAGAAAAAGCACGGAAACATTCCGCTGTAATAGGTGGGTTTACGGTTTATAGTATTCGGTTTACGGTGGTCCGTTACACGGTGGCCAACCGTAAACCAAATACTGTAAACCGTAAACCGAAAACTTATGCACTACGATGCCGTTGTCGTCGGGTCGGGACCGAATGGGCTGAGCGCGGCCATTACGCTGCAACGCGCCGGGCTGGGGGTACTGCTGCTGGAAGGAAAGCCGACCGTCGGGGGCGGCATGCGCACGGCTGAACTGACGATGCCTGGTTTTCACCACGACGTCTGCTCGGCCATCCATCCGCTGGGAGTCGGTTCACCCTTTTTTCAGACGTTGCCACTGGCTGACTTCGGCCTGACATTTACCAGTCCACCCGTTGCGGCTGCGCATCCCCTTGATGGCGGGCGGGCGGCTGTTTTATGCGGATCGGTGACCGATACGGCTACCGGGTTGGGCGAAGACGGGAAGACCTATGCCAGCCTGATGGGGCCGATTGTGAACGACTGGCCGACGATGGCGAGCGACGTACTGGGGCCGTTGCGCTGGCCAAAGCACCCGGTCGACATGGCGAGTTTCGGGCTGAGTGCCCTGCCGCCGGTTACGTTGCTGACAAAACGGTTTCAGACCGAAGAAGCGCAGGCGCTGTTTGCCGGGATGGCTGCGCACGCCATTCAGCCACTGACGAATCTGACGACTTCGGCGATCGCGCTGGTACTGATGGCGGCCGGGCATCTGCACAATTGGCCGGTGCCGGTGGGTGGTTCACAGCAGATCGCCAACGCGCTGGCAGGCTATTTTCAGTCCATCGGCGGGACAATCGAGACCGACCGGATGGTACGCTCAATGCAGGATATTCCGCCGGCGCGGGCTGTTCTCTTCGACCTGACACCGAAGCAAATCCTCCAGATCGCTGGTGATCGCTTTTCGGGCCTTTACCGCCGACAACTGGAAAACTACCGCTACGGCTTCGGTGTCTTTAAAGTCGATTGGGCGCTCGACGGCCCGATTCCGTTTACCAATACCGATTGCCGGCAGGCCGGAACAATTCACCTCGGCGGTACGCTCGACGAGATCACGGCGGCTGAACAGGCCGTTGCGGATGGTAAGCATCCCGATAAACCGTATGTCCTGCTGGCGCAGCAAAGCCTGTTCGATAATACGCGGGCTCCGGCCGGAAAGCATACCGCCTGGGCCTACTGCCACGTACCCAATGGCTCGACGGTTGATCAGACGGACGTGATCGAACGGCAGATCGAGCGGTTTGCGCCCGGCTTCCGCGACCGTATTCTGGCGCGCCACACGATGAACACGGTGCAGATGGAAACGTACAACCCCAACTACATCGGGGGCGACATCAACGGCGGTATGATCGACATTAGCCAGCTCTTCACCCGACCCGTCATCAGCCTGTCGCCCTATAAAACCTCGGCGGATGGGTTGTATATTTGTTCTTCCTCGACGCCACCAGGGGGTGGTGTACACGGCATGTGTGGCTACCACGCGGCCCGCGTCGCCCTTGCCGATGTATTCGACAAGCCCGTTCCGTTCGCGCTGGCGCAGGGGTAAGTTTCGGTATATGGTTTTCGGTTTTTAGTTTACGGTAATGCAGCGATAAACCGTCTCCATGTATTGCTGTACTGAAAAATGATAGCCCTGTACCGAAAATCGTATACCGAAAACCCGTTTCTCAACGTGCGCAAACCATCCATTTTGCTTCTTATTACTGCGCTGTCCATCAGTCAGCTACAGGCGCAGACAGCCACCGATAGTTTACCCGTCGCTATCCAGAAAACAGCCCGGTCGGTACAGCCCAGGAATATCGAAATGCACATGCGCTACCTGTCCGACGACAAGCTGAAAGGACGGAAACCTGGCTCGGAAGGCTATGCGATGGCGGCCCGATACGTAGAGCAGCAACTGAAAGGCTTCGGCTTTAAACCGGCGGGCGAGAAAGGTACGTACCGGCAGGCCGTGCCGTTACGCCGGGCGCAGGTCCGTGAAGACCGCAGCCGACTGACCTTCGTGCGAAACGGGCGGGAACTGCCCATGACCTACGGCAAGCAGTATATACTAAGCCCCAATTTTGGTAACGAAACAAGCGATGTGTCGGCACCACTGGTGTTTATGGGCTACGGCATCGAAGCGCCTGAACTGGGACACGACGATTACAAGGGCGTGGACGTACGGGGTAAGATTGTCGTGTGTGTCAACGGCGCACCGGCCAGCTTCCCTTCGAACGAACGGGCCTATTTTGGGTCGGCCAAGGCAGAACTGGCGGCAACGCACGGCGCTGTTGGCTTGCTGACGTTTAGCCTACCATCGGACGTTGGGTCGCGCATCATGGCCGCTTCGCCCCGCGCCCGGCAGGCAACGTATCGTTGGACCGACGCCAGGGGGAAAGCGCAGCGTACGTTCCCGGAACTGCGCGTCGTTGGGTCACTGAGCGATTCGACCGCCCGACTGCTGTTCGATGGCGCGTCAGTGCCCTTTCTGGATGCAATCACGCAGACCCGCAAAGGAGCCATTACGCCGGTTCCGCTGCCGCTGTCGGTTAACGCCCATACGGAAACCGAACAAAACGACGGGCTGATTGGGGAAAACGTAGTCGCGGTATTGCCCGGCTCTGACCCCGCGCTGAAAAACGAATACGTCGTTTACGTATCCCACCTCGATCACCTGGGGGTTGGTCAGCCGGTAAAAGGCGACTCCATTTTCAACGGCGCACACGACAACGCGTCGGGAACGGCGATCAATCTCGAAACCGCCCGCTTGCTGGCGTCGCTGCCCACGGCCCCGCGCCGGTCGATTCTGTTCGTGGGGGTGACGGGGGAGGAGATGGGCCTGCTCGGCTCCGATTATTTCGCGACCAACCCGACCGTGCCGAAAGACAGGATCATCGCTAACCTGACGCTCGACATGCCGTTTTTCTTCCACCCGCTGCTCGACATCGTACCCTACGGGGCTCAGCATTCGAGTATGGGCCGGTCGGTAAACACGGCTGCGCGCTTTGTCGGCGTCAAGATTGCGCCTGACCCGATCCCCGAGCAGGCGGTGTTTATGCGCTCTGACCATTTTAGTTTTGTGCGGCAGGGTGTTCCGGCTATTTACATTAAAAGCGGCTCGACTACCGGTGATGATCGCGATGGTACGAAACTGAACCTCGCGTGGCGGGCTACGATTTATCATACACCACAGGACGACATGAACCAGCCCTTCGACTGGACAGCCGCCGGACGCCATGCACAACTCCAGTTTCTGATTGGTTATCTCACCGCCCAGGCCGACGCTCGTCCGGTCTGGAACACTGGTGATTTCTTTGGTACTAAATTCGGCCCGGCAGCCGCCAGCCGCCCCTAATAATTCTGCTTATGCCTGTTTCCAAATCGCCCAACGCTGGTGGCCCCGGTCGCCCCTTTCTAATCGGCCTGCTGATCCTGTTCGGTCTCGCCCTCCTCGTCGGCACGCTTACCGTGCTGTTTCCGTAAGAAAGCTTATATCAGGATGACAGACATACTTGCTGACTGACAAATCTTTCGCTTGTTTTGGTCGTTAACTAGCACACCATTCAGTTTGATTAAAGGCGAACAACTCAAGACATTAGCTGAAGATCGTTTGAACGAAGCGAAGCTATTATACCGGAATGGCTACAACCAGGGGGCTTATTACATTGCTGGCTACGCCGTCGAGTTTGCGCTGAAAGCACTTATTTGTAAGCGATTGGGCGTGGAGGTATTTGTTGGCGGACCGGGTATGTCGGAAGTTACGCGAGCGTTGCAGACACACCATTTACCAACCCTATTGGTTTTTGCCGTTTTATTTACAGACTTACAAAAAGAGAAAGATACTGACGAAAGTCTCTTTAAAGACTGGTCGAAAGTAGCAGAATGGAGTGAGCAGCGTCGTTATGAGCCATTATCCTGTAGTAAGCAAACGGTGATTAGTTTTATAAATGCATCCGAACATGTAATGCAATGGATATTCAAGCACTACTCGACACGCTAGATAAAGCCTTTAAAGAGGAACGCCAGAACGGGCTTGTCGTAGACAGGTTTGGATTAGCACCTGCATATCCTGGCATGATCGAGCACTCGTATATTCTGGGTGTCAGTTCGCCTTCTGTACCTAATTCGTCCGATTGTACTGATAAATCTGATACGATTATAGATGTACTGTTTGCTCGATTGACTACTGAACAGCGTAGATACATAGACCGGGTCCGCGTGTACGACTCGGCCGACGAGTACGAACGTCATGCCAAGTGTAACTTCGATAATTCTTATTACGGATACTGCGAATCTCCGCTCAACCTTACCCAGACGCGAGCGATCGCGTGAGTGCTTTTATGCACTTGTTACTTCCCCAATCGCCTGTAAAATCACGGCGCAGGCGTCGCGGATTTGCTCGTCGGTGATGATAAGCGGGGGGGCGATGCGCATTGAGTTGTCGCAGAATAGAAACCAGTCGGTGATGACGCCGAGTTCGATGGCCCGGTCGATGATGGGTTTCAGTACGTCGAACGAATCGAATTCGACCGCTAGCATCAGCCCTTTACCCCGGATGGCGCGGATCGCCGGGTGAACCAGCAATTGTCGGAATAACTGCCCTTTGGCTTCGGCCTGCTCGTACAGCCTTTCCTGTTGAATGACGCGCAACGTCGCCAGCGAAGCCGCGCAGGATACCGGGTGACCGCCAAACGTAGTGATATGACCCAGAATTGGGTTTGTGCGCAGTACGCGCATGATGTCGGCCGAACTGATAAAGGCACCAATCGGCATTCCGCCACCCATGCCTTTGGCGCACAGCAGTATGTCGGGTATCACGTCGAGTCCATCCAGACCGGCCCCCTGAAAAGCCCAGAACGTGCCGGTCCGGCCGAAACCCGTTTGAATTTCGTCGAAGATCAGCAGCGCTCCGACTTCCGTACACCGGGTCCGCACAGCCTGCAAATAAGCTGGGTCAGGCACGCGTACGCCCGCTTCGCCCCCGACTACTTCCATCACGACCCCGGCCGTGGCCGTTGTAATCTGGCTGAGGTCGTCCCAGTTGTTGAACCGAATGTGGCGGGTGGCGGGCAACAGCGGGCGAAAGCTACGTTTGAAGTGTTCGTCGCCCGAGAGAGAAAGCGCACCCTGTGTCGCGCCGTGGTAGGCATTCACGCAGCTAACCAGTTCGGAGCGGCCGGTGTACCGTTTCGCCAGCTTCATCGCCCCTTCAACCGCTTCGGTACCGGAATTGGTAAAATATACGGTGCTGAGCGGATGCGGCAGTGTTCCGGCAATGGCGTGGGCCAGCTGCGTCTGGGGCGTCTGGACGTATTCGCCGTACACCATCAGATGCAGGTATTTATCGAGCTGGGTCTGAATAGCCGCCAGTACCTGCGGGTGGCGGTGGCCAACGTTGCTGACGCCGATGCCGGAAATCAGGTCCATATACCGCCGTTGCTGCCCGTCGGGACCCGCCGTCGAATAAATATAAACGCCTTCGGCCCGGTCGATTTCCAACGCCAGCGGGAAATCGGAGGTCTGTGCTACGTGTTCGAAAAATAATTGCCGCTGCGTTAGAACCTGCATGATGAAAAAACTACTTTACGATCTGTTTCTAACACCGTCAACCATGAAAACAGTTCTTTTCTGTCTGCTCATGCTGAGTGTCTATGTTGGCGCAGCGCAATCGTTTACCATCACGCCACAGGATACGCAGCGCCGGGAGTCGTTTCTACTGATGCGCGACGGCACCGTGCTGAAAGGCCGTATTCTGCGGCAGGACAGTTCGATCATCAGCGTCCGTCGGCGGGGCGGGGATATGAGTTTTGTGGAAGCCGACCAGGTCGTCAGCGTCAGCGACAAACAGCCGGAAGAAATGCGGAGTGCCGAACCCGCCAATGGTAGCTATCAGGTGTTTGTTTTTCGCGACGGTACGCAGGTCGAAGGGACATTTGTGAAGCGCGACAGCACGATGATTACGGTTCGCAAGCGCAATGGGAAACTGACTTATTTCGAGCCCGAACTGCTGCTTAAAGCCGACTCGGTATCGACGCTGACAGCCGTCCCGGTCAACAAATACCGAAACCGCTTTCCCACCTGGATGCTAACCGGACAAACGGCTTATAATCCGGAGAAGGGCCGCTTTTACTACCGAAACACATGGCTATTACTGAACGAGTTTACGTATGGTATTACTAAGTTCTGGAGTGTGGGTGCCAACTTCGTTTCGCCGATTCCATACCTACTGGTGGGTCCTCAATACGTTACTGGTGGAGCTGTTTACGTGCAGAACAACACCAGTATCAACACCCGGCTGAACGCGACACTGGACCAGAACGTGCATCTGGCCGTGATAGCTTCGTACCGGCAACCCTACGGCTTTTCGCAGGGACGGGGGGAAGGTACGTTTCGCGGCCTGTTGACATTGGGTAGTTCGCAGAATAACGTAACGCTGGGATATACGTTCGTAGGAACCCGCGCTCAGATTCAGTACACCTACTACTACGATCCGTACTCGTCGGCTGCACCGTCTTACAACACCTATAGTATTCCCAACCAGGAGTTTCTCACAATCGGTATGGTACAGAAACTGTCGCGCGGACTGACCTTACTCAGTGATAATCAGATCCGGCTGGGGAGTATCGGGTTTCGTCCGGACAGCTACTGGAGGACGGCCCTATCGGCGGCTCTGCGCATCGATCGTCCCCGGCATGCCTTTGATCTGGGGCTGCTCGGCTATGTCAATATCGGCGAATATCGGGTCAACGGCAAGCACGTCAATATCATGCCTTACGTCGCGTATAACCTGCTAATTGGAAAACCATAGCCTGATGATAAGCAGCGGTAATTTACTGGCGTCGATTCCGGCTACACTGCCCGACGAACTGGTTGACGATCTGTTCGCCGGACAATCGTTTCGCGTCGAGCGGATTGTATCGCGGGGGCATGCGTCGCCCGACGAGTTCTGGTACGATCAGGATGAAGCCGAATGGGTGATGGTCGTGCAGGGAGAAGCCCGGTTGCAATTGGAGGGACAGGCCGGGCCGGTTCACCTGACGGCGGGTATGTACATCAACATCCCGGCTCATGTCCGGCACCGCGTTTCGTGGACG
Organism: Spirosoma oryzae; assembly: GCF_003002825.1. Lineage (GTDB taxonomy): Bacteria > Bacteroidota > Bacteroidia > Cytophagales > Spirosomataceae > Spirosoma > Spirosoma oryzae. The sequence goes on along the minus strand of NZ_PVTE01000003.1, from coordinate 365,656 downwards.
CACCCCGACATGGACACGATCTGGCTGGCTATTTTTTATCGGTCATAAAGCAGTTTTCGGTATACAGTCTTCGGTTTACGATTGCAACCTGCCGCCAGTAAGCAGCGAAGCGAATCCGTAAACTGAAAACCGAAACTTATGCCAGGAAGGGCGTGACGATCCAGGCCTGCGTGGACTGTTCAACAGAAATACCTGGCATAATCGACGTAATTTTGAGGTGTACGATCGATTCGTCGCCTGCAACACCGTCGACTCCCTCGGCCGTTTATCCGATCTATCCACCACCGGCCATACAGTGTGCCAGCAGCAGCACCAACCCCGGTCATCTGTGCTAGCTTTGTAATCGACACGATCGTCGTCGGGTTGGTCTGAGGACCGTGTCTGCAATACGCATGAACCTTATCGAGAACATCCGCGAGGGCTTACGCTCCATTGCCGGGAACCGGCTGCGCACGGTGCTGACGGCTCTAATCATCGCTATCGGCATCACGTCGCTGGTCGGTATCCTGACGGCCATCGACGGATTACAACAGTCAGTCGATGACAGTTTTGCCGGGCTGGGTGCCAACACGTTTAGTATTATAGCGCGGCAAGAGGTATCCCGGCGTAGCGGCCGTATCCGGAAGCAGGATAAGCCAATCTCATACGCGGAAGCGAACGCGTTCAAACAACGGTTTCCGCTCGGCGCGACAATTGCCGTGTCGAGCCTCGTTACGGATGCGGCACAGGTCAAGTTTGGGTCTAAGAAAAGTAATCCAAACATGCAGTTGATGGGGGGCGATGATGCGTATCTGGCCGTGAAAGGATACAACCTAAGCACTGGCCGTAACCTGAATACAAACGACCTGACGTATGCGCTCAATGTGGCCGTGATCGGTAGCGAGGTAGCGAAAACCTTGTTTCAAGGTAAAATGAACCCACTCAATCAGGTTATCCGGGTGTCGGGCGTGCAATACAAAATTGTTGGCGTCATCGACGAAAAGGGCGGGTTCACCGGCGGAAGTGATAACCGGATCATTTTGATTCCCCTCGACAATGCCCGCGCTGTGGCCGGAGCCGCTAAAATGGCGTTCGACATCACCGCATCGGTACCGAATGCCGCCGACCAGGACGAAGCCATTGGCGAAGCGCGCGGGGTGATGCGGCAGGTGCGGCACGACCCGCTCGGGCAACCCGACTCGTTCGAGATCGAGCGGGCGGATGAACTGGCCCGCGAAACCGATAACATCACCGGCTACCTGCGTATCGGTGGCTTTGGGATTGGTTTCATCACCCTGCTGGGCGCATCGATTGCCCTGCTCAACATCATGCTTGTCTCGGTAACGGAGCGCACCCGTGAAATTGGCATCCGCAAGTCGCTGGGGGCCACGCCGAAGCGTATCCGCGAGCAGTTTCTGATCGAGGCCATCGTAATCTGTCTGCTGGGTGGTATCGGCGGGGTTATCCTGGGGCTGACCGTGGGTAATCTGATTGCGCTGCTGATGAGTCAGGGGAAGGGGAGTTTCGTGGTGCCCTGGCTTTGGATGGGGCTTGGGCTGGTGGTGTGCGTCAGCGTCGGTTTGTTTGCCGGTCTGTACCCCGCCGTGCGGGCATCGCGCCTTGATCCGATCGAAGCACTGCGGTATGAATAAAGATTTTTTCTTTTTCTGCGTCCGGGTTTTCGCTTTTACCCTTTTTTGCCTACGTTTGCACCCACGTTCGCGTTCAGAACGGCCCGTAGGGCAATTCTGGACTGATTTTGCGCCGGGATGGCGGAATCGGTAGACGCGATGGTCTCAAACACCATTGTCTGCAAGGACATGCCGGTTCGAGTCCGGCTCCCGGTACAAGGGAAAACAATAAAGGCGCTGATTATCGGCGCCTTTTGTTGTTTTTAGCTAATTGTATTGTTTGGCTGTGTTTGGTAAAACAAACTGCTTTGTGGGAACGGGTTTGCCAGGCAACAAGTAGAGACAGTGTCCGGCAAACCCGTTCTGATTTACTAGACGATTTTCAGTACGTCGACAAAGGAGTCGGCCGGTCGGTTTGGTGGGAATTGCACGACTAGCCCTGCCGCCGTCCGCTCGAAGGGGAGGGACTGCTTCTGACTGAGCCACTCCACTTTGTTGACTGTCCTTGAATAGTTGGCGCTTCCCTGGGCCAACGATTTGATCGTTGTTTTCCCATCGGTGGGTGCATTCATCACCGTAGCGTATAATACATCGCCTTTTGTGTTGAAGCGAATGTCGGCTGCGGTGAACTTCGTCTTACCCTCGTTGAAGCCCTGTCCGGTTAACTTTGCCTGATTTTCGGTCGAGGGGCCTTCGCCGTATACGGTCCAGGGGCGGGTGTCGTAAATGCTTTCGCTGTTGGCATTCATCCAGCGGCCAATGCTCTCGACAATTGCGCGCTCCTGCTCGTCGATCGATCCGTTGCCTCGTACGGGGATGTTTAGCAGGTAATTGCCGTTTTTGCTGACCACGTCGACCAGCGTCTGCACAACCATCTGGGGCGTTTTGTAGCCCTTTCGATCGTATACTGCCCGGTTGTAATGCCAGTCGCCGATGCAGGTGTCCGACTGCCACACGAAGGGCAATACGTCGTTGGCCTGCCCGCGTTCGATGTCCCAGACCATCGCCTTGCGCTGGTTTTCGTCCAGGATCTTGCCATTCAGGATAGCGCGTAGCTCCCCGTGTTTTTTGATGCTATGGTTGTAGTGGTGCGCGGCAATGCGTATGCCTGCGTCGCTGATCGGCCAGAAAGGAAGCTGCGAGTCGTCGAAGTAGATCAGATCCGGGTCATACTGATTGATCAGGTCGATGGTTCGGTTGACGAAGTTTTCCATGTACGCTTTGGTGGGTGGATACACACCATTTCCCCAGTGCCATTGCCCGTGAATTGATCCGTTATCGGCGCTGTTCTGGCTGAGCGGATGCCGTTGGGCGTATAATTCCTGCGGATCGAGTCCTTCCCACCACAGCCCTTTCCCGTCGGCTTTGGTCAGGTTGCCATCATAGGGTACACCGGCCAACGGACCGTTCTTGTCGCTGCGTTGCGCCGTTTCGAACCACCGCCAGGCGTGGGCCGCGTGAACGCTGACGCCGAAGGGCAACCCCTGCTTCTTGGCGGCTTTGGCCCACCCCCCGATAATGTCTTTCTTCGGCCCTACCTTGGTTGAATTCCAGTTTTTCTGGTATTTACTGTTATAGAGATCCAGGTTGTCGTGGTGGTTGGCCATGGCGAAAAAGTACTTGGCACCCACGCCTTTATACAAGCTCACCAGTTCGTCCGGGTTCCACTGATCCGCTTTCCACTCGTTGATCACATCCTTGAAGCCAAATTTGGATGGATGGCCGTATTTCTCCTGGTGAATTTTGTACTGACGGCTGCCTTCTTCGTACATACCCCGGGCATACCAGTCTCCAGCCTCAGGCTGACACTGCGGACCCCAGTGCGCCCAGATGCCGAATTTGGCGTTGCGGTACCAGTCGGGTACCTGATAGGTTTGCAGGGACTCCCAGGTGGGTTCAAACTTGCCTTTCTGTATTTTCTCGTCGGTGGCCGATGGCGCAAAAAAAGGAGCGGCCTGTGAGCGACCAGCCAGGCTAAGGCCGGAAATCGTAAGGCCCAATTGCTTGAGCAAGGTTCTTCTTTCCACAGATTGAGTGGGTTTAGATGATAATCGTTCTGTTACCTGCTAACGAGACTAACGACTGTATGCATATGTAAGCCAGCAGACGGACACCCGGAAGGGGGCAAGTCTGCTGGCTTACGACTACTCGGTTGACGAGCTAGTATCCTTTGTTTTGCGTCAGGCCGGGATTGATGTCGATTTCCGACTGCGGAACGGGCCACAACTCATTTCTGCCGGCAACGAAATTCCGTTTCTGATAGATGTAAAAGCCCTGACTATCCACCGGAAAGTCCTTGTACGTAGCCGGGGAGTTTGTCAGCTTCATACCCGTAAACTGCCGGTTCAGTTCGGTCGCAGCCGTGCCCCAGCGCTGAATGTCGTAATAGTGCAACCCTTCGAATGCGAACTCTACCTTTCGCTCCCGGCGTAGAATCGTCCGCAGACTGGCAGCGTCGGTGGTTTTCACGGCGGGCATCGCTACCGACGTACGGCCGCGTACCTGATTGATAGTCGCGTCCAGCAGCGCCTGATCGATGGCGTCGCCTGCTTCTAATTTCGATTCGAGGTAGCTCAGCAATACTTCAGGATAGCGAATCAACGGGAAGTTACCACCGTAGTTCATCAGACTCCCCGAGAATGTGGGGTCCATAAACTTGTTGATGCAGTAGCCGCTCCAGTTGTAGCGGGTAATGCGGTCGGGTGACGTAGAGGTCGGGCTGGCTTCATAGCGAACGCCTTTGAACGACGTCCGTCCCGGAATCATGATCGTATAATCGAGTCGGGGGTCGCGGTTTGCATACGGATCGTTCGCATTGTAGAGGGGCGACTCGTCAACCGTTTTTCCATCCGTGCATTCGTAGGCTTGTACCAACTCGTTGTAAGGCGAAAACTGGTGCCACCCGCCGTAAGTCTCGGGGTAGAGGTATTGCAGCATAACCGTGCCGACAAAATCCTCCAGGTATTCGTGGGCGAAAACCACCTCGCGGCTATTTTCACCGGTTTGCCGGAATAACTGCGCAAACCCGTTCTGATCGATCGTGTAGACATTACTGTCCATGATTCGTTTGTAGGTCGCGGCTGCGTCGCTCCATTTTTTCTGCGCCATTTGCAGCCGACCCAGAATAGCCAGTGCAGCACCTGCCGTAATCCGACCCCGTTCGGACGTTGGACGTGTAGCCGGAAGATTCGCGAAACTGCTTTTCAGATCGTTTTCAGCGAACGCCCAGACATCTGCTTTGGGGCTGCGTTTGATGGTATTGGCCTCCGGTATGGTTAGTACCTTGGTCGGCATGGGCACGTCGCCGTAATACAGCGCCAGGTTCATGTACAGATAAGCCCGAATCGTTTTCACCTCGGCAATCATCACCGCCTTGTTGCTTTCGCTGATGTTGATGGTGTTGATCTGGGTGAGAAAATTGTTGCAGCGCGCAATGGTTCGGTAGGAATTCCCCCAGAAGGCGGAGGTCAGCCAATAAGCTGAATTCAGCGTGCCATTGGTAACGACGTCGGGAATCAGCTCTTTCTCGGAGCCGTAGCCCGCCATCATGTCCAGATAAATCATGGACATGCCACCGAAGAAATCGCCCGTTGCCCAGTAGGAGCCAAAATCGTAACAACCCACCAGCGCCAGCGAGGCATCTTTTTCGGTTTTCCAGAAGGTCGCATCGGAAACGGCATCGAGGGGCTGTTTGTCGAAGAGTTCATCACTACAGCTCGGTAGCGTCGACGTAAGAAGCAAAACGAGAGTTGCCTTAGCCGCCCGTTTTGCAAAAAGAGATACGCTATTTTTCATGAGATCAGATCCTGAATAAGAATGAATTGCCTGGTATTAAAGCGTGAGGTTGAGGCCAAACGTGTAGACTTTTGTAATTGGGTAGAACTGGCTACCGTCGCCGGTACTGTTTGACATCTCCGGATCCCAGCCCCGATAAAAACTGTTGATCGAGAACAGGTTCTGGCCACTGAAATAGACTCTCAACCGGTTGATTTTCCACTTCTGGAGAACGTCTGCGGGCACGGTATAGCCAATCTGCAGGTTTTTGAGCCGGGCAAAACTGGCGTCGCGGTTCCAGTAAGTCGACGTCTGGATGGTGCCGCTGCCCATCTGCAGACTCGTCAGCTTCGGATACTGTGCGTTAGGGTCGGGATTGCTGGCTGTCCAGCGATTTTCGACCTGCCAGCGCTGAATCTGCCCGCCGTTGTAGAAGGCAAAGGCTGAGTACGAACCGATCTGTTTCTGGTAGCCGGCCAGCCCCTGCACCAGTGCCATGAAGTCGAAGCCTTTGTAGCGGGCGGTCAGGTTCGCACCGAACGTGAATTTCGGAACAGTGTTGCCGATAACCTGCCGGTCGTAGGTCGCATCGACTTTGCCGTCGGGGACGCCATTGGGGCCGCTGATGTCCTTATAGCGGACAAAACCCGGCTGCGCAGCATAGGGCTGAGTGGGATACTGCCGAATTTCGTCGGTAGTGGTAAACAGGCCATCGGCCGTATAGCCGTAGATGACCCCGATGGGCTGCCCCACAAACAGTCCGCTGTTGATGTTTTGTTGTAAGCCGTTGGCCAGCTCAGTCACGCGGTTTTTAATGTACGAGAAGTTAGGCGACACGCTCCAGTTGACCCCGCCTGTTTTGGTCTGATACGTCACCTGGGCTTCAAAACCGGTATTGCGGACACTACCGATGTTCACCGCCGACGTACCCAGGCCCAGGGTGGCTGACGTCGCTATGTTGTACAGGACACCGGAGGTTTTCTTGTCGAATACGTCGAGGACGGCGCTCAATTTGCCTTTCCACAAACTCACATCAAGACCGATGTCGGTGATGGCGGTTTGTTCCCAGGTGATGTCCGCATTGCTGAGTCGGGTCGTGGCTGCGCCGGTAGCCAGCGTGCCGCCAAAGGTATAATTCTGCCCCAGGCTCACCAGGTTTTGGTAGGGGTACGTCCCGACGTTCTGATTCCCCAGGATTCCCCAGGAGGCCCGTACCTTTAAGTTATCCAGCCAGGTGACCTGACGCAGGAAGTCCTCCTCTGAAAGACGCCAGCCGGCCGAAAAGGAAGGGAAGTACCCCCAGCGGCCCCGCGCCGGAAAACGGGACGTACCGTCGGCACGGATGTTGGCTTCCAGCAGATACCGTTCGCCGAACGCGTAGTTAATCCGGCCAAATACCGATCGTATGCCCCAGGAAGACGATGACCCGGAAGCGCTCATGCCGGTGGCTGATCCGGCGTTTAATTCGTACAATAGCGAGGTTGGGAAATCTTTGCGGAAGCCTGAAATGTACGAATCCACGTTTTCCTCCTGCGACACCCCGACCAGCGTATTGAACGAATGCTGACCGATCGACTTCGCGTACGTCAGCAGCGACTGAAGCGTAACCAGCGAGCCTTGCCCTGAGGTTACCGTTAGCATATTGGGACCGACGTATTTATTGGCGTCGAACCGAAAATCGGACGCGTAGCTTTTGTTGTAATAGCCCCAGTAGTTGTAGCCCGCTTTCCCGCTCAGGACCAGGCCCGGCAGAATTGTCCAGCTCAGCTCGCCACTACCCAGAAAATACTTGTTCGTGCCTTTGTAAAACGAGGTGCTGGACAGCCAGGCTTCCGGGCTGTAGTTGTCCTGATATCCGTATGTTCCGTCCGACTTTCGGCCTGCGTAGATTGGTCCCTGCCGCACGGCGAAGTTGATCATGCTGTTCATGCCACTGTCGTACTGCTGCGGGGAGTGATTTTCGGACGTATAGCCTTGCAGACTAACTTTAAGCATGATCTTGTCGCTGAGCTGACTATCGTTGTTCAGCAGGAAGTTGTAGCGGGAATAGCCGTTCTTCGCCACGATTCCGTTTTGCGACAGGTAGCTTGTCGATAGTAGGTAGCGGTTCCGTTCGGTGCCGCCCGAAAAGTTGAGCGAATGCGACGTCTGCAACCCATTACCCGAATTCATCAGATTCCTGAAATGGGGTACATTGGGGTAGTTGTCCGGGTCAGACTGGTTCCGAAACTTCTCGATTTCCGCATCTGTATACGATGGCGCAAGCCCGACGTTGGCGTTGGCCTCGTTTCGTAGTTGCGCATATTCCCAGGATTCGACAAAATCAGGCAGTGCGGTTGGTCGTTGCCAGCCGACGTATCCGTTGTACGTGACCTGGAGTTTGCCACTTTGGCCCCGCTTTGTTTCGATCAGGATGACGCCATTGGCGGCCCGGCTTCCGTAGATCGACGCCGAGGCCGCATCTTTCAGCACCGAAACGCTTTTGATGTTGTTGGGGTCAACGTCGTTGATCGACGTAGCCAGCCCATCGACCAGAATCAACGGCCCGCCCCCCGCACCGTACGACCCGATACCCCGGATCGTAATCGCAGCAGCATCGTTACCCGGTTGACCAAGTCCCTGCGATACGACCACGCCGGTCACCAGACCCGCCAGGGCCTGCGATGCCTGCGTAATGGGCCGGTTTTCAATTTCTTTGGCCGAAACGGTTGATACGGAGCCGGTCAGGTTTACTTTCTTCTGCGTGCCGAAGCCAACGACAACCACTTCCTCCAGCGATTTCTGGTCGGGAACGAGCTGAATATCGACAGAGCGCCGGTTGCCCACTGTTACCTCCTGACTCAGATAGCCGACAAACGAAAAAACCAGTGTCGTCGCTGCGCCTTCGGGAACGGCCAGGCTGTATTTTCCATCGGCGTCGGTTGTCGCTCCCCGGGTCGTGTTCTTAATGACGACGCTAACGCCCGGCAAGCCTTCTCCGGTTTCACTTTTCACCACCCCTGTTATGGTAATATCGGCCTGCTGTTGGCCAGTCGCAATCGGGAGTGAAGCCGAGATCGGGTCAGTGGCGGTACTACCCGTTTGATCAAGGTCACCGGCCGGAATAGCCGTTACTTTCTGTTTGAACTGCCGAATGCTTTTGCCGCTCTCGTTCGTCGGGAAAATGGCGAAGATGTTTCCGTGTTGCTTGTAATTGAGACCGTTGGCTTTCAGTACCCGGTCCAGCGTTTTTTGGATGCTCTCAGCCGGTAACGGCTGAAAGCGAATCTGCATGGTTTTGATCTTGTCGTTGTGAAACATGAAGAAGATGGAATGCTTCGTTTCCAGTTCTTTCAGAATCTGATACACCGTTCGGTAGTCGCTGCGGGACGTAGGGGGTGTTGCTTGCTGAATCCGGGCCATAGCCAGTGTTTGCGACAGGCAGGGTTCAGGAGTCAGCGTTGTGACCAGGCACAACAAGCCACCCATGAAGAAGTAAGTCTTTTTCATGTTACTTGATTAAGGGGTATATATATTGGGGGATGCTATCGTTAAGGCATGGCGCGGACGATCAGCCGATTGGATTGCCGATCGATTTTAATGAACAGGATGCTTTCCAGCGTATTCAGTAAATCGGGTAGACTGTTGGTCGGGATTATACCCGTTACCGTTAGCTTCATCAGTGCATCGTCTGCAAACGAGACTGGTACACCGTACGTTTCCTCAATCATGGTGGCTACTTCCCCCAAACTGGTATCGTCCAGCGTCCAGCGGCTGCTGATCCACGAATGACTGGCTTGCGGATTGGCCAGATGATCGACGGCCAGTCGTTGCTTTTCTTTCGAAAAAACGACGGCGTCACCGGGTTTCATCTGGAGCGATTGGTTGCCCGATCGTTCGTTCAGGCGCAGTTGGATACTGCCTTCGCTCAGCACAACTTTGGTTTGTTGCTTCCGGGTGCTTACGTCGAACTGCGTCCCTTTTACGTTAATGTCGAGATCGCTTGTGTGAACAGTGAACTTGATGGGTCTACCCTGTTGCTGTTTCTTGGAAACAGTAAAAAACGCTTCCCCGTCGAGCCACACTTCCCGGCTAGCCCCGTCTGGCCAGTTGGCACGCATCGTCAGGATCGAATGCGCGTTTAGATCAACGAACGAGCCATCGGGGAGTTTGATACGCTGGGATTCGCCGTACGCCGTTTCGTACGTTACCATGCGCCGTTGCCAGCCATAAAACCCGCCGGCGGCCAGTACCAGCAGGGCGACGACGGCGGCAACCCGGCTGATACCCAAGAACCAGGATCGCCGGGCGGGGTGCTCGATGATAACCGGATCGCTTTGCTTACGATCCTGAATGCGCTGCCACATCGTCCGGATGGCCGACTCGCTCGGGTCCGCATCGGTATCCGTCGCCAGTAGCAGAACAAGCTGGCGAGCCAGGGCTACATCCTGCACCTTGTAGGGGTACGTCTGTAGCCAGTCCTGCCAGTACGTCTCCGTTTCCTCGTCGGGCTCACGGACCCAGCGGATAAAGAAGGCGTCGGCGGCAAAATCTTCCGGCTCGAAGGATAAATAGTTCATTGATTCGGTCAACTGGGTAAGCCCGTCACCTAGCTAATGCGCCTATTTGTCATTCACTACCCCACAAAACGAAAGTTTTTATTGAAAAAGTTAAAAAAGACTCGTCAGCGCAAGCAGCACGAAGGTAGCCAGGTGGGCGCGCAACAATTTCATGGCTTTCTGAATGGTATTATGGACCGATTGCAGGTTGATGTCCATAATGTCAGCTACCTGTTCGTAGCTGAAGCCGTGGAAAAAACGCAGGTTGATCGCTTCCCGCTGACGAACCGGCAACAGGGTCAGAGCCTGGTGAAGCCGATCTTTATAAGTAGCCGCTTCCTGATCGTGGATCAAAATGCTTTCAAACGAATCGACCGTGAGCGCATCGGCTACGTCCAGCGACGCGTATGGCGTGGCAGATTGCTGCGTAAGGCGCTTGTACATCTTTCGACGCATCACCCGGAACAGGTAAAACTTGATCGAATCCGTCTCGCTCAGCCGGGCCCGGCTATCCCATAGTTCGATAAATAAATCCTGTATGCAGTCTTCGATGAGCGCCGTATCGGGGGTGATCTTCAGCCCGTAGCGGTACAGCACCTTGACGTAATGCCGGTATATCTGCGCAAACGCCTGCTCATTGCCCCGCCGGAAGGCGTTCCATAAGTCAGGATCGTTGGTCAGATAATCAGCCATGGATATGGGTTTAGTACGTAGTTGTACTTGACGAGGTGCAAAATAAACACAAAATAATGAAAAGGTTAACATGGCCGCTTAAGCCGGATAAGGGGTAATCGTCGCTGTGCAGACCGTAGAGACAGTGGGTGTCGCGTATTCGTCAGGCTTGGTTTGTTGCCAGTTTATACCAGAATGTATCAATTAGGGGATGGCCACGGATGAGGCCCGATATTGTCGTTATCTAGTTGATAGCTAGGGTAAGTTAGTTGCCAGGTAAAAACACGTGTTCGCACAGTAGTAGCTACGGGCAAAAACAGGCTTTTCCGGCTGTATCTAGTCGGACTTGTTTGGTGAACGTTTACCTGCGTGTGGTGGTAATCTGGCTGCTGATCGGGCAGTCAGTGGGCATGGCCCAGAAAAAGAATGAAGGCTACCAGCTCCGTATCAGCCGGGCTACGTCGCCGGTTGTCGTTGATGGAACACTCGATGAACCCGTCTGGCAGACGGCTGACGTAGCGACCAATTTCTGGATGGTGTTGCCGGCCGATACCAGTCGGGCGAATGTGCGGACGGAGGTGCGGATGACCTACGACGATCAGGCCGTCTACCTGAGTGCGGTTTGCCTACTGGGTACCGTACCGAACGCGGCTTCGGCTGTCCCGTACATTGTTGAGTCGTTACGGCGCGACTGGTCGTTCGGTAAAAACGACAATTTTATCTTCTTCATCGACACCTTCGACGATCAGACCAACGGGTTCACGTTTGGGGTCAATGCGGCCGGGGCGCAGTGGGACGGGCTGCTCTACGAAGGCGGTAAAGCCAACCTGAGCTGGGACAACAAGTGGACATCGGTCGTGCGTAACTACCCCGATCGCTACGTGGTCGAGCTGGCGATTCCGTTCAAAACGCTGCGCTACAAAAAAGGTATCTCCCGCTGGGGAATCAACTTCAGCCGGCTCGATCTGAAGACAACGGAGAAGTCGTCGTGGACGCCCATTCAACGCCAGTTTCCGACGGCATCGCTGGCCCTGACCGGTACGCTGGTCTGGGATCAGCCGCCACCGCAGCCCGGCCCGAATATCTCGCTGATTCCGTATGTGCTGGGTGGTATGGCCCACGATTACCAGACGACGGCACCGACCAGCAGCCGCTTCAGCGCCGGGCTTGACGCGAAAGTAGCGCTGACCTCATCGCTGAACCTGGACCTGACGGTAAACCCGGATTTTTCGCAGGTCGACGTCGATCAGCAGGTGACGAATCTGGATCGGTACGAACTATTTTTCCCCGAACGGCGGCAGTTTTTTCTGGAGAACGGCGATCAGTTTGCCAACTTCGGTTATTCAACCATCCGGCCGTTTTTCAGTCGGCGTATCGGGCTGGGTGGCGTACCGATTCGGTTTGGCGCGCGACTGAGCGGAAAACTCAATAAAGACTGGCGGCTGGGCGTGCTGGACATGCAGACCGGCGCGGTACCCGAAACGGGCTTACCCGTCCAGAATTTTGCGGTACTGGCCCTGCAACGGCGTGTATTTGCCCGCTCCAACATAGGTATGCTGTTTGTCAACAAAGAATCGATCGGCTACCAGGAACCCACCGTGCAACCCGGTTCCGGTGGGACGCCGTCCGGGGTTCCCGTGTATAGTCAGTACAACCGCAATCTGGGTATCGAGTACAACCTGGCGTCGGCCAATAACCTGTGGTCGGGGAAAGCCCTGTATATCCGCTCCTTCAACGCACCGCCCACACCCGGCAGCACCACCGCTGCGTCGACGCAGGGCGATAATGCCGTGTATGCCGCTAACCTGCAATACTTCAGCCGGCGATGGCTGATCGGGGCGCAACTGGAAGCGGTCGGTCAGAACTACACGGCCGAAGCGGGCTACGTGCCAAGGCGGGGGTATGAACGCGGAATCGGTACACTGGGCTACACCTTTTTACCCGTCGGTGGGTCGGTGCTGAGTCACGGGCCAACGGCCAACAGTACCTACTTCTTCGACCCGGCCGGGCGGCAAAGCGATAACGAAAGTGTGCTATCGTATACGGTGACGTTTCGCTCTAAAAGCGTTTTCACCGCCTGGGCGGCCACCGATTACGTCCGGCTGCTGCAACCCTTCGACCCAACCAACTCCGGCCGACCGACGCTGGCGACGGGGACCGAACACCGCTGGACGGCCTGGGGCACCGACTTCGATTCGCAACCCCAGCGGTTGTTTACCTACGGGCTGGCAACGCGCTACGGCGGGTACTATGCCAACGGTACCCGACTAAACGTAACCGCTGATGCAGGGTACCGCTTTCAGCCGTACGTGAGTCTGGCGGTTAGTGCCAGCTACAACGCGATCAATCTGCCGCAGCCCTGGGGACGTACCACGTTCTGGCTGGTGGGGCCGCGCTTCGACCTGACGCTGAGTAACACCCTGTATGCCACCACCTTCGTGCAGTACAACGAGCAGCAGCAGAACATGAACGTCAACGCCCGGCTACAGTGGCGCTACAAACCCGCTTCCGACCTGTTCATCGTGTACACCGACAACTACCTGGCGGGCTCGGCGCAGTTTGGGCAGGACGTGCCGGGCTTCCTGTCGGTGAAGAACCGGGCGCTGGTCATCAAATGGACGTACTGGTGGAATCTGTGATGCCGGCCTGAAAAGGATGCTTATCGTTCATTACCACACCATAATCAACTAATCCTATGAACCACGCTACGCTACTACGCGTCGGCTTACTCTGGTGCAGTCTGGCAAGCTGTAAATCTGATCCGGCTCCGATTATGAACAATGATTTGAGCGGAAATTGGACTGGAGACTACTAAACCCAGCAAATCGGTCCTTGCCGTTGGGTGGGAACAACGCCCAGCACTACAGCCACGTTTACGGTAACCAGCAGTGCCGTTACAGCCACAATCACGCGAACGCATGGTCAGAATAAATCAACTGATCGGTTGACTGGCATCATAACGGATAACACCGTCCGTCTGAACCAAACGACCAATGCAACCTGTGACGGGGTACCACGTATGTATACCCATCGGTTCGAAGGAGCAGTACCGGGTAACGCGCTAACGCTTGTAAGCCGGGATACCCTATGCCCGGTGTCGGGGTGCATTTTTTTGCGCACCATGAGGATAACCCGGCAGTGAGAAGAGCTTTTAATGATACATAGCGACTACATAGAATAGATCAAGCTCAATTGATTGGATAAATGAATAAATTAGACTAAAAAACAACGTATGAAAACTTTCTTCACTTTAGGATTAGTGGTAAGCCTGGGCCTTATTGGATGTAACAACAAGCCAGCAGTCAATCCTCAAGAGGACGTGGAAGCGCTTTATCAACGCTTCCATGGTAAATACCGAGTAGTCAGCTCAACCAGTAGTGAACCACTTGACATTAATTTTGACGGGGCCTCGTCGACTAATTTGCTCAAGGAGATTGTGGAATTGACTAACTATGACGCCTTTTTAGAGTTGCGCGTTAAATACACTGACCGTTCGGTATTTCTATTTACGCAGTTCTGGCCTGAACAATACGTCAATAGCTATACTGGGCTTGATCAGCAATGGAACGGGTTCGATACACTGAGTTATAATGCAACTCGATCCGTGCATTATGCGCAACAGGGAGTGCCTTATTCGTTCTCATTCACGCCTGATCTAAGCCAGATCCTGGTAACCGCCAATGACAAAGCCAGCAAGATTCGGTGGGTTAAACCTGAGTCAGTTTTTGTTGAAGAAAAAGATCGGTTGCGGTTGCGTAACAAACGACGTGTCTATACACGGACCGGTGTGAAAGAGGTGATCATAACAACTATCTACGAACGCTTCACGATGACTACGTAGCGCAGTGGTTGTGGCGCAACCTACTCGATTCAACACCGCCATGCATTACTAAATGGCTTTCCTTTGGAACGTAGCCGGAGTAGCACAGTTATCATCGGGCAACGCTTCTGTAAGTCTATGTTTGTTGTAAATCGTGACTAGGCAACTGCTCAACTGACTAGAGTTCAGCAGTTAATACATCGGTTCGCGCAGGGGCGGGGTATGCGCCCGGAGCGTGGTTCCGGTGTCGACGGAGACGATGTAGGCCTGCCCACCAGCGCGTTCGATGGCTTCGGCAACCTGTTCAGCCTTGTTGGGGGCGTAGGCAAACATGCAGCCACCGCCACCGGAACCGTTGATTTTGCCCCCCAGTGCCCCCGCTCCTAAAGCTGCGTCGAGCATCCGGTCGATCTTGGGCGTGGAAATCCGCTGAGCGTCGCGCAGGTACCGGTGATGATCGGTCAGCAACTGCCCAAATGCCGCATTGTCGAAGGAGGCCGGGTCGGCGGAACGAAGCATCGTCAGCGCCCGGCGGAGAATGTCCCGGTTGGCCAGTGTGCCCTGTAGCAGGACGTATTCGTCGCTGGTGAGCTGGTTTTTATACGACGAACTGTGCTCAGCCGGGGTCGTGTGGAGCGAAAAGGCCGGGTCCTGCGCTGTCAGCTGACTGGCCAGTCGCAGCATACCGTGTTTTACCCGGCCCAGGATGCCGATGGTGTCTTTGGGTTCCCGCGAGTTGCCAAGTACGAACGTGCCGAGGGGCGGATGGTAGGTTTCCAGCCGGATCGCGGGTTGTGACTCCAGATAAATGACGCCACCAACGGCCGTGGAGTAATGATCCATCATACCGCCGGGCTCGCCAAACTCCAGCACCTCTGCCTGATAAGCCAGTTCGGCCAGCCGCATGGCCGGTAAAGGCTGCGGATTGTCGGCCAGTTGGCTGAGTATGTTGAGCCAGGAAACCAGCAGCGCCGACGAGCTGGACGTACCCGCATTGATGGGAATCGTACCCCGAACCTCCCCGTCGATACCGTTGCTAAACCGGAATCCGTTCCGCAGCAGTACGTTAACGGCGCTGCGGAAATAGTCGCGGTCGCGGGCGTAGGCAAGGGGCTGACTTCTCAGGCTAAACTGCTCCCGGCTATTTATGTCGGGCAGGTTGAGGTTGATAAGTGGGCGACTGCTACGCCCGGCCGTCAGCTGAATGCGACAGGAGATCGCTGCGGCAATGACGGGCAAGCCCAGGTAGTCCTGATGTTCGCCGAACAGGCAGATTCGACCGGGGGTGGACGCCGTAATTCTGTGGTTTGTCATACTGTCGAGAGTGAGCCCGTTGGTTGGCTCAGGTTAAGGCAACGCGTTGATATCGATAGCCGGCGCTTTCGGCTGGTGGGATCGGGAGAAGGATGTGCCGATGAGCGTATACGCGCTGAAAAAGCCGCAGTTGCGCAGGAAAAACCGCTGTCCGTCGGACCCACCGGCATAATCCATCCGATACCCTTTTCGGGCCGTATTATCGGCTGTAAACTGGGCGTTGGTCAGTTCGTGCCAGGTACCATCCGTCGCGCGTATCCATTGATTCGAAAAGTTGACTTCCCGCGTCCGGTTACCCGTTTCCGGGATGAAGTTTTCCAGAAACGAGTACAGCGACTTTAAATAAGTCGTCGTTTTGGGTCGCCGAAAACTGGCGATCAATTGCCAGCTGGATTCGTTGGCGGCCTTGAAATAAGCGGTGTAAGCCGTATAGCCATCCGCTACGGGATGACCGCGCAGCAAAAACTGATAGGTTTGTCCGGCCACCCAGTTGTAGCGCAGGTAACTCTGTCCGCCCGACCCCTCATTGCCGAAGTCGTTGGTTGTTACGTTGGCCCCTTTCCGGTCAAGCCGAATGCGCTGCTCGGCGGGAATGCTGGATGGGTCGTCGGTCTGATAAGGGCTCCAGACAGAAAACAGCACCCGGCGCTCCGTCGCGGAGTTGACCTGCATCCCGAAATAGCCTTCGCCGAAGCCGTTGGCCATGTAATACGAGCCGATGACGTCGCTGCCTCGGGGAACCGTAATTTCATTGTAAAACCACTCGGCCTCGACGCCTTCCGGGATGGGGTAGCGCAGATGAACCGACGGCCCCCGCCGACCCCAGTAGAAAAAGTTACCTTCGTCGGAGCGGACAAAGGCCGCGCTGTCGTCGACGGGTTCACCACGAATACCGATATCCGTGATTTCTGCGTAGGTAGAACCGGTTTTGCTGACACCCACGATGCGGATGGCCACGTAACCCGCCTGCGCAATCGACCATTGACCCAAAGGCTGATCTGCCGGTGTAGCTCCTGAAACCGTCACGTCTTTGGCCTGACTGGCGACGAGTATGCGCAGTCGGCTTGTGCCGGTGGGCACGCGCAGCATGGCCGACAGCGTCAGCGTACCCGGCTTGGCCAGCCGAACGTAGGTGGTGAGCGTGTCGGCCTGAGCGGTCCAGTTTTTTACCCCTTCTTTCGTGATTGCGGCTGTTGCGGGCCCCTGCGACGACGTTGTTATCCAGCTATTGCCACCGACCGGTATACGGACCGCGTTGGCCCCGTGCCGAATCGGTTCCTGCGGTGGTGCGGATGCCGATCGGCAGGCAAGCAGACTTACGCTGAATAAACACAGCCAGTTGAGTAGGGTCATGGGATTGTGAACGAACGTTTAGGAGTGAGTTGGTTGACGGATAGGGGCGGTCGAGTATGTCGCATACACCTTCCCCGCCTGCACGAAGTGATTTAATTTAGTGTGCAGTGGTGTCAGGTCGGGGACCTGACACGTTTCCGGGCGAAGCATGGTTGATGACTTGTAGTGGTGTCAGGTCGGGGACCTGACACCACTACAAGTCATCAACCATGCTAACCATCACAACGGATTCTGCTGTAGGTTCTTATTCAGCACGATCTCCGATTCGGGGATCAGGTGAACGACCTGCTTGTCGGTGGCGGGGACGGTTTGCTGACCATCGGTCGTGTTGTGGAAACCCGGATAATTCCGCACCAGACTCCGGTTGTTGCGGAACAGGTCGTACGGGCGGTGCCCTTCAAAGGCCAGCTCGATTCGCCGTTCCTGGAGTACGACGTCGAGTACCGACGGTAGTCCTTTCAGGTCGGAAGTAGCATACAGTTCGGAGCCTGTCAGGCCGGCCCGCTGCCGGATCAGGTTGACGTCGGCGATGGCTTTGGTGGCTTCGCCGGTTTTGGCGTACGCTTCGGCCCGGTTGAGGTATACTTCCGCCAGCCGCAGCACGACGGGTGAACTCAAGGTAGGCAAACCGCCCTGATTCGAGAACTTGGTGATGTATACCTTATCGATGTTGTTCCGGCGCTCCTGGGCACCCGTCGAGGTTAGTTTTCGGACCAGGAACGACCGGCGCTTATCGTTCGTGAACGTGTTGACGAGGTCCTGATAGGCCTGCGACGCGTAGACCTCGCCATAGCCCACGCCCCCCGGCGAGGTGTAATACATCGACCCCAGTGAACTCCAGGTGCGATCGTCTTTCAGCGTGTGCTTGATGGCGTAGATGATTTCCCGGTTCTGCTCGTTGTCGATCGTGTAAAAATCGCCCACCTGCGTCGGGGTGGCGAGCGTATAGCGACCGTCGGCAATGACCAGATTGGCGTAGGTAATGGCGTTGGCGTTGTCGTTCATGTACAGATATACCCGCGAGAGCAGGGCATTGGCCGCTGCCGGACTGGCGTAGCTGTTGGTGCGCACCGTGGTCATCAGCTTGGCCGACCGCTGTAGCTCGCTGACAACGAAGGCGTACACCTCTTTCACCGTGGCCCGGCTGGCGTTATCGTCGGCTTTGGTATCGGTCTTGATCGGGATGCCCAGATTCGTTTCGGGGCTTTGCGTATACGGGCGGCCAAACAACCGGACCAGATCGAAGTGGACCATCGCCCGTATAAACAGGTTTTCGCCCAGCAACTGATCCAGCTCTTTCGAGCTGCCTTCCTGAATGGCGCTGATGACCTTGTTGCAGCCGATAATGGCCTGATAGCCTTTTCGGTAGATCGCCAGCGTATTGCCCTGATCGGTGGTATGGCGGTAGGTATAGGTCAGAAAGAGTGGGTCGGTGGTGGTGCCGCTCAGCGTGATGTTGTCGCCCGGATACTCGTTCATAATAAACAGATTCCGGGTGTAGTCGGCGTCTTTGATGAACGCGTAGTTGCCATCCGTGGCGGCTCGCAGGCCCTGTGCGTTTTGCAGGATGGCGTCTTCGGGCAGGCCGTTGTACGGCGTTTTGTCGATGCTACAGGCCGACGCCAGCAGGGTCAGACTCAATACGGTAGCGCGAAAAAAGAACGGTTTCATGGACAGGGGCGGCTTAGAAGTTGAGTTGAACACCAAAAACGAACTTTCGGCTGAACGGATACTTTGTACCGACATCGCCGGTCTCCGATACGTCGGGATCGATGCCGGAGAATTTCGTGATGGTAAACAGGTTATCGGCGGAGGCTGACAGCCGTACGTTGCTCAGTTTGGCTCGGCTAATCAGGGTCTTCGGCAGATCATAGCTGAGCGTGACGTTGCGCAGACGCAGGTAATTGCCATTTTCGAGAAAACGTGACGAGGGGCGCTGCGCATTCTTGTTGCCACCGATGACGTACTTTGGATGCGTGGCGATGTCACCGGGCTTTTCCCAACGGCTCCAGCTGGGTTGCAGCGCCATCAGGTTGTAGCGATCGTAGGCACCGTCGTTGTCGAACAGGTTCCGGTCGCCGTTGTAGAGCGTGACCCCGGCCGCGTAGGTAAAGAATCCGTTCAGCTCGAAGCCCTTCCAGCTCAGCACCTGCCGGATACCGCCGAACAGTTTCGGGTTGGCGTTGCTGCCGATAAACTGCAATGTGGCCTCGTTGTAGTTGTTGGTCGTCGTGGCGCTGCCGTCGGCGTTGAGCTTCTGCCAGAGCGGGTCGCCGGTCGCCGGATCGACGCCTTCCCAGCGCCGGAGGTACCAGCTGTTGAGGGGCATGTCGAGCGCAAACGGACGCTGCCCATTGGCGACGAACGTCCGGTCGCCGTACAACGCCGTCACCTTGTTGCGGTTGAGACCGGCGTTGACCTCGGCACGCCAGGCAAACGCGTTGTTTTGCACAAGATCGCCCGACAGTACTACTTCCAGCCCCTGATTCCGCACCGCACCAACGTTCTCGGTGATAAAGGCGTAGCCGCTGGTGCCCTGCAACGGCCGGTTGAACAGGAGGTTGTCGGTCAGGCGGTTATACGCATCGACGGATACGTTGAGCCGATTCCAGAGCGTCGCGTCGACGCCGATATTGGTGTTTCTGGATATTTCCCACGACAGGTTGGGGTTTTCGATGCGGGTCGGCATGGCCGATGGGACGCCCGCGTACTGCCCCGTCAGGCTGTACAGGCCCTGCGCGGCATAGTCGCTGATCCCGTCGGCGTTGCCCGTGGTGCCGTAGCTGAGCCGGACTTTCAGGTTGTTGATCGTCGCGTTGTTGCGCAGGAAGGCTTCGTTGGACGCAATCCAGGTCAGGCCCACGGCGTAGAAGTTGCCGTATTTTCGGTCGCGGCCGAACTTTGACGAGCCGTCGCGCCGGAACGAGGTCGTGACGAGGTACTTTTCGTTGTAGCCATAGTTGGCCTGAAACAGGTACGACTGAAACGCATTGTCGGTCTTGGTACCGTTGATGCTTTCGGGCTGCGAGGTAGCGTCCAGGATGTTCAGCCCGGAGAAAATGCCCTTACCCGTTGCGCCGAGCGATTCGTAGTAATACGTCTGGTATTCGTAGCCCGCCAGTCCGTCGAGGCTGTGGCCGTTGCCGAAGCTACGCCGGAACTTGAACAGATTCGAGGTCAGCAGATTGTAGGTGTTGCTGCTAAAGTCGGTGAGTCGGCCCAGCACGTCGGCAGCCGCGTTGCCCCGCAAATCCTGGTTGCTCTCGCTGCCGTAGATGGTGGTCTGCGCCCGGTTGGTCGTCGAAAAAGAGAGCCAGGGCAGCAGGTCGTACTCGATTTTCAGCAACGCGTCGCCAGCCAGCGTGTTCTCCTTGAACGTGTTGAACTGCTGGTTATAAATGAAGTTTGCGTTGTCGCGACCGTACCACCGCTTGGCCCCCGTGATGGGGTTATAGGGCGCGCCGTTGTAATACGGATCGTCGTAGGGCAGGTAGGTATACGCGCCGTACAGCGAGCCGTTGCTGTTGTCGTACCCCCGCGTCACGGTCCCGGCGGTGTTCAGGCTGATCCGCAGTTTCTCGCTCAGGCTGTGGCTGAAGTTGAGTCGTAGCCCGAATCGATTCAGGCCGGTGCCCCGCAGAATGCCGTCTTCCTGATAGTAGTTACCGCTCAGAAAAAAGCGGGTTTTGTCGCTGCCACCGGCTGCGCTGAGTTCGGCCAGGGTGTTGCCCGCCGGGTGGAACGCCTGATCGAACCAGTTGGTGTTGGCATTGGTCTCGGGCGTGGGCAGGTAGGTGTTGACGTCGGCGGTGGGGCGGTCGCGCTGGAAAACAGCCCGTTGCAGGTCATACAACTGCGTCCCATTCAACAGCCCGAAATTGCCCAGGCTCAGGTAGCCGACACCTTTGTTGAATCGGGCTGTGATTTGCGGTTTGCCGGACGTACCCCGTTTTGTAGTCACGACGATAACCCCGTTGGACGCCCGTGCGCCGTACAGGGCCGTGGCCGACGCATCTTTCAGCACCGTGATCGTTTCGATGTCGCTGGGGTTCGGGATACCGCCGATGACGCCGTCGACTACGTACAGCGGGTTCGAACTGGCCGTCAGCGTACCGACGCCCCGGATAAGTACTTTGGGTGCTGACCGGGGGTCGCCCGATGTGTTTCCCACGAAGACCCCGGCCGCTTTACCCTGTAATAGCTGCCCCAGGTTGTTCGTCGTCACGTCTTTCAGCTCTTTGGCCGATATCGCCTGGGCGGAGCCGGTCAGGTTCTTCTGGGTCGTCGTCGTATAGCCCATGACCACCACTTCGTTCAGGCTTTTGTTGTCGCTGACCAGCCGGATGCTGATCGACGTCTGATTGCCCACCGTTACGTCCTGCGATACGTACCCGACCGAGCTGTACACCAGCACGGCGCTGGCATCGCTGACGGATAACTGATAGCGGCCGTTGCCATCCGTCGTGGTGCCGCGCGTTTGTCCCTTGACGACGACGTTGACGCCGGGGATACCTAGTCCGTTTTCGGCATCGGTAACCTGCCCGCTGACGGAAATCGGGGCTTGTGCCCGCCCGGTCAGGGTGACGAACAGCAACATGGCCAGCCACAACCAACGTGCTGACGCGCTACCGATGGATACTGCTTGTAGACAAGTTTGATTCATAGTGGTGTCGGTTTATACAGGAGAGAAATAAACTGTTGGGTAGCTGGATACTGACTCCCCGGTCTGCCACCGCGCCACGGTGGCAGACCGGGGGATAACTGTTACATGGGTTATGCCATGAGGACATAGACGAATCCACGCTGGGCGAGTCCACGCTGGGCGAATCCACGCTGGGCATAGCTATCGCAGGCAAGGCGTGGATTCGCCTTGCTGCTTACCGAATTAGTGCGAAGTGGCAGCGACTAATAGACGTCGTTCAGGCCAAAGATCGGCTTATTGGTTTTCCACTTGCCGCGCGTGAAATCGGGGATGTCGACGGGCTTGCTGCCTTTGGCGATGCTTTCTTCCGACAGGGGGCTGATGGCGCTCCAGGCCGCAGCATCGTACACGTCCATCGGTGGCGCTGTCTGGTTTTTGATCGCTTCGATAAAGCCACGCAGCACAAAGAAATCGATGCCTCCGTGACCGGCGTTCTGGGCCGTCTGCGCGTGCTGCTTCCAGAGCGGGTGGTCGTATTTTTCCTGATAAGGTGCAAACGGTTCCCACGTATGCGGCTTGGGACTTTTTCCCTCCAGATAGATCATATCATTGTCGTCCATCCAGATGCCTTCGGTACCCTGCGCCCTGAAGCCCAGCGAGTAGGGGCGGGGCGAGTTGGTGTCGTGGATAATCACGATGTTTTCCCCGTTGGCGCATTCAACCATCGTCGTGACGACGTCGCCGAGTTTGAAATTGACCTTGGCATTGGGGTGGTTTTCGCCACCATGATCGACGACGTACTTGTGCAGCCCCCGGCTTTTGGTAGCCATGCTGGTGAGCCGCACAAACTGATTGCCCCGGTTGATGTTAAGCCAGTGAGCGACCGGCCCCAGCCCGTGCGTTGGGTAGAGGTCGCCGTTGCGGTCGACGGAGTGCTGCGTGCGCCAGCTGGCTTCCGAGAAAGCACCTTTGCCGAATTCCGCGCCGACACCGTGGCCCTTGCCGTCGTTGAATTTGATGTTGCGCAAGTCGTGTTCATAGCCGCAGTGGGCGTAGGTCATCTCGCCGAACATTCCCTGACGAACCATGTTGAGAATGGCCATCACGTCGCGTCGGTAGCAGACGTTTTCCAGAATCATGCAGTGCGATTTGGTCTTCTCGTAGGTGTCGACCAGATCCCAGGATTCCTTGAGCGTAACCGTAGCCGATACTTCCAGTCCGGCGTATTTACCCGCTTTCATCGTCGCCACGGCCATCGGTACGTGCCATTCCCAGGGCGTAGCAATCACCACACCGTCGATGTCGTCGCGTTTCAGCATCTGTTCGAACGCTTTATCGCCTTTGCTGTAGGTGGCGGGTGCTTTTCGACCGGCCTTTGCAATCATTGCATTGGCACGGGCGATGGCGTCGTCGGAAATGTCGCACAGGGCAACTACCTCAACGTCCGGGCGGTACAGGGCCTGTTGCAAATGACTTCGCCCGCGCAGGCCAAGTCCGATAAAGGCCAGCCGGACCGTAGCGAGCATCGGTGGCTGATCGTGGGCCAGGGTTGACGTGACGAAAGACGGCAGGAGCGATGCGGCTGCACTGCCGACAGCGGCTGTTTTTAGAAAAGAACGACGGGTAGTAGGGGTCATGAGCGTTCGTAGGGTTGGACTAGCCGAGCGGTTGATCTGGCCTGGTACAGGTGATTAACGAATACTTAAAAGTAGGTCCGTAGGCGACGCTCGTAAAGGCTGGAACCGACCCATTCTTCGTAAAATCGTGCCGCTCACTGTGTGCAAACGATTGTCCTGCCGTGCGCAAACGTTTGTCTAAAACCGAAACTAATTTCGCCATTTGCCGTATTTTGCGTAGCTTAAAGAGGAGACTGGCTCGTCTTATAAAAGAAATGACAACCATCAAAGCAATTGCCCGTCAATTAAAGGTGTCGCCGTCGACGGTGTCGAGGGCGCTACAGGACAACCCGCGCATCGGGCAGAAAACGCGCGATGCCGTGCGTGAACTGGCGGCTCAGTTGCACTACACGCCCAGCCAGACAGCACGCAACCTGCGCAGCGGGAAAACGAGCGTCTTCGCCATGGTGCTGCCGGAGATTCGGGAGAATTTCTTCTCGGAAGTCGTTAATGGTGTCGAGGAACTGGCGTTTCAGCATCACTACAGCGTGGCGCTGTATCAGTCGCACGACTCCTACGAACGGGAGCAGCAGATACTATCGATGCTGACCCGCAACCAGGTCGACGGGGTAATGCTGTCGGTGGCGAAAGAGTCGCAGCAGTTCGGACATATTCAGCACCTGATCGACCGGGGCGTCCCGCTTGTACTGTTCGATCGGATTCCGCCCCACATCAACACCCATCAGGTGGGCTGCGATATGGAGAAAGGGGCCTACGACGCGACGAAGTGGCTGTCGGGGCAGGGATTCCGGCGGATTGCGCTGTTGAACGGCCCGTATCCGCTGGTCGCCAGCGAAGACCGGTACCGAGGCTACATTCGGGCGTTGATCGAAGAGAAGCTGCCCGTCGAAAACGCCCTCGTCAAGCGGGTCGACCTGACAACCGACGACACCAGTCGAAAGATGACGCAACTGATCGAATCAGCCCATCGCCCGGACGCTGTGCTGGCCTTCAACGATTACGTGGCCCTCGACGCCATGCAGGTCTGTCGCCGGCAGGGACTACGGATCAACGAGGATATTTCGTTCGTCAGCTTCGCCAACCTGCCGCTGACGGCCTACATGGATCAGTCGCCCCTGGCCTCCGTCGAGCAGCACCCGTATCAGATCGGCCACAAAGCCGTCGAGATTCTGCTGTCCCTGAACGACCCGTCGAGTGGCGCATCGGCGGACGATTTTCAACGCGTCGTGCTGAACCCGCAACTGGTGGTTCGGTTGCCGTGAGCTGCGGTGCAAGTGGTCAAGTGCAAAGCCGGGCTTACACCTGGCGAATAGGCCGGCTATACGGCCCTTACGGAATCAAGCGCTCCGCCCGAAGCCGGGTAAACAGGTCGACAAACGAGTCGCGCGTGTCCTGGTAGCCGGTAAAGCCCAGCTTGCGGCTTTTCGCCATATCCGTCATGACTTCGATGGGGCGGCTTAAATCCAGATCGGTGTGCCAGGCCGACGCCAGTCGGTTCAGGTCCGGTTCGGTCAATCCGTATTTGGCGGCTATGGCTGCCCACAACGCACCGTCGTGCGCCAGCTCGGCTTCCAGCGGGCGAATGGCCCCGTCGAACCCCCTGGCTTCGATACCGAACCAGTTGGCCAGTTGCAGCCAGAGCCAGTTCCAGCGGAACACGTCGCCGTTGGCCACATTGAAAGCCTGATTGTGAGCTGCTTCCGTCGTAGCCGCCCACAGCATGTGCTGGGCCAGAAGCCGAGCGTCGGTCACGTCCGAAATTCCATTCCACTGCGCGGCCGAACCGGGAAACTGAAACGACCGTCCGGTTTCCTTGCAGATCGACGCGTAGACCGCCAGGGTCGTGCCCATGTTCATCATGTTACCTACCGCTTTGCCGATGACCGTATGCGGCCGATGAATGCTCCAGGTGAAACCGTCGCGTTCGGCAGCCGCATAGACCTCGTCTTCCTGTGCGTAGTAAAAGTTTTCGATGGTCAGCCGGGGATGCTCTTCCCGGACAGGTGTCAGGGGCAGCGTACCCGCCTTTGCGTAAGCCTCGAACGGCCCCAGGTAGTGCTTCAGGCCGGTGACCAGCGCCACATGCTGCACGGTTTTCTTCGGTGAAACAGCCGTCAACAGATTACGGACCATCAGGCTGTTGACCCGAATGTTCTCCGCTTCGGTATCGTTGCGCATCCAACTGGTGATAAACACATGGGTAGGGCTAACCGCAGCCAGAGCCGTGTTCAGACTATCCAAGTTTAATAAATCGGCGGCAACGGGAATGAGTCCGTCCGGACCGGTGCCGGGCGTACGGGCCAGCCCGTATACTGTCCAATCGTGGGCAAGTAGTGTTTCGGCCAGATTACCGCCCGTGATGCCGCTGACCCCAACGACAAGTGCTTTTTTCTGCATGATTTGAACGGATACGTTGAGTTCGTCTACTCTTATAGTATTTTAATTGGTGCGGGTTAACTAAGCTCTGTCACCCCTAAATCCCCTAAAGGGGACTTTACTCGCACGTAGATAAAGTCCCCTTTAGGGGATTTAGGGGTGACAGAGTCTGCAAATAGCATCGCGGACTCATCTACGCAAAATTCCGACAAGAGTCCTGCATTCGCTGGGCTTACCGAATGGATGTACCTGACTACCTAAGTCATAAACCGTGCGTTCTGTTTACGACGAATGATGCTGGGCACCGGCGGTTTACTTTGCTGGCGGGTTTAGCTGACGACCAGCGTTGATGACGGCCTGGTTGACCTGACGAACCCGGTTTACGTTCATCTTCTCTACCGCCCGGTCGTACGTTAGCAGCCCGTTGACCTCGTGCTCTACATCCGTCGTCTGGGTGTAAATCGCCACGCTAAGCCCCCGGTAGCGCATTAATTGCTCGACCTGATCCAGTAAGAAAACGTAGCGATCCGTCAGGGCCGACTGCGTTGGCTCGTAGGCATAGGCGTTGTTCTCAACGGGCCACATATGCCCCCGCACGAATAAGCCAACGCCCCCGAATTCGCCCAGCGAAGCGGCTCGCAGGCTGTCCGGCACCGAGGCTTTGTTGGGACCGACGTAAATGTGCGTATCGACAAAATCACCGTTTTTAGGGTCGCCGTAAGCGGTCTGGTAGGAAGGGTTATTGTTGAAGCCCGAGTTACCGTTCACGAGTCGGGAGGGGTCATACTGTTTGACCCAGTTGGTAATGGTACGCACGTCGAAAGCACCCCAGTTTTCGTTGAACGGCACCCAGGCGATAATCGAAGGTGAGTTATAATGAGTGTCGATTAGTGTTTTGAGTTCGCGCCGGAAGGCTCCCCGGTTGACCAGCGTGTCTTCGTCGGGGTACCAGAGCGCCGGCATGTCCTGCCATACCAGCAGGCCCAACTTGTCGGCCCAGTAGTAAAACCGCTGGGGTTCGGTTTTCATGTGCTTGCGAATCAGGTTATAGCCCGCCTTTTTGGTGAACTCCATATCCGATTTCAGGGCCGCTTCGGTGGGTGCCGTCAGGATACCATCGGGCCAGTAGCCCTGATCGAGCAAGCCCAGTTGCATCACAAATTTGCCGTTCAGCAGTGGCCGGACCACGCCGTCGACTTTGCCCAGGCTGACGTCCCGCATCCCAACGTAGCTGCTTACCTGATCGACGGGTTGACCGTCGGCGGATTGCAGCGAAATGGTCAGATCATAGAGGAACGGCGAATCCGGTGACCAGGCTTTCGGGTTGGCGATCGGGATGTAGAACGCCGTGCCGGCCTGCCCCTGCGCGCGGGTCACCAGTTTCTTGTCGGCAAAAACCGCTACCTGCACCGGAGTCGCTGTGGTTGCATCGACATCGATGCGGAGTCGCTTCCCAGCCAGATCAGGCAGTAGCCGGATGCCGTTGATATGCTGCTCGCTGACCGGTTCCAGCCAGACGGATTGCCAGATGCCGGACGTGAAGGTGTAGTCCCCGCGCGGGCCGTTTTTGCCCGATGGGGTTCGCCCGTCGTTGGCGTCGTAGGCAGCTACGATCAGACTATTCGCGCCGAGTTTTAGCGCGGCTGTGATGTCGAAACTAAACGGATCATACCCACCGGCATGGCTTCCCACTTTCTGCCCGTTGACAAAGACCGTCGACTGGTAGTCGACGGCTTCGAAGTGCAATAAGACATGCTTGCCCCGCCAGTCCTGTGGGAGCGTAAAAGTGCGTTGGTACCACATGTTGATTTCCTGCTTGCGCTGAATGCCGGACAGCACCGACTCCGGGCAGTAGGGAACACGGATACGCTCAGCGGTTGCGGGGAAGGGCACTGCCTGCGTCGGCTGCCTGGCGGAAGCTATCGTTGGGCCACCCTGATAGTTCCACAGCCCATTCAGGCATAACCACTGCTGCCGACGCAGTTGCGGGCGTGGGTACTCATTCAACGGAACAGGGGCCGTCAGGGCTTCTTTGGTCCAGCGGGTTGGCAAGGCAGCGCGTTGGGCACAGCCCTTTTTAACCGGTGACACCAGTACGATCAGAAAGAGTAGCTGCTGAGTAAGAAAATCAAGGCGGAGACGTCGAATCATTACGGGTAGCGAAAATAACGTTGATAGCAGCAGGCTGTCTGTGTACAGGCCTGCGCGTGATCGGAAGCCGACACGACAACCATAAGTTCGACCCGTTGCTCCGTCTACTTGTACGATGTTGGCCAAGGACTGTTAAGTTCTGTCCCATTTACCCCCCGCCCCCTGAAGGGGGAGAAGTTTGTGTGCTAATTTCTCCCCCTTCAGGGCAGTTAAGTTCTAGCCTGTTTACCCCCCAGCCCCCTAAAGGGGGAGAAATTTCTTCGCGGAACGCTCCCCCTTCAGGGGGCTGGGGGGTAGATGAACCGAAGGGAATTTGGCTTCTGATAGTATCAAATCAAGAACTTAACAGCCCTGCCATTCAGAGGGCGGGTAGTATGGTTAAAACTGTCGACCGGTGCTTATTTCTTCGCTTGGGATAACAGGTTAATCGAAAGCGTAGCTTGCAGAAATATACCTTTGTAAAATGGCGAATCCCCAAACACGTCAGCGTTTCGATGCGTGTTTGGGAATTCATACCATGTACCGTAATTGACCGGTAACGCAGGCTGACCTTATTCGTCGGAGAGTAGTTCGCCTGACGACGCGGCCAGATATGCCTGCCGGAACAGTTCGATGTCGCGTGGGGAGTCGAGGTCGACGGCGCCCGCCTGAAAGGGGACTTCCGTACAATCGTCGCGGTGCCGCCCGATCACCCACTTCACGCCCTTGTCGTCTTTCTGTTGCAGCAGTTCGTCGATGTATTTCCGATCGAACAGGGCCGGTACGCTTAGTTGCGTGTCGTAGCGGCAGGCCACGATTCCTTTGTCCTCGTCCTGCCACACTTCGCGCATGTGCAGGAGCAAACCCAGCGACACCATCGGCTGATCGATGTGCAGCACCAGTACGGCGTCGATATCCTTATGGGTCAGGTAGAGCGCAGCCAGCCCCGTTTTAAGCGACGACGCTTGCCCGGTTGGCCAGGCGGAATTGTCGACCAGGGTAACAGGTAGCGTGCGGAGTTCCGTCGCGATCTGATCGCGGTTGGCACCCAACACCACGACAACGGGTCCGCTTTGCAGTGCTATCGCCGTTTCGACGGTGCGCCGAACCAGCGTTTGTCCTTTATACACAAGCAGTTGCTTAATATTGCCGCCCATGCGCGACGCATCGCCCGCTGCCAGAATAATTGTTCCGATTTTCAAAAGAAGGCTCGTTTGGGAACCGCAGCGACGGCCACGATTCAGCGTATGTTAGTTAGTATCAGAACGCCTGAGCGGGTCCGGTGGTTCGCTGAGTAAAGACACTGTCGGGGTAGCCCACGCCCACCAGCGAGAGGCCCTCCGCCGGTGCGGCCCGGCCCGCCCGCTTCCGGTCGCGAGCGTCGATAATGCTGCCGAAGTCCGCGACCGACAGACGGCCCTGTCCTACAGCCAGTAAGGTGCCGACGAGCGCCCGCACCATACCCCGCAGAAAACGGTCGGCCCGAACATGAAACGTCAGATCGCCGTTCGGGTGTTGCTCCCAGTACGCAACATCGATACGGCAGTTAAACGTCTTGACGTCAGTCTTTACTTTGCTGAAACTTTCGAAGTCGGTATGTTTCAGCAGCAGAGCAGCGGCTTCGTTCATACGGGGAACATCCAGCGGGAACACAAACTGATACGCCAGGTCGGCCCGGAAGGGGTCTTTCCGCCGACAAAGCTGGTATTGGTAATATCGGTACGTAGCCGTAAAGCGGGCATGATCGTCGGGCGCAACCGGAAAACAGTCGTAGACGGCGATATCGGAGGGCGTCATGCCGTTCAGTGAGCGGATGAGTGTGTCCGGTAACGTCAGGTCGGTGTCGAAGTGCGCGAATTGCTGCCCCGCGTGCACGCCCGTATCCGTCCGGCCACTGCCGACCAGCGCCGTGGGTTCGCGCAGTATTGTGCTCAGGGCGTTTTCCAGCACTTCCTGCACACTGATCCCGTTAGGCTGTCGTTGCCAGCCGTGGTAGTGCGTACCCCGGTAGGCCAGTTCAAGAAAATAACGCATAGGTGCGGCAAAGCTACAAACTACCCCGCTAGAAACGGGTAAGGGTCCTGACGTCAGCCGCAAGAGCAGCCACACCAGGACCCCGTTCAAAAGAGGAAGGAAGACCGGTTCTGTGATCAATCGTACACGCTGACCACTGTTTCCAATCAAACTATAGTATTTCTACAGAGCAGTACAAATCTCGTGTCGGAGCGGCAACGGGACAAGTATTAACGCTGTTTTTTTTACAAGTGTATATAAATAAATGGGCACTGAACGAGCTGGTCCGTATAAAACGACACCATCGAGGTAAGAACGGTTACTGCGTAAGTAAAGGTTCCCCCGCCGTTTACTTCCCCGGATGCATCGCGCTAGAAGCGCCCGACTTCCAGCCGTAGTTCATCGACGAGCTGCCGGAGTCGGTCGGTACTGGGCATGGGTGGCGGCAACTGCTGACTAACGAAGGCGCAGATATCCCACACTTCCAGTACGTCCTTCAGGCCAACCTCGACATTGGGAATGTCGGCCCGGTCGGCGGTGAGCAGCAGTGAGCCTTTGATCTTTACCTGGTTATACACCCGGCGGCTGCAAATGCCCTGGTGCGCCGTCAGCAGCACGTAGAATTTGCCATCGGCAATGTCGAACCAGTTGCGGACGAACTGACCGACGAGCAGGGCACCGGGAAACGTGAAATCAGCACCCGCTTCGAACGCCCGGTAATGACCGTCGATCAGGTTAGGTAGTGTCATGACCGGCAGTTGATGAACGAATTCGGCCTGCTGATGCCGCTGCTGGTACTCGGTAAACTGCCCCTGCATCACGACCGGAATAGCGACGCCCGATCCGACCGGAATGGTGGGGGCGGAGACGGCTGGTGTTTCGTAATTGCGGTTGAAGGTCGGTAGTTCTGCCGGCCGTGCCTGTGGTGCCGGAGCCGGGCGGGACTCCGACCGACCAAACAAGGGGTCTGCCGGTGCCATTGCTGGTGCGGCCTGAAAAGACACATTGGCCTGTCCGTCTGCCGGTCGCATGGGTGGCGTGATGATGGGCGGAGCCGGGGCCGTACGGGTTTCGCGGATGGGCGTGTCCTGGTAATATTTATTCAGCACCTTGGCCAAGGGCTGTGGCATGGGTGTCTTGGGCGCATCGTCGGCCGAATCGCCGAAGATATCGGGGAAATCGGGGTGCTGAAACGGGTCGGAATCGGCATCGATTTTACCATCCGAGCGAATACTTGACCCGTCGACGCGAACAGCCGGTTCGCTGTGCCGATTTGGCTGGCCAAGTGGGATGCTCAGGTTGGGTGTTTCGCGCAGCTTACGCAGGTCTTGCCGGGTCAGCAGCTCAATGGTAGTATTGAACGCTTTAGCAATGGCCGTCATGTTTTGCTGGTTGGGGTTGGCCCGACCTTCTTCGTAAGCCCCCAGCAGCGAGCGCTTTATGTTTATTTTTCGGGAAAATTGCTCCTGCGTCAACCCATTCAGTTTACGCAGATAGCGGATGTTTTCGCTGACGAGAGACATTCGGTAGCGGGTTTACTAAAGTTTTGCTAAAGATAGTTGTTTCGCCAATGAATTTGCAAAATGGGCAAATTCGTCGCGTTTTTGTTACATTTAACCAGCTGAGCCGGGTTCGTCCGGCTTGACTGACCGATTATGCTAACGACCCCTACGTCAACGGATTATCTTGAACCGTTTACAGCTGCGTTCGACGCACAGCGCCGGAACGCTCCCCGAATGGCACTGACGACAGCTGCTGAACGGATTGAGCGTATCCGGCGCATTCAACGCTGGGTGGTAGCGCATGAGACCGACATCAAGCAGGCCATGTACGCTGATTTTCGCAAACCGTCGGCGGAGGTGATGCTGGGTGAACTGATGGCGTTGAACGCCGAGATCCGGCATACGGTCAGCAACCTGAAACGCTGGATGAAACCGCAACGGGTGCCAACGCCCCTGAGCATGATCGGAACGACGAGCCGGATTCATCACGAGCCGAAAGGAAATGTGCTGATTATTGCCCCCTGGAACTACCCGTTCGTGTTGAGCATGCGCCCGCTGGTATCGGCACTGGCGGCTGGCAATGTGGTAATTATCAAGCCCTCCGAGCTGACCCCGCATACGGCTGCGCTAATCAGCGGGATGATTGCCGAGTTGTTCCCACCCGACGAAGTGACCGTGTTCGAGGGCGACGCTGCCGTATCGACCGCTCTGCTCGACCTGCCGTTTAACCACATTTTTTTTACGGGAAGTCCAGCCGTGGGGCGTATCGTCATGACGGCAGCGGCCAAACACCTGGCGTCGGTAACGCTTGAACTGGGTGGAAAATCGCCCGCTATCGTCGACGAGTCGGCCGATCTGCAACAGGCCGCCGGGCAACTGGTGTGGGGTAAGTGCCTGAATAACGGCCAAACCTGCATCGCGCCGGATTACTTGTTGGTGCATGCGTCGGTGAAAGTACCATTGATGGACGCGATGAAAAAGACGCTCGACCGCATGTACAGCCCGGATGGACAGCCGGTAGCTGCGTCGGACAGTTACGCCCGGATCGTGAACCGTAGCCATTTCCGACGCATAAAAAACCTGATTGAGGATGCCTTGACGAAGGGGGCAACGATTACGCTGGGTGGACAGACGAACGAAGCTGACAACTTCATCGAACCGACTTTCCTGGAAAACGTCACCGACGACATGCGCATCATGCAGGATGAAATCTTCGGACCTGTGCTGCCCGTGCTGACATATCGGACACTAGACGACGCGCTGCGCATTGTGAATCAGCGCGAAAAGCCGCTGGCGTTGTATATCCACAGCCGTAATCGGCAACATACGCAGTATATCATCGACCGAACGTCGGCCGGCGATACCGTCGTGAATGACGTACTGCTTCACTTCGGGCACGTCGAACTACCGTTTGGGGGCGTCAACAACAGCGGGCTGGGTAAGTCGAACGGGTTTTTCAGCTTCCAGGAGTTTTCCAATCAGCGGGGTATCCTGAAGCGGCAGTTTGGAACGCTGAAATTCCTGTACCCACCTTATACCGACCGCGTTAAAAACGCCATCGATTTCCTGGTCCGGCACTTTTGAGCACGTTGCAACATGAGCCGCTTGTAAAGCAAAAACGCCCCCGTTTTCGAATCGAAAGTGGGGGCGTTTGTGTACCGGTGGGTACAGATTCCTGTGTAGTGAACCCGTTGCCGGGCTGGTGCAATCGATTGCCGATTAGTGTTTGATGCCAACGCGGGTTACGAACTGCTTCTGCTCAGGACCGACAACGAACGTGTACGAGCCATCGGGCAGGGCAGACAGGTCGAAGCGACCAACCGGACCCGAGAATGAACCCGTGTGTACCAGTACGTTCTGCGCATCGTAGATGGCAACATTTGCGTCGTCTACGTTTTTAGCGGGCATGACAACCTCAACTTTGTTGTTGTTGTAGGTCGTGATCGTTGGCTGAACCACTTGTTGCAGGTTACGATCTTCGATGTTCAGGGCGTTGTCCTTGATGTTCAGGCCCTGCGATAGCCACCACGATTTGTTACCAGCTGTCAGGTAGTACTGACCGTCGGGCAGACTGTTGAGGTCGAACGAAGCGGAATGCTTTTTGCCAGAAAGGGCACCTTTGTAAAGCACGTTGCCATCAGCATCGGCAATCGTTACATCGACGGGGGCGTTGGCTTGTGTATATATGCGGACTTTCTTTTGGTCGGCCTTAGCAATTTTCACCCCTTCAACAAGCGAACCGGTGTCAGCTTTGGCGACTCCTGCGCCAGCTACACTAAGTACTGATAATAGTACAGCGATTGATAAACGGATCTGTTTCATTGGTCTGAAAGTTTTGTTTTACCGTGACAAAGGTGTGCGGTAAGGCGGATTCGATGCAAGTCAACAATCCCTGACGGTCAGGCTTTTAGCGAAAGTTCTTTCTTTCCTTATATTCAGTATTGGCATTGTAGGGCATTTATTAAAAAAAGTCAATAAGTCCCTTGGAATAGCGCATGTATTGTATTTTTCCAATATTTCTAACTTTTAGGACTTTGTATTTTTCGTAGCAAAACAAAACACAGAAAAATGCAAAATTTGAAAAAGTGGGTTTTCAGGGATGCGTTGATCCTGTATGAGTGGGTAGGTTTTATTGGCTGATTCGTGGGGAGGGAAGGGCGGTTCGGGCGATGGTAAATCAGTTGAAACACTATTAATTCCCTCGCTGTCGTGGTTGGCGAATCGGAATCAACCTGTAAAATAGGCTCCGATATAAGCCTGGCGTTAGAACGTGTAGTGAACAAAGCAGGCCAAAAACAGTAGGTAGTACGTAGTCACTAACGGATAAATACAGATGGATAAAGTACTGGACGGGCAGATTGCGCTGATTACGGGAGCAAGTAGCGGCATCGGTGCGGGCGTGTCGAAATCATTGGCGGCCGCTGGCGCTACAGTAATTGTTAACTACCCGGTGGCGGGCACGAAAGAGGCCGCTCAGGCTGTGCTCGACGAGATTACGTCGGCCGGTGGAAAAGGAATTATCGCCCAGTGCGATGTCAGTAAAGAAGACGAAGTAACCAAGCTGTTTGCCGACATCGTGGCTCAGTTTGGAACGCTCGATATCCTGGTCAACAATGCCGGTTTGCAGCGGGATGCCAAGTTCGAAGACATGACACTTGAGCAGTGGAACACGGTTATCGATGTTAACCTGACCGGGCAGTTTCTGTGTGCCCGTGCCGCTATTCGCGAGTTTCTGCGTCGGGGTCCCCGGCCGGAGGTGTCGAGCGCGACGGGTAAGATCATCTGCATGAGTTCAGTCCACGAGCAAATCCCCTGGGCGGGGCACGTCAACTACGCAGCCTCGAAAGGGGCTATTAAAATGCTGATGCAGTCGCTGGCGCAGGAATACGGCGACCGGCAGATTCGCGTAAACAGCATTTGCCCCGGTGCCATTCAGACACCAATCAATAAAGACGCCTGGAGTACGACACAGGCTTATAACAGTCTGATGACGCTGATCCCCTATAATCGCATCGGCAAACCGCAGGATATCGGTAACCTGGCCGTCTTCCTGGCATCAGACCAGTCTGACTACATTACGGGGGCCAGTATCTTCATCGACGGCGGCATGACCGTGCTGGAGAGTTTTTCGGATAATGGATAAATACTAGTGGTTTACGGTATACAGTATTCGGTTTACGGTGGCTGGCGCAGGCTATCTACGGTAAACCGGATACTGTGTACCGTAAACGGTTTACCGCATGACTATTGAACAAAAACGGCTTGACGATCCGGCGTGGCGGCAGTGGGGCCCCTACGTGTCGGACCGGCAGTGGGGAACCGTTCGTGAAGACTATAGCGCCAATGGTGACGCCTGGGGGTTCACCACGCACGATATGGCCCGTAGCTATACTTACCGTTGGGGCGAAGATGGCATCGCGGGTTTCTGCGACGATCATCAGACACTGTGTCTGGGACTGGCGCTCTGGAACGGGCAGGACCCGATTCTGAAAGAACGCTATTTCGGCCTGACCAATGGCGAGGGTAACCACGGCGAGGACGTCAAGGAGTTATACTATTACCTCGACAATACCCCCACGCATTCGTACCAGCGAATGCTGTACAAATACCCGCAGGCGGCTTACCCCTACGAGCAACTGCTAGCCGAAAACCGTCGGCGTACGCGCCTGGAACCGGAGTATGAACTACTCGACACGGGTCTGTTCGATGAGGATCGTTACTTCGACGTGTTTGTCGAGTACGCCAAAGCGGGGCCCCAGGATGTACTGATGA
Source organism: Spirosoma oryzae (assembly GCF_003002825.1). Classification (GTDB taxonomy): domain Bacteria; phylum Bacteroidota; class Bacteroidia; order Cytophagales; family Spirosomataceae; genus Spirosoma; species Spirosoma oryzae. The sequence goes on along the minus strand of NZ_PVTE01000003.1, from coordinate 330,003 downwards.
CCGTGACGGTGCATAACCGGGGACCGGAGCGTGCCAGCCTGACCGTGCTGCCAACACTCTGGTTTCGTAATACCTGGCGCTGGGGCGACGATTCCGATGGAGTGACGAGTCAGCGCCCCACGATTAGCCTGCGGCAGGACGGTTTTTTACGGGCAACGCATCAGCAACTGGGCAACTACGCACTCTACGCCGACGGACAGCCTGACTGGTTGTTCTGCGAAAACGAGTCGAACCGGGCGCGGCTGTACAACGCACACGATGGGACACCATACCCTAAAGATGGCATCAACGACCATGTCGTTCACGGAGCCGGTACGGTTAATCCTGAACAAACGGGAACAAAGGCGGCAGCCCGCTATCAACTGACAGTCGAGGCTGGTAGACAGGCCGTTGTCCGGTTGCGACTCGCGCTGACGACCGACGTACACACACTGGTGCCGGAACCTTTTCGGGACTTCGATGGCCTGGTCGCCCAGCGAAAAAAAGAAGCTGATCTGTTCTACGCAGCTGTGCAACCCGCCAACGCAACCGACGACGAGAAGCACGTACAGCGACAGGCTTTTGCTGGGATGCTCTGGAGCAAACAGTTCTACTATTACGACGTATCGCGCTGGCTGGCCGGCGATCCAACGCAACCCCCACCACCACCGGAGCGGAAGTACGGGCGCAACCATACCTGGCTGCAACTGATCAACGCGGGGGTGATTTCCATGCCCGACAAGTGGGAGTACCCCTGGTATGCCGCCTGGGACTGGTCGTTTCACTGCGTGACACTGGCGCTGATCGATCCGGAGTTGGCGAAACAGCAACTGATGCTGCTGACCAACGAATGGTACATGCATCCCAACGGGCAGCTCCCCGCCTATGAGTGGAATTTCTCCGACGTCAATCCGCCCGTACAGGCGTGGGCGGCTTTGCACGTCTTTATGCTGTGCCGCGAGGTGCACCCAACCGGCGAAGCCGATCATGGCTTCCTCCGTGCCATCTTTCACAAGCTGATGCTCAACTTCACCTGGTGGGTGAACCGTAAAGACGAAATGGGCAACAACATTTTCGAAGGCGGCTTTTTGGGACTGGACAACATCGGTGTGTTTGACCGCAATGCCGTATTGCCTAACGGGAGCCATCTGGAACAGGCCGATGGAACGAGCTGGATGGCGATGTACGCGCTGAACATGATGCGGATCGCCCTCGAACTGGCCCGCCACGACGATGTGTACGGCGAGATGGCTACCAAATTCTTCGACCATTTTCTCTACATCGCCAGCGCCATGACCCATATCGGACAGGATGGCGTAGGCCTGTGGGATGAGCAGGACCGCTTCTTCTACGATCAACTGCGCATGTCGGACGGAAGCGTCGAGAAGATGCAAGTCCGAACGCTGGTCGGGCTGATTCCGCTGTTCGCCGTCGACGTGCTGGATGATGATCTGTTGCGGCAGAACCCGTCGTTTCTGGCCCGGATGGAATGGTTCCGCAGTCACCGCCCCGACCTCTACAATCAGGTGTCACGGTATACGGAGAAGGGGGCCGACGAAACCCGCCTGCTGAGCCTGCTGCGCGGTTTTCGGTTGAAGTCGCTGCTCCGCTGGATGCTGGACGAGAAGGAATTTCTTAGTCCACACGGCGTTCGGGCGGTGTCGCAGGCGTACCGCGATAATCCATACACCTTCACGCTCGATGGAACCACCTTCCGCCTTGACTACGCGCCCGCCGAGAGCAACAGCGACCTGTTTGGCGGGAACAGCAACTGGCGCGGCCCCGTCTGGATGCCGACCAATTACCTGATGGTGCTAAGCCTGGATACGTTTTACCACTACTTCGGCGACGGCTTTACGGTCGAATACCCGGTCGGGTCGGGCAAGCAGATCAGTTTGCGCACGGCTGCCGACGAAATCGCAAACCGACTTATCTCACTGTTTACACGCGACGCCAACGGGCAGCGGGCCGTGCTGAAGCAGTACGCTAAAAATCAGGACCCCAACTTCTGCGATCATGTACTGTTCTACGAGTATTTCGACGGCGACAACGGGCGTGGGGTAGGTGCCAGTCACCAAACTGGCTGGACAGGGCTGGTGGCGGGGCTCATTCACCGGAAATATGCCGGGACGACCGGGCATACATAAGCAAGTACGGCTGCGCTTTTGATTGTCAGTAAAGCAGCGAATACGTGTCTGACAGGCACTTTACAAGATACCCGCTCTGCAAAGTGCCTGTCAGGGTGAATTTAGCCTGGCAGGACGCGGTGTGTCAGTCATCGTATCTATTGGCATGGTCGATACCCGTATACTTCTTCAGTGGTGTCTGTCTGATATACGCTGCCAGTTAAGGAAAACCAGCGCGTAGTTTTTATGCACTTGGCTACCAGCCCACGCTCATCGAACGTATACGCATAATCAGACACACTCCGCTTGATAGGCTGACTGTAGCCGCTGGCAGAACTGTAATAGGTAGATTTTACCATATGATTAGCGCCAGACCAGAATGCGTCGGGTAATACAGGGTGCCCTTTGTGCGCAAACGTTGCGCTCTTCTGGTTGCTTTTAGCCCCGTATTCATTGGTTGTGTACGCGTCCAGTTTCCCCTGTCGCCACTCTTCGACCCGGATGGGATTACCGGCCGGATCGTATGCAAACCGGGAAAAGTAGACTCCTTTTGTAAAGTCGACCTGCGTGACAAGCCCCTGGCTGTTGATATATGGTGTGCGGTCATGGACATCCCCCTGGCCGTCGACAATTCGGTAGGATCGTAAGATACCCCCCTCAAAGGTCTGTGTGTCGGTAGCGCCATTAGTACCCGTACTGACGTACTGCGTCACTTGCCCGTTGGCGTCATAGGTGTATCGCTGTGAGCTGGTATATACCGTACCGGTACTTACCGTCGACGACGTTATGGCGCTGGTAAGTTTTCCGGCCGTGTACTGATAGATGATTTCCGACTGGCCGTTTATAGGGTTGCTGCTGATTAGCTGGTGGTAGTTAGACGCCGTTCGTTTCGTAAGAAATTTCTGGCTGTCGAATGTGTGTTTATACGAATTGACGACGCTTGCTCTGGTATAAACGGTATCGAAAAAAGAGACTATCGAGAAATCTTCGGACGCACCTGTAGATTCGCCAAATTCGCCTACCCCCGACATCTTTATGCTTTTCTTATAAAATTTACAGGCATAGCTATTGACCTCAGGGGTACTATCTACTGGTATACCGGTGGCTACCGGATCGGATGGCTGACACCCCCAAAGCCCTTGGAGACCGAAAAACAAAACAATAGCTACGGTAGATAAACGTATCGGCATACGGTGATAGTCGTTAGTAAAGAGGGCTGAACTATGAATTGCCAGTTTGGCACAAACTAAATAGGGAACAAAGCAGTGATAAATAGCGCGAAAACTCCTGTATAGGTTTACTTTTTCTGTAAAAGTACTGATTATAGACTACTTATAGAACGGTTAAGAAGTGATTAGAAACGTTGGCTGTGTCAAAAGGCTGGTATCAATTCGCCTACTTTTAGGCCGTGGGTACGTTCGCGTCACAGCAGATCAACGCCCGATCAGTTTCTTTAAAACCTCAATGTGATGACTCGCTTCTTTACCCGATCGCTGGGCAGTACCGTACTCGCCGTCGCCCTGTTAGCATCCTGTAGCCGTCCAGTGGCTTATTTCCACCGTGGTCCCGTTCAGCCCGCATCCCGATTGGGCGGACAGACCGTGACGATGACCAAACCCGTTCAACCACTGGGTGAGTCGAGTCAGACAATTGCCCCGTCGCGCACAGAAGTTGACCCCGCGAATGCCTATGTCTGGCAAACCGATCAGCTGCCGGTCAGCAAGTCGCTGGATAACCGCGTAAGTCAGGCGGGAACGCGGCTGGTGTCGACCGCTGAAACCCGGCGTTTAACGGAAACCACTACTCCGCGTAAACTGACCGGTATGGAGCGGCTGGTGCTGCGGAAAGTAAACAAACAGATCAGCCGGCAGTTGGCCCCCAATCAGCCGCAAAAGCCGATGATCATGAAAGGAAAGCTGATCCTCAGCATCGCTGTATTGATTGCGGGGATACTGCTGATGACGCTAAGTACGGGACCGCTTATTTTCATCGGTCTTGTCGTAACCTTATTCGGGGCACTCGGCACGATCGTCAGTTTGATCGGAATCGATTCCTATTGATCAAAACCGTATTAGTGACAGCGCAGCGGGTATCGGTAACGGTGCCCGCTGCGCTGTTTATCAATGGGCCGCTACGACCTCAGCCAGTTCGCTGACGTTCATCAGCCCGTCGGGCGTCAAACCTGTAAGCTGTACTGGCTTCAGTTCATTGATCAGCAGCGGATCGTAGGTGGCTACGACGCGGACGTAGTTTTCGGTAAAGCCTTGCATCTGACCGTCGGCTACGTCTTCTTCAAACAGCACAGTAGCCGCCCGACCCACCTGCGATTCGTAGAACGCCCGCCGTTTTTTGTCGGACAAAATATGCAGCATCTTCGACCGTTCGGCCCGTACCGATCCCGGCACGACGGGTTTGATGCCCAGCGCCGTTGTATTTGGCCGCTCCGAATAGGTGAACACATGCAGGTACGACACCGGCAGTTCGTTCAAAAACGTGTACGTATCCAGGAAAGCGTCGTTGGTTTCGCCGGGGTGACCGACAATCACGTCGACACCGATGCAGGCGTCGGGCATAAGTGCCTTTATTTTTGCCACGCGATCGGCGTAGAGTTCGCGTTTGTAGCGCCGACGCATCAGGCTCAGCACCTGATTGGAACCCGATTGGAGTGGTATGTGGAAGTGCGGCACAAACCGTTTCGACTGCGCCACAAAGGCGATAATCTCATCAGTCAGCAGGTTTGGTTCGATGCTCGAAATGCGGAAGCGCTCGATACCCTCGACCTCATCCAATGCTTGAATCAGCGCCAGGAATGTTGTCTGCCGTTGCCCGTCGATCAGACCGAAGTCGCCGATGTTGACCCCCGTCAATACGATTTCCTTCACGGCAGCGGCCGACCGTCCGCGACTTGCAATTTCCTGCGCTGAGCGCACTACGTTGGCTATGGTGTCGGAGCGGCTTTTGCCCCGTGCCAGCGGAATCGTACAGTAGGCGCAGGGATAATCGCAGCCGTCCTGAACCTTCAGAAATGTCCGCGTACGGTCGTTGAGCGAATAGCTGGCGTGGTATTCGATCGCGTGTTCGATCGGGGAGTTGAACACCTGCGCCGGCTGGCCGCTCGGTACTTTTACGAAGGTTGGCATCAGCTCGTGCAGCCGAAACTTTTCCGATGCACCCAGCACTGCGTCGACGCCCGGTATACCGGCAATTTCCTGCGGTTTCAGCTGCGCGTAGCAGCCCAGGATGGCCACGTAACCGTCCGGGTTGATTTTCTGCGCTTCCCGGACAATCTTCCGGCATTTCTTGTCGGCATTGTCGGTAACGGAGCAGGTGTTGATGATAAAGACGTCGGGCCGCTGATTGAACTCTACCCGCTCAAAACCCTGCTGTTCCATCAGTCGGGCCAGCGTTGAGGTCTCGGAGAAGTTGAGTTTACAGCCGAGTGTATAGAAAGCTACTTTTTTCACGATCGATTGTACTGTCTGGCAAAAGTACAAAAAATAGCGGTGACGGGTTCCGCCCCGGCATTGTCTGGCTTTTCTGGCGGTTTGATTATCAGTCGGATACAGGTCAATTGTGCCGTTCTGACTGGTGTTTAGCCCTAAAAATGAGGGTTATAGGGCCCGGGCTGATGCCGATCACTGAAGATTGGCCTGCGTATGCATAGAGATGAGTATCCAGTTAAAATACGGCGTAGTAAGGTATATTACGAATTAAAATTATAATTTTTCCGTAAAATCAGTAGTAAATAAGGTAATCAGTCAAAAGCACCTTTATTAATTCTGTTATTGCCGCGTATATTTGCCGGACATTCTATTGTGTAGCCCAATTAAAAAATAATCCACCTGTACTCATGGCAAAGTCGAAGCTGGAATACATTTGGCTTGATGGTTATAAGCCCACTCAAAGCCTCCGTTCTAAGACGAAAATTGAAGACGATTTCTCCGGTAATCTGGACGATTGCCCGATGTGGTCGTTCGACGGTTCATCGACCGAACAGGCACCGGGTGGCTCATCAGACTGTCTGCTGAAGCCCGTTTTCATCTGCCCTGATCCCCAGCGTAAAAACGGGTACCTCGTTATGTGCGAAGTACTGAACGCCGATGGAACAGCGCACGAATCAAACGGTCGGGCAACGATTCAGGACGACGATAACGATTTCTGGTTTGGTTTCGAACAGGAGTATTTCCTGTGGGACATGGCTATCGACAAGCCACTGGGCTTCCCGGCTGAAGGGTTCCCAACGCGCGGTCAGGGTCCATACTACTGCTCGGTTGGCGCACAGAACGCCTACGGCCGCTACATCGTAGAAGAACACCTCGACGCTTGTCTGGACGCAGGTCTGAACGTTGAAGGTATCAACGCTGAGGTAGCGACGGGTCAGTGGGAGTTCCAGATCTTCGCCAAAGGCGCACAGGCTGCCGGTGACCAAATCTGGGTAGCCCGTTACCTCCTGGAGCGTATCGGTGAGAAATACAACGTATCGATCAACTGGCATTGCAAGCCCCTGGGCGACACCGACTGGAACGGTTCGGGTATGCACGCAAACTTCTCGAACTCGACGCTTCGTACGGCGGGTAGCAAAGAAGTGTATTCGAAAATCTGCGAATCGTTCGGTAGCTCGCCTGAAGTTATCAAAGAACATATCGACGTATACGGGGCTGATAACCACCTGCGTCTGACCGGTAAGCACGAAACCCAGTCGATCACGCAGTTCTCGTACGGCGTATCTGACCGGGGTGCATCGATCCGTATCCCTATCGCTACGGTAGAGCGCGGCTGGAAAGGCTGGTTGGAAGATCGTCGCCCGAACTCGGCTGCCGATCCATACAAAGTAGCGGCTGTTATCATCAAGACCGTTAAGTCGGCTGACGTGCTGGAAACGGCTTAGTTTGCTACTATCTTTTAGTGAGAAGCCCGGTTTCGTCAGGAACCGGGCTTTTTTCGTGGAGCCGTTGGAAAAGCAACCGGCTGTCGCGTAAGTTTGATCACGCATTTTTACCTACACCCACTGTATGTCTAATTTTCGTTTTAAAGCGCTTGAGATTGCGCAGAGCCGTCAGGCCATAATTGTCACGCCACCCTCCGAACGGGTCGGCGATTTTTTTGGTACCAACACGTTCAGCAGTGAAGTGATGCGGGGGTTGCTGTCGCCCGAAGCCTACCTGAAAGTGACCGAAGCCATTTATACCAACGGCCCTATCGACCGCGCCATTGCCGACGAAGTAGCCGGTGCCATGAAGTCGTGGGCGGTGTCGAAAGGCGCTACGCACTATACGCACTGGTTTCAGCCGCTCACCGGTGAAACGGCTGAGAAACACGATGCCTTCTTCGACATTTCGGCCGACGGTAAGGCAATGGAAAAATTCAAAGGCAGTGCGCTGGTACAGCAGGAACCCGATGCATCATCGTTTCCGAACGGTGGCCTGCGCAATACCTTCGAAGCACGTGGGTATACCGGCTGGGACCCCAGCTCACCGGCGTTTTTGATGGACAACGGCGCGGGTGGTAAAACGCTCTGCATTCCATCGGTTTTTATCAGCTATACCGGCGAAGCACTCGATTACAAAACACCCCTGCTCAAGTCGCTCAATGCGCTCGACCGGGCTGCCACGGCCGTTTGTCAGTATTTCGACCGCAGCATTACGAAGGTGACGCCCACGCTCGGGCCGGAGCAGGAGTACTTCGTTGTCGACCGGGCCCTGTTCTATGCACGGCCTGATCTGGTGCTGGCTGGCCGGACGGTATTCGGGCATCAGCCCGCGCGGGGACAGCAGCTGGACGACCACTACTTCGGCTCGATTCCGCCCCGCGTCAACGCATTCATGGTCGACTTTGAGTTTGAGTCGATGAAGCTGGGTATGCCCGTCCGGACGCGGCACAATGAAGTAGCACCGGGGCAGTTTGAAGTGGCCCCGACTTTCGAGGAAGTAAATCTGGCCATCGATCACAACGCGCTGTTGATGGATCTGATGGAAAAGGTGGCGGAGAAGCATAACCTGAAAGTGCTGTTCCACGAAAAGCCGTTTTCGGGTATCAACGGTAGTGGCAAGCACAACAACTGGTCGATGGGGACCAACACGGGGGTCAACCTGCTGGCACCGACAAGCAAGCCAAAAGAGATTCTGCGCTTCCTGACGTTCCTCGTAAACGTGATTAAAGCCGTTCACGACAACGCCGATCTGCTACGGGCCACCATTGCATCGGCGGGCAACGAATACCGGCTGGGGGCCAACGAAGCACCACCGGCTATCGTCTCGATTTTCCTGGGCGAAACGCTGACGAAAACGCTGGAAGATCTGGAAACCAAGAACGAAATTTCGATCAGCAAAGGCGATAATGTGTATTACAAGCTGGGCCTGAACCGGATTCCCAATCTGCTGCGCGACAACACCGACCGCAACCGGACGTCGCCTTTCGCCTTTACGGGTAACAAGTTTGAATTCCGGGCCGTGGGCAGCTCAGCCAATTCAGCCTCGACAATGACCGTGTTAAATGGGATCGTCGCCGACCAGCTGACAAAGTTCAAGTATGATCTGGATACGCGGTTGGGGCGGGGCGAAAAGAAAGAACTCGCTATCGTCGAGATCCTGAAAGAGTACTACACAGCCAGCAAACGGATTCTATTCGAAGGAAATGGCTATTCCGACGAGTGGGTGGCTGAAGCCAAAACGCGGGGCCTGAGTAACATTGCTTCGACACCCGACGCGCTCGGTATCTACATGCAGCCAAACTCGCTGGCCCTCTTCGAGCGGATGGGTATCATGAACCACGCCGAAGTCGAATCACGGTACGAGATCGAACTGGAGAAGTACATCAAAACGGTGCAGATCGAGTCGCGGGTGATGGGCGACCTGGCCATGAACCACGTCGTGTCGACCGCGCTCAAATACCAGCATAAACTGGCTGAAACGGCCCGGAACCTGGTTGAACTTGGTATGACAGCCGAAGCCGAACCGATCAAGGATATTCTGCGGGATATTTCGGCGCGGGTTATCGTGATCAAGAAACAGACTGAGTCGATGATCGATGCCCGCAAACGCGCCAACAACGTGACCGATACGACCGAGCGCGCCCGGCTGTACGCGAACGACGTAAAAGGACATTTCGAGACGATCCGCTACGAAGTCGACAAACTCGAACAGATCGTTGATGATGAAGACTGGCCATTGGTTAAATACCGTGAACTGCTGTTTGTGAAGTAGATAGCACTTGATTGGTAGGCAGGTGCGTTTGAGTCGGAAACGCACCGTTGGTCTGGTTGCGTGAACAAACTAATGTTTTCTTCTATTTTTGACGTATGGCAAACTACAAGAACGAGGGATTTGATCCCGAGGAAATCGACGCACTCAAAGAAGAGTGTCAGGCGGCAGGTAAGTCGTTTGTGTATGTGGATGACAACGATCTGGACGTACTGGAATCCGGTGAGTGCGTACACATTCAGTTTCCGGGACAGTATCAGGGACAGGAGGTTATCTACGACGCGCTAGTGTATACCCTGCGGCTGCACCACAGCAGTCTGGTGTACGAAATGGCTGTCGAAGAGGTACAGAAGACCTACCCCGACTACACGCCACCCGAAGAGCGCGAGGCTGGTTACAAAATCGCGCCTGACCGCGAAGAAGAAGCGGAAACGGCGCTGACGGAGATTATCGGTGAGATCGAAGACACGGAAACCGTTAAGGTACAGGAACATATCGAAATCGATACCGACTCCGATTATGGTGTTGCCCTGGACGTGTGTCTGAACACCGAAGACATTTCCGACGAGGTGATTGAAAACTTTATTCAGCAGTTCAAAGCGAATACGCTGGCGCTGGACACAACGCTGTATTCGTTCACAAGCGAGGATGATGAATAGCGTTTATTAATAGTGGTTTTTGCTTTATAGTTTGTAGTTTTCGGCGACAAGTCCAGGACTACAAACTATAAGCGTTAACCACCATGCAATCGTTTACGGGAACCAGTTCGTACGTAGCTACACATGAGCTAAGTATCGCGGTTAACGCAGCTATCGAGTTACAAAAACCATTGCTGATCAAGGGTGAACCTGGCACCGGGAAAACGCTGTTGGCCTTCGAAGTCGCCCAGGCGCTGAAGAAGCCGTTGCATACCTGGCACGTTAAATCGACGACGACGGCGCAGCAGGGGCTATACGAGTACGATGCCATTTCGCGGCTGCGGGATTCTCAACTGGCCGTCGGGGCAACTGCCGAATCGACTGACCGGGTAAACAACCTGGCCAATTACATCCGGAAAGGTAAAATCTGGGAAGCCTTTACGGCCGACGAGCAGGTGGTGCTGCTGATCGATGAGATCGACAAGGCCGATATTGAGTTTCCCAACGACCTGTTGCAGGAACTCGACCGAATGGAGTTCTACTGTTATGAATTACAGCAAACGATCGCTGCGCGGCATCGCCCGATCGTTATCATCACCTCCAACAACGAAAAAGAATTACCCGACGCGTTTCTGCGTCGTTGCTTTTTCCACTTCATCCGCTTTCCCGACCGGGCTACCATGCAGCGGATCGTGACAACGCATTACCCGAAACTGCCTCATAACCTGCTGTTGCGGGCGATGTCTGTGTTTTACGGTATCCGCGACATCAAGGCACTCCGCAAAAAACCATCGACCAGTGAGTTGCTCGACTGGATTCGGCTGCTGCTCGCGGCTGGCGTTACTGAAGAGGATCTGATCGATCTGGAAGCACTCAATGAGATGCCGCCCTACCTGGGGGCACTATTGAAAAATGAGCAGGATACCAACCTGATGCTGGCGCTCAAACACAAGGGGACACGACCCTACTAAGCTGGCATCAATCTGGCAAGTGTTTTGCGGCTTTTTTAGGGAGTTGTACAGCGTATGACTCAGCTGATTAACCTAAACGAGCCATGTTTCTAGATTTTTTTCTGCTGTTGCGTCAGCACGCTATTCCGGTGACCATACCGGAATACCTGACTCTGCTGGCTGCGCTGCGGAGTTCGGTTGGTGGCGTAAGTATCGACGCGTTTTACGCGCTGAGTAAGACAATTCTTATCAAGCATGAGCAACAACTCGACCTTTTCGATCGATTGTTTCAGCAGTACGTCGCCGACCGCGAGAAAATCACCGTGTCGTTGTTCTTACCGGACACGCCACCCGACTGGTTTGTTCAGCTTTTCGAGAGCTCGCCTTATCCCGATGAACAGCAACTGTTGGGGAGTGCGGGGGGGGGTGATGAACTCTGGAATGAACTGCGTCGGCAGCTCGCAGCAGCCGACGAACAGACCGAATTCACCAATCAGGAGAAGCCAGCTCCGGGCGCTGCCGGGCAACGTGACCAGGCAGTAGCCGATGACGAGCCGCAGCCCGGTCAGCAGCAGGGCGCTATAAAGGTCTGGGAGCAGCGCGATTATCGGAATCTGGACGACACGCTCGAACTGAACACGCGCAATCTGAAAATGGCGCTCCGACAACTCCGCACCCTGACGCGCGAGGGAAGGGGTACGGAACTCGACATAAACGGCACCATTGATCAGACGAGCCGCAATGCGGGCCTGTTGGACATACGGACGCAGCCCGCCCGGAAAAATCGGATTAAAGTACTGATGCTACTCGACGTAGGCGGGTCGATGGACGACCATATCGAATTGTGTTCCCATCTGTTTTCTGCAGCCCGCTACCAGTTTCAGCAGCTGGAATTTTTCTATTTCCACAACTGCGTTTACGAAACACTCTGGCGCGACAACACCCGCCGTCGCGACCGGGTGTCGACCTACGAGGTGCTTGCTAAATACAAACGCGATTACAACGTAATTTTTGTGGGCGATGCGAGCATGTCGCCCTTCGAGCTAACGATACCGAGGGGTAGTGTCGAACACTACAACGAAGAAGCCGGACTGGTATGGCTCGATCGCTTCCGGCAGCAGTTTCCGAACCTGGTCTGGCTCAACCCGACTCCGGTCGGGCACTGGCGATACGCAAAAAGTACGCAGCTGATTCGCGACTGGTCGGGCAATCGCATGTTTCCGCTAACGATCAGCGGGCTGACACTGGCTATGAAGAGTCTGAAAAATCCCAAAGTGGTGTTTGATGGGTAGGTCGCCCGACAGACGTACCTTTGCCGAACGTATGCATTTGTTTTATCAGCCCGAATTACCCGACGCGCTCTTCCTGCCCGAAGACGAATCGCGTCATGCCGTCAAGACACTTCGCCTGAACAACGGCGATCCGATAACTGTCACGGATGGGCAAGGAAACGCGTATTCTGCCGTTATTACTGCGACTGATCCGCGTCGGTGTACGTTCCGGGTTTTATCTGTTCAGGCGGCAGCTGCCCGCCCGTTCTCGGTGCGTGTATGCGTAGCGCCAACCAAAAGCCCGGATCGTATCGAATGGTTCGTGGAGAAGGCAGTGGAGGTCGGCATCGAGCGGATCAGTTTCTTTTTCGGGCAGCACTCCGAACGACGTCATCTGAAGACTGACCGGCTGGAAAAAATTGCGGTAGCTGCCATGAAGCAGTCCCTGCAAACGTACCTGCCGCAGCTCGACGAACCGGTTTCGTTCGGCGAATTGCTGAAGAGCGTAAGCGAGGAGCAGCGGTTTATCGCGCATCTGCCCGACAACGAACCGCCCGTTGGCCTGGCAAAAGTGGCTATGCCGGGAGGGCACTATGCCGTGCTGATCGGACCGGAGGGAGATTTCTCAACTAATGAATTACAACAGGCACTCGATGCTGGTTTTCGTATGGTGACGCTGGGTAATACGCGACTGCGTACCGAAACAGCCGCGCTGACCGCCTGTCAGTACCTCAACTTTTTGAACCAATGAAACGAATACTGTTCACCCTGCTTGGTCTGACGGCCGTGCTTCAGTTGTCGTATGGGCAGCAGTACGCGTATAAGATCGCTAAGCTGAAATACAACGGCGGGGGCGACTGGTACGCCAACAAAACATCGCTGCCCAACCTGATTAAATTCGCCAATGCCAACCTGCGGATGAACATTTTCCCGGAGGAAGACATTGTCGAGCCCGGCAGTCCTGACCTGTTTAGTTACCCCTTTGTGCACATGACTGGTCACGGCAACGTAACGTTCAGCGATGCCGATGTACAGAACATGCGCCGGTACCTGATGTCGGGCGGTTTTCTGCATGTCGACGACAACTATGGCATGGATAAATTCATCCGGCGGGAAATGAAAAAGGTCTTTCCCGAACTTAACTTTGTCGAGCTGCCGTTCAATCACCCCGTCTACCAGCAGCGGTTCAAATTTGCGACCGGGTTGCCTAAGGTGCATGAGCATGACGGTAAATCTCCGCAGGGGTTCGGCCTTATTTATCAGGGGCGGCTGGTCTGCTTTTACAGCTACGAATGCGATCTGGGGAACGGCTGGGAGGATCAGAGCGTTTACAATGACCCGGAGCCCATTCGGCAACAGGCGTTGCGCATGGGTGCCAACCTGTTACAGTACGCTACCACTGTAAATTGACTACAGTATTATTTTTAGGAACGAGTCTAAATAGCCTAAAATTACGTTAGTTTTGTAGGAGTATTCATAGTTGCTCCGTGCTTAGCCACTATAACCAATCGTTCTCGTGATTTACGTTTTAATCGCTTTTGTTGCTCACTGGTACCTGTCGCTGTTCTGTCAGACATTCTTCTTGCACCGCTATTCGGCGCACAAGATGTTTTCGATGAGCAAATTCTGGGAGCGCTTCTTTTACGCCTTAACCTACATCTCCCAGGGATCGTCATACCTGAGCCCACGGGCGTATGCGGTACTGCACCGGATGCACCACGCCTTCAGCGATACCGAGCGTGATCCGCATTCGCCCCACCACACGAAAAACATCTTCACGATGATGTGGAAGACGAAAGATATTTACAACGCCGTACTGCACCGTCGGCAGGTTGTCGAACGTCAGTTCGACCGTAATTACCCCGAATGGTCGTTCATCGAGAAAGTGGGGGATTCGTGGTTTTCGCGTGCTGCCTGGGGCGTTGTTTACAGCCTGTTCTACATTTTCGCGTTCATTTATCTGGACATGCACTGGGCGTTCTTCTTCCTGCTGCCGGTTCACTTCGTGATGGGACCCGTGCACGGTGCGATCATCAACTGGAGTGGTCACAAATACGGTTACTCGAACTTCGACAACCAGGATCAATCGAAAAACTCGCTGATTCTCGATGTGGTGATGATGGGTGAGCTGTTCCAGAACAACCACCACAAGCGTCCCAATGCGGCTAACTTCGGTGCGAAGTGGTTCGAATTCGACCCGACCTATCCGGTGATCACGCTGCTACACAAACTGCATATTGTCCGCCTGCGTCCATCGGCTGAAGCGAAAAAAGCACAGCAGGAAGTAGGTCATGATCGGCGCGTCGAAGAAAAAGTCGAAGCGTAACCGCTGATACAACGTACAACGCATATGAAAATGGGGTGCCTGATTAATCAGGTACCCCATTTTGTTTTGAACTGTGATTTTTTTGATTGATTTGATTGCGTTGATTTCCGGGAGAAAAATCGCAGTTAATCAGTGCGATCAGCGATAATTACAGTTCAAGATTGTCTGAACTGTGATTCGCGTGATCAATTGATTTGCCTGATTGAAGAATCATAGTCTATCAGCGTAATCAGCGATAATCACAGTTCAAGATTGTCTGAACTATGATCCGTCTGATTGATTTGATTGCGTTGATTTCAGCGAGAAGAATCATAGTCTATCAGCGTAATCAGCGATAATCACAGTTCAAGACAATCACACGGGGCCGCCCGGCGGTTCAGGACACAGACCTACAGCAGTGCTTTAGCGATGTCCTGCCACGAGCGCATGCGTCTAAACTCGGTGTCGTCGCGGTTATGCAGCGCGTCGAACAGAAGTCCTTCACCGTCGAACGTACGGAGGTTGCGCGGTAAGTCATCGATTAGGTACGCTGTGTTCAGCACGCTCTTGTCGCCCAGGAACACGTAGTTACGCCAGGAAATGGCCGGGAAATGCTCCTGAAGCCAATCCCATTTCTCGCGGAGGGAGTTTGGGAACTCCTGGGCAGCTGTGGCGATGAATATGTCATACTTGGTCATCAAATCCGCGATAACGTCCTGCGCGCCGTCCATAACGGGAATGTCGCGGAAGAAGCCGACCTCGTAGACCCGGTTCGAAATCGCTGCGTACTCGTCTTCGTCGAATAGTTCGTGAAACGATTTTTCTTTCAGCTCCTCCAGCGTGTAGCGGGCTGTTTCGCCTTCCAGATACAAACGAACAAATTTGGCGTGTGTGTCGGCCATGACGTCGTCCATATCGATGGCAATACGTTGTTTCATAGTTTGAGTTGTAGTGATGATTGTCTTGAGTCTTGAACTGTGATTCGTCTGATTTCGCTGATGGGCTGTGATTATTCTCGCTGAAATCAACGCAATCATATCAATCACGCGAATCGTAGTCTTGAACTGTGATTGTCGCTGATTACACTGATGGGCTATGATTCTTCTCGCTGATTACACTGATTAACCGTGATTATTCAATCAGCGCAATCAAATCAATCCGCGATAATCACAGTTCAGAATGATTCAGGGTTGAATTGCTCCAGATAATCGGCGACCCGGCGGACGAACTGACCACCCAGCGACCCGTCGACGACGCGGTGATCGTAGGAGTGCGAGAGAAACATTAGTTGCCGGATACCGATAAAATCACCCTGTGGAGTTTCGATAACGGCCGGTTTCTTGACGATAGCGCCAAACGCCATGATCGCCACCTGGGGTTGTACGATGATCGGTGTGCCCATCAGGTTACCGAACGTACCGATGTTGGAAATTGTGTACGTACCCCCCGCCAGATCGTCGGCGGTAAGCTTGTTTTCTCGGGCACGCTTGGTCAGATCGTTGACTTTCGTAGTCAGACCAATCAGGTTGTACTGACCTGCATCATGGATAACTGGCACGATCAGGTTGCCATTCGGTAGCGCCACAGCCAAACCGATGTTGATGGCTTTCTTGACCCGGATGCTATCGCCTTCAACCGATACGTTGATCATCGGGAAGTCACGAATCGCCTTTACCACCGCGTCGACCAGAATAGGCGTGTACGTGATGTTTTCGCCCGTCTGCTTTTTAAACGAGTCTTTGACCCGATTGCGCCACTCGACAACGTTTGTCAGATCGGCTTCGACAAACGAGCTGACGTGGGGCGACGTTTGCTTCGATTCGATCATTCGTTGCGCAATCATCTTCCGCATCCGGTCCATCTGAATCAGGTCATTCTGGCCGCTCACTGAACCATTGACTGCCGGGGTGGGAGTCGGTTTGGGTGCTGTGGGGGCTTGGGCCGATCTCGAATCAGCGGCTGGCTTGGGCGTAGCCGCCGGGGCCGGCCCTTCGGCCCGTTCCAGCACATACGCCAGAATATCTTTTTTCGTCACCCGGTTTTCTGCGCCCGATCCCGGAATCCGATCGAGTTCATCGCGCGATACGTTTTCTTCCCGGGCAATGTTCAGCACCAACGGCGAATAAAACCGGTCGGTAAACAGGGGGGCGTCGTCGGCCAGGCGGGTAGGGGAAGCAGCTACCGCTTTTTCTACCGGGGATGGCCGGCTGCTCATGGCCGAAATAGACGCTTCCATTTCCCGCGCTGACTCGGCTATCTCATCCATTGATTCGCTGGTTGGTCCGGCCGCTACGGGCTGGGTGGGATCAGGGCCGTTGTCTACGTCCGGTTTGGCAACGTCGCCAATACCGACCGGCGCTTGATCCGGTGATTCGGGCTGATCGGCGGGGGGAGTTTTGTCGACGGCTGCTCCCTCACTGACTTCGATACGCGCAATTGGGGCGCCGACGGCTACCACATCGCCATCGTTGACGAGCAGTTCGCGCAGAATGCCGTTATAGGAGGCTGGTACTTCTGTATCTACCTTGTCCGTAGCCACTTCCAGCAGCGATTCATCGACTTCGATCCGGTCACCGGGCTGTTTCAGCCACGAAATAACCGTACATTCCATAATACTCTCGCCCATTTTGGGCATCACCATTTCAGTAAGCATAGATGAAGGGTTTTCGGTTTTCAGTATACGGTTTTCGGTCGCTAGTTCTTTAAACCGTATACCGAAAACGGTATACTATTTTTCCAACTGCTCGCGCAGGAGGTTTAACAGATAGGTAGTCGTTAGCTGAATATTTTGGTCGCGGTACTGACTCAGCGTCAGCAGACGGGTACGGGTTTCGGCTGGTGTCGCCACCGCAATCCAGATGGTGCCGACGGGTTTGTCGGGTGTGCCGCCGTCGGGGCCGGCAATGCCGCTGGTCGCGATACCAACGTCGGTGTTTAGCGCCTTGCCTACGCCCTCGGCCATTTGTCGGATCGTTTCTTCGCTAACGGCCCCAACGGTTGCCAGCGTGTCGGGCGATACCCCGAGCTGGCTGACCTTGACATCGTTGCTGTAGCTGACAACGCTTCCCTGAAAATAAGCCGACGAGCCGGGCACACTGGTGATCCGGGCCGAGACAGCCCCTCCGGTGCAACTCTCGGCTATACCGAGCGTCCATTGTTTGGCGTTCAGCAACTGACCAACGATACGTTCCAGCGTGTCGTCATCGTAGCCATAGACGTACTGCTCAATGATTGGCAGAACGCTGGCTACCTGCTGATTGAGTTCGCGACTTAGCAAGGCATCGTCGGTGCCGGTTGCGGTAAGCCGAAGCCTCACCCCACCGAAACTGGGCAGGTACGCCAGCCGAATGTGCGGGGGGAGCGCGTCTTCCCAGGCTTCGATTCGCTCGGCCAGAAACGACTCGCCAATGCCCGCCGTCAGGATCATCTTGTGCTTGATGATCGGCGGGTTAAAATGCGCCTGTAGCTTCGGCAGAATCCGGTGCGTCATCAGATTTTTCATCTCGAATGGAACACCTGGCAACGATACATACACCCGGCCGTCGTGCTCAAACCACATGCCGGGAGCCGTTCCCCAGTCGTTCTGGATATACACGGCATTGGCAGGCAGGTCGGCCTGGCCCCGGTTCAGATCCGTCATGGGGCGACCCCGTTTCTCAAAAAAACCGGTCACGACAGCCAGGGCCGTTTCGTTGCGGACCATACCTACCCCAAAATAATCGCAGAGCGTTTTCTTGGTGATGTCGTCTTTCGTCGGCCCCAGTCCGCCCGTGATGATGATGACGTTAGCTCGGTCGTGCGCTTCGCGGAGAACAGCCAGAATAGCGCTTGCCTGATCGCCAACCGACGACTTACGAACGACCCGGATGCCGATGTTTGTCAGTTCGGTGCCGATCCACTGGGTGTTGGTATCGGTAATCTGACCGAAGAGAATTTCGTCGCCGATGGTAACTACTTCGGCGCTGATGGAGTTGGTCATACTATATAGAGTGCCGCTGCCGACTTAACGAAGTCGGTCAACTGACGAAAAATAGATTAAACGTTCCGCCGGTTGGGCGGTCAAAAGTACACAAAACACCTAAGTACATGAACAAGATGATTTGTCTGGCTGTTTGCCTGACCCCGCTTTTCGTAACGCCCGCGCTGGCCCAGGATTCGTCGAAAACACAGCAACCGGCCAAGCGCGGTATCTTCGGACAGATACTTGATCAGGTTACGGGCGGAAGTTCAGCGTCAATCGGTGGGTTGAGCAGCAACGAAATCGCGTCGGGGCTGAAAGAGGCCTTACGCATCGGTATCAGCAAAGGGGCCGATCAGGCATCGGCAACGAATGGCTTTTTCGGTAACGCGCTGATTCGGCTGGCGTTCCCGCCCGAAGCGCAGAAAGTAGCGACCCGGCTCCGGCAGATTGGCCTGGGCGCGCAGGTCGACAAGTTCGAACTGTCGCTGAACCGGGCCGCCGAAGATGCTGCCAAGAAAGCAAAGCCCGTATTCGTCAAAGCCATCACGTCGATGAGCATTCAGGATGCGGTGGGTATTCTGCGCGGGTCCGATACGGCGGCTACGGCCTATCTTCGCCGGACGTCGGGTCAGGAACTAGTGTCGCAATTCACACCCATCGTCGATAGTACACTCAAGCTGAACAGCGCTACCCGCTACTACGGCGATCTGGTAAACACCTATAACCGCCTGCCATTCGTGCAGAAAGTTAACCCCGACCTGACGCAGTACGCCACTAACAAAGCCGTCGACGGGCTGTTTTTGCTGGTCGCCCAGGAAGAGAAAAAGATCCGCGAAAACCCGGCCGCCCGCGTTACGGAGTTGCTGAAACGGGTGTTCGGGCGACAATAATTTCGGTTTACGGTATTCAGTTTACGGCCTGCGTCGCATAAGTAGACCAAACTGTAAACTGCATACCGTAAACTGACTACCCATTCAAATAGGCCAGCTTCTGATTCCAGACGACGGCGATCTGCGTGGCGCGTAGCCGGACATCGTCGGCGGTCTGGCCTTCGAAACGCTCGGTCAGGGTCTGGGTGAACAGCTGAAGCCACCGCTCGAAATGCTCGACCCGCAAGGTGTGCTTCTGGTTGACAAGCAGGTGCGGGCGGAAGGGATGACCGTGGTAGACGTTGTTACCCAGAATGATGTTTTCCCAGAAGGCGTACATCTTGGGCAGGTGATGCGCCCAGTCGACCTGCGCGACGTCGGTAAAGATTGGTGCCAGCAGCGGGTCGACCTGTATTTTTTCGTAGAACGAATCCACCAGCAGCCGAATGGCCTCCGGCGAATCCAGCAATCGTTTGGTCATGTCGAGGAGGAAGTTACAGGAAAGCCTCCGTATACTGCTCCCCTGAAAAACCCAACGCAACGACCCGCCCGTTTTGTTCGATCAGGGGCCGGCGAATGACCGAGGGCTTCTCCAGCATCAGCGTAATGGCGCCGTCGGCATCAGTAGGCCGCTCGGCTTCCGGCAGTTTCCGCCAGGTCTGCCCATTCTGATTGACCAGCTGCGTCCACGGCATCTGCGTCAGCCAGCGCACCAGCGTCAGCCGGTCGACTCCCTGCTTTTTATAATCGTAGAACTGATAGTCGACGTCGTTTTCGGCCAGCCACGCACGGGCTTTCTTGACCGTGTCGCAGTTGGGGATAGCATATAGAGTGTACATGGCTGGTAGTCGGTTTACGGTATACAGTTTACGGTTTTCGGCGTACAGTTCGTGGTGATCTGGCTGTGCTGATGCGATAGCCACCGACGTGTCGGACTACCGTGAACCGTGTACAGAATACCGTAAACTCGGTCACAAAGGACGCGATTCCGGTGGAAGTTTGGAAGCTGACGGCGGGCGTTTTGGGATGGGCTGCGTAAATTTGCTAGTATGAAAAAGTCTGACATTCATTTTACCGTCGAACTCGACAACCAGAATATCCCGGATAAAATCTATTGGGACGCCACCGAAAACCCGAACGAAGGGTTGAGCGACACCCGCGCCATCGCCATTGCGCTCTGGGATCACTACAAAACCGGCACCCTCAAAATCGACCTCTGGACCAAAGAGATGGAAGTGATCGACATGAAGCGCTTCCTGATCGAAATCATGAGTGGCCTGGCCGATACGGCGATCAACGCTACCAATGACAAGCAGATGGCCACCGACATTGAAAATACCTGCAGGGTACTGAGCAAGCGTCTCGACGAAGAAATCAAGCAGCAACGTCAACAGCAATCCAACTAAACCGGGTTACGGCCCGCCCCTTACCTCTGCATGAAAAAACTCCTCGCGCTGCTGCTGCTGACGCATCTGGCTATGGGACAGAAAACCGCGACCAAATCGGGCGGCATTCAGTTCAAGTCAGGGCCGGTAGCGGGCATTTTTCAGGAAGCCCGCCGGACGGGAAAGCCCGTCTTCATCGAAATCTTCTCGCCAACCTGCCACGTCTGCCAAAGTTTTGTGCCCACGCTGGCCGATAGCCGGGTAGGTCGTTTTTACAACGACAAGTTCGTCAGTACCAAGCTGGACATCGCCCTGCCGTCGACGCAGCAGTTTCTGAACAGTCAGAAGTTGTTTGTGCCGTCGCTGCCGCTGTTTCTTTTCTTCGACTCGCAGCAGAACATGATTCACTTCGCGATGAGTAACAACTCCGTCGACGAAGTGATCCGGCAGGGAACAATCGCGCTCAACCCGCAGACGCGCAGCCAGAACATGAAGGCGCGCTACCAGCAGGGTGAACGCGGAGCTAATTTCCTGATCGACTATGCCATGCAGTGCCGGGTGACGAAAGATACGGCGTCTGGGATCGCGGCCATGAACGACTACGCCAAAACGCAGTCGCCGGCCAACTATGCCAGTCAGACCAACTACCTCGCGCTGCAAAAGCTTGTGCTCGACTTCGAGAATCCGATGGCGCAGTACATGTTTGCTAACCTGGGCAAGTACAAGCAGTACGACAACGAGAATTTTACGGCTCATCAGGTGGCGGAAAATATTCTGATGTCGTCGCTGTACAGCGGCCGGGGGGCGCAGTACCCAATCAGTAAAATTCTTCAGATTCGGCAGGATCTGGTGAAGATTGGTATCGAGCCGAAAGTAGCGGCCAACCGGACACTGTTGCCCGAGGTGAACGCGTATTTCCGCGCCCGGCAAACGGCGAAAGCGGTCGAGCGGATGGACAACCAGACGACGTCGAACCAACTGTCGGTGCCGGAGTACATCTACATCGCGCACTTGTTCAACCGCTCCAGCCCGGACCCCAGCGACGTGCCGACGGTCGTGAAATGGACGAGCAAGGGACTGGCCATGAAACCACCGGCGAAAGAACAGTCTGACCTGTACTACGAGCAGGCCGAAGCGTACCGTCGGGCTGGCAAGGTGGCTGAAGCCCGTACGGCTGCGCAGAAGTCGATGGAGCAGGCGCGTGCCGGTGGCATCAGTACGGCGCGCAATACCGAGCAGCTAAGCCGGTTGAAGTAACGAGTCACGAATAGCATCATCCAATCGGGGTCTTTGCGAGGTAGTCAACAGCTGCTTGGCGAAGACCCCGATTTGCGTATACGGTCATTCCGGCAAAAAACGCTATCTTTCGTTTATGGGCAAGTGAGTAGGAATCAGCGGGTTTCCTGCTTCAGCAAGTAAGCCGTAACGAATCATAAGCAGGATGTTGTCGAACGAGTTGCCGAAACGTGTGGCGTATGAAACAGTTGCTTCTGTTGGGCTTGCTGGCCGGGTCGCTGATGGCGCGGGCCAATTCACTACTGATACCGATGGACGACCGACAGGCCAACCACCTCAAAGCCTACGGTATCGCCTATAAAGTGCTGAAAGACGATCAGGAGGTCGACTGGCTGATCAACTACCGGGGCGGCAGCTTCATGGTCAGACAAAGCGCGGCCGTCGAAACGGAGTGTCGGGTGCGGGGGGTCTCGTTCGAAACCATTTCCGACGCGCAGGCGGCAGCGATCAGGCAGAAACTGGCCGATCCCGACCTGAACATGGACGTGGTAACGCTGCACAAGGCGGCTAAAATCATTGTCTATTCGCCGATTAAAATCAGCCCGTCGGAATTCGAAAATACCGATGCCGTACTGCTCGTGCTGACCTATGCCGAGATTCCGTACGAGGTCGTGTACGACGAAGAAATCCTCAAGGGCGAACTACCCAAGTACGACTGGCTACACCTGCACCACGAAGATTTTACGGGGCAGTTCGGGCGGAATCTCCACCGGCAGACGTTGACCGACATCAAGGCGCAGGAAGACATTGCCCGGCGATACGGCTTTGCGAAAGTGTCGCAGATGAAGCTGGCCGTGGCCAAAAGTATCAAGTCGTTCTGCGCCGGGGGCGGCTATCTGTTCGCGATGTGTTCGGGGGCCGAAACGCTCGACATTGCCCTGGCGGCCGAGGGGGTAGACATTGTGGGTAGCGCCTACGACGGCGATGGGGTCGATGCGGATGCCCAGCGCAAGCTTGATTACAGCAAGTGCCTGGCGTTTCACAACTTCACGCTGGAAGGCGACAATGGCTACCGGGGCTTTTCTACGTTCTCCGACATCAACGCTACCGGTGTGGGCGGCTACGATCAGCCGGGTGGTTATTTTCAGCTATTCAACTTCTCCGCCAAGTGGGACGCCATTCCGGCCATGCTGACGCAGAACCACGAAACCGTTATCCGGGAATTTTTCGGGCAAACGACGGCCTTTCGTAAATCGACGGTCAAGCCCAGTACGTTGGTCATGGGGGAGGGAAAAACGTCGGACCGCTACATCTACGGTGAAGTCGGGAAAGGGCAGTGGACGTTCTACGGCGGGCATGACCCCGAGGGGATACGGGGTGGGGGCGGCTGGCGCAATCCGACCGATCTGAATCTACACCCGCATTCACCCGGCTACCGGCTGATTCTCAACAACGTGCTGTTTCCATCGGCCCGAAAGAAGAAGCGCAAGACGTAATGTTTTTGGACAGGATTACAGGATTTGATTTGTAGTGTCAACCAACAGCTTCGACGGAGAATGGGTCGGGGACCTGACACCAATACCATTGCAAGAATTGGATACACAACGAATCCTGTCAATCTTGTAATCCTGTCTATACTTAAAAATGCAGCACGATTTTACCGGTGGTACGGCGGCTTTCCAGCTGTCGGTGCGCGTCGGCGATCAGGTCGGCGGGGAGTACTTCACTTACTTCGATGCGTAGTTTTCCGGCGTCAATCAACGCGTTGATTTTGCGGAGGTCGTCGCCACTCGTGTGTACCAGAATGCGCTCGGCGCTAATGTCGGGGCGCTCCGCCAGTACCTTGTCCATCGCTCCGTACGCGATCGAAATCAGTCGGCCACCGGGTTTCAGGACTTCCGCCGACTGAAAAATGGTATCGGCACCTACCGTGTCGAACACCAGATCAATGTCGTTCAGCGTATGGCCGATGTCAGTCGTCGTGTAATCGAAAAACTCATCGACGCCCAGCGACCGGACGAACGCTTCGTTTTTTCCCGACGCCGTGCCGATCACCGTTGCACCAAGTGCTTTCGCCAGCTGAACGGCCAGGTGACCAACTCCCCCCGACGCTGCCTGTATCAGCACCGTTTGCCCTGCCTGTAGATGACCATGTTCGGTAAGCGCCTGCCAGGCCGTCAGAACAGCCAGCGGTGCTGCGGCCGCCTGTGTGTAGGTGAGCTTAGCGGGTTTGAGAGCCAGGTCGGCGGCTGGGGCAGCTACGTATTCGGCATAGGCCTGCCCCGGATTCGGGAAGTTGACCATACCGTACACCGCATCGCCTTGCTTAAAATCGGTGACGCTGCTACCGACCGCCACGACGTCGCCCGCCATGTCCCAGCCCAGTATGATGGGGTGCGTATACTGCTTGGCGTAAGGGGCCGTACCGCTGCGCGTTTTGTAATCAGCCGGATTTACGCCGAACGCTTTTACCTGAACCAGTACTTCGTTAGGCTGGATGACCGGGTTCGGAACGTCGCGTACCGAAAAGTTACTGGCATCGCCCCAGTCGCTTAAAACAACAGCTTTCATGATCGAGAATGGTTAATGATTCTGTGATGGTAACAGGACTGCTTCGGGAACAATTCATTAGCGGGTTTGGGCGTCAGCGTGGGTGAACGACCTACCGTCCAGTAAATTTGCCTGGTAATACACCAACGCTATGGAAATTTTGTAAGTCCATAGCATCCAAACAAATCGGTATTCCGTAGGTATGGCGAAAATATGACCGGGCATTCGCCGGCATGGTTACGCTAACAAAACGCTTACCGCATCTTAACGTGTCTCTATGTTCGCAAAATCTACTCCGTTGATTTATTTGGTTGATGACGACGACGATGATCGGTACCTGTTGCAGACTATCTTCGACAATCATCACAGTGCGTGTTCGGTTCGTGTGTTTACCAGTGGAGCGGATTTAATAACCCATCTGACGCATCAGCTCGATGGTCGATTGCCAGACCTGATTATCATGGATCTGCACATGCCCATGTTCAATGGCTTTGAGCTGCTGTCACGGTTGAAGCAGAACCAGGATTATAAAGGCATTCCGGTCGCGATTCTGTCGGACTCTGATGCGAACGAGCACCGGGATCGCTGCTATCAGCTGGGCACAAACGAGTTCCTGACCAAGACGTTCAGCATAACGAAGATGGCTGCGGAAATTCAGCACCTTGAGCAGTATTGGTTGCAAAAAGAACGGTGCCGTACGGGAAACAACGCATCATCCCTGGCGAAACTGTTTGACTTCGACCACCTGCCCTTGAACTAAACACCCTGATTAACTGGCTTCGTCAACGACCCCTGCTTCACTCCTGGAGCAGGGGTTTTATATGTGTCCCTCCCTGACACGACGGCTAATAAGCGGTACTGTTAGATGACGTACGCGGTCAGCCATCGATTTGTGGCATGTAAACCGATGAAGTCGGGGGCACACTACGGACAACGTGTACGGATTTCCAGTCAGGTAAAGCGACGATTTAATCGAAAATTCAGGTCATTGGGCTACATCAGGCAAGTTGTTTAGAATGGATCTTATTAATTTGCAGCCGCTTATCGATAACTACACCAGTTTCATTCGTGCGTTAACCCCAGTCTCAGTCCATATCGTGATGAAACAACTCCTCAGCATTGCACTCGTCGGCGTAGCCCTGTCGGTGCAGGCGCAGAAAAATACGTTGCTGGAGCAATCGTTCTGGCAGGGAAAGCCTACTGTCGATCAGGTTAAGGCCGAAGTCGAAAAAGGGAACAGCCCTTCGCAGTTCAACCCGTCGAGTTTTGATCCCGTCGTGCTGGCGATCAACACGCAGGCACCCAACGAAACGATCAAATACCTCCTGGCGCAACCCGGTAATGGCGTCGACAAAATTACCCACGATAGCCGCAACTACCTGCACTGGGCTGCCATGCGCGACAATGTAGAGATCGTCGATTACCTACTCAGCAAGGGTGCCAAAACCAGCACGGAAGACAGCCACGGCGCTACCCCCCTGAACTTTGCGGCCGGTGCCGGCGTCACCGACCCACAGCTTTACGATAAACTGGTAAAGGCAGGGGCCAACCTGAAGAAAGACGTTAACCACGATGGTGCCAACGCGCTGCTGCTGGGCATTGCCAACGACAAAGACCTGAAGCTGACGGAGTATTTCGTCTCGAAAGGGGTGGACCTGAAAAGTACCGATGCCGCCGGTAACAACGCCTTTGGCTATGCCGCCCGTGGTGGTAACCTCGATGTGTTGAAAGCCTTGCAGCAGCGTGGAGTACCTGCCGATCCGAACGCGATGATTATGGCGGCACAGGGCTCGCGCCGGGGGCCTGCCCCGATGGAGGTGTTTCAATACCTGGAAAGCGTGGGCGTAAAGCCGTCGGCGGTGAATAAGACCGGTGAAAACGCGCTGCATGCGCTGGTGCGTCGGCCCGGTCAGACGGCCCTGATCGAGTACTTCCTGAGCAAAGGTGCTGATGTGAATCAGACCGATGAAGATGGTAACACGCCGTTTATGAATGCTGCTGCCAGTAACCGCGACCTGGCTACGCTGGAACGGCTGATGCCGAAGGTGAAAAACGTCAATCAGGGTAA
Source organism: Spirosoma oryzae (assembly GCF_003002825.1). GTDB lineage: Bacteria > Bacteroidota > Bacteroidia > Cytophagales > Spirosomataceae > Spirosoma > Spirosoma oryzae. The sequence continues at coordinate 303,466 of NZ_PVTE01000003.1, read as the reverse complement.
CGCGAAGGGAACAACCGCGCTGGCGATGGCGGTGCGGGGCAATTCGCCGGAAGTAGTCGCATTTCTGCTCGACAAAGGCGCTACCATCGGCGTGACCGACAAAGCGGGTGATAACGTAGCCGCTTACCTGATTCAGGGCTATCGCCCGATGGGTCCCGGACAGGCTGGTCCCGGACAGGCTGGTTCGCGTGGCGATGATTTCGGTGCCAAACTAGCCCTGCTTCAACAGAAAGGACTCGACGTGAAAGGGCCCCAGCAAAACGGCAATACGCTCTACCACCTGGCCGTTTCCAAAAACGACATGAGCCTGCTGAAAAAGCTGGAGCCGTTGCAGATCGACGTGAATGCGCGGAACAAAGAAGGCCTGACTGCCCTGCACAAGGCCGCGATGATCGCTAAAGACGACGCCATGATGAAGTACCTGCTGTCGATCGGCGCGAAGAAAGATATCTCGACCAACTTTAAAGAAACTGCCTACGACCTGGCCTCCGAAAACGAGTCGCTGTCGAAGGGTAATGTATCGCTTACTTTCCTGAAATAATTATGTCGTTTCTGCCGAAAATCGGTCTGCTGGCGCTCGTGCTGGCTTTTGTACAGCCTACCGCGTCGCAGGCGCAGCAGACCGCCAAGTACAAATGCATGATTCAGATGACCAACTACATGGGTGAGGAAGCCTACGTAGTCGTATCGCTGATCAATCCGAAAGGGGCTTACGAAAAAACGTTATACGTGCTGGGCTCCAACAAAAAATGGTATCCCGACCTGAAGGAATGGCACAAGGCACTGGCGAAAAAAAGCCCGGCGGTCAGCGCCATCACGGGGGCGTCGGTTGGTGGGGGCGACCGGGCCGTTAACGTACTCGATCTCGACCCGGCCACGATCGACAAAGGCTACAAGATTCGCTTCGAAAGCGCCGTCGAGGATAACAAGTACTACGTCAAAGACCTGGAAGTGCCCCTGACGACGGAAGCCCTTGCCGCCAAAAACGAAGGGACGGGCTACATCCGTTACGTACGGTTCAGCCCCAGTGCTGCCAACTAAAAAGCCTGAAAACGCATCCGAACGCACAGCCACCTGATTCCGGCTGTGCGTTCGTTTTGGTAGGCACCGCGTTTCGGAAAACCAGCTGCGGCCGGCTACGCCTGATTTTGTAAGCTGCACCAGCCGGCCCGATTCGGCACGACTGACTATCTTTACCAGTGATACTACTGCCGGATGAAACAGGCGGTCAGTAGCGGATCGACTCGAATGAAACTCTTGCTGGTGGAAGACGAACCCCTGCTGTCGCAGTCGGTTTGTCAGTATCTGAACGAAGAAGGGTACCTGGTCACTACGGCTGGTACCTATCAGGAAGCATCGCAGAAAATCAATGACTACGATTATGAATGCGTCGTCGTGGATTTGATGCTGCCCGACGGACAGGGGCTCGATCTGGTGCGTACGCTGAAACAGCGTAAATCGCCCGCCGGTATCATCATTGTGACGGCGAAAGACGCGCTGGCCGATAAGCTGACAGGGCTCGAACTCGGGGCCGACGATTACCTGACAAAGCCGTTTCACCTGCCCGAGTTGAACGCCCGGCTGCGCGCTGTGCTGCGTCGGCGGCTGTTTGGCGGACAGGAGCAATGGCAGGTGGGCGAACTGACGCTGTGGCCTGGTCAGCAGCGCGTCAGTGTGCAGGGGGAAGACGTTAAGCTGACCGGCAAAGAGTATGAACTCCTGTTGTTTCTGGCCACGAATGCGGAGCGGATTCTGTCGAAAACCGCTATCGTCGAGCATGTCTGGGGCGATGCCATGGATGTCGCCGACTCTCACGAGTTTCTGTACACGCACGTCAAAAACCTGCGCCGGAAACTGACAGCTGCCGGTTGTCCCGACTATGTGCAGACGCGATACGGCATGGGGTACCTTTTCTCGGTGAAAAACGCATGAGCCTGTTCGGTCAGACAGCCCGCTACCTACTGCTGGCTGCCCTGCTGACGGCCATCGTTGGCTCGGCCGGATTCTATGCGCTCATTCACTGGAAAATTCGTCATGAAGTCGACGAACTGCTGACAAATCAGGTCCGGCAGGTCGAATGGCGACTGGGTCAGCGCGGGCTTCGCAGCATTGATACGATCGACGACAACCTGCTCGTTACGCGTGTCCGTCAGTCGCTGGTGCCTGTGTTTACGGATACGCTGGTGCCGAATGCGCTCAAGCCGGGTAAACTGGTCGCTATGCGGCAGTTGCTGACTACGGTAAGCGCCGGTGGACAGCGTTACCGGGTGCGGGTCTGGCAACCCTACTACGAATTTACCGAGTTGACGATCGATCTGTCGGTATGGGTTATTCTCTTTTTTCTGGTGCTGATGGCCCTGGCGGTCGGTATTGGCCTGGGGCTGGCGGGGCGACTCTGGCAACCGTTCTACGGCATCATTGCGGAGCTGGACCGGTTCCGGCTGGATCAGCCGGGGCAACCTGCTTTTCCGCCGGCCCGCGTGCGGGAGTTTGCCTTGCTGAGTCGTTCGCTGACAGACCTGACGGGTAAACTGAAGCAGCAGTTTCTGTTACAGAAACAGTTTACGGAAAACGCATCGCACGAGTTGCAAACCCCGCTGGCTATCGCGTCCGCCGAACTGGATTTCATCCGGCAATCTCCGCAACTGACCGAATCCGACTACACGCATTTACAACGGGCGACCGACGCGCTCAACCGGCTCAGTCAGCTCAACCGGTCGTTACTGTTGCTCACGCAGGTAGAGAACGATCAGTTTTCGGCGACAGAAGTACTGAATCTACGAGATTTGGTCGGGCAATACCTGGGCGACTTCGAGCCGTTCTTCACGCACAAAAATCTGACGTGCCGGGTCGAGGTGCAGCCGGCGGTTTATCTGCGGATGAATCGGCAACTGGCCGGCGTACTGCTGACCAACCTGCTTAAAAACGTGGCCCGGCACGCACCCGCAAACGGACGGGTTACCATTCTCCTGACCCAATCCGTGCTTACCATCCGCAACACGGGTGAGCCGCTTCCCTTTGCCGAAAGTCAGTTGTTTGGTCGCTTTATCAAGAACCCGACCCGCCCCGATTCGATTGGGCTGGGGCTGGCGTTGGTTCGGCAGATCTGCGATCGCTACCAGCTGCCACTGGCGTATCAGTACGATCGGGAAACGGGCGAGCACGTATTCCAGATTCAACTGGCTTCCCCGACGTAGACCTGAGTTTCCTGGACCTGACAGGTTTCCGAAACCTGTCAGGTCTGGTTGATCGCCAGCTTTGGGGTAGCATCGACTGCCAATGCGTCACGACTTACGATACCATTGAATCAGTCACTGTCGACCATATCGAACTTGTGGAGGTTACCGTGACGGTACACGTACAGTTCGTAGGCGTGTTCGCCCACGCCAAAAACCTCTTCGACGAACAGGCGGTCGGCACCTCGACTGAGTTTTTTAGCCAGCGTCTGCTTGTCGGCGGGGAGTTCGCTAAACGGAATACTGTGCTCGAATTCAAACCCACCGTCGTACTCAAATTCCAGCGCGAAGAGTTTATTGCGCCACTGTAGCTGCGTGGCCAGCCCGTTGGCCATCGGCGAGTAGTCGAGATCGACCCTGTTTTTGCTGACTACCTGCCCGGTGGCTTCGGTGAACAGACTAAGCCCCGATACAACCATGGCCGCGTAGCCGATTCGCCGGAACAACCCGTCGCTCAGACGGGGCAGTAGCCAGGTCATACCCCAGGCCGACAGGATAGCTGCCAGCGCAATGACTCCGCCGAGTGCAAGGGCGTGTCCCGTCAACAGCCCGAATGAGGCATAGAGCCCTAGTTTGACCATGTGTAGTACTACTTCGTTGGCTGCGCGAGTCGCTACGATTTCTTCTTTGGTCAGACCGTACCGCAGATAGAATCGGTTGAACAACAACCCCACAGCCCCCGTCAGACCCGACACGAATCCGGCGGCTAACCCAATCAGCGAAAGCGCCCAGTGGGGCGACGGATCGGCGGTATCCAGTTGTGCCGACGAACGAAAAATCAGCGGTAGATTGGCCATCAGGAACAGGCCCATCGCTAATTCCAGGTACAGTGGGTTGATGAACGTGAGCAGTCTGGCCCCGAGCCAGACAGCAGGCAGGGCGGGCGGGACGAACCAGCGTACGATGTCCCAGCGAATACGCGACCAGAACGTGACGATGCGGGAGGCCGAGCTGAACACCGTTCCGACAGACAGAGCGGCCGGAACCTGCGCACCCGGCAGCATTGACCCCAGCAGCGGGAGTAGCAACAAGCCGGCTCCGCCCCCGCACACGGCGCTGAGCGAGAACGCCAGCACGGCCCCGGCAAACAACAGAAATCCAGAAAAAAGCATGGGAAACAACGGGATAAAGACGAATCGGGTCTGTGGCGAAGGCCAACAGCTGGCGGATGCCATCCAGCAACCACAAAGCAAAGGCCGCATTCTGAAGACAGTCTGAAGTTGCCCCGCCAGTCGATCGCCGATCAGATTAATTCATCATTAACTTCAGAATTGCTTCATAATTCCCCCCCAGTTTAGTGGCCGTTATGCGGATAAGGGGGGTACTTTTCGGAATATTGATCGGTTGGTGGTACGTCGGGCCGGCTTCGGCACAGTCGGTTGAATCGGCTGCTCATCAATTGACAGGAACCGTAGTCGATGCCGCAACCCGACAACCTCTGCCCGGTACGACTGTCGCGGTTTATAAACCGATGGTCGGCCACGATAGCCTGTTGACGGGTAGTCAGACCAGCGAGCAGGGAATTTTTTCGATCGCAAACCTGCCGGCCGGACGCCTGATCGTGCGGGTGACATTCATTGGCTATCAGTCGCTTAGCCAGTCTGTGCAAAGCAGTCAGGCCCGAACCGAACTGGGAACACTGATGCTGCAACCGGATGCCAGTACGCTGAAGGAAGTAAAGGTCACCGGCGAGAAAAGCGAGATGAGCATGACGATGGAGAAACGAACGTTCAACGTCGCCAAAAACCTGACGACCATCGGTGGAACCGCCGAGAACGTGCTGAAAAATGTGCCGTCCATCACGCTGGACGAAACGGGGAGTCCCAGCCTGCGGAACATGCCCACGACAATCTATGTCAACGGTAAACCGACGCAGCTGACACTGGCGCAGATTCCCGCCAATCAGATCGAATCCGTCGAGGTTATTTCCAACCCGTCGGCGCGTTACGATGCGTCGACGTCGGGTGGCATCGTCAATCTGGTGCTGAAGAAAAATCGCCAGCCAGGCTATAACGGACTGGTCAACATCGGGGTCGGTAATAACGCCCGCTTCGACGGCACGCTTAATCTCGACTGGCGACGCGGTAAGTGGAACCTGACCAGTTTCTATTCGATCAACGCGACGAAAAATCCGCTGACCGGCTACGTCAATCGGATCAATCGGGATACGCGGGGTAACCCAACGAGTTATTTCGATCAAACGACCGAAATCAGTCTGAACAACCGGTTTCAGACTGGCCGTATCGCGGCTGACTACGCGCTCAATAAAAACAACACGCTGTCGCTGGCGGGAACCGTCGTGGGTGGGGCGTTCAATACGGTCAGCGATCAGCCGTATGTGTACCGCGACAATACCGGTACCGTGACCAGCACGGGCAACCGCAGCACCATTCCCCAGAATGGATTTACCAACCTCAATCTGGAGTTCGACTGGAAGCATCAGTTCGCCCGGAAAGGCCAGGAGTTGAGTCTGATGACGCAGTACAGCCGTAATCACCTGTCGAACGCGGCCGACTGGTACACGACGGCTCTGACGGCCAGCGGCAACAGCGAAGCAGGCTTTCCTGAGCGCGACAAAATCACGGGGCGTACCATCGGCGACCAGCAGATTACCCAACTCGACTACGTTCATCCGATCAACGATTCGACCAGACTGGAAATGGGGTTGCGGAGCTACACCTACGTACGCGATCAGCAGTACCTGTTCAACCGGCTCGATGGCGACGGGCAGACGTACCAGTTGCTGCCGGCCTACTCGCAGAATGCCCGCATCGCCGAAACGGTCAACGCGCTGTATCTGCTCTACACCCGTCAGTTTCGCGGGGGGCTGAACATGCAGGCGGGGCTGCGGCTCGAACAGTCGAGTCTGCACGGTCGGTCGCGCTTCGACGGTACGACTTTTGGCTACAACTATCCTTCAGCTAGCGGGCAGAACCTGTTCCAGTCGTTCTTCCCGTCGCTGACCTTCGCTAAAAAGCTGAGTGAAACCGCCGATATCAACCTGAGTCTGAGTCGCAAGGTCGGTCGTCCGACGTTCCGGCACCTGTTCGTCGGTATTCAGGCCAACGACCGGCAGAACATCACCATCGGCAACCCCGCCGTTCGGCCCGAATTCGTCAATACAGCGGAGGTGAATTACAGCAAAACGGCTGGCGGATTGACCTGGCTGGCGACGGGCTACTACATCTACGAAGACCATACGATCAAGCCGTTTACGACGCCCTCCGCCACCGACTCGCTGGTGCTGATTACGACGTTCGTCAATGTCAAAGCGGATATTCGGTACGGGATCGACAACACGCTCAGGTTTAACGTTGGACCGAACCTGAGCGCGGTGGCAAACCTCAACGTGTTCGACGTGATACTTCAATCCGTCGATGTCAGCAACCGGTTGCTGTCGTACAACGCCAAGCTGAACCTGACCTATCGCTTTCCGGCCAATATCTCGGCTCAGCTAACCGGCACCAATGATGGAAAAGCGCCCACGCTGCAAGGCTACCGGGAAGCGGTGCGCGGTCTCGATTTCGCGCTGCGAAAAGGCTTCTGGCAGAACCGGGCCAGCCTGACCTTCGCCATCAACGATATATTCAACTCCCGTCGATTCATTACCGTCTACGACCAGCCGGGGGCGTATCAGGTATCGATGAATCGGCGGGAAGTACGCTTCTACAAACTATCCGTTCAGGTTCCGCTGGGCAGCGACACCGGCAAGCGGAGTCAACGTAAAATCAACCGCCCGGACATCGATTTCAGCAACTAAGCCGTACCACCATAGCGACGCCATACCCGCGAGACGTAGGAGAACTACCGTCGAGTGGGTATGGCTTTGTGCGTTTAGTTTGAAGATAACTCGCTTGTTATCAAATAGTTAATTCTGGAAAATGATTACTTTGGGATGGACTTGGGCTACTAGTTTTGCAGCGAAGATGTATCGGAAGGATACGCAGCTACCCATCGTAACTATGCGCTCACTGTTTCACAACGTCGTTGTCGTTGCCAGCCTGGCGGGCCTGGCTCAATCGTCTGTAATGGCCCAGAAAAGTCCGGCCTACTCCTTTATCCAGAAGATCAGTCTGCCGGGCGACGGCAAGTGGGATTATCTGAAAATGGATGGCGAACGGGAGCGGCTGTTTGTGTCGCATTTCGACCGGGTACACGTCATCGACCTCGCAACCAGCAAGCCCATCGGCGACATCACCGGTCTGCATGGCGTACATGGTATCGCACTGGCCAAAGCCCTGAAAAAAGGCTACATCAGCAACGGGACCGACAGCACCGTTACGGTATTCGACTACAACACGTTCAGGGTATTGAAAACGATCAACGTGCCCGGTAAAAAGCCCGACGCCATCCTGTTCGACAAATACGCAAACCGGATCTTTGCGTTCTGCAACGGTGATAAGGTTGCCATCGCCATCGACGCCAAAACCGACGAGGTGGTGGGTAAAGTCGAGGTCGGTGAAGCGCCCGAATTTGCCGTCACTACCGACGACGGGTTGGTATACGTTAACCTGGAGGACAGCAACGAAGTCGTTGCCTTCGACCCCAAAACGCTGACCGTAAAACACAAATTCTCGCTCGGTACCGGCGTACAGCCTACGGGGCTGGCGATGGATGCGGCTACGAACCGGCTATTCTCGGTCTGTCGCAAGAGCAAAACGCTGGTCGTGCTGGACGCGGCCACCGGTAAGATCGTGCAGACAGTGCCGATCGGGGGCGGGGTCGATGCGGTCGTCTTCGACAAAGAACGCAAACTGGTGATGACGTCGAACGGTGAAGGGACCGTGACGATCATGCATCAGGATTCCCCCGATACCTATTCCGTCGTACAGACACTGCCGACGAAGCCCGGCCAGAAAACGCTGGTTCACCGGGGAACGACCCACCGGATCTACCTCAGCGGGGCCGACCTACAGGCCGACGGCAAAACACCTGTAGCGGGCACGTTCGGGGTGTACGTGTACGGCCCGGCTGCCAACGAGTAAACCACCCGCCTGCCAGCCCCGTCGCTGCTGCGACGGAGAGCTCTTCACCACACACGACGCTTGTTGATCCCAAGGCTTCCGACGGAGCCTGTCAGGCCACGCTTTGCCGGATTTGATCCGGAGTTCAGCCAGATCGACGGGCTTCGTCGGTGGCGGAATCAGACTGAAAATACATACATCCAGTACACATGAAATTATTGCTTTACGCATTCCTCCTCCTGGCTGCGGCTACTGCCCAGGCGGCCACCTTACGAGGTACAGTTACCGATGGGAAAACCGGTGAGCCACTTATCGGGGCAACCCTGCAACTGATGAAAAACGGGACCGCCACCCGCTACGGTGGCGTTGTCGGACTGGACGGCCAGTACCACATCAACGACGTTCCGGCCGGTAGTTACGTGCTTCGGGCGCAGTACGTCAGCTACCAGACGGTGGAAAAAGCGGTCGTGGTCGGGGCGGGGCTGATGACAACGGATTTCGCACTGCCCGAAGCCAGCCGGGACCTGGCCGAAGTAGTGGTGTCGGGCAGCGACCGGGAAGGAGACCGAAGCGTTCGTAAAGCCGAACAGAAAGCCGACAATGTGCTGAACATCATCGGGGCAAAAGCCATTCAACTGCTCCCCGACATTACCGTCGGTAACGTGCTCCAACGCATATCGGGTGTGTCGGTCGTGCGCAACGCCACCGGCGACGGGCAGTTTGCCGTGATCCGGGGGATGGACAAACGCTATAATTACACGCTGGTCAACGGCATCAAAATCCCCTCGCCCGACAACAAGAACCGTTACGTACCGATGGACATTTTTCCCGCCGATCTGCTCGAACGGCTGGAGGTCGTCAAAGCGTTGACACCCAGCATGGAAGGTGACGCGATTGGCGGGGCGATGAACATGATTATGAAATCGGCTCCCAATCACCTGACCGTGTCGGCTACGGCCTCGGGTGGGTACAGCCAGTTGTTTTCGAGTCAGCCGTTTTCGGGTTTCAGTACCGCCGGAACACAGTTTAAATCGCCGTCGGAACTACACGGGAATCAGTACGCGGCCCAGCCATCCGATTTTTCGGTCAAACCGCTTCAGTACCGTACCGTTTCGTTTCCCGTCAATGGCCTGTTTAGCCTGTCGGTAGGCAACCGGCTGCTCAACCGGCGACTGGGCTTTATGCTGGGTGGCAGCTACCAGCACACGTACCGGGGCAGCAACTCGCTGTTCTTCCGGCTGAACGGGCAACCCGGACCCGACCCGGTGGCCAACACGCCCATCTTCGAAATGGTCGAGAAACGCACCTATTCCAACGAGCAGGGGCGGCTGGGGCTGAACCTCAAGCTAGACTACGTGTTCAACGAGCGCCACAAGCTGAACCTGTACGGGTTGTTCATGCAACTCGACGACAAGCAACACCGGAACATATACGGGAACCAGCTGACACAGTACGGCGACGTAAGCATTACAGATCGGTCCGTGTTTCGGCGGCAGAACGTCGCCAACGTCACGCTACAGGGTGATCACAAACTGACCGACCGGCTGACGATGAACTGGTCGGCGGTACAGTCGCTGGCCATCAGCCAGACGCCCGACTGGGTCGATCAGTCGCTGACGTACCGGACGGCCCCCGATGCGGAGGGGAAACCCGTCGCGTCGGCTATCTACATCGATCCGGTAACCCACTACTGGACGCACAATCAGGACCGAGACCTGACGGGGTATCTGAATCTCACCTATGCCCTGTCGCCCAGCCTGGAACTGGCGACCGGGGGATTGTACCGTGCCAAAAACCGCAGCAATTTCTTTAACGATTACACGCTGGCGACGGTACTGCCCGGTGGCGACCGGCAGGTATTCGCCGGCATCGACAAGGCCATATTTTCGTTCCGCCCCGAGTCCTACGCTTATGCCGACAGTACCAACGGCAACAACTACACGGCGCAGGAGCGCATTGCCGCCGGGTACGTGCAGGCTAAGGTGACGCTGCCGAACCAGCTTCAGCTACTGGGCGGGCTGCGGGCCGAACAGACGCAGCAGGCTTACGATTCGCAGATACCGGTGACGGCCACGGGTAAATCGGGTACCATTTCGTACCTCGACCTGCTGCCGAGCCTCCACCTGAAGTACCCGCTGTCGAGCCGGGCTAATCTGCGCCTGTCGTATTTCCGGGGTATCAGCCGGCCAGGCTACTTCGAACTGGTACCGGCCATGTTTCCCGGCGACTACTTCAGCGAGCAGGGCAACTACGCCCTCAAGCATACCGTTGCCGACAACATCGACCTGCGCTACGAGCTGTTCGCGAAAAACAACGACCAACTGCTGATTGGTGGCTTCGCGAAGAACATCAAAAACCCGATCGAGTACGGCTTCAACCAGTTTACCAACAACACCTACGTCTACGTGCCGCTCAACTTCGGCACGGCCGTCAACTACGGGGCTGAACTGGTATTCGCCAAGTATATCAACCAGTGGGGCGTGTCGGGCAATTACACCTATACCCATTCGCGCATCACGACGAGCAAGCGGGTGTACGGGCGCGACGCATCGGGCAACATTGTCAACAGCATCGAGAACCAGACGCGCCCGCTCCAGGGGCAGTCGGATCATATTGCCAATCTGTCGCTCATCTACAAAAGCGTGGCGCATGGGTTCGACGCACAGCTTTCGTGGGTGTACACCGGCCGTCGCATCAACATCGTCTCGCCTTACAAAGATCTGGATTACTGGCAGCGTGGGACTTCGCAGGTCGATCTGTCGGCAGAAAAACGGTTTGGCGGTCACTTCTCCGTCTTTGGCAAGTTTCAGAATCTGCTCAACAACCCCGTCATCGTGGAAGTGATGAAGCCCAATAACCTGGGCAACCTCCCCGAACAGACCCGCCCCGACCGGATTCTGGTGCAGAAGGACGCCTTCGGCCAGACATACATCCTCGGTCTGCGCTACCGACACTAATTATCGTTCACAATCAACTACTTACCAAGGTAAAGTTCAATGAAACATCTTCTTTGCGCCAGCTTACTGGCTACTGCCGTACTGGCTACGCTGTCGGGTTGTAACTCAGCCGACGAAACGGTCGTCGTGTCGCAGCCGCTCTTCAAAGTGGGGCAGGCGGTGAGTACCAAAACACCACTGTCGGGGCCGGTAAAAGGAACCCTGCAAAGCGACTCGACCTACCGGGTCGGGGGCGACGTGTACGTCAACGCGGGTGATACGCTCGTCATTCAGCCGGGGGCGAAAGTTTATTTCCCCGGTGGTACGGGGCAGGTGTACAGCTTCATCGTGCACGGCACGCTGCTCTCGCTGGGTACGCAGGCAAAGCCCGTTTATTTCACCGTCCCGACGGCTGTGAAAACCGATACCTACGGGGCCGATCCCACCGCCGATCCGGCGTATAAGGGTCTGTGGGGCGGCATCATGGGCGAAACCGACTGCAAAAACATTATCCTCAAATGGACGCACATTGAGTTCGGCGGGGGAAAACTCGGTACGTCGCCGGTAACGTACCTGGCGAACGGTGCCAACAGTTATCCGCTGACCAATGCCAATCCCGACGCCATTGTCGTGCTGGAAGATTCCTGGGTGTACGGGTCGGTCGATGATCCGGTGCGGGCGTTTGGTGGCCGCTACAACATCATGCGGAATACTTTCGAAAAGAACGGCTTCACCAGTGGCGAGTCGATGAACATCAAGTCGGGTTCGGTGGGTAACTTCGCCTATAACCTCATAGTAGGCTCGGCGACTAACGGACCCAAAGCGTCGAACAACGGTGGTAAGAATCCGCAGACGAGCTTCCTGTTTTACAACAATACGATGGTGGCCTGTGGCTATCGCCGGGCTGCGGCTGGCCGGGGTGGTTCGCTGAACATTGAGGAAGGTGCGCGGGGTGGTTTCTACAACAACCTGATGGTCAACTGTAAATACGGTCCGCGTGTAGTGGGGGCCACGGCTAATTACTCGGGAAATGCCCTTGTCGTAGCCGATACCGCTAACCTTCGGTACAGCAATAATTACAGCTATGTCGATTCGGTCGCCATCGCCAATCAGATTTACCCGGTCGGCTTCGCGACCAAACCGCAAACCTCCGACGTGCCGACGCCCAGTTCATTCCTGCCGACGGGGTATAAGCCCGGTCAGGCCTATGATGGATCGGCCGTAGTGGGTAAGAACAACCCGATGTTCGTGAATTTCCCCCTGCCGCAAACCACCCGGCGACTGAGCGACGTATCGGTCGTGAATACGTTCAACTTCCGCCTACAGTCGGCGTCGCCGGCATTGGGCAAGGGAACGACGAGCTTTAGTCCGGCCAGTGTCGTACCCGTCAGCGCCAACTTTGGGTCGACGGAAATCACGCTTCCCAGCACTGATATGGGGGCTTTCCCGGCCAACGGTAAAGGGAATCAGCACTAGCCGATGCGGTCCAGATACGCGTACTAGCGGTCGTCGTTCCACTGGCTGATGGGTACTACGCGTGTCGCGCGTGGAAACGACGAAGATACGACGTAGGTGCCTACGTCGTATCTTCGTCATGTGTGGTTTTGGTCCGGCCCGAATCGGCTGGTTTGAGTCTATCCGATCTGAAGCTGCCGACAGTTTCAGTACATGTATAACAGCCTGATTTAATGACGATTTCGATCTGGAGATACAGCCACCTGGCGCTGGCTGTATCTTCGTTTTTACTACTGACGCTGACTTCGGTTACGGGTATTATTCTGGCATTCAAGCCCATTACGCAGAAGTTACGGCCGTATCGTGTCGAACGATTTGCCGATGTTACGCTGGCGCAGACACTGCCGGCGTTGCAGAAAAACTACAGCGAGCTGACTAAACTCTCCGTCGACGTGCATGGCTTTGTGCGGCTTCAGGGCAACAACGTCAAGGGCGATAAAATAGACGGCTACATCGATCCCCGCACGGGCGAGGTACTGGGGCTGTACACCGGGAAAAGCGCATTTTTTGAGTGGGTCGAAGCCCTGCACCGGTCGCTGTTTCTGCACGAGCTGGGCCGGTTTTTTATTGGGTTGACGGCCTTCCTGCTGCTGCTCATCGCCGTCTCGGGTACGGCCCTGATCGTGCAGCGGCAGCGGGGCCTTAAACGCTTTTTCACCCGTATCGTTCGTGAGAATTTTGCGCAGTACTGGCACGTGGTGCTGGGACGACTGTCGCTCATTCCCATTCTTATCATTGCCCTGTCGGGCACGTATCTCTCGCTCGAACGGTTCGGGGTGTTCGGTAAAACGGAGCCGACCTCGGCCAATATCGATCTCGATACAGTGAACGATGCGCCCAAACGCAAGCTGGCCGACATGCCGGTGTTTCAGACGATCCGGCTGGCCGACGTGCGCAGCATCGAGTTTCCGTTTGCCGACGATCCCGAAGAGTTCTACGTCCTCAAACTGCGAGATCGCGAACTGACCGTCAACCAGATCACCGGCGACGTCCTGAACGAAACGCTGTACCCGACTACGGTGCTGCTGGCCAACCTGAGCCTGAACCTGCACACGGGCCGGACGAACACCATCTGGGCGCTGGTACTGGCACTGGCTGCGGGGAATATCCTGTTCTTTATCTGGTCGGGCTTTGCCATCACGCTGAAACGCCGGGCCAACCGGATCAAAAATAAGTTCGGTGCGGGCGAAAGCCGGTTCGTTATTCTGGTTGGGTCGGAAAACGGCAGCACGTTCCGCTTTGCCCGCTCGGTGCAGGAGCAACTGTTGCAACAGGGCGAACCGGTACACCTGGCCGAGCTGAATCAGTATACGACCTACCCGAAAGCCGAACACCTGATCGTACTGACGGCGACTTACGGCCTGGGGGATGCCCCGACCAACGCCCGGCAGTTTGCGTCGCTGCTGGAGCAATACCCGCAGACACAACCGGTGCGGTATTCCGTGGTGGGCTTTGGGTCGCGGGCCTATCCCGATTTCTGTCAGTTTGCGTTCGACGTCAATTCACTGCTCGCGCAACAACCGTGGGCGACGGCGCTGGTCGACATCCACACCGTCAACGACAAATCGCCTGCTGAGTTTGGGTTGTGGGCCGACGCGTGGTCACAGCAGGCCGACCGACCGATGCCCCTGGCCGACGACCTGCGCCACGTACCCACCGCGCTCACGACGCTGACCGTGACGAGTAACACCCGCACCGCCCAGCCCGACGGGACATTCCTGGTCCGGCTACGCCCCCCGCGCCGGCAGCGCGTTACATCCGGCGACCTGCTGGCGATTTACCCCGCCAATGACTACCGCGAACGGCTCTATTCGATCGGTCGACTTGCGGAAGCGGGCAACGACGATCTGCAACTAAGCGTTCGGCTGCACCCCGGTGGCCTTGGTTCGACGTTTCTGCACGAACTGGCTGCGGGACAGATCGTTCGCGCCCGTATCGTCGATAATGCTCATTTCCATTTTCCCCGAAAAGCGCCCGCTGTGCTGCTGATCGCCAACGGAACCGGCATTGCGCCTTTTCTGGGGATGATTAGTCAGAACAAAGCGAACGTGCCCGCGCACCTGTACTGCGGCTTCCGGCAGCAGACCTCGTTCGACGTGTACCGCACGTTACTGGATGCGAGTCGGCAGTCGGGTAAGCTCACTAGCCTGCACGTGGCCTACTCGCGCGAGGGCGACCGGCAGTACGTCAGCGACCTGCTTACCCGCGACACCGACCAGATTGCCAGTCTGCTTAAACGCAACGGCGTGGTGATGATCTGCGGTTCGCTGGCCATGCAGCGGGACGTATTCGCGCTGCTGGAAACCATCTGCCAGACTCAACTCGGCCAACCCCTCAGCCATTACCAGGCCCACGGGCAGGTGCTGACGGATTGCTATTGAATACATACCAGTTTGCTAATGGCTTCTATCGACTTACGGTGTAATTGAGTAGTTTTGGTCAAACCCTTTAATTGACCGGAATAGAACCTGTACCCGATTTACGCGATGAAAAAACTGATCTACGTTTCGACAGCACTGCTGTTGGCAGGAATGCATAAACCCGTTTTTGCGCAGAACGCGAAACGCGTGGTTATCACTGGTATCGATACGTCGAAGAAGCCGGGGGACGACTTTTTCAAATACGCCAACGGTATCTGGTCGGATACAGCCCGGATACCGGCTAGTCAGACGGGCGTTGGGTCGTACTCGTTTATGAATTATCCGCAGCGCCTTCGGATGCAGGGTATTCTGGACAGCATTGCCAGGGGCAAGTATCCGGCGGGTAGCCTTGAACAGAAAGTCGGCGATTTTTACGCGTCGGGGCTGGACATGGCTGCGATCAACAAACGTGGTTACGACCCTATTAAACCATTGCTGAAGCGTATCGATGCCGTGGCTGATGTACCGGCGCTGCTGAAACTGGTTGCCGACGAGCAGAAAGCGGGCAACGGGTCGATCATCGGCTTCCGCGTAGGACCCGACAACCGACGCAGTACGGTCAACATCGCGCAGTTCCGGCAGACGGGCATTGGCTTGCCCGAACGGGCGTATTATGTCAAGACCGACTCGTCGACGCTGGCGATTCAGAAAGCGTATCGGGACTACCTCACCCGGTTGTTTGAACTGACAGGTACCGATGCGGCCACCGCACAGAAAAACGCGGCCACCACGTATGAACTGGAGAAGCAACTGGCCCTGTCGCACCGAACCAACATCGAACTTCGCGACGTGCAGGTCAATTACAACAAACTGGCGGTGGCCGATCTGGCTAAGAAACAGCCCGCGCTGCACTGGCCGACCCTGCTGACGAATCTGGGCGCGCGCGTTGACACGATTAACGTCGGGCAACCGGGGTACTACGATAAGCTGAACACGCTGCTGACGACCGTGCCCCTGGCCGACTGGAAAACCTACCTGAAAGCCCACGCGCTGACCAACTACGCCAATTACCTGAGTCAGCCGTTTGTCGACGCGTCGTTTGCCTACGCAAAAACGCTGACCGGGCAGGCCGTGAAGAAAACCCGCGCCGAAGAAATGGTGCAGGCCGTCGACGGGGCGCTGGGCGAAGCGTTGGCGCAGCTATACGTAAAAAAATACTTCCCGGAGGAAGCCAAACGACGCATGCGCGTGTTGGTCGATAATCTCAAAAAAGCCTTTGAAGCCCGTATCGACCGGCTCGACTGGATGAGCGACTCGACCAAGACGAAAGCGAAAGAAAAGTTGTACGCGTTCACGGAGAAAATTGGCTACCCTGACAAGTGGCGCGACTACTCGGCCGTGACCGTAAAACGGGATGCGTATTTCGAGAATCAGCTGCTGGCCGAAAAAAATGATTACCAGCACGACCTGGCCAAGCTGGGAAAACCCGTTGACCGGACCGAGTGGCACACGACCCCGCCGACGGTGACCGCCTACAACAATCCCCCGCTCAACGAAATCGTCTTTCCGGCGGGAATCCTGCAACCGCCGTATTTCGACGTGAATGCTGATGATGCCCTCAACTACGGCGGTATCGGTATGGTGATCGGGCACGAAATCACCCACTCGTTCGACGATCAGGGCGCGCAGTACGACAAGTCCGGCAACGTGCGCAACTGGTGGCAACCCGCCGATTACGCCAAGTTCAAGGCCAAAACCCAGCAGGTAATCGACCAGTACAATCAGTTTACGGTGCTCGATTCGGTCCATGTAAAAGGCGCGCTGACCGTGGGCGAAAACACCGCCGACATTGCTGGGGTCGCCATTGCGTATGACGCGTTTAAGCTGACCGAGCAGGGCAAAAGCAATACAAAACTGGACGGCTTCACGCCCGATCAGCGGTTCTTTATCTCGGTCGCCCGCATCTGGCGGGTCAAGACGCGGGATGCGTACATGGGCATGTACGTCAATACCAACCCGCATTCGCCGGCCAAGTGGCGTGTCAACGGCCCGCTCATGAACTTCACCCCGTTCTACAACGCCTTCAACGTGCAGCCCGGCGACAAGATGTACAAGCCCGAAAAGGATAGAATCACTGTCTGGTAAAGCAGCGCAATTAAGTACGTTAACGTGGTGTCAGGTTCGTAACCTGACACATTTCCGGGCGAAGCAATGGCTGACGCGAACGTGTCAGGTTCGTAGCCTGACACCACGCTGCAAATTATCTGAAAGGCCGAATCAACGTATGAAGGACTCGTTTAACATATCTTAACGGCTTGCCGATCAGCGCATAGCGGACAGATGCGTACGTTTACGCCGAACTAGATCTGCACTATGCGCTACGTATTCGTTTTGGTACTACTGTCGTCGGCAAGCTGGGCTCAGTCGCTGAGCGAGACGCAAAAGCTGACCTCCCTGGCCCAGGTCTGGGGTTTTCTGAAATACTACCATCCGGCGGTGGCTACCGGCAGGCAGGATTGGGATGGCGAACTGATCCGGCTCATACCCGTCGTGCAGCAGGCGCGCAACCGTGAGGAACTGGCTACCGTGTACAGTCGGTTGCTGGACGAGCTGGGACCGGTAAAGCCCTGTCGTCAATGCCAGTCGGAGAGCACTGTGCCAACGGCTGACCGGCGCAATCTCGACCTGACGTTTCTGCGCGACACGACCCTGTTGACCGATGCCCTGCGGGAGCGATTGGTGTATATCAAAGACAACCGCAATCAGAAATCGAATCGGTACGTGCGAACGGCGTCAAGAGGGGGGAATCCGAATTTCGATAACGAGAACGCGTACGCCGATATGGACGTGCCCGATGCGTCGTACCGGCTGCTGGCCCTGTTCCGGTACTGGAACATCATCCAGTACTTTTATCCCTACAAATACGCCATCGACGGTAACTGGAATCAGGTGCTGCCGGATCTGATTCCGGTATTTCAGCGGGCGACCGACGAACAGGCCTATCAAAACGCGCTGTACCGGGTCGTGAGCCGTATTCAGGATAGTCACGGTTTTCTGAAGTCCGACGGCAAGCGACGTTGTCTGCGGTGTGACCTGGGACTGCTGTGGCTACCGTTTGCGGTAAAGCTGATTGATACTAAAGCCGTCATCACCCAAGTGTACGGCGATTCGCTGGTTAGCTCGCCCTTGTTGCGGGTGGGCACCGTGATCACGCACATCGATGGCGAGACTGTTCACCAGCGGATAGAACGCCTGCGGCCTTACGTGCCGGCGTCGAACAACCAAACCCTACTTCGTGATGTGCGATGGCACATCGGTGTTGGTCACGAGCAGCAGGCCAGGCTAACGATCGAGCGGGATGGCCGTGACACGACGCTGACCACAGCGCGTTATCCGTATACAACGTTCGTCGAAAAAGCCCGGCTGGATGTTAATGCGCAAAACCCCCTCAGTCGATGGTTACCCGACAGCATCGGCTATGTGAACATGGGGAAGCTGACGAGCCGGCAGGTCGACAGTGTCATGCGGCCACTGATGGGAGCGAAGGCACTTATTCTTGACCTGCGTAACTACCCGAAGGGAACGCTTTGGCAGGTGGCCCGGTACCTGACCGATAAACCTAACACGTTCGTCTACTTTACCGGCCCTGATCTTCGATTCCCCGGCGTGTTTCATCGGGGTGGTGAATCGGCCTTATCGCCAGCGGGAAATCAGAAGATCTATACGGGGAAGGTACTTGTGCTGGTTGACGAAGAAACGCAGAGTCAGGCCGAATTTACCACAATGGCGTTTCAGGCGGCAACAAACGTCGTTCTGGTGGGCAGCCCGACCGCCGGCGCTGATGGGAATACCTCAACGGTTCCCCTGCCGGGGGGCTACCGTACGGCCTTCAGTGGCATCGGCGTGTACTACCCGGATGGTCGGGAAACGCAGCGAATCGGGGTGCAACCGAATGTACGGGTAACGCCAACCGCAGCGGGTATACGGGCGCGTCGGGATGAGGTGCTGGAACGGGCGATCCGGGTGATTCAGGACGTAGAATAAAGCCCTCTGTACCGTCAACACAAACCGACCACCGGGCATACCGTCAGAGCGGGGGCAGGGTAATTTTGTTGCCACTGTCGGCCGCCCGATAGATGCCCTCAATGACGCGCATATCCTTGAGTCCTTCTTCGCCCGCGATGTGAGCCGGCAACGGTTTGTGGGCGAGGATATGACTGGCCACGTCGTCGAGGAGAGCGGCCTGCTGGTTGACGACGGGAAAGTTGAACGGTCCCTGACTACTGCGTCCCTGGAACGGGCCGTAACTCAACGCCGGACTCAGTTCGAAGAAACCGTTGTCGGCCGACGCATAGAACCGGTCGATGTTGCAATTGGCTGTGGTGGCTGACGTATTCACGGCCCCGCTGGGAAATGTTAGCTGCCAGGTGATGTTTTCCTCGACTTCCCGAAACAACTGCGGCATCGTAACCGGGCTGTACTGCGCCGTGACGCTGATTGGTTCTTCGCCCAGTACGTAACGCGCGCTTTGAATGCAGTAAACGCCCAGATTCATTAGCGCGCCCCCACCGGCGATGGCTTTCTTCAGGTGCCAGTCGTCGGGTGGTGTACCGGCCAGCTGGTAACCCAGCGAGGCTTCAATCAGCCGGACGGGGCCGAACACCTTTTGCTGACCCAGCCGTTTCAGTTCGATGTGGTGCGGTTCATAATGCAGTCGGTAGCCAACGGCAAGCTGAACCCCGGCTTTTCGGCAGGCGTCGATCATGGCCCGGCAATCCGGCACCGTAAACGCCATCGGCTTTTCCACGATGACATGCTTCCCGGCCTGAGCCGCCCGAATCGTGTAGTCTTTGTGCAGCCCATTGGGCAGGGTAATGTAAATCAGGTCGATGTCGGGGTTGTTGCGGAGCTGATCGAAGGTCTCGTAGGTGTACACATTTTGGGCCGGTAGTTTGAATTCCTGCTGCCACTGCGCGGCCTTGGCGGGCGTTCCCGTGACGATACCCGCCAGGCGGCAGTGTCTGGATTCAGCAAAGCCCCGCTTGAGTACGTTGGCGTACCGGCCCAGCCCGCACAGGGCTACGTTCAGCTTTCGGTCTGCCCGCGCCCGGTCAGGTAGGGTGGAGGCAGGTAGCAGGATAGAGGCCCCCATGCTCAAGCCGATGGTTTCGAGAAACGTACGTCGGGAATAGTTAGTTAGCATAGCGAACGCGATTAAGAAGGCGATTGACTAAAAGTAACGGATCGTCTATGTGTCGATTTGCTTTTTCGACAGGGGGGCAGCAGGCAGGACAAGTGGAAGCCGGGCTATCAGTTGACCGGATGACGGGCTAGCGCCACTACGCAAACGTGGCTACTTTTGTCGATTGTCTGGCGCCTTTGATTGCCGGATACGTACCCCAAGCAATGCGTATGATCCCTGTACTAGCTTATGGTCGAAAACTGGTTTTAAGCATGGCGTTGCTAAGTCCGTTATGGGGGATAGGCCAGCCTACGCTGATCTCGGTGACGCAGCCAATCCCGCAACACCAGTTGCTGGCCGACTTCGATACGTTCCGGCGTATTTACCAGACGGCTAACTCTGGCTTGTACCGATACCGGTCAAAAAAGAATATCGACAGTGTGTTTGCGGCCAACCGGAAGCAGATCAGACCGGGCGCTACTGTACTTGATCTGTACCAACGTTTATACGCGGTTACCGATTATACCGGTAGCCTGCATAGCGATAATTATTTACCGGCGCGCATCGACTCTCTGTTGAAAAGCGAGGTCAGCTTCTTCCCGCATCCCGTCAAAATCATCGATGGGGCATTACTGATCAATACGACCCATGGGACTTTACCCGTCGGTAGCCGTTTGCTAGCCATTAACGGGCAGCATGTCAGCGATGTACTCGGGCGACTGGGGAAGTACGCCACGACCGACGGGTACAACAAAACGGGGAAGTCCTTTCTGATCAGCCAGCATTTTGCGTGGTATTATCGGCTCGACTACGGCCCTTGTTCTACGTATGATCTTACCTACCTGGCACCGGGTCGGACGGATACTAGCCGGTGTAGAATACCAGCGGTAGCGTATAGTAACTGTCAGAAAGCCTTCGCTCAACGATATTCCTTACCGCTGGAAAAAGATCTGCCGGCGTATGAACTCACCCTGATCGATTCACTGGCAACGGCATGCGTAACTGTCCGAACATTTGATCTGGACCATAAGCAGGAGAAGGAGTATCGTCGATTTCTGGATTCTACTTTCCGGCTGCTCAACCGGCGTCCGGACATTCGCTCGCTGATCGTGGATGTTCGGCAAAACAGCGGTGGCAACGACCCCAACGACCTGTTATTGTACTCTTACCTGGCCAGACAACGTTTCCGGGAAAACAAACGGGCGTATACGATTTTCCGGAACGTGCCTCTTCCAGCATACTTCGTGGAAGAGACAGCGGGCGAACGGCAGGAACTGGCCGACGAACTGCGGACCGAACACTACGCTAGGGCGCGGCAGGGCAAGTACTACCTGAGAACAAAAGAAAATCCGCGCTGGCTACCGAATCCAAATCGGTTTCGGGGTAAACTCGTTCTGTTGATTGGTCCACAGACAGCTTCGGCGGGATCGCTGTTTGCCAGTCTGGTGCGTAGTGACCCGGAGGCCGTAGTGATCGGTGAAGAAACCATGGGTGGGTACTACGGCCACACGGGCCACGAATCGGTTGCATACCGGCTCCCCTATACCCAAATACGCGTCAAGTTTTCAATCATCGACCTGGATCAGGACGTGCGGGTTCTGCCATTCATCCCCCGTGGGCGTGGTGTATTCCCTGATTATACCATTAAGGAGACGAAAGAAAGTTTCTTGCGCAATCACGACACCGTGCTGGACTTCACACTGCAACTCATAAAGACGGCTCCGGGCCTGCCGAAAAGGTAGCTGAAGCTTATTTTCGATATGGTAAATGAATCAGTCTTGGCGGTTGCGTAAGAGTACGCGAAAAGCTGTTTTCGTCAGTAAGAAGCCGAACAGAATGGGCTTGAATCCATCTAAAGCGAAGCTCGGAAGTCAGGTGTGTACCAACTTAGAAAAACTGACCACAGTGGTCCTTGAAGAAACAAAAGGCCTGTAAGGGAAGTCAAAATTCAGGCTTTTTATTAATAAGAAGAAATTGATTTATATTGTGGTAATTCGTGGGGAGAAATAACCTGTTCTCGATTAACAAGTCCCAGTATTTGTAGCGCGTAAGAAGCGTTTACTGTGGCACGTTGTTAAATGAACTTCCAAGACCTAACATATTATTCTTTCAAAAGTATGGTTAGTATACGAGCCGTTGCAGGGTCTGAGGGGCGGGTTGCATTATTGATTTCTATTTTACCATCCATACCAATGACCATATACCTAGGAATCATTGAAATCGTCAATGATTCTTTTAGTTTGGACTTACTTCCTAGACGCATTCTGTAATTGTTAGTCTTATACGGTATAAGCCCAACGCTACTTAACGAATTTTTCCACGAGGTATTAATGTCATCGATCGATATATACACAAAAGAAATTTTTTTGCCCTTAAACGTCTCTCTTAGTTTATAAGAGTTGGGCATTTCAGCAATACAAGGGGCACACCAGCTAGCCCAAAAATCTACGTATACAACCGTATCTTTCTTTGAAGAAATAAAATCAGACCAAGTAAGAATGCGACCATCGGGAGAGACTAATTCGCTTTGACTATAATCTTTTGTCGCTTCGGAAAGTGTAGTTAACGCAAAATTCTCTTGGGCATATCTTTTTAGGTAGTCATCTGTGGCGATTGATTGAAAGCGCTCTGTCAATCGGAGTAACGAGTCAGTCTTGTCTTTGAATGCTAGCCGAACGATGCTGTACAATGCCCTGTCACGCGTTTTTCCACTGAATTCCTTGGATGCAATCTCAAACATAGTTGACAGAGTCGGTTTAGCCTTGTTCCTTTTCAACGCTAAGTACTGAGTGTGGTTCAATGCGCTATCGTCTACCTGACTAGTGTCAATAGGTTTGCTTCGCTCACGTTCTATGAAATTTTCTATCGGCTGGTCAAGTGGCTTGGCTCCTCTAGCGTATAGCGACGTTACGTCATTATAATAAACTGAATATAGCTTATTTCTGATCGCTCGCTCAAATGCAGTGCTAAGTGTATTAATCTTCATGTATTTTTCTAAATAGGCAATCCTTTTTTGGTAGAGTTCAGTTGCAGAACTAATAATCTGCGTCGTTTTCTGGTTTATTGAGGGTTTGTATGCGTAAAAACCTTCTAACTCTGTACCAATACTTCTGTTTAACGAAGAAATAAAATTTAACTCATTACTTCTTGTTCTATCACCTTTCTTTTCTATACCATATTCCCTACTTGATGCTATATGAATAGTTTCGCCCGGATGAATTGTGCATGAACTTGTACCGTCATCTCTTACAATAAATAACGTGACATCTTTATCAAATAGAAAACGAAAGGTCGTGCTTTTGCCATTTAAATCAAATGGAGCAGATACTTCATCATAGTAATCTTGATAATAAAAAAAATCTGATCTTTTATGCTTTTTGTCGAAAACGAGCGTCGTTGAGTCGGGCGCTTCTTTGTTAATAGTTAATTCGCTATGTTGTTCTGTACTTAGTTGAGTTAGCCTAGTCTGCTCAGCATGAGCATAGCAGAAAATAGAGGAGCATAGTATAAATACGAAGAGGGGCATAAAGAATTTAGCAATGTGCGTTATATGGTTGATCGAGTATTGAAGTAGGAGCTCGGTACCGATGGACAGGTTTAAGCGACCGAAAGTAACAGACGTTAATTTTAGTAAGAGTATTTCATGGTAGAGGTTAGTAGCCTGGTGGTATGTATAGTCAGGCTGAATTGCATACACGAGCAATCTAAGAAGATAGGGCTTAGTACTGAGTTGTAAAGGTCGAATAGACTTATTTTATTTCGTCAATAGTGCTGTCGGGTAACTGAAGCTGTGTCTGCCGACCCGTCTATGCTGTCCATTTGTGGGTGAAACCTCTCCTGCTTCTCATATATAAACAGCCTGAACAGGGCGATAAGTCAATCGTTACGAGATAGTTCGCGGATCTGGCTACGATAATCGTATATCCGGCTACGTCTGTTGGTCGACAAGAAAGGACCTTTGTCTAGCACAAACCAACTGAACTATGATCCTGGTAACCGGAGCCACCGGCCAACTCGGCGGGGCCGTCATGAGGCAATTACAAATACGAGCGTTTCCTGATCAGCTAGCCGCTTTCGTGCGGGATGCGGAGAAAGCCATGCAACTGCATGAGCAGGGGATAAGCCTGCGCGTCGGCACGTACGACGAGCCGGCGTCGCTCGACCGGGCGATGGAAGGCATCGAAACGGTCCTGCTGATCGCGGGTACCGACGAAGAGAAGCGTGTGCAACAGCACCGGAACGTGATCGACGCAGCGAAACGGGCCGGTGTCAGGCGGATTGCCTACACCAGCCGGGAGCTGAACGATCGCTATACGCTGGTCAACCAACTGATGCATGCTCACTTCCAGACAGAAGACTATATCAAAGCCAGCGGCCTGCCGTATACGCTGTTTCGCAATAGTCTGTACATGGACGCCATTCCGCAGTTTGTCGGTGGTGATGCTGTGTTCGGGCGGGGTATCGTTTTGCCAGCCGGGCAGGGACGCGTAGCACTGGCCCTGCGGAGCGAACTGGGCGAAGCGATGGCAAACGCCCTGGCCCGTCCGTCGGCAGGTAATGTGACGTACCAGCTCACCGGTGGTGCATCCTATTCTTTCGCCGATATAGCGAATGCGCTTACCGACCTGTCGGGTAAGTCGGTTACGTACACTCCGGTGGAGCCAGCCGCGTTTACGGCGCAGCTACAGGCGCGTGGTTTGTCCGACGTAATGGCCCGGCGCATCACTGGCTTTATTACGGACATCGCCAACGGACAGGAAGATTCGGTAACGACCGATCTCGAAACGTTGCTCGGTCGCAAACCAACCGGGCTAACTGACGGATTGAAGTCGGTATTCGGGTATTGAGGAATCGATTCGTTTGCTGTTTTCGTCGACCCCCGCAGCAACGCCCCCGCATCGGTATCGATACTGTTGCGGGGGCGTTGCTGCGGAGCGGGTTTATGGGTGTCTGTTGGTCTGACTTCAGTACGTTTGCCGAGCGTATACACGGAACCGTTAAGCCTGGAAACGGCGCGCGGTCTGTCACAAATGAGTAATCTAGTTTGTCGTTGGGACAGTTAGATTCACTCTAAATTAGGGGAAACGGTGACAAGCCGAAAACTTCGTGGTTAACTGTCGGTTAGTAGCATAACGTTGTGATACGCATGAAACCGATTGTGGCATTTTTTCTGGCGTGCTGGATACTGGGCGGTAGTCTGCTGCCCGGTTTTGGTATTGACCAGTCGGCCCACTTAGGTGATTTGATGGAACATTATCAGGAACACAAAAAGCTGGACGCACATCTCTCGTTCGTCAAGTTCCTGTCGATGCACTATGGTGCTGATTCGGCCCATCAGAAACGGCCTAACCACAGTCATCGCAACTTGCCCGCTCATAGTCATTCCGTTACCAGCTACCTGCCAACGGGGCTGCTATTGGCCGTGCCTGGCATTCACCAGCTTGGCTATCAGATGAAGGCTACTTTCTTCTGGAAGGCGGATCTGTACGCATTCCTCGCCGTCTTCGCGCTGATTAACCCGCCACAGTATTAGCTGGCCGTTCGGCCGCCTACTGCGGAACTCCACGCAAGTCTCGTCGATGGTAACGAGCCGATCTTCGGGCGCTGGCCACGGCATTGTAAGAAACTGCAAAAAAACGTCGGGCCGATCGGTGGTCCATCGTCGGCTACCCGGCAACGGGTACAGTGGCCGCATAATGTAGTCGATTACCGCTAATTCATCACTCACAGTAGTATGCAACTCAATGGCGCTCATTGGCACCTGCTGGTAAACCACGTGCCAATAATCGGTAGTCTGATGGCCACCCTGGTACTGGGCTATGGCCTGTTTCGTCGAAACAACGCCATCGTTCAGCTCAGTTTTGGTCTGTTCGTGCTGGTCAGCGTGGCCACGGCGATTACCGATCAGACGGGCGAAGCCGCCGAACACTATCTGGCGTCGATCAAGGCGCTCGACCGGGCCCGGCTGCACGCCCATGAGGAAGCCGCCGATCTGGCAAACATCGGCATGTACCTGACGGGTGGCCTGTCGCTGCTGGCGTTGGTATGGCAGCGTGCCCGGGATTGGCGACTGCTGCCCGCCGTCGTTCTCGTTAGTGCACTGGTCACGTTTGGTCTGATGGCGAACGTCGGCCGGTTGGGTGGGCTAATCATGCACCGGGAGTTGGATAGCGAACAGGCTGTTGCGCAGCCTGCTCCGTAGTGAAAATCCGATGAATACCCAGTTTTTTAAGTATAACCTATTGTTTAACAAGTAAGTACAATGAAGTCGCAAACAAACATGAATACGCGTAACACGCTGAAACTATGCATCGCCGGTAGCCTTTGTGTGCTGCCATTCCTGATGCAGCCTGCCATGGCACAAACGCGCCGGGCTGGTGACGCTAGCCAGAACCGGCCAGCTACAACCACCGAATCGACCCAGCCAACCAACTCGCAGCTCGGGAACTACCGCAATGAGCGGGCCGACGCCTGGATTCCGCTGGAAGCCGACAAGCGGGCGGCTATCAACGCTGACCTGCAAGCCAGCGTGGTCGAACTGCTCGAACTCTACCACGATGCCAAACAATCGCACTGGAACCTGCGCGGACCGCTCTATTTCCCGTTGCACGAAAATCTGCAGGAATACGCGGACCTGTACCTGAAGTATGCCGACCTGCTGGCTGAACGGCAGTTGCAGATTGGTATGTCGGCCGATGGGCGGACGTCGACGGTGGTGCAGTCGGCAAATCTGCCCCAGTTTCCGGGAGGTCCGTTGTCGGACCGGCAGGTGCTGGACCTGATGACCGAGCGTATCTACACCATCGCCAAACGGATACGGACGCGGATCGACAGCACCGGGAAGAACGGTGATGAGGTTACATCTAATAAGTTTCAGGACCTGAGTTACGAATTGGACAAACAAGTTTGGCAATTCCGGGTACATATGCAGTAGCCACTGCCGTTTCTTCGGGCGGTTGCCGATCGGACTGGGTCTACCTGGACCGATCGGCAACCGCCGGTTACGGACCAGGCCAGTTTTAGCCTGTTAAAAGGCATCACACTTAATTTCGACAATCAATTATGAAATCCATGAACATCCCGGAAGGGTTTAACATCCCGGAAGGGTTTGGCGAATGTCCCTTTAGAGGAACCCGTATCGGTGGTGCCATCGGTACGGCCCCGCAGAACGACGATTGGTGGCCCAACCGGTTGCAGGTTGAATTGCTGCACCAGGAACAGCCTGCTGCTAATCCGCTGAGCGATGAGAACTACAAAGAATTGTTCAACAAGATCGACTTCCCACAGCTCAAGCAGGATATCAAAGAACTGCTGGTCGATTCGAAAGACTGGTGGCCGGCCGACTACGCCAATTACGGACCACAGATGATTCGGATGGCGTGGCACTCGGCGGGTACGTACCGGATTGCCGACGGGCGGGGTGGGGCCGGGCAGGCCATGCAGCGGTTTGCCCCCATCAACTCGTGGTGGGACAACGGTAACACCGACAAGTCGCGCCGGTTGCTGTGGCCCATCAAGAAAAAGTACGGTTCGGCACTGTCGTGGGCGGATCTGATCGTGCTGGCGGGCAACTGCGCGCTGGAGATCATGGACTTCCCGACCTTTGGTTTCGGCGGTGGTCGCCGGGACGCGTGGGAGCCCGACCGCAGTACCTACTGGGGCCCCGAATTCTGGGGCGGTAAACCCGTCGACCAGGTACCGGCCTCGACGCATCACAAGGGCCATCCGGACGAGATGGTGAACAATAATCTCCGCTGGCACGGCAATCCGAAGGAAGCTTATTTCGATCTGGAAAACCCGCTGGGGGCCAGCCATCAGGCGCTGATCTACGTGAACCCGGAAGGACCGGCCAACAACGGTGACCCGCACGATTCGGCCCGTGAAATCCGCGAATCGTTTGCCCGGATGGCCATGGGCGATGAAGAAACCGTGGCGTTGATCGCCGGTGGTCACGCCTTCGGTAAAAGCCACGGCATGGTAAAACCGGATAAGATCGGGGCCGCACCGGAAGCCGCGCCCATCCATGCGCAGGGCTTCGGCTGGCACAACCCGGTCGGATCGGGTAACGGGGCCAATACCATGACCAACGGTATCGAGGGATCGTGGACACAGAACCCTACCCGGTGGGATAATTCGTATCTCGAAAACCTGCTTGGCCACGAGTGGAAGAAAGTCGAGAGCCCGGCCGGAGCGACGCAGTGGACACCCGTTGACCCAAATGCGCCGAAGACGCCGGATGCCCACATCCCCGGTCAGCTAAACGACCTGATGATGATGACGTCCGACATCGCGCTTAAAGTAGACCCCGAATACCGGAAGATCTGCGAGAAGTTCCTGACCGACTTCGACTACTTCACGGATGCTTTCTCACGCGCCTGGTACAAGTTGACGCACCGCGACATGGGGCCGAAAGAACGGTACCTGGGTCCTGAAGTGCCCGCCGACGACATGATCTGGCAGGACCCGCGCCCCGACCGCGATTACGACCTGATCGATGAAGGTGATGTAGCTACGCTCAAACAACGCCTGCTCGACAGTGGCCTGACCGTGTCGGCGCTGGTATCGGCAGCCTGGTCGGCCGCTTCGGTTTACCGCCATTCCGACAAGCGGGGTGGTGCCAACGGAGCCCGTATCGCGCTGGAACCGCAGAACAACTGGGAAATGAACCGGCCGGACGAGTTGAACCACGTGATTCAAACGCTGCGGGGTATCAAGGGCGAGTTCAACAGCCAGCAGTCGGGTAACAAGCAGGTGTCGCTGGCCGATCTGATCGTACTGGGTGGCTGCGTGGCGGTCGAAAAAGCGGCTCGTGATGCGGGCGTGTCGGTCACCGTTCCGTTCACGCCGGGCCGGGTCGATACGACGCTGGAACTGACCGATGTCGAAAGTTTCAACTGGCTCAAGCCGGTATCGGACGGGTTCAAGAACTACCACAACGACAAGGTCGGTTACCGGGTGCCGCCCGAGCGCATCTTCCTCGACCGGGCTCAACTGCTGACGCTGACGGCCCCCGAATGGACGGTGCTCGTCGGTGGGCTGCGCGTGCTGGAACAGAATTACGATTATGCAAAGCACGGCGTGTTTACGGATCGTCCCGGTCAGCTTACCAATGATTTCTTCCAGGTGCTGACCAGCATGGATTACGAATGGGTACCGCAGGATCAGCAGGAGATGCTGTTCGACGTGCGGGAGCGGAAGGGTGGTGCCACCAAATACACGGCCACCCGCTGCGATCTGATCTTCGGCTCGAACGCTCAGTTGCGCAACATCGCCGAAGTCTACGCGGCCGACGATGCGCAGGAACGCTTCGTACACGATTTCGTAGCCGCCTGGAACAAGGTGATGATGCTCGACCGCTACGACGTCAAAGACGAGTAATCACAGTAGCTGTTTAGTCAAATCGGCTGTCCGGTGCCTTCACTGGTGTCGGGCAGCCGATTTACTTATATTTACGACTGTAGGCGGGCCTGTCGCTCGCCGTATTGATTCACGCTTTA
Organism: Spirosoma oryzae; assembly: GCF_003002825.1. Classification (GTDB taxonomy): domain Bacteria; phylum Bacteroidota; class Bacteroidia; order Cytophagales; family Spirosomataceae; genus Spirosoma; species Spirosoma oryzae. Next base: position 273,776 of record NZ_PVTE01000003.1, on the reverse strand, counting down.
CAGAGGCTACTATGACAGGCCGGACTTCCGCGCATCAGGAACAGCATCTACGCAGTTCGGCCATGATTGCCGACGTTGTTATCGGTATGTCCGACGGCCTGACCGTGCCGTTCGCGCTGGCGGCCGGGTTGAGTGGGGCCGTTGCCAATTCCTCGCTGGTTGTCACGGCCGGAATCGCCGAAATCGTCGCCGGTTCGATTGCCATGGGACTGGGTGGTTATCTGGCCGGTCGAACCGAAGTCGATCATTACGAATCCGAACGTCGGCGGGAAGCGGCCGAAGTCGAGTCGGTACCCGAGCGGGAAAAAGAAGAAGTGCGCGCTGTGTTTGCCGAGATGGGGCTCAGTCCGGCGTTGCAACAGACTGTTGCCGACGAACTGGCCAACGACAAAGACAAGTGGATCGACTTTATGATGAAGCATGAACTGGGTCTCGACGAGCCTGATCCGAACCGGGCAACCCAGAGCGCCATCACGATTGGCGCTTCGTACGTAGCCGGTGGGCTGGTGCCGTTGGCCCCCTATTTTTTCGTGGCTCAACCGCATCAGGCACTGCTGTATTCCTGCGCAGTGACGCTTGTCTGCCTGTTTGTCTTCGGATACTTCAAAGCCAAAGTTACCGGCCAGCCGCCAGTCAGTGGAGCGATTAAAGTCGCGCTGATCGGGGCCGCAGCCGCAGCAGCTGCCTTTGGTGTCGCACGGCTATTCAACGGCTAACAACTAGCTGAATTAACGTGCGGATTACTACCCGTTGATTTGGTTAGAACGACCGTAGATTCGGTTACGTCGGGCCAGCTATAACGACAGACCTTTGTGAACGTGAAACAAGCAACGTCATGAAGATCATTGTCACCGGCTCGCTGGGCCATATCAGCCAACCCCTTACGCAGCACCTCACGCAGCAAGGACATACCGTCACGGTAATCAGTAGGAACGCCGACCGTCAGGGGGCTATCGAAGCCCTGGGGGCAACAGCTGCCATTGGCTCGGTGGCCGATGCGGATTTTCTGGCCAGTACCTTCGCCGGGGCCGACATGGTGTATTGCATGATACCGCCAGCGTACTACACGAATCCGACGATCGAACCGATGGCCTTCTACCGAGACACGGCCACGGCCTATGCGCAGGCCATTCGGCAGGCGGGCGTCAGGCGGGCGATTCACCTGAGTAGCTTCGGGGCCGACCTTGATCACGGTACCGGCTTTATCCTGGGTTCGCATCAGGCCGAAGCCATCCTGAATGAACTGACCGGGGTCGCCATCACCCACATCCGCCCGACGTCGTTCTACTACAATCTGTTTGGCTTCATCGAACAGATCAAACACACGGGGCGCATAGCGGCTAACTACGGCGCTGATGACGTTATTCCGATGGTGGCACCAGTCGATATTGCCGCTGCCATTGCCAACGAAATTGGGTTATCTGCCGAGCACCGGAAAGTCCGCTACGTCAGCAGCGACGAGCCGACGGGGCACGAGGTGGCTGCTCAACTGGGTGCTGCGATTGGCAAACCTGACCTGCACTGGGTACTCATCAGTGATGAAGAAGCACTGGCTGGCCTGATAGCCGCCGGCATGCCCGCCCAACTGGCCGAGGGCCTGGTTGAACTATATGGAGCCCTGCACAGCGGTCGGTTGCAGACAGATTACAACCGCAACAAACCCGCGCTGGGTCTGGTGAAAATGGGCGATTTTGCGGCTGACTTTGCTACGGCATACAACCGGTCCTAAGGATTGATTACCTTGTTATTACGTAAGATTTTTTGTCATCCCGACGCAGGAGGAATCTTCGGAAACAGCAAAGAAAAATGCCTTTGAGCGAAGATCCCTCCTGCGTCGGGATGACAAAGAGATGGGTTCGTTGGTAAGTGTAGTAAAAATCCTAAAACGGCTTTCTTATGGCCGTCATGGAAACCGACAAACGTAAAAAGCCAATCAGTATGCAGCCACGTCGGATCAGCACGATCAGCGAATACCATCAGGTCAGAGGGTTGCCCCGGCCGGAGCATCCGTCGATCAGCGTTATTAACCTCGATCAGGTCGATGCCGCGTACAGTTGCGAAGCGGTTAGCCTGGTGCTCGACTTTTATTCCATTGCATTGAAACGGAACCCGCACAGCAAACTGAAATACGGGCAGCATCCGTACGATTTCGACGAGGGTATCCTGTTTTTTATCGCGCCGGGGCAGGTGTTCAGCATTGAGCCGGTCCCCGAACAACCCGCCGATGCCACCCGTCCGTCGGGCTGGATTGTGCTGGTACATCCTGATTTTCTGTGGGATACACCGCTGGCGAAAACCATTCGGCAATACGCTTATTTCGACTATGCCGTTCACGAAGCCTTGTTCCTGTCGGAGAAAGAGGAGCAGACTATCGTTGGCCTTATCCAGACGATTCAGCAGGAGTATCAGGCTCGCATCGATCAGTTTAGCGACAGCATTATCATTGCTCAGCTTGAAGTGGTACTGACCTATGCCGAGCGGTTTTACCAGCGCCAGTTCGTCACCCGCAAGATCAGCAATCATACGATCCTGAACCGCTTGGAGACCGTGCTGGCAACTTATTTTGCGGGCGACGATCTCATCGAGAAAGGCCTGCCCACGGTGCAGTACGTGGCCGATCAACTCAACGTGTCGCCCAATTACCTGAGCAGTCTGCTGAAGGTGCTGACCGGGCAAAGCACGCAGCAACACATTCACGACAAGCTGATCGACAAAGCGAAAGAGAAGCTGTCGACAACGGATTTGTCGGTCAACGAGATTGCGTATGCGCTGGGTTTCGGACACCCACAGTCGTTCAGTAAGCTGTTTAAGAGCAAGACCAGCCAGTCGCCCGTTGCGTTTCGGCAGTCGTTTAAGTAAGCCTACCGGTAGTCAGAAGAACAGGGTAACGCAATTGGACAAATTGGCCAAAATGACGTAGTTTGTCGTATTTACGCTCACGTACGCATGGTCCTTTCTCAGTTTACGACGGACAAACCGCTCGATGTATTGATCGTCGGGGCGGGCCTGGCGGGTATCGGCGCGGCCTGCTGGCTGCGAAAGGAATGTCCCGGTAAACAATATATCATCCTGGAAGCCCGTAATGCCCTGGGCGGCACCTGGGATCAGTTTCGTTACCCCGGTGTCCGATCCGATTCGGATATGTACACGCTGGGCTACGCCTTCAAACCGTGGCTGGCCGACAAAGCCATTGCCGACGGGGAAACAATTCGCAGCTACATCGAGGAAACCGCCCGCGAGAACGATGTTGTCAGGCATATTCAGTTCGGGCATAAAGTCGTCGCGGCTTCCTGGTCGAGCGCCGATGCCTGCTGGACTGTTGTGGTTGAGCAGACGGCTATCGGTATACGCCAACAGGTATACGTCCGGTTTCTGTACATGTGCAGCGGTTACTACAGCTACACGCAGCCCCACCGGCCGACCTTCGCCGGTGAAGCTGACTTTGCCGGAACCGTCGTGCTGCCGCAACTATGGCCCAGCGGTCTGGACTACAGCGGTAAACGAATCGTCGTGGTGGGGAGTGGTGCTACGGCCATGACGCTTGTGCCGGCGATGGCTAAATCGGCGGAACACGTCACAATGCTGCAACGGTCGCCAACCTACGTGGTGGCCCTACCCAGCCAGGACAAGGTGTCGCAGACACTCCGGCGCTGGCTACCTAAGGGAGCGGCCTACCGCCTGACGCGCTGGAAAAACACGCTGCTGCGGGTGGTGATGTACTGGCTGACCCGGAGTCGTCCCGAGCTGGCGAAACGGCAGCTGCTCAAGGACGTGACTAAACAGCTTGGCCCCGACTACGACGTGCAAAAACACTTCACCCCGCGTTATAATCCCTGGGACCAGCGTATCTGCGTGGTACCCGATGGCGATCTGTTCGACGTCATCAGGGCGGGGCAGGTATCGGTCGTTACCGACGAAATCGAGCGGTTTACTACCGACGGGCTGCTGCTCAAATCCGGACAGACGCTTCCCGCCGATGTCATCGTACTGGCGACGGGACTGACGGTTCAACTATTCGGTGGGATGCAGTTGACCGTCGATGGCAAGACGTACCAGACCGACGAACTGATGGCGTACAAGGGCATGATGTTCGGCGACGTACCTAACCTGGCGATGGCTTTTGGCTACACCAACGCATCGTGGACGTTGAAAACCGACCTGACGGCCCGGTACGTTTGCCGGTTGCTGCGCTACATGGACAAACACGATTATACGATTGCCGTACCGCGTCGGGAGAAAGATGTAACGCCCCAGCCTTTTCTGGACTTTACGTCCGGCTACGTGCAGCGGGCGGGGGGCAGCCTACCCAAACAAGGGTCGCGCCGACCGTGGCGGGTGCATCAAAACTATCTACGAGACAGTATGATCATCCGGTACAGCCGACTGGTCGATGGGGTACTGCGTTTCGGCGCTAAAGGCGTATTACCATGAACGTAGCGAATCGGGTCGCTGTCGTCACCGGGGCGGGTAGCGGTATCGGCCGGGCCCTGGCGCATGCGCTGGCGCAGCGGAACTGCCATCTGTTTCTGGTCGACATCAACCCACGCGGGCTCAACCACACGATGGAGCAGGTAAGGCGCTACGGTGTTCGGGTCGCCGGTCAGCCGCTCGACGTCGCCGACGCTGCTGCCGTGCGTGCCTTACCCGCTGCCGTGCTGACGGCGTACGGTCGGGTCGATCTGCTCATCAACAATGCCGGCATTGCGTCGGGGGGTACCTTCGAACAGCTAAGCGAAACGGACTTTGATCGGATCATCGACGTAAACTTCGGGGCCGTAGTACAGCTGACGCGTCAGTTTCTGCCCCACCTGCATCAGCGCGACGACGCCCGGCTGGTTTACCTGTCGAGCCTGTACGGACTGATTGCGCCACCGGAACAGACGGCCTATTCCGCCAGCAAATTCGCCGTGCGCGGCTTCGCCAATGCCCTGCGACACGAACTGGCCGGATCGACGGTGGGGGTGACGGTTGTGCATCCGGGTGGTATCGCGACCAACATTGCCCGGCATGCCCGCATGCCGAAAGGCGCGACCGAAGCTGAGGTACGGCAGAAGCTGGCGGCTCACGAAAAGATGCTCCGCATGGCACCGGAGCGGGCGGCCGACATCATCGTCAAAGGCATCGAGAGCAACAAAGCCCGCATACTGGTCGGCAACGATGCCCGGTTCATCGCGTGGCTCGAACGCCTGCTGCCCGTCAGCTACTGGACGGTGCTTCAAAAGCTGATGTAATCGTCGGCTATAGCTACTGGCGGTCAGCCGCGTGTATACCGTACCGTTCGCGGGAATGATTACAGGGGGTTGGTTGTTATAATAAAGGTTGTTTAGTAGCTTAGTGTACTATGGAGTAGCCCGTTTTACCTATAAATTCCCTGAAGGATAGGGGTGTTAGATTCTAGCCTGTTTACCCCCCAGCCCCCTGAAGGGGGAGCGATTTAGTTGCGGAATGCTCCCCCTTCAGGGGGCTGGGGGGTAAGCAGGCCAGACAAAATCAGATTCAGACCAATAACGTAACAGCCCTGCCCTCCAGGAGATTTAGGGGTCAACAACCGTTTCGTAGGGCAAACAACCGCGTACCTGTACATTTTCAGCACCGGCCAGTTAGATGGAATGACGAAAACAGGACCGAATTACGTTTTGAGTAAGCCGTTAGCGCTAAGTCAGTTAATGGCGCATCGTTCGCTTACGCCAACCACGCGTTGCTGACAAGAATTGGTGCTGGTCAGCAGCATGAATACAGACAGAAATGGGCATTTACAACGTACTACTGATTACCATCATGGTATCGGTATTGGCTGTACTGATTGTCTGGCTGGATAGCCGGCAAGCCGACAGTAAACCGAACAAAAAGAAAAAAGGGCAGGGGAAAAGCAGCAAGTCAGGCAAGAAACGAAAATTGCATCATGCGTGACCTGATGGGACCGGCTGTCCGAACTAGCCGGCGATGCTGTTGAGCATAACCATGTCGTCGTCGCTGAGCGCGATGCGGCCAACCTGCATGTTTTCTTCGAGGTGCTCGATGCTCGACGTACCCGGAATAAGCAGAATGTTGTCGGCGCGGTGCAGCAGCCAGCTCAGGGCAATCTGATGCGTAGTGACTCCGTGCGCGTCGGCAACGCGCTGCATGATCGCATCGTTTTTCGCGTCCATACCGCCCCCGATCGGGAACCACGGGATAAAGACGATGCCCTGCTGCTGGCAGTAGTCGAGCACCGGTTCCCACTCGCGGTTGTACACGCTGTACCGGTTCTGTACCGATGCGACGGTGAAAAATTCCTGCGCTTTCTGAATTTCATCGACCGAGACTTCCGACAGGCCAAGGTGCCGGACTTTGCCGTCCTGCTGCGCCTGTTTCAGAAAACCGAACGATCGTTCGGCGGGCACGTTCGGGTCGATGCGGTGCAACTGGTAGAGGTCGATGTGGTCGAGTTTCAGGCGTTGCAGGCTACCGTTCAGCGCGTCGTGCAGGTGCTGTGGTGTAGCGTCGTTATTGAACTCGGCCCACGGACCGAAGCGGACCAGTCCGCCTTTGGTACCGACCACCAGTTTATCGGCGTAGGGGTGGAGGGCGTCCGCAATCAACTGTTCTGATGTGAACGGCCCGTACATGTCGGCGGTGTCGATGAAGGTAACACCCAGCTCAACGGCCCGGCGGAGCAGGTCGATCGAGTTTTGCGGGTTGTCGGGCATCCCCCAGATGGATGGTCCCGTGATGCGCATGGCACCAAAGCCGACGCGGTTTACTTCCAGATCGCCACCCAGCGTCAGGGTGGTTTTTAGCGTGTTGGTTGTCATGGTTAATTAAACGATTGTCTGAATTGCAGGGGTGACAGGTTGGTTTTGCTTTTGAAGAGCTTGTTGAACGATTGTGGGTAGGTAAAGCCCAGTTGATACGCGATTTCGCCGACCGACAGGGTGGTTGTGCTCAGCATCGTCTTTGCTTTCTCGATCACCGTTTGCTGGATATGCTGCTGCGCGCTCTGCCCCGTCAGGCTACGGAGCATGTCGCTCAGGTAGTGGGGCGATACGTTGAGCTGACCGGCTACGTAGTCGACCGTTGGCAGGCCCATCGTCAGACCCTGTTCACTGGTGAAATAGCCCGTAAGCAGCGTTTCCAGTCGGGTGAGCAGGTCGTTATTGACGGGCTTGCGCGTGAGAAACTGGCGGCTGTAAAAGCGGTCGGCATAGTGCAGCAGTAACTCGATCTGCGTGACGATGATATCCTGACTGTGTCGGTCGAGATTGGCCTGGTACTCGGCTTCGATGTTCGCCAGTAATCCGTCGATTACCTGCTCTTCCCGGTCGGAGACAAATAACGCTTCGGTCAGTTCATAGCCGAAAAAACCATATTGCCGAATGGTTCTGGCCAACGGATAGCCCTGTAGAAAGTCGGGGTGAATCATCAGTACCCACCCCTCCGTAGCGGCCGTTTCCGCCGACAGCAGCTGACCGGGCGCGATAAACGACAGTATCCCCTCGTCGAAGTCGTAGCGGTTCTGGCCGTAGCGCAGGCCACCCGCGTAGTTTTTCTTCATGCACACCTGGTAGAAGGGGTATATCACCTGCCCACTGGCCGACTGTACCGACGCGTCCAGCTGGTTCAGGTGAATCAGGCTGACCAGCGGATGAACGGGTTTGGGTAGGTGCAGCAGCCGGTGTAGCTCGCTGATCGACTGTACGGTGCGGATGGCTGGTTCGGCTTTTTTCATGACTCGGCTGAGTGGTCGGTTACAAGGTCTGCTGTCCGTCGTATGAACAACACAAAGGTCGCCCGACTGGCTGCGCATAAAGTAGCCCGATTGCGGTTTGTTGTAGCCAAACCGGAGCGACTACCGATTCGTCCAGCAAGCTATTGGTTGGTAGGCTGCTGATGGTAAGCTTTCTGACTGGTTCACGGGGAAGTATAAATCTCAGGTCACTACTTTTCTGTTAGCCTGTGGGATAACAAGCGTTGTTGCAAGCGTGTGCCACATACCACAGTCGAACAAGCCAACGTACCGGGAGCCGGGCCGAACGAACGAAGTACTGATGTTATGAAACCATCTGTCTGGATTGCCCTGGGAATGCTGGTCATGGGGGCCTGGGTTGCCCATCGACCCGCAGCTGATACAGCCGCTATCAGGCCCAACGTCCTGTTTATCCTGACCGACGATCAGGGCTGGGGCGACCTGAGTCTGCACGACAACCCCGTCGTTCAGACGCCCAATCTCGACCGGCTGGCCCGCAGTGGAGCCCGGTTCGACCGCTTTTTCGTCAGCCCGCTGTGTGCGCCCACCCGTGCCAGCCTGCTGACGGGCCGCTATCACCTGCGTACGGGTACGGTGTCGGTGTCGCAGGGCTGGGAGCGCATGCGGGGCGATGAGCTTACGCTGGCCGAAGTGTTTCGGCAGAATGGCTACGCGACCGGTTGTTTCGGGAAATGGCACAATGGCGAACACGCGCCCGAAGACCCGAACAGTCAGGGCTTCGACGAGTTTCTGGGCTTCTGCGCGGGTCACTGGAATAACTACTTCGACACCGAGCTGCAACACAACGACCGGATGGTGCCGACGAAAGGATTTATCACCGACGTACTGACTGATGCCGCCCTGGCGTTTATGGGCAGGCACAAGGCCCGGCCGTTCTTCTGCTATGTACCGTTCAATGCGCCCCACAGTCCGCATCAGGTACCCGACCGCTACTTCGACAAGTACAAGGCCAAAGGGCTCGACGATGAACGGGCCAGTATCTACGGCATGGTCGAAAACGTGGACGACAATGTAGGGCGACTACTCCGGGCGCTGGACCGGCTCAACCTGGCCCGGAACACGATTGTCGTGTTTGCGACGGATAACGGACCCAACGGCCATCGGTTCAATGGCGGCATGAAGGGCATCAAAGGATCGGTCGATGAGGGGGGCGTTCGCGTGCCGTTGTTCGTACGCTGGCCGGGTCAGATACGTCCCCAAACTCGGATTCGGCCCAATGCCGCCCACATCGACCTGTTGCCGACGCTGGTCGATTTATGCGGATTACGCTTTATGCCGGCTCACCCGCTCGACGGGCGCAGCCTGACAAATCTGTTGCTGGGTCGGAGCGACACGCTGGCCGACCGACTGCTGTTTACACACGTGACGAGCATGAACGACAACCGGCTTCCGGCCGAGCCGGGCAGTGTCCGTACGGCGCAGTATCGGCTGGTGCGGCAGCGGGGGCAAACGATGCTGTATGATATGTTTCGGGATTCAACCCAGACGACGGATCTGGCGGCTAACCAGCCCGAGCAGGTACACCGGTTGCAAACGGCGTACGACCACTGGTTTACCGACGTCACTCAGTCGATTCAGTTCGCCCGTCCGGCACCGGTTTCGGCTCGGCGGGTGTTGTTGCAGGCACCCGAAGCCCGCTTTTCGGGCGGCATACGGTACAAACAGGGCAACGGCTGGGCGAATGACTGGCTCATCAACTGGCAGTCGCCGGCCGACTCGATCTGGTGGGATATTGCGGTGGCGCGACCGGGTACCTACCAGCTCAGTCTGCAATACACCGCTCCGGCCGCAGCGCGTGGGGCAGTCGTGACCGTCACGGCGGGTAGCGAGACACGCCAGCAAACCGTGCCGGGTGGTTTCGATCCACCCCTGAAACCCAGCCCCGACCGAATCCCCCGCAAGGAAGTGTACGAAAAAAGCTGGGCCTGGCTACCGCTGGGTAAGCTCGATTTGTCGGCCGGGAATCACCGGATTCTGCTGCGGGCCAAAGCGGTTCCGAACGGACAGGTTGCCGACGTGAAGGCACTGTTACTGACCGCTACCGGATCGGCGGCTCCGTAACGTCACGAATGATTAACAGCAGGCGCTAGGGCGAACGAGTAGAAACGCATTATTTCGCGCTGTCAATTCCGTAACCCATCGAGTCTGGCGGATTAACAGACTCACTCATTCGTAAATCCATGAAAAAACGCTCCTTTCAGTTTGTCCTGGCTTTCCTGCTGCTGACGGGTACCCTGGTAAGCGCCCAGCCCGTCGACGCTGGTTTTATCAATGGCGATTTGTTGCCCAATGCGCCCGAACTAGCCGCACGAGGTAGTTACGGAGTGGGCGTGCAGACGCTGAAGGTGGTTCACCCGGCTCAGGTTGACGTACTTCACGGTAGCGCAGGCCAGCATCCGAAGTACGACCGCCCGTTGACGCTGGAAGTCTGGTATCCGGCGCGGGTGCCGGCCAACAAACCGGCCACCGTCACCTATCAGTCTACCCTGGGCCGGTCCAACGATCCCAAGCGACCGCTGATTCCGTTCACCTTCCAGGGACGTGCCTCACGTGACGCGCAGCCCGACCCCAGTGGCGGGGCCTATCCGTTGGTGATCGTGTCGCACGGCTACCCCGGCTCGCGCCTGCTGCTAACCTACCTGACCGAAAACCTGGCGTCTAAAGGCTATGTCGTGGTAGCCATCGACCATACCGAATCGACGTACAGCGACCTGGCCGCTTTCCCGAGCACACTGTTGAACCGCGCGCTGGATGATGGGTTTGTGCTGAACGAAATGGCTCGCCTGTCGGGTAAAGGCAGCAAAAGTTTCCTGTCGGGTCTGCTCAACGCCGACAACACGGCCCTGGTCGGCTATTCGATGGGGGGCTACGGTGTACTGAATGCGGCCGGTGCTGGCTACAGTCCGCAGGCACTGAAACTGTTTGGGCAGATGAGTGGGGGCAGCACGGCGCTCGAATCCCGTACGCAGGGCTCACCCGCGTACCCGGCCTCGCCGGACCCGCGCATCAAAGCCGTCGTTGCCTTTGCGCCCTGGGGTATGGAGCGTGGTGTCTGGGATGCCACCGGACTGGCGGGACTGAAATTGCCGACATTGTTCATAGCTGGTAGTAAAGACGATGTATCGGGCTACGAGAAAGGCGTCAAGGCGATCTATGAGGGAGCCGTCAATGCCGACCGGTATATGCTTACTTACCTCAACGCCCGCCATAACGTAGCGCCCAATCCACCGCCAGCAGCCTCGATGCAGCCTGGCGTAGCCGCCGATGAGTATATGCATTATGCCGAACCGGCCTGGAACGAGCACCGGATCAATAATATCAATCAGCACTTCGTAACCGCATTTCTGGGCATGCAGTTGAAGGGGCTGGATTACGCCAAGTACCTGACGGTGCCGACGGGTGACCCGGCGGAGGGATGGCCCGGTTTCAAGCCGCGTATGGCAGTCGGGCTGGAGCTGCGCCACGCCAAGCCGTAGTAATCAGACGATTGGAAAAGACTGTCAAGCCGGTTTCTGGTTGGTCTTACGCCCGTTACATAGATTAGTCACGGGGGGGATCGCTACCCAGGGCAAAGCTGCATGAATACTGGTGCTGTCGTCTAGCCGATAAGGTAACGGCTGTTTGGCAGGTAGGAAAGTGCGGCTACTAAAACGTATGTCAGGGCGAACGTAAGAGTTGCCTGTACAGGAATGACCAACAGGCCGGGGGGCATATAGTCTACGAGCCAGTGGTGTACTTGCTCCAGTACCAGAATATGGGCCAGGTATACGCCAAAGCTTAGTTGGGAGCCTTTCGCCAGCCACTGCTGGGCGCGGGCTCCCGGCGCGGGCAGATCACGCAGTAGTAGATACCAGCCCACGGTCATCATCGCCACGTTGCCGGTCAGATACGCCCAGGTCAACTCCAGCTCAGAAACCGAGCGGGCCCAGGGCAGGCGACTGGCAAAACCCCAGTACGTCAGGCCATAGCCGAGCAGTAGTAGCCCAAGGCCCAGAGCGCGACATCGCGTGGGCGACAGCTGTAGATGCACCCGCAGGTAATGACCCAGCACAAAGTAGCCCAGGTAGCCGGAGAAATAATAGGCCCCACCAATGGGATTCCAGAACGCTTCGCCCCATACCTGTGGAACGTAAAGCCGGACATAAGGCAACAGCAGCGTTACGCACCAGGCTAGCAGAAACCAACGCTCTTCCCGGGCTGATGCATCACGTAACCAGGGTGAGATAACGGGGGCAAAGGCGTACAGACCCAGTAGCATATACACAAACCAGAGGTGCCCCGATGTCCAGTTTACCCCCAGCAACAGGACCTGCTGCCCCAGGCTCAGCGCGTCCGTGTACTTGTGGAAATAAAGGACATAGATAACCGACCAGACTACGAACGGGGCCAGTATCCGGGTGAACCGTCGGCGAAAGAACGTACCGGTAGACTCCCGAATCGGCAGCAGCAAATAGCCGGAGGCCAGTACGAACAGGGGCACGCAGGCTCGTAAGGCACTACCGTACACATCGGCACCGTAGGTATGATCGCGGATAATCACGTCGCCCGGACCGATATAAAAGTATTCACCGGAATGCACCATAATAACCATGAAACAGGCCAGTACACGCAAGGCATCCATAAAGGTCACGCGCTGAGGCTGTTGGGTCAGGCTAAGGTCTGGTTGGGGAGCCGATGTGGCTGGTGTTGCAGGGGGCATGCTGGCGGGAAAAAAAGTAGTAGAAACGCTGGTTTATACAGCCGTACGTTACCTGTACTGGAACACTAGCTTATTTCAGGCTGCGTTGACTCCGACCCAGGGGGGTGATAGGTGAGGATGCTATTTTACGGAACACACGTACCTGCACCTTAACACCCCCTGTATCTTAGGCTGAAAATCTGCCTTCGGGGGCGAGTAAGCTGTCGCCGTGGAACTGCCTTACTCGTTACTTTCTAAGCGAATAGGGCGAAATTTTTCGGGTAGAATGCCAGATGTAAAGTCCACATACTCTGCGTCAAACCACCCATTAAAGCCAAATAATGGCCCAAACAACTTGCTTTTTACGTGCAAATCCAAGCCAAATCGTTGCTTTTCATCGTCGTACCATTCCAAGAGTTCTATATCTCCTCGGGCAAACCAAGGTACAGGAATTTGAAGTCCTAAGATAAAGATAAACTGACGGCCTGACGTGAACCGAATGGCCCCATTTTCTTCCACGCCTAAGCCCATTTCAAAAACCATTCGATGGTCAAGTCCTAAATACTCAACAATTCGTTTCTTTTGGGTGCTGTACAAAGCTGTGCCATCGAAACGTTGCTCCTCGTTTGAAAAGTAAAACACACGATTCATAGAATGCACCTCGCGGCCAATTGAGTCTATGTAAGGATAGTTATGAATTTCGTAGGGGATATTTTCACCAACGCGGGGAAACAGAATATTACTTTTCGATAGAAGTTTGAGTATAAAAACAGCCAACTTATTTCCATTCCAAATTTTCTCCATCACCCCCCGGCCAATGAATGCAGTATGATTGTCAGTGGAGAGATCAAATCTTTTTTGAATTTGAGGGTGCAATTGTAGATAATTACTCCCCATTTGAATTTTGTATGCTGACATAATTCAATATTGAAATTTGACTTGAAAAGGGCGGTTGGCTTGTCAGCCGGGCCCCGGAAATGGAGACCCCAAAACCTAACCTTTGCGGATTGCCGCCTGTCGACCGGGACCCGAAATGCAAGCCCAAATGCTACCCTGCGAGACGCGCGGCCTGTCGCCGGAATGCTGGACTTGCTCGTCACCCAACGACCACATGTGTTGATGGCGAGGAACGAGACTTTACACATGTGGCCAGCTGGGCTGTCCACCTTGCACACCCGGCTAGCATCCTGTCATTAGTAGAAGTATTCATTTTAGTCCAAATTTACCATAAACGTAAACATACTTTTTCATGTATTTTATCGCATTTTCGGTTTCTATTTCAGAGGTGTGAAAACCATAAATCAATAAAAGTGATCCAATTCTTAAGTGAAGTAATTCGAAGTCTATGTCTAAAGAAATTGCCTTTTGTAAAATTTCTACAACTTTTGGAATTCTATTAACATAAATACTATTCTCCATTTCTTCTCCTAATGGTAAATGCTTGTATACTTCTGCTATGAATATTAGGCTAAAAACATTATTATTATTTTCTAATGTTTTCTCTAAGATATTTTCAATATCAGACAAGACTAATTTATTGTCAATATTTCTGTTAACTAATTCTATTAGGATTTGGTAATTGTGTGTAGAAGATTCGAATTCAAGTTTATTTTGAATATTTATTATCAGATTCTCAATTTCTTTTTTGTCCGTTTCAATGTCAAGTATTTCAGTAGTTTCATTTAGTTTAGGTAATAATTCTAACATATAAGTATTTACATATTGCTGTTTTGCTCTACTATATTCAGATTGTGGATAATGTGGATTAATTTCATTTGCTTTAAAAATATAATCAATTGCTTTTTCGATTTCATTTTTTTCTAAATAAACAATTGAAAAGTATCTGAAAATCATTCCTTTCCAAGTATTAATAAAGTTGTTTAATTCTGTTTCATCTATTTTATAAGAATTTAAATCATATTTAAGTAATGGTAGTTGTTCATCTAAGTCATTTAATATATGGAAAGTCTCTTCGTAAGATTTAAAATCTAACGTCATATCTAAAAATGACTGACTATTGACGAATAAATACACAAAAAGTATTGATTCTATTTTTTTCATCAATACTTTTATCTTTGTCTCTGCAAATTTTATTTGTAATTCTTTTTATCTCTAAATAACCCGAAGTGTTTATAAATTGTTTGTTGTCAAAAAAGAATTGAGTATCTAAAGTGCTGTCTAACAAGTCCTTTTGAATGTAAAGTGAAATTGGATTTTGGGTATTTAATTTTTTCACTATATATTTTAAAAATCCTTTTATTCCAAGAATAATTGGAATAAATTCTGGGACTGTTACTAATTCTACTTTAAATATATCGTTTCTAAATATAAAAAATTTTGATTTCAAAAGTTTTATTTTTGTTTCAATAATATCATTTATTTTTTCTGATTGTATATCATTGACTATAAATTCATTTTCCTTAATTGTAAATGAAGGGTAAATCGAAAAGAACACTTTTGATTTTGAAAATAAAGTTCTTAATAAACAAAGTAAATTAATTATAAAGGTCGAAATTATAAAAATTAAAAAATAAGTTTTTATATTATTGTAATCTTGAAACAGTAATTCATTCTTTTTTAGGTGTAGGTAATATAGTAAAGTGATTTCTACAATAATAATGTGCCAATATTTTAGTAAATTTTTAGAGTAGTAAAATAAAACGCTCCTAATTAGATATATTATTTTTTTAGGCAGGAAAACAGAAACGAAAAATATCGCTAAGTATTTGAAAACTTCAAATAATATTTTGTTGTCCATCTATTTACAGTCGTTTTTTAGGTATTTTTGCTAACTCGCTGATTGCCGCATTTTCAATACGAAGTGCGTATTTGTATTGCTGGATCTATTTCAAGCCTTGCCTGTTAAGGCGGCTGGCCTGTCGCAGAGACGCACCCTTACAAACCTAAGCCTCCCCAACGGTGTGTTCAAGCTGTTAGCCGAAACCCGGAAATGGAGATACTAAACCTGTTTAACCGGGGTAGTCAAATTGGCGCACGGAACTCACCCCGCAAGCACTACTTGTATGTTCACCCAACGTAAGCCTGTACGCATCCTCTATTGAAGCCCCAACGCTAGCCTACTTTGTCATGTATACCCGTATGACAAACAGCCCAACGCGGGCATTGATGCTTCCAGAACGGTCAGTTGCTAGTCAGGCTGGCGAAGTTTGTGCTACCAATAGCCGCACCATTTCTGGTCGAGTTCGGGTTGTAAATCGACTGACGTCAAGGCAGGAAGCGGCTTTGACGAAAATATGACCTCGATTCGGATAAACAAATTAAAGAGAAAACGGTACAGTTTTGAACACCTTCCGCTATACTGCACGCAGAAGTAGCGAACGCACACTATGCCATCAGGATTTTTTGCCTTACTAGATGATATTTCAGCCCTGGTTAAAGCCAGTGCCGCCAGCCTGGACGACGTACCCACCCAGGTTGCCAAGACCACCGGCAAAGTGTCGGGTATCGTGATCGACGATACGGCGGTCACGCCCAAGTACGTGGTGGGTCTCGATCCATCCCGCGAACTCTCGATCATTTATCGGATCGCCAAAAAATCGCTGGTCAACAAAATTCTCATCCTGGGGCCGGCGGCTCTGATACTCGGGTATTTCGCGCCTTGGGCCATCACGCCCATCCTGATGGTCGGGGGAGCTTATCTGTGCTACGAAGGGTACGAAAAAGTGCATTCCATTCTCAGCCAGCATCAGCATGGCGAGGCCGAGGACAAGCCGGTAGAAGCGGTTACGCCCCAGGAACTGGAGGAACAACGCGTGGCTAGTGCCGTCCGCACGGACATCATTCTGTCGGCCGAGATCATGGCCGTCGCCTACAGCCAAGTGACCGATCAACCGATCGTCAATCAGGGGCTGGTGTTGCTGGCTGTGGCTGTGTTCATTACCGTGGCCGTATACGGATTCGTTGGCATGATTGTCAAAGCGGACGATTTGGGTGTACACCTGGCCAGCGACAAATACTCGCCGGGTATTCAGAAACTGGGGCGCGGCATCGTCAAATTCATGCCGTACTTCCTGACGCTGCTGGGGTACGTCGGTACGGCTGCCATGCTGTGGGTCGGGGCCGAAATCATTGCCCACGGCATACCGTTCACGGCACATCTGCTGCACGAGCTGGAGCACGGTTTAGCCAATATGCCGGCGGTCGCTTGGTTCGCCAAGGCGCTGGCCTGTGCCATTGCCGGTCTCGCGCTCGGCTTCGTCATCGACAAACTGGTCAGGCTGGTAAAGCCCGTGAAGAAGTAAGTGCGCCAGGGCAGGATCGCCAATACCGGGCTAGCGTTACCCCCGCCCCGAAGCGTCGGCCCGGCCTGAAGGGGAAGATGTTGGCGCGCGATTTTCTCTTCCTCCAGAGGTTGTTTGGGAAATAATTTTTGGGGCGAAAAATCGCATTTTTTGTCATTCCGACGTAGGAGGAATCTTCGGTGAAAGCAAACAAAACCGCCCGTTACCGAAGATTCCTCCTACGTCGGAATGACAAAAATCCTTCCTCAAACACCCTCTTAGGGGGCGGGGGATAACGTTAGCTACTAAATCGACAGTCGGCGTTGCTTGATCGTCAAACTGGGGGATGCGATGACGTCGCCCGTGTCGGTGATAAGGATGTACTGGTAGTCGGGCTGCTGGCGGATCAGCTTCAGCCCGGTGGCCTTACCCAGCACCATCATCGACGTACTGAATCCGTTGGCCCGTTCGGCGCTGGGGCCGAACACTGTGACACTACTGACACCCGTGGCCGGATAGCCCGTTTTTGGGTTGATGATGTGGGCGTAGCGCCGACCGTTGAAGACGACAAATTTTTCGTAACTGCCGGAAGTCACGACGGCGGGTTTGCGCAGCGGCACGACGGCAAATAAGGTGTCCCGGTGGAGTGGGTTGGTGATGCCGATAGTCCAGGGTGTACCGTCCGGCTGATTCCCCCACGTACTCATATCCCCCGACCCATTGACGATGCCCGCCTTAACGCCCCGTGCCAGCATCAGCTGGCGGCAGCGGTCGGCGGCATACCCTTCTCCTAGTGCGCCGAAGCCGATCTTCATCCCTTTCTTTTTCAGGAAAATGGTCGATTTCGCTTTGTCGAGGACGATGTTCTGGTAGCCCACGTTGCGCACTGAATTTTTGATGGCTTCCGGGCTGGGCATTTCGGTCATCGAGCCGTCGAATTTCCAGATGCGGTCCATCGCGGCAAAGCTGATGTCGAACGCGCCGTTGGTCAGGCGAGACAAGCGGATGGCGCGTTCGGTAAGGGCCATTACTTCCGCATCGACCCGTACCGGCGCGATCCCCGCATTTTGGTTGACCTTCGCTATCTGCGTGTACGATCGCCAGTCGGAGATCAGGTTTTCGATGCGGGTAACTTCCGTAATCACAGTGTCGATATGTTGTTCGGCGGTTAGCGAGTCGTTGGCGACGATAGTGATGTCCCATCGGCTCCCCATCAGCTTCACTGTTCGTTTGCGCAGGACCTGCGCGTGGGTAAGACCCGACAGAATCAGCAGGAAAACCAAAAACGCGTGTTTCATCCCGCAAACATCGGCGTATTTTTTTAGACAGGATTACAGGATGAACAGGATTTACCGTTCGCATTGGCAGGTAGATGGCTGATCCGAATTTCAGTGGTGTCAGGTCTGGAACGCCAGCCCGGCCCGACCTGACACGCCCGCGTCAGCAAGCCGCTTCGCCCGGGAATGTGTCAGGTCAGGGACCTGACACCACCGTCAAATCTAGGTCGGACCACGAAGGCCGGGCTGGCGTCCCAGACCATCCCTCATAGACTAGGAATGACAGAAAATCGCAACGATTCGTAGTATAACAGCGCACAGTTTGTGCGATTTCGCACAGGTTGAACTAGTTGTCTTTTAGTTAACTGATTGATAAATAATCAGTTATTGGCTGGCACCGTCTTTGGCGTAGTAATAGGGAAAACGCACAAAGATGGATCGTGAACTAGCCCCTGAATACGTAAGTCAATCCCGCCGAAAGAAAACGGGGCTGATCGTGGTCGTCCTGGCCGTGCTGCTGGCCGTCGGCATCGGCTTCCGGCAGTTACTAAATACGTCGGTCGACGCCGGTAAAATTCGCTCGGCGGTAGCGGAAATCGGGCCGGTCGAGAATACGCTGTCGGCGACGGGAGAAGTGATGCCTGCCTACGAACAGATCATCACCAGCCCGATTCAGGCCAGTATCAAACGGGTGCTGCTGACCCCCGGCACCCGCGTCCGGGCGGGGCAGCCGATTCTCGAACTCGACAAGTCGCTCACCCAGATCGAATACGACAAGATCAACGATCAGCTCGCCCTCCGGCATAACGGCATGGATCAGCTCCGGCTCAAACTGGATAAAGACCTGGCCGATGCGGATATCAACGATCAGATCAAGTCGCTCAACATCAACAAGCTACAGGCTGACCTCGACCACGCCCGTCGGCTGGTGCAGGTCGGCGGACAAACGCCCGAAGACGTCGTACAGGCTGAAAACGCACTGAACATCGCCCGGCTGGAAAAGAAACAACTCGAAAACAGCCTGACGTACAACCGACAATCGATGCGGGCCAGCCTGCGCGAGTCGCAGCTACAGGCGCAGGTCGAGGCTACCAATCTGCGGGTGATGGCGCACAAACTCCGGCAGGCCGACATCCTGACCGACCGGGCGGGGGTGCTGACCTGGGTCAACGAACGCATCGGTTCGGCCGTCAACGAAGGCGATATGCTGGCGAAACTGGCCGATCTGGGTAGCTTCCGGGTCGATGGTTCCTGCGCCGACGTGTATGCCGACCAGCTTAAAACGGGGCAGACGGTCATTGTGCGGGTCAACGAAACGGACCTGCGGGGACAGATTACGCAGGTCAAACCAGCCGTACAGAACGGTACGGTGCAGTTCAGCATCGACCTCGAAAACAACCGACATGCCTCGCTGCGACCCAACCAGAAAGTCGACGTGTTTGTCGTGACCAACCGCCGGGCCAGGACAGTACGGGTGCCCAACGGACCGACGTTTAAGGGAAAGCGGCAGCAGTTCGTCTGGGTGCTGACCAGCCCGACCAAAGCTATTCGGCGAGACGTCGACGTCGGGCTGTCGAACATCGACTGGGTCGAACTGAAAAGCGGGGTGCAGCCGGGTGAGCGCGTCATCCTGACCGACCTCAGCGAGTTTGAACACGTGCAGGAACTAACCATCGACCCGAACCCATGAGCCATCGTTTTACCTTGCTACTGGTCCTGCTGCTGACCGCGCAGGCTACGCTGGCCCAGCCCGTGTCGCTGACGCTCGACGACATCGTATCGCTGGCCCGTGAGCAGTCGCTGGCGGGAAAGCAGGCGGCTACGCTTCAGAAAACCAATTACTGGACCTTCCGAACATTCATGGCGGGCTTCCGGCCCCAACTGAGCCTGAGCGGCTCGCTGCCCAGCTTTACCCGCTCGTTCGTGCAGGTGATCCAGCCCGACGGTACCATCGTCTTTCAGCCCGTATCGAACAACAACTCGATTCTAAGCCTGTCGCTAAGTCAGAACATTCCCCTGACGGGCGGGTCGATTTACGTGCAGCAGCAGATACAGCGGTTCGACAATTTTCTGGCGAAAAACACGCTCTACAACGGCGTACCGTTCGAAATCGGCCTGAGTCAGCCGCTGTTTCGGTTCAACCAGATGAAGTGGGACCGCCTGACCGAGCCGCTGCGTTACGCCGAAAGCAATCAGCAGTACATCGAAGCCATGGAGCAGGTCGCCCTCGATGCAACGGGCTTCTACTTCGACCTGCTGGTGGCGCAGGTAAATCTCCAGATTGCCGAAACCAACCGCGCCAACAACGACACGCTCTACAAAATAGCCCAGCACAAACTGACGCTGGGCCGGATCTCCCGCAACGACCTGCTTCAACTGCAACTCAGTGTATTGAACGCGCAGAAAGACCTCGCGTCGGCCCGGCAAACGGCGGAAGTAGCCGCGCTCAAACTCCGCTCGTACGTCGGTTCCCGCGACGACCGGCCACTGGCGCTGGCCATTCCCAATCGGCTGAACCCGTTCACCGTCGACATAAAGCTGGCGCTGGAACAGGCGTTTGCCAACCGCTCGTCGGCGATCACCTTTCGGCGGCAGCAGCTCGAAGCCGACCGCGACCTGGAAAAGGCCCGGAAAGAAAATGGCCTGAATGCCACGCTGAACGCCAGCTTCGGCCTGTCGAACCGGGGGAGTCGCCCGACAGATCTGTACGTGCAGCCGCAGGACCGTCAGTTTGTCGAGATTCAGTTTGTCCTGCCGATCATGACTTGGGGGCGGGCCAAAGCGCGCACCGAAACGGCACTGGCAACCCAGCAACTGACGGTGCAGACCGTCGAGCAGAACAAGCGGATCATGGAACAGCAGATTTACACGCAGGTGACCTTGCTCGACATGCTGCGACAGCAGGTAACGCTCACCGCCGAAGCCGATCAGATTGCGCAGAACCGCTACCAGATTGCGCAGGACCGCTTTAAACTCAGCGACCTGAGCGTCACCGACCTGGGAATTGCTACCCAGGATAAAGACCGTGCCCGGCGCGACGCGATTCTGGCCCTGCGCGACTACTGGCAGGCCCACTATACCATCCGGCTATTGACCTTATACGATTTTGAAACCAACCAGAAACTGACACAATCCCGATGATCAAACTGACTAACATCGAAAAAGTGTACCGCACCAGCAGCATCGAAACGCTGGCCCTGAACACCATCAACCTGCACGTTGCCGCCGGTGAATTTCTGTCGATTATGGGACCCAGCGGCTGCGGTAAGTCGACGCTGATGAACCTGATGGGGCTGCTCGATACACCCAGTAAAGGTACCGTCGAGATTGCGGGTCAACTCGTTACGCAGTACCGCGACAAAGAGCTGGCGCAACTGCGGAATCAGCAGATCGGCTTCATCTTCCAGAGTTTTCACCTGATCAACGATCTGTCGGTACTCGATAACGTAGAAATTCCGCTGCTGTATCGGAAAGGTGATCCGGCGGGGGCGTCGCGCCGGGCGCTGGCCAAAGAAGCCCTCGAAAAAGTAGGCCTGAGCAACCGCATGACCCATTTCCCGGGGCAGTTGTCGGGTGGCCAGAAACAGCGCGTCGCCATTGCCCGCGCCATCGTCGGCAACCCCGCCATCGTACTGGCCGATGAACCGACGGGTAACCTCGACAGCGTGATGGGCAACGAGATCATGAGCATCCTCCAGCAGCTCAACACCGACGGCAGTACGATCGTGATGGTGACGCACGACGAAGCGATGGCCAAAAAAACGCACCGGCTCGTGCGGCTATTCGACGGCTCGATGGTCGGGGACGCAGTACTAAAGAGCGAAAGAGCGAAAGAATGAAAGAGCGAAACGGCTGGCGCGGGGGATGTGCTATAGGAATCTAGTGCTCTTTTTCATGCTCGTTTCACCCCTAAATCCCCTGAAGGGGACTTTGCTCACTGGCGGATTAAGTCCCCTTTAGGGGATTTAGGGGTAAACAGACGGGCAGCCAGTGATCAGAAGAAAAGCCGCGCGCAAGCATTCATTCAATCATTCTATCACTCACTCATTCAATCTTATGATAACCAACTACATCAAAATTGCCTGGAAGGTGCTGATGCGGCACCCGGTGTATACCTTCATTACACTCTTCGGTATCAGCCTGACGCTAACCGTCCTGATGGTGCTGACCTCATTTCTCGACCACCTGCTCGGGCCGCATTACCCCGAAACGAAACGCGACCGGTCGCTGTACATCATGCAGATGGCGCTGCGGGATTCGGCGCAGCAGGGGCAAAGCTCGGGGCCTATGAGTTTCCGGTTTCTGACCGATAACGTCAAAAGCCTTAAGACGCCCGAACGGGCGACGATCTGCACCTTCGTCAATAGTTCGAATGCGTATGTCGGGTCGCAAAAGATCAAGCTGAATACAAAGTTCACCGACGCTGATTTCTGGCGGGTGATGGACTTTACGTTCATCGACGGGAAACCCTATACGGAGCAGAACATCGCCAATGGTGACTATGTGGTAGTGATTAACGATGACCTGCGGAATCAGTACTTCGGTCGGGGGAATGAATCGGTCGTTGGGAAACCGATTGAGATTGAAAACATACGCTACCGCGTCATTGGCGTTGTCAAAGGCAGCCCGTTTACCCGGCCTTTCTCTTATGCCGACGTGTATTTTCCGTACACCACGCCCAAAAGTAACTACCAGGAGAGCGGCATTCGGGGTAACTACATCAGCATTATCCTGGCTAAAAAGCGGGCCGATATTCCCGCTGTTCAGGCTGAATTCCAGCAGCGAATGGCTCGGATTCCAAAGCCGATCATGTACTATGGTGCCAAATACACCACATTGGAATTGAACGCGGAGACTTACACCAACAATTTTCTCCGGCCCGTACTGGCAAGAGATACTGGTCTACGCACGATTCTCTTCGGCGTCCTTGCGTTTGTGCTGTTTATGCTGCTGGGTCTGCCCGCCATCAATCTGGTAAACGTAAACGTCAGCCGGATTATGGAGCGGGCGTCCGAGATCGGCATTCGAAAAGCCTTTGGGGCGTCCGTCAAAACGCTGGTCTGGCAATTCATCATCGAGAACATTTTTATCACGTTTATCGGTGGCGTCATTGCGCTGGTGCTGACCGGGGTTGTCATTCACTTCATCAATCAGAGTGGCTGGATTGCCTACGCCGACCTAACCATTAACCTGAGCGTCTTCATCATCAGCCTGCTGGTTTGCCTGCTGTTCGGCTTTCTGTCGGGCGTCGTACCGGCCCTGCGCATGTCGAAACTCTCTATCGCCGACGCACTAAAACAATAAAGAGCGAAAGAGCGAAAGAATGAAAGAGCGTATCAGTTGTCCACTCGTTCATCCTGCTCCGTATCGGCCAGTAACTTTCGCTCTTTCGCTCTCTCACTCTTTCACTCTTTCACTCTTTTATCTTATGCTCCGTCATCTGTTTAAACTTATCTGGAATAAAAAGCGGGCGCACACGCTGCTGATCGTCGAGATCTGGGCGTCGTTCATGGTGCTCTTTGGGCTGGCTACCCTGATTGTGGTTAACGTCAGTAAGTACCGGGAGCCGCTGGGTTTTACCTATGCCAACGTATGGGCCGTTCAACTGCACAACAATCAGGATACGACGGACGTAGGCGGTAAATTACAGCGTATTATCCAACGCGTCAGAACATATCCGGCGGTCGAATCAGCGTCGAGTATGGGCGATAATTTCCCCTTTTCGGCTTATCAGAACGGTAGCACTATTACGTATAAAAAGCATGACGTACAGGCTGACTATTACGCAACGGACGACAACTTTGCAAACACGCTGGGTATCGCCGTGCCTACGGGCCACTGGTACCGCAGTGCCGATAGCGTGGGTAAATACAGGCCCGTCGTTATCAATGAACAGGCGAGAAAAGAACTGTTCGCGACCGAAAATCCACTGGGCAAGATTATCAGCGATCAGTACAAAGTCGTTGGGGTGATCGACAATTTCAAAGCGAAGGGCGAGTTCATGGCTAACCAGCCTGCGCTGTTTGAATTAGCCAAAGCCAATAACACGATACTGGTTCGGGTCAAGCCCGGAACCGATGCCGCCTTTGAGTCAACGATGGTTAAAGCTATCGCGTCGCAGCTACCGGGTTGGGGTGTCGAAGTCGATTACCTGACCGACTCGCGCAAGAACCAGCACAACCTGGTGCTGGTGCCGATCATCATCGCGTCGATCGTCTGCGGCTTTCTGCTCATCAACGTCGCGCTGGGGCTATTCGGGGTGCTCAACCTGAGCATCACCCGGCGTCGGAGTGAGATCGGCTTGCGTCGGGCTATCGGGGCTACCGGCAGCGGGGTGTCGACCCAGTTTGTGGGTGAAACCTGGGTATTGGCTACCTTTGCCATGCTAATCGGGCTGCTGCTGGCGGTGCAGTTTCCGTTGCTGAATGTGTTCGACCTACAGGCGGGTGTGTATCTGACGGCGATGGGCATTGCTGTCCTGATTATCTACCTGATCGTGACGCTCTGCGCCCTGTTCCCCAGTCGGCAGGCTGCGCTGATTCAGCCCGCTACGGCGTTGCATGAAGAGTAATCGACTGAAAATTAGAAGTTTAATTGACTTTGACAATCGCCAGTTTACCCCCCGCCCCCTGAAGGGGGAGAAATCCACTCACAAATTTCTCCCCCTTCAGGGGGCGGGGGGTAATAGGGAATCAATTTGACCAACTCAGTATGATTCTCATCATTGATGACGATACCGCCATTCAAACCTCGCTTTCCTTATTGTTCAGGAAGGCGGGGTACCGCGTGCGCGTAGCCGACGGCCCCTTCGAAACGAATGAGGTGCTGGATCTGGAAACGCCCGCGCTGATTGTGCTGGACATGAATTTCTCGATCGACACCTCGGGCAATGACGGCTTACGGTTGCTGCGACGTATCCGGGAGCGGTTGCCCGTCGTGCCGGTGATTTTGCTGACGGGCTGGGGGACGATCGAACTGGCCGTCGACGGGATGAAAGCCGGTGCCAGCGATTTCATCACCAAGCCCTGGCAGAACGATTACCTGCTACAGGCCGCCGAAACGGCCATCAAACTGGCGGGAACCGACACCCGCTCGGTCAGCCGACGGCAACTCGATGAGCAGTTTCAGTTCGATAATATCGTGGGCAACGATCCGAAACTGCTCGACGTGCTGACGACCGTCGGCCGGATTGCCCCGACTGATGCGCCGGTGCTGATCACGGGCGAAAGTGGTACGGGTAAAGAGCTGATTGCCGAGGCCGTACACCAGAATAGCCGCCGAAAGCGGCAACCCTTCGTCAAGGTCAATCTGGGTGGCATCTCCGAAACGCTGTTCGAGAGCGAACTCTTCGGTCACGTACGCGGAGCCTTCACCGATGCCAAAGCCGACCGCGTCGGGCGTTTCGAACTGGCGAATAAGGGCAGTATTTTTCTGGACGAAATCGGCGATCTGGCCCCGGCCTCGCAGGTCAAGCTGCTACGCGTATTGCAGGACCGGACGTTCGAGCCGCTGGGTAGCAGCAAACCCAAAACGGTCGACGTGCGGGTGATCTGCGCGACGAACCGCAATCTGGAAGCGATGGTCGCGCAGGGGACGTTTCGGGAAGATTTGTTTTACCGGATCAACCTGATTACGGTACCATTACCCGCCCTGCGCCAACGGCCCAACGATATTCCCACGCTGGTCCGGTTTTTTCTCGACAACCTGAAAGTACTGTACAACCGGCCCGATCTGCGCGTCAGCGACGAGGCTCTCGACTGGCTGAAAACGTTACCATTGCCGGGTAATATTCGCCAACTGAAAAATCTGGTCGAGCGAACCGCGCTGCTTGTTTCCGGCAACGAACTGACCGTCGCCGACTTCGAAAAATACGTCCCGCCATCTGCACCGACGACAGCCGCCGTGCGGTTGCCGCAGGTCGGGAGCCTGACGCTCGATCAGATGGAACAGCAGATGATTCAGCAGGCTATGGCCTTTCACCAGAATCGGGTGGGTAAAGTAGCCCGGTCCTTGGGCATCACCCGCTTTGCGCTTTACCGCCGACTGGATAAATTCGGCATCGCTTACTCCGCCGACGAATGAGGTTTCTAACGCGTTACCTGCTCTACCTGATCGGTTTACACCTGATTCTAGCCTGGCTGGCGTATACGGCCTTCAAAGCGGAGTCGATCTGGCTTGTCGGCAGCGAGGTCGTGCTGCTGGGGTCGCTGTTTCTGGGTGCGGATATGTACCAGACTTTTCGGCGGCCGGGTCAGTATATCGGGTCGGGTATCGAGGCCATTCGCGACAAGGATTTTACCATCAAGTTCGTGCCGACGGGTAATCGGGACGTCGACGAGCTGATTCGGGTCTACAACCTGATGATCGACCAGCTCCGGCAGGAACGGACGCATCAGGCTGAACAACAGTCGTTTCTCGATAAACTGATCGACGCGTCGCCCATCGCCCTGCTGATTTTCGACTACGACGGCCGCATCACATCCGCCAATCCCAAAGCCATTACCCTGCTACGGCGACCGCTCGACGCGTTGCTTAATCAACTGCCCGACGAGGTAGCCCATCCGCTGCTGAGTCAGTTTATGAGCCTGCCGCCTGAACAGCCCCAACTGGTGCAACAGACCGGTATCGAGCGGTACCGGGTGCTACGGGCGACGTTTATGGATCGGGGCTTCGCGCGGCAGTTTCTGCTGATCGAAGAACTGACGGCCGAACTGATTACTACGGAGAAGAACGCCTACGGTAAGGTAATCCGGATGATGGCCCACGAGGTCAACAATTCCATTGGCGCGGTCAATTCCATCATGCAGACGCTGACGCCGGAACTGCCCGACCCTGATTCGCAGCGAGCCATGCGCGTCGCGATCGATCGCAACGACCGGCTGAACGGGTTCATGCGCCGGTTTGCCGACGTGGTGCGTATTCCCCCGCCCGTCCGAACGCGGGTCGATTTGCGGGATGTCGTACAGCAGGTGGGTCAGTTGATGGGACCACCAGCGTTGAAACTGTGCGTAGCGGTCTCCGTCGATGTGCCCGACCAACCCGTTTGGTTGTCGGCCGACGTGGCGCAGTTGGAGCAGACATTGGTCAACATTGTCAAGAACGCCCTGGAAGCCTGTGCGGCTGGTCATCAGGTGCAAATCCAACTGGACCCGCGTCGCCTTCAGGTCCGTAACAATGGGCAACCCATTCCGGCCGAACTGGCGAACCGCTTATTCGACCCGTTCCTAAGTACAAAAGCGACCGGGCAGGGCATTGGCCTGATGGTTGTCCGCGACATTCTGCTGAATCACGGCTTTACGTTCTCCCTGAAGACCAAATCCGACGGCTGGACCGTCTTCAGCATCGATTGGGAGTAGTTAGCCGCTTCTTTTTCGGACAGGATTACAGGATTGACAGGATTTTGCCGAATAGTTTAAAAACCTGTCAATCCGCCAATCCTGTCAAATACAACCTATGTCTGCGCGCAACTGTGGTCGAGAATCACTGTTGCCGGATGCCTTATTCGCCGGAGTCGACGGCTGATGGGCGGTGCTGCTTGGCGTAGTCTGAGGGCGACAGTTTAAACAAGTGCTGGAAGGCTTTTCGGAAGTATTTGACATCCTCAAATCCCACCAGTTGCGCTACTTCGCTGATTCGGAGCGAACTGGATGTTAGCAGCTGTGCCGCGTGTTTCATCCGCACGTCCCGGATAAACTCAATCACCGTTTGTCCCGTAATCGCTTTGATATGCCGGTAGAGTACAGACTGACTCATGCCCATTTCCCGTACCAGTACTGCTACGGAAAAGTTGGGGTCGCTGAGGTTGGCTTCGACGATCTGCATGGCCTTTTCGAGTAGCTGCCGTTCCGCATCCGGAATGACAATGTCGGTGGGTTCGAGCAGGATCTGCTGGTGGTAGTAATCACGGAGCCGGA
This sequence comes from Spirosoma oryzae, assembly GCF_003002825.1. GTDB lineage: Bacteria > Bacteroidota > Bacteroidia > Cytophagales > Spirosomataceae > Spirosoma > Spirosoma oryzae. Next base: position 245,919 of record NZ_PVTE01000003.1, on the reverse strand, counting down.
ACCGGTCTTGCAGCATGACCGACAGCTTGGTCAATAGCACCTGTGGATTGAACGGCTTGGCCATGTACTCATCGGCCCCGGTTTCTAATCCTTCCAGCTCGTGGACGGCCGCAACCCGCGCCGTTAGCAGCACCACCGGAATATGGCTGGTTTTAGGGTGCTGCTTGATCGTACGGCACAGCTCAAGACCGTTGCTGCGGGGCATCATGATATCACTGACGACGATATCGGGCAGGAGGTCGAGCGTTTTGACCCAACCATCGAGCCCGTCGACGGCTGAATGAACGGTGAAGGCGGGGGAAAGCAGGTTCGTCAGATAGTGCCGCAGTTCGTCGTTGTCTTCTACCAGCAGCACATGGGCCGCTCTGACTGGCGAGCTAACGGGTGCATTGTCTGGCAGGGGGATACTGGCGGTCAGCGTTGCCGGGATAGCGGTTTCATCAGCTGTTTTTTCGGCGCGGATGGCATCGGGGGGGAGGTGCGCGTGACCGAAGGGAAGTCGCATGATGAATGTAGTACCCATACCGATGGTACTTTGGACCGACACGGTTCCCCGGTGCGCGTCCGTAAATTGCTTGACTAGTGATAGGCCAAGACCAGTACCCGTTACGCGCAGCGTCTCGGTATGCGATGCCTGATAATACGGATCGAAAACTTTATCGACCTGATCGGCCGGCATCCCGATGCCCCAGTCGCGCACGATTATCTGTAGGTAATTGTCCTGCAAAACGTCGTTCAGAAACGTCGCCGGACTGTCAGGCGAACCGACACAGGCTACTGTTACCCGAATCCGACTTCCTTCCGGTGTGTATTTAAATGCGTTCGACAGCAGGTTGGTCAGCATGATTTCGAGTTTGCTCCGATCGAAATACAGCCATATGGGTTCGGCAGGCGCATGTAGCGCGTAGTCAAGCCGTAGTTCTTCGGCTTTCAGTTTAAAGATCAGGACGATCTCGGTCAGGAACGGGATCACGTTGTCGCGGGAAGCGCGCAGAGTGATGTGACCGGTTTCAGCCTTGCGGAAATCCAGCAACTGATTGACGAGATCGAGGAGTTTCCGGGTTTGCTGCTGCATCAACAGGATGCGTTCACGCACCTGTGCTCCCGGCAGTCCTGCTGTCGACACCAGTTCATCCATCGGCCCCAGAATCAGCGTTAGCGGGGTACGGAGTTCGTGGGATACGTTCGTGAAGAAGCGCAGTCGGCTATCGGTCATCTCCTTTTCTTTTTCAGCCTTGTACTGCTCCAGTGCCAGCTTGTTTTGCAGTGCCTGCTGACGTAGTTCGGTTCGTCGGTAGAACCACAGCGTGCCCAGAAAGGCGCTGACATAGAGAAGATACGCCCACCAGGTGCGCCACCAGGGAGGCAGGATGGTGAGGGTCAGACGGGCTTCTTTCGGCGACCAGATGCCGTCGTCGTTGCTCGCCTTCACCCGAAACGTATACGCACCGGCGGGGAGGTTGGAAAACGTAGCCACCCGCTGGTCCGGTGCGGGGTACACCCAGGTATCGTTGTACCCTTCGAGCTGGTACGCATACCGCTGCTTCTGTGGGTTGGCGTAGTTGAGCCCGACGAAGTCAATCGCAAAGTCATTTTCCGACGCGTTCAACCGGATCGCTGGATGCTGAGCAAACGCCTGGGCGATGAGTACCCGCCCGTTGACCGTGTCGCCGGGTGCTACCGATTGATTCTGGACACGAAGGCCCGTAATCTGAACCAGTGGCGGATAGGGGTTGGGATGAATCGATCGGGGCTGAAAGGCCGTGATACCGTTGGTGCCGCCGAAATAGAGCGTGCCGTCGGTGCTGCGATAAGCCGCGCCCACTTTGAACGAGTTGCTTTGTAGCCCGTCGGTCACGTCGAAATGAAGCAGCTGATCCGTTTTGGGGCTGAACTTGTACAGGCCCGCGCCCCCGATCCAGAGATTACCCGCATTGTCGGCGAGCAGGCTTTCGATGTCGGTTTCGGGAATCCGCTGCTGATACCGGACAACGTGTTCCTGCCCGCCCGCGCCGGTCGTCAGCCGGTGTAGCCCCCCGCCAATCGTACCGATCCATAGGTTTCCCCGGCCATCATCGAGCAAGGGCCAGGTGTAGTTGACCAGCAGGCTATTGGGATTGCCGGGCTGGTGTAGAAACTGATTGAGCACAAGTAGTGAGTCGGCCTGCGGGCGAAGTTTGAGCAACCCGGCGTCGCGGGTGCTGGCCCAAAGCACGTTTCGGCTGGTATCGTAGAGTAGGGCGGTCAGCTGATGAGTAGGCAGTATATTGTTGGTTCGATCGTAATGCATCAAATAGCGACCCTGCCGACTAAACCGATGCATACCCGCATTGAAGGTTGCCACCCAGATTGTCCCGAAGCGATCTTCGGTGATGCTTTCGATACTGACGCCCCGCCAGTTGAGTCCCGGTCTGCCAGCGGAAAGCCGCCTGGGGAGCCGATCCTGGCCGGGCCGATCCTGGCCGGGCCGAAAGGTGTACAGCCCGCCGTAGCGGGTGCCGATCCAGAGGGTATGGTCAGCCGCCAGAAATAGTGCCGATACGTCGAGGCCATTTGCGGTGGCGAAACCGGGCCGCATCAGGTAGTTGTGGTAGGTTTGGGTCGACAGGTCGTAACTGGCCAGGCCATTACGGGTGCCAATCCATAGTCGGTTCGCAGCGTCGTCTTTGCAGATAGCGTTGATGTAGTCGTTGGCCGGTGTCACCGGGCCGGTGATGGGTTGACGAAGCTCCTGGAACGGCTTGGCCCGTAACCGCAGCTGATTCAGCCCCCCGGCCGACGTAGCCAGCCACAGGTTATGAAACTGATCTTCCAGAATGTCATGTATCCGTACGGAGTTGATGCTGTACGGATCGGCATCGGAGGGCAAAAAAGCATGGACTTGGGTTTCATCGATGGGGGGCATATCCGCCGTTCGGGGTTTGCCTTCCATCAGTAGCAGGCCGTAGTGCGTGCTGACCCAGAGCCGGTGAAACGAATCGAGAAATAAACTTTCGACGTCGGCGAACGTGCGGTGGAGCGGTTGAAAAGCGGGAGGGCTGACTGACTGGAGATTTGGCGCAGCGGCCCAGTAGACGCGATCGTCGGTACCGACCCAGAGACCAGTTTGCCGGTCACTATGGATGGCCCGGATGTTCTGTCCCCCAACGGCTGGAACGGGTACAGCCTGCAAGGGAATCGCTGGCCGACCGGTGGCTGTGTTGAATCGCCAGAGTCCGTGCCCCAGCGTACCGATCCAGAGTGTGCCCCCACTGTCGAGGGCAAGTTTGTTGATCGTCGGTTCCTTGTCGGCCTGACCCGTCAGTCGAATGCGACTAGCTGCCAGAAGCCTGCCACCAGGACCAAACTGAAGCATGACCACCCCGTTACGTTGCGTGGCTACCCACAACCGCCCCCGCCGATCGCTGGTAATGGCGTGTACGTTGGTCTGCCAAAGTAGATCGAGCGCTGCTGTCGCAATGGCAGTTCCGGATTCGGTACCGCCGGGATGGTACGACTGCCAGTTCGTGATGCTGCGGAAGCGATCAGTATCGGCGTCGTACCAGAACAGCCCCGCCCGTTCGACCCCGGCCCACAAAGTGCCGTAACTGTCGACGTGTAGCGTCCGAATTCGATTGGCCGATACGCCCCGTGCCGTGTCGACGGGCAGGTTGTAGGTTTTCAATGCATAGCCGTCGTAACGGTTGATGCCTTTGTTGGTGCCAATCCAGATGAAGCCGCTGCGGTCCTGCGCCACGCACATGGCATCGCTGTGTGACAACCCCCGGTCGATGGTGATGTGCTCGAAGCGGAACTGATCCGGGCTTTGCTGCGCCAGGCTGGGAAGGATTGTTCCGAAGACGAGTGTCAGCCAGTGTATGTATTTGCGAAACCACATAGGGGCGATACGTAAATCGGTTCAGGCCGGGCGACGCGGTATTCGTCGGTGTCGATAGTCTACGTAACTGTAGTGTTGAACTTTCCGGGTATCGTGCTGACAGGCTACAATCGACGCTGTGTAGCGATTATCTGATTGTGTACCCCCTTGAAACGGCCCGAGTCACCGATTTACCAATGTTATGCCTGTTTTACCGGACATGATCTGGCGAATTTAGCCCCTTTTTTTGGCGAAAACGTCACCCACCGGTTCAAAACACAACCCTTAGGTTTGTACTATTCAAACATTTGATTTTTGGGTCAAGTGGCTGATGTCAAGTTAATCATTGAAAAACGAAAGAACCGAAACCTGCTTATGAATCACAAATGGCTACTTTTATATGGTGTCATGCTATCTGCTCAGGGGCTTCTGGCGCAGGGGCCGAGCCCGGCTGCGGCTCCGCTCTACGCATCGGTCCGGAGCGTACGTAACGAGGCTGATGCACCAGCCGCCATTACTGTCACCGGGACGGTAACCGACGAAAAAGGAGGTGCCCTGCCGGGTGCTACCGTATCGCTCAAAGGCTCGTCGATTGGCACGAACACCGACGCGAATGGTGCCTATACCATTCGAATTCCCGACGGTACGAATGACCCCGTACTGGTGTTCTCCTTTATTGGCTACCAGGCGAAGGAAGTGGCCATCGGTAATCAGACGACGGTAAACGTACAACTACAGGGTGACGCTAAGTCACTCAACGAGGTGGTCGTCGTCGGGTACGGAACGCAGAAGCGGTCTGACATTACGGGGGCGGTAGCCTCGGTGCCGAAGGGTCGACTGGCCCAGTTGCCCGTCACCAACGTACTGCAATCTATCCAGGGGGCAGTGGCCGGCCTGAACATTACTCAGTCGTCGTCGGTGCCGGGAACCGCGCCGTCGGTAACGGTGCGGGGCCAGAACTCGATCAATGCCAACTCCGGTCCGTTTGTCGTCGTCGATGGTATCCCGATCAGTAAAACGGGGGGCTCCCTGGCTGACATTAACCCCAACGACATCGAGAGTATCGAGATTCTGAAGGATGCATCGGCGGTAGCTATTTACGGAACCAACGGGGCCAACGGGGTCATTCTCGTCACGACCAAACGCGGAACGACTGGCAAACCAACCATCCGCTACAGCAACTACGTCGGCGTTGAAAATTTCGCCAACGTACTGACGCCACGTACCGGCCCTGAATACGCGCAGAAATATGCGGACTGGCTGTCGCAGACGAATCAGAAGCAGGTAAACCCGGTACCGAATTTCGGCGAATTACCGAACTATAATGCCGGTATCACGACCGACTGGTTCAAGGAAGCTACGCAGACGGGTATTTTGCAGGACCACAACCTGAGCATTTCGGGCGGCACCGATAAGGTACGGTATTTCGTTTCGGGTGAATTCCTCGATCAGAAAGGGGTTATCAAAGGCTACCAGTACAAGCGGGCCAGCTTCCGCTCGAATCTCGACGTGAATCTGACCGACTACCTGTCGGTGGGTACCTCGTTGTTCATCGCCAACAACAATCGCGACGGCGGCCGGTCGAACTTCCTGTTTGCTACGGCCATGAGTCCCTACGGGCAACTCTACAATCCCAATGGCACGTACGCTATTTATCCGATGTACCCCGAATTGCTGTATACCAACCCGATGCTGGGCCTGGTGACGGAGCGCGTCGATCGGAACACCAACCTGAACGGGAACGGCTACCTCGAACTGAAGCTGCCGGGTAAACTGAACGGGCTGAAATACCGGCTCAACATGGGCTACTCGTTTATCCCGGCCCGCTCGGGAAGCTACGTCGGGCGCGCGGCCAACGACCTGCTGGGTACCGCCAACACGTTCTATTCGGAGACCAACAGCTATACCATCGAAAATATCCTGTCGTACGCAAAAGACTGGGGTAAGCATCACGTCGATTTCACCGGACTGTACAGTGCGCAGCAACGACGCTACAGCGAGTCGCGGGCCAATGCGGTTGGCTTCGTCAACGATGAACTGGGCTTCGACAACCTGGGCGCGGGCGCGACGCAGACGAGCGGTTCGTATGCCGATCTGTACCGACTGAACTCGCAGATGGGCCGTATCAACTACAGCTACGACAGCCGCTACCTACTGACCGTGACCGCCCGGCGGGATGGGTCGTCCGTATTCGGCGCGAACACGAGTAAGTACGGACTGTTCCCATCGGTGGCTGTCGGCTGGAATATTAGCAACGAAGGCTTCATGAAAGATATGCGGGGTGTATCGAACCTGAAACTGCGCTTCTCATACGGCAAGGCGGGTAACGAAGCCATCAGCGTTTACCGGACCATCACGACGAGCAGCACTGTTCGGTCGCCCTTCAACGGGGTAAGCACCATCGGTGCCGTAGCGGGTAACCTGGGTAATGCCAACCTGCAATGGGAAACCACGCTCAGCCGTAACCTGGGTGTCGATTTCGGTTTTATCAACAACCGCATCAACGGTAGCATCGACGTCTACCAGAACAACACGAAAGGGCTGCTGCTGCTGCGGAGCCTGCCGATCATCACGGGCTACGGCAGTGTGTTCGACAACCTGGGCGAAACATCTAACAAGGGTATCGAGGTAACGCTGAATACCCGTAACGTGGTGAAAGGACCGCTGAAGTGGGAGAGTACCGTTGTCTTCTCGTCGAACCGAAACCGCATTCTGGACCTGTACGGTGACGGGAAAAGCGACCTGGGTAACCGCTGGTTTATCGGCTCTCCAATCGGCGTCGTGTATGACTACCAGATGACGGGTGTCTGGCAACGGGGCGAAGACGCATCGTCGCAGGACCCCGGTGCAAAAGCCGGTGACCTGAAATTTGCCGACACCAACAACGATGGCAAAATCACCGCCGACGACCGGATTATTCTGGGGCAGACGGCACCCAAGTGGCAGGGTGGCCTGACCAACACGTTCCACTTTGGTAACTTCAACCTGAACGTGTTTGTCCAGACAGTACAGGGAATCACCCGGAACAATAACGACCTGAGCTACGGCGACGAAAGCGGCCGGCGCAACACGCCACAGGTGGTTGGTTACTGGACGCCCGATAACATGAGTCAGACCCGGCCGTCGCTGGCGTATAACAACCCACGCGGCTACGGTTACGCGTCGGATGCCAGCTTCACCCGCATCAAAGACGTTACGCTTAGTTATGTATTTGGTCAGCCACTGCTGAACCGGCTGGGCCTGGGTAGCGTGACTGTGTACGTCAGTGGTCGGAATCTCTATACGTTCTCCAACTGGATCGGCTGGGACCCCGAAGCGGCTCAGGCCCCGCGCGGTAGTGGCGACTGGACCAATAACTACCCGCTTACGCGCTCGTTCGTAGGTGGTATCAACATCAGCCTCCGCTAACGATCAGGCGCGAAAGGGCCAGGAGAATCACTCTTTCGCGCTTTCAATTCCATTGCGGTACTCTTTCGCTCTTTAGATTCATGAAAGCATACATAAAATTCGGTGCGCTGGCGTTGCTAGGACTGGCGTCGGCCTGCAAAAGCGACTTCCTCGCCGAGAAGCCATATTCAAGCTATACGCCGGTTACGCTCAACGATTCGCTCGGTACCGACGCGTCGCTGGTGGGACTGTACACCCATGTCAGCACGATTTTTTCCTACTCCGATCAGCAGGGGTGGCCCAGCGTATGGCAGGTTGGTACGGATGTCGCCAATGCCACGACCAACCAGCAAGGGATTGAGATTCCGTACTACAACTACGCGCTACTGACACCAACCGATGGCGCAGCTTCCTTTACCTGGAACCGGAACTATATCCTGGTCAACCTGACCAACATCATTATCAACAGTATGGACTCGCCCACCATGACTGGGCTGAGTACCGGCGGGAAAGCACGGGCCAGCGCCGAAGCGAAATTCTTCCGGGCTTATGCATACAACAATTTGGCGACCTGCTTCGGCGGTGTTCCGATTCTGACGCAGGCGCTGACCGCACCCAAAACCGATTTCGTACGGGCTACGCTGGACGATGTCAACAAATTGATTGTCGACGACCTGACATTCGCCGTGGCGAACCTGCCGGATATCGAAAGCGTGCGGGCCAATGCGGGTGGTGCCAAACTGTACGGCCGGGCCAACAAGTTCATGGCTATGCAATTGCTGGGCGAAGCGTATCTGCGAATGGGAAAGCCCGACCTGGCCGAGACTCAATTGCAGGGTATCGTCAGCAGTGGCCGATTTAGCCTGATTAAGAAGCGGTACGGTGTTGGCACCAGCCAACCGGGTGACTTCTACCACGATATGTTTATCTACGGTAATCAGCGCCGGGCGCAGGGTAACACCGAAGCCATCTGGGTGCTGGAACAGGAGAACCCCAACACCGTCGTAGGGGGGATTACCAACAACCCGCAGCAGCGTCGGGTATGGGGACCTGCTTATTACAACATCTCGGGTATGTCGCTGTCGGATTCGACGGGCGGACGCGGTATCGGCCGGCTGCGGCTCAGCAACTGGGTGCTGTACGGGCTGTACGGATCGGGCGACATTCGCAACTCGCAGTACAATATCCGTCGCCGGTTTGTGTATAACGACCCCAGCAAACCAGCGACCTTCGGTAAAGTGGTGCCATACACGGGTACCGACACGCTGTTCAGCATTGCTCCGCATACGACCAAGTGGTATCAGTACAATCCTGCCGATGCGTTTGGCTTTGCGATGATTAAAGATTTCATACTGATGCGGCTGGGCGAAACCTATCTGCTGCTGGCGGAAGCGCAGTTCAGGCAGGGCAAACTGAGCGATGCCGCCAATAGCATCAACGCCCTGCGGCAACGTTCCTTCGCGAACTACCCGACCACCGGGCAGGTATCGTCGGCTGACATCACCCTGGACTTTATTCTGGACGAACGCGCCCGCGAACTGATTGGCGAAGAAAACCGGCGGATGACGCTTATGCGGACCAAAACGCTGGTCGATCGGGCGACCCGGCTCAACAGCAACAACCCGGTCAACCCGATCCGTAGCCTGACAACGACACACCTGCTGATGCCGATTCCGCTGAACGAAATCCAGCTCAACAAAGACGCTGTGCTGGCGCAGAACCCAGGCTATTAAGTCGTACTTACCATAACTTGTGCCAGTTAACCAACGCCCGGTGTCCATGAATGAACATGGATGCCGGGCGTTAGCCTACCCGGCGAATCGTACGTACATTCGTCTACCACTTGCTAATCAACCGATCAACTACTTACTGCCATCACATGCGGTTCTTACTGTTTTCTTCGCTTCTCTGCCTGACTACTTTACGGGTTGTTCAGGCGCAGGACGTTCCCAAACGCCAAACCAGTTTCAAACCGGGCGAAGTCTGGCTCGACACAAAAGGCGAGGTCATTAATGCCCACGGGGGCGGCCTGCTCTTCGACAAAGGTACCTACTACTGGTTCGGCGAAAAACGGGGCAAGTCAGCCTCCGAGGGGGTCAATGTGTATTCGTCGAAAGACCTGTACAACTGGAAAATGGAAGGGCTGGCCCTGGCCAAATCCACCGATACGACCAGTGAAATCGCTACCCACGGACTGATGGAGCGACCCAAGGTAATTTACAACCCACGTACGAAGCAGTACGTCATGTGGTTTCACCTCGAACTGCCGGGACAGGGCTACAAAGCGGCTCGTGCCGGTGTGGCCGTCAGCAAGAACGTGACGGGACCATATACTTACGTGAAAAGCTTCCGCCCCAACGGCCACATGTCGCGTGATATGACGCTTTTCGTTGACGACGACGGCTCCGCCTACGAAATCTATTCAGCCCGCGAGAATTACGACCTGCGCATCGTGAAACTGACCGACGATTACCTCTCGGCTACCTCGCAGGATACGTTACTCTTCAGTGATCACCGCGAAGCCCCGGCCGTGTTCAAAAAAGATGGCAAATACTTTCTGATCACCAGCGGCTGCACGGGCTGGGCACCCAACCGGGCCAGTCTGCATGTGGCCGACTCGCTGTTCGGTCCGTGGCAACCTTTGGGTGATCCAATGAAAGGACCAATGGCCGACAAAACCTTCGACGGTCAGTCGACCTACATCCAGCCGGTGCCGGGCAAGAAAAACGCATTCATCTTCATTGCTGATCGGTGGAATCCCAAAGACCTCAAGGACAGCCGATACCTGTGGCTTCCCATATCCTTCGACGCCAATCAGCCAGTCGTTCAGTGGACAGACGCGTGGAAGCTGGACGTTTGGGGGAAATAGTAGGGGGCTAAAAGGTCGTCCTTTTGTCATCCCGACGGAGGAGGGATCTTCGCCGGTTCGCCGGTGCGGTACCATGCGACTTTCTAGCCAACTCCGAAGATCCCTCCTCCGTCGGGATGACAGAAGCTTGTAATTTGTAGAACGGTAAACGCTGACCTTGTCGGCGGTGTAAATTGCTGCTTGCCCACACCTTACGCCAGCGATTTGCGGGCTTCGCGGTCGGGATCGTTGACGAGGGCGCAGGTATCGTCGAGAATCATCGTTTCGCCGTTCTGGGTCGTGTACGGTTTCCAGGTCGGTAGTCCCCCGCCGTTGGGATTACCGGTTTTGGCGAAGTTGATAAACGAGCCGGCCATTTTTTCCGACAAAGCGCGTGGCCGCTTGCCCCCGCCCGTGTGGGTCAGCATCAGGTCGGTGTTGTAGAACCAGAAGCAGATGTCGTCGCAGTGAAAGGCCCGCATTCGATTGTCGAACAGGGGCGGCTGCCAGCCAAACCAAGCCATGTACACCGGCGCTTTCTGCTGTGAGGCTTTGGCATCGGCCGCAGCAACGGCATTCTTTCGGTTCGACACGATCAGCGCCCAGAGTTCGACGGGACGCGCTTTGGGAAAAGTCGACGCATAGGCATCGACAATCTCATTCGTCTTCGCACCGAAACGGGGCGTCAGTTTTTCCTTGACACCATCCAGCGAAATGCGTTCAAGCTCGGCTTCCGTCCGGTCAGGATTCCACTCGTGAAAGGTCGTGCAGATCAGTAGCGGAATGTCGGCCGAGAAATCGCCCGCATCGCTGAAGAAGGGTTTGTCGCTCAGGTACGTACCATCGGATACGGGTGAAAAACCGCCCCGCTGTATGTTCATCCGCTTCGCTTCGTCGGCCAGCTTGTCGACGGCCCGGTTGGCAATGTCGATGTATTGCCGCCACGGAATCTGCTGGAGTTTGTCGATCTCACTGGGTTGCAGCCCCGCTTCGGTCAGCACCTGTTGCCCCAGCTTTTCGGCGTATGCCTTGTTTACACCGGCCAATGAACTGCCACTCAGGGCTACGGCTTTGTGAAACAGTCCCTTCGCCGATGGCATATTCAGTAGCGTCGTCACCTTGGCCCCCCCGCCTGATTGCCCGATAATGGTCACGTTAGCCGGATCACCGCCAAAATTGGCGATGTTGTTTTTGATCCATTCCAGAGCCGCTACCATATCCAGGTTACCCACATTGCCCGAAGCCGCGAACCGTTCGGCGTCCTGACCACCGGCAGCTTTCAGGTCGGTATAGCCCAGTGGACCAAGCCGGTGGTTGAGCGAGCAGAACACCAGATTACCCTTACGCGCCAGGTTTTCGCCGTGGTAGCCATCCTGCTCGATGCCGTTGCCATTGGTAAACCCACCGCCGTGCAACCACACGACTACCGGCAGGCGATCCTGCGGCAGGCGATCCTGCGGGCGTTTCTGTCTGTCGAGGGCGGGCGTCCAGACGTTTAGTTTCAGGCAATCTTCCGATACATCGTCGTAATTCCAGTGATCGACAAACGACGCGTAGGGGTTGGCGTAGCGTTTCTCCATGATCTGCGGAGCCGAGTTGCCCCACCATAAGGCCGGTCGTATATCGGACCAGGGTTCGGGTTTCTGGGGCGGCATAAACCGGTTTTTACCGGCCGTGTCGGCACCGTACGGAATACCCAGAAACTGGCTGATACCACGCAGGACGAAGCCCCGTACCCGGCCATACTGCGTGTTGACAACGGCGATGTCGTCGCCCACAAACAGTACCTGATCGTCGGCAACTGCTTTTGGTGGTACTGAAGCCGGTAGTGTCTTTGCGACGGCTGCGTTGGCTGTGCCGAAACTGGCTGCACCGACCCCAAGTGAGTGTAGAAACGTACGTCTCGATGCGTTCATGATAAAAGCGGATTTAGGAAAGAAAGAGCTGCGTAAAACCTGTTGCTGTGTCTTGCCTGAAAGCCTGTCTATGAGCGGTTTTACTACCGGCGAATCGAGTTTTTGCCGTACGTGCAAACATACGCGCAGGGGGGCGGTTAGGAGCTAATCAGCAGCGGTAGCGAATCAAACGGCAATCGTTGCTTTTAATCCGGCCATACATACAGATAAAATAGAATAAGCATAGTCGATAATTGCCTATTTTTAAGGTCGCTGTCATTAACAGTGTAGGCTGTCGCGTTGTAAAATGCTGATTGCTGCCAGTGTTTTTTATCCCAACCAATCAATCTCTCCCTTGAATGACTTCTTTACGCAACCGCTGGTTTATTGGCCTGCTCGTCGCCGTCGCCTGTTGCCGATCGGCTGTGGCCCAGCAGCGATTGATCGATAGTCTGAAGACGGCGCTGACCCGCAAGCTACCCGACACAAGCCGCGTTCACGCCTACTACGACATTGCCAACGCCTTTTACAAGCAAAGTCAGACCGATTCGGCACTGGCGTATCTGAAGCCTGTCGTGGCAATTAGTACGAAAAAAAAGTACTGGGATGGTCTGGGTGACTATAACCGGTTGATGGGAACGATACGAACGCATCAGGGGCAGTACGAAGAAGCACTAACCTGTTTTCAGCAGGCCATACAGCAGTATGGCAAAGCGAACAACCTGCACTCGACGGCGAAGATTTACCATAGCCTGGGTCTGCTGTATAAGCTGATGGGGAACAGTCAGGGGGTTAAGGCCTACACACAGCAGGGTATTGCGTACATGCAGCAGGCCATTGCGCTTAATCAGCAACTGAAAGCGACCCATTCATTAAGAAGTAATTACATTAATCTGGGTATTCTATACGAAGATCTGGGCGAAATTCGACAGGGGCGGGAATGCTTCCTGAAAGGACTGGCGCCAATGAACAATACGGAGGTAGAGCCCGAAGATGCCCGAATATTCTACAACAACCTGGGTAAGAACTACAATGTCGAGAAGCAGTATTCACTGGCGATTCAATACCTGGAAAAAGCACTGGCTATCAATCTGAATCTGAAGCGATACAGCAGTCTGGCGCACAATTACCGCAATCTGGCAACTGCCTATATCGGATTGAAGCAGCCGGACAAAGCGGTTGCGTATGCAGAAAAGTCGCTGGAGCAGCTCAAACGGTCGGGCGATGCGCCACTGTCGTATTCCGTGCACGGTACGCTGTCGCGCGCCTATGCCGCTGCGGGGCAGTACCAGAAAGCCTATGATGCCGCCGTGCAATACAAACAGATTGGCGATTCGCTCGTCAACCAGGCCAAAACCCGGACGATTGCCCAGTTGGAAGGGCATTATGCCGTGCAGCAGGCCAGCGAATTGGCCAGTATCAAGGCGAGTGCCGAACTGGCCAAAACGCAGGCCGTCGCGCAGGTAGAGGCTAATAAAGTACGGGAAATTGCGGCTATCCAGGCGGCTGAAGCCCAGCGGCTGGCGCAGATCAGGACGGTGGCCGACATCGAAAAAACGCGGGCTATCCTCGAACTACAGGCGCAGTACGACACCCAGGCGAAACAGCGGCAGATTGCCGATTTGGGATCGCGGAACCTGGAAAAAACCCGGCAGGTCGAATACATGAGCGGTGGCCTGGGCCTGATGGCGCTGCTAATCAGTCTGCTCATCGGCCAATACCTGCTGATCCGGCGCTCGAACCGGAAGCTGGCCACGCAGAACGGTGTCATCACGGCGAACAGTCAGCAACTGGCGACGCAGGCCGAGCAGCTGAAAACGCTGATGAAAGAGCTGCATCACCGTGTGAAGAACAACCTCGCCATCGTGTCGAGTCTGCTATCGCTACAGGCCAGTAATTTACAGGACGAAAAAGCGGTACAGGCGGTGCGGGTTGGGCAGCAGCGGGTCGAGGCCATGGCGCTTATCCACCAGCGCCTGTACCAGACCGATGGGATCACGACGATCAACATCCGGTCGTACCTGACCGATCTGGCGCGGAGCCTGATGTATGCCTACGGCTACAGCGACCGCGATTTCGATCTGGTCATCGATGCCGAAGACCGGAAGCTGGACGTCGATGTGGCGATACCGCTGGGACTGATCGCCAACGAGTTAATCACCAATGCGTTTAAATATGCCTACGCCCAGAGCAAATATCCCCGGCTGCGGATTGGCCTGCACACGCAGAACGGTCTAACGCTGGAGGTGCAGGACAATGGCCCCGGTATCAACCCCGACGACTGGGTGCTACGCAGTGGCCGTCCGTCGTTCGGAAAGCGACTGGTAACGTCGTTGAGCAATCAGCTCGACGGGCAGGTTGAATTCATTCAGCAGGACGGCGCGTTATGCCGGCTTCACATTCCTGAAGCGCGGCTCCGGGCCGCTTAGTAGCCCGCTGCCTGCCCGTCCTTCCGCGACTCGGTGGCCCCGTGGTAGACCTTGTTGACGGCGTCGTACCGAATAGCCTGGTAGCCGCCATACCCACCCAGTCCGTACCCGACCCGGTGGCCCCGGCGCATCAGGTCGCGGATGGTTTCGTAGGGGAAGCCCGACTCCAGCGTAATCTGCCCGGCGTCGACCATTCGTTCGCCCGTCGGTTCCGACGACCCCTGATGGTCGATGCGGGGGGCGTCGCCCGCTTCCTGCGGGTTCATGCCGTAGTCGATCATGTTCATCAGAATTTCGACGTGACCCAGCGGCTGAAAGCTACCGCCCATCACGCCAAAGCTCATAAACGGTTGTCCGTCTTTGGTCACGAACGCCGGAATGATCGTCTGGAAAGGGCGCTTGTGGGGCGCGTAGCTGTTGTTTTCGCCTTCCGCCAGGTTGTACAGCTCACCCCGGTTTTGCAGTGTGAAGCCCAGCCCGTCGGGAACCATGCCGGAGCCAAAGCCCCGGTAGTTGCTTTGAATCAGCGACACCATGTTGCCCTCATCGTCGGCGACGGTCAGGTAGATTGTATCGCCGTCTTTCAAGGCTGGATTCCCCGCATCGACGCGCGTGGCAGCGCGCTCGCCGATCAGTTTCCGCCGTTCGGCTGCATAAGGTTTGCTGATGAGTTCCTTAACCGGAATTTTGGCGAAGGCTGGGTCGGCGTAGTATTTAGCCCGATCTTCAAACGCCAGTTTTTTGGCTTCCACGAACGTATGAATGTGCTCGGCGCTCCCCCAGGGAATCTTCGAAAAATCATAGCCTTCCAGCAGGTTCAGCATCTGTAGTGCCGCAATACCCTGACTGTTGGGTGGTAATTCCCAGACGTCGTAGCCCCGGTAGTTGGTCGATACCGGCTCGACCCATTCGGAGGTATGGTCGGCCAGGTCTTTGGCGGAGAGAAAGCCACCCACGCGCTTCATGAACCCATCGATCGTTTGGGCGATGGGGCCTTTATAAAACGCATCGCGTCCCCCCTTGGCGATCAGCGACAGGGTGTTGGCCAAGGCCGGATTCTTGAACACGTCACCTCGTTTGGGCGCGCTGCCGGTGGGGGCATAAACTTCTTTTACATTGGGATATTTGCCGAACCGGGCCACCATCGACGGCCAGTAAAAAGCGGCTTCATCGTGGACGGGATACCCTTCACGGGCATAGCGGATCGCGTGCGACAGGATGGTCGGCATGGGCGTTTTGCCAAACCGTTTGTGCAGTTCAAACCAGCCGTCGACGCAGCCCGGCACCGATACCGGCAACGGACCGTCGGACGGAATGTGCGTCAGCCCGCGTTTTCGGAACTCGGCCAGACTCAGGCTGTAGGGAGACCGGCCCGACGCGTTCAGCCCATACAGCTTTTTGGTTTTGGCATCCCAGACGATGGCAAACAGATCGCCACCGATCCCATTGACGTGGGGCTCAACGACACCTTCCATGGCATTGGCGGCAATGGCGGCATCAATCGCGTTACCGCCTGATCGCAGCACGTCGATGGCCGCTTGGGTCGACAGTGGGTGAGAGGTACAGGCCATACCATGCCGCGCCATAACGACGGCCCGTGTGGCAAACGTTTTGCCGCTAAGTCGGTCCTGCGCGGGGGCTAGTGTCGAAATGGAAAGAAGGGCGATGAAGTAGGAGAGTAGTCGTCGGTGCATACGATGTCGGGCTAAGCGTACAATATGCGACGAAATTGGTAGAAAGTCATAAAAAGCGCCAGCCCGATTCTAGTGCAGAATCGGGCTGGAACCGTGTAGCCTGGACGTCCACGTCCGGGTGCCCGACAGGGCAACTTGTGCAGGCGGCAGCTTGTCAGGTCGCTTTGCGCCCACCCGGACGTGGACGTCCAGGCTACATACTACTCCATGACCATTTCGGCGTGGGCCGGGGCTTCAATCTTCTTGCCGATGAAGAGCAGCAGCAGCGGGATACAGACGAGGAAGAAGCCACCGATAATCAGGAACGAATCGGCATAGGTCATGACCATCGCCTGTTTGATTGCACCTCCCTGTATCAGTCGGTAGGCCTTGGTCGTTGCTGCGGCCAGGGCGTCGCCTTTCGAGAGAAACAGATTCGTGTATTGCCGAATCCGCTCGACCGAGATCGGATTGTAGATCGACAGGTTATCCGTCAGGCGCGAGATGTGCAATACTGACCGGGTCGAGATATAGGTCGTCATGATGGCCGTGCCAAACGTACCACCCAACTGCCGGATGGTGTTCGACAGGGCCGATCCCTGCGGTATCTCGACGGGGGCCAGGTCGGCCAGCGTCACGGTCGTCAGCGGGATAAAAATCAGGCCCATACCGATACCCCGGATGATGAGTGGCCAGAAGAAATAATCCGGTCCGGCGTCGGGGGTGATGTTCGATAGGCCGTAGCTAAAGCCGAAAAACAGGAGAAACCCAGCGGCTGCGTACCAGATCGGTGAAATCACGTTCTTTTTCAACAGACCACCGACAACCGGCATCATAAAGCCCGTCATGATCGAACCGGGCATCAGCAGCAAACCCGTCTGACTGGCGGTAAAGCCCAGAATCGTCTGGCAGAACACCGGGATCAGAAAGACCGACGCGAACAGCCCAAAGCCCAGGATGAAGTTAAACAGCGTGCCGACGGCAAACCGGCGACGGCGCAGCAGCCGTAGGTCGAGAATGGGTTGACTGACGGTGAGTTGTCGCCAGATGAACCCGATCAGACAGAGCACCGCAGCCGTGGTCATGGTGGTGATGAAGCCCGATTCAAACCAGTCTTTTTCTTCGCCTTTCTCCAGGATGATTTGCAGGCCACCGATACCGATAACGAGCATAACCAGGGCGAGCCAGTCCATCTTCCCGGCCGCGATCTTCTCTGCGGGCTCCTTGATGTACATATACGTCAGCACCGTAGCCACGATACCGAACGGAATGTTGATGTAGAACACCCAGTTCCATGACAGGTTGTCGGTGATGTAGCCGCCTAATGTCGGGCCAATCGACGGGCCGATGATGACCCCCAGTCCGAAGATCGCGTTGGCAACACCAATGTCTTCCTTCGGAAAGGTCTGAATCAGAATCGACTGCGCCGTTGTCAGCAACCCACCACCCCCGATGCCCTGTAGCACCCGGAAAAAAACCAGCTCCCACACATTGGTCGACAGGCCGCAGAGGACCGATGCAATGGTGAAGACGACGATCGAAGCCGCAAAGTAATTCCGGCGACCGAGCTTGGCACTGAGCCAGCCCGACATGGTAATCATTACGGCACTGGCCGCTGCATAGCCTGTCACCACCCAGCTGATGTCCCCCAGCGATGCGCCGAGGTTACCCATCATCTGGTTCAGGGTCACGTTTACAATCGATGAGTCGATTGTCTGGAGCAGGGCTGCCGTCGTTACCGTCAGCACTACAATCCATTTATCAAAGCCTAATTTCATAGTCGATTGACGGTTTACGGTATTCAGTTTACGGTTTACGGTATACGGTGGTCCGTCACACGGTAGCTGACGTGAAAGCACCTCTTGCGTCAGCCAACCGAAAACCGTATACTGAATACCGACTGTTATTTCTGCAGATCCACGGCGACGTTGACGCTCATGCCGGGGCGGAGTTTTGCGTAGAGCGCGCTGCTCTTGTCGAGGGCGATCCGCACCGGAATGCGTTGCACGACTTTTACATAGTTGCCGGTTGCGTTGTCGGGAGGTAGTAGCGAGAATTTAGCACCGGTGGCACCGGCAAACGAACCAACGTTACCCGTCAGTTTGGCACCGTCGAAAGCGTCGACATCGATCGTCACCGTCTGACCGGGCTGCATCTGCGCCAGCTGCGTTTCCTTGAAGTTGGCCGTTACCCACATATTGCTGTTGTCGACTACCGAGCAAACGGCCTGACCGGCCTGAACCAGCTGACCCAACTGCACCGCCCGTTTCGATACGACCCCCGAGATCGGTGCGCGAACAATGGTGTAGGAAAGCTGGAGTTTGGCCAGGTCGAGGTCAACCTGCCGTTGTTTAACGGCGGCCTGCGCCACTGAAATCTGTCCTTCCGTAGCCCGACGCTGCGAGCTGGTAACGCCGGTTTGCGTACCGGCTGCGGCTACCTGGGCCTGGGCGGTCTGAAGCTGTGCCTGCGCGGCCTGAAGCTGGGCGTTGGCGGCATCGCGTTCTGCCTGAACCGCATCAAACTGCTGCTGGGGTACGGTTTTCTCGGTCAGCAGGCGGCTGTAGCGTTCGAAATCCTGACCGGATTTCCGGGCGCGGGCCTGAGCCGCCACGACGTTAGCCTGTGCGGTAGCGACCTGATTGCGGGCCGTCAGGACGCTGGCCTGTGAACTCTGGATCGTAGCCGAGGCAACGCCCACCTGCGAGCGACTGACACCGGCAGCGGCCATGGCACTTTGCAGGGCGGCTTCGGCCTGCTCGACCCGAATGCGGTAGTCGGCATCGTCGATTACGAGCAGCGTGTCGCCCGCTTTTACGTACTGGTTGTCGTTGAAACGAATGGTCTTAACGTAGCCGCCGACTTTCGGAATCACCGGGTTTACATCCCCGTCGATCTGTGCATCGTCGGTAGTTTCATGCCGTTGCAGGTAGCGAAATTCGCTGTACCCAAAGAAGAGCGCGACGACCAGGACGACGACGCCCGCAATGCGAAAAATGGTTGACTTGTTCACTGTTGTATTCGGTTTGTAGTTTGTAGTTCGTGGTTTGTAGTTGGCTGACGCGTCCACACGATACCGGAGGAACTACGAACAACTAACTACAAACCACAAACTAGTTATAGATTTGTCCCCGTGGCTTTCAGGAGTCGCTGGTAGGCGAGCTGGGCGTCGACGGTGGCGTTGATGACATTGAGTTGCGCCTGCAAGAGAAAACTGTCGGCTTCGAGCAGATCGGTCGAGCCAACCAGCCCGTTGCGGAACCGCGATTCGGTCAGCCGGTAGTTTTCCTGCGCCTGCCCGACGGCCGTACGAATCACGCTTTGCTGTTCGAGGGCCAGTTGGTAGTTGTTGTAAGCCGTTACCACTTCCGACCGAATCTGATCGGCCTGCTGCTGCCCCTGAATCGTGGCCTGGTCGATGGCCGTTTTCGCCGTGTTGACGCGGCCCTTCATGTTGTACAACGAGCCGATGTTATAGCTTAGACCGGCCCCGACGTTCCAGGCACTGATAAACGAATTAGCCTGCGGAATCAGGCGGGCCGACGGGTTGATGTAGTTATAGCCCGCTGATACGCCCAGGTGCGGGTACATGGCGCTTTTCGTATTGCGTAGCTGCTCCTGGGCTGATTGTACGCGCAGGGCGTTGGCTTCCACTTCGGGCCGGACCTGCTGGGCCTGCGTCAGCAACGCACCCAGTTGCTGGGTCATAGCCGCCGGGTTCGCCAGCGTCGTATCGACGGTAACCGACTGGTCGTCGGGGAGGCCAAGCAGGAGGTTGAAATTGTAGAGCGCCGTTTGCCGCGCTTTGTCGACCTGTAGGCGACTCAGGTTGAGGTTATTTTTCTGCAACTGAATTTTCAGCACTTCGTTGGCCGTGACGACCCCTTCTTTTTCCAGATTGCGCGCTTCGCGTTCCCGCTCGTCGAATTGCCGGATATTCTGCTCGATCACCGCCGTCGACCGGATTAGCTTGACGATGTTGTAGTACGCATCGGTAACTGTATAGACCAGTTCCGAGCGGTTCCGCTGGGCGTCGAGCCGGCTGGCTTTCGCGAGCAACTCCGCTGACTTCTCTGCCGACTTTTCGGCAAAGCCACCGAAGATTTCCTTGCTGATCGTAGCCCCGCCGATGGTGGCGTTGAACGCACCGGCCGGGATGCCGAACAGGGGTTTACCATCGCTGCCTTCACCGAACGCAAACGGACCGGTCAAACTATAGCGCGAGTAAGCCAGTGAGGCAGCGGCCGTGGGCAAACTGCGGTCTTTGGCTTCCTGCGACCGGGCTTCGGCCGCCAGCGTACGGACATCGGCCAGCCGGATGCCTTTGTTGTTTTGCAGGGCGGTCTGAACGGCCTTGTCCAGCGGCATCAGCATCGGTGCCGGTTGGGCAATTGCCCCGCCCAGCAGCGATAGCCCCAGGCCCGCCCCAATCAGGTACTTCTTCATACTAACGGTTTCTAATTTTATCCAGGAGTGTATTCAACGTGTGGACTTCGTCGTCGGTCAGGTGACTGACAATCGATTCAAAATCGCTGAACTCGACAGCTACGGTATCAATAAACTGCTTCGAGTGTTCGGTCAGTCGCAGATTCACGCGCCGGCGGTTCTGCGGGTCTACTTCGCGTATAATCAGATTCTTGGCAACCAGCCGGTCGGTCAGGCGGGTAACGTCGGAGTTCAGTTCGGTCATCCGCTCTTTCAATTCACCCGCCGACAGGCTGTTGGGGTAGTCGTTCGACAATAACCGGAGCACTACGTATTGCTGCACCGATAAGTCAAACGGAGCCAGTTTCTGCGAAAAATGGTTGAAAATGTAGCCGTCGGTTCGATGGATGTTTCCGATCAGTCGCTGGTATTCGTTACGATAGGTCTTATGCATGATTCGTCTTGGTGGCGTAAAGGTATAACTGATATTTGTTTAAACGAGTTTTGTTTGAACGTGTATTAATCGGATTTAATTGACGTTTAATGCTGTAGATTGCCGGCCGAAATCGATGGTTCCGCCGAACCGATGCTTCTTGCGCCCTTAACTGGTGTATCCCGGCAGGTGGTAGACAAACGAATGCAAACACTGACACGACAGACACAAATCCAACGCGCAGGCAACGACGCGTCGACCGTACGACGCCATTCGAAACTAGGAAGGGGCTGGGCCACCGCGCTGCTGATAGCCAGTCTGACAGCACCGGCCGTGCAGGCGCAGTACGGGCAATCGTACCTGCCCTACGAACCCGTCACCCCGAACGCGACGACTGTACGTGTCGAAATCGGGGGTTACGGCGTCAATGGGGCGCAGATGCCGTTCTGGCTGCGCTCGAACCAATGGGGGGCCGTGCCGCTAAATGGCTCGGCCGGAACAGTCCGGGCCGGTATCTGGGGCGACTACAACGGTGGGGGGCGACCCGGCAGTACACAGGCTGATAGCAGCGCCAGCGGCTCTAAATTCGGCTGGAGCTACGGCCTCGACGTGGTGGGCAACTCCGGGCTGAACCCCAAAGTACTGCTGCCCGAAGCGTACGCCGGAATACGGTTTGGTAAATTCGAACTATTCGCCGGCCGGCGTCGGCAGATCGTTGGTTTGTGCGACACCCTGCTTACGTCGGGTTCGTACATCTGGTCAGGGAATGCGTTGCCGTTGCCCAAGATTCAGTTTGGGACCATCGGTTATGTGCCTATTTTTAAAGGCGTGCTGGCGTTCAACGCCAGCTATAACCATGGCTGGTTCGCCAATACGGATGCATCGGGCCGGGAGTTGATCGTCCGCAATTCGTACCTGCATCAGAAAACGTTGTACGTGCGGCTCGGCAAGCCCACCTGGGCCTTTCGGCTGTATGGGGGCGTAAACCATCAGGTGCAATGGGGCGGCTATGCACCGTCGCTACCGGCCGGGCTTGCCAACAATGGTGATTTACCATCGAGTCTGCGGGCGTATCAATACGTCGTGACGGCGCAGGCGTATCCCGACTTCATCATTGACCCGAACCTGTCGACCATTGACGTTCTTAACCGGGTGGGTAATCACTTGGGCTCGATCGATGTCGGAGCGGATATCAACATCGGCTCGTTTAACCTGCTCATGTACCGGCAGAGTCTGGTCGAGTCAGGGTCGATTTTTTACCTGACCAGTATTATCGACGGCCTGAATGGTATCCGGCTGCGTAATAACCAGCCCGGCGACGGATTGCTAACCGTCGACAATGTGCTGTTCGAGTTTTTCTATTCAAAAAGTCAGGGTGGGCCCGAATTCGTTCTTGAGGACCCGCAGCGACGGGGTAAGGTCAACTACTTCAATCATAGTCAGTATCAGGACGGGTGGATTTACCAGAACCATACGATCGGTACGCCGTTTCTGACGCCCCAAACCGATGTGCGACCCGGCCTGCAAACCGGACGGGCTATCGTCAACAACCGGGTGGCGCTGTGGCACGGTGGTTTGTCGGGGCGGCTGGCGCAACGGGTACAATGGCAGCTGAAACTGTCGTACAGCCAAAACCTGGGTACGTACGATTCGCCATATCCGGCCAACACCAACCAGTTTTCGGGAATTCTGTCGGCCGGTGCACCGCTGACGCTGCCCGTACTAGGCGACTGTGACCTGTCGGCTTCGGCTGCTTACGATCAGGGCAAACTGTTTTATAACGCAACCGGCTTTTTCGCCAGCCTGCGTAAAACCGTGCGTATGCGTCGGGCCGGCGGACAAAGTCGTGGTTCGACGGGAGCCAGCAGCCCCTGGCGGATTCCGAATTAGTAGGAAGAAAGAGGATAGACGAAAGAAGAAAGAAAAGTGAACGTTACTGGAAAAGTTTCGGTCACATGAGGGTGGGGCCGGGAATAAGCTGCCGCCCGTGGTGCAGGCAGCGTCTTTCATCTTTTGTCTGTGCTCTTGCTTCGCCAATGAAAAAAATCCTGATTATCGAAGACGATCGGCGCATCGCGCAGAACATCAGCCGGGGGCTTCAGCAGGAGGGCTACGTAACGGAGGTTGTTTATGAGGGTGTCAACGGGCGACAGATGGCGCTGCAACCCGGTGTTGATCTTGTGATTCTGGATATTAACCTGCCGGGAATCAACGGTTTCGAGGTTTGCCGCTCGGTACGGGCCGAACGACCCCAACTGCCCATTATTCTGCTGACAGCATTGGGCGAAATCGAAGACAAAGTGGAAGGACTGGCGCTGGGGGCCGACGACTATCTGGTGAAGCCCTTCGACTTTCGCGAACTGATTGCCCGCGTCGCTACCTGCCTGCGTCGGTCAGCCCTGATCCACGATACGCCTGCTCCCATAGAAACGGTGCTTCAGGTTGCTAACCTGACCGTCAATCCGGCGACAAAAGAAGTCTGCCGGGGCGAAACGACCATTGATCTGACGGCGCGTGAGTTTGCTCTGCTTGAACACCTGCTGCGCAACCGGGGGCGTGTGCTGTCGAAACCCGACATCGCCGAAGCCGTCTGGGATCTGAACTTCGACACCGGAACGAACGTCGTTGAAGTGTATATCAACTACCTGCGCAAAAAAATCGACCGGGACTTCGAGCCGAAGCTGATCCATACCCGGCCGGGTATGGGCTATGTCTTAAAGGAAGAGCTATGACGATTCGCAACCGTATTGCGCTCCAGTTCTCGCTGATCGTCGCGTCGATACTAATCGTCTTTTCCATCGTGATCTACGTTGTGTCGGCCACGTACCGGCGCGAGGAGTTTTACGACCGGCTGAAGAACAAGGGGCGGACAACGGTACGGTTTCTGGTTGAAGTCAAGGAAGTCGACCGCGACCTGCTCAAAATCATCGACCGGAATACGCTGACAGCCCTGTTCGACGAGAAAGTACTGATTTTCGACGAGCGAAACCGACTGATCTATAGCAGTGTCGACGACCAGGTGATCAATTATTCACCGTCGCTGCTGAATCGGGTGCGCCAGGAAAAAGACATCGAGACGCACAACGGCCGCAACGAACTGATTGGACTGTTGTACCGGCAGAACGGACGTGATCTGGTTATTCTGGCATCCGCCTACGATCAGTTCGGGCGCAGTAAACTGGATAACCTGCAACTGACGCTCGGCTGGGGACTGTTCGTCGGAATCAGCATTACGATCGGGTTGGGTATTTTCTTCGCCGGACAGTCGCTGCGCCCCATCAGTCAGCTAAACGAACAGGTGACGACGATCACGGCGGGTAACCTGCAACGTCGACTGGATGAGGGTAACCGGCAGGATGAAATTGCCCGGCTGGCCATCAACGTCAACGATCTGCTCCGGCGACTTCAACAAGCCTTTGAACAGCAGCGTAGCTTCGTATCGCAGACGTCGCACGAGTTACGAACTCCCCTGGCTGCGCTCAAATCAGAAAT
This sequence comes from Spirosoma oryzae, assembly GCF_003002825.1. Classification (GTDB taxonomy): domain Bacteria; phylum Bacteroidota; class Bacteroidia; order Cytophagales; family Spirosomataceae; genus Spirosoma; species Spirosoma oryzae. The sequence continues at coordinate 221,481 of NZ_PVTE01000003.1, read as the reverse complement.
ACAACTGGGCCTGCTGCGCCCGCTGACGGTACCCGAGCACGAAGCCATCCTACAAAACCTGCTGACCGATGCGGATCGCCTTATCGGGCTTACCAACAGTCTGTTACAGCTGGCCCGGACGCTGGAAACCATCGACCTGCTGCCGTTGCATCCGATCCGTAGTGATGAGTCGCTCTTTGCCGCCCGCGACGAACTGACAGCCGCCCGGCCGAACTACAAAATCGCCATCGACTACGAACACGTCCCCGAATCGGAACGCGAAACACTGGTCGCCGGTAACGAAAAACTGCTCAAACAGGTATTCATCAACCTGCTCGACAACGCCTGTAAATATTCACCGGATCATACGGCCCGCGTACGCATCAGTACCGACGATACGCACTGCTACGTGGCCGTCAGCGATCAGGGTATCGGCATGACCGAAGCTGACATCGCGCGTATTTTTGAGCCGTTCTACCGAGCCCCCAACGCGCTCGACTATCAGGGGTTCGGCATCGGTCTGTCGATTACCGCAAAGCTAATCGACCTGCACCACGGCTCACTTCGGGTCGAGAGCCAGCCGGGGCAGGGAAGTACGTTTACCGTGTCGTTGCCGCATTTGTAGCCAACTAGTCCACGGCTTTGAGAGGAAACCAGCGGGCCATGGCCAGCATGAACAGGCTCATCAGCAGAAAGCCGAGGGCCGCAACCAGTTGAACGCCCCAGCCGCCGGGCAGGTGTTCCATGGCTTTGAGCAGATCGTCGGTGCTGCGTACCCAATCGGGGTCTTTTTCCAGCGCGCCTTTGATCAGATACCAGCCGGTAATGCATAGGGTAGCGGCAACGGTCAGAAAGCCAGCAAGGCTACAGAAGCGCAGAAAACTACAGAGGTACTGATTCGACTCCTGCGGCAGCTCCAGGCTTTTGTACACTTTGCCCGACAACCCCTTGTAAGCCTGCAAACCCGCCCACAGCAGGAAAATCACGCCCACGCTGATAATCAGCCAGTCGCCCCCGTCGATCTGGAGCAGGCGGGTAACCCAGAGTTTCTTGGCGTCAGGGCCGCTGCCCTGTCCCGTCAGCAGGCGGAGGGCGGTGTAGCCCAGTCCGGCGTAGGTGATGCCACTGAGCAGGTAATTCATCCGGTACAGAATTCCCCACGGGCCCCAGCCCTTTTCGTAGGGATCATTCCAGATTTCGACAATGCGCCACAGCGTATGGCCGGCCAGTGCCAGCACCATCAGGCAAAGCAGAATCTGTCCCAGCGTGTTATCCATCAGCTGATGCAGCACTTCCTCCCGGTTGGGATCGGCTCCGCGCGAACCGAGCGCAAACTCGAACGTAAACAGACTGATGGTCCCGTACAGAATCCCTTTCGCTATATAGCTTCCCCGCGCCAGCCACTCAATCCCCTGAATCGACTTATCTTTTAGTTCACTGGTGGCAATCATCTCTCCGTTCGCTATGGCTCCATCTAGACTAACGAATAGCGGGCGGTTAAGTTGGCTGAATACAAATTTGTAGCGGGTGGGGTCAAAATCAGGCGTACATTTAGCGACCAGTACGCCCTACGTCGCCATGACCATCGCCATTCCATCCGATCAGCAAACAAAAGCACGCACCGCAACGCAACTGGTTTTTCTGGTTTGCGGACTGGGGATGGCGAGTTGGGCACCGATGGTTCCGTTCGCGAAAGACCGACTGGGGCTGGACGATGCTGATCTGGGCCTGCTGTTGCTTATGCTGGGGGCGGGGGCAATGGTGATGATGCCCACGTCGGGCTGGCTGGTGAGCCGACTGGGAAGCCGTACGGTCATTGCCGGGGCCGCCCTGCTCATGGCGCTGACGCTACCCTTGTTGATTATACTGTCATCACCGATAGCTATGGCTGTGACGTTGTTTCTGTTCGGCGCGGGCGTCGGCGCGATCGACGTGGCCATGAATGCGCACGGCGTACAGGTGCAGAACCTGTATGGCCGCCCCATCATGTCGTCGCTGCACGGGCTGTTCAGTGTGGGCGGTCTGTTTGGCTCGCTGGGACTGGGCTTTCTGGTCCGGCTGGGACTCAACCCGACCTACGCCATCGGCAGTATTGCCGCGCTGATGGTGCTCATCGTACTGACGCAATACAACAAGCTGTTTGCCGCCGATACTGAACGGCAGATTATGGCCCGTTTTGCAGAGACTACCGACCAGCCGACAGCGGGCCGGACCCGGTTAGGCTGGCTCAAAGGCAGTGTCCTGTTTTTGGGCCTGATGTGCTTCGCCGTTTTCCTGTCGGAAGGCGCTATCCTCGACTGGAGTGCTATCTATCTACGCGATACCAAAGGCATGGACCCAACCCTGGCGGGGGCCGGATACGCGGCTTTTTCGGTCGCCATGGCCATCATGCGGTTGATTGGCGATAAACTGGTGGCCCGGCTGAGTGGCAGGGCGGTTGTCGTTGGTGGTAGCCTGCTGGGAGCGGCCGGTATAGCGATGGCGGTGCTGATTCCGGGTGTATACGGTGCCCTGCTGGGCTTTGTGCTGCTAGGCCTGGGCGTGGCCAATATCGTGCCCATTTTCTTTAGTGCGGCTGGTCGCCTGCCGGGGGTTGCACCGACAATCAGTATCCCTGCCATTACGACGATTGGCTATACCGGTTTGCTGACCGGCCCGGCCCTGCTCGGTTTTATCGCCGAGCAGTTTTCGCTGAGTGTCGCGCTGGGCTTCGTATCGCTGCTACTGGTGCTGGTTGCGCTGAGTTACCAGCTGAACGGACAGGCAAACTGACCGCTGGCACACGCGCCCGGAAACTCTTCTAATAATTTTCTAAGCGATTTCTAAGCGACCTCTAAACTGGTTTTAAGTCTCCTGCAAGGTTGGCGATAGAGCTTTGTAGCTGTATTGTACTCACCGTATGCGGCTACTCATTGCCTTTTTCCTTTGTCTGCTCATGGCCCGGCCGGGGCATGCTCAATTTACGTCGATCCCCGATTCGCTGGCCTTGACGCTGCGACAGGCCGATAGCCTGTTTCTGCGGAACAACCTGCTGTTGCTGGCTGAACGCTTTCGCATCGATGCGAGTCAGGCGCAGGTGCTACAGGCAAGTCTGTACGACAACCCGACCGTCGGCGTCGAGTTAAGCACCTACAATCCGGAAACCCGGCGGGCGCTCGACATCGGTCGGCATGGGCAGAAAATCGTGTCGATCGAGCAGTTGCTGTATACGGCAGGAAAGCGAAACAAACGGATTGCCCTGGCTTCCGAAGCGACCCGATTAACGGAATACGAGTTGCTGGATCTGCTGCGGGGCTTGCGATTCGACCTGCGCAGCCGCTTCTACGCGATTTATTTCCAGCAACAAACACTTAGCCGGTTCGATCAGCAGATCAACACGCTGCAAACGACGGTGTCGGCCTACGAGGTGCAGTATGGGCGGAACAACGTATCGCTGCGGGAATTGCTGCGCCTGAAAGCGCTCCTGTTTGAACTAAACAATCAGCGCACCGCCATCCGCTTCCAACTGGCTGACGATCAGCAGCAACTGCAAACATTACTCTCGATCACAACTCCCGTCCGGCCTGTCGTAACCGACGCGACGCTGACGCGCTATCGGTTGCCGGTTCTGCCCGACGATTCGCTGCGGCAACAGGCCCTGCGTAGTCGACCCGATCTGCGGGCGGCCGAATCGTTGACGCGACAGGCCGAACTGAACCATAACCTGCAACGGGCGCTGGCGGTACCCGACCTACGGGTGGGTGGACTGTACGATCAGGCTGGCAGCTATGTGCAGAATTACGTGGGCGTATCGGTATCGGCCGATCTGCCGGTATTCAACCGAAATCAGGGTGCTATCCGGGCGGCTAAATCGCAGATCGGCTATCAGCGGGAGCTGCACCGGCAACGGGCTATTCAGATTATTAATGAAGTCGATGCGGCCCTGCTGAAAGTGCGCGAAGTCGAACGGCGGATGCAGACGATGGAATCGACTTTCAGCGAGCAGTTTGACCAACTCAACCGGGGTGTGGTTGTCAGTTTTCAGAAAGGGAATCTGAGCCTGATCGAATTTGTCGACCTGATCGAAGCCTACAACAACAGTGTGCAGCAGCTCAACCGGCTCAAAGCCGACCGTGTCAGTGCGTACGAAGAACTGAATTACCTGGTCGGGGAGGAGCTGTTTTAGGGCGGGTGACATACACACAGGATATACATACCCCCAACCCCCTGAAGGGGGCTTTTCTCGCTAGTGAACTAAGCCCTCTTCAGGGGGTTGGGGGTGTGCTAATTATGAGATTGGTTTACGTCTTATCATGAAAAAAAATAGTCAAATTTTTCTGGCATGCCTGGCCCTGCTCACGGCCTGCGCACCGGAACAGAAGGAAGCGCAAACCGACAGTGAGAAAGCGTTCCGGCTGTCGGACACGATGATGCGCCGGATCAAACTGGACTCGGTCGTCAGTCGGCCGGTGCATAGCGAACTGACGCTGGTCGGGAAAGTGACGGCCGACGAAAATCGGGTAATCAAGGTATTCCCGCTGGTCGGGGGCGACGTCGAAGCGGTCGGCGTCGAACTGGGCGACTACGTGCGCAAAGGGCAGTCGCTGGCGACGATCCGGTCGGGCGAAGTGGCCGATCTGGAACGGCAGGGCATACAGGCGCGATCGGACCTGTTGCTGGCCGAAAAAAACCTGCGGGTCGCACAGGACCTGTTCGAGACCAAGCTGAACTCGCAGCGTGAAGTCGTCGCGGCTCAGAAAGAAGTCGAGAAAGCGCAGGCCGAGGTAGACCGGGTAGCGGCTGTGTCGCGCATTTACGGCATCGGCAAAGGGTCGATGTACACGGTGAAGGCACCCATCGACGGCTACGTGATCGAGAAGAATGTGAACCGGGGCACACAGCTCCGTTCCGACAACGCCGACAACCTGTTCACCATCGGGCAGATCAGCGATGTCTGGGTATTGGCCAACGTCAACGAAAGCGACATCGGGCGCGTGCGTACCGGCATGGACGCGAGCATCCAAACGCTCAGCTACCCGAATGAACGCTTCCGGGGCAAGGTCGACAAGATCTATTCCGTCCTTGACCCCAACACCAAAGCCATGACCGTACGGATTCGGCTGCCGAACCCCGGTAGCAAGCTCAAGCCGGAGATGCACGCGACCGTAACGCTGCGCTACGAAGACGGTGGACGACTGGCAACTGTGCCGGCGCAGTCGGTCATTTTCGAACGGTCGAAGCAGTACGTCATGGTCTTTCGAGACCGGGCTAACATCGAAACGCGCGAAGTAAACGTCCTGAAATCGCTGGGCGACGTCGCGTACATACAACAGGGTGTGCAGCCGGGTGAACGGATCATTTCCCGCGATCAGCTGCTGGTTTTCAACGCACTAAATAAATGACTGAGTGATAGAATGATTGAATGATAGAATAGGCGAAATCGCTCCGCCCGGTGCAATCGCTCATTCATTCAATCATTCTATCACTCAGTCATTCAATCTTTCGCAATCCATGTCTAAATTCATTCGTTCGATCGTCGGCTTTTCGCTGAAGAACCGCTTCTTCGTCTTCTTCATGACGGGGGCGCTGGTCATTGCCGGCGTGGTCAGCTACCTGCGTACCCCGCTCGAAGCGTTTCCCGACGTGACCAACACGCAGATCGTGGTCGTGACCCAGTGGCATGGCCGGTCGGCGGAAGAAGTGGAGCGGTTCGTGACGGTGCCCATCGAGGTGGCCATGAACTCGGTGCAGCGCAAAAGCAACGTCCGCTCGACAACCATGTTCGGACTGTCGGTGATGAAGATTATTTTCGACGATGGTGTCGAGGATTTCTTTGCGCGGCAGCAGGTCAATAACCTCCTGCAAAACGTATCGCTGCCCGACGGCGTCGACCCCGAAATTCAGCCGCCCTATGGCCCGACCGGGGAGATTTTCCGCTACACGCTCGAAAGCAAAAACCGGGACAGCCGCGAACTGCTGACGCTGCAAAACTGGGTAATCGACCGGCAACTGCGCAGCGTACCCGGCGTCGCCGACATTGTCGCCTTTGGGGGGCGCGACAAAATCTACGAACTCCGCGTCAACCCGACCCAGCTTGCCAAATACGACATCACCCCGCTGGAAGTCTACCAGGCCGTGACCCGTAGCAACGTCAACGTCGGGGGCGACGTGATCGAGCGGAACGGGCAGGCGTATGTAGTACGCGGTATCGGCCTGCTGACGTCGATTCCCGACATCGAAAACATCCTGATCGAAGAAGCGGGTGGTAACCCGGTGTTGGTCAAACACGTCGCCGAAGTAATCGAATCGGAACTGCCACGCGTGGGACAGGTCGGACTCGATGCGCAGGACGACGTTGTCGAAGGAATCGTGGTGATGCGCAAGGGCGAAAATCCGTCGGAAGTGCTGGGACGGGTAAAAGCCAAGATCGAGGAATTGAACACGAGCGTGCTGCCGTCGGACGTAAAAATGGCCACGTTCTACGACCGCGATAACCTGATCGAATACTGTACCCGCACGGTGCTGCACAACCTCACCGAAGGAATCGTGCTCGTCACGGTGATCGTGTTTTTGTTCATGGCCGACTGGCGCACGACCATCATCGTGTCGATCATTATCCCGCTGGCGCTGCTGTTTGCCTTTATGTGTCTGCGGTTGCGCGGTATGTCGGCCAACCTGCTGAGCATGGGCGCGGTCGATTTCGGCATTATCATCGACGGCGCAGTCGTCATGGTCGAGGGGATATTCGTCGCCCTCGATCACAAGGCCCACAAGGTCGGGATGGCGCGCTTCAACCAACTTGCCAAGCTGGGCCTGATTCGCAAAACGGGGGGGGAGATGGGTAAGGCCGTGTTCTTCTCCAAACTCATCATCATCACGGCGCTGCTGCCTATTTTCTCCTTTGAGAAAGTAGAAGGTAAGATGTTTTCGCCCCTGGCCTGGACCCTTGGGTTTGCCCTGCTCGGTGCCCTTCTCTACACGCTGACGCTGGTACCGGTACTCTGCTCGATCCTGCTCAGAAAGAACGTCCGCGAGAAAAATAACCCGCTCGTCCGCTTCTTCGACTGGCTTGTCATGCGCGGCTTCGGCTGGTGTTTCCGGCATAAGCGTACAAGTCTGGTTGCCGCGCTGGGCTTCATGGGCGCTACGTTTTTCTCGGCGTCGCTGCTCGGCACGGAGTTTTTGCCCCAACTGAACGAAGGCGCGTTGTGGGTAACGGCTGAACTGCCGATGAGCATGTCGCTGCCCGAAAGCGTGAAGATGACCAGAACGATTCGGGACGACCTGCAAAAATTCCCCGAAGTGCGGCAGGTGCTCTCGCAGGTAGGCCGCTCCAACGACGGTACCGACCCGAACGGTTTCTACTTCTGCCAGTTTCAGGTCGATCTGAAGCCGAAGGAGGAGTGGTCGAGAACGATCACCACCGAACAGTTGACCGATGAGATGGACGCCAAACTGAAAAATTACGCGGGCGTCCTCTACAACTATTCGCAACCGATTGTCGACAATGTGGCTGAGGCCGTGGCGGGCTATAAAGCCAGTAACGGGATCAAAATCTTCGGCCCCGATGTCTACGAACTGGAAAAATACGCAGCGCAGGCCATGGCCGCGATCGAAAATGTACCCGGCATCAAAGACCTCGGGATCATTCGCAACGTGGGGCAACCCGAAATCAGCGTGCTGCTCCACGACCGGCAGATGGCGCTCTACGGCGTGTCGACGGCCGACGCGCAGGCCGTAATCGAAATGGCAATTGGCGGTAAAACGGCGTCGGTGCTGTACGAGGGCGAACGTAAATTTGACATCCGGGTGCGGTTCCTGCCCGAGTACCGGCAAAGCGAAGCCGACATCATGCGGCTTATGGTGCCGACGATGACCGGGGGGAAGATTCCGTTGAAAGAGATTGCGACGATCCGGCAGGTGACGGGGCCGGCCTTCATCTACCGCGACCTCAACAAACGCTTCATCGGGGTGAAGTTTTCTGTGCGCGGTCGGGATTTGGGCAGCACCATTGCCGAAGCCCAGCAGCGCGTCCGTGAGAAGCTACAGCCCGCCCGTGAGTACTCCGTCGACTGGGTTGGGGAGTTCGAGAATCAGGTACGGGCGACCGACCGGCTGAGTCAGGTGGTGCCCATCAGTATCGGTGCCATTTTCGTGATTCTGTTCATCCTGTTCGGCAACGCCAAAGACGCCGGGCTGGTGCTGCTCAACGTGCCCTTCGCGCTGATCGGCGGTATACTGGCGCTGCACGTGACGGGCATGAATTTCGGTATCTCGGCGGGTGTCGGCTTTATCGCCCTGTTCGGTATCTGTGTGCAGAACGGCGTGATCCTGATTACGGTCTTCAACAACAACCGCAAAGAACGGATGCCCCTCGACCAGGCTATTCGCGAAGGGGTACAGTCCCGCGTTCGCCCCGTCGTCATGACGGCGCTGATGGCCGCGATCGGTCTGCTCCCGGCCGCTGTCTCGACGGGGATCGGTTCCGAAACGCAGAAACCCCTGGCAATCGTCGTGATCGGCGGACTCATCACGGCCACCGTACTGACGCTGCTCGTGTTCCCGATTATCTACCGGCTGTTCTACCGGAAGGACACGAAAACGATTCACTCGGAACCCGCCGTTGCGCTGTCGTAATGAACTGTAAATGAACAGCCTGTTCCCGGTAGCAGGGATGTTGGCAATAGGTTGTTAAGTGCTGGCTGGCCACACCCCCTTCAGGGAGCGGGGGGTGAGCAGACTATAACTTAACACCCTATTGCCGGAAACAAACGATCTACTGAAAACTGCGCGGGTGCAGGCAATGCTTCCAGTAGGTCACGATCAGGCTAAGCTCAGCCTGGAGATCGGCGAAGCTTTTTCCTTTCAGGTGATACCCCTGTATGGTACCCTGGTAGGCCTGTTCAACGAGTTCTTTATTGGCCCAGGTCGAGAAATAAACAAATGGAATGGCCTTCATCCGCAGTACCGGGTCCGCGTCGATCCGGTCGCGTAACGCAAAACCGCTCATGCCCGGCATGATTACGTCGCACAGGATCACCAGCGGTACCTCGTCGGTTGTTTGTAAATAGAGGAGCGCCTGCTGACCGTCGGCGAAGTAGCGGACCGGATTGTGAATCGACGAAGCCTTGAGCGCTTCTGCAACCAGGCATTGATCGTCAACGTCGTTCTCGATGTGAATGATCGGCATTAGATCAAACGGAATAAGCTTGGGCGAATCAACCATTGATTGATGTAGGAAAAAGGGATTGTTGAATCAGGAGCGACACGGTCCTATCAAGCTGGCAAATACACGCTGAACGTAGCGCCGTGCCCCGGCTGACTGTGGGCGCTGAGTCCCCCGCCGTGGTTTTCGATGACCCGCCGACAGATCGCTAGCCCTACGCCCGTACCCGGATAATTTTTCCGGTTGTTCAGTCGCTGAAATACCTGAAAAATGCGGTCCAGGTATTTTGGATCGAAGCCAATACCGTTGTCGGTCACGTCGATTTGATGGTAGAACGGAACGATGGCGGTTGGCCGAACGTCTTCGGGCAGTTCATTGACGGAACGGTGGGCATACGACACCTGCACATAGGGTTTCTGGTCGGGTTCGACAAACTTGATGGCGTTGGTCAGCAGGTTCTGAAACAACTGCGCTAGTTGGGCTTCGTCGCCGTTGACCGTGGGCAGGTCTGCGAGGGTAAGCTGCGTTCCGGTCTGCTGAATCGTCCAGTCGAGGGTTAATAATACGTCCGCCACAACTGCGTTCAGTGAAACCGGCCCGAAGACCTGTTGATGGGTGGCGATACGGGAATAGGCCAGCAGATCGCGTATCAGCGCCGACATCCGGGCCGCTGCATTCATGATGCGCTGGAGATGATCGTTGGCCGACTGGTCCAGTTGATTGGCATACTGCGTCGTTAGCAAATCGCTGAACGCCTGAATTTTACGTAAAGGCTCCTGTAGGTCGTGGCTGGCCACGTACGCGAACTGTTGGAGGTTGTCGTTGGAACGCTGCAAGTCCAGATTTGCCCGCTGTAAGTCTTCAGTGCGCTCCCGTACCTTGGTTTCCAGGGCGAGCTGGGCCGCGTGGAGCTGGGTAATGTCCTGACTGAAGCCGTAGAGCGACACCGCTTTACCGGCAGCATCGAACTGCATCTGCCCCTTCGAGTGGAGCAGGTAGACCTGGCCGGTCTGTTGATTGCGCAGCTGATACTGCACGTCCAGCCCACCCCCCAGTCCGGCGATATGGGCTTTGGCGAAAGCCGCCTGGAATGTGGGAACGTCGGCGGGTTCGATGGCCGCGACGGCGCTTGCCAGTGTCAGCGGCTCCGGGCTGCCTACCCAGTCCTGCACCAATTGGGAAAACTCAGCCGTCTGGTTGACCACGTCGACTTTCCAGATGCCCAGTTGCGCTAGGGCCACCGCGCTTTCCAGCGCCCGTTGCGTTTCCTGGAGCTGCGAACGCAGGATCACCTCGTCGGTCACGTCCGTAGCTACTTCCAGAATGGCGTACACCTCATCCTGCGCGTTCCGGATTGGCTGGTATGTAAAGTCGAAGTAGGACGTTTTTAGCTGCCCATCGACGAGCAGATCAGCGGGCGTCGCCCGGGCTGAGTAGGGCACGCCCGTGGTGTATACCTGGTCCAGAATGTCTAGGAAAGGTTGCCCCTGCAATTCAGGAACCGCTTCTTGAAGCGGCTTGCCCATTACCGAGCGCCCCCGTCCCCAAAAGCCCACCATCCGATCATTTGCAATGTTGATGCGCAAGTCCCGACCCACGAACAGGCACATGGCCATGGGCGACTGTTCGATCAGTAGCCGATACTGCGCTTCACTGGCTGCCAGCTGCCGCTGCGCTGCGATGGCCTGGAGGGTCTTCCGGCGGTAGGACAGTAAGATAACCACCTGCTTGGCCAGGATCTTCAGCGCGCTCAGTTGCCCTTCGTCGAGCTGACGCACCTGCGAATCGATCACGCACAGCGAACCGAGCGTTTGCCCGTCTTCGTCAACGAGGGGTTCACCCGCGTAGAAAACGATGTTCGGCGCGTCGGTCACCAGCGGATTGTCCTGAAAACGCGCATCCTGCCGGGCATCTTCGACAATCAGCGGGCTGTTCAGTGCCTGTAGATTATGGGCACAGAACGACTGCTCCCTGGGCGTTTGCCGAAAGGAGAGACCCCGGTTGGATTTGAACCACTGCCGGGATTGATCGACCAGACTAATCAGGGCTACCGGCGTACCGCAGATCTGCGACGCCAGCAAGGTAATGTCTTCGTAGTCTTTCTCGGGTAAGGAATCTAGAATGTCGTAGCTATTCAGCGCTGCCAGGCGCTTGATCTCCTCGTCCGACGAACGTGTGTCCATCCAGGGTACGGGTTACAGTTTTGCTGGTAAAAATACGCTAAAGTCGATGGACTCACTAACCGGGCTGTCAATACTGTACGTACTACATTAATCACCCCGTTAGTGCTGTACGGGCTGAAGGGTTGTAAAATACCCGAACCTGTCAGGTGTATCCCTGGGAGCAGAGGGTCACGGTGATTGCCCTGACGGGGATGGGCAGGAAGAAGACCGGACGAAAAATCTCCGTGGTCAGGATGCCTGTCCGGTTCAGGTTATGACTAGTTTTACCGCTTCAGTATAGAAAGCGTCCTGGCTGCTTCCGGTTTTGGGTAGTCGCCCGCCATGTATAATTCAATCACCTGACAATGTTTCTGGAGAAAATTAAATCCGCACAATCCGGTATACTCTTGTACGGCATTACTCCGCCGAAAGCCAGCACCCAACCGGAACGGGTAGCCGAGATTGCTCAAAATACCCTGGAGCGGCTGACTAGCCTTGATATCGATGCGCTCGTGGTCTATGACGTGCAGGATGAATCGGCCCGCACTACCGAGGAAAGGCCCTTTCCTTTTTTGCCAGCCCTCGATCCGTTTGTGTTTGCCTCCGGCTACCTGACTGCGTTGGCGATTCCCAAGCTGATTTATCGTCCTGCCGGTAAATTTCCCCCCGAAGAGCTATCCGATTGGCTGGACCAACTCCATCAGCACCGTTTTTATCCCGTTTTTGTGGGCGTCCCAGCCCCTGACTATCCAGTGAAAACGACGCTTGCCCAGGCTTACCAGCTCTGGAGTCGCCACCAGGAAACATCGGTCGTTGGCGCGGTAACCATCCCGGAACGACACAACGTGCTGAACGACGAGGATAGCCGCATACTGGATAAGATGAACTGTGGCGTATCGTACTTCATCTCCCAGTGTGTCTTTAACATCGACTACGCCCGGCAGGTGATCGACGACCTGGCGCTCCGTTGCGACAAACAGCAAACGGCCCCGCCGACAATTATTTTCACGCTTACTGCCTGCGGCTCGGAAAAGACGCTTCATTTCATGGAATGGCTGGGCATTCATGTGCCGGAAGCCTTGAAAGAAGAGCTTAAAACGTCGGCAGATATGCTGGAAAAATCGGTGCAGTTGTGTCTCGATATAGCGTCGAACCTGACGACCTTCTGTATGGAGCGTGCGATCCCGTTCGGCTTCAATATCGAAAGCGTGGCGATTCGCAAAGCGGAGATCGAAGCCTCCATCTATATAACCACGAAAGTAGGGGAGATGCTGCGGGAAAAAGGCGTCCGGACGTCGGCCAAAGATTATAGTGTGCCGGTTGAGGGTCAGGGCTGAAGATGCTTCAGATGTACAGATTGATCTAATTCCCGACAGGAACCGCACGGTAGTCGCTGAACCATATACTCATACGGCTACAAACTTGTAAATGAAAAATGAATTATGAAAACGATAATTTTTGCATTGCAATGTTTGCTGATGCCGTTTACTGCCTTTTCTCAACATTGGACGGTTGCTAACATTCACGATCAAATTCGGAAAATTTATGAGATTAAAGCAATAACCAACAATTTCAAATTGCCTGCGATAAATACACTAGCTAGTAATAGCCCACTCCATGACTTAACTAAATATAATCAGCCGTATCTGGATTATATTCTCAATGAGGGTATTAGTACAAAAATAAGCGATACGCTGTTTGCTGGAATGAGTGTTGACGATGCGAATGCGCGTTACCATGAAATCCTGATGAATGACGCAAATTTTATCAGGAACTTTACTGATGCTGTCGCTTTTTATCTCGTTTCTAAAGGAATACGTGTCGATGGGTGGAATAGAACTAAAACCAACATCAACAGATCAGTTTATCATGTTATGTGTGCCCAATTCTTTAACAGAGTTTATGTTAACAGGCAGGCTATCAATTGGGAGTTAAATACAAAAAGCAGTGCGCTGTATGAAACGATTGACAATAAAGAAGATACGTTGCTGTTAGCCTTCTGTAGGCAAGCCGCACTGTATTGGGTTTCGAAGAGAAAATGGAATGATAAACAATATTCGTCAAGCTTCATAACAAAAATGGAAATTTTGAATGAAAGCGTAGATGTTACAAATGCCGATAAAGATCGCAAGCGAAAATTAGTTAGTTCTATGCGGGATTTAATAATTTCATACGACCAATTTAGAGAAGCAATGAATAGCGAATATGCGGATAATGAGGCTTGGTTAAGCTTTAAGATTGTTGATTAGAATAACTAACTGTTGATACGATACCTGTTTGGCTTTGTGGGTAATGGTCTGCCATATGAAAAAGATGGTAAGTACCATCAAGTCCGCAACGGTTTCGCTGTAGATTTTTAGGAATATTTAAGCAAGGCATCCGACTGGAAAGTTCGAAAGGTTTTGTTCTGTTGGTAATAAGCCAATCGATAACACACGTCAGGCAGGGTAGCTCCACGGAAGTTGGCCTTTTTTCGAATCAGTCTCGCCATCTCAGCAACGAGTTCGTTAGCTGAACGTACGTCTAACGAATCGGCTGATCTGTTCTGTGCCGAAGCACTTGGTGTTGGACAAGCGGCCACTACCAATCCCAAAAGTAAGTAGCTAGTAACGCGTCGTGTTCGCATACAGGCGGGGTATTTGAATGATTAAAAAGGCTTATCAAAAGCTACAATAAGCAACAAAACGGGCGACCAGTCAAGGTCGCCCGTTTTTGCTATAGCGTAGACACCGCCGATACTAGTTAGTACCCCTCGTCGGTGACGAGATAGTACGTTGTGTGCGTCGCTGCATCATTTTGCGTCGTGGTCAACGTCAGCCATTCGATGTGGGTGTGTTCGTCGAACATACCCAACTGCGTGTCGGTCAGGGACTGACCATTGCCGGCAAGCTGTTCTTTGGCGAATGTGATTGCTTCTTCGCGCGAGTCGAAGCTGCCCAGCAACTGATCGGGCGACAGGCTGGGTTCCTGTTCAGGGAGTTCGCCGACGGCGTTGGAAACGGGCGATTCGGTCGGCTGGGGCGCTGCCGCCGGGGCTGCATATAATTCAACAAGCATTCGTTTGCAGGGGTTGATCGAACGGTATAACTACCGAATCGCCCGTTTTGATACGAAAAAGGCTGGGGTTGCTAGTACGTCGACAGCAGTAGAGAACGGTCAGTCAGGTCTCTTTACCGGAGTCGACGTTACTTGCTATGCGTACTACTTCTGCCTTGTTTCTGGCCCTGACAACCTTGCTTACAGTCGGTGCTGTTGTTGGCCAACCGACCAGTCCTGTGGCCAGCCGCGCCCCACTGGCACCCGCTCGCTATCTGGAGGTACCGCTCGGACGCATCCGGCCTGAAGGCTGGCTGCGCGATCAGCTTGCCATCATGCGCGACGGGACAACCGGTCACCTGGACGAGTTCTACCCGAAGCTGAAAAACGACAATGGCTGGCTGGGTGGTAAAGGCGACAACTGGGAAGAAACGCCCTACTGGCTCGACGGTGCGCTGCCACTGGCGTATCTGCTCGACGACAAAGCATTGATCGCCAAGGTGAAACAATACGTCGACTGGTCGCTCGATCGGCAGCGGCCGTCGGGTTATTTCGGACCGCTGTCGAAATATGAGCGCGAATCGGGTAAGCCCGTGGTGGCGGGTTTGCAGGGTGAGGACTGGTGGCCGCGCATGGTCATGCTCAAGGTGTTGCAGCAGTATTACCAGGCTACGGGCGACAAGCGGGTAGTGCCCTTCATGACCCGCTATTTCCGCTACCAGCTGGCGAACCTGACGAAGGCGCCACTTGGACAATTCAGCGAATGGTCGACGGCACGCGGGGGTGACAACCTGATGACCGTCTACTGGCTTTACAATCAGACTGGCGACAAATTTCTGCTCGAACTGGCCCGGCTCATCAACCAGCAGACGACACCCTGGACCCAGCACTTCGCGGGCCGTAACTGGGTGATGGAAGCGGCTGCGCAGCAAAACGGGGAGCACTGGATGGATCGCCACGCCGTCAACGTGGGGATGGGGCTGAAACTGCCCGTCGTGCAGGGGCAGTGCGACCCGAAGGCGTTGGTCGCGTTCAAAACCGGCTGGACGGATTTGATGACGCTGCATGGGCTGCCCCACGGTATGTTTTCGGGCGACGAAGACCTGCACGGTAACGAACCGACGCAGGGTGTGGAGCTGTGCGCGATTGTAGAAACAATGTTTTCGCTCGAACAGGCTATTGCCGTCACTGGTGATCCGCTGTACATGGATGCCCTGGAGCGAATCACGTACAATGCGCTGCCTACGCAGACCACCGACGATTACAACAGCCGTCAGTATTTTCAGATTGCCAACCAGGTGCAGGTGTCGCGTGGTACGTTCGACTTTTCGCTGCCCTTCGGCCGGGGGATGAACAACGTATTTGGGCCGTACGCGGGCTACACCTGCTGCACGGCCAATATGCACCAGGGCTGGACCAAATTCGCGTCTCACCTCTGGTATGCGATTGGGGCTACAAAAAGCCAATCCAGTCGGGGACCATCCAGTCGGGAACCATCCAGTCCGGGACCATCCAGTCTGGGACTCGCGGCTCTGGAGTACGCGCCCAATACCATAACGATGCCGGTGGCGGGTGGCGCTGTTGCGACAATTCAGGAAATGACGAACTATCCGTTCTCCGATCAGATCGACTTTGCCATTTCACTCACCAAGCCGGCTACGTTTCCGTTCGACCTGCGCATTCCCGGCTGGTGCCGCGAAGCGACCGTGCTGCTCAACGGACAGAAACTTCGCAGCGACAAAGGCGGACAGGTAATCCGGCTGCTGCGTACCTGGAAATCCGGCGACAGGCTGACGCTGAAACTGCCCATGACCGTGACGACGACCAACTGGGCGCGCAACTCGCGGGCGATCGAACGGGGGCCGCTGGTGTACGCGCTGAACGTAAAGGCCAACGTCAATAAGGAGACGGAAAAGACGGAGGGAATCTATTACGAATACAAGCCGGCAAGCGCGTGGAATTACGGCCTGCCGCAGGCAGTGGTCAAAACGCCGGTGCAGCAAACGACGGTAATCGAGAAAACGATGCCGGGGCGGTTCATCTGGAACGAGACTAACGCGCCCATTGAAATTCGCACGACCGGTCGGGCCATACCCAGCTGGCAAATTGTGGAAGGCGTGGCCCGGCAGCCGGTTTCGACCCGCGAAGGGATCTACCAGGGGGACGTCAGCCCGAAAGTCGACAGCCTGATGCTGATTCCGTATGGCTGTACCAAGTTACGCGTCGTTGCCTTTCCGGTGGTGAAGTAACTGGTCGACTCAGGGAGGGATTCGGTCGGTAAAAACGGGTGAACGGTCGGGTTTAATCCGATATATTCAGTAAAAAGGACAATTTTGGTGCCGTGCTTTTCGCTTCACCGCACCCGATCGAATCGTTTTGCTGAAAACCGTAAACCGTTTACCCAACCCCGCATGACCACGCGCAGAGACTTTCTACGTACTTCCGGCACCCTCGCCCTCGGCGGGCTGATGCTGCCCCGCCTGACCGAAGCCACCGATTGGTTAAGTGCCCCACAGGCCGCGCGTCCGGTGGGTATCCAGCTGTTTACCCTCTTCGGACCCATGAACGACGATCCGAAAGGGACGCTCGAACAGGTCGCCAAAGTAGGGTACAAGGAAATCGAGTCGGCGTTCAGCCTGCGCGGGGGCTACTACGGCTACTCCGCGAAAGAGTTCAAGGCACTGGTCGAAAGCCTGGGCATGCACTGGCGGGCACACCACGCGATGGGCGCGCCGTTTCGTCCCCGACCGGATGGTCCCAGACCTCAGGCGGCACAACCGTCGGCCGGTGCGCCAGCTTCCGGTGCAGCGACACCCGGAGCAGCGGCTCCAGCTCGTCCGCGCATGGACTTCTCGAAGATGCCGCCCATGCTCAGCCTGCGCGACAACTACCAGCAACTGGTCGATCAGGCGGCTGAGGGCGGACTGACCTACCTGGTTTGCGCCAGTACACCCGTTGGCACCAAGGAAGAGATCGACAAGTCGATCGAGGTATTCCGGAAGACAGGGGAAGCCTGTAAGAAAGCCGGGATTCAGTTTGCCTACCACAACCACGCGACCGAGTTCGACCCCGTTGCTGATGCGGGCGGCAAGACACCCTACGAACTGATTCTGTCGCAGACCGACAAGGTACTGGTGAAGATGGAGCTGGACCTGGCCTGGGCGACCAAAGCCGGTAAAGACCCCGTCGCGCTGTTCAAAGAGCACCCCGGTCGGTTCCCGCTTTTCCACGTCAAAGACATCAAAGCCGACCGGCAGACGATTACCGAAGTGGGCAATGGCGTCGTTGATTTCAAACGCATTTTTGCTGCGGCCAACATCGCGGGCATGAAGTATTTCTTCGTAGAGCAGGACATGGCCCCCAACGGCATCGCCGACGTCCGCACCAGCTTCGACAACCTCAAGAAGATTCAGGCATAAGATCGGTTTTCGGTATCCAGTTTACAGTGGCTATCGTAGTGCGGTCCCTACTGCACCAAGGTCTGCGTCCTCACCAATGTCTGTGAAGACACAGACATTACGCCCGACAGGCCGTCTATAGCTGACGCATATGAGGTCTGTGAAGACACAGGCCTAGCGCTAGTCTATCGCACGGTGGCCATCGTGGTGCAGTCCGTCATACGCAGGCCACCGTAAACCGAATACTGAAAACCGTAAACGGAAAACTTTATGAAACATACCCTACTCCACCCCCTCGGTCTGGCCTTAGTGGTTGGTCTGGCGTCGTTTGTGGCGCAGGATGGACCGGCAAATCAGAAGCCCGACGATAGCCGGTTTACACCCGTGACGGTGGCCGAAGACCTTGACGAACCGATGACGTTTGAGGTGTTGCCCGATGGGTCGGCCTTTATCATCGAACGAAAAGGCGCGCTCAAGAAATACGATGCCGCCACTAAAACCGTCGACCTGATCGCCACGATCCCGGTCAACACGAAATACACCTCAGCGGAGGGAAAAGTTAGTGAAGCAGAAGAAGGGCTGATGGGCATGACGCTCGATCCGAACTTCGCCAAAAATCAGTTTATCTACCTCTACTACGCACATCCGACGGAGAAGAAGCATAGGCTGACGCGCTGGGTGGTGAAGGATAATAAGCTGGTCGACGGGTCGGAGAAAGTAATGCTCGACGTGCCGACACAGCGGGAAGTCTGCTGCCACACGGGCGGGGGGATGACCTGGGATCGGTCGGGGAATCTGTATCTGACCGTAGGCAACAACACGGGAAACCAGCAGGCGGCCCAAACCGACGAGCGGCCCGGCCGCAGTAGTTGGGACGATCAGGGGCACGCGGGTAATACGGCCGACCTGCGCGGTAAAATTCTGCGCATTCACCCTGAAACCGACGGGACCTACACCATTCCCGCCGGGAACCTGTTTCCGAAAGGGACTGACAAAACCCGTCCCGAAATCTATAGCATGGGCCACCGCAATCCCTGGCGTATTTCCGTCGACAGCAAAACGGGCTACGTCTACTGGGGTGAAGTCGGTCCTGACGCGACGACGGATTCGGAGATCGGCCCGCGCGGCTACGATGAGCTGAATCAGGCCCGGAAGCCGGGTAATTTTGGCTGGCCCTGGTTTGTCGGTAACGATCAGGCGTTTCCCGTCTTCGATTACGCGACGAATAAGCCACTGGCGAAAAAAGACCCGAAGCACCTGGTCAATGAGTCGCCTAACAATACGGGATTAAAAGAACTGCCGCCCGTAGCCCCGTCGTTCGTATACTATCCGTATGCTGTCTCGGAGGAGTTTCCGCTGGTCGGTACCGGGGCACGCAGCGCGACGGGTGGGCCGGTTTATCATCAGTCGGACTTTAAAGGTGCGGCCCGCCCGTGGCCAGCGTACTACGAGAATAAATGGCTCGTAACCGACTTCTCGCGGGGCTGGATTATGGCCATCACCATGGATGAGCAGGGGAATTACAAGTCGATGGAGCGGGTAACGCCGAACTACCATCCTGTCGAGCCAATCGATATGAAATTCGGGCCGTCGGGCGATATGTACGTGCTTGAATACGGCAGCAACTGGTTCCGCAAAAGCGACAACGCCCGGCTGATCCGCATCGAATACAATGGCGGCAACCGGCGGCCGGTGGTCATGGCATCGACCAGTAAACCCGGTGGGGCCGTACCGCTGACGCTGAATCTGCTGGCCGACGGCACCAAAGATTACGACGGCGATGCACTGACCTATCAGTGGAAAGTAACGGGTGCTGGTGCGGCTCCCCGTACGTTCACCACCGCCAGCCCGTCGGTGACGTTCGCGAAGCCGGGCGTGTATACGGCTACGTTGACGGTGAAAGATGCGAAAGGGGCCGCCAACAGTCAGTCGGTGAAGATCATCGCCGGCAACGAAGCACCTGCGGTAGCCCTTAACCTGACAAACAACCGCTCGTTCTTCTTCCCCGACCAGCCGATTCACTACGCGGTATCCGTCGATGACAAGGAAGATGGCAGCTTGTCGAACGGCAAGATCACCCCGGCGCGGGTAGCGATGAGCATCGACTACGCGTCGGAAGGGTTCGACTACGCCGAAATCAAGCAGGGGCACCGTAGTGTCGACGCCAGTACGCAATACGCCGTGGCGCAGGCGCTGATCAATCAGAGCGATTGCAAGGTGTGTCACCAGGTCAATACGAAGTCGGTTGGTCCGATGTTCACCGACATCGCGGCCAAGTACAAAGGTGACGAGTCGGCTGCGATGAAGCTGGTGAAAAAGATTCAGGCCGGGGGCGTGGGCGTCTGGGGCGAGGTCGCGATGCCGGGCCACCCGGCCATGTCGACCGCCGACGCCAGCACGATTGTCCGCTACATTCTGCACATCACCGACAAACCGTTTAGTACGTTGCCCGCCAAGGGAACGTACACCGTCAGCCTACCCGAAGGCGACAACGGACGGGGTTCGGTACTGATTCGCGCGGCCTATACCGACCGGGGTGGAAAAGCCGTTCCGATGCAGACGGGTGAAGAGCTGATCGTGCTGCGTAGCCCGGACGTGAAACCGTCGGATGCACCGCTGACCAAAAACGTCGAGATGAAAACCCAGATCATGCGGAAAGATTTTACCGCTGTTCCGTACGACAATGGCTACCTGGGTTTCAAGAAGATCGACCTGACGGGTATCAAACAGGTAAGTCTGGGCGCGCAGGCGCAACGGCGGGAGGGTAGTGCCGGTGGTACGATTGAGCTGCACCTTGACTCGCCAACCGGCCCGATTGTCGCCGAGAAAGTGCTGGAGATCGCTCCCGAAGTCGACATGACGAAGCTGATGGCCGAAATGGAATCAGGTAATAAAGCGACTCCCGGCACAGCTGCCCCCAACTCAACGACCGGCGTATCCACGCAGGCAACAACCAAAGCGGCCCCGCCAGCACCCCGTAACCGGTTTGCGGCTCCGCCCGTCGTATTGCCGGTTAAAGCAACCAATGGGGTGCACGACCTGTATTTTGTCTTCAAAAACGACAAAGCCAAAGCCATGCAGCCGCTGATGTCGGTCAGTAGTATCCGGTTTATGGATAGGTAGGTATTCGGTTTACAGTATTCGGTATTTGGTTTACGGTGGTCTGTCTGGCGGATTGTCGTGCCGCCCGCTGTAGCGATACGGCGGGCGGTTTTGTGGTGAGCGTACTAGTGGCCATCGAACTGCCGACCCACCGAAACCTGTAAACCGAATACCGTGAACTGTAACCCGTAACCCGGACTGGTTCTAAATTCCCTTTTGTCGGAACAAACCACCGGTTTCCGTTGTACTTTCGGCAGGTCGTTCGACCGGTTGAACCTGATGAAAGCTGTTGTTGCCTATTTACTGGTTGGCCTGATCCTGGGAAACAGTCTGATTCCCGGCTTCGGCCTCGATCAGTCGGCCCGGATGGTCGAGCTGATACAGCATTATGGGCACCACCGGATCGAACAACCCAGTCTGGGGTTTCTGGACTTTCTGGGCATGCACTACGGACCTGATTCCGAGCACCAGAAGCATCCCAATCATTGCCATCACAATCTGCCGGTCGCCGGCCATTCGATCGTCGCGTTCGCGCCAACTTTTCTGCGTCTGATCGACGTTCCGCTTTCTTCCTTCATCCGATTGCCGCAGAAAACCTGCTTTGGCTATGCCAACCTGTACTCGTTTCTGGGCGTCTTCTCGCTGATCAACCCGCCCCGACGGTAGGGGGCGGTTTACGGTACTTAGTTTACAGCTTTCGGTATTCAGTTTACGGTGGAGTCCAGGGTCTGTGTCTTCACGGACCTTGGACTAAACTCCCGACACAGCTTCTGAACGTAGTTTTCAGACAATGTCCCGTTGCGTAACCGAGTTGTAAACACTACCGCCCGAGGTCTTCCTCAATAGCGTGGTGAAGACGTAGACCCTGGAGTTCCTCGCGTAACTAAGTCCATAAGCACAGCCGCTCAAGCTACACATGTGGCTTGCTCTTTCTACTGATTTCCCCTCGGTTGCACCGTCTACGTGTGCCATTTCGTGGTGTGATGACTCGTATAGGCAGACCGTATGCTTTTCCGAGTAGCATACTGCTCTATACAGTACCGTAAGCAGCTTCCGTAAGCGGTAAAACGGAAACCAAATACCGAATACCGTAAAACCGTATACCGTCCAATGAACGCAATCATCCGATTTTCCATACAGAACAAACTGATCATTGGCTTGCTGACGCTGGCGTTGATCGGCTGGGGAAGCTGGTCGGCGACACAGTTGCCGATCGATGCCGTCCCCGACATCACCAACAACCAGGTGCAGGTCATTACCAGTAGCCCATCGCTGGCGGCTGAAGACATCGAGCGGCTCGTTACGTTCCCGATCGAAGTGGGTATGTCGAACATTCCCGGCCTGATCGAACTCCGCTCGTTTTCCCGTTTCGGCCTGTCGATCGTTACCGTCGTTTTCTCCGACGCTACCGACGTATACTGGGCACGGCAACAGATTGCTGAGCGCCTGCAAACTGTGACGACGCAGATACCGGCGGGGATCGGTACACCCACGATGGCCCCCGTAACGACGGGGCTCGGGGAGATTTTTCAGTACACCGTATCGCCCGCCAAAGGATACGAACACAAATACTCGCTCACCGAACTGCGGTCGATACAGGATTGGGTAATCCGGCGGGGGCTGCTCGGAACGCCCGGCGTGGCCGACGTCAGCGGGTTCGGGGGCTTGCTCAAACAGTACGAAATCGCCGTCGACCCCGACCGGCTGCGGAGTATGGGGCTGACCATTACGGACCTGTTCACGGCGCTGCAACAGAACAACCAGAACACGGGTGGCGCGTACATCGACAAGAAGCCGAACGCTTATTTCATCCGCACCGACGGGCTAATCGGCTCTCCCGACGACATTGCCAACATCGTCGTGCAACTCAACGACCAGAATTTGCCCATACGCGTTCGTGACGTGGCCCAGGTGCGCATCGGTTCCGCAGTGCGGTACGGTGCCGTAACCCGGAACGGACAGGGCGAAACCGTCGGGGCCGTCGTGATGATGATTAAAGGCGGCAACTCATCGGAAGTGATCAAACGGGTGAAAACCAAGATTGCCGAGATTCAGCAAACGCTGCCGGAAGGGGTTCGGATCATCCCCTTCCTGGACCGGACGAAGATGGTCGATAGTGCGATCGGAACCGTTGAACGCAACCTGCTGGAAGGGGCCCTCATCGTTATTTTTGTGCTGGTTCTCCTGCTCGGCAACTGGCGGGCCGGTGTGGTGGTCGCGTCGGTGATTCCGCTGGCGCTGCTGTTCGCGCTGGGTATGATGAACCTGTTCGGCGTGTCGGGTAACCTGATGAGTCTGGGAGCCATCGACTTCGGTCTGATTGTCGACGGTGCGGTGATCATTGTCGAGGCAACCTTGCACCATATCGTGCTGCGCAACAAAGACCAGACGCTCTCCCAGAAAGAGATGGACGATGAAGTATTCGGTGCCGCCAGTCGGATTCGCTCGTCGGCGGCTTTCGGCGAGATTATCATCCTGATCGTATATCTGCCGATCCTGGCTCTGTCGGGTATCGAGGGCAAGATGTTCCGGCCCATGGCACTGACGGTAGCGTTTGCCATTCTGGGCGCGTTTATCCTGTCGCTGACGTACGTACCCATGGTGTCGGCGCTGCTGCTGAGCAAGAAAGTCGTTCACAAGGAAACGTTCTCCAGTCGGCTCATTGCCCGCATTCAGCAGGCGTACGAGCCTGTATTGCTGTGGGCCCTGCGCCACAAAGCCATCGTGCTGGGTAGTGCCGTTGGGCTGCTGATCGTGGCCGGCTTTCTGTTCAGCCGGATGGGGGGCGAATTCATACCGCAACTTGACGAGGGCGATTTTGCCGTCGATACGCGTACGCTGACCGGTAGTTCGCTGTCCGAAACCGTTGACGCGACGACCAAGGCGCAACAGATTCTGCTGAAGCAGTTTCCGGAGGTCGAGCAGGTGGTGGCGAAGATCGGGTCGGGGGAGATCCCGACCGACCCCATGCCCATCGAAGCGGCCGACGAGATGGTGATTCTCAAACCAAAAGATCAGTGGACGTCGGCGACTACCCGCGACGAACTGGCGGGGAAAATGGCCGAAGCACTGTCCGTAATTCCGGGCGTCACATTCGGTTTTCAGCAGCCGGTGCAGATGCGATTCAACGAGCTGATGACCGGTGCGCGGCAGGATGTGGCGCTGAAAATTTACGGAGAAGACCTCGCGACGCTGGAGCAACTGGCCAACAAGGTTGGCGGTATCGTCCGGCGTATCGACGGGGCAAAGGACCTGTACGTAGAACAGGTTGTCGGGCAACCACAGATCATCGTTCGGCTCGACCGGGCGCAACTGGCCCGCTACGGACTGAACGTGTCGGACGTTAACCGGACGATCAACACGGCTTTCGCGGGGCAATCGGCGGGCTTGGTATTCGAAGGTGAAAAGCGTTACGATCTGGTGGTGCGGCTGGCGGAAAACAAACGCGCCGACATTGAGGATGTGCAGAATCTGTACATCGGCATACCCACGGCAATGGGCCGTACCGGCCAGCAGATACCCCTCTCGCAGATCGCGCAGGTCCGGATGGAGCAGGCCCCCAACCAGATTCAGCGCGACGATACGCACCGGCGCATTACGCTGGGCTTCAACGTACGTGGCCGTGACGTGGAAAGCATCGTCGCCGAACTACAGCAGCAGGTCGGTCAGCAGATCAAGTTTCCGGCGGGTTATTACGTCACGTATGGCGGTCAGTTTCAGAACCTGGTCGACGCCAAAAAGCGGTTGGGTATCGCGGTGCCGATTGCGCTGGCCCTGATTTTTACGTTGCTGTTTTTTACGTTCCGATCGGTGCGGCAAAGCCTGCTGATCTTCATGGCGATACCGATGGCCGCTATCGGCGGGGTGTTCGCCCTGCTACTACGCGGAATGCCGTTCAGTATTTCGGCCGGTGTCGGCTTCATTGCCCTCTTCGGCGTGGCGGTTTTGAACGGTATCGTGCTCATTGCTGAGTTCAACCGACTCCGGCACGAAGAAGGCCTGACCGATATGGTCGAGATTATCCGGCAGGGCGCTGAAATCCGGTTGCGGCCCGTCGTCATGACCGCCCTGGTGGCGTCGTTCGGCTTTATCCCGATGGCCGTGTCGAACTCGGCGGGAGCGGAGGTGCAGAAGCCGTTGGCGACCGTCGTGATCGGTGGGCTACTCACGGCAACCTTGCTGACACTGCTCATTCTGCCAGTGTTGTACGCACTGCTGGAAAAAGGGGCTGTAGACCGGGAAGCCAGCCAGAAAGGACAAACGACCGTGAAACCGGCATCGACGCTGGCGACGATTGCCGGGCTGGTGCTGCTGAGTACGTTGCTCAGTCAGGCGCAGCCGCTGCCAACCGTGACCGTCGATCAGGCACTGCAACTGGCGACGAGTCAGAACGCGCAGATACAGCTGTCCGGACTAAATGTAAGTCAGCAGCAGGCCCTCCGCCGAACGGCCTACGACGCCGGACGCTTGTCGGTTGTGGCACAGCTGGGGCAATACAATAGCCGCCGGTTCGACAACAACCTGACGGTGACGCAGGTCATTCCGAACCCCACCCTGATGCGTCGGCTGGCGGATCTGAACGACCGGACGGTGGCCGTACGGCAGGCCGAAACGCTCGTCACGCGCAACGACGTGGTGTATCAGGTCAAATCGAATTATTACGAGCTGGTGTATCTGCACCAGAAGTCGCGGCTGTTCCGGGCGCAGGATACGGTGCTGACGGATTTTGTCAGAGCGGCAACGCTGCGGTTCAAAACGGGGGAGACGGGCAGTCTGGAAAAAGCGACGGCCGAAAGTCAACTGGCCGATCAGCGGGTTCGGCTGGCGCAGAACGAAGCCACGGCTACGGCTACGCGGAGCCGACTCCAAACGCTGCTGTACCGGCCCGATCCCGTCGATGTTACCGAGCAGGCCCTGCCCAAATTGCCGTTGCTCATCCCGACTGACAGCGTGTCCATCGCGCAGAACCCACTGCTGCGCCAGCTCGACGAACAAACCCGCGTGGCCCGGCAGACCCGATCGGTTGAAGAGGCCCGGCGCAAACCCGATTTTCTGGTTGGCGTATTCTCCCAAACCCTGATCGGCAACCAGCTGATTGGCGGGCAGGAGTTGTATTTCGGCCCCGGCTACCGATTCTGGGGTGGGCAACTCGGGCTTACCCTACCGCTGCTGTCGGGGGCCAGTAAAGCCCGGATCGAGTCGGCGCGGGTGGGGGAGGATCTGGCGCAGAAACAGTTGCAGTCGCAGCAGTTCGCCCTTCGTCAGCAGGTGATACAGGCGGTCGAACAGTTTCGGCAGTACCGCGATGCGCTGACCTATTACGAGCAGACCGGGCTGAGTCAGGCGCAACTGATTCAGACCAATGCACGCCGGTCGTTTAGCAGTGGCGACATCGGTTACGTGGAGTTCTCGCTGGCTATCCAGCAGGCGCTCACCATCCGACTCAACTACCTCGACCTGCTCAACCAGTACAACCAATCCGTTCTCTACATCAACTACCTGGCGGGGAATGCCCAGTAACCGCCCTTTCAATAACTACATACCATGTCTGTTACTTCGATCATAAATCTAACCCGGCCCCTAAGCACGTTGCTGGTCGGTATAACGCTGCTCACTGCCTGTCAGTCGGGCGAAAAAAGCGGTTCTGCTGTTGAGATGGCGCAGGCCGCACCCAAAGAAGATGCACCCAAGCCGGGCGAACCCGTGCGGGTGTCGCTGACGCAGGCCCAGTATACCGTAGGCGGTATCGCGCTGGGGCAACCGACCGAGCGAATGATGAGTACGCGCCTGAAAGTCAACGGGGTACTCGATGTGCCGGCGCAGAACCAGGTGTCGGTATCGGTGCCGTTTGGTGGCTATATCCGCAGTATCGATCTGGAGCCGGGTATGCGGATTCGCAAAGGGCAGACGCTCGTCGTACTCGAAAATCCGGACTACATTCAGTTGCAGCAGGACTACCTCGATACCAAGGCCCGGCTCGAATACGCCGATCTGGATTTTGCCCGGCAGCAGGAACTGAGTCGCGACAATGTCAACGCGCTGAAAGTATTTCAGCAGACCCGCGCCAACCGGCAGAGCCTACAGGCGCAACTCGCCGGAATGACCCAACGGCTGGCCCTGCTACACATCAACCCCGCTACGCTGACGCCCGCTACGCTGACCCGTACGATTCGGGTGCCCGCGCCGGTGTCGGGCTTCGTGACCGACATTCCCGTCAATAACGGGCGCTACCTGAACCCGGCCGATGTGCTGGTGCAGATTTCGGATCTGAGTCACCCACACGTCCGGTTGAGTGTATTCGAAAAAGATATCAGCAGTATCCGGCTGGGGCAGATCGTTCAGTTCTCGCTGGGCGGCAGTCCGACGATGCACCGGGGTGAGGTGTTTCTGATCGGCAAGTCGATCGCCCCCGACCGGACCATCTCGGTACTCGTCCACCCCGACGGTCCGCCGGAGCAGTACATCCCCGGTAGCTACATATCGGCGCAGGTCGATGTGAAAAATCGGCCGCTTCCCACGCTGCCCGAAGCCGCTGTCGTCAGCTTTGGCGGCAAGCACTACGTGTACGTGCTGGAGAACAAGACGAACGGCTCGTATGCATTTCAGCAGGTCGCCGTGACGACCGGCGTGCGGGAAAAGGGGTATGTCGCCGTGACGCTGCCGGCCACGATCGATGTGGCTAAAACACCGATCGTTGTAAACGGTGCCTACAACCTGCTGGCCAAGTTGAACAATAGTGAAGAAGAGGAGTAAGTAGTACAAGGGGTTTGACTATGCGTTACCCGCATCAGGTAATGCGCACAGCAGAACCGAAAACGCTAAACCGTAAACCGACTACCGCAATGTGGCGCGAAGAAAACAACCAATTAGTGCGTGATTTTACGTTTGCCGATTTCTCGGAAGCGTTCGCGTTTATGACCCGCGTGGCCCTGGCCGCCGAGAAGATGGACCATCACCCCTGGTGGTCGAACGTGTATAACAATGTTACCATCAAACTGACGACGCACGATGCCGGGAATACCGTTACGGAGCGCGACCGACAGCTGGCGACGCTGATCGATACACTGGTAGCCTAGTATGTTGATTGTACAAATTGATTAATGATCTGACCGTCAGTTTGTTGAAGTGGCTATGACGTGGGAAGAGGTAAAACGACCGTTTAAAAAGTCATTGTACGAATGAACAAACTTAAATGATTACATTAATGGGCAAGTATCCCACCATTATAGTAATCAGCAAGTGCGTTCTTATCTACTCCCGCTTTATATCGGGCTGGCCGGACTGTTTGTTCTGGAACCCGCAACCGCTCAGAAAACAGCCATCTATCAGGAAAAGCCCCGTACGTGGCTGGCATCCGTCAGTCTGGGAACGACCCGGTATACCGGCGATATGAATGAGCCCGGTAATCTGGCACACCTGCGACTGGGGGCATCGCTGGCTCTGTCGGGAGCTTATCGCCTGTCAAACCGGGTCGTGCTGCGGGCCGAAGCGCAACTGTACTACATCTACGGCAGTCACAAATATACCCGCATCGACTACAATAACCTGTCGTTTCACAGCCTGAACCCCGATGTATGGGTCGGTGCGCAAGTCGATTTTTGGCCGACCGATCACCGGACTCGTCCGCGCAGCCCGTATGTGCTGGCGGGGGTAGGCCTGACGTATATGTCGCCCAGGGCCAATTACCAGGGTAAGAGTTACGATCTGGCTTCGCTGCATACCGAAGGCGTCGACTATAACCGGTTTCCGCTGATTATCCGATATGGCGTCGGCTACCCAATTTGCGCCCGCGATCGCTGGAAGTTGCACGTCGAGGGTACGTACACGCACGTACGAAGCGATTACCTCGATGATCTGAGTACGGTTTACCCGGATTTTAGCCAGATGAGTCCGCTGGCAGCGGCCCTGTCCGACCGCCGTTCCGAGATTGGGTTACCGCCCAACCGGCCGGGTGCCAAGCGGGGTAATGCCGATAAGAACGACGGTTATTTCATCCTGTCCCTACGGGCTGTTTACGTAATTCGGACGCCCTGGGATCGCGGCTATCGCCGGCAACGGCGGGGGCCAAGACAGTAACCTGGTACACCGGTCTGGTCATTCAGCGAACCGGCTTTTTCAACTGGTGGCCGAACGACCAGCATGTACTCAGTTATGCCGCATGAAATAGATTGACAAGTCGTTCTCCTGCACCGTGTCGGTCAGGCTGAAGCCCTTTCGTTCGTAAATGTCCACGTTCGTTGCATTGGCCGTTTCCAGAAAGATCGGTATGCGCTGGGCCGTATACTGTTGTAAGACGGGGGTCAACAGCCGATTGGCCAGTCCTTTCCCTTGCGCTTGGGGAAGCACACCGATGCAGGCTAGATAAGCATAGGAACCTTCCGTCGGGAAATGATCGGTTTTGTAGTGCTGCATGCGCAGGCAACGGCGGATGCTACCGATGCCGAGTTGCCACAGCAGCGACAGATTGCGTTTTACGTAGAGCCAGCTCATCGGCTCGGCTTTGCTCGTATGCCACAACGCTGCACCCATCTGATCGTCGGTGATATAAACCTGCCCGTTGGCAAACGTTTCATCGACCAGATAAGTCGTCAGGATACGTACTTTCTCCGGGTGGTCTGACGGTTCCAGTAACCAGGCAAAGCAGGGGTCGTCCTGAAATGAACTGCTGATGATAGCAATGACCGCCTGACGGTCTGCGGTTGTGGCAGGACGGATACCGGTAAACGTAGTCTGTTGCATAGCCTGGCCAATATCGCCAGACAAGCCGACAATTACCAACCGACCGAAAACAACGCAAGCGCTTTAGCCGAAAGGGACACTGACAGATGCGTCAACCGTACTTGTGGGTAATGGGTGGCCAGGGCTGAGGAGTGGCTACTTGTTTCCTTGAGCCACGTAGTACGAATAGTGAGTTGCTGGGTACCAGTTGCGTTTGGTTTACCTACCTGTCATCGCTTCATGTGTTCATCGTATTCTGCCCTGGACAGAATTCGTGTCCCTTGCCCGGCCACAAAATACCAGGTGCCGTTTTGCTTGATGTACGTTTCCGTTCGGGCAACGCGTATCGGAAAGTCCCCTTTGTGGTCGCGAAAACGACGTCCAGGACAATATTTTTCACCGCTGCATCGCCGTTGTAGATGCGCAGGATCGCAGTGCCTGGTACCGGCTTGACCGACTTGAACGTAGCCCCTTCTTCGACAAACCCTTTTTTCCAATCGTCGAAGCCGTACGAGATGCGCCCTTCCGGCCCGACGGCGATATCGTCGTCGTTGTGGAACCGGGTACTGTCATTTTTCCGACCTAGCTGTTCAATGGCTTTTCGGTCTTCGGGATAGGACGACGTATCGTACTTGTTGGCGGGTGGAACCTGAGCGTGCGCTGCTGACGCACTGAGCGACACTAACGCTACTGCATTTTCAGTCAGGGCTTTTCCGAACCTGGTGCCGTATCGGGTGGGTAGAAGAAATGCCCTTAGCATTGCGGATAGTAGACCTGTCACAAGCGTTGTCATTTTCAGGAGATAAACAAAGCGTCGTCGCTCATCTCCTGAATGTGCTGGCTTTTCATTTGCCGTAAGTGTGTGGCGGAATTCCACCCGAAGCCGGACATGGTACTGGGCCGGAGCTACCGTTCCGAGGCTTCTTTCCGCTGGGCGAGAAAGGCAGCCGCTTTCTTAATATTTCGGTGGGAAACATCCAGGCGCAGACCATTCTTCATCACTACGTAACCCGATGGTTGCCTGCCGCTTATGAGTTGATAGTCAGCGATATGGTCTACGTTGATAAGGGCGTTCTTATGGATGCGGAGTAGAATGGGCCATCGTTCCAGGTACCATTTGAGCGTACGGCTGCGGTGCAAACAACTGCCATTCGAGAAGTAAACGTAACTGTAATTTATATCGGCGGTGATTGCTACTACCTGCTCAATGTCGAACTTATGGTGTATGCCTGCTTCTGGACGAGTTTTCATACATGATCTTGGTGTGGATGAGTAATCGGGCAATATTAAGCTGACGGTATGCACGCATAAACTGGTCTGTATGTTAGCGGCTAAACCGAGCCGGAATCGCCTGTACCGGTAAAGGCCCGACCCCTACACTAGCGGATGCGGCTAACGACATAGCGTTGACTTTACAGCGAAACTAGTATGCTTTGTTGTTATACGGGCGGTAAGGCACACGGGATATCGCCCAGCACTAATTTGTTCAGCGTAATGAGTGCTTATTAATGCCCCGCCCCAACAGACGGACAAGCCCTGAAGACTTAGTTCGTATCAGTTGTTACGACACGTTACAGTAGTCTTGCAACCAGCGTACGGGCTGGCTCTGTTGACGCAATGGTGGATGTAGGTAGTTGCGAAACGACGATGCGCGTCAGAGGGCTATCAGGTATGTTCTTCATGGGTTGGCAGGGGATGTATGATGCAAAGCTAATGCATTCAATAACTGCTTCCAACCAGTCTTAGGTTTGCCTATAGAACCTCAATAGTGCTTTAGTTTACCAAAAAGGAAAATATTATACATTGTTTATATATTTGTTTTGTTTAATAAATCTATAGATAAGAAATGGCGGCACACGATAATTTTCTTCTCAGCAACGTATGTCGGATAATAAATTTTTAAGCGGTCAGTGCTATTAAAAACGCATTATTGGCGAAGTAATAGCTAAGTTTGTTCAAGCAAGATGGTACAAGAAAGATGCCACGATACGTGTAACTTAATTAACTATCCATCCCATGACTTTCCTCTACTATACTCCGAAAAGTACAATTCTCTTCCCCGGTAGAACGAACAGAACGTTCGCTTCTGACCCGCTTAGTCAAGGCCGCTCGTAGTCTGCTCACAAACGAAAACTGATCTCGTACTTAGAACCTGATTTCAGTCAATCAAGTCGACGAGACAGCCACTATCAATCCTTGCGAGATAGAAGCCGGTCAGCATTCAGCTAGCGCAGTCAACGGCTGCGCGTGATCTTCCAACAGCATAGGTATTACTCTATTCACGAAACCTGCGATAGTGGGAACGAGGATAGCTATGGTCAATTCTGATGCCGCTACGGGTTAAGCCCGATGCAGCTACGCTAATTTGTGTCCGGTCTTTTTTAGCGGATGACAAATTACTACGGCTTTTCCTCATCAATTTCTCCAATCAATCCCGCCTGCCACGATTACCACACACAAACCTGTCTATGAAAACCATCAATTCCCGCATTAGGTTGCTCGCTTACGGATTATGCCTGGTAGCCGCTCTGTATAACTGTAAGACGAAAGAAGTAGAATCGGTAACGCCGTTCACCTACACATTTAAAGGACTTGAAAACGTGACCTTGCCCGAGGTCAAGCCAACGACGCCGGCTTCCGTGTCAGTAGTAGCGGCTTCTGTCAATTCGTCGACGGTTGCTGCCGCTGTTTCCAGTGGTTTGTCGAGTATAACAGCTACGGGACAGGTACCTGCGTCTGTGCAACAGGCGGCTACCGATGTCAGTAAGGCCGTTTCGCCCGAAAAAGCCACCGCCATTGCCGCTGCATTTACCCCGACCGTAATCAGCAACCTGGCATCGACGGGTACGCTGCCGGCGAATCTAAAAACGGAAGTAGCGGCTATTGCGAGCAATCCAGCGCTCCAGGCTTACCTGCCCACCTTCACGCTGCCCCAGGTAAACGGCAAAACCGTTGGTGGCCGTGTAGGTGCTACCGATGTAACAGTTCCTGTCGCGATTGCCAATGCGACGATGGATGATGCCTGCACGGTTGCGGCCAATACGGCTTATGCGTCGGCGGTTGCCACACTCGATGCGGCCAAGCAAACGCAGTCGGCTCCTATAAACGCACAGTTTACGCAGGCGCAAACAAGCATTCAGACCGATGCTACTGCCTGTAAGAGCAGCAAACCCGCTACCTACGACGCGTACCGGGCCGTTGCGTTACAGCAGCTCAACCAGGGTATCGCCACGCTGAGTGCGGCTAAGTCCATACTGGGCGAGTCTACGTACAACCTGCTTTCTGTACTCTACTACGTGGCTTACAGTCAGGCCGTAACCGGTATCAATACACTTCAGGCGGCCGATACGAACACGTGTGATGCGGTTGCTACGGCTAAAATCGCCAATGCCCAGGCTGCGCGGGATGCCGACCTCAGTCAGATAAACAGCAATTATACGACGGCTGTCGCTTCGCTTCAAAAGGCCAGAGCCACGGCTATTGCCAGTTGCCATAACCAGGGTAACGGAGGTCGGAAAGGTGCCGACGAACCAGAATAACTAGTAAGCGTATTCGCACCACACGTAATCGAAAACCGACCTCATGAAAAAAAGATACCCCGCTTTAGCAGTTGCTACACTAGCGCTTAGCTTCTTCATTCAACCCGCGACCAGCCAGGCGCAGGTTAATCTAAAATCTGTCAGTGTTGGGGCCAGTTACTGGAGCCCGTCGCTGGATTACTGGAACAATCGTTCGTTTCTCACCGAGTACAATGGCGGAGCAGGCGCTAAACTATCGGGCGCGGTTATGCCGACTGCCGCGCTTGAAATTGGCCTTGCGAAAGGGTTTTCGGTAGGTGGCCGCGTTGGCTACTGGTCGAAGTCGGTGTCTAGTGCGCTGAGCAGTGGCGGCATCAGTCGAAACGAAACGTTCAAGCTGTCGATCATCCCGGTTTCGCTGGATCTGAAATACACATTCGCCAAGCCAGTGACCGACGAAACGGCGAAAGCCCCTTTTCTGACGCCTTACATTGGGGTAAGCGTGGCGCGGTATTTTGTTAACAATGACTTTTCCCGCCAGGTTGCCAGCGGTACGGGTTCGCTGAACGAAACGCAGGCGGGTAACACCTACGGCGCACAGGTATTCGTTGGGGCCGAGAAGAAACTAGTGAAGAAACTGTACCTCGCGCTCGACGTGCGTTACCACCTGGGCAATTACAGCCAGGCGGTTCGGACGGAAACGACCAGCACGACGGAGAAGGTTAGCCTGAACGGACTCGAAGCTGGACTCTCAGCGCGGTTCAAGTTCAACTAAACCAGCGTATGAATTGATTCCGATTGACGCGCAAGCAATTACCCACCGTGACTAACGACGTATATACATACACGTTCAAGAAAGCACAGCTCCAGAAGGCCGGTAAAAAGGTTTTTATGGTGGGGCTGCTGCTGCTTGGCGGTCTGTATTCGACCCGGCTTTGCGCGCAGGTAAACGTGTCCGGTAAGTCAGGATTGATCTACATTCCAACGGCTGAAGTACAGGATGATCGAACGTTTTCAGCGGGGTATATTTATAACCCCATAAACTATGCGATCAAGTTCAACAAGCGAAATTCCGAAAGTATCTATTTCGTGAATTTGGTGGTGCTGCCTCGGTTTGAGGTAAATGTAAACCTGTTACGTCCTAACGGAACGATCCCGTTCATGGAAGGTGGCATAGGGGATAGACAGTTGGATTTGAAGTATGTATTTCTCACGGAGAAGGCAAAACGTCCGTCGGTAGCAGTGATTCTTTCGGCTCCGTTCGGGGTGGATAATTCATTGCTTACGCATGCCGTCATAGCGACCAAACATCTTCCTGTCGCGAAATCGATTACGGCTATCGTTACGGTGGGATTGGGTAGTCCTTACTCAGTAGGTCGACGTACCAACACAAACGACATCTTGTCCGATTTTGCATTGGAAGACAAGCGTGACTTGCCGTACCACTATTTAACTGGTCCATTTGGTGGCGTGAACATCAACTTTGCCAGTAAGGGGGGCGTCATGGTCGAGTGGGATTCGCAACATCTGAACGTAGGGGCTTACGCCTTACTCTTTAAGCATTGGACCGTGCAGGCCGGGCTATTGAACGGTGATCAGCTTACCATGAGTACTTCCTACTCTTTAAACGTATTCCAGCTACCAAAACGAATTCGGAAACATGGGAAGGCGTGATCGTGATCAGGTAGGCGCGTGGATGCGAAAGACATCGATACTATGGGTGGTCTGGCTTTGCTTTGTCACGATCGGTTTTGCGCAGCAGCGTAATACGTTGCAGCATTTTGAAAATGTATCGGTCGATAGCGCAAGGCATCTGGTGGCTTATGAACAACGATTGTACCGCAATCCTGTGGTTGGTTTGCTGGAATTGTCTGAGTTACTGGCCCCGCTAGGTGTAAACGAATTTATACCGCTTTAC
The DNA here is from genome assembly GCF_003002825.1 of Spirosoma oryzae. Lineage (GTDB taxonomy): Bacteria > Bacteroidota > Bacteroidia > Cytophagales > Spirosomataceae > Spirosoma > Spirosoma oryzae. Next base: position 186,505 of record NZ_PVTE01000003.1, on the reverse strand, counting down.
CAGGGCGTGCCGATTGCTCGCTATCGATTAGGCGAAACAATTACAACGACGATTCTTTCCCGAAAAGAGAGAGCAGACTGGGTAAGGGAACGGAAATTCGACAGCCGACGGTATAAACTTGATTTTCGGCTTCAACCAGAGTTCATTGCTCAATTTGGTTTTCGTGAGCGCCCCCTTGAAAGTAAAACGAATCTGTTGTTGCAAAGCCAGTTGTATCTGAGCCGTGGGCTGGTATTGAACTGGGGCGTGCTGTTTCCAATCGTGAATCACCTGGACAACCAAAGCCTGAACGTGCGACCGGCCCCAACGTTTTTGAATCAGTTTCTGGCGTTGGATGGAGCGAACTTCATGAGTCTGTCGGCGGGGCTGTTTTACAATGATCAGTACGGTGTCAATGTACAGTATCGCCATACTGATCTGACAAAAAACTGGTCATTTGGCCTTGAATCAGGTTATACCGGGTTCTACTACTTTCCTCAAAGCGGTTTCTACTATGAGTCGTTGCAAAACCTGATCGTGCTGGCTGATGTAGCCTACCGCATTCCATCGCGCGATGTAACCATCAAACTGTCGGGGGGGCAATACATGTACCAGGACCGGGGTGCGCGACTGGACGTCATTCGGCAAATGGGCAATGTAGAAGTAGGCTTTTTCGCCGTAAAAACGGGGGATGGAACAACGGGTGGTTTCAACTTCGCGATTCCAATTCCGCCCGGACGTATCGCACAGACCAACCGTGTTCGTCTTCGGACTACCGAAGAGTTTCGCTGGGAATATGCGTATACTCGGGGCTATAGTATTGCCACTCGTTATCGAGTCGGCTATCAACTGGATGCGCTGCTTCGGCAGTACCAACAGCATTATTTACAAAATCAGTATCAGTAGTTAATTGACGCGATAGTATGAATTTGCGCAACATGCGGGCACAGGCAGTTTGTTGGTTTTTGGGTTTGTGCGTGAGTTTTTCGAGCTGCATTTCCAGTAAAGAACTCGCCCTGTACCAGAAAGATGCTTCGGGCAAAGACACGATTGCACTGGCCACTCCTTATGTTTCGACCGTTAAAGTAGGGGATGTTTTATCCGTGCAGGTGAGTAGTTTAAGTCCGGAAGCAACTGCCTTTTTTAATCCATACGCTGCCATTACGGCTATGTCGGGAACGACGGCTGGACAAAATTCACAAACTGCGTCTATGCCTTATACGCCAGGATACCTGGTTGGTGAGGATGGTCAGATTGAGTTGCCACTGATCGGGCGTCAAAAAGTAGCAGGACTTACAAACACGCAGGCAGCAGCGCAGATCCGTCAGAAACTGCTTGACTTTTTGAAAGAACCGACCGTAAACGTACGAAATCTTAATTTTCAGATATCCGTCACGGGTGAGGTTGCCCGGCCGTCGCTTTTTTCGATTACTAATGAGCAGATTACCTTACCCGCAGCCCTGGGCCTGGCTGGTGATATCACTATTTACGGTCGTCGGGACAACGTGCTGATCATCCGCGAAGAGAATGGACTGCGGACGTTCAACCGCGTCGACCTGACAAAACGGGACCTGTTCAAATCACCCTACTACTATTTACATCCCAACGATGTCGTGTACATCGAGCCTGGTAAAGCACGCGTTGCCAACGCCGACCGTACCTATCAGGTGTTGCCAATTATTCTGAGTACTCTATCCTTTATTGCCATCATTGCCAGCCGCTTCTAACACCAACGATATGGTTACGAATCCAAACTCATATATTCCTTACCAGGCTTACGAGATCGAGCCACAGGTTAATCTGCGGGCCATGCTCATGCGCTATGTGCGCAATTGGCCCTGGTTTGTGGCGTCGCTGCTACTGGCACTGGGGGCCGGCTACGTGTATTCGCTATACCAGCCACCTGTCTATAAGGTACAGGCGAGCCTGCTGATCAAAGACGAAAAGAAAGGCATGGGGCAGGAGAGTCTGATGAAAGAGCTCGATCTGTTCAGCGGCAGCAAGGTGGTGGAGAACGAAATGGAAATCCTGAAGTCCTTCACACTGATGGATCGGGTCGTTAAGAACCTGGGGCTGGACGTGCGCTATTACCACCCGACAAAGACCATTAACGAAGAGATCTACAATGAATCGCCGATTCGCTTGCTGGTAGAAAAGCCGGTGTCGGAGCTGTATAATGAAGAACTGGAAATCTCCTTCGTGGATGGGAAGACGGTTAAGCTGAACGGAACCGCTTACCCCATCAATCAAAGTATCAGGACACCCTACGGCCAACTGCGCGTATTTGCTCGCAAGCCGCTGGCGAGTGCCCTGAAACCTATCATCGTAACTGTAACTGCCCACGCAGGGGCGGTGGAGGGCTATCTGGCTGATTTGAACGTGGAGCCAACGACGAAACAATCGACAGTGTTGGTGATGACGCTTGAAGAAACCGTGCCGGACAAGGGCGAAGCCATTCTGAACCAATTGATCAGCGAGTACAATCGGGAAGCTATCGTTGATAAGAATAAAGAAGCAAACAACACGCTCAACTTTATCGAAGATCGACTGGCGCTGATTTCGGGCGAACTGTCGACCGTGGAGAAAGAGGTTGAACTCTATAAATCAACGCAGGGGATTACGGACCTGAGCGTTCAGGCACAAACGTTTCTGACGACGGTCAAAGAAAATGATACGCAGCTTACGGAGACGAATATGCGGCTCGGTGCCCTGAATGATATTGAGCGGTACATTCAAAACCAATCGAACGAAAAAGGATTGGCCCCGGCCACGCTAGGATTTAGTGACCCCATTTTGACGGGTCTACTGACGAAAGTAGCCGAGCTGGAGTTGAAGCGGGAAGAGGTATCACGCACCATGTCGCCGAACAACCCGCTGTTGCAATCGCTGGATAGTCAGTTGAAAACGATGAAGGCCAGCATCGGCGAAAACGTGCAGACGATTCGGCAGCAGCTGACCAGTAATCAGAGCCAACTGGTTGCCAACAACAAGCGGATTGAGAACATGATTCGTACTGTGCCCGGCAAGGAGCGTGCGCTCCTGAACATTACCCGGCAGCAGGCCATCAAAAACGGGCTGTATACCTACCTGCTACAAAAGCGGGAAGAAACAGCGCTATCGGCGGCTTCGACGGTATCGGATAGCCGAACGGTGGATACGGCCCGTACCGGTAGCAAACCCATCAAGCCGGTCAAGATGACGATATTTGCCCTATTTGCTGCTTTTGGGATGCTGATTCCCATCGGATTCATTACCGCTAAAGATGCCCTGAATAACCGGGTACTGCGTCGGTCGGACGTTGAAGAAGCGACGCAGGTTCCCATCGTGGGCGAAGTGGTGAAAAGTCGTCAACTGACGGCCGACAACCTGGTGTTCAGACCCCGGATACAATCGGTCGTTGGTGAACAAATCCGGGCCATCCGGACGAATCTTCAGTTTTTACGGTCCGACCCGCACGAAAGTCAGGTGCTACTTTTTACGTCGAGCATCAGTGGCGAGGGTAAATCGTTTATCTCGCTGAATCTGGGTGCTAGTCTGGCGCTGGTTGATCGCCCGACGGTGATCTTGGAAATGGACTTGCGCAAGCCCAAGCTACACAAGAGCCTGCACATGGAAAATCGGGTAGGGCTGAGCAACTATCTGATTGGTGAGGCAACCGTCGACGAGTTGTTACAGCCGATCATGGGGTACGAGAACTACTACATCATTACGGCGGGGCCGCTACCACCAAACCCGGCTGAATTATTAAGTTCTCCCCGTATGACTCAACTATTTAGCGATCTGAAAGAGCGGTTCGATTATGTCCTCGTCGATTCGCCACCGGTAGGTTTGGTCACCGACTCGCAATTGATTGCTCCTTTTGCCGATGCGACCATGTTCCTGGTGCGGCATGATCACACGCCGAAGAACCACCTGAAAATGGTCGATACGCTGTATAAGGAAAACCGTTTTCAAAAGCTGAGTATCATTCTGAATGGTGTGGGCGAGGGCGAATCATACTACTACAATTACAGCTATGGTGACTACTATGGTGGCTCTAGTAAAAAAGGCCAACTGAATAGTGGCGCTTGAAGCCGGCTGAGTTTCTAGCATGTAAAATACTGTTATATCCACATAGCCTCTTAAACTGATATGCTTAGTCTTGACTCACATTACAAGCCCTTGTATGTATACGCTGAGCTAGGGTCAAAGCGCAGCGAGTTTACGTATCAGCAAACCGGGAAGCGCATTTTTGATATATGCTTTTCCCTGCTCGTTACGCTGATGATTTTATCTTGGTTGATCCCCCTCGTGGGGATTATCATCCGGCTAACCTCAAAAGGCCCTATTCTATATGTGCAGAAGCGGACAGGGTATCGGGGTGCGGCCTTTAATTGCCTGAAGTTTCGGACCATGACACATAATCCTACTGCGTCATTCAGGCAGGCTATTAAGAACGATGATCGAGTGACACCTATTGGCCGATTCTTACGAAGAACCAATCTGGATGAAATGCCACAGTTCCTAAATGTATTAAAAGGGGAAATGAGTATTGTGGGCCCACGCCCTCATGCATTACCACACAGCGCTCAATTCTGGAATACAATGCCAGACTATCGTAAACGATACCGAGTAAAACCTGGTATAACTGGTCTTGCTCAAGTGAGAGGATGTCGAGGAGAAACTGATCTATTGATCAAGATGAAACATAGAGTTAAATATGATCGCTTCTACAATAGAAAAAAGTCATTTATGCTAGATTTATGGGTATGCTGGCTCACAATTGTTTCAATGATTAAAAGAGACAGAAATGCATGGTAAGTGTACTTCATAAATATACTTCAATACGTAATTATTGATTTGAGTAGATGATTACTTCAGATAATTTGACTCGTCTATTTTCGAAAGATTTAATTTATGGAATTCTAATAAAAATTCTACTGATTTTTTCACAGGTACTGGTTATACCACTATTTATTTCAGTGTTGGGAGAACAAATGTATGGTGAATGGATAATGCTTACGACAATCCCTAATTATCTGATGTTAAGCGATATGGGACTAACAGCTTCAGTTTCCAACCAAATATCCGCCTACAACATTTCAAAAGAATATGAAAAAATGTCAAAGCTTTTCAAATCTACGAATTATATAATTTTGATAGTAGGAATAGTAGTCATTGTGCTCTTCTTTGTAAGTACAATATTTATTAATTTCTCAAAACTACTAAATATTAAAGTAATGAATATTTTTGAGGTAAATTTGATACTATTATTACTATTATCTAATGTGGTAGTTTCTGTACTATTCAATTTTAATATATCTTTTTATAGAGTACTGGATAAATATTATATGTATCAGAAGTTTTTACTGATAAATTACGCTTTAGACTTAGTAGTTACTGTTTCTTCTTTATTGTTGAATATGAGCTTGATTTTTATGTCGTGTTTATTTATTGTTATTAGAATATTATTATTAATTATGACTATTGCAAAGTTAAGTAAATATGATAATTATGAATATGGATTTTTAAGAGAGGTGAAATTTCAAAAATCTTTGTTCTTTAGTGCCATGAATCATACTGTATACAACTTAGGTTTTGGTCTGATAATACAAGGTAATACATTCATTGTCGGAAAGGTGTTGGGACCTAGCGAGGTAGTAAAATTTAATACCACAAGAACAATGGTCAACACTATTCGGTCATTAATGAGTGTCATGTACTTGCCAACTATGTCTAAGTACAATATATTATTGTTAAACAATAAACTATTAGAAGCAAAGATTATATTTAGACATACTTTATATAAAGTACTGTTTTTATCAACCTTAATTAGTATTTTTATAATAATTAACTACGAAAAACTATTTGTTCTATGGCTTCACAAAGATTTAAGTATATCTGATGGTTTTATAATGGCGATGGTAATTAGTGCCCTTATCCATACTGTCTGGAATACGATGAGTATGTTACCTCTATCAATAAATAAATCAAATATATTGCTCTGTTTTCCCGCTGTGAGTGTGTTAGGTTTTGTTTTACAGTTTTTTTACATAAAAAATATTGGCATAAATTTTACAGGATATATAATATTATTCATTGATATTATTATGCTAGTACTACTCTTGTTTCAAGTTAAAAAGATTTTCCGAGAAAAAAATATAATCAAAAATGATTGCGATAATACAACCTCTAATTCCGTCTTATAGACATACGTTTTTTTTTGAATTGAAAAAAATATATAAAATAGATATATACTGCTATGAAAGCGAGCATTATATAAAAAAGAATATCTTTGATAAGTCAAAGATGGGTTCTAATCCTATTTTTAAAATTTCTTTTGGGCAATTTATATATTATAGTATAACCAAATTATTAGTTAAAAAATACAAAATACTAATTCTTATGTTAACTCCATATCACATAAGTACATGGATATTGTTGATAACTAAGTTTCTTCATGGAAAAAAAATAATTTTATGGGGACATGGTATATCAATAGAAAACTACGAGTACGAGACTCATAAAATTAACATCATAAAGAAAATGATGATATACTTAGCCGATGAAGTGTGGTTTTACACTGATGCAGAGCTGCAATTGTGGAAGAGTCGTATTCCCAGTATTTCAGCAAAATCGTTGGATAACACAATATCCAATATTTCCTCGCTTTTAGAGAAGCCATCTATTGAAAGAGACCTTCTAAGAAAAAAACATAATATAGAAGATTCATTGGTGGTGATATATTGTGCTAGATTTGATAAAAAAGCTAGAAGGACAGATTTGTTAAAAGATGTAATTGAAAAGACTGCTAGCATGAATATTTTATACATAATTATTGGAGACGGAAGATTTAAACCAGACTTTTCTAATTACATTAATGTCAAAGATTTTGGTGCCATATATGATCAGAATTTAAAAGACGATCTGTTTCAGCTATCTGATATTTATTTCCAACCGGGCTGGGTAGGCTTGTCTATCGTGGAAGCTATGGCTTACGGAAAACCTATTTTCACATTTGAGCGATCTAAAGAAATACCTCAATGCGTCGAGTATAGTTATATTGTACATAATTATAATGGATACATAGCCAAGGATATTGATGATTTGATTCAATCAATGAATAACCAAAACTCATATACTTTAAACTACTTTAGCTTGAATTGTAAAAAATATGTTAAAGATAACCTAATGACGCAAAATATGATAGATAAAGCATCATTTTCTCTGAAATATTAATAGATATGTTATTGTCTCTTTTTTTGATATTGTACTTTTTGTTTCATTTGAATAAAAAATACTGGTGGTATTTGCCATCAAATCATTTTTTTTTAATAAATTCTATCTCGTTACTCAATTGTTACTATTTAATATACGATAGTAAAACAAAGTACTATGATTTATTTAGTACAAACATATTTTATTCTTGTATATTGATAATAAGCATAGTATCTAGCATTAATATTAATATTAATAAACTTAAAAAAAAATCAGAAGTTGATTTCAGATCGATGTCGGTTTTTACTAATATATTTGCGTCTTTGAATTTTGTTTTATTTATAATATTTTGCTTGAATATTGATTTTAAACTTATTTTTAAAAATAATGAATATTTATTGATGGTAAATTCTGAGAAAATGGGTATAAGCAATGAGTTATTATCTATGTATCACAAAAGTCTTATTCTAAATGGTATGATTTCTTTATTTTTGTTTGGATCTTCGGATAAAATGAATTTGACACTGCAAAAAAAAATAATGTTATTATTAACTGGTCTGTTTTCTTTCATATTTAATTTAGGGGCTAACTCTAGAGCATCTGGTTTGATATTAGCAAGCTTGTTTTTGTCAGTAATGCTTTTTAGAAAACATACACTAGCGAAATATATTATATTAACTATTCTTATTTTTGGAGTTTTATTATCATACACAGTAGTAATATACGGGAGAGGAGTCGATCTACAAGGAATTGGACAGATTCTATTAAACATAAACGATATGAAGTACAGTAATGTATTTGATGATAATTTTATCATAGGTAATGTATTTGCAGGAGCTTGGACTTTTTATGAAGCCGATAGATTTAATGATTTTTATCCTGAAATGTATAAAATACTATCTTTTTCTCCTTTTCCTTCATCAATAGATCATTTTACAGATTATATAAAGTATGAAAAGAGGTTACACGAATATATTCCTTACGGTGCCAATTCAGAGATATATAAATTTGGTCTTATGTATATTGGTTTATATTTTTTTCTACTATATGTGATATTGAGACAAATGAATAAATCATTAATACATAATAAATTAGTAGGATATTTATTGTGTGCTCCTGGCTACTTCTATTTTATTGCTAATCAGCAATACCCGTTAAGAAACTATTTTAGATTTTTTCTTCTTTCAGGATTACTATGTTTCGTTTACAACAATTATCAGAAATTACGAAAACATGAAGGTGCTATTTTTAGGAGGAACTAGTTCTAGGAGCTCTGGAGGTATTTTTAACACGTCTACATCACTGGGTCGTAATTTGGTGAAGAACCATGGATACGATGTACAATACTTGACATGTGAAGACGAGTATAGTGAAGAAGATAGAATTCATTACAGTGAAATGCCGGTATATAATTACAAAATATTTAAATGTACGAGTAAACTTGCTTTGTCGCCAGACATACACGGTCTAATGAATAAAATCAGTCCTGATCTTGTTCATACGCAATGTATGTGGATGTATATGTCTTATGCAAATAGCTTGTACCATAAAAAGTTTCGTAAACCATATATAGTGCAACCTCATGGAATGCTTGATATTTGGCAACTTAAAAGTTCTAGAATAAAAAAGAAGATAGTCTTGACTCTCTACGAAAAAGAGAACTTGAAGAATGCCTCATGTATATACGCATTATGTGATGAAGAGTATAAGGCTATTAGAGACTTTGGATTGAAAAATCCTGTTGCCATAATTCCAAATGGAGTGGAATTGCCGAGTATTAGCCATATAAATGATAATAAGTGGAATTTGCCATCAAGAAAAGGCAAAACTTTATTATTTCTGAGCAGAATTCATCCGAAAAAAGGTTTAGAAGTGTTGCTTAACGCATGGTGCAAGACAATACCTAGTTCACATGATTGGCAACTAGTTATTGCTGGAGATACGAAAGACTACAGATACTTATCTAATTTAAATCAGCTAACTGACATGCTGAATATACGTAGTAGTGTGCATTTTATTGGTGGACAATATGGTGATGAAAAATCTAAATGTTTTTTAAAAAGTGATGCCTTTGTGTTGCCTTCGTATAGTGAAGGTTTACCGATGGCTATTCTTGAAGCTTGGTCTCATAAGTTACCTGTTCTGGCAACACCTTTTTGTAACATACCTGAAGGATTTGAAAAGGGGGCAGCTATAAAAATAGGTACTGATCCTGATAGTATCGCTTTAGGGATAAACAAGTTGATTGCTCTATCGAGCGATCAACTGAATATTATTGGCTATAATGGATATAAATTGGTAAACGATAAGTTTACTTGGAGAAAAGTAGCAGAATCTACCGATACTCTATACAAATGGATATATGGATTAGGTGATAAGCCAGATTTTGTATATGACTCTTAATTATTCACAAATGCATTTTATCGACACTAAAATAAATCGTTTTTTTAGTTTTTAAATATTTAAATGCTACTGTCTCTTTTTGTAAGAATAGACACAGTAATGTTTTTTACTTTTGAATGCGTATTATCGGATTTATATTGTTTTTCATATTACATATACATTAATTAATACGTAATATGAAAAACAGTATAAATATGTATCAAAAATCGTTTTTTATATGTGTGCTGTAGTTTGAGTTTTTATTAATTGATAAAAATTATTTTTAAGTTTTATCCTGTTGATTCAAGAATAATTGATGAGAGTATCTTAGATTTGAGAAAACATTTAAAATAAGTAGTAATATTTGTTCTTTATTTGCTCAAGCCAGTTTTAGTGAAAAAATATAAAAAAGTATTATAGTTAATGCTTTTGATATTACTAAAAAGTGTAAGCTTATGGATCTCTGCTTGTTATGCTGTACAAGTCAGACTCGTTGAATATAATGTCACTAGTAAATATTGTTAATTTAGCAATTGTATGACTAAAAATTTGGCATATTCACTGAAAAAAAGTTATAGCAATTTTCTTAGGCTAAGATATATTATTGTTGATAATACAAGCTGGTTTTATTGCATAAGTTTTAAACTAAAGATATGATTTAAAAGTGCTTTCATGAATATTTTTTTAAATTTCTGCATTTATTTTAATTTATGAAAAACGGCAAACCATTTTAATTAAGATGTTGGATTTGTAAAGTATGTCATATCAATCATAACAGGTACATCTAATGTACGCGGTGTGATGAGACTGTTTTACAAGCATAAAAAGAAAAATTTTAGGTAGGTGTTGTTGAAATATTATTTTAATGCAAGCCTATTTTGGTGTCTGAACAGGTAAATGTTTGGTGAAAATTTGAGATTTAGGGACGATTTGATTTACGACAACATGAAGGATATAACAGATAGATTAATTCAGCAGTGGATGGATTTATTAGTCAATGGTAGGAAATTGGCTAATAATAACGTAAGAAAAAATTTTGAGAAGCATAATTTCAAATAAAACATGTATTCATTGCAAGTCAAGTACGTTTGATGTATGATTTTCTTTGAGAAATATAAATCAAATTCGCTTTTATTTGAAATTTTTGACAATTAGGATAAAATGAGATTATCCACTTTCATTAAAATTGAGTTTACATTATATATGATTTATTAAAACGCTTCTAAGTTATGAGGGAGGAAAAAACGTATTTTGAATATTACGATAATATTCCATACAGGGATAAACTTATCAGATATTTTTGGTTTATAATTTATATATTTTTGTATAGGCCTTTTACCATGCCTATTTTTAACTTTTGGAGAATTACTTTATTAAAAATTTTTGGCGCTGAAATAGGTGCTGGATCTATTGTGCATGCGAGTGCATATATACCTGCTCCTTGGAATCTAGTACTTGGTAGTGTATCTTGCATAGGACCACAGGTTAAATTACATTTTGGGAAAACAGTTATAGGTTCGAAAGTGACTATTTCTCAGAGAGTTTATTTGTGCAGTGCATCTCACGAAATCTCTTCATTAAATACGCCATTTATTTCTGGAATAATTACTATTGAGGATTACGTTTGGGTTGCTGCAGAAGCATTCATTATGATGAATGTATTGATAGGTGAGGGCGCTGTAGTAGGTGCTAGATCTGCAGTTTTTAAGAATGTAGAGCCTTGGACTGTTGTAGGTGGTAACCCTGCTAAGTTTTTAAAACATCGATCTATAAATGAGTAGTACATCAACAACTTTCGATCCAGTACAAACTACCCCTTTTACTTTTAATGTAAAATTAAAAGCCCATTTGTGGAAAATTATTAATAGAACTATTTTTAGATTATTGCCTTTACAGGTTAGATCGTATAGAATTTTCTTGTTAAGAATTTTTGGTGCAAAGTTAGCCAATACAGTAACAATAAGCCCGCTTGCTAACATAGATTATCCATGGAATCTAAAAATGGGTCATTTATCATCTTTAGGTGATGGAGCTTGGGCCTATTGTCTTGCATCAATATCAATCGGTGATAGATGTTGTATAGGCAAGGATGTTTACTTGTTAACTGGGAGTCACGATATTGAAGATACTGGTTTCAATATGGTTACAAAGCCAATTATTATTAATGATTGTTGTTGGATAGCGACTGGAGCTTATATACTACCAGGAATTGAAATTGGTGCATGTACTGTTGTAGCAGCTAGATCAGTTGTAGTTAAAAATACAGCATCTTTTACAGTCGTAGGTGGGAATCCCGCAAAATTTGTTAAGACCAGAATTTTCAAAAATGGCTATGATCTCAGTACTCATACTAACTAAGAATGAAGAGCAAGATTTGCCGGCCTGTTTATCATCAGTTGCTTGGTGTGATGACATTCATGTGTTTGATTCTATCAGCAATGATAAAACGGTAGATATTGCTGAAGCCGCTGGTGCAACCGTAACGCATCGTTGCTTTGATAATTGGTCGGCTCACCAAAACTGGGGACTAGCTAACATTCCTTTTAAATATGATTGGGTGTTGTACATTGATGCTGATGAACGCGTATCACCAGAATTGAAGAAGACGTTGTTATCTTTTAGTTCTACGAATATTGATGTTGTTGCTTATGAGATTCAGCGTAGAGATTTCGCGTGGAATGGTGTTTGGCTGAAACACGCTCAAATGTCGCCTTATTATCTCCGTTTATTTCGTCCTGATAAAATGCGCTATGAGCGCTTAGTGAATCCAATATCAATTCCTAACGGTAAAGTTTCAAGATTAGCAGGGTTTCTTGATCATTACCCGTTCAGCAAAGGCTTTCGGTATTGGTGGCAGCGTCATCTAGGCTATGCAGACATGGAGGCATCTATGCGTATTCAAGATCTCAATAGGGGGACAGAGTTTTCATTCCGTAAAGCTTTATTTAGTAAGGATTTCAGCGAGCGTCGTTATCATCAAAAGGGATTGTTCTATAAGTTACCAGGACGTCCTATGATCAAGTGGTTCTACTTGGCAGTTTGGCGACGCGGATTTCTTGATGGAACAGCAGGTGTTACATACGCATTGTTGCAAGCTATTTACGAATATTTTATTGTTTTAAAGACAAAAGAGCTGCTCGCTGATTCCAAAAAATAAGGGAGTCATAAGGGTGAGTACACCTTGTATAAAATCTAGATTGGACACATAGTATTGACTAGATGAAGATACTAATTTACGGTATTAATTACGCGCCGGAATTAACGGGTATTGGCAAATACACGGGTGAAATGGGTAGTTGGCTGGCTCAGCAAGGTGAAGTAGTTGATGTAATAACCACAATGCCTTATTACCCGGAGTGGGCTGTTCATCCGTCTCACAAAGGTAAATGGTGGTATACAGAGAAATTAGAAGGCGTACGTGTGCATCGTTGCCCGTTTTATGTACCTGCCAAGGTAACTTCAGCTAAGCGTATCCTGCATGAATTTTCCTTCGTCGTCAGTAGCCTAATTTATTGGTTGCCGATCTTCTTTGGGAAGCGATATGACGTTGTTATCTGTGTATCGCCACCGTTCCATCTGGGGCTGATTCCGCTACTGTATTGCAAGTTGCGTACCATTCCACTCTGGTGCCATATTCAGGACCTGCAGATCGATATGGCTAAAGAGTTGGGTATGATTAAGAACAAACGGTTTCTGAACATCATGTTCAATGTAGAAGCGTATATCCTAAAGCGATGCACCGTGGTTTCTACGATCAGTGAAGGTATGGTTCGGAAAGTTGCGCAGAAAAACGTTCTTCAATCAGAGTGTGCTTTGTTTCCGAATTGGGTTGACGGGGAATACGTGAAACCAGTTCCTGGGTCACAATCGTTGCGCAGCGAACTGGGCTTACTGCCATCGGATAAAGTCGTGCTATATTCGGGTAGCCTGGGTGAAAAGCAAGGCCTCGAAATCATTGTAGAAGCGGCAAAGTCATTCGTTGCGCGACCAGCGGTAAAATTTTTGATTTTTGGATCAGGTGGGGGGAAATGTAAGCTTGAAGCGCTTGTGCAGGAGTACGGTTTACCAAACGTACTGTTCTACCCGTTGCAGCCTTACAAAAAGCTAGCTGCGCTACTGGCTACAGCAGATATTCACCTGGTTTTACAGAAGAAGTCGGCCTCTGACTTGGTCTTACCATCAAAACTCACGGGAATAGTAGCCGCTGGGGGCTTTTCGCTGGTTTCGGCTGTACCGGGTACCACCTTATACGATACGGTGAGCGAACATCAAATGGGCGTTTTGATCGAGCCGGAATCCGCAGAAGCGTTGGAAAAGGCAATTAACAAGGCACTGATTACGGATTTGTCCAGCTATCGAGTAAATGCCAGGCGTTATGCCGAACGCTATCTGAACAAGGAACAAACGTTGAGCGAATTCTGGCAAAAACTTAAAGATGTCGATCGACGTAATTCATTACCATCTTCGCAACAGAGCAGTAGCGTTAGTTTCGGAGAGACGCAACCTGTAAGATAGTGGGGCTATTCGAAAATGTGAACGGCTGCTCTAAAGTTGTTTTACTCTCATTGATTACGATTAGCGGTTGTAATCAGATCAGTATATCTAAACTAGCAACACCAGTTATTGATAGCTTTGACACGGACAGTCAGGGCTGGTATGTTAGTAAAGAGGCTGTAGGAGGGTATAGCCGTACTGGTGGATATCCTGGTGGCTATATTTACGGGAATGATAATTCACCACGAACATGGTACTTCGTTGCGCCAGAGCGGTTTATCCATGAAGTGCAGCATGGATATGGCAAAACGCTCCGTTTTGACCTTGAACAATCCGCAACGGACGCTCAATTCGATGCCGCCGATATCATCTTGACGGACAGTATTACAACCATAACGTTTGACACTGCTTATAACCCAGATACTACCTGGACAGGCTATTCAATTGCTATAGATGAACGCGCAGGATGGGAAAAAGGACTGTTGAAAGCTACGAAAGAAGACATACAGCTTGTTTTACAAAATCTGAGGGGCTTTAGAATACGAGGTGAATATAGATCTGGACCGGACCGGGGTGGTTTGGACAACGTTTCTATCCGGTAATTTTTTTAAAGGATTACGCTCAAGTTACCAGCTTACGGCTCAGAAGCGCTTCCAGCAGCTTAATGGTCTGACGAGTTGCATCGTAACGGACACAATACTGTTCCTGCCACCTATTACCAATCTACGGCAGCAGGAAGACGGTCATGGTTTTGGAGCCGTGGGCACCGATGACCAGCGATTGCTCGATGTCGGCGGTTTTTGACGGGCCGGCGATGAAGGTGCCGAAACTCGTGTTCAGGTCGACGCGTTTGTACACCTCGTGCATTGTGCCGACGAGGTTTCGGGTGGATACAATGGCGACGACGTTGAGCGTAATAAACGGCAGCGCCCGAATGCCCAGCGCCGTTTCGTCGAACCAGATGGCCGCATTCTCCGCTACGGCAACGCTCCCTTCCAGTACCACCAGATTCAGGTCGTCCAGCAGGCGCAGATTCTCCGTCGGGGTGAAGTTGTTCAGGTCGAGCCCGTCGACGTGGCTGAGCGTTGGCAGCGTCAGGTCGTATTCCGATGCGATTTGTGCTCGTACCTCGTCCAGCGAATTGGCGCGAACGCCGAGACCGCCATTGGTCCGAACCATGGTCAAAAAGCTATCCGCCAGATCGGTATCGGCGATGTGCGACGGGAAGCCGATGACATCGGGGAGGGGTTGCAGGTCAGGTTTGCCTTGCCGAATGGCAGAAAGAATACGATCGCGGGACATGGGTTCGGTGTACGGTTTACGGTTTTCAGTATTCGGTTTTCGGTGGTATGTCGTACGGCTGCCTTTGACCAAGATCGACTTGAGCGACGGTATACAGTAAACCGAAAACCGTATACCGAAAACCTACTTTTTCTCCTGCTCGGCGTACCAGTCGCGGAAGCTCTGGGCGGGGGGCTTGGGCATGTCGCGGTGGATGGCCCAGGGGTTCAAAGAGCCGTTGTTGGCCAGGGCGGGAAAGAATTTCATCAGTTGGCGACCGGCGCGACCCGCAAAGCGGTACAGCCCCGGCCGGCTGAACAGGAAGTCCATGCCCGTCATGCCCACTTTCTTGGCGGGTTCAACGGCCCCCGCTTCGCCCAGCACCTGCCGCCACTTATACAACTGCTGGTGAATGTCGATTTTGACGGGGCAAACGTTCGTACACGATCCGCAAAGCGTCGAGGCAAAGGGCAGATCGGCATACTGTTTCATGTCGATGTTGGGAGCCAAAATGGAGCCGATCGGTCCCGCGATGGCGGTATGGTAGCTGTGGCCCCCGCTACGCCGGTACACCGGGCAGGTATTCATGCAGGCACCACAGCGAATGCACTTGAGCGAGTTGCGGAAGTCTGGACTGGCCAGCTGCCGCGTCCGGCCATTGTCGACCAGCACGAGGTGCATCGTCTGACCGGGGGCGGGCCGGCGGAAATGGCTGGAATAGGTCGTGGTGGCCTGACCAGTAGCGGAGCGGGCCAGCAGCCGCAGGAACACGCCCAGGTGCTCGCCCTTCGGAATCACTTTCTCGATGCCCATGCAGGCGATGTGGACCTTCGCCAGGTGCGCGCCCAGGTCGGCGTTGCCTTCGTTGGTACAGACGACAAAGCCCCCCGTTTCGGCCACGGCGAAGTTGACGCCCGTGATCGCTACGTCGGCCAGCAGGAACTTCTGCCGGAGGTGTAGGCGGGCGGCTTCGGTCAGGTACTGCGGATCGGTAGCCCCGGCGTCGGTGCCGAGGTGCTGATGAAACAGATCGCCGATGTGCTGCTTTTTCAGGTGAATGGCCGGCAGCACGATGTGGCTGGGTGGCTCGTTGCGCAGCTGCACGATGCGTTCGCCCAAGTCCGTGTCGACCACGTCGATACCGTGTTTGATTAGGTACGGGTTGAGGTGGCACTCCTCGGTCAGCATCGACTTGCTCTTGACAACCTGCGTGGCGTTGTGCTGCCGCATGATGTCGAGAATGATGCGGTTATGTTCGTCGGCGTCGGCGGCCCAGTGTACCGTGATGCCGTTTTGCTGCGCGTTCTTCTCCAGGTCGAGCAGGTACTCGTCCAGCCGCGACAGGGTGTGGTTTTTGATCCGCGACGCCTGTTCACGCAGGTCTTCCCACTCGGGCAGGGCAGCCGCAGCCTTGTCGCGCTTGCTGCGGACAAACCAGAGCGTTTCGTTATGCCAGTCGACGTTTTCTTCGTCGCGCAGGAAGGCGGCAGCGGCTTCGGCGTGGTGGGTGGTTCGTACGGGCGTTTCCATAACGAGGTTGGTTTATAAATTGTCCGAAACTCAATTGGTACTGAGGTCGAACACCCCCAACCCCCTAAAGGGGGCTCTGTTGGTTTGCAGTTTAAGCCCCTTTTAGGGGGTTGGGGGTAACTTCAGATAGCTTTTTACGCGTCGTTCAACTACGCGTCTGCTGTCAATATTTCGGCGATGTGCATGACCCGGACCGGGCTTTTCTGCCGGCGCAGGGTCCCTTCCAGTTGCATCAGGCACGACATGTCGCCACCCGTGATGACTTCGGCACCGTGGCGGACGTGGTCGGCGACGCGGTCTTTCCCCATCTTGGCCGACAGCGCTTCCTCGAATACGCAGAACGTACCGCCAAAGCCGCAGCATTCGTCGGGGTGGGAGAGAGGAATCAGTTCCAGCCCGTCGACCATGTTGAGCAGCCGCTCGGGTTTGGAAAACTTCGGTTTCATCAGCTCCGAAGCTGATGACAGGCCCAGCCCGCGCTGTCCGTGGCAGCTCGTGTGCAGCCCGACGCGGTGCGGAAACCGGACCGGTGGCAGTTGCTCGACCTTTAGCACGTCGGTCAGAAATTCACAGAGTTCGTAGACGTTGTCGCGCAGGTGAGCTGCTTCGGCGGGATGCTGCTCGTCGTGCAGGTGCTCTTTCAGGTGCAGCACGCAACTACCCGATGGGCCAACGACAGCGTCGCAGTCGGCGAAGTTACGGACAAAATTGCGGTCACAACCCGTAGCCAGTTTCTCGAAACCGGAATTGGCCATCGGTTGCCCACAACAGGTCTGCTCCATCGGAAAGGTAACGTCCACGTTCAGCCGTTGCAACAGCCGTAGCGTTGCAATGCCTACCTGCGGGTAGAACTGATCGATATAACAGGGGATAAATAAGCCAACCTTCATGCGTACGCGGGGAAATCACCAGCGAAGGTACGCAAAACGCGGCCGAAACGTACCTACACATACCCCTTCCGTCACATCGATCTACTATAATCCAGCTAATCAGGGCGGTACGTTTCTGATGGAGAACCCGCCCGCCAGTCCCAGACAACAACGATCCAGTCTTCACCGAGGACAGGGTCGTAAAAGCGGTGGATCGGCTCGAAACCAACGCGGGCGTGTGCGCGCAGCGAGCGCGTGTTGCGGCTGGAAATGTCGGTGATGAGCAGCCGGTAGCGGTCGCCGTAGACGGCGCGTTGCTGCTGATACATCCGGTCGAACAACTGCTGCCCCCGATACCCCGCCCCGACGCATACCTGCCCCATGACGTAATACGGGTAGTGATGAACGGGTTGCCCCCGATACGTCAACTCGCCGATAGAGTCGAACAGGGGTTTCAATTCGGGGACGTCGGTCGCGAAGCTGGGCAGCATGGTCAGGCAGTAGCCGACGACGGTGTCGCCGTCTTTGGCAATGACGCTCGGTGCCGCCTGATTCATCCGCAGCAACACAGCAGGGTCGTGTTCGACCGTTACAAAACCCTGATCGGCCTGAACGGCTACCGGTACGTTCTGGCGCAGGTTAGCCTGTTGCAGCGTCAGAATGCCCTGCACGTCGGCTTCGGACTGGACGGTAGTGACGATAAGCATGATTACTGAACCGTGGTGCCGGACAAGGTTGCCAAGAAAGCCGGGTCGATGGTGGCACCGATGCCGGGCGCGTCGGGCAGGGTGATCCGGTAGCCGGTATAACTGATGCCGCCCTGCACCGGATCGGCTGCGTGTTCGAAACAACCGTCGAGGTCGCAGAAGCGCACGTTCTGCCGGGCAGCCGCGAAATGGGCGTTGGCCGTCAGCGCCAGCCGCGACTCCGACATGCAGCCGATCATGCAGGCAATCCCGGCGGCTTCGGCAATGGCGTTGATGCGCAGGGCTTCCGCGATACCGCCACTTTTGGACAGTTTGATGTTGAAATAATCGACGGCTTCGTCGCGCACCAGCCGTAGCGCATCGGCTGCGTCGAACAGGCTTTCGTCAGCCATGATCGGTACGGGCGACTGCTGCCGGATCTGCCGTAGGCCAGCGATATTGCTGCGGCTGATGGGTTGTTCGCAGTATTGCACATTCCAGCCGCCGATGGTCCGTAATACCTGCTGCGCCGTCACCACATCCCAGCCCTGATTGGCGTCGGTACGGATGGGTGTTTCGTCGCCGATGGCCTGCCGGATGGCTTCGACCCGCCGAATGTCGTCGCGCAGGGTTGTCCCCAGCTTTACCTTGATGGCGTCGGCCCCCTGCGCCTGAATCCGGATGGCATCGGCGACCATGCGTTCCGGCGTGTTGATATAAATTGTTTCGTCGGTGACGAGCGGCCGGTTGGCACCACCCAGAAACTGGTACAGCGGCATGTTGGCGGCCTGGGCGGCCAGGTCATACAGGGCCATGTCGAAGGCCGAGCGCGTCGTGGGGTGACCGGGCAGGTAGCGCAGCAGGGTCGTCAGGCATCCTTCGATGTCGAGCGGGTCGCGGTGAAGCAGCAACCGGGCCATATCCTGCGCAGCCGCCAGCCCCGACGCCTGCGTCTCGCCCACGATCATCCAGAACGGCGACCCTTCGCCCCAGCCCGTCAGTCCCGCGTCGGTACTAACTTCGACCAATATATTCCGGGCGTGTTCGATCGTACCCAGCGAAATGGTAATGGGCGCTTTCAGCGGAATGTCGAAGGGGTAGATGCGTATCTGCGTAATTTTCATACGAGCGTTTTTAAACACAGAGAGACGGAGGATTCACGGAGTTTAGAGAGAACTGTTTTAAACACAGAGTCACTGAGAACACAGCGTAAACAAAAACCTCCGTGACCTCCGTGTACCCTCTTTTCCCTCTGTGTTTAAACCCAAACTTACTTCGGGAATTGACTTTTATCCAGGCCGGGGATGATGCGGAGGGCGTTTTTGTAGTACACCTTTTTCAGCACTTCGTCGGGCAGCGCCATGCCATACATGCGCCAGAACGCATGGTACTTTTTGTGGTACGGAAAGTATTCGTCGTCGGTTTCGAGCACGCGGAAGTAGGTAGCGTATTCACTCGGGACCCAGCTGTCTTTGCCGAACAGAATCCGGTCCTGCCACTTCTCGAAGAATGCCCGGCTGGCCCGTGGCTGACGACCCAATTCGGCGATGACGGCCCCGATCTCCACGTTCATATTCGGGAACACCCGCATCAGACTGTCGAGCTTTTTCAGATCGTTGGGGTACCAGCCCATGTGCGCGTTGATGAACGTCGTTTTAGGATGTTTGCGAAATACGTTGTGCTGCTCCACCAGCAGTTGCGCCCAGGGGGCCGGATCGTTGGCCGACCGTTTCCGACCGCCGTGTAGTTTCAACTCCAGCCAGCGTTCGTTATAGCGGTCCATCGGGTCCCAGAACGATTTCGGATCGGCGGTATGAATCAGGACGGGGATGCCCAGTTCACCGCACTTCGCCCAGATCGGGTCGAGTCGCGGATCATCGACCTGCACGCGTTTGCCGCTTTTGTCTTTGACGTTCAGCCCCAGCGATTTGTAGATTTTCAGGCCCTTAGCCCCCGCCTTCACGTCGGATTCGAGAATCCTGACGGCCTGTTCGGTCCAGCCCGCCTGCCCGATGTCGTCGAAGTTGATGTTGGAGAACAGCACCAGCCGTTTCGGGTCCGTTTTCTGGATATTGGCTTCGGCTGCGTTGAAAAATTTGGTGTTCGAGGCCACGTCGCCCCAGCCGCGCCCGCTCAGGTTGACCATGATCTGCATGTTCAGACTGTCCATCTGCTTCAGCAGCGGGCGCAGATTGGCTTCATCCATCTGAAACTGATGGTTATGAACGTCGATAAACGGGTATTTCGACCGCGTCAGTTTGTGTTCCGGGACTTTGAGCGTCGAGACGGGGTCGTACTCTTCAAAGCCCAGCGGCAGTTCGGCGGGCTTTTGCGCCCAGGCAAAAGCGGTTGAGATGAGGAAGGCCGCAGCGAGCGATACGAGTTTTTTCATCCTGTCGATCCAGTTAATCCTGTCTAAAAATAAGCGCGACGCAGTGGGCGGCAATGCCTTCGCTGCGGCCGACGAAGCCGATGTGTTCGGAAGTCGTGGCTTTGATCGAAATATCCTCTTCGGGAATCGCCATCACGCCGGCCAGGCACGTTTTCATGGCCGGAATGTGCGGGTTTAGTTTAGGCTCCTGCAAAACGACCGTTACGTCGACGTTCGAGATTTCGTAGCCGGCTTCGCGAACCATGCGCAGTACCTCGGCCAGCAGTAGTTTGCTGTCGACACCTTTCCAGCGCGGGTCTTTGTCGGAAAAATGGTAACCGATGTTGCGCATGTTGGCGGCTCCCAGCAGGGCGTCGCACAGGACGTGGCAAACGACGTCGGCGTCGGAGTGGCCTACCGGCCCAAAGTCGCAGGGGATCTGAATACCTCCCAGCCAGAACGGACGGCCGGCTTCGAGCCGATGCACGTCGTATCCCTGACCTACTCGTAGTTTCATTCGATAAACTGGTTATGAAGGGTGCCACCTGCGCGAGCCGTCGGCCGGAAACCGGTGGTGCTGCGCAAGGTCTTTGCAATCTACGGCTTCTTCGGCTACTTCACGGACCTCACCCGTAATTTGGGTCGTTGATTCGTTCGCACCGGTCTGTCTACAGGCCTTATTTTCAACTCTAAATACATTCACCGACCGTCTGTTTGAAACAGGTTGACTTTGCCTATCAAGAAGGGATAATATGCACATCCTCTTGGACTAACCTGTTTCATTATGTCTTTATCTATACGGCTATTTCGCTGGGTAGCTGCGTTATTATTCCTCTACGGTGGTGTGGCGCAGGCGCAAACGATTACGATCACTGCCGTTAGCCCCAATCCCGTCTGTGCGGGCGCGGCAATCACTGTTTCTTATGTACATACGTTTACCGGAACAGGAACCTACACGTTATACTTATACAACGCTGCTGGCTCGGTAGTATCAGCAAAGGGGCCGACAAACCTCAACTGGGTGCCGGGGACCTATTCCGATAATTTAGTCATTCCTGCCGGTCTGCCTACCGGGACCTACACGGTCGGTATTACACGAGTATCCATCACTAATTCTACATACAATAGTCCTCGAAGCGCTGGATTTACGATCAATGCCAAACCGGCGGCTCCGGCGACCAGTCCGGTTAGTGTCTGTCAGGGGGGCGCAACAGTGTCGCTGGTCAATAGTGTTACGGCCACGGGTACGCTGAAGTGGTATACCGCCAGCACGGGCGGAACCGGCAGCACCACGGCCCCGACGCCACCAACCTCAACTGCCGGAACGACAAACTATTACGTAAGCCAGACGATCAACGGTTGCGAGAGCGACCGCGCTACACTAACCGTAACGGTTAACCAACTGCCGGCTAAACCAACGGTGGTTTCCTCGCTCTCGTATTGCCAGAATGCAACGGCCCCCTCACTGGCCGCAGCCGTCACCTCGGGTGGTAACCTGAAGTGGTACACCACGGCAACCAGTGGTGTGGGCTCAACGTCGGCACCTACGCTCAATACCGCGTCGCTAACGCCCGTCACCTACTACGTAAGCCAAGTTGATGGAAACAGCTGTGAAAGCGAGCGGGCTAGTATTACTGTTAGCATCCGAGCCAATCCGAACCCGCCGACTGTCGCCAATACGTCGGTTAGCTACTGTCAGGATCAACCGGCGACCCCCTTGTCGGCGACCCCGGCTGCGGGCGGTACGCTGAACTGGTTTGACCCATCGGGCAACGCGCTGGGCAGCACGGCTCCCACGCCATCGACAACTAATCCGGGAACAGTTCCTCCTTATAAGGTCAGCCAGACGGTTAGTGGCTGCACCAGTACCACGGTTGCCATTACGGTTACGGTCAATGCCAAACCGGCGGTTCCGGCGACCAGTCCGGCTAGTGCCTGTCAGGGGGGCGCAACGGTGTCGCTGGTCAACAGTGTGACGGCTCAGCCGGGTAACACGCTGAAGTGGTACACCTCGCCTACATCGGCCAGTTTAGCTGCGGCCCCGCAGGTCTCGACCAGCCAGGCCGGTCCACCACAGGTGTTTTACGTGAGCCAGACGAACGCCAATGGCTGCGAAAGCGGCCGAGCGGCCATCACATACACGGTCAACGCGCTGCCCAATGCGCCCTCGGTTGTCTCGCCAGTAACGTACTGCCAGAACGATGCTGCACAGCCGCTACAGGCAACAGCTTCGACCAATGGTACGCTGAACTTCTACGGTACAAATGCAACCGGCGGAACCGGCAGCGCCACGGCACCAAAGCCACAGACCCAGTCTAGTGATATCTACTACGTGAGCCAGACGGTCAACGGTTGCGAAGGACCCCGAGCTCCGATTACGGTGGTCATTAACGCGCTGCCGTCCCCGCCTGCTGTTACCACGCCGGTGACGTATTGTCAGTCTGCGACAGTGGCTCCCCTGAGTGCGACAGCCACGAACAACAACACGTTAGTCTGGTATTCGCTCAACGGGCAACCACAGAGCTTTCCTCCGACGCTCCAAAATACGATCACAGGCACAACGTCTTATTCAGTCAGTCAGCGCGATCCGGTGGTAGGCTGTGTTAGTCCACGAGCGATCATCAGTGTAACGATCAACCCTAAACCGGCTGTTCCGACCGTAACCCCGGCCAGCGCCTGTCTGAACAGCGTGCCTAACCCACTGACTCAGTCCGTTACGGCCGCGCCGGGGGGAATGCTGAACTGGTACACGGTCGTGACTGGCGGTACTGGCTCGACGGTTGCGCCTACACTGTCGACCTCGGCCACTGGCACGACGACCTATTATGTCAGCCAGACGAATGGGAGCAACTGCGAAAGTGACCGAACCGCCATTACCTTCACGGTAAACCCCCTTCCGGCGGCTCCTGTGCCAACACCGGCAAAGAATCCGCTGATTTATTGTCAGAACGAAACGGCCGCACAATTAACGGCGGATGGGCAACGCTTGAAGTGGTACTCGGTGGCCAGTGGGGGGAGTCCACTGGCCAATCCGGTCATTCCATCGACGACCGTAGCCGGTCCGCCCGTTACGTATTACGTCAGTCAGACGGATAACAACGGCTGTGAAAGCCCACGGGCCAGCATCACCGTGACGACCGTATCGAGACCGGCAGCTCCAACGGTGAGTTCCCAACCCGTAACGTATTGTCAATTCGCAACGGCTACTCCGCTGAGTGCCACGCCCATTACCGGCAATTCGCTTAACTGGTATGGTACCGCTGCAACGGGCGGAACGGCTTCGGCAACGCCCAATAAGCCAACGACAGATTCAGCGGGTACTAAGTATTATTATGTGAGTCAGACGGATGGTAATGGGTGCGAGAGCAGCCGCCGGGCCTCCATCACCGTAACCGTGAATGCCAAACCGACTGCGCCAACGGCAACCTCCATCGCCCTGTGCCAGAATGCTACCCCCGTTGCCCTGGCTACAGCGGTGACCTCGGGCATCAACCTGAAGTGGTACACGACCCAAACGGGTGGTACGGGCTCAACGGTGGCCCCGACGCTATCGACCGCTGCCGTGGGATCAACTACGTATTACGTGAGCCAGACGAGTGCCGACGGTTGCGAGAGTGACCGGAGTGCGGTGCTGGTAAAGATAAACCCGTTGCCCGTTGCGCCTACCATAACGCCCAACCCGCAGAATCTCTGCCAGAGTTCGGTGCCCAGTCCGCTGACGGCCATCGCTACGGGAACGCTGAAATGGTACAATGATCCTACTTCCAGTCAAAGTTATACGTCGGTCACACCGTCGACGACCAATGTCGGGCCGACTACGTATTACGTGAGCCAGACGAGTGCCGACGGTTGCGAAGGCCCAAAAGCTCCGTTGAACGTGGTGGTTATCCCGAAACCGGTAGCCCCGACGGTTACGTCATCCGTTACGATCTGTCAGGCGGCAACGCCCGTTACGTTAACCGCTACCGGTCAGAATCTAAAGTGGTACACGGACCCGACGGGCGGAACGGCTTCGACTTCGGCACCAACACCACCTAACTCGGCGTCGGGTACCACCACCTATTACGTTACGCAGACCGACAGGAATGGTTGCGAAAGCGACCGGGCGGCTATTGCGTTTCGGGTAAAGGCGAAACCAGCCCCACCCGTTACGGCCCCCGTGGCCTTCTGTTCCAATGCGGTATCGTCACTGACGGCCACCTTCGCTGCCGGTACCAGCCCGAACTGGTACGGCACCAATGCGACCGGCGGAACGGCTTCGGCTTCGGCACCAACGCCATCAACGGCGGTTATTGGCGCACCGGTTCCGTATTACGTCAGCCAGACACTGGAAGGCTGCGAAAGCGATCGGGCGACCGTTGCGGTAACGATCACAGCTCTGCCGGTAGCGCCAACGGTCAGCACTACGCCTGTGTTATACTGTCAGGGTGCGACGGCGCAGCCGCTGTCAGCCACCCCGGCTACCGGGGGTACGCTCAACTGGTACACGACGCAGACCGGCGGGACGTCTTCGCCTAACGCGTTTACCCCGTCGACAGCCAGCAGCGTTCCCCCAACCAGCTACTATTACGTCAGTCAGACAGTGAACGGTTGCGAAGGCCCACGGGCAACCATCGCTGTAACGATCAACCCCAAACCCACAGCACCGATCGCAACGACTGCGGTAACCTATTGCCAGAACGCTCCGGCAACTCCGTTGACCGCCACCGCCAGCGGGACACTGCGCTGGTATACCGACCCGGCCGGTAGCGCAGCCATTCCAACGCCAACACCGTCGACAAGCACGCCCGGCGTCACGAATTATTACGTCACCCAGACAAGCAATAACGGTTGCGAAAGCGACCGGACGACCATCGTCGTAACGATCAATGCGCTACCCGCTGCACCGGTTGTCAGCCAGACAGCCGGTGCCGTTTGCCAGAACAGTACGCCCGTCGCCCTGACGGCAACGGCTGGCTCGGGTGGTACGCTCAACTGGTACACCACGCTCAACGGGCAACCGTCTGCCACTGCTCCCGTTCCGCCAACAACGGTGGCCGGATCGAGTACAACCTACTATGTGAGTCAGACGGTGAATGGTTGCGAAGGGCCAAAAACCGCCATCACCGTCACGGTGACCGCCCTGCCCGCTGCGCCTGCTGTGAGTACACCCGTCAACTACTGTCAGAACGCCGTTGCCCAGCCCCTGTCGGCGACCCCGGCTACCGGTGGTACGTTGAACTGGTACGATCCAGGCGGAACGGCGCTGGGTTCGGCCGCGCCGACGCCCGGTACGAGTATTGCCGGTCCGCAGACCTACGCCGTGAGTCAGATTGTCAATGGTTGTGAAGGAGCCAAAGCCACCATCACCGTCAACATCAATCAGGCTCCGGCGGCTCCGACCACGACAGCGGCACTGGCCTACTGCCAGAACAGCGTGGCCCCGGCCCTGACAGCCACGGGTGCGGGGACGATCAACTGGTACACGACGGCTGGCGGTCCGGCCTCGTCGGTGGCACCGATCCCCACCACGACGACGCCCGGTACGCAGACCTACTACGTCAGCCAGACGGTGAACGGTTGTGAGAGCAGTAAAGTAACCATTGTCGTAACGATCAATGCCCTGCCCGCTGCACCAGTTGTCAGCCAGACGGCCGTAGCCGTTTGTCAGAACAGCACCCCCGTCGCCCTGACGGCAACGGCTGGCTCGGGTGGTACGCTCAACTGGTACACCACGCTCAACGGGCAATCTGCTGCTGCTGCTCCCGCTCCGCCAACAACGGTGGCCGGATCAACTACGACCTACTACGTGAGTCAAACGGTGAATGGTTGCGAAGGACCGAAGACTGCCATCACCGTCACGGTGACTGCCCTGCCCGCTGCGCCCGCTGCTACTACCCCGGTTAACTACTGCCAGAACGCCGTTGCCCAGCCCCTGTCGGCGACCCCGGCTACCGGTGGTACATTGAACTGGTACGATCCAGGCGGAACGGCACTGGGTTCGGCCGCACCAACGCCTAGCACGACTACTGCCGGACCACAGACCTACGCCGTGAGTCAGACTGTCAACGGTTGTGAAGGAGCCAAAGCCACCATCACCGTCAACATCAATCAGGCTCCGGCGGCTCCGACCACGACGGCGGCACTGGCCTACTGTCAGAACAGCGTGGCCCCGGCCCTGACAGCCACGGGTGCCGGTACGATCAACTGGTATACGAGTGCCAACGGTCCGGCTTCGTCGGTGGCACCGATCCCCACCACGACCACTGCTGGTGTACAGACTTACTATGTCAGCCAGACGGTGAACGGTTGTGAGAGCGACAAAGTGACCATCGTCGTGACCATCAAGGCGACGCCCGTTGCGCCAACGCCGGTTAACCCAACGATCAGCCTGTGCCAAAGCGGTACGGCGGCTGCGTTGACGGCGGTTCCCAGCACAGGGGGTACACTCAATTGGTATACGACCGTCGGTGGCGCTGCATCGCCGGTGGCTCCGACGCCCAACACGGGTGCCGCCGGGCAACAGACCTACTATGTCAGTCAGACGATCGATGGCTGCACCGGACCAACAGCGGCTATCGTCGTGACGGTTAATGCCCTGCCGACGGCACCGCTTGTTACCAACGCATCGGTTCACTTCTGCCAGAACAGCACATCGACGCCATTGACGGCGCTGGCCAGTTCGGGGGCTACGCTGATCTGGTATTCCGGTACGGGTGGCACCGGATCGACCACCGCGCCCGTTCCGCCGACGAACGTAGCCGGGCAGCAGATCTATTACGTAAGCCAGTCGACCAACGGTTGCGAAGGCCCACGGACGCCTGTTACGGTTACGATCGACCCGCTGCCTGCCGCCCCGATCACCAGCCCGACGCCGATCACCTATTGTCAGGGCCTGACGGCGCAGCCGCTGACGGCAAGTGGCACAGGCACACTTAACTGGTACACAACGGTCGGTGGCCCCCCGTCGCAAACCGCGCCCATACCATCGACCACTACACCGGGTCTGTTTACGTACTACGTGAGTCAGACGGTGAATGGCTGCGAAGGGCCCCAGGCGTCCATTATCGTGCTGATCAACGCAACGCCGGCGGCTCCGACGGCGGGCGCGGCCCCGACCTATTGCCAGAACGGAACCAGCATTGCCCCGGTGGCCATTCCGAGTTCGGGTGGTACGCTCAACTGGTACACGACGGCAACCGGTGGGTCGCCATCCAGTACCCCGTCCACGCCCCCCGCTGGCACGACGGGTTCGATAACGTACTACGTCAGCCAGAGCATCGGCGGCTGTGAAGGACCACGTGTTGCGCTAACGGCCACGATCAAGCCGTCGCCCGTTGCGCCAACGGTAACGCCCACGCTGGCCTACTGCCAGAACAGCGTGGCTCCAGCCCTGACAGCCATACCGTCGGGTGGTACGCTGACCTGGTATACAGATCCCACCGGCGGTGCAGGGTCACCGGCGCTGACTCCGCAGACCACGACAGTAGGTACGCAATCGTACTACGTGAGTCAGACGGTCGATGGCTGTGAAGGACCACGGGCGGCTGTCGCGGTGACAGTCCGGGCGCTACCGGCGGCTCCGACGACGACTCCCCTGAGTATCTGTCAGAACGGTACACCCTCGTCGCTGGCGCTATCGGTGGCGGCTACCGGACCGGTAAACTGGTACACCGCGCAGACGGGTGGCACGCCCTCGACCGTTGCCCCGGTACCGGTTACGACGAATCCCGGACCGATCACCTATTACGTCAGTCAGACCGACGCCAACGGCTGTGAAAGTCAGCGGTCACTGCTGCTGGTAACGATTACGCCGACGCCGTCGGCACCCGTCGTGCCGACGCTGGCACCCGTCTGTCAGAACACGACGCCGGTTGTGCTGACCGCAGCGGGGCAGGGCCTGAAATGGTATGCCGACGCCACGTCGACGGGTAGCCTGGGTAGTTCGATCGTTCAGCAGACAGGCGTCGCCGGCACCTTTGGTTATTACGTTAGTCAGACAGTCGGCACCTGCGAAGGGCCACGAGCGCTGGCGCAGGTCGTTGTCAACGCGTCACCAGCCGCACCGGTTGTGCAGGCTACGCAGAGTGGCTGTCAGGATGCACCGGCACAACCGCTGACCGCGTCGGGTACGGGCCTGCAATGGTATGATGCCAACGACAGTCAGATTGGTACGCCCACACCCGATACGCGCGTGGATGCCACGCAGACCTACACCTACAAAGTAACCCAGACCGTCAACGGCTGCGTCAGCCCGGCGGCTACGATACTGTACACGGTAACGGCCTTACCCGTGCCGACGGTAACGACACCGGTTGCCTACTGCCAGAATACGCCGGCGCAGCCGCTACAAGCCAGTGGCAGCGGGCTGCGCTGGGTCGATCCGAACGGGGCTGTAACCAGCGCAGCGCCGACTCCATCGACCAGCGTGATTACGGCCGGAGCCAGCTATTCGGTGAGTCAGACAAATGCGCAGGGCTGCGAAAGCCGTAAGGCCGAAATCCGGGTTACCGTCAACGCGCAGGCTGTTGCGGTGCTGAGTGGTACAACAACGGTTAGTGTGGGTGGCGCGGCTCCCCTGACGCTAACGCTGTCGGGTGTCGGACCGTACAGCTATACCCTCTCGAACGGATTCGTTGGTGTGGCCGAGTCGGCCACGGCGGGAACGGTTACCCGCACGATTTCGGTGACGCCCACAGCCTCTACGACGTATACGCTGCTGGGCGTATCGAATGGTTGTGGTGCCGGGAATGCATCGGGTTCGGCGACCGTAACGGTCAACGTACCCAGCATCGTAACGGGGGCGCTGGCCGTCTCGACGGTGTGTACAGGTAGTACAATCGACGTTCCGTTTATCACAAACGGGACGTTCACGACGGGCAATACCTTTGTCGTAGAAATCGCCGTTGCGGGTGATTCGGCGACTCGTCAGTACCGGACGATCTCGACAGGTGTCGTGCAGGGGCCGGTCATCCAGGCAAAGATTCCTGCCAACTACGCGCAGGGACTATACTTCGTCCGGGTGCGGGCGCTGAATTCGAACTACCCCATTGTCGGCACGCGCAGCCCGACCGTATTGAACGTACGGTCGTTGCCAACGGCGTCGATCAGTGCTAGTCGAAGCGTAGTCTACAAAGGGGAGCCGGTTCAGTTGCTGTTTACGTTCAGTGGCGACGCGCCCTGGAGTGCCACGTATCGTGATCGCACAGGAAATCGTACGATCAGCTCGCCGACGAACCCGTATTCCACAACGATCACAGCCGATAGCTCGACGACATATAAGCTACTAAGTGTGACAAACGTCTGTGGCGAAGGACGGATCGACGGGGTCGATTCGGTCAGGATTCGGGTTGACATACTCACGGCGGAGGAGAACCCATTTGCTGCGTCGGTGAACGTCTTCCCGATTCCAACAAACGGTGATCTGACCGTCGTGATCGATGATCCGATGTTACGCAACGAAGCGGAAATTCAACTGGTCCGTCCCAACGGACAGGTTGCGCAAACCGTGAAGACGCGTCAGCGGCAGACGATACTGAAACTGGGCGACGAACCCGCCGGTACCTACCTGCTCCAGATCAGGCTCGGCGACCGATCCACCGTCCGACGCGTGCTGAAGCAGTAAGTCTTGACCACTGATTTAGTTGATTGTGATGATGGACTGTGATTAGAAAAAATCAGTAAAATCAGGCTAATCAGATGAATCACAGTTCAAGATTGTCTGAACTATGATTCATCTGATTAGCCTGATGGGCTTTGATTAAAAATCAGCGGAATCATCGCAATCACAAGAATCACAGTTCAAGACAATCAATAGTCACGACTGACCAGTAACTTCTTCAATGCCAGTATAGCCCCCGGGTCGCTGTGCAGGGCGTATTCCAGCAGGCCAGCCCGCAGCGAGACGGCTCGGGACTGCAAGCTGCGCAACTGCTCCCAGTGTGACGAGGAAAACGGCTGTTCGACGGTCTGTGTCGACAGAAACAGGCTGTCGGTATCGGTGAAGAGGGCGGGGTTGATGCTGAGCGCGTGTAACTCCAGCGACAGCGCCAACAGACTGAAATCGTCGAGGTGACGGTCGAAGTGGTGCAGCGTTCGGGCGGGGTGCCGGTAAGGAAGTGTGCCTAGTTCGGTCGCCGTCAGTCCGTCGAGCATAGGCACGTAAAAACCGTCGTAGTCGATCAGCGTCAGTAGCCCGTCGGGACCGACGAGGATGTTGTCGGGTTTGAGGTCACCGTGGGCAAACGGTTGATTGATAAGCCAGTGCGCCAGCTTGTCGAACCGCCGGGCCAGCTGATGCAGCGCGTCTTTGTGCTGTGCCTGACACAAATCTGCGACATAGCGGGCCAGCGGTTGTCCGTCGATCCATGGCATCGTGACCAGATCGAATTCCCCCGCCTGCCCGAAGCGCGTATCGACCCACAACTCGTTGGTATGGTACGTAAACGGAATCAGGTAATGCGGAAAATGGTCGGCGATGTAGCGGGCAATAAACCAGAGCCGGGTTTGCCGCTGCGGTTCGGCGCGGAGGAAGCAGCGCACCGCCACCACATGCCCCGTTCGACAGTCCTGCATCCGAAAGACCACCGCAAAATTGCCGCTGCTGAAATACAATTGCCCGTCGGGCCGACGCAGCGGTGTCAGGTGATGCAACGTTTTAAATGTATCCGCCGACAGTTCAATGGCTTGTATGTATTCGCTGATGGATGGGTACATGGTCAGGCGTCGATCAGCAAACAGGTATAATCATCGATGCCCAGCAATTGCTGTCGGCGAAGCTGTTGGGTATAGGTCAGAAAAGTAGCCGCTGAGGTCAGCGCGTCACGCAAGGGGTTCCAGACCAGCTCGCTAAACCGCCCGGCTTTCCCCGCCCAGTGAGTGAGATGTGTCTGCGCCCGCTGCCCCAGTGCCGTCGGTTTCTGCGCCAGTGCCGCCAGCGACGGCGTGTCGCCCGACAAAGCGGCATGGGCCATCAACACGTACTGTCCCAGCGTATCGGTAAACAGGGCGTACTGCTGCCCCGGCTGATGCGACCATACTCCCGACTGCATGCCGTCTGCTTTGGGGAAATCCAGCCAGTTCAGCAGGTACGGGGCCGACTCGAACTGACGCAGGTCGGGGTTGGCGGCTACCAGCCTGTCAGTAGTCGGTTGGTAACGTACCGTAACCGCATCGCCGTAGACGAACCAGTGCAATCGATCGCCCTGCCGATGAAGCGTCGCCAGCGTGGCACCGGAGCCTTCGTACATGAATTTGTGATTGATAAACGGGTCCGCTTCTGCGCGGGGCCGGTAGCGGTCGAAGAAGGGCATCCAGTGGCCGTCCAGCCAGTTGCTCAGTTTGTTCAGATCGGCAAACGGCTGCGCCGGGATACCCTGTGTCAGATGTTGTGCCCACTCGCCGACAAAAATGCCCGTTCCGCCAGCCCCGTCGGCTACCGCCCACACACCGGCCAGATCGTTGGCGTGAGCCGCGTCTTCGTTGTCAGCGTACAGGGGCGCTTCCTTGCCGACTGATTGTCCGTAGCTGGTCACGGTTCCGACGATAGGTTGGCGGTGAAACTATGGTTGTGCTGCGTGGGTGTACCAATATTCATGAACTTGACCAGCGCATCCATGTCGGCGTTACTGCACATGCCCACGTAACTCGTTCGCTGATCGAGCCCGAACAGACTGGCGATGTCGGCATGGTATGGCGTGGGCATCTCGCTCGACATGTCGTACAGCAGCCGCGCGTATTGATCGGTACCCAGGTCGTCGGCGCGGGCCGGAAACAGGATGCTGTTGCCCCGCTCGTCGGATACGTGAATATTCATCAGCAGGACGTTGCCGTCCATCGAGCGCAGTGCTTTCAGCCGGTCGCAGCAGGCCAGCAGTTCATCGGCCGTGGCATCCGTCGCGACGCCGTCGGTGATGTTGATGACCGTAGGTGGATAGACATCGTTGCCCTGCTGCGTTGCCAGCCATTGCCCGACCAGCGATTCGGCCAGGCAGATCGCGCTTTTCATGGGCGTGCGGTAGTTGTGCACCGCGTTGAGCCAGACCGGCCGTTTTTCCGTAACTGTTACCGCCCGCCCCCGGATGTTCCGCTCGACCGTCACTTCATCGACCCGAAGAGTAGCCCCGGCCAGTTCGGCGGGGGTAAGAAAGAACTTTCCGACCGCAGCCCCCGACCAGAGCGATACGGCCTGCTCATCGTTGAGACCGCCGTAGCCGATAAGCGCGATGTCGTAGTAATGCCGGACCTCGTCGCCTTTCTGACAGCGCAGTGCCAGTTCCAGCAGCGTCTGATTGACGATCTGCGCCACCGCTGCCGCCTTCGACAGGACCCGCCCCCGGTAGGTCGTTCGCTCGTCCATCGATCCCGATTGATCGATCAGAAACAGAAAGGCCGTGGGCGACTGCCGCATGATCTGCGCTGAGTAGGGCCGGGCTTTTACGGGCGTTTGCAGGACGGTGTCCAGCGCCTGCTGCCAGTCGGAAACAGGCAGGGCGGACGAGCGGACGGGGGCTTGATCGGGCATGGCAGTAGTACGCAAGTTACGGTGGTATACCTACCGTTGCAACTGCGCCAGCTGCTGTGTCAACGCCGTATGCAGTTGGGTAAAATGGGCCGTTAGGTCTGTCCCGTTAGTCATGTACTGGTAGGCCGACTCGGCTGTCAACTGCGCGATCTCGGCCTGCAACGCCTGCTGCCGATCGGTAAGGCGCTGTAGCCACTGCCGGAGCGTATCGATGCTGTACGTCGTGTCATCCTGAACCAGAAACAGCCGCCCGTCGGTCAGGTCCTGCACCAGCCGCCGGACGGTGGGGAAGTCCTGCCGTTGGTAGGCGTCGTTGAGCTGCATCATAAACGCCGTTGCCTGTGCCATCCGGTCGGGATCGGCCGTGTGCCGGTCGGGGTGGGCCAGCGTCACGGCCTGCCGGTAGAGTCGCTTGAGTTCAGGCTGTGCCGTTTCTGCCAGATCGACCGGCTGATGCGCGATGGCGTCCTGAATAACCCGGTTGGTGCTGTCGAGTCGTTCCTGCCAGCCCCGCGCGGCTTCCGCATCGCTCCGCCGACCTGTCTGCCCCGCTCGTTGTCGGGCAAGCTGTAGTTGCACCGCCAGTAATTCAGTCAGCAGATCGCCCACTCGTCCTCGCAGCAGCCGGTAGTACTGCTCGATCTGGTACTGACATCCCGCTTTCTCTTCTTCCAGTTGGGCTACCGTGTCTTCCAGCGCCCGAACTTGGGCCAGTAGTTGCGCGGTGGCGGGGTGGCGTGTAAGCGTAGTTTGTTGAGTGATCATGGTCGCCAAAGATACTGGAAAGGTTCGCGTAGTAAATGGCTGATTATGAGTAAATAATTTACCTGCCGTTTGTTTGAAAAGTGGTGGGGACTGGTTGGCTGAACGGGTTCTTTTTACAACCTTGTCAACACGGTTTTGAAACCCGTCGATCACCTATGTCATACCCATCCAGTACGTATCAGCCTGCTCATACCCGCATTGTTTCCCCGGTATCATCGCCGTCGAGCGGTGGAACGAGGACCAGCACATTACAGGCAAAAATTGACACGAGTCCCCGGCAGGTGATGCAGCAAAAGCGGGTGGCTATCCTGAAAGGAGTGATTATCCAGCGAAAGGGGTTGCCGGCTGGTCTGAAAGCCGGTATCGAGCAGCTTTCCGGTATGTCGATGGATGACGTACGGGTACACTACAACTCAGCAAAGCCAGCTGGGGTAGGCGCACTAGCGTACGCACAAGGCAGCGATATCTACCTGGCTCCGGGCCAGGATCGTCACCTGGCTCACGAAGCCTGGCACGTAGTCCAGCAGCGTCAAGGGCGCGTTAGGCCCACTATCGGCGTGAATGGAATGGCGGTCAACGACAACGTGCAGTTGGAACGCGAAGCCGATATAATGGGGGCACGAGCAGATGGAATGTAGCTAGATTGTAACCCATTCTCTTCTGAAAGAACTACTAACAAGCACAATTTTCTGGATAGATCATAACCAGAAGCAAGTTAGCCATCCAGCCGATGCGGTGAATGCCTGGCTGATTAGTAAATGATCGATCAACCAACCAGTATACAAACTGATGTGCTACCAGCTTGCTTTCCGGTAGGGAAGCGGTTGTAGCGGCCAATGAAACTCACTGGCGAAGTATTGGACCAACAGAAAAAACTACTCTTATGAAAGCATTTCAGGCATTAGTCAACCACCGAGCCAGCGCTAATTCGGTAACTCAACGTCAAGCATCGGCTTCCTTTACCAGTAGTCATGCCGTGGCTCAACAAGCACTTCACGCTGCGATTAACGGTAGCGCTCATCTGAAAAAAACTGCACATATTCAACAGGTAACCCAACGTGCCGCCGTAGCAGAGCCTCTCATTCAGCGCAAAGGAAACAAGCATTTGAAGCGCTTTTTAAACGTCATAACACTGGGAGGACGTAAACTCTACGTCAACCACAAACGTGCTGCAGCGGCCGGACAGAATCAGGCCGTACAAATCCCGAATCACGTCGATCAACCGAACCATACAGAGGCTGACTTCTTAGCGGCTTATGGTAAGTCCAGATACTATCACAACACGAGTGAGGACAATTTAAAATCAATCGACGAAAACGGTTTATTGAACTATAAAGATCGTGTGAATATGCTTGGCAATGACGTGGTAGGTATGTCAATCAGGGCGGGAGGTGAATATGCTGGTGATGAAAAGAAGGGCGTGTTTATGGGGCCGAAGAAATTTATGCTTGAAAACAATCTGACGTCTCATCCAGTACGTGCTTTTTTGTCTGCTGAAAGAACTACCATTCACCACTGGAGGAAAGAAGGCGTATCCTCTCAAGAGTTAGTACTCGATGAAAAGTTTAGGGGAGGGGCTGTTATCACCAAGGATAGTGTGTACAGTTCGCACGTAACGGCTAAGAAACTTGAGGATATGTTGGACGAAAATGATCCTAAACTTAACTCGATTCTCGACGCAATTGCCTCTCATTATGAAGGGCCGGCTCCGGATAAAGATATAATGAAAGGATTTATGCGATCAGCGATTGGTGGCCGGCGATTGTCGAACGCTGCTTTCGATAACGCGTAGCTGTAAAATGGCATAGATTTAATCATACATAAAAGAATCAGGTTGTTGTAAAAGATAACTTGATTCTTTTATAAAATTACTCACTATGAAAGCGTATGTTGTACCAAACTGCAAAGCAGACTTCCAGGATAGTAAGCGTGAGGCTATTCAACTAAAAGCCACAACCACCGTACCGGATAATCGGCTAACAGCCGTTAAGCAACGGGTTATTCAACAGGCTGTTATGGCCCGGCAGGGGGGTGGCATGCCGAAGATGATTCAGCGTGTTGCAGGCAGCCGGAATCAATTCAATGGTTACGTTGGTAGCAACTCTTTGGTCCAGCGTAAGGTTGTTGATGGTTCGAACAGTTATTCAGGTAGTGAAATTTACAAACGTCATAAAGCCACATTTGATGAGGCAGGTGTCTCCAAAAGTGAGCTTGTAGAATTCGTCGATGGGTATCCTGATATAACACTTAAAGACCTTTTTCAAAGGTTTAAAATAAAACCCGTGGTAGAAATGGACGCTGATCCATGCGATGAAGAAAAAAAAGCCAGCAAAGAAATTGTAAGAACCAGTGCAACAGCTAAGAAACACCGAAAAGTTTACAAAACACCGAAACTGACGTGCCAAGAGCCCGTCTGCTACCATACCAGCCGAGTTATAAAATTAAATAGTGATGGTACCGAGAAAGGTTATGCTAATAAACATGGACGGTTGCAGGCTCCCCCAGTTGCTCACCATAAAGATTCACCTGCTAATATTCGTCTTGCCGCCCTTAATGACGTAGCAAGAGAATTAACGAAAAAATATGGCAAATCCTTTGATGCTATTAAATTAAACAGCCGGTTTAGATTTATACGAAAAAAAGTAGAATGGACATCAAGTTTAGGGAAGCATCATCAGAGTCACACGACCTGTAACCTGCGTAATAAAGATATTACTTGGAAGTCTTTAGCGGAAACGAGAAAAAATATGATGCGCAAAAAAGTGAGAGCCTATTTAAAGCGTAAACGATTTAGCCGGGAACTTAAAGATTTATAATTTCAATTAGACACCCGTATTTATAATGTAATGAATACGGGTGTCTGTTAATACCGCCGATTCGTACTCTTGGCCACATCCTCTAGTGTCCTGCCCGATTTGTGAAATTCTTTTTTGAGACCCGTCAGGATATCGTCCTGACGGATGGGGCGGTGGTGCTGCGACGCTGCCAGCACACAATAGCGTAGCACGTTGATGATCGCTCCGCCCGCGATGGTATACTTCTCGGCGATGCTCTCGAAGTCTACGTCTTTAGCCAACTCGTAGGGGCCGTTGAAGGCTTGTTTCCAGAGCTGCGTGCGCTTGCTGGCGTTAGGGGCAGGGAAGTGGATAATCGACTGAAAACGCCGGGCGAAGGCTTCGTCGATATTGTCTTTCAGGTTGGTGGCCAGAATGACCACGCCGGGAAAATCTTCGATGCGCTGTAGCAGGTAAGCCACTTCCTGATTGGCGTGGCGGTCGTTGGATGAATTGGTTTCGGAGCGTTTGCCAAACAGGGCGTCGGCTTCGTCGAAGAAAAGAATCCATTTGCGACTCTGGGCTACGTCGAATACCCGACCGAGGTTTTTCTCGGTTTCGCCGATGTACTTCGACACGACCATCGACAGGTCGATCTTGTACACGTCCAGCCCGGTCGAGCGGCCGAGCAGACTGGCGGTCAGGGTCTTTCCCGTACCGGGAGGGCCGTAGAACAGCGCCCGATAGCCCGGTTTGAGGTACTTCTTCAGGTGCGCGTCTTTCATCAATTCATCCGCCTGGTCGATCCACGATTTGATCTCCATCACTTCGGCCATCACGTGCGACTCAATGACCAGGTCGGACCAGTCCATGTTGGTCGACACAAGGCTGGCGGGGAAGTCGGGGCTGAAGTTAGGCTTGCTGAATTCGCCGGTGGTCAGATAAGCGACGTAGTCGGGTGTCAGCAGTAGGGGGGCACTCAACGCCGGTTCTTCGGGATCGGCTACGCTCAGTCGAATAATGTTCTTGCGCAGCAGAACCGATTCATGCAGCAGCATCGTTTGCAGCCGGACGCGCCGTTGAACATCATCGCCAGCCAGCAGGAATAAGGCTGTTTCGCCCGTGGGGAGAAAGCCACTGTGGTTTTTGCCTTTGATGCCGCCAAACTCGGTAAAGCCCCGGTCGTAAGCGGTATTCCGAACGAAAAAATAATCGAGCAGTTGCGGACGGATGTGTGGGGTTAATGTCAGGATGAGAACCAGACGTTCTACGGCGTTCAGTTCGTTACTGACAAGCAGACGACCGTACGGGGAAGGGTCGTCGCTGACGTCGGGCATGGGAATGGCCTCGACGGAGTCGTAGTCGCACTCAGTCTGGAAATACAGACTCATGCGCGTACTGATTACCGCTTCCAGCCAGTCGAGTTCCTGCTGAATCAGCGATGCATTGGTAATGATATGAAGTACTTCTTCCAAAACGGGCCGTCGTTAGGTGTCCTTTGTATGGGTAAAGCCGCTGGTCTTCCGGTGAAACTGATCGATCGCCCGCTGCTGCGTCTGGATAGGCTTGCGGTAGCGCAGGTAAGCGATGCCCCAGCCCAGGGTAAAGGCGGCTCCCAGCAAAAAGAGCATTTCGATCAGGGCAACCCAGGGGTTCAGCGGATTCATCAGGAGAGCAGGTGGGTATAGTCCAGGTTGTTGCCCCGGCGCATCTGTTCCTGCCAGCTGCGCAGTTCGTCCCAGCGCCCGTTGGCGGCCAGCCCGGCCTGACCGGGCCAGGTGACGGGGTCGTAGGTAAACAATAGCGGTCCGTGTTCGGCCAGCACCCGGCGCACCGTCGTAACGGGCGTCTGGGCCAGTTGCTCAAAGCGAAAAATGCCGATGCCGTTTAGAATGGCTTCGGCTTTCGCATTGATGCCCGCTATCTCTTTCAGGTCGTCGCTGCCGGGCGTCACGACGAACACTTCTTCAACCTCGGGTTCGATAAGTGGTATCCCGTCGGTATCGGTCTCTAACAGCCGCCGGGTGGTCATCAGGTTACGCAGGCGCTGCTCGTAATAGTGGCTGAAGATCAGGTACCCCAACAGGGCCGTACCCTGTAGCATCAGGAAGTGCAACAGGCTGGCGTTCTGGAGGTGATACGGATTCAGATCGAACATATTAGCGTTGGACTATGACCAGCGTGACGCGCCGGTTGGCTTCGCGGCCTTCGGGCAGGGCGTTCGGCGCAATGGGGTTTTTATCGCCCATGGCTATCACCGTAAACTGCCGCCTGGGGACACCCTGTTTTACGAGCTGATCCCGTACCGCCATCGCCCGCGCCCGCGACAGCCGGAGGTTACCGGCGACGGTACCCACGCTATCTGTATGACCCGTGATGCGGAGCCGTTCGCGCGGGTGGATACGCAGATAAGCAACAGCTTCATGGGCAAACCGGTCATTGTCTGGGGTGTGGATGTATGCCGTACTTCCCG
This sequence comes from Spirosoma oryzae, assembly GCF_003002825.1. GTDB lineage: Bacteria > Bacteroidota > Bacteroidia > Cytophagales > Spirosomataceae > Spirosoma > Spirosoma oryzae. Next base: position 147,202 of record NZ_PVTE01000003.1, on the reverse strand, counting down.
TCGGGAAGTACAGCTGAAGCGGGTGAACCAGATCGACGTAGTACTGATGCCGTGCCAGCCAGTCGGCGTCGATGCGAATCGGCGCAAAGGCAAACGACAGCGCACTGGTGGAGTCGCGGATGACCGGAAACGACTCGGCCTGTTGCCCCCGAATCGCCAGCTGCTCGTCGGGGACGTCCGCGTCAAGCAGGTAGTCCTGCACGGCCTGCGCCCGTAACGCGCCCAGATTGCCGGTCAGCGTCTGGCGGCTTTCGGCGGGGGTGTGGTAACCCGTTACGATGAGTAGCCGACGCGGGTTGCGTCTGAGGTAATCGGCCAGCGTGTCGAGGGCCGACCGATTACCCAGGGGGCGCAGCCTGCTTTCGCCCTGATGAAACAGGTTGCCGGGTAGTCGCAACCGTAGCTGCGTACCGTCGACGATGCGGATGGGTGGCAGGACCAGTTCGGTCGAGAACCGGATGCGTTTGATGTAGAACAGGTGGACCAGCACGGACCCCGTTACCCACACGCCCAGCAATGCCCACCACAGCCACAACCTGCTCATACGGACGTCTTAGCTATTGATCGGCCAGCCCGCGTCGTACTTGGCGTTGCCAATATCGATCTTCTCGGCGGTGATGGAGATGTCGGCGCTGAAGTTACTGGAGCCAGCGGGCTGAAACCCTTCTTTGTAGCTACTGATATACCCGTTCTTGAAATTGACGGTCCGGAAAACGGCGTCTTTGCCGGATTGCCAGAATTCGATTTTACCTTCTTCGATGGGTTTGTTCTGGGCATTGACCATCAGGTCAATCAGGCTTTCTTTTTCTGTTATCTCGAGCGTGAGCGACATGTCGCCCGCCCGAACCGCCGACGACGGCCGCCCTTTCTGATCGAAATCCCGAGAGAACGACGTGCCAAAACTGAGCACGTCAAATTTGTCAGCTTTAATGGTAAGCTGGGCGGTAAACCCTACGTTGTCATCTGCCATGATCGTGGTACTGTTAGTGGGTAGGAGGATTAGGATTTTTTAGGCCACCGTTGGTCCAACAGGGCATTCTGAATTTTGATCGTTTCGGCCGACAGGGTCAGCGAACAGGTATAGGCATTACCCGCTACCGAGAACGATTCCGAGTAATTGACGATGTATGCATTTGTAAATTCAAACTTACGGGTTACCCCGTCGTCACCCGCATCGGTGAATTCCAGTGAGCCTTTGTCAAACGGCTTATTTTGCGAATTGACCATGTGCTCTACCAGGGATGATTTATCGGTCACCTCTACCGTGAAGGAGAACTGACCGCCCATCACGTGGCTGGATGGCCGCCCTTTTACGTCGACGCTCCGCGTGAAGCCGATGTCTCCGCCAAGAATGTCGTATTCGTCGGCTCCTAGCTTGATCTTACTTGAGTATGGCATGCTGTTGTCTGGATTAAGAGGTATGAATTGATTGGTGAGGGTTTACGGTTTAAACACAGAGGAATGGAGAAGGCACTGAGAACACAGAGAACAGAGCGATATAATAGCTACAATCATTCGCTCTGTTTTCTCTGTGAGACCTCCGTTCCTCGGTGTTTAAAAACTACAGTTGACCGTAGTCAGATACCCATTCCGGGCTTTCGACGTCGTCGCCCCGCCGACCGTCGAGCCGGATGACGAAGCTCTTGGCGGGGAAGTACGGCGTCAGCCGGATGTCGAGGTAGATCCGGTCTTTGATCTTGTCGTCGCGTTCCAGGCGCATGATGCGGAACTGATCGATGAGCTTGTCGGGCCCTTTGATGCTGTCGAGGAAACCGGCGATCTGACGGCGCAGGTCGGCTTCGATCAGCGAGTTCCAGTTTTCAAACGCCCGGCGGTTGAGGAAGTCGAACAGCACCTTCACGATGTAGTCGAATACGCGCACGACCGAGTAGGTCTGTAAGCCCATATTGTCGCCGTTGAAGAGCGACTTGCTGCCGAAGGCCATGACCCGGCCGTACTCGTCGATCATCGGTACGAGGTTGAGCCGCTCCACCGCCGACAGTTCGCTTTTGCGCAGCGGGAAACGGACGCCCGGCACTTCGTTCATACCACCGTGCTTCTTGCCCGCCGTTACCTGCGACATCAGCGTGTAGTAGATCTTACCGGCCAGGGCTGCGGAGGGGGGGACGTAGAGGTGCTCGGTTTCACCCACTTCGGCCACTTTGCTGCGACCAACGAGCCAGTTACAGGTCATGACGATGCTCGACCGGAACAGTTCGGCACCGCTCATGTTGGCCGTGCTGAACAGGTCGATGACGTCGTCGGAGCTTTCCAGGTCGGCGAAGTCGGTGAAGAGCGTTACCTTATTGGCGTGGGCAATTTTACCCCATTTTTCCAGCACCGCGTTCGAGCCCATGAAGCCTGGTACCACCAGCAGCGAGTAGTTCTGCCGCAGGTCGAGCCGGTCATATTGCTGCTTCAGCTCGTTAGCCACATGGTCGATGAAGCGGGGGTTGTCGAGGTCGGTCAGCTGGTCGAAGCTGGCGTTCATCACCGATACGTTCGACAGCTTTTCGCCTTCCGTATTTTTATAGAACAGCGACAGCGCCCGGTAGCTCGTTTCGAGTTCGCGGGTCGTTTCCAGCGCCGTCAGCAGGTTTTTCTGGAGATTCTGCTCGACCTCAGCGGCTTTCTTATTGGCCGTATCGAGCATTTCGTTCTGGTTGTCCGACGATTGCAGGACTTCGATCCAGAGCTTAAGTTTTTCTTTCAGCACCGCCCGGTCGTTGACCTTGGTTTCGTCGCCGAGGTAGATTTTTTTACGGGCTTTGCGATCGGGGTTCAGGTTCTGCGAATTGTCGATAAAGCTCTCGATAAACGCATAGCCGCCGAAGGCCGACAGGGCACCGAGGCCGGGGAGGGCGGTGGGGCGGCTAACGGCGGTTGAGGGCCGGGCGTCGGCTTTGGTTTTGGGTACTGCTGGTTCGCTTTCCATAGAAAAGGAATGGGAGTGATTGAGAGAAAGAAGGTTCTAAAAGTTGGCTTAGGCGTCGGCCTTGTCGTTTTCGTCGAGTTCCGCTACGAGCGCCTGTAGCGTCTCGATGAGGGCCGCTTTGGTGTCGGGGTTGCTGAGGGCGGTTTGCAGAATGCGGTGGCCCTGTAGTCGGCGGCCGATCTGCGTATACTCCTGATACTGGGCATCGGCCGAGCGCAGGAACGGGCTGCTGGCCACCATTTCTTTCACGCGGAAATCGGCTACGCTGCGGAACTGCATGGTTTCTTTGACGGGCATACCGTCGATCGACTCCATCTCAACGGCCACCTCGGGTTTGTAGTGGTCGAATACTGCTTCGACGGTTTTCAGACCGTACACCACTTCGGGATTGACGGGAGCTTCCTGCGTGAGTTTCTGAGCGAGCAGCGTGCGGTTGAAGGGAATACTGGCAATGCCCTCCGCTGATTCGGGCTTGATCTCGTTGCCACCAATTTCGAAGTCAAACATGTTTTTCTGGCTAGATTTAGTTTGGTCAAATCTAGCCAGAAGAGGAGGGGTCGCAAGGCATCTAACCAGCCACGGGGAGCGTTTTCAAACAAACGGTCTGTTTATTTGGATACGTCGATTTACATGTTGAGTAAACGGTTTTCGACCGATTACTCAACGTACAGCCTCATCGTGGCTACGGCTGTTTTTAGTCAAGAAATCGCCCAGGTGAGTTCGCCCGTTGCGTCGTTCCAGCCTACGTTGAGTAGATGGCCTTTTTGTAGTTCTCCGCTGATAATCAGGCGGGAAACGGGTCGGCGGAGCTGGTTGCGGATAATGTCGGCCAGCGGGCGGGCACCATATTGTGGCGTGAATCCCTGCAGGGCCAGCTGCCGCCGGGCGTCGTCGGAAACGATCAGGTCGATGCCCTGCTGCTGCATGCTTTTGTGCAGGTGCGCCAGCTGAATGTCGAAGATGCGGATGACGTTGGCTTCCTGGATGGGGGAGAACGGAATGATCTCGGTGATGCGGGCCAGGAACTCGGGTCGGAACTGCCCCGTCATGCGGCTCATCAACTGCTGCGAGGTAGGCATACGCCCGGCCTGAAACTCCTGCGTAATCCACTCGCTGCTGATGTTGGACGTGAAGATGAGCAGGGCGTTGGAGAAGTCGCCTTCGCGGCCCAGCTTATCGTTCAGTCGTCCTTCGTCCATGATCTGCAAAAACACGTCGAACACCGAGCTGTGCGCCTTTTCAATTTCGTCGAACAGGACGACGGAATAGGGCTGCTTGCGAATCTTGTTGACCAGTAGTCCGCCTTCCTCGTAGCCCACGTAACCTGGAGGAGCACCGTACAGCAGAGCCGCCGAATGTTCTTCCTTGAACTCCGACATGTCGAAGCGAATCAGCGCCCGCTCGTCGTTGAACAGAAAATCGGCCAGTGACTTCGACAGTTCGGTTTTCCCCGTCCCTGTCGGGCCCAGCAGGAAGAACGAGCCGATGGGCTGACCGGCCCGTTGCAGGCCACTGCGCGATTCGAGGATGGCGTCCGACAGGGCGTGCAGGGCGTGGTCCTGCCCCACCACCCGGCGTTGCAGCACGCTTTCCATCGAGAGGAGCCGCTCTTTCTCCTGCGCCTGTACCTTACCCATCGGAATCCCGGTTTTGTGGGCCACGACAGCCGCCAGGTCGTTGGTCGAGATAATGGCTTCCTGCTGACCGGCCAGTTCCTGAAAACGGGTCAGTTTGGCCAGAACATAGTCGTGATACGCGTCGGCGGTTTCGAGTTCGGCCGGGTCGGTTTCGTCTTCCCACTGCCCCAGCAGCACGGGGCTGATCTGGTGCGTCAGCAGCGTGTCGAGCCAGCGGTATTCGGCCAGGGCGTCGTCGGGGCTCAGATCCTGTGCCTGTAGGGCGCGCACGTCGGCTTCGAGCTGCGCCAGTTCCGTGGCCGAGGTTTCGAGCGCCATGCGGACGGCGGCCATCGTGCGGTCGAGTAGGTCGAGGGCGGAGTCGGGCAGTCGGCGTTCCTTGCTGTAGCGCCGGGCCAGCCGGACACTCGTCGGAATCACTTCGGCCTGAATCGTCAGCTGATGGTGCTGTTCGTAGGCCGGAACCAGCCCGCGCATCATCCGTTCGGCCATGATTTCGGTTGGCTCGCCCACCGTCAGCAGCTCAAACCGGCGGCTCAGCGCCTGATCGGGTTCGATCAGCTTGCGGTATTCTTCGGGTGTCGTCGCACCGATAACGGTCAGTTCACCCCGCGCCAGTTCGGGCTTCAGCAGATTCGCGACGCCGTTGCCGGCCGATCCTTTCGGGTCGAGCAGCATGTGGATTTCGTCGATGAACAGGATACACCGTTCGTACTGTTTGACGGCCTTGATGACGGTCTTAAGCCGGTCTTCCACTTCACCTTTGTACGACGCGCCCGCGATGAGCGCACCGGGGTCGAGTTCGAGCAGGATGGCGTTTTTCATCCGGGCGGGTACCTGACCGGCCACGATCAGCTGGGCCAGCCCGTCGATCAGGGCCGTTTTGCCGACACCGGGATCACCGACGACCATGACGTTGGGTTTGCTGCGTCGCCCCAGAATTTCGAGCATGGTCCGCATCTCCTGCTTGCGACCGATAACTGGGTCGAGCTTGCCGCTGCGGGCCTGCGCCGTCTTGTCGACGCAGAACTTGGGTTGCCCGGTCGGCGCTACCTGCCCGGCTGCACCGTTCGACGCTGTACCATTGGCCGACGGGCTGCTGACCGGCGGTGTCGACATATCGCGCAGGAACCGGTCGAGCAGGTCGCGTTCCTGCAACGGCAACGACCGCAACTGATTGGCCGTAAAGCCGATGCCGGGCTTGGTCAGGGCGGCCAGTACGCAGATCAGTTCGATGTAATCCAGCCCCAGCTTGATGCGTAGGAAATCGGCTTCGGTCAGCACCCGATCGACGGATTCGTCGTGGTCAGGTTCGGTCAGCAGGTGCGCCGAGCGGGGCAGTTCTTCCAGCCAGACATCCGTCCAGTCGAAGATGTAGGCGACATCGTGCTGCATGGCTGTGAGCAGGGCCGTGCCCCCCACGTCGTCGTGCAGGAGGGCCCGTAGCAGGTGCGCCGACGAAACGGCATCGTTGTGGTATTCGCGGGCAAGGGCGCGGGCGATATGCAGGGCTTTTTCGACCGACGTGTGAAGCGGGAGCTGACGCATGGGAGTAGGGGGAGAGGGTTATCGAAAGAGGTCTTCGCTGATCCAGTAGTAAGTCCGGTTGTTGGACATGAACCGGCTGTTGCGGAAGGTGGGAATCCGGCGGAAGTAGTCGCGTCGTTCGCGGAGCAGGTACAACACCTGATTCAGCAGCGCATCGGACAGGATGGCGCGGTCGTTGACCTGGTTGACGGGGATGCGCCGGAACAGCGGATTCGCCACGGGTAAATCGAGCAGCCGCCAGAGTACCTGGTCCAGCGTCACCAGCGAATCGGTCGGCAGGCCCACCGACTCGACCACCCGGCGATACTGCCGTTGCAGCCGCTGCCGGTCGGCAAAGGAAGCCGGGTCAATGTCGTCGCCACTGAGTTGTTCCAGCGCCCGGCTGATACCGTCGTACTCGTCGAGGGGGAGCAGGGCGGTGAATTTCCAGCGTGGCCCGCCCTTGATGGCTACGGGCGTGTAGGCCCGCGTCAGGTAAGGGTAAGCCGCCAGCGGCATCAGCGGGGCTGCGTTGGTCGGCAGGGCAACCCCCGCCGACGCGTACACCGGCGACAGGCGCGGGTTGACGCGCTCGCCCAGCGGTTCGAGTTGACCGATCGTGCTTTCCAGCGCCGACAGGACAGCCCGCGATTCGTCGGTTACCTGCTTGAACAGGCTGTCAGTGGCGGCATACAGTTCGCGGAAGGGGAGCGCCTGGTTTTTGCGGGGGAACAGTACCCAGCCGGGGACCATGCTGCGGTCGGGATAGGCCAGCTGGTATACGTTGCGATCGCCCAGCTTCAGGTTGAACTCGTTGGTGAGCGTCACCATGTCGGGCCGGACGAGCCGGTTCTTCTTGGTTGCACTACTTTTGTCGGCGATTTGCAGGGCCAGCTCGCGCGAGTGGACGACGAAGTTGTTCGCGATGTTGCCCGGTGCCGCATAGACCTGAAACGACAGCAGTCGGCACTCGGCCTGCCGCAGGGCATTGACGACCTGCGTGCCACTGCTGATCGATTGGACGTCACCGTTGATGCCGACCAGAATCAGGATGTTGTTTTCGCCGGGATAGTCGGCAAACATGGTCAGCGCCTGGATTACCCCCAACCGGACGCCCTTCGCTTCGTTCGTCGCCCGGGGATTGTAGGGCGGGGTGGCTTTCCGCAACTCGTTGAGCAGGTAGGTCGAGTTGGTCGTCAGTGGCGTCGGATCGACGGACCCCCGCGCGATCATGGTTCGACTGTCGCCACTGCCCATATCCTGCCGCTTGTAGCCATCGTACACCACCGCACCCACCCGAAGATCGACGGCCTGTGTGGTGTCCTGCGCCAGCTGGGTAATCGTAAACTGAATGGTGTTGAGCAGCTCCCCCCAGTACGGCTGCATGGCCGAGCTGCCTTCGACAACATAGATCAGGTTGTAGCGGTTGCTGCGTTCGGCTACCTCGTCGAGCGTCTGCTGCGCGATGGGTTTACCCAACACGTTCAGCACCGGAATTCGTCGCCGTTCGACCAGCGGAGTTTGCGCATCGGTCAGCACCAGCGGCACACTACCACGCGGACTAAGCTGACTCAGGACTGGATGTTTAGGTCCCTGCCGGTTCCACGATACGGCCGGGAAGAAGCGATTCACGACCAGTGAGTCCGTTTCCCGGCGCAGCGCCGTGGCCAGCGACCGGAACATCGGCACCGATTCGGTTGGGTAGCGGACCGTGTCGGCTTCGAGGAACAGGCGTTGTCCGATGGGCTGCACCAGCTCGACCGGCATCCAGCCCATCAGCACCTGTTTGATGCTGTCGGTCGGAAACCAGGAGGCCCGACCCACCAGCGCCTGCCGACGCGTTTCTGACAGCTTATAGACGTACGCCAGTTCGTAGAGCCGCATCCGTTCCTTCATGGGCACCTGCTGCCCCGGATCGGCAAAAAGCCGGACCGAGTCGTTGGAAAAATAGCGGTCGGGGTTAGTCAGCAGCGCGGGCTGGGCCAGCACGGCACTGACGACCTGGGGCCGGTTCTGCGCGCCTGACCGGCTGCTCTGGCTAGTGAGCAGAAAACGGTCTTTGGGTGCCCAGCCGTAATAAACCACTGCCTTCCGGTTGGTGATGGCCCGGCTGGAAAACTTGTTGCCGATAGGCAGGGCCGGGTCGTACTTGATCAGTTTCAGGTAGCCATTCCGCTCCTTCAGCACGTAGAAGGCGTCCATGAAATTCGCCTTACGAAAGGGGGTAGTGGCGTTGGTGCTGCGGTAGGTATTGTTGTTATTCCGGTCCGAGAACACGACCCAGGGTACGCCACCGGGTGGCGGAAATGCACCGCCGACGCCTTCTTTGGTGACGGTAATTTTCGCTTTTGCAGCACCACTTACGGCTACCGGAACCAGGTTGTCGGGTTGCTGGGCCACGCGCGGAAACAGAAACGGCAATTGCGCCCATGCGTGTCCGGCTATGCCCAATCCGCCCGCTACGAGAAGCAGCCGGAACAGAAAACGCGCACGGTGAAAAAGAAACGAACTCATGGTTTGTGCTGGGTAACGTCGAGTCGAACGATGCAGGACGACACCGTGTCTGACACGACCGATACGGCGTCGACTTTAACGCCCCGGTCGAACTGCAGGCCCATGCAGTACGAGTAAAAGTCATTGGCTTTCGTGCCGTTGGTGCGCACGAGCGCATTGTTGCGGTTGCAGAGGTACTTGCGCAGCAGGTAGTCGTAATGGGTGTTGAACGGCCTGCCGTCAGCGATTAGCTGCAACTGCCGCCGGATGTCGTCACTGACGAAATCGAGCGAGTCGACCGGCGGGTCGAATTTGTTGTAGCCCCGGTAGATGGTCACCTGCTGACGAATCGGGTACTTGGTTACATCGGTCAGCAGCTCGACCGTGTAGCGCTTGGGGCGACCGTAATTGTCTTCGCGGGGATAGCTGTAGATAGCTGTCTGCTCGCGCGAATCGACCTGCCCGCTGGACCCGAACCGCCACGTATACTGACTGGCCTGCCCACCGACGGCGGTAAACACAAGTTTCTCGTCTTCGTAGCCCGACGTGGGTCCCTGGATGCGTACGACTGCGTTTTCGTCGTCGGCAACGGGTTTGGGCTTGATGACGACCGTGAAGGTTTTGGTGCTGGTTTCGTTGACGGTCAGGCGGATCAGGTACGTGCCGGGTTTGTAATAGGTAAACAGCCCTTTCTCCCGGTGGGTATCCTGGCCGTTGCCGAACTCCCAGTGCCAGTCGTCGGCCTGCGCGGTACTGTCGGTGTAGCGAATAGGCTGCCCCACCACCTGCTGAAGCGGGTAGATACTAGCCTGAATGGCCGGGTCGGCCGTGTAGGCATAGAGTCCCGCCAGGGCCACCAGTGCCAGTAGAAACGCCCGCGCCGACAAGGTCATCTTGCTGTTCATGGCGCTTAACGAAGTCGGGGTGTGGATGGCGCTACCGCTGCACCGGATGTCGCTACGCCCGGTGCAGCCGCACCCGGCGTGGCGACGCCCGGAAACATGCCGACGCCACAGTCGTCGAGTTGTTTCTGGAACAAGCCGATGTTCGACTGCTTGCTCCAGACCACCTTTTTGTCGACGTACATCATTTTGTAGAAGTCCGCAATCTGCGCGAACGCCCGGAAGCGGGTACCATCGGCCTGCGGAGCCGACAGCCGCCGGATTTCGTTCAGGTGTTCTTCGATGTCGACTTCCACGAAGATGGCGTTCACCTCCGGCCGGTAGGCGACGATCGACCGGTAGGCCGAGTCGAGCAGGGGCAGGTTTGCCAGCTGTTTTTTCAACATCTGTTCCTTCCCCCGAATCTGTTCGGACAGGTAATCGGCTTCGTCACTCGAATAATTCTGGTTGCGGAAGACGATCCAGCTTGTCAGCAATGTTAGTATGCCGATCGCTGCCAGCAGGTACAGAAACTGTAGCCGCCGTTCGCGCATGGTCAGTCGAAAAAAAGTATCCATATGTAATTTCTGAACAGTTCGTCGATGGTCTACCCCGTTCCCGAAGCATCGAGTAGGATTGTTGAGTGCTGGTCGACCATACCCCCCGCCCCCCTGAAGGGGGAGTGTTCTGCGAATGAGCATCTCCCCCTTCAGGGGGGCGGGGGGTAAAAAAGAGCTATAGCATAGCCGCTTTTAGAGCCCCCAAGGGTGTCTACCGCTTCCGTTGCCGGTGCTGTTCGACGGCCCGGTCGAGGCAGTTTTTCAAGTCTTCACGCATGTCGCTTTCCTGTAAAATGGCCCGGTTGAGGGAGTCTTTCACCAGGAGCATTTCGTTGATGTGGCCCAGCAGCCGGTTGTATACGGTGAAGTATTTCTGCGTTTGCTGTTCCTGGTTGACCTGTCGGATAAACTCTTCTTTCTTCTTGGTAATCAGCCGTTGCATCTGCCGGTCGTTCCGAATCTGACTGGTGTTGAGCATACTCATGTACGTGTACAGCGAGTCGACCCGATCCGACAGGGTGGCGTCGATGATGTAATAGCGATCAAACGCTTCTTTCTGGCGGATCAACTGGGTGGCCTGCTGCTCACTCGTGCGCTGACACGAGTAAACACAGGCGGTCGTCAGTACCAGTAATCCCGCAAACCAGACCAGAAACCGGTTGAACGCCCGGCTGATCTCTTTATGATTCAATGATTTCATTCAATTCCCGCTGCGCTTCTGTCAGAAACTACTTACCTTGTTGTGGCAATACGCCTTCCTCTTTGCATGCATCAGTCTGCGCCCGTTTCCTCGCCTTACTTCCTCGATCTGCTCGATGTCGACTTCAAAGCCGAAGTGCTGGCGGCTTCGCTGGCCGATCAGCAGGTGACGCCTGAGTGCATCGTGATTAACCCGACCGGGCTGTACAGCCGGGCTTATTCCAAAGACATCGAGGACGTCAGCGACTGGTTGCTCGCCGGCTCGACCTCTATTTACAAACGCATCGACACGCCCCGCGAAGGTTTGTTCGACATGCTGCCGCATTACCTGTTTTTTCGCCCGAAAGACCCCGTTAATGCGGCCAATGCCGACAAAATTCTCGACGACCTCCGCCACGACCGGGAGCAGGAGCGGCAGTCCCGCCTGTTTTTTCTGCCCTTCGATGCCGAACTGAATTACCTCCGTACGCTTTCGGTACACTACGACAATGCCGTCGACCACCTGAGTGGCGCGACCGCCGTTATCGATCAGGTTGCCGAACACTGGCCGATTCTGAACGACATGACCCCGACGCAGGCCGGTATTTTTTTGCAGATTCTGCCGTGGCTGCACCAGCTGCGCAGTAACCTCGACTGGTTCGGCCGGTTTCTGCACCTCTTTCTCGACGTCCCCGTTCGGCTGACGGTTGGCGCGCACCGGCATCAGTCGACCCGCGTCGACGGCCTGCCGACGCTGTCGAACAGTCGGCTGGGTATCGACACGGTGCTGGGCGACCGCTTTGAAGACAGCCGTGAGATTCACCTCGTCGTGGGGCCCGTGCCCGACGACCGTGTTGCTGACTTTCTGCCCCATACCAAAACGCGTTCGTTGCTGCATGACCTTGTCGGTTATTTTCTGCCGGTGTCGACCGAAGTGATGATCTCGGTGGAGACCGTCCCCCCGGCACCCGATACTCCCCGCCCGGCCGTATCGTACCTGGGCTTCAATTCGTTTTTGTAAGCCGGTATCCCCCGTTTGTTCCCCAGAAGTATAGGTCGCAAGTTCGAACCCCGTAGGAGGCTCTATTCTATCCCGCTACGTCTACCCCCCGCCCCCTGAAGGGGGAGATTAGCGCGCAAACTTCTCCCCCTTCAGGGGGCGGGGGGTAAGCTATTTCCCCTTATCCGTCGGTGTCGTCGCGGGTGGTTCCGTTGTGGGGGGAGTCGATTCATCGGTTGTGGTGTGGTACTGTAGGTAGCGGTTTTTCGTGGCTTCGCTGATAAATGACGTACAACCGTCGGGTTCAACGATCAGGTAGCGAATCTGGGTCGGACTTGTGCGGCTGTTTGTTCGGCCGACAACGTACTGATACACTGTCGGTTCGGCGGGCGTCGCCAGGCTATCGGGCCAGGTAAAGTCGGCCTGCTGTGATACTCCTTCGTAGACCAGCGTTGGCACGATGCGAATCCCCAGTCGGATGGAGTCGGGGACAGGCACCGGTACCGGACGCGCTGCCGGGGCACCCCGACGGCGGGGCGCTGGCAGCGGTTTAGCCACTTTGGCAACCGCTTGTGAATCGGGTTTGGCGATGGGCATGCTGTGCAGTTCGTAAAGCTTCCGACTGTATTCGATGACGGTTTCGCGCGGGGCTGCTGGCTTCCTGTCGGCTGCCGTGCGCAGGTAAAAACCTTTCGTGCCGACCACCGGCTCGCTGCGGCAAGTCCGCTCCAGTTCGTCGGTGCGGCTCGTAAACAGCGAGTAATAAAAATAGCTGCTGCTGTCGGGTAGAATAACCTGCGCGGGCCAGGCTACCTGCATGTCTTTCGTCATCTTTTCGTAGATCAGCTTATTGCCCGGCAGCGTGTACAGCCGAAACACGTACTGCTCGCCCTCCGTGTATACCGGCGATCCGCTGCGCCAGCGGAACAAAGGCCGGCTCCCCGCGCCCACTTCGTACAGACTGGGCTGGGTAACGTCGAGGATGGGTGCGTAACAGACTGGCATCGGTACGACGGGGGGCTGAACGGTTTTGGCCTGCCGACGCACGGGTGAGAACCGGTAGGCGACGGATGCCTGTACCCCGAACGTGTTGAGCGACACGCGGTACTGATTGAAGTAACCGCTCTGCCCGATCTGATTGTAGCCGAACGAACTAAGGGAACTGTTGGCCGCCACGCCCATGCTAACCTGTGGGGTTATCTGGTACTGCAAGCCCGCAAAAGCAAGAGCACCCCAGCGGCCGCGCTGATCGTTCGATGAGATGTACGTCTCGACCCGGCCGGTCAGCGATTCATCCTGTCCGCCCCCCAGCGAATACGAACCCAGCACGGGGGCATCGTTGTAGAAGAGGCCGCCCCGCAGTTCGACGTTGAACGACAGCCGGCTACCCAGCGGAAACGACAGCGCCGGTCCGACCGCCAGCATAAAGCTGTGGAGCGACGTCAGGGGGAAAACGCGGGGAATGACGGGTGCCACCGGAATCGACGGGTCGTTGCGGTAGGCGTCGCTTACCGCCAGATTCTGGTAGCCAAGCAGCAGGCCCAGGCCCAGGTTACGATTGAAGAAATAGTCGGCTGCCAGACTGGCGTGCATCCCCCGCGTCAGGTATAGCTCTCTGTAATCGGGCTGAGGGTTAATGGTATAGCCCACGTAGCCACTGAGCCGCCACCGGGCCATGTCCGACGCGCTGATCGTACTGGGCTGGGTCAGGACGAGCGGATTGGCGGAGAAGGCGAGCGAATCCTGCGCAACCAGGGGCCTGGCCGACGACAGCAGCAACACAACCAAAAACCATAGACGTAACTGCATGTACTTGATTCTTCGCTAGTAGGTTAAACAACGGTGGTGGGTTCAGCCAGAAACAGCCGGTAGGGCGTTACCTGTCCGGATCGCTGCACCAGCTTTTGCTGTAAGCCTTCCAGTACGACTTTCCACTCGTCGGGGGTGAGCGTACTGTCGGCGGCCGGGTGCAGGGTAATGTCGACGGTGCGCATCAGGCCTTCTTTCTGCGTTTGCCCGATCGCCACGCCCTTGCTGATCCGGACAGAGTCGAGCAGGGGCCCCAGTTCGTAATGAAAAAAGGACCGTACGTCTTCCTGCGTGACCAGCCGCTGGTGACTCATCAGGGCGTAGCGGTAGGTCTGCACCCGGTGCATGGCCGAGGGACGGTCGCGCCCGCCATTGGTGCCGGTCAGCAGCCGAATGCTGTCGCTGTTGAGACTGTCGGTGTTGAACGGTTGCAGTGGGGTGCCGGCCGGAAGCCGATTGGCCAGTTCGCAGTTCGTCGTCCAGAAATCGACCTGCATAGTATCGCCTTCTTCGTAGGGTTTGAACAGCACGTACTGATTCAGGGCAATGGGGGGCGTCGGGGTGGTCTGTACCTTGCGCTGTAGCTGATCGAGCTGTTCCTGCAACTGGGTCAGTAATAGCCGAATGGTGTCCTGGCCGTAGACGGCAAAAGCCACCGACTCGTCGCGCAGCAGTTCGAGCAGAAAGGTAAGCTGCTCGCGGGCGTTCCGTACGTCGAACCGCTCGACACCACCACGCCGGGTGACGTAGCTGCCCTCGCTGATGTGGTCGGCCTGGTGGGCCGGGAAGGGGGTAAATACGCGCTCCTTGCTGTCGACTACGGTCTTGACCATCAGCAGCGTTTCGAACGGTCCGGTCCGCAGCGGTAGCAGGTTGAAGTTGGCCGTCGTGCGATACAGCATCCGGTTTTCCCTGCGGTTCAGCACCGGAAAGGCATTGAGGTCGACGGTGATTTTGTCGAGTACGTTTGCGTCGAACGGTGCTGGAAAGGTCACGCGTAGCCAGACCAGCGCACCCCCGTTGAGCGGCTCCAGGGCTTTCGCACCGAAGGCATCGGCAACGTCAGCCGGGTACGCCTGCCGGATGTCGTCAAGCTGCGCCGTGGCGGAGGACCCCACGTGCATGAACCGCAACTGGTAGGTCTGCCGAATGTCGGCTTCCAGCTGGTAATTGATGTCGTATTCGGTCAGTAGCTGCGCCGGACCGTAGGCGATGGGTTGCGCCCGGTGTTCGTAGGCCGGGCCCGGCACGGTAGCGAGTCGCGCGCCGTTGAGGTACCAGTTACTGAGCTTGAGCAGCGGAAACAGTGGCTGGGCGTCGATCTCCGTTGGCCAGTTAAACGCGAAGTTGACGCGGTCCAGCGACTCGATCGCCGGGTTTAGTGCCAGCCCGATCCAGAGTGTCTGGGGCGGGATCGCCTGCATGGGTAGGGTCTGCGCCACCAGCCGTTTGCCCAACTGCGGATGAATGGCGTGCAGGTGTGACCCGGCCGCCAGATAGGCCACCCGTCCGTCGACCAGCCGAACCGAGTCGACGGGGGCGAAAAATAAATCGCGTACACTGTCGAGTTCACCCATCAACTGCGACGCGTACCGTTGCTGAAACAGGAAACTCTGGCTGGCGGTCAGCTCCAGCACCGGTTCGGCCGGGTGTGCCTGCATGATGGCGTGGGCCGGACGCGGTACGGTCAGCAGATCGGGGGTGAGCAGATCGGCCAGTCGTTCCAGCACCCGCACCTCCGAGCCGATGAACTCGTTGCTGACCTTATAAATTTCGTTGGCCAGCGTATCGACCAGCATGCGCACAAAGGTGTCGAGCGCGTTGAGGTCGCGCACGCCCCACATCTGAATCAGGTGGAGCAGCAGCCGCTGCCGGATGGCTTCCTGCGTGTAAAAAGACCGCTGATCGCTCAGTGCCATGGTACGTCCAAAAAGGGTGAAGCAGATACGACGCTCAGCGCATCGACAGTTGACCGAGGTAGAGCCGGGTCGAGAATCGGAAGGGCTCCTGCGTTGCGTCGAGCAGCGCATTGACCGTGACGACGACCGTCCGCTGAAAGTCGACGGGCAGCGGGTCGATCCGATGGTCGACGGGTAGAAACTGCACACTGACCTGGGGGTTGCGCAGGCGGGTTTCATGGCGTCGGATAGCCGCTTCGAGCGACTCGCAGAGCCCCGTCATCCAGTCGTTGGTGCTGACCGTTCGGTCGTAGGTAAGGTCCCAGATCTGGCAGCCAAACGAGCGATCGGCGCGCAGTTCACCGTACTGGGTATAGAGCAGCAGATAGAGCGTTTGGGCGATGGACGTGCCGGCTCCGCAGGTGGGTAGCTCGCGCCCGGCCATCAAGGGTCCAAATCGGATCGGTAGCTGATAAAATGTCTGATTCACAGTGGGTTGTTGGGTAAAAAAGAGGGGTGCGCTATAAACGCTAACCAATAAACAAATTTGGTTGGTAATGGACAAGCCTTTTCTTACATTCGGCGTGCTTAGTTCTGATGCCCGATTTTATGCCGGTTTTTGGTCTTCGTAAGCCGGCGCAGACAGTGGTTCGTACTCCTCCTTTTTTACCTCATGCCGGTCTACTCTATCGTTACGGAAACCACGCTGCTCGTCGAGGGTAAACGCATTTCCTCCTTCCATTCGCTGACCCTGCAACAGTCGATTCACACGACGCACGAGTTCCGGGTTATCTTCGAGCACGACGCCATCGAGGAACTGGTCACGCTCTTCCCCGATCAGCTCGACTCGCTCCACCGCAAGACGTTCGACCTGACGGTGAAGGGCGACTCATCGAGCCCGGCGCTGGAGTTCAAAGGCATCATCACGCAGACCGAACTGCGGCAGCAGGACGACGGCTACTGGGGGCGTATGATCGTCACCGGACACGGGCACTGCGAAGCCCTGCGGACAACGCCCGGCACCGAGACATTCAGCGATAAGTCCATCGCCGACATTGCCAACGCCAGCCTGAGTGGTTACCAGCATCCCAAGAAAGTGACGGCCCCGCTCGGTCCCGCCGACCTGCCGTTCTGCGTCCGCTACAACGAATCGATCTGGAATTTTCTCAAGCGACTGGCCTACGACTTCGGGGCCTGGTTTTACTACGACGGTAGTCAGCTTCAGTTCACCAAAACGCCAGGTACCAGTTCATCGCTGACGCTGACGTTTGGCGGTAACCTGATCAATTTCCGGTCGGGGGTGCGGGCCGCGCCGACTTACGTCAAGCACTACGATTACCTGTCGGAAGACGACAAGCGACTGGAAGCGGAATCGGCAAAAGACGAACTGCCCTACGGCAAACCCGAAAACGAAGGCACGATCAACCCGCACCCCGCCAAAGTTGCGGCCGACATGACGCCTTACCGCGACAACCGCAAGGCTGCGCTGGGGGCGGAAGAAAAATACATGGAAGGGCAGGCCCGCGTTCCCGGTTTGTTTCCCGGCTGTAAAATCATCGTCAAGGATGCCAAGCGGGGTAAAGGCGGTCAATCGGCCCCGTACCTGATTACCGATGTCGTTCATTACGTAACGGGTGTTGGTGAGTATCACAACCGCTTCCGCGCCATTCCCGCCGATGTCGTAGCGATGCCAGTCCGGAAACTGATTCGGCCGATGGCGCAGACGCAGATCGGTGAGGTGGTCGACAATAAAGACCCGAAAGGTATGGGCCGGGTGAAAGTGCGGCTGCTCTGGATGAAAGCCCCACAAACGACGCCCTTTATCCGTATGACCCTGCCACACTTCGGCCTGCACAAAGACAACAAGAAAACGCGCGGCTTTCAGTTTGTGCCGACCGTCGGCGATCAGGTCATGGTCGGCTTCGAATACAATAATCCTGAACGGCCTTTCGTGATCGGGGCGCTGCCGCACGGTAAAAACAGCGGGATCGACACCAGCAAGCCGGACGAGGAAAAGCACATCAGCGTAGGCAGCGGTAGTACGCTGACCTTTATCGAAAAGCCCAGCACGAAGGAAATTCACTTGCAGGTCGACGAGAAGAACTTCGTCAAGATCACGGTGCCCAGCGGCAACGGAACGATTACGGTGCAGTCGTCCAAAGACATCATCGTCAAAGCCACCGCCAAGGTCACGGTCGAAGCGCAGCAGATCGACCTGTCGGCGACGACGATCAACATCGAAGGCAAGCAGGCCGTCAACATCAAAGGCGCACAGGTAAAAATCGAAGCCACCGCGCAGATGGCCGTCAAGGGGGCCATGACCGACGTGGAAGGCACCGGCACGATGAACGTCAAAAGCTCCGGCATCACGACGGTCAAAGGCAGTATGGTGATGATTAATTAGTTCAAGGTATATGGTTTACGGTTGGCTGGCGCGTGTGTAGACCAGGCGACTGTAGCCCAGACGTCCACGTCTGGAGGCCGTCAGGCCAACTCGTGTGGCGGCAGCTTTATTGGTCGCTTCGCGCCCTCCAGACCTGGAGGTCTGGGCTACACTGCGTGGCGGCCAACCGTAAACTGAATACCGAAAACCGTATACCGTATACCGAAACTCAAACCTTGACCAACCCACTCAGTCAGCGGATGGCCGTGCTGGAACGGCACTGGCAGGCGTTTCGCCGACGGCCACAGCTGCGGGTGTGCCGGTGGGTATTTGCGCCCGATGAGCAGTGGCTACTGTCGCTATTTTTGCAGGAGCAGGCGGGGATCAATGCCGTGTCGAACGATATTTTCGTGGTGCTGCGAACCCCGCTTCAGTCGTGGCAACGCTATGTCGACCAGGCGCTTGGTGAACTGACGGACGGTGTACAGCACGACCTGGTACTACTCGATCAGCACGGCCTGTCGGTCGACCTGGTCGATGCGCCGAAGCAGACCGGGCAGGATGTCGTGTCCCGCTTCGTGCAATACCTGCACCAACTGAACCGCACCGTACGGACGCATACCGACGGGGCATTGGTACTGTGCCTGTTGCCCGAGTCGGCCGACGACAAGGCGACGCTGGAGCCGGTGCTGACCGCCCTGTTGCAACGCGACCTGCCCGCCGACCTCCGGCTGCTGGTTACCGATACGGTGGGAGCCGAACAGCTGGCTACGCTGTGCGGTCGCTTTCGGGCCGATTGTTATAGTGGTACCATCGATATGCAGCTGCCGAAGATAATCCGGCAACTGGCCGCGCTGGGCTCGCCCACGGCTCCCGACGTGAAGTTTCGGCAGTGGCAGGCTGAGCTGACGGCGGCTCTGGCGCAGCGAAACCTCCGCGACGTACAGTACTTCGCCAACAATTGCCTGCTGATCTGCGGACAGCAAAACTGGCCGGTGCTGGCGGGGAGTGTACACCTGTCGGTAGCCTACGCCTATGTCGATCATCGTCGGTTTGAAGAAGCCCTTACCCGCTACGGGCAGGTCATCGAGCAGATGGAACGGCTGTGCGAAACGGGCGACGCGTCGGCAGGGCAGTTGAGTATCATGGCCTGGCTGGGTGGGGGTGGGGTGTACGAAACCCTGCGGCAACGCCCGCGCGCCATCGACTACTACCAGCGGGCGGGCGACCGGGCCGAAGCCCTGCAGGACTGGTTGCTGGCTATCGAAAGTTATCGGCGACTGAGTGTCGTTCACGAACAGTCAGGCAGCACAAAAGCATCGGAAGCCGTATATCAGCACCTGTTCGAACTGGCGGAGAATCTGCCGCCGGAACAGCACGGGGCCGCCCGCCTGACCGAGATCGGCAAGCGGTACTGGAACCAACAGACGACTTCCGCCGGACGCCATAAAGCCGACGAACGCCTGTCGCAACTGCTCGGAACCCGTTGGCGACGATCCAATACTACGCTATGACTACTACGCCCGCCTTTCGCACCGGTCTGCGCCGACTGCTGTATCCAGCCGTTAGTCAGCCCATCCCCCCCGAAGCCGACGAACGAACACAACTCACGGACCTGCTGCAACGACTCGGCCTTACGGTCGACGACTACCAGACCCTGCCGATATGGTGCCGAACGCTCGATAGCGGACTGGTCGACGTGGCGACGGGCGAAGTGGTGCTGGAAACAACCGACGCGGCCATCCCGGCACCGGTGCCGTTTGTATGGGGGCGACACTGGCGTTCGGGGCACCTGACCGATGGATCGCTGGGCGTTGGCTGGCGGCATTCGTACGATTATGTGTTGCTGGAAGACCGGCGTACCCGGCGCGTCGTGGTGCGCTTACCCGAGAACCGGGCGGTCCTGTTTCCGATGCTGGCGGATGGCGAATCGGCCTTGAACCGACCTGAGAAGCTTCGACTGGGTCGTGACGCGCGGGGCTACGTGCTGCACCGGACCGACGGCCTTCGCTACCGGTTTGCCGACAACCCCAGCGGAAGCCTGTGCCGACTGACGGCGGTTAGCCGGGCGGGTGTAACGTACCAGCTTCAGTTCACCTACAATCAGCTGGGGCAACTGTTTCGCATCACCGACGGTGCGCAGCGTGTGATCGAGCTGACGACTGATGCCGCAGGACACATCAACCAACTGACGCTGACAGCCCCCGATGCGACGCAGCCGCGCCGTGTCCTGGCGCAGTACCGTTACGACGACGCCCGGAACCTGATCGAGGTCGCCATACCGGACCGGCCTGCAACGCGCTACCATTACCGGCAGCAGCGCATCATTCGCCTGACCGATGCGCTGCGCCAGTCCGTGTTCTTCGCGTATGCCCCTGTCGACAAGCTGATTCGGTGCACGGAGGTCCGGCGGGATACGGGGGGGCGTGTCGCGCAGTTTCGCTACCTGACCGACGAAGGCCGGACGCTGATTACCGACGAAGCCGGGCAGGTTCGGCAGTACGTGCATGAAGCCGGTATCGCGCAGCGGTTTATGAGCGCCGAGGGACGGCAGCGGGTCTGGTTTCATAACGAATCCAACGAACGGGTCAGCGAACAGGATGCCTTGGGTAACACCACGTTTTTCGTGTACGACGAGCGCGGCAATCTGACGCAGACTGCCTGGCCCGACGGCGGCACGCTGGTGATGACCTACGACGAGAGTGACCAATTGCTGACGCTGACCGACCGGGCCGGTAGCGTCTGGCAGTGGAGCTATGATCCGGCTGGTCAGCTGACGATGTGCCTTGACCCGACCGGGGCCGAGACCCGATTCGTTTACGACGATGCAGGTCTGCTCGTCGAACGACAGACGGCAGGGCCGGTAGTCCGCTGGGCGTACGACGCAGCGGCTAACCCGGTTCGGCAATGGACCGCTATGGATCAGGTCGACTGGGCGTTCGACGCGGCTGGCCGGCTGACGTTCGCCCGTCGATTGGGTGAAGTGAAGGCGTTGTTTCCGGTCGATGCGCAGCCGCTATCAGTCGCGCAGCCGGTCGCCGACGACTATCAGCCAGCCTACGATGCCGATGGCCTGCTGCTTCGCCTGCGCCGGGGCAAGCTCAACTGGCAGTTTATCCGGGATGCAGCCGGGTCCATTCGGGAATATACCCGTGCCGACGGTCAGTCGACGCGCTTTCACTACGATGCCGCCGGTCGCCTGACTGAAGCCCTGTTTAGTGATGATACCGGGTATCACTACACCTACCGCCCGGATGGCTGGCTGGTTGAAGCCGTTTCGCCCACCGCGTCTGTCCAGTTTGCGCGCGACGCCCGAGGCCACATCATTGCGGAAACCAGTGAACAGGGTACGTTACAAACCAGCTACGATCAAGCCGGAAACCGGGTCAGCTGGGAAACGGCCGATGGGGTGGCTGTCACATACAGCTACACAAGTCAACATCAGCTGAGTAAGCTGACTCACCCCGTCGGGCACTATTGGCAAACCTATGACCAGCGCGGTCGGCTGACCGAACAGGTGTGGCCGGGTGGGCTGCGCTGTCGGTGGCAATACGGCGACGGCCGGTTGCCTGTCAGTCAGTCGGTGTATTGGGGCAGTCAGTTGCAGGCGGGTCGCGGGCTGACGTACGGCTGGGCGGGTTCGCAACTCAGCCGGTTACAGGATACGCGCTCGGGAACCGTCGACCTGCGGTACGATCTGACAGGAGCCGTCGTGGAAGCCGTTTGTTCGGTGGGCTGGACCGAACGCTGGGTCGCCGATCGACGGGCGTATCAGCAGCACCTGCTCCGCCCCGCCACCGACGTGGCCGAATTCGGCTGGCAACTGCTGATCGTCGGGTCCATGCGCTTTTACTATGATGCCGATGGCTATCTGCGCGAAAAACGGGTGGCCGGACAGGTCTGGACGTTTCACTGGTACGAATCGGGCGTACTAAACCGGGTTGTCCGGCCCGATAAGCAACCGGTAACGTTTGTGTACGACGCGCTGGGTCGCCGAATTGAAAAGCGGGTGGGCAACAGGACCGTACGCTGGGGCTGGAATGGCCGACAACTGGCCCACGAATGGCATCAGCAGGGCGACGACGAGCCGGTCGCGCTCACCTGGTTCACCGCTGATAGTTCGGTGCCTGTCCTGTTACAGGTTGGTAATCAGGTGTACAGCCTGGTGTGCAATCACCTGGGTCAACCGCTATCGATGCATACGTCGACGGGCGAGCCGGTCTGGACGTACGACTGGTATCTGTTTGGCAAAAAGCACGGGTTAACGGGACCGGCGCACTGGCATACCTACCTGGGCCCTGGTCAGTTCGACGTGCCGGAGGTTGGGCTGGTATATAGTGATTTTAGTTACGTCGATGCTGATAGCGGGTTGCCGCTTAGTCCAGAATATTCCAGCCCCGCCGGGTGGGCGCGAGCTGAACGGGGGCCTCTTCACGCACCAGAATCGTATCTTTCCGCTGCCCGATATATTCGAGCGTACTGAGCTTGTTCCACAGTTTGGTAAACACGCTCAGGAACTGCTCGACCGTCGTCATCGACACGCCGATCTGGTGGTGATTGTAGTCGTGTTCGAGCAGGCGCAGCAGTAGCTCCTCGAACTGCCCCGGCGTTACGTCCGTCCATTCGTAGAAATAGTGCAGCAGTTCTTCTTTCTGTCGCGTGGGCAGACAGTACAGCGCCGTATAAATGATGCTGGTCAGGTTGGCGAAGTAGCCGACCAGAAAGACGGGTGAGTGCTGGTGGTCGAGGTTCCGGAAATGGAAAAAGACCGTACCCAGGTAATCCAGCATCCGCGTACAAAGCATCTGCACATGCCGGGCAATATCCGACGGCTGCGACTGATCGTGAATCTTACGGATAATCTTGAACGAACTGACCTGTAGCTCATTAAGTCCCCAGCCAAACGCCTTGTAGTACTGAATCAGGCGGGGATGACTGGCCACCGATGCGCAGGGGGGAATGTACTGACTATCGACTACGTAGTGTCCTTCCTGATACACGGCTTTCCCGATAACGAGGTGATGACTACCCAGCTCGTCGGCATTGACCTGTTGCGACGGCACCACCATCAGCCGGTAGGCGTATTCGGTATACGGGTGCCGCAGGGGCGACTCGTCGGGGTCGGGGTTGCCGATCGGTACTTTCTCGAACGGGTTGACAACCAACACAATGTCGTAGTCCGGGCGCTGCTGCTGATCGTACTGCTGAGTAACGGCGAAGGAAGCGGTCAATACCGTGAACTTCAGCACGTCGGGGTTTATGGCAATGCGGCAGCCGCCCTGCGTGATGGCGTTGCAGCGATAGAGCCGCACTTCCACATGGTTGCTGTTTTTCTCCAGCAGGTCGAACTCGTGCGACACGGCGCTCCCCCGAACCGGTGGCAGCAGGCCGTAGTTGTAGCTCGTCAGAAACAGCGAGGTGGCATCACGGACCAGATCCTGCACGTGATTGTCGGTTTCGACAAAATGCTGCTGCGACAGCTTCATGCCATCGGCCCAGTTGATCGGCAGGTAATGTTTGGGGAAAAGCATGGATTAGCTGATTTCTTCGACCCGCTTGGCAACGATCAGGTAGTTTTCCTGTAGGTTGTTCTGGGCGATGGTCTGTTCAACGTCGATGTACGAACGCAGCCGAAACAGCGACGGTTTGATGCTGTAAAAAAGCCAGCCGTACTCGTGCGCGGTGTCGTCGAAAATCTGAATCGGGTCGTTCGGGAACTTGTAGTTGTAGTCGTCGATAAACTTCTGAAACCACATGCCGAACGGAACGTCGCCTGCCGTGCGGGCTTTCACGTTTATCGGTGGCTCCTTCCGGCCAGGCTGCTTGTGCACCTGCACCTCCAGAAGCATCAGCCGGTAGTAGTCGACGCCCTCCAGGTCGATCTCTTCGGCATGCCGGGGGTAGTACCAGAGTTTGTAGATCTCGTTGGGAATTTTCGTCAGCGCGTCGAACGTGTAGGCGAACAGCATGGGCAGGCCGAATGGTAGCAAACTGGTGGCGGCCCAGAGATCGTACTGAATACTGCCATACTGTAGGCTGCTCAGGTAGTTGAACAGGGGCGTGAAGAGCAGGATGCCAAACCCGAGGACACTCCCGGTAAGCAATAGCGTGAACGCCGGTTTGATCGAAAACGTCGGCCCCATGTCGACCAGCATCCGGTTCAGAAACAGGATGCCGAGGAGCAGCCCGATGCCCTGAACGACGATGTAATAGACCGGAATGAACTGTAGTCCGATCAGGCCGAAGCCGCCGGGCAGCGCCAGGATCAATGCCCCGATGAGTATCGTCAGCAGAAGCCGTTTCGTGCGCATCAGGGCGTGTTTCTGGTTGATCCAGATGGTCGCGATGAACAGCCCGACCACGACCAGCAGGACCAGGATATACGTAATCAGAAAAGGCGTAATCGCGACCATTCGTACAAGTGCCGGGGGTAATTTGTCAGTGTAAAAAGAGAATCAACCACCGATCATCACTGTCGGGTAACCCAGCACGATAACGCCACCGTGCGCGGTGGAATCGCCCATTCGGGCGGCTGGTGCCCCACCAATCAGCACCGTCGCCGATCCCTTGATAATGGAATCGGGGGGACCAACACAGACCAGCGAGTCGCCCACGCGAGCCGCCGGCAAACCGCCAATCAGCACTTGTGGCGAGCCCGGCCCGACGATCGGACCACCCACGTGTGGAACGGGGCCGGTGGTCATCGGGCAGGTATGCATGTCGGTCAGGCGGGCAGCAGGAGGCATAGGCAAACCAGAATCGGATGACGCAGGCAGGTTGGTTACTCAGCTACGCTGAAAAGGTGCTGGAACGTCTTTTTTACCAGTGCCCACCGGCGTCGGGACACAATAATTTCGGTGCCGCAGGCCAGCCGTAGCATGGGACCCCGGTGGGTCAGCTGCGTTTTGCGGACGAATTTCTGGTTGATGACGTAGTTCTGGTGGACTCGAACGAACTCTGTTTCGGACAGCTGATCGGCGTAGTGCTTGATCGTGTACGCCATGATCTGCTTACTGCCGTCGCTCCAGTAGAGCCAGCTGTAGCCGCGTACGCCTTTAATCATGATCAGCTCGCTGACCGGTTTGTTCTGCCAGCCGGCGCGAACATCGTTAACGCGCAAAAAAGGGACACAACCGGAAACGGATAATGATCGTACCTCCGGGCGGATGCCAAGCGTGTTCATAATAGACGGATTGAGTAGGGTTGACGAGGGTTATGTAAAGATGGGAACGCGGCCGGCGACTAGTAACACTTGCTTTATAGACGCACTAGATATTGCGTATGAACAGGGTCTTTTTGTCTACGAGTGTAGTTATAGGGGTAAATACAGCTGATCAAACGGATCGATCTGTGTCGTACAGGGTGTACTGCGCATCGCGAAAAACGATCCGGCGCTAGGGTGTAGGGGTAGCGAACCCGTTCGGCAGCGCTACGTTTACGGTGTGAATACGTGGTAGGAAGACACGCGTTGTAAGCGTGTAGCGACAGCACTGGTACAAAGCTATTTGGCCGCTATCGGGCGTGCCTTAACGATTGTAACACATTCGTTAACTATTGTAACACGGGGGCATAAATGGCCAGGAAAGCGTGTGCAGGGCCTATCGTTGCGCGGCTGGTACGTAACTGGAAGGTGGATTTCCGAACTGTTCGCGGAAGCGCTGACTGAAGTACGTCGGGTTGGCAAAGCCCACGGCGTAGGCAGTCTGCGTGACGGACAAACCGCCCGTCAGCAGGGTCATCGCCTGCTTCAGCCGGTACGAGCGGATAAACTCCGTTGTCGACAGGTTGGTCAGTGACTTTAGCTTTCGGTGCAGCTGCATCCGGCTGAGGTGGACAGCATCGGCCAGTTCATCAACGCCGAAATCCGTCTTGTCTAACTGCTGATCCAGTACCGCATATAGTTGCTGTAGGAACGGGTGAAGGGGCGGGGGAACCGATTCGGACGAAGCCAGGTCCGCGCGAACCCGTTCGCTCAGCCGGCGTTGTGTCGTCAGCAGGTTATTGATCCGGGCGAGTAATTCCGGTACGTGAAATGGCTTGCCCAGGTAATCGTCGGCACCAGCCTGCAACCCCTGCATGCGGTTGGTCAGCGTCGTTTTCGCCGTCAGTAGCAAGATCGGAATATGATTCGTCAGCGGATCTGATTTTAGCTGATCGCAGAGCGCGAAGCCGTCCATGCGGGGCATCATCACATCGCTGATGATTAACTCGGGCAGCAGCTGCCGGGCCTGCTCCAGCCCCTCTACGCCATCGACGGCCCGGTACACGTCGTACGTATCCGGCAGGCTTTGTAGGATAAACTCAGCCATGTCGTCGTTGTCTTCCACCAGCAATAGCCGGGCATCGGGTAGACCTTCGTCTGGCATAGCGGGTGTCAGGGACGTTGCTTCGGTAGCGTTGGTATTAATCTGGCTGTCGGCGGCAGGTTGCAGCGGGAGGTCGACCCAGACGGTTGTGCCGTTATCCACCTGACTCTCTACGCGAATCGTACCGCTGTACAGGTCAACCAGTTCCTTCGCCAGCGCCAGCCCAATACCCGTTTCTGCTTTACTGGCTGCCTTATGGGCTTGGTGAACGCGGTGAAGCAATTGAGATACATGGTCGGGCGATATACCGAAGCCGTTGTCGGTAACGATCAGTTGGATGCCCGACGGCGGTGAACCGGCCCGGTTTTGTAGGCGCACCGTAACCTGCCCCCGTTTTTGTGGCGTCGAGGTGGTGAACTTGAATGCGTTAGCCAGCAGGATACTGACAATCCGCTCCAGCTTTTCGCTGTCGAACCAGTAGGCGTCTGTTAATTCGGGCTCATACGTCAGGCGGACGTTATCCTGTTCAGCCAGTTCCTTGAACGTGTCGATTACAGCGCCCACCACCTCATCGGGTCGCCCCCGCAACAGGCTCAACGACAGTAAGTCTGCGTCGAGCCGGTCCAGATCCATCAGTTGATTGATCAGACCCAATAGCTGCCGGGCGCTTCGGTCGATAAGCCGGAGCCGATCGCGGTATGGCGTATGGTCCAGTTCATTGATCAGCGTGCCGACGGGCGACAGAATCAACGACAGGGGGGTGCGGAAATCGTGGGTGATGTTCGAGAAGAAGTGGCTTCTCAGTTCGTCGATCTGGCGTAACTGATCGGCTTCCAACTGCCGTTTAAGCTGCGCGTGCTGCTCGTCCAGTTGCAGCATGCGGTACCGTACGTAGGCCCAACTCAACCCGGCAACGAGCAAGGCATAGCCGAACCAGGCCCACCAACGCTGCCACCAGGGAAACAGCAGCGCGATGGCCAGTTTAGGCCCGTCTGGAGTGGTCCTGCTGCACTGCATCAGGTCGTGGCTCCCGACGAGTCGCCTGAGGGGCTGGCAGGTAAATCGGGAAGGCGAAGCGGGCGAAACGTCGGCTCCGATGGATTGCGCTTCCTGTTCGCGAGCCGTACGCAGGAGAGGAAGTTGAAGGGGCTGGGCCCGAAGCGGGAACGCACAGCAGCACAACAGAACCCAAAAGGCATAGTGTAGCCTCGTTCGTCTGCATGCAAACCGATTGTACCGATTAGCTATCTTACCGCCCGCCATAGAGAGAAAACCCACAACCCGTGTCCGTACTGTTTACCTGTCGGGGCTCTATCGGTCTGCTGACTCCGCGATGTGTATCAGCTGACGATTTGCTTGCCAGTTTGCGTCGTAGTCTGATAGACAACGTACGCGACTGACAGACTGAAGCCAAATCGACCGCCAGGAAGGCGTTTACTCGGGTGTAAGCCGGCAAGACAACGGAAGCCGCGACGACTAGAGTCGACAGGTTTATCGGCCAAATAACCAGTTCCGGCCGTCGCTGTCGGCGTATTTCAAACATCTGGTCGGTGTTTGTGAAAACCGACCAGATGGGGGAGGACTCGTACGTCTGGGTAAGGGGGAAGCGGTGCTACGGGCGACGGCGGTTTACGCAGCCACTTCGTCGCTCCGGCGGTAGAAGAGCGTCGAGCAGTTGTCGGGGCGAAGTACCTGCCGGGCGGTGTTCTGTACGTCGTCAGCGGTGATCGCCTGAATCAGCTCGGCTTCCTTGTTGACCAGTTCAGGATCGCCCGCGTTGGCCGCGTAGGCCAGGTTCATAGCCCGGTTCAGCAACTCGACTTCCGAGAAGGCCAGCGTGGCTTCGGCCTGGTTTTTTACTTTACTCAACTCATCGTCGCTTACTTTCTGATCGATGAATTCCTGAATGATGGCCGTAACGGCAGCATCAGCTTCTTCGAGCGATACGCCCTCGTTGAGCGTTCCCTGCACGATGAGCAAACCGGGGTCGAGTGAGGCCGTGTTATACGCACCGATGTTACTGAACAGGGGGTTGTCGCGCAGCAGCCGCTGGTACAGCCGCGACGATTTGCCCCGGCCCAGCATGTCGCTGAGCAGATCGGCGGTGTGGTAGCCCGGCTGGAAGCGGCCCGGCATGTGCCAGACTTTGTACAGCGCGTCGAGCGGAACTTTGGCGCTGACTTCTTCGTGCCGCGCTTCGGTTTGCGTTACTTCGGCGGGTAGTTGTCGAACGTAGGCGGGACCCGCCGGGATGGGCGCAAACCACTTCTCGCACAGTTGCTTCACCTGTTCGACGGTCACGTTGCCCGCCACGACCAGATTGGCGTTGTTGGGCAGGTAATATTTGAAAAAGAAGGCGCGCACGTCGTCGAGCGTTGCGTGTTCGATGTGGCTGATGTCCTTACCGATCGTCGCCCAGCGGTAGGGGTGGTCTTTGTAGGCCAGGGGGCGAAGCTTGAGCCACACGTCGCCGTAGGGTTGGTTGAGGTACCGCTGTTTGAACTCTTCGATAACGACTTTCTGCTGCACGTCGAGTACCTGCGGGTCGAACGACAGGCTCATCATCCGGTCGGATTCGAGCCAGAACGCCGTTTCCAGATTTGCTGCGGGCAGAGTAATGTAGTAGTTGGTAATGTCGGGGCTGGTAAAGGCGTTGTTTTCACCGCCCACCTTTTGCAGCGGCTCGTCGTAACTGGGAATATGCTGCGATCCACCGAACATCAGGTGCTCAAACAGATGGGCAAAGCCGGTGCGGGCCGGATCTTCGTCGCGCGAGCCGACGTTGTATAAAATATTGACCGCAGCCATGGGCGTCGAATCGTCTTCGTGGACGAAAACCGTCAGACCATTGTCAAGAACGAACTGTTCGTAGTGAATCATTGTGAAACTTTTGTGTAGAGCCGTCGTTAGCTATACGCAGTAAACAAAAGTACGGTTCCGGCCGTACAGAATCAACGTAACCATCACCGACCACCTTGTCTCGACTGTCGCCCCTTCTATTCCTGCTTAGTCTGGTTTGTCTGCTGATTCCCGCTCGGGCGCAGGTCATGACTGATCCCGTTGCCCAGCAGACCGTGCAAAAAGCGCTCGATCATATTTACAACATGGAGTTTACGCAGGCCGACGGGCTGATCCGGCAGCTCCAGACCCGCTACCCGCAGCATCCGGTCGCGTCGATGCTCCGCGCTACCCAGCTCGACATTCAGCACCTGCCCCTGGCCGAAAACAAAGCTGCCGTCGGTCAGTTCGGACAGGCCGTAAATCAAGGTATGACGCTGGCCAAGCAGATGCTCGACAAAAACGAGGACGATCCGGAAGGGGTATTTTTTACGCTGAGTGCCTACAGCTATATGGCGTCGCTGTACCACAATCAGGGCGAATCGCTGAAGGCGGTGGGTGAGTCGAAAAAAGCGTACAACTACCTGCGCGACGGGGCTAAACTGCTGGACAGAAACCCCGACTTTTATTTTACCACGGGTTTGTACAATTACTACGTCGAACGCTACCCGATCGACCATCCCATTGTACGGCCGTTCATGTTTTTCTTCGCGGACGGCGATATCAGTCTCGGCCTGAAACAGATGGACATTGCGACCCGAAAGGCGGTATTTATGCGGCCCGTCGCCAATTACTACCTGGCGCACATCCTGCTCAAGCACGAGTCGAACCCGGTGAAAGCAAACGTGTATACCTCATATCTAACTGACAAGTACCCGAAGAATCCGCTGTTTGCCATGATTCAGGCGGAGTCGCTGTTGCTGTCGGGGCGGTACGCTGATGCTCGTCCGGCGGTGCAGCAACTGCGACAGTTTTCCAACAAACTGGTGCCGATAGCCTACCAGACGTTTTCGGGTATGCTGGCTGAACAGGCTGACAAAAACGACAAAGCCGCTACTGATTTCTACGAAGCTGCGCTGAAACTGCCGACCAACGAAGCGTACACGAAAGAGTATCGGGCATTTGCCTACACCGGCCTGGCCCGCATTGCCGCCCGCGCCAACAACCGCGCACTGGCTAAAACCTATTACAAGAAGGCGCTCGACACGGCCGAGTACAAAATGACTGTCCGCGAAGCCAAAGCGTTTAAATAGATGTAGCCCAGACGTCCACGTCTGGCGGGCGTCAGGCCAATACGTAAACTAATAAAGGAGGCTTAATTACTGCCGGTAAATGCTCTTGGCGGAAACTTTTTCGGACGCTGGGGCGTCCGTCCAGACCTGGAGGTCTGGGCTACACATTAGTAATCGACTTCCAGATTGAGTACCTGCCGGAGTTCGTGCAGGGCCGGGTTCTTGTTCGCCATGAAGTTGTACTTGTCCTGCGAACTGTAGATCATCTTCTTGACTTCCTGCAACGTAACCGTATGCTCCAGCTGAATCCGGCTGTTTTGCAAATGTTCGCGCAGGTACTGTAGCAACTCGACCCGTATATCGGCCAGGTAACCGACCTGTAGCGTGTTGTCCAGCGTCAGATGAATCGTCGTGCCGTCGAGGGTGAGCTGGCGGTTCAAGACAAGCTGCTCGGTCGTTGAATCCGTCTGCTGATGCCGCAGTTTGGCAAACGTCCGCCAGCATTCCTGTAGTTCATCGAAGTCGAACGAACGATCGGGACGGGTTGGGGCGACGACGGCAACAACATCCGCTTCGGTAGTCGCCTGCACCGGGCTGGCAGTTAGCGACACGGTTGACTTCAGCCGACTACTGGCCGGCCGTGTCGGTAGGGTGACAGGTTGCCGCATTGCCGTCGCCGGTTGTGGGGCAGGCACGGCCGATGGGGGCGGTACCGCAGCAATCGGCTCTGCAACGGGCGACGGTGTGGGCCGGTAACCGTTTACGGGCTCGCTCGTGATCGGGTGTTGTTCCGTCAGGCCGGGCTCAGGCGATGGCTGTGGATTGCCGTTTTTTTTTTCGGCCCCGTCCGGCAGTTGGATACCGTTGGGTGCCGTAGCGTCCGTGATGATGGGGGAAACGGGCGCACTGCTCCGCACCCCGTTGGCGGGCTGAGCGGTCATCGCATCCCAGTCGAGGACGTTGCGCAGGTTGGCCAGTTTCATCAGCCATAACTCCGTATGCAGTCGCTGATCTTTCGCCTGTTTGTAGTTCATGTCGCACTGACCGCCAAGGCTGAGCGCCGACAGGAGAAATGACATGGGCGCTTTGGTCGCCTGGTCGAGATACTGTTTTCGTACTGTCTCGGTCACCTGTAAGAGCTGTACCGTGGCGGCATCTTTCGCTACCAGCAGGTCGCGGAAGTGGCGGCACAAGCCCACGACGAACTGGTGTCCGTCGAACCCCTTGCGCAGAATCTCGTCGGTCGTCAACAGGCTCTGAACCAGATCGCCGGCCAGTAACTGCTCCGTCAGCTTGAAATAATAATCGTAATCGAGGATGTGCAGGTTGTCGAGCACTTCCTTGTAGCGAATTACCCGGTCGGCGGCAAACGTCACGTTCAGATCGAACATCGACAGGGCATCGCGCAGCCCACCGTCGGCTTTCTGGGCAATCAGCGCCAGCGCTTCCCCCTCGGCTTCGATGCCTTCTTTCTCGGCGATTTTCGCCAGATGACCGGCGATGTGCTGCGGCTGAATCCGGTTGAAGTCGAAGATCTGACAGCGCGACAGAATCGTGGGTAAAATCTTGTGCTTCTCGGTCGTCGCCAGAATGAAAATGGCGTAGCTGGGCGGCTCTTCCAGCGTTTTCAGGAAGGCGTTAAACGCAGCCGACGAGAGCATGTGTACCTCGTCGATGATATAGATCTTGTATTTGCCGGACTGGGGCGGATACCGCACCTGATCGATCAGGTTGCGAATGTCCTCGACCGAGTTGTTGGAGGCTGCATCGAGTTCATGGATATTAAACGATGCGCTCTGGTTGAAGCTGACGCACGAGTCACAGTGATCGCAGGCTTCGCCCTCGTCGGTCAGGTGCTGGCAGTTGATGGTCTTGGCCAGAATCCGGGCGCAGGTCGTTTTGCCGACACCGCGCGGCCCGCAAAACAGGAAGGCCGAGGCTAAGTGATTGGTCCTGATGGCATTCTTGAGTGTGGTCGTAATATGCTCCTGACCAACAACGGTGTCGAAGGTAGCGGGGCGGTACTTGCGGGCCGAAACCACGAAATTTTCCATACTCAAAGATACCGTTTCCCAACCAGACTTCAAACCCGTTTCGACCCGTCGGACACGGCAAGGTCCGCCCAATTTGACCGACACGAGCCGGTGGTAAATCGGGCGGACCTTGCCGTAGACGGTGCCTTTCGGCGGCTACTCCTCGGCGGGTGGTGTCCCCCGGAAGGCGTCTTTTTTGTCGATTCTGGCCAGTTTGACGGGGCGTCCTTCCCGCGCCGACTGGTAGATGGCTTCCATGATTTTCTGGTCCTGCAGGCCTTCCTCACCGGGCGTAAAGGGCGTCTTGTTATTCTTCACGCAGTCGGAAAAATGGTCCATCTCGGCCATGAAATGATTTTTCTGCCCCATATCGTGTTCGATGACCCGGTTCTCCTTACCCTGCGCCTGACTGGTCATCAGTTTAAGGCCCTGATAGGGAAATGCGGGGTCCATTTTGATCCAGCCGGTATCGGCCAGCACACGGTAACTCTTTTCGTCGTGGTGCCCGTAGCTGGTCGCACAACTAGCCTGTACGCCACTGGGAAACCTCATCAGCCAGTTGACCTGCTCTTCGACTTCGGTAAAGCGCGGATCGCCCGGTGTGCTGTGTATCATGGCCGACACTTCCGTGGGCTCTTCGGCCAGTACAAAGCGAATCGTGTTCAGGCAGTACAGCCCTACGTCGGGCAATGAGCCGCCCCCGGCCAGCGCTTTGTTGAACCGCCAGTGTTTGGGGTTGTCGGAGTTCTGCCCGTTGTTGGCGATAATCGATTTGACCTTACCGAACTGGTTGGCCTGCACCATTTCGCGCACCTTGCGATTGTGCGGCTCGTACTGAATCCGGTAGGCGATCATCAGTTTGACGTTGGCCTGCTTACAGGCGTCGATCATCGTCTGGCATTCGGCCACTGTGTTGGCCATCGGTTTCTCGCACAGAATGTGTTTGCCGGCCTGCGCCCCCCGAACGGTGTATTCGGCATGCATGCCGTTGGGTAGCACGATGTAAATAACCTGGACGTCTTCATTGTCTTTCAGCTTGTCGTAATCGGCATAGCTGTAGCAATAGTCGTTGCGAACGCCATACTGTTCGGCCACCTTCTTCATCTTCTCCGGACTGCCGCTTACCAACGCAACGATCTTCGATTTTTTGCTCATGCTCAGCGCCGGCAGAATTTCGTCGAGCGTCAGGTGACCCAGCCCGACAACGGCATAACCGACG
Source organism: Spirosoma oryzae (assembly GCF_003002825.1). Classification (GTDB taxonomy): domain Bacteria; phylum Bacteroidota; class Bacteroidia; order Cytophagales; family Spirosomataceae; genus Spirosoma; species Spirosoma oryzae. The sequence continues at coordinate 113,773 of NZ_PVTE01000003.1, read as the reverse complement.
CGCTGACCGGGTGGCAGGGGTGTTGGCGTTGGTGGGTTTTTCTGCTCTGTTTTCGCTTTGATCGGCTCCAGCTCGATTGGCTTGGCCGGGTCCGACGGAACGGTGGCGGGGGGCGATACCGCCGGCAGCTTGGGAACGGGACCGTTGGGCGTTGGCGTCGTCTGCGCCGTCACCGGTTGGGCGACCTGCTTCGCGCAGGAAGCCAGGGCGCTGCTCAGTGCCCCAATAGCCAGACCCCGTCCGGCGGTGGCTAAAAACTGACTGCGCGACAGGCGGTTGACCGCGACCTGCTCGGTTATTGAGTCAATGGGTTTCATAACGTCGTCTTGAACTGTGTCTGTCTTGAACTGTGATTTTTATGATTACACAGATAGACTATGATTGTTCACGTTCTGAACCGCCGGGCGGCCCCGTGTGATTCATGTGATTGTCTGAACTATGATTCGTTTGATTTTTATGATTTCGCTGATTTATGGAGAAGTAGAAATAATCATAGTCCATCAAGTCAATCACATGAATCACAGTTCAAGATTGTCTCGAACTGTGATTCATGTGATTGACTTGATTTCACTGATCCTTTCAGTAGCGGAAAATCACAGCCTATCAAATCAATCAGGGTCAATCACAGTTCAGACAATCCGGACTGTGATTCGTGTGATTGAGATGATTTCACTGATTCTTCCAGTAGCAGAAAATCACAGTCTATCAAATCAATCAGTATAAATCACACGGGGCCGCCCGGCGGTTCAGGACGACTATTGGATCGGCGAATAATCCGTCGGGACCATATATACCGATTCGACCTTCGTCGTTAGCGAGCCGTTCTTTTCGGAGTCGGCTTTGGCCTTTACCCACTTGACATCCTTGCGGAATTCATCGAAATGCTGTTTCCCTTCCGCTTCGCTGGGGTGCGCCAGAATATAAACCAGCTTCGACTGACCGTCGGCATCCTTGTCTTCGGTGAGCCAGTAGGCGACGTTCGTCATGCCGTGTTTGCTGAACAGCTTGATTGTGTGATCGCGGAAGCGGCTGAGCAGGTCGGCGAGCTTGCCGGGTGCCGGGAAGTACGTACGCATCTCGAATACGCGGGTGGGCGACGCTTTTTTGAGCTTGAGGGCCGGTGAGATGTCGGCTTCGGTCATAAAGATCTGGTCGACTTTCGCGACGATCCTGCCGTTAGCCTCCGTCTTGGCGACCACCGCTTTCCAGTCCGGGTCGTTCCCAAAAGCTTTCCACGATGCGTCACGGGCGGCCCGGTCGGGGTACGCCAGGATGTAAATAAGTCGCTTGTCGGTCGTGTCGGTGGGGGTCCAATAGCCGATGTTTTCCATACCGTGTTTTTCGAACAGCTTGGTTGTATACTGCCGGAACCGATCGACGATGTTGGCGTAATTGCCGGGCGTTGGGTGATAGATACGCACTTCGTACAGCTTCGTGCTGGGCTTGGCGGGGGGCGACGCAAACGTTGCGGCAAATGCAGAAACTGCCAGCAGACCCATCGTCAGCAGGGTACTAAAACGACTCATACAATAAGGGTTTAGGAACAGGAGATAATGAAAGTGATTCGGCGTGGATGCAAACAAATATACGGGGCAGATGCACCATTGGCTTGCAAAACAGCAGCAGAAACCTATTTTTGTCGATACCCCTCCGTTATTACTAACCGTCTGACACCATGCTGAGTCGCGTTGCCAACTCTGTTTACTGGATGCACCGCTATATTGAGCGGGCCGAAAATTACGCTCGATTCATGAGCGTCAACTTCAATCTCGAACTGGATCTGCCCCCGACCGTCAATCAGCAATGGGAACCGCTGCTGATTGCAACGGCTGATAATGACCTGTTTGCGGACTATTACAAGGCCGCGACGCGGGAGAACGTCATTCAGTTTATGACGTTCGATAAGCGCAACCCGAACTCGATTATTTCGTGTTTGAGCAATGCCCGCGAAAACGCCCGGACGATCCGCGAAGTGATTTCAAAGGAAATGTGGGAGCACCTGAACCAGTTCTACCTGATGGTGCGCGATACCGACCCCCGGCAGCAGCAGGAGCAAACGCAGACACAGACTTACTTCAACGAAATTCGTAACGCCATCCAGTTATTCTACGGTATCATCGATGCGACGATCACGCGGAACGATGCCTGGCATTTCGGTCGGCTGGGCCGTTTCCTGGAAAGGGCGGATAAAACGTCGCGCTTTCTGGACGTAAAATATTTTACGCTCTTGCCGCAGGTCGAAGCCGTTGGGTCGACGCTCGACCTGATGATCTGGTCGGCCGTACTGAAGTCGGTCAGCGCGTACAACATGCACCGGCAGCAATACCGCACGCTGACACCCGCCAGTATCGTTGAATTTCTGATTCTGAGCAAGGCGTTTCCCCGATCGGTGGCGCACTGCATCCGGCAGGCCGAACTGTCGCTCTACGAAATATCGGGTAACAACATTACCAGTGGCTTCGGTAACATGGCCGAACGGCGGCTGAGTAAGCTACGGTCGGAAATCGAGTTCACCGAAACCACCGACATTTTCAAAAAAGGGCTGCACCAGTATCTCGATAGTTTCCAGACCCGGACCAACGAAGTCGGTGCCGCTATCTTTGAAACCTACTTCGATTTGAAGCCACTGGAGGTGTAGAAGGGGGTTGCAAAGTTGTAGGGTTGTAAAGTTGCTGGCGCGTCGTAGCTGACGCCGGATGGCAACTTTACAACCCTACAACTTTGCAACTTTATAACTTACTGAAATATCGGCAGCGTGACGGCCAGGTAGGCCATGCCGGAGCGGTTGCGGTAGCGATCGTTGTCGGCAACGACGTCGCGGTTGCTCAGGCGCATTTCGGACGTCAGCCATTGATAGCCAACTTTGATTCCGACGCGCTGACTGATGCGAACGCGGGCATAGACTTCGGTCGACAGTGTCCCCATGGCGTTGTCGCCCAGCAACTGCGCATTGAGCCGCGTCGGGCGAGCCGACTGCTCGGCATAGACGCCCGTAAACGCGCGCGTCGTTACCGAATCGATCCGATAACGGCCATTCGCTGATGAAACCCGCCCAATGCGTGTACGCCCCAGTGTCAGGCCAACCAGGTCGGCCGTGGCACCAATCTCAACGCGTCCCAGGTTGATCTGTCCCCGAATGCCGATGTTCGCCGACGTCATTGTTGCGTAATCGAAGCGAACCCGGTCGATATTGTCCTCAATGAGGGGAGCACCCAGTGCACCGAAGCCCGATTTACCCCGCGTCAGGCGGGCAGGGGCGGTGTAATAATTGATGTTGTCGCCGTAGAAAGCGCCCACCCGAAAGTTCCAGCCCAACGAGATAAGCTTCCGACTGCCAATATTGAGCAACTGATAGTATTGAAAAGACGGATTGTAGCGGTCGGTCGAATAGGCCATACCAAGATCGTAACCGCTGCTAAGCCGCGCCGATACGGGCGACTGCGCAAACGAAGAGACCGCGCCCAACAGGCAGGCGGCCAGCAAAATTTTCTTCATTCAGGCGTAACGTGATGATTGAGGGGCAAAGATATTGGACAGGATTACAGGATTAGCAGGATTTTTCGACAAACAAGCGCACCAATTCGCATACTAATGGAATCGGTGCGCCCGGATAACAATCTTGTTAATCCTGTAATCCTGTCTAAAAAATTACTTCATCTTCAACACGACCGCGCCCAGCGGGGGGATGTTGAGCTGTAGCGACTGCGTACGACCCTGCCAGGCTTCCGCATCGGCGGTGATGTCGTTCGGGTTGGTGACGCCACTGCCGTAAAACTCGGTGGCATCGCTGTTGAACAGTTCGTGATAAACGCCCGCCGTTGGCACGCCGATGCGGTAGCCATTACGCGGAACGGGGGTCATGTTCAACACAATCAGCAGCGTATCTTCCGGGCGGTTGCCTTTTCGGGCGTAGGTGATGACGCTATTTTCGCGATCGGCCGTGTCGATCCATTCGAAGCCGTCAGCCGTAAAGTTACGGTCGTACAGTCCCGGTTCGCTGCGGTACAGTTTGTTCAACGCTTTCACGCAGGCGGCCATGCCACTGTGGGGTGCGTACTGAAGCAGGTGCCAGTCGAGACTGCTGTCGAACTTCCACTCCTCGGTCTGCCCGAATTCACCACCCATGAAAAGCAGCTTAGTGCCCGAGTGAGTAAACATATACGAGAACAGCAGACGCAGGTTCGCAAACCGCTGCCACTCGTCGCCGGGCATCTTACCTACCAGCGAATGCTTGCCGTATACCACTTCGTCGTGCGACAGAGGCAGCATGAAGTTTTCCGTGAAGGCATATATCGTGCTGAATGTCAGATTGTCCTGGTGGAATTTGCGGAAAGCCGGATCGCGCTCGAAGTAGCTGAGCGTATCGTTCATCCAGCCCATCATCCACTTCATACCGAAGCCCAGGCCACCCGTATACAGGGGGCGCGATACGCCGGGGAACGAGGTCGATTCTTCGGCGATGGTTTGTACATCCGGGAAGGCTGCATAGACGGCTTCATTGATCTCCTTCAGCAGCGAAATGGCTTCCAGGTTTTCACGACCGCCAAACATATTCGGCTCCCACTCGCCCGCGTTGCGCGAGTAGTCGAGGTACAGCATCGACGCTACGGCATCGACGCGCAGCCCGTCGGCATGGCAGCGGTCGAGCCAGAACAGCGCGTTCGACAGCAGGAACGAACGTACCTCCGGCCGACCGTAGTTGAAGATATAGCTCTTCCAGTCGGGGTGGTAGCCCTTCCGCATGTCCGGGTGTTCATAGAGATGCGATCCGTCGAACTCGTACAGCCCGTGCGCGTCGCCGGGGAAGTGGCTGGGCACCCAGTCGAGCAACACGCCGATACCGGCCTGGTGGAACCGTTCGACCAGCCGCATAAAGTCCTGGGGTGACCCGAAACGGCTACTCGGCGCGAAATAGCCCGTGATCTGGTAGCCCCACGACGGTGCATATGGGTACTGCATGACGGGCATGAATTCGACGTGGGTAAAGCCCATCTCCTGCACGTAGGGTACCAGCGCGTCGGCAATTTCGCCGAAGCTTAGTTCGCGCTCCGGGTTGCCCGGATCACGACGCCACGATGCCAGGTGAACTTCGTAAACCGAAATGGGCGCGTTCAGCGCGTTTTTAGCCCCGCGCTCCGTCATCCAGTCCTGGTCGTTCCATTCGTAATAGGTGTCCCAGACCAGCGAGGCCGTTTTGGGCGGTACTTCCCAGTAGTGGGCGTACGGGTCGCCTTTCTCCAGTTCGCGACCGCCTTCGTGGACGATAAAGTATTTGTAAACGGTACCCCGGCCAATGTTGGGAACGAAAATTTCCCAGATGCCCGATGAGTCCCAGCGAACGTTCATCGAATGACTCCCCTTGTCCCAGCCGTTGAAATCGCCGATGACGGCCACGTAACGCGCGGAGGGGGCCCAGACCGCGAAATATGTACCCGCTACACCGTTATGTTCGACTACGTGCGAGCCAAACTTTTCGTACAGCCGCTGGTGCTTACCCGCCCGAAACAGGTGGACGTCGAAATCAGTGAAGCGGGAGTAAGTACCCGTCGATTCAGAAGCAGCGGGCTGGGTGGTGTCAGGCATTTCGGCGGGTTGGGTAGGTGTGTTTTGAGCCGGTAATTCGGCGGTCGGTGCGTCCAGGCCGGGCGACATTACCTTGGAAGGATCTACGGGTTTTGGTTTGCGGGCCGTTTTGGGTTTGGCGTCGCTGGTGGAAGAGGACTGAACAGACTCGGTCTGCGGGTCAGGCTGAGTGCCGTCAGGGGTAGTGCTAGTCGTACGTTTTGCCATTAGGTAGCGATTCGGAGTTACTGGTTGAACCCGGTGATCGGGCGGAAAGTTAGAAAAATCTCAGCCTTCCGTAGTGAAGGTGCGGTCAATCTTACTGCGAATAATGTTCACATAACGCGTAGGCAGCAGCCGCGTCACCCATTCGATTTGTCGGGCGTCGGCCCCGATCAATACGCGCGCTTTGTTCTGTTCGACGCCCCGCCAGATCTGCCGGGCGGCTTCGTCGGGCGTGGTGCGGGCGGCTCTTTCGAAGCTGCTGACGATGCGTCGCTTCATATCGTCGGTCACCGGCGTGTTGATACCCTGCCGGGCGCTGGCCGCAATGTTGGTTTTGATACCACCGGGATGTACGCAGGTAACCTGAATCGGTGTGTCGAGCAGTTCCATGCGCAGTACGTCGCTGAAACCCCGGACGCCGAACTTGGCCGTGCAGTAGGCCGACTGGTTCATCACGCCCGCCAGCCCAAACACGCTCGACAGGTTGACGATGTGACCGGCGTTCTGCTCGATCATGTACGGTAAAAAGGCTTTCGTCATGCGAATGACTCCCCATAGGTTGATGTTGAGCAACCACTCGAAATCGTCCAGTTCGGTCGTCGAAAACGGGCCACTGGCCAGCGCAACCCCCGCATTGTTGACCAGCAGCAGCGGCCGTCCGTTCAGCGTGGGTATCGTGTCGGTGGCGAACTGCCGGATGGCTGCGGCATCCGATACGTCGAGTTGGTGAGTCGTTACGGTACCGCCGGCCAGCCGTGCCGTTTCCGCCAGTCCGTCGAGGTTGATGTCGGTCGCGATGACCGGCGCACCGGTAGCGGCCGCCTGAATCGTCAGCTGCCGCCCGATACCCGAACCGGCTCCGGTGATAAGGATGCTATGTGTACGTAGTGAGGACATGGGTTTTGGTTGAGGGTATACCGGAAACTGAATGCCGTCTGTTAGCGCAGCAGCCCCTTCTGTAGCATGGGGATGTCGGTCGGTTGGGACGTGCCGTCGCTGATGCGGATCTTCTCGATCTCCGTGACTACGTCGATGATGCCTTTCAGCGGAATCTTGACCCACGATGGCCGGTAACTGATTTCGTAGCCCAGTTCGTACACCGCTTTTTCCAACAGATAAATCAACAGCAGAAAATTGATCTCATTGTTGTTTTTAAAGAGTGGATGCGGACTACCGAACGTATCGAAATAAGCGTCCAGATACGTGTCCCGGATGAGGTAGAACCACCGGTCCGACACGCGTTGCAGATACGCCGGATCAAGGTCTTCGGTTTCTGCCGAGTTGAACAGCTTGGCGCAGACCGCGTAATGATATGAACGAATCATGCCGGCTACGTCTTTCAGGGGCGAATGCTTGATTTTGCGGTCGGCGATGCTGCTTTCGGGCTCCCCTTCGAAATCGATAATGACAAAGTCGTTCTCCGTGGCCAGTACCTGCCCCAGGTGGTAGTCTCCGTGAATGCGCGTGCGCAGCGAGCCAAGCGGCCGGGTGCGGAAGTCATTGATGAAGGCGTCGATCATCTCGCGGGCTTCCATAAACACCCAGGCCAGCCGTTGCGCCAGCGGATCGAGTTCGGTATACTTGTCGATCAGCAGCGCGTATCGTTGGGCGAGTAACGACTCGAACCGGTTGATGATGAAGGTGCGGTAGTTATCGGTGAACGGTTCGGGCGCAAAATCGGTATCTGCCCCCGTTTTGTAGAGCGCATTATGCATTTCGCCCGTCCGCCGACCCAGCAATTCTACTTTTTCGAAGACGTCTTCCCGAATGGTAAACAACCGCTGGGGTACGGCATACAGAAAATCGTTGAGGTAGTCGCCGGTTTGCCCCCACGAGTCTTTGTCGTTGGGTACCATGCGCTGCACCATGCCCAGTGTCACATCGGCGATCCCGTCGCGCTGCCAGACGAAGCTACCGCCGAAAGCGGGTATGTTCGGGAAATAACTCACATCCGTCAGGAACGCCACCATGTCGACTTCGGGGTTGGTTTCGCGAAACAGCTTGCGGTACAGTTTCACGAAATACTTGTCGCCGAACGTCATGGCCGAGTTGCTCGAATCGACGGGGAGTACGCGCGACGGCAGGTTCGCGTCGCCGTCTTCCAGCCCCCGGCCCCGCTGAAACCGGAGCTGTCCTTCCGGCATGGGAATTACCTGACTGGCATAAATAGCTTCGAACAGCGCACGGCGAAATCGGTCGTCATAGATTGCGTCGATCAGCAACCCCGCCTGACCGGCCAGTTGCACGTCGCCGATACGGCCTTTGTCCGGTACGTCGGCTACGCTGAAAGGACGTCCCTGGGTGGCCCGGTCGGAGACGAACGAAAGCGGCAATAAATAATTTTCCGGGGCTCCTTCGGCATAGCTCACCGACAGAATGGTCAGGTACGCGAGCTTACCGGACTCGGCGTCGATTGATAACGGCATGGCCGTTCGTATGTGCAGGCCCGTCTGCTGCCTGGCTTTACCGGCAAACCAGCGGCAGGTATTGATATAAGACGGTAGTAACGACTGACAAAGTTCGGCCCAGAAAGCTGGCTGCCGAACCGCGTCAGACCAGGCAATAGGGGAGATAAACGGTGGATGAGTTGTCATGAAGTAAAGGAAAGCCAGTCAGACACGGCAATATCTCACTTATCGTGCTAGCTGTACTGGGTTAGGGGCAAATAAATCTTGGTTGTATGCTAAAAAGAATTAATCTGGAGTGCTACGAACGGTTGGGCGAGTGCCTGGAATCGGTACAACGATTTCCGGGCTGACTGTCCAGTCGGGAAGTTGCTGTGCCAGGCTTTGTATATGCTGTTCGGTATCAGCGTCGACCAATACGGTCCGGCGGCTGGTGTCGAGTAATTGAGTTTGTTGCTGAATCAGCCGCAGATCGTCGGCCGGTAAGGGCAGCGGCCCGTTGAAAGCAAAGAGGTAGCGTGCCATAGGAAAGGGGAGTAGGTAGTAATGAACGGACTTGAAGTCCCCGACATCGGTCCGCCGAAGCGGCTGGAAGCTGTCGGGGACTTCAAGTAATCCGTTCTGCTACGAAAGAGTGGGTTTGGTTGTTCCGTCGGGCAGGAGGGGCATACCGGTGCCCTCGAAGGTCGGACCAAAACCCATTGGCCGGACATACTGCGCCAGCCGCTGAATCATGGCGTCGGCACGGGCGGCTGTCCGGGGCATGGCCAGCAGATCCGTATGGCCCGACAGGAGCCGGGCCGCCATACCCGCTGCCGCCGGGCAGGCCATCGACGTGCCGCTCAGGGGGGAGTAGCCGCCCGGTACGGTCGAGACAATCCCAACGCCCGGTGCCGTGAAATCGACGTTTGGGCCAACGTTCGAGAAAGCGGCAATGAAATTCTTTTTGTCAGTGCCGTAGGGAGCCGCGACATTGGGTGCATCGGTTGTGTTCGCCGGAAACGTACCTTTGCGCCCCATCGCACTGACGGCTAGTGACAGGGAAAAAGACGCCGGAAAACTAACCGGTTGCCGCCCGTCGTTGCCCGTCGCGACAAAACAGATCGTGCCATTCTGGTAAGCAAAGGTGATCGCTTCCTGCGTCGCCGTATCCACCGGGCCACCACCCAGGCTCATATTCAGAATATCGCAGCCATCGGCGACCGCCTGCTCAATCGCTTTGATAATGGCGAAGTTAGACGCCCCCTGACTGTTACGGCCAAAGACGCGATAGGCCCGTAGCGTCGCACCGGGGGCAACCCCACGTACACCCGTCGGCGGGGTACCCTGGGCAGCAATAATCCCCGATACGTGCGACCCGTGTTCGTCGACGTCGGCAAAGTCCTTTGGATCGTCGCCCGTCACGGTGCAGGCCCCACCAGCGATGGTCAGGTCGGGATGCGGTCCGGCACCGGTATCGATAACGCCCACCGTCAGGCCGGTACCGTTCGGCTCGCCGTCGGCCGGGGCGGGGTAGAAAAACGACTTCGCGTCCTGGTAGTCGAGTTTAACCGGTTGGATGGGGAGTTTGTCGCCGGTCTTGAGCGTCACTTTCTGCTTCCAGTAACTCCAGTACCCAACTTTCGGATAAACGTACAGTTGATCGATGGTCTGGTTGGTAATGTTCTTGAAGGAGACAACCCCTTTGGCGTCTGACGTTGCCTGTTCACCCGTCCGATCGGCAAAATTCGTGAACGCGACAACCGTAGCGCCAACGACCGGCTTCGTACTTTTCGCTTCGACCAGCTGAATTTTCAGGGCCACCTTGGCCTGCCCCTGCAACGGGCGGACGACTGTGCGAATGGTTTCCCGAAAGAGCTGGGGGTAATAGAAGACTTCCGGTACGATCAGCACACCCGGTAACTGCGCCCGCAGCAGCGGTACTTCCGATTCGGACAGTTGTACCAGCTTAGCGCCCTGCGCACTGGTAGCATCCAGCACCACGGCCTGATTGGTCAGATCGACCGGCAGGATATCGCTCAGGCGCGTGTCGACGTTCAGGCTGCTGAGCGTTTCGTTGGTGGCGGGGGTAGTGTCGGAAAACCGAAGACCCGTACGGGGTAGAATGATGTAGTTGCGGGGTGGGAGTTTAGCCATGGGAGCGATTGTCTACAGTCTCTGTAATAACGCCATTTCGGCGGGTATGGCTGCACGGATGGGGGTATAAACAAAGAAATCCGCCTATTTCCGGCGGATTTCTTTAGTGATGGTGGGTAGCGGATTAGTTCAGCGCGATCTGCCGGGATGGCGTTTCTGCTTTCGGCGTATTTATCGTGAGTTCGTGGGTTGTCGTCTGCACGCCGTTCGAGATTTCGACCGTGTAGACACCGTCGGGCAACTCGTTGACATTGAAGTTATAGCGAGATTTGGTTTCACCTTTGCCGGCGTATTCCGTCAGTAGTTTCCGTCCTTGTGCATTTTTGATGCAGATCGTTACGCGGCCGCCTTTTTGTTTGTCGAGGGCCAGACGAAGGTTGCCATCGATGGCCGTGTAGATGCCGACTTCATAGGCAGCCGCCTGTTTGACCGGGCGAACGATGGGCTTGGCAGTGCTGAGCGTAGCAGCCGATGAAACAAGGGTCAGGGCAATGAGCAGGGTGTTTACGAGCGTTTTCATGGTGTTGTGTGTTTTTGGGGTTGACTATGTTTTGTGTGCTTTACTTCCTGATTGGTGAAACAAAGATATAGGTTACGATGGGTACTATGCATTGCAAACTACCGGAACGGTTTATAATCGGGATGAGTGGTTTTTCTGCCAATAAACTGGGCTGAACGCCGTATCTTCGGACTATGATGAGCTACACACCGGCTGAAGTGCAACGGCTGCCGCTTTACCGAACCCCGGCACTACTGGCGTCTGTCGACGGGCTGATTGCTGCCGAAAGTACGCGGCATGGGGGCGTTAGTCCGGCACCGTTTGCATCGCTGAATCTGGGTATCAATACCGACGACACACGGGCTAATGTCGACGAAAACCGACTCCGCTTTTTCTCGGCTATCGGTGCCGACGGCCTGGACTTTGCCTCGTCGTATCAGGTACATGGGACGGCCGTACTGCACGCAACCGAAGCGGGGCGGTACGACGGGTACGATGCGCTGATGACCAATCAGCCCGGTTTGCTGGTGGGCGTCACCGTCGCCGACTGTGTACCCGTTCTGATTTACGACAAGGTACAGCGGGCGGTAGCGGCTGTCCATGCCGGCTGGCGCGGTACGGTTGGGCGGATCGTACAGAGTACCCTGGCGAACATGCAGCAGCAGTTCGGCACCCGCCCGGCCGATTGCCTTGTTTATATCGGTACGTGTATCGACGAAAATGCGTTCGAAATCGGACCGGACGTTGCCAAACAGTTCGCCCTGTCGCTGCTGCAGACTGACCCGCAAACGGGCCGTACCTGCGCCGATCTGAAACGGGCGAATGCCGAATTATGTCTGGCAATGGGTGTGCCCGCGTCGCAGATTGAGGTCTCACCCTTTTCGACCGTGCTACACAATCAGGATTACTTCTCGTACCGGGCCGAACACGGGCAAACAGGCCGGATGCTGGCCGTTATCGGATTAAAGGCTGCTTAAACAATGCCGGGTGAGTAGTGTTATAGGACTAATTAATAACACTAAACACACTTACTACAATGGGCATTCTGGTATCTATTCTCGTCGGGGCGGTAGCCGGGTGGCTGGCTGACCTTGTTTTCAAGCGATTTTCGTTTTCACTGATCGTACAAATTCTGCTCGGTATCGTCGGCGGTTTTGTGGGCGGTATGCTCTTCGGGAAGTCCGAAGGAGTTCTGGATAGCATTTTAACCTCGTTCGTCGGTGCCGTAATTGTACTGGGTATCGCAGCGCTGATCAAAGGTCGGCAAAGAGCGGTATAGAATTTAGGGAGACAATAGATTGTAAGAAGAAAGAAAAAAGACGTTGGCAGAGCGACACTGTATAGCCCGAGTTGGGACACAGTATCGCTCTGCCAACGTCTTTTTTTAGACCTAAAAGGTTTTTAAAACCTTTTAGGTCTGTCGGTCGGCTCACTGTGGTGAGCATATGTGTTAGGTAAGTCAAAAAGCCAGAACTCTATCTTTTCTCTTTCTTCTTACCTCTTTTTTCTATTTCAAGATTTGCCGCGAGATAACGAGTTTCTGAATCTCGCTCGTGCCTTCGCCAATCGTGCAGAGCTTGGCGTCGCGGTAAAACTTCTCGACCGGAAAATCTTTGATATAACCGTAACCACCAAAAATCTGTACCGCTTCGTTGGCAACTCGTACGGCCGCTTCCGACGCAAACAGCTTGGCCATCGCCGACTGCTTGGTCACCGTCTTGCCTTCGTCTTTCAGGTCCGCAGCCTGATAGGTCAGCAGTCTAGCCGCTTCTACGTCCGTTGCCATATCGGCCAGCTTGAAACTGATGCCCTGAAAACTGGCAATGGGCTGCCCGAACTGTTGCCGTTCCTGCGCGTAGGCTAAAGCTGCGTCGTACGCGCCCCAGGCAATGCCCAGGCTGAGGGCCGCAATCGAAATACGGCCGCCGTCGAGAACTTTCAGCGACTGCACAAATCCATCGCCGACCGCACCCAGCCGCTGGCTGTCCGGAATCCGGCAGTCGGTAAAAATCAGCTCTGCGGTTTCGGACGCCCGCATGCCCAATTTGTCTTCTTTCTTACCCCCCGCGAAGCCGGGCGTATTCCGTTCGATGATAAAGGCCGTCGCGTTGTGCGGGGTGTTGGGTTCGCCGGTGCGGGCAACGACTACGGCAACCTGACCGCTGCGTCCGTGCGTAATGAAGTTTTTGGCCCCGTTCAGCACCCAGTCGTCGCCGTCGCGTACGGCAGTCGTACGCATGTTGCCCGCGTCGGAGCCCGTATTTGGTTCCGTCAGTCCCCAGGCACCGAGCCATTCGCCCGTTGCCAGCCGGGGCAGGTAGTGCTCTTTCTGCGCTTCGTTGCCAAACAGGAGAATATGGTTGGTACACAGGGAATTGTGGGCCGCCATCGACAGGCCAACAGCTCCGTCGACCCGCGACAGTTCGACGATCGCCGTTACGTATTCGCGGTAGCCAAGCCCTGCCCCGCCATAGGCTTCGGGAACCAGCATACCCATGAGACCCTGTTCACCCAGTTGCCGAAACAGATCGGCCGGGAAATACTGACTTTCGTCCCATTGCCGAACGTTTGGGCGGATCAGTCGCTCGCTCAAATCACGCACGGATTGGGCTATTAATTCTTGGTTTTCTGCAATTTCGCTAACCATGTACGAATTGGTATTGATGAAGTGATAATACCCTAATATGCAAAAAAATACGGAGGTCGCAAACTATTTTGGACCCAGAATTGCGCTATGCTGTAGTTATGTCAGAAAAGGAATATTTTCTTGCTGGTAAGCAGTTTAGCGATTGATAATTCGGTTTTTAGCTACATCCACAACCTCCTTTTTACGTGCTGACGAGCAAATTTGAGGGGGCGGAACCGGCAACAGACTCGATGATCACCTGAACCACTTAGTCACTATAAGCGGCCAACCGAGAGCACTTATTGAAAAACTCCTATTTTTGCGCATACCAGTCAGTTGGGCGACTGGCCAATGTAGCCCTAACCAAGACATTACTTTTAACAAACTTATATGAAACTGGCAGTCGTAGGAACCGGGTACGTAGGACTTGTGACGGGGACCTGTTTTGCCGAAACCGGCAATCAGGTTACCTGCGTCGATATCGACGTACGGAAAGTTGAGAAACTTAACAACGGTATTATCCCCATTTATGAACCCGGCCTGGACATCCTCTTCAACCGTAATGTTGAACAGGGCCGGCTGACGTTCACGACCGATCTGGAAGAAGGCATCAAAGGCGCGGAAGTGATCTTCCTGGCGCTCCCCACCCCGCCGGGTGAAGATGGCTCTGCCGACCTGAAATACATTCTGAAAGTAGCGTCGGACCTCGGCCCGATCCTGAGTCAGTACGCGGTAATCGTCGACAAGAGCACGGTACCGGTCGGTACGGCCGAGAAAGTACACGCGCACATCGCCGACAACGCCAAGGTTGATTTCGACGTGGTATCGAACCCCGAGTTCCTGCGTGAAGGGGTAGCCGTCGAAGATTTCATGAAGCCGGATCGCGTGGTTATCGGTACGAAATCAGAGCGGGCCAAGACCGTGATGAACCGTCTGTACGCTCCGCTCGTGCGGCAGGGTAACCCCGTCATCTTCATGGACGAGCGGTCGGCTGAAATGACCAAGTATGCCGCCAACGCGTTCCTGGCAACGAAGATTACGTTCATGAACGAAATCGCTAACCTCTGCGAGCGGGCTGGTGCCAACGTCGACGATATTCGTCGTGGTATCGGTACCGACAGCCGTATCGGCAAGCGGTTCCTGTTTGCCGGTATCGGTTATGGCGGTAGCTGCTTCCCCAAAGACGTGCAGGCGCTGGCTAAAACGGCGAAGGATTTCGACTACGATTTCAAAGTGCTGAAGTCGGTGATGGAAGTCAACGACAAGCAGAAGGTGAAGATGTTGCCGTACGTGATGAACCACTTCGGTAGTGACCTGACGGGCAAAACCATTGCCGTGTGGGGACTGGCCTTCAAACCATATACCGACGATATCCGCGAAGCGCCCGCCCTCGATAACATTCGGGCCCTGCTGGAAGCCGGTGCGAAAGTTACCGTGTACGATCCGGAAGCGATGGAAAACGTGCGTAATATCATGGGTAACAGCATCGTGTACGCGCACACGCAGTACGCTGCCCTGGACGACGCCGACGCCCTGATGATCGTGACCGAGTGGCCGCTGTTCCGTACGCCCGACTTCGACAAGATGAACCTGCTGATGAAAAACCGGGTGATCTTCGACGGTCGTAACGTATACGAACTCGATCAGATGCGCGAGATGAACTACACCTACTACAGTGTCGGTCGCGAAGCGGTTACGACCCCCGTCGAGCAGAAAGCCTAATTATCGGTTTACGGTTTACAGTATCCGGTTCACGGTTGGCGCTGCTGCTGTGAACCGGATACTGTGAACCGAATACCGTAAACTACTTAAACCGAACAAATGAAACGAGTACTTATTACCGGTGGAGCCGGTTTTCTGGGGTCGCACCTGTGTGACCGGTTTATCAAGGAAGGGTATCACGTAATTGCGATGGACAACCTGATCACAGGCGACATCCGCAACATCGAGCACCTGTTCAAGCTGCCAAACTTTGAGTTCTATCACCACGACGTATCGAAGTTCATCCACGTACCGGGTGAGCTGGATTATATCCTGCACTTTGCGTCGCCGGCCAGCCCGATCGACTACCTGAAAATCCCGATTCAGACCCTGAAAGTGGGCTCGCTGGGTATTCACAATTGCCTGGGTCTGGCCCGGGTAAAGAAAGCCCGCGTACTGATCGCGTCGACCTCGGAAATCTACGGTGACCCAACCGTTCACCCACAACCCGAAGAGTACTGGGGTAACGTGAACCCGGTTGGCCCGCGTGGCGTGTACGACGAAGCCAAGCGATTCCAGGAAGCCATGACGATGGCGTACCATACCTACCACGGGCTGGAAACACGGATCGTTCGGATTTTCAACACCTACGGGCCGCGTATGCGTCTGAACGACGGTCGGGTATTGCCCGCCTTCATCGGTCAGGCATTGCGCGGGGAAGACCTGACGGTGTTCGGCGACGGTAGTCAGACGCGTTCGTTCTGCTACGTCGATGATCTGGTCGAGGGGATCTACCGCCTGCTGCTGAGTGATTACGCGTATCCGGTCAATATCGGTAACCCGTCGGAGATCACGATCAAGGAATTTGGCGAAGAGATCATCAAACTGACGGGTACAAGCCAGAAACTGGTGTTGAAAGACCTGCCGAAAGACGATCCGAAGCAGCGCCAACCCGACATCACGAAGGCTAAAGCCATTCTCGACTGGGAGCCGAAAGTATCTCGTGCTGAAGGACTACGGATCACGTACGATTATTTCAAAAGCCTGCCCGAAGAAGAACTGTACCGCGCAGCCTATCACCGGGAGTTCGAGAAAAAATAAAGCGAACGGCTTCGCGGTAGTCAGCGAAGCCGTATATTTGTCGCCTTACTGCGTTGAGCAGTAATACTTTAGCTGTCTTTAAAAACCTGCGCGCTTGCTGGCATGCAGGTTTTTTGTTTTACAGCGATTTTCGCTCCGTCAGCATACGGCGTTTCCGACCGACATGAGCCCGCAAAACGGTCGTTCGCCGAATGCTACCCGTTGGGCGAAAACAGTGCTGCCTGCCGAACATTTGCCCCCGTTGCCGGTTCTGTCTCAACACAAACTCAGCAACGTTATGTCTCAGGAAAAAGAAAAAATAGACAGTATGGTCGAGCGCACCCTGTCTGTTTTAGGGGGTGACTTATCCGCCACAACGCTCGACGAGGGAGCCGATCTGGTGCAGGAATGGATCTTCCTGGTTCGGTCCAATGTCAGTACGCAGTGGGTCGCCGAGCCGCTTGAAAAACTGCGCGACGCCATCTACAAAAACGATCTTCATGAAATCGACGGTCTGATGCATGGCTTGTCGGGAATGACCATCGACCTGGCCAACAACGCAGCCGCGAGCGAATACATCGCCGAGCTACGCAACGTATCGACTGTATTGAAAACCTTCGCTGACAAGCTGGCTGAGCCACAAGCTGGCCAACAGATCGAGCAAACCGACGAATCCAGCGAACCCGCGCAGTAATCGCGAATTGCCGTAGTAGAAACTATACACCAGCAGGCTGTTTGCCCTGCTCAACAAGTATAACCCTTAGAAATCATGGCACTTGACCAACATGCCGAGAATTTAATTGCCCTGACGAACAAAGCCTTCGGGGGCGATGCCAACAGCGTATCGATGACGGACGGTATTTCACTGATCGACAGCTGGACCAGTTTCCTGAAAACGGACCCGTCGACCGGAAACGACGTGCTGGCCGGCCTGAACGACCTCCGATCAGAACTGGCAAACGGAAATCCCGACACGACGCAGGTACAGCATCTGCTTCAGAACCTGTCGCAGCAGACGGAAAAGCTGGCCGGTTCGGTCGACGCGGACGATAAATCGACGCTGACGACGCTGGCGGGGTCGCTTCACGGCCTGAGTCAGCAGATCGGTGGGACGGGTCATCCGGCTCCTACCGGGGGTGAAGCGCCTATTGCCAGTACGGTAGGTGGGGAGTCGTCGCGCAGCGGAAGCGGTGCGTCGGCCTTGAGCGACGACGAGGATGATCTGACCCAGCGTCAGGGTGGTACGCGTGACGACGATAGTGACGTCGATTATATGGACGACACGACCGGCAGTGACGGCGGCATCCGGGCGGGCGAAGCCGAAGACGACAGCGCCTACAGTCCACAGAACGATAATTCAGCTGAAAAGCCGTCGCGTAGTAATGCATCGTACGTCAGTGGCATGGGCGTTTCGGGTGGTACCGCCGACTCCGAATCGTCGCAGTCGGAAGGCCGTTCACAGTACTAGTCAGGCATCCACGTAACAACGAGCGCCCTGTCAGACTCACTGACAGGGCGTTTCTGTTTATAAGTAGGACACACTGACTGGGAGAGCGGTGTACCTGGAAAAAGTAGGAAAAGCTGGCAATTGACTTATGCCACGGAGCTCAGCCTGAGTTAATCGCTAGTCATAAGGGGCCTTCACTGGCTTGCAACGCCACTTTTGACTAAGAATTATTGCGATGCGTATCTTATGAATAAAGCTATATATATTGTAAATTGTTGCAGCTGTTCGGGCTTTCCTGTGGGCTGAGTTTGTCTGTCTATGCTTGTCATGACGAACTCGTCCGAACGGTAAAATTAGACTATAGACCCCTGCATTCGTTACGAAGTGCTACGTTGCCCACAACGATTTATCGTGTATGAAATTGATCAAGCAAATTAAACTCTACTTCAAGGAAGGTAATTCCGATAAGGTGTATGAGGTCGATCTATGTGACGTTGGTTCTGAACAATATGTCGTTAATTTTCGCTTCGGCCGACGAGGGGCTACGCTGAAAGAAGGGACTAAAACCCCCAAGCCTGTAGCGCTGCTGGCTGCTGAAAACTACTTCAATAGCCTGGAAGTCGAAAAGCGGAAAAAGGGCTATCAGTCTGAAGATGAGGTGTTCCGGCCAATGCCGACAGGCATAGTCGATGACTCGAAACCACAAACCTGTGAAGCGGCTATTCTGAAACGACTGAGTGCACTCGCCAGTGGGCAAACGGCGTTCCGAACGGCCTGGAAACCGTCGCGGGTGATTTGGCGGGCGGGACAGCTTCGGCTCATTGAATCCGTTCCCTTCCTGATTCGGCTGGTCGACCGGGGCGACGAAATGCAGCGTTATGCCGCCCTCTGGTCATTGGGGCGTTGCGCTGATCCACAGGCTGCCCGAACGCTCCAGGTCTATTTCTCAAACCAGAAGTATGCCGATAAAATCCGGCGCGTGGCGGGCGAAGCGTTGCTGCACGTATTGAAAGACGACGAATTATGGGCGCACACGCAACGCATTGAAAGTCGGTTACCGCCGTCGGTTCAGCAGGCTCTTGCCGAGCCCGATGTTGCGACGCTGACCACGTTACTGGCGGATAGCGTGCAGAACCAAAGTCAACCGGACTATTCCATGCTGGAAGACTTGTACACGTTGACGTTGAATAAGCCGATTATCCGGGCGCCGTTGCTGAACGTGCTGCGAACTATTCCGCTGAAGCCGGGCTGGTTCCGGCATGTTCGGCACATACTAAAAATGGCGGAGTTGCGCGACGACTTCGAGGTTCAGGGTTTACTGGCCTATCGTTTCGAGCGCACCACGTCTTTCTTCCGCAAGCCGGCCTATTATCACTACGACGAGGATAGCAACGACCCATCGATCTATATCGCGGCTTTGGGGCAGCGCGTTCGCATAAGGGCGGAGCTCCGTAAGCCGGAGAGCCGGCTGGCGTATTCTAACCGAACCCGCAGTTATCTGCGGAAACGGCTGTTCCGGACGTTGATCCAGTTTGGCAAACAGAAAAGCGTCGACTACGTACGACTGGCAACGGCTATACTGCTGTCGTACGACAAAGCCACCGACTACCGACCACCACACAGCGAGATTACGTACAAGTGGGATCAGGCACAGCAGCGAAGTATACTGTATACTCGTCAGTACCCGGCCTACAACAACGCTTACCTGCTGAACTGGATTTTGTACGGCGGAAATGATAAGCTGGAAATCGACTACATGGGGTTGTGGCATTACCGTGAATTGGTTCCATACGACACTCAGGTTCAGTTAGATGCGCAACAGGCTGTCAAACCGATGGAAGGGGGCTTATTCGCCAGTCTGCTTAGCCGTTTTTCACAGTTACTAGGTAAACAGGCGACAGACACGACTCCTGAACACGCAGACACGCCAGCCCCTTCGGTTCGTGACGAGTATTTCCCGGAACTCTGGGATCAGATGCCGCAGGCGTATGTCCAACTGCTACTACGGGCACGAGTCGACGAAGTCCATGCGTTTGCTTATCAGAACCTGTGTCAACACGCGGCTTACCCAGCAATTGATGAAAAAATAGACGATCAGTTACTGCGGCAACTGCTGACTTCGACGTTCGAAATTCCGGCGCGGTGGGGCGTCGAGCTACTGCGTAAACGGCTGCCACACGGAGCGGATCGTTCGTTGGTGCTTCTTTTGTTGAATAGCCCCTTTGCTGATGTACGCAAACTGGGGCAGGAATGGATCGAACAGAACAGCCAACCCTTTGTCGATGATTCTGGCTTTGTCGTGGCGATGCTTTTTTCCCCCCATGACGAATTGAGACGCTGGATGAATCGCCTGCTCGCCAACGTAACGTTGACGGCTACGCAGCAACAAGTGCTGATTGGACGGGCAGTGGCCAGGCTGCACACCCTGACCGACAATACGGCTGAAACCAATGCGCTCATCGGCGATGCGACGCAAAGCCTACTTCGGTACACCGCCGATGCGCTTCCGTTGCTCAGTCAGCAGGTCGTGGCTGAATTACTGCAACTGCCCGTAGCATCCATTCAGGCGTTTGCGGTCAGGCTGCTGATTTTGAAAAACAGTCAACCTTCTGCGTCGGTCCTGGGGGCACTACTTACTAGTGCCTATGCCGACGTACGCCTGGCCGGGCAACAGCTGTATGCGGGTATGGTGTCAGGTCTGACAACCGACGCGACGTACGCTGATGAACTGACCGAGCTGTTGGTGCATGCGCTGATTCGAAAAGAAGTGGCCGAGGGCATACACGACGAACTGGCCATGGTATTGCGTGGTCCGCTGGTGACTTCGGTCGCTAAACTCGATCGGGCGACAACGCTGCGGTTGGTCTATGCTCATTTTCGGCCAGCGCAGGAACTGGGCCTGTTTATGCTGGACCGCTACCAGAACCCGCACGATCTTACCATTCGGCAAATCATCGCCCTGGGTAACCACGAACTGCTGGCCATCAGGCAGTGGTGCTGGAACTACTTCCGGCAGAATGTGGCGCGTATCCGCTACGAGCGCGATGAAGCGATCCGACTGCTGGATGCTACCTGGGAAGATACCCGACAGGCCGCTATGGCCTTTTTCCGCCATGCGTTTACCGAAACCGACTGGACACCAGAAACGCTGATCGGTATTGCGGATTCGGTACGACCCGATGTTCAGGCGTTTGGGCGTGAACTGATTACCCACTTCTTCACGGATGCCGACGGGCCGGAATTCCTGCTCAAATTAAGTCAGCACCCAGCGGCCGCCGTTCAGGTATTCACGACCAACTACCTGGAGCGATATGCGACTGACCAGCCCGATCGTCTTAAAGCGCTTGCTTTCTACTTTCGGTCGGTGTTGCTGCGCGTCCAACAGAGCCGAACGGCCAAAACCCGCGTCTTCGCCTTTCTCCGGCAGGAGGGGCTTAAATCGGAAGATAATGCCCGCTTTGTTGCCCGGATACTGACCGACGTGTCGGCTACAGCTGCCATTGGCGACAAAGCCAGCTGCATCCAGATTATGCGGGATTTGCAGCAACAATTCAACGAGTTACCCTTGCCGATTCGACAGCATCAACTGGAAATTCGGTAAGCTTTTTTTGACCTATCTCACCTTTTACCATGTTGAAAAATTATTTGGAACTCTCGGAAGATCAGGGAGCTGCGCATAAATTTTATGAAGTCACGGTTGAAGAAACGGCCGTGACCATTCGCTTCGGACGGATTGGCGATCATGGACAAAGCCAGACAAACTCATTCGGTGATGCCGCCGAAGCGACAAAATTTGCCGAAAAGAAAATCAAGGAAAAACAAAAGAAAGGCTATGCACTGGCTGTTCAGGGGCAGCGTCAAAAACGGGGTGTTACCAGGCGTGCCGTAGAGAGTAAGCCGGCTGCCGTAAAGCAAAGCCTGCCCATCCTCTGGCGGTTCAATACGGGCTCTGCCGCTTTTGGTATCTATGTAAACGAGCAAAACTGCTGGGCCGGTAACCAACGGGGCGACGTATTTCGACTGAATCACGATGGTGATGTTGGCTTACACTACCGGCTGCCCGACGGAGTTAAATGCATTGTCGCTGATAATGAGTGGATCTACGTCGGCTGCGACGATGGGAACGTCTACGATTTGACCGGTAAACGGCCGCGTCTGTCGTACGAAATCAATGACAACATTGAAATATACTGGCTCGACATCAACGATGGTTTGTTGGGTGTATCGGATGCAACCGGTAAAGCAACGATCATCAACTACGAGGACGAGGAACAGTGGAATAAACAGCAGGATGGTAAATCCGCCTGGATGATTCGTTGTGATGATCGGGGTAAGATTTTCTGTGGTGATTCGGCCGGAATCGTTTGTTACAATGGGCCTGACGGGCAATTCGAGTGGAAAGTAGCTACGGAAGGGTCAGTTCTCTTTGGCTGGGCTGAAAGCGACAAACTTTACGCGGCTACCGTCAGAAATCTGGTGCAGGCGTTTACGAAGACGGGTGAGCACCTGCGAAATTACCGAACCGACGCCGTCGTGTATTCGTGCGCCACGTCGCCCAATGGCGATTTTGTATTTGCCGGCGACAACTATTCCGCTATTTACTGTTTCGATGCGGCTGGAAACCGACTCTGGAAGTTAGCTACGGGCTGTGGATCGGCCCTGTCGATGCAGTATTTTAATGAACGACTCTATATCGTAACTACAGATGGCTTACTAGCTTGTATCGATGCCCGACAGGAAGCGATTACCGACGCCCAAAACGGAATTACACCGGCGGTGAAGGATGTTAAAATTGCCGCTACTGAGCTGTCGGCGGCTATCACGTCGACCGATACCGCTGTTCTGGAAACAACCGCCGACACAAGCGGTATACGGGTACGCTGTGTGAAGGAGGGCGGAAAACTACGGGTAAGGCCAATCTCGGAAGGCTTTCATGCCGACTGGCACGTTCAGTTCCCTAGGAACCTTCGCCAGGAAAACACAACCTATGTTGTTGACGAATTGAAGGAAGCCGCGCAGGGTGGCTTCTACCGTGTATTCGGTAATATTCTGAAATATACGCCCAACTGATTTTAGACAAACCATGCGCTTCAACTATAAATTCGGTGGCAGCACATCCGTAGTCAGTAACGCCAACTCGTTGGGTATGTCGTTCGCCCCCGACGTTAATCGGAGTCCTACATTTTTTGTTGGGAAACTGCATCGGAAACTGGCATTTCGGGAAGCTATTTCGGCCTTGCACGATGTCGTCGTATCGGATATGCGCTTCGTTCCGCGCGACAAGACCGCCTATAAGGAATGGGCCGCACAGCAGGAAGCGATCTGGCTCTCGGAATTTATGGCCGATCAGCAGATCGATGACGGGAAAGAACGAATTGCTAAGGTTAAGACAGAACTGGCGTCGTTGTACCGCGATCAGGATCGGGTTATGAAACCGTTTTACGAGGCACGGCAACGCTACTACAAATACCTCTACGAACGCGATCGGGATGCCTGGTTTGTGCTGGACCCCGTTATCACTGTACATCCCGACGAGGTGTTTTTCGAATGTTTCTCGCAGGATGAATCGTCATACGGAAAACTGTCGGCCAACTACAATGTATTCAAGCATATCAGCGAATACGCCTGCGGTACCACCAATATTGATTACTCGTCAGCGCTTTACAACGAGTTTCAGAAAATTCGCGACTATAAAGAAACCGATTTCAAGATCGATCCCAGTGGCTTCGACGTGCAGACAACTGATGAAGACGCGTATAAAGAAGTAAAAATCGATCTGCCCGATAGCTGGGTGCGTGGATTCCTACAGGTAAGTTCGGCTATGACGCTGCCGGCAACGACGCTCGAATTGCATCCGATGGATGTGTACGGTATTTGCTCGCTGCTGCGTCGGTTCAAGGAAAAAACAGGGCCAAGGTCCATCCGATTCCAACTCACGCCCGGCAAACCGATCAAACTGGTGTTTGACCCCTGGGGCAAAGAACTGGTCTGTAGCCGGTCTGTTTACGAGGGGACTGCGGCCAGGGAAATTCGGATTTGGGGCCGTCGCCGATTGCTTATTCTGGAGCGATTGATTCCGGTGAGTCGCCGGTTCACGGTTCACCTGCTGGGGTCGGGTTTGCCCTCATTTTATGTAGCCGATCTGGGTGATATGAGCTTTACGCTTGGCCTTTCAGGCTGGTCGGCCAACGATTGGTCGCGGCTGGGTAATTTTGACCTGATGGCCCCGCGTGCCGACGTGCCGCCAGCTACGGCCCAACTGATATTCGAGACGCTCAAGCAAAATTGGTACGAAAAGCCCGAAGCGCTGGCTAAACGAATGGGGTTGGACACGAAAGTCGTACTGGGCGCACTCGGAGCCTATACACAGGCGGGGCGGGCCATTTTCGATTTACAGCAGGGGGTTTACCGGGTTCGGGAACTGACGCAGGCCCCACTACCGATGGCGCAGCTGCGGTTTGACAACCCGCGTGAAGCCACTGCGC
Source organism: Spirosoma oryzae (assembly GCF_003002825.1). Lineage (GTDB taxonomy): Bacteria > Bacteroidota > Bacteroidia > Cytophagales > Spirosomataceae > Spirosoma > Spirosoma oryzae. The sequence continues at coordinate 89,607 of NZ_PVTE01000003.1, read as the reverse complement.
ACCAGTTGTTCGACGACAAGGCGGTTCAGGTCACAGCGACCGCCGAATCAGAAGGGGTCCGCCTGATGGGTGCCGTCAAAACCGAAAGCCGGACATATAACCCCAGCCTGGTAATCGATGCCGACGAACGACAGGTAAAAGGCAGCTGTGATTGTGGTTTTTATCAGCAGAACAAGCTTCACAAAGGGCCTTGTGAGCATATGCTGGCGCTACGGATCGCCTATCGAAACCAACTGACGTAGGCGGTTTGGGTAGCGATAAATTCTGTGTACGTAACTAAAAACAAATAGTGTATTGACTCTTTGCAGAGTAACCAGTTCGGTATAAATTTGTGGAATCAAGTAGCAAAACGGTCAGGCACGCAAAAGACCTTGCGTTTCCTTCGGGAAAAGAACGATGTTTCGTCGTTCGTGCCAACTGACTTCACACGCATCATTACGTGCAATCGTTACTGTGGGGGGCTTCGTACTAGGGGCACCTTTTCGGTACGACTCCTGCGGACTAAAAGGTGCCCCTAGTACGGCCCCCCGGGAGTGGATTGACGTAATCCTGAGATTGTTCGAAGGCCGTGTCTGACTGTTTTTGTTTTCTCCCATCTGTATCGCTGTTTGCCTGCACCAGTCAACTCAGGAATACCCCTGTAACATGACTCGTCAGGAAATTTATGACCGAATCCGTGGGCTGGGTTCAAAAGATTCGTTTGTGCTAGCCGAGATGAAACGGCTTGGTTTCTGGGAGCCGACGACCGATATGCCCGGTCTGCCGGAGCAACTCATCGAACGGCAGGGCCAGCTTCAACGAGAGCTGAACGAATTACTGGAGAAGCAGCGCCGGTACGAAAATCGGAAAGCCATGCTGGCCGAGATGCGGAAAACCCGTATGGCCGAATCCAAACGGAAGCAGCAGGAAACGAAGCAACGCAACGAGCAAAAACGCCAGGAACGGGCCGCGCAGTGGAAACGGCAGCAGGAGCAGACGATTGTTTACCTGGGCGAAAACGTCTCCGGTGGTTTACAATCAGGAACGGCCAACAACGACCAACTGCGCCGGTTTGGCCTTCCGGATTTCGACAGCCCGCTGGCGCTGGCTCAGGCAGTCGGTGTAACGCTTAGCCGGTTGCGCTTTCTGGCGTATGATCGTCCGGTGTCGACGGTGTCGCACTACAAGCGGTTCTACCTGCTCAAAAAATCGGGTGGTAAACGTTTGATTTCGGCACCGATGCCGTATCTGAAGACGGTCCAGTACTGGATTCTGGAGCACATTCTTCGAAAAATTCAGCCCACAGAACACGCGCACGGCTTTACGATCGATCGATCCATCGTAACCAATGCGCAGCCACACACAGGCAAGGACGTGGTGGTGAACCTGGACTTAAAAAACTTTTTTCCCAGTATCAGCTACCGGCGGGTCAAAGGGTTGTTCGTGATGATTGGGTATGCCGAAACTATAGCGACCATCCTGGCGCTGCTTTGTACGGAACCTGACAGCGACATGATCGAGCTTGATGGCAAAACGTACTACGTTGCCAAGGGAAGTCGTGTATTGCCACAGGGGGCACCGACCAGCCCTGCCCTGACCAATATGATCGCCTACCGCCTTGACCATCGGTTACGGGGTGTTGCGAATAAATTCGGCTATATATACACGCGCTACGCTGATGATTTAACCTTTTCTGCATCGGACGAAGCGGCCGGGCGCGTGGGGCAACTGCTCTGGTCGATCAGGCAAGTGATCGACGGGGAGGGTTTTGTGCTGCACCCGGACAAACTGCAGGTGATGCGCAAGGGAAGTCAGCAACGTGTGACGGGTCTGGTTGTGAATGACCAGCTAGGCATCGACCGGACTACGCTTCGGAAGTTTCGGGCCTTGCTGCATCAGATTGAACAGTCGGGATGGCAAGGCAAAACGTGGGGTAAAGGCCAGATTCAGAATACCGTATTGGGTTACGCCAATTTTGTCGCTATGGTGAAGCCAGAACAGGGAAAGCGGCTCGTAGAGACGGTCAAAAGACTGATGCTGCCCGCTGTCGAGTCGGCAGGTGAACTGCCTAGGCAGGAACCGTCAACTAATGGTCAAATCAATCAGCCTCCGAAGGATACGAATTTATCGACGGATTGGTGGGATGTGCTGTAAGAACGAGCGCCCTGTCAGACTTACTGACAGGGCGCTTTTCTTTATTAATTAGGTTGCGACTAGCTCAACCGGTCTTTGAAGCTTTCGTAGCCGTATGAGCGTACTAGTGAGAAGCTGTTGTCTTCTTTCCAGACGCCAATGCTGGGCAGGTTAACGCCGTTGAACGTGGTTGTTTTCACCATGGTGTAGTGAATCATATCGTCGAATACGAGTTTGTCGCCGATAGCCAGAGGTGCGTCGAACGAATAGTCGCCCATGAAGTCGCCGGCCAGGCAGGTCATGCCGCCGAGCCGGTACGTTGGCTTACCGGCTACCGGTTCGTGGTACGCATTCAGGATGCGTGGCTTGTACGGCATTTCGAGCGTGTCGGGCATGTGTGCCGCAAACGAGGTGTCGAGGATAGCAACGTCGATGCCCTGACTGTCAACAACATCCAGAACCGTCGAGACGAGGACACCCGTTTGCCAGGCGATGGCCGAGCCGGGTTCGAGAATGATGTCGACGTTGTATTTGGTACGGAACGCCTTGAGCAGCCCGATGAGGTGTTCGGTATCGTAGCCTTCGCGGGTCATCAGGTGACCACCGCCGAAGTTGACCCATTTGGCCTGATGCAGCAGCTTATCGAAGCGTTCTTCAAGCGCCGTCAGCGTTCGTTCGAGCGTAAACGAATCGTTTTCGCAAAGCGTGTGAAAATGAATGCCTTCCAGACCGTCGGGTAGCTGATCGGGCAGTTGATTGCGCGTGGCACCAAGCCGGGAGCCGGGTACGCAGGGGTTGTACATCTCCGTGGCTACTTCCGAATACTGCGGATTGACGCGGATGCCGCAGGAAACGGTCGGCTTACCGTCGGCCTGCTGTTGGGCGTTGTAAGCCGCCACCCGCTCATTGAACCGATCCCACTGACTCCAAGAGTTAAAGGTCAGGTGACTGCTGCGTGTCAGTACCTCGTCGAACTCGTCGTCGCGGTAGGCCGGGATGTAGGTATGAGCCGGTACGTGCATGTAGTCGTTGACCAGCCTGATTTCGTTGAGCGACGAGGCCGTGGCACCACTCAGGTACTCGCGTACGAGCGGGAAGGCGCTGTACATCGAAAAGCCTTTCAGGGCCAGAATGATGGTGATGCCGGCCGATTGCTGCACCGAGTCGATGAGCTGAAGATTCCGGCGGAGTTTGGCTTCTTCGAGTACGAAACAGGGGGAGGGAATACTCGTACCGGTTGGATTGTCGAGGTACTGTAGCAGGGGCGAATTCATACCGCAAAGGTAGGCAGGGCGCAAGGGCCTGCCAAGTTAATTCCCCGGCCCGAAGGTGAACGGTAGGTTATACTTTACCTGCACGATCCGGTTGCTTTGGGTGCCGGGTTTCCAGCGGGGCATCTCCCGGACAAGCCGAATGGCTTCCTCGTCACAACCGTAGCCGAGTCCTTTCAATACCTGCACATCCTGAATCTGCCCTGTCTCCGTGATAACAAACGAGACAAACACACGCCCGGAAATCCCGGTCCGAGCTGCTTCGGCCGGGTAGCGTTGCCGGCGCTTGATGTAAGCTTTCAGTGCGTTGTATCCTGCCGGAAACTCGGGTTGCCGTTCGACCGTGACAAACATATCGTTTGGATTTGGGGCAAGCTCTACCTGTTGGGTTGGGGCCGGTTCAGGCTGCAGCGAAGGGGCCGAGCAGGACGTAAATGAGATAAATAGACCGTACAGGAAGAGATTTCGCCAAGTTCGCATGTTGCTTTGCTTAGTCACCCCGCCCGAAAAAGACGGGTATGTTAAATTTCACCCTCTCCGCTCGGCCGCTATGGGTGCCGGGTTTCCAGCGGGGCGTCTCCCGGACAAGCCGAGCCGCTTCCTCATCGCAACCGTAGCCAAGTCCTTTCAATACCTGCACGTCCTGAATCTGCCCCGTTTCAGCGACAGTAAACGAGACAAATACGCGTCCGGAAATGCCAGCCCGAGCCGCTTCGGCCGGGTAGTGTTGGTAACGCTTAACATAGGCTAGCCATGCTTCATGTCCGCCCGGAAATTCGGGTTGCGTTTCGACCATGGCACATATGAAGTAAGCGGGATCTGGAATGTCTTCTTGCTGTACTGGTGTTGTATCAGGCTGTAGCGATGTGGTCGAGCAGGACACAAATGAGATAAATAGACCGTACAGGAGAAGGTTTCGCCGGATTCGCATAGTGCTGTTGCTTAGTTGGCCATGTCGAAGAGGATGGGCAGATTATACTTTACCCGAACAATCTTGCTGTCCAGTTTACCAGGTATCCATTTGGGCATACGTTTGACCAGGCGAATAGCTTCTTCATCGCAGCCCATGCCGATGCCTTTAAGCAGGTCTACGTTCTGTATGCTACCATCGGTGTTGACAATAAAGGCGACAAAGACCCGCCCTGAGATGTTTGCTTTTTTTGCCGCTTCGGGGTAGATCTGATTTCGCCTGATGTAGTCCTGTAATGCGCTCGGTCCTCCCGGAAATGATGGCTGTTTGTCAACGACGGTATAGATTTCACCCGTTTGTTTGGGCTCACGCAGCAGCAGATCCTGTGCAACGGCAGACTGGGCAGACAGGGGTTTGTTGAAACAGAACAGCAGGCAGAGCAGCAGGGGGACAAATCGGATGTATGTCATGGTGTAAACTGTTTTAATACAGATGCACGAACAGACACGAATGCACAGCTATAAACACAAAAAGTCCGGCAGGCTATGCGCCCACCGGACTGTCGATGCACCGTCGTAGTCGGTTAGTTGGCTACGTTGATGCGGTACGTGAAAGGTGAGCTGTAGAAAGCACCCCCCGTTATGTTAGCACCCGTATTGGTTGCCGAATACGTTTTGCCGTTCGTGAGCCGCATCACCCCCGTAACGGTGAAATAATCGCTTGCTGTGATGTCGGTATCGGCCAGCTTCACCGCGCTCAGGGCTTCGGTACCCGTGATCGTTAACGTCGCACGGGGGTAGCCCGTCGTGGCGTCTTTGGTGAAGTTGGTCGGCGTGAGCGATTTCAGGGCTACGGCCGCAACGCTCTTGGTGCCGTTGCTCGGCGTCGCGTCGACAAAAGCAATCGACAGATCGTAGGCGGCAAACTGAGCACCGGCGTCGGGCGTGACGGCCTCGGTTACCAGCTCCAGCTTGGTACCGCTCAGGTTGGCTTTGCTGACGCTGAACGTGCTATTGCCAGCCGGGTATGGCGTAACCGTCCGCATGTAGCCGCCGTTCTCCAGCGTCTTATCGTCAATGCGGCTGACGATGTCTGTCTGACAGGCTGCGATGGCAAGGCCGACAAACAAAAAGGATATGATCTTTTTCATGAACAGATACGTATCGTTTGAATCGGGAATGTGACCTATCGGAACAGGCTGGTCGGGTTGTTATCCCAGAACACGGGTACCGTTACGCTGGCTTTCTGCTTGGCGTTGGCGTTGCGGGTGATGTACGAGGCCGGGTAGTAGAACGAGCGGGCAAACGCACCGGGGCTGGGGTCGAGGGCCGGCTGCTGATTGGCGGGTTTACCCGTCCGGCGGTACAGGTTATACGACTCGATACCGTTGCCGTAGAGCGCCAGCCAGTACTCGGTACCGATCACGTTGAGCCGTGCATCGTCGGTGGTGGCTGCGTCGTAGCGGGCCAGTACGGCATTGACATACTTCGTCACCTCATTCGACCAGACGATTTCATTCGCCGACTCGTAGGTTGCGATTTTGCTGCTTTCCGTCGTGCCGAGGACCATTGTACGGACGTCGGCCATCGACTTCTCGATAGCTGATTTCAGCAGGTCGCGGGCTGAGCCGGTCGTGCCCAGTGTCAGGGCTGATTCGGCCAGCATAAAGTCGACAAACGAGCGCATCATCATCGGGTGAATACCCGCGCCACCGGCTCCGGCACCCAGCGATACCGGTACCCCGGCGTTGTTGTCATACAGGCCGCCAGCGGGATAAACGCCCCAGGCTGTACGCAGCAGCCCATCTGGTGGAATCCCCTCGTTGCTCAGGTGGTCGCGCCCCCAGTACCCTACGCTGGTCGGCAGACAGAAGACGTCGGCGTCCGAATAGTGCGATGGCTTACTGTTCGTAATACACCGTAGTACGTTGACGTCCGTCGGGTTCCGCACCGTCTGCCGGTAAAAATAGAACCGCATACGTGGGTCGGGAAAGCCTTTCGCGGAGTACATTGTGCCCATGTACGAGTTCGACTGGTAGTCGCCACCGCCCGATGGCGAGTACTGATCCCGGTAGCGGGGATGCCGCGTGTCGGGGTTGGTCAGGTTCGTGCCGAACTTGAACACGAAGTTCTGCGCGTTGGTCGAAATCAGCTTGTTGCCCGCGATCAGCGTATTGATAGCCGCCGTCGAACCCGACTTGTCGATCAGCCGTCGGTTCAGATAGATTTTCAGCTTCAGCGTGTTGGCCGTACGAATCCAGCTATCCGTCGTCCCTCCGAAGATCAGGTCACCGGTAGCGCCAGCGCTGGAGGTAGCCGAAAAGTTCTCGATGGCTTTGTCGAGTTCAGCCAGTGCTGCCGTGTAAATCGAAGACCCTGCGTCCGTTTTCGGGTTGAAATTGGTGGGGTCAATCGCTTCCGTGTACGGCACGTCGCCGAATGCATCGACCAGGTTCACCATCGTCGACGCCCGCAGCGTCCGGGCGATACCGGCGTGGACGAACAGTTGCCGCGATTCAGCGAGCGGGATAAGCGTCTTGACATCGGTCAGCAGGCCGGCATAGGCCGTTTCCCAGACACCGTTGTAGCCCGCCGGCGACACGGCGTTGTCATAAATAGCCGATGCCTGGTTGAGCATCCGGGTCAGCCGCATGCCCGAGTCACCGATACCGTTGAAATGGTCCCGGTACGTCAACTCGATGGAGTTGAGCAGGTAGTTGATGTCGGTATTGCTGGTCGTTACGGCGTTGGGGTTGTCGAGCAAGTCGAGTTTGCAGGCACCCGCCCCCAGCATGCTAGCCGCCAGTAACGTAATTCCTATATATCGTTTCAGCATTTGATAAGGCTTGTTTTAGTAGATCCGACGCGCAGGAGCGAACCCGGTGCGCGTCGAAATCAAATCCGATTAGAACGTCAGCCGCAGGGTACCACCCAGCCGCCGTGAGCTGGGGCCCGTCAGGAATTCAAAACCCATACCGTTGCCTACGCCAAGGCCCAGGTTGTCGGTATCGAAATTGAGTCCTTTGGGGAAGTAGAGTGCCCGGTACCAGAGGTTATTACCCGTCAGCGCGATCGATGCACCTTTGATACCGACTTTGTTCAGCAGCCGCTTGGGTAGGCGGTACGACAGCGACACTTCCTGTAGGCGGACCGTCGATCCGTCGAAGATCCGACCTTCGTCGCCGAAGAAGTAATAGTTGTTGAAGTAGAAATCCGACGCGGTGATCTGCGTGGTGTTCGGCGTACCGTCGGCCAGTTTGACACCGGGAATAATCATCGTCTGCGCCCGGTCGATACCACCCGCCAGCGCATTGTCGATCGTCAGACCGCGACCCAGCAGGGCACCTGCCGTAGTCGAATACATGGCACCACCGTGGCGGTACGACACCATCACTTCCAGCGACAGATCCTTGTAGGTGAAGTTGTTAATCAGACTGGAGGTAAAGGCCGGGTTCGGATCACCCAGCACGATCGGCGAGGTCGTCGTCAGCAGGTAGCCACCCCCGTCGATCAGGTATTGGCCCTGCTCGTTGCGCCGGAAACCGGTGCCTTTGATCACGTTGAAGGGTTGACCGACCACGGCGTAGTTACCGAGTGCGCTGCCGAAACCAGCCACCTGTACTTCCTGCAGGGTACCACCCAGGTCAAGCACTTTGGGGCGGTTGCGCGAGAAGACGAGCGTCGGTGTCCAGGCGAATGACGCCGTTTTGAAGAACGTGCCGCTCAGGTTCAGCTCGATCCCTTCGTTACGAATCTTACCGATATTGATTGTCGTGTTGGTGTAGCCCGTCGATGCGTCGAGTGGGCTATACGTGATCAGGTTGCTGGTGTTGCGCTGGTAAACGGTGAGGTCGAAGTTCAGCGTGTTGTTGAACATCCGTCCTTCTACGCCCGCTTCGTATTCGGTATGCAGCTCCGGCATCAGGTTGGGATTACCCAGCGTGTTGTCGACCGAGTGCGTCTGTACTGTAGTTCCAGACGAGTTGAGCCAAGCCCGTGCACTCTGGTTCAGTACATTCCGGGTGCTGTACGGGAAGGGGAAACCCGCTGACGTACCGACACCGGCCCGCAGTTTCAGGAAGTTCAGCACGCCACCGCCCTGCATACCCGTAAAGGCCGTCGTCGGAACGAATGACAAACTGGCCGAGGGGTAGAAGATTTCCCGGTTTGGTACTTCCACTGTCGAGGTCCAGTCGTTCCGGCCGGCCAGGTTCAGGAAGAGGTAGTTATTGAAATCCGCCGTTACTTCCCCGAAAATACCGATCCGGGTTTGCTCGTTAGAACCATTATAGGCTACGTTGTCGATAAAGTTGTTGTGCCGGAACAGGTTGCGGGCCAGCTGATTCTGACTGATAACCGAGGTCGAGTTATAGCGGTCGTTCCGCATGTTGGCACCCAGCCGGGCCGAGAGCGTAAACTTGTCGTTGACGGCTTTTGAGTACGACAGAATCGCGCTGTTGTCCCAGATCGTATTCCGAACGTCGAAGGTGTTGTAGAAACCGTTGACCAGGTCAGCGCCACCTTTGTTGAACATGTACTGCTGATTTTCCGAGTACGTATCCAGCCCGACTTTGTAGAGGAAGGTCAGGTCTTTGGCAATGTCGTAGGTCAGCGATGTCGAGGCAAACAGGCGATTGACGACGCCCGTCGTCTTGTAATTGTCCAGAATCCAGCGTGGGTTCGGAATGTCGTTACCGCTGCGGAAGTAGACCGAGCCACCCGTAATGGGGTTTTCGTACGGCCAGCCCATCAGGTCGACCTGCCGGGGGGTGTACATTACGTTGGCGAGTACCGACGGAAAGCCGCCCAGCGTGTTATTGCCCTGTCCGGCGTTGAGTGGGGGCGAGTACTGATCGGTATTGGCGAAGTTAAGCGACGTAACGATGCTCACCTTCTTGCTCAGCTGCGCGTTGATACCCAGACCCAGGTTCAGCTTGCGCAGGCCGTTGTTCGGGATGTAGCCTTGCTCGTTGTGGTAGCCCGCCGATATGTTGTAGCTTACCTTTTCACCGCCACCCGACAGGTTGAGCGAGGTTGTCGCGACCTGACCCGTACGGAAGAAATCTTTCACGTTGTTGGGGTAGATCTGCATCTGATATTTCCCCAGCGACGATACATAGGGGGCCATCGCTTCCCGCAACGACGCCAGACTGAAGAAGGCGTAGGGGTGGTTAGTCAGCGCTGTATTGGTATTCTGCGAGGGATAGGCGTAGGCTTCGGGTAGGGTGGGGCCGAAGTTGCTGAAGAAGTACCCCAGGTTTTGCTGGAAACCACCCACGTAATCGTTCTGATAGGTGGGCAGATTAGCGGTATTGGTAAAGAACGACTGGGTTACGGCTACTTCCGTCGGCCGGGCCGAGCGGGTGCCGTTTTTGGTCGTCACCAGAATAACGCCGTTACGACCCTGATCGCCGTAGGTCACGGTAGCAGCCAGCCCCTTCAGTACGGTTACGTTTTCGATATTATTGGGATCGAGGTCCAGAAAGCGGCTGGAAGCCGACTGACCGCCCTGCGTAAAACCATCACGCGTGTTGGTGTTCGAGTTGAACGGCACGCCATCGACCACAAACAGGGGCTGCGTCGAACCGGTGATCGACGAATAACCCCGGATGGTGATGTTGGTGCCCGTTCCGGATACGCCCGACGTTGCCGTGATGTTGACGCCCGGAATCTTACCCTGCAAAATACGACCAACGTCGGCCTGCGGGCGATCTTCGATGAGCTTCTTGTCGAGCGCGGTAACGGCATAGCCGAGGGCCTTTTTCTCGCGGGCAATCCCCTGGGCAGTAATGACCACCTCCTGGAGCTGCTTGTTATCGGGTGACAGCACCACGTCGAGTACCGACCGGGTACCAACCTGAACCTCCCGCGAGGTCATCCCTACAAAGCTGAATACCAGCGTGGTATTATCGTTGGGTACGTTGATCGAATACTGTCCGTCCGCGTCGGTTGTGGCACCGACCGTCGTTCCTTTTACGACGACGGATACTCCCGGAATGTCGGTTCCATCTTCACCAGAGGTGACCTTGCCGGTGATTCGCCGGGACTGACCGTAGGCGGTTGTGCCCAGGAGCCAGATCCCCAGTAAGCACATTAATAAACGTTTTGCCATAAGCACGTCATGTTGAATTGTTGGGTGAGCATTAATGAATGTTAAAAATAGATGAAAATTGGGAAAAGATTAAAAGTAGCTTAAAAACTGATAAAAGAAAATTCGTTAAATTATACTTCTATGGACATAATATTCTAATAATAGTGGTAAAGGCGATACTATAGTTTGTTTGTGGGTATTGGGTACTAAAAGTAGATAAGTGTAATTACTGAGTAGTATTTTGCGGTTATCACGTATAAATTACAAGCTGATGCTTACTTAGCATGCGATACAGGCGCAGACAGGCGCAGTTACTATAACGGACTGATGCGGTCATAAAGGCCAGAAATCCGCAATGGCCCGGTATGATGGGGCAGGTATTCTGCTTTATGTTCGATACCAGCAGCAACATGGCTAGACAAACGGGTCGTTTTTTGATGAGCGTTATAGGGCTCTGGCTACTGATGGGCAGCGTCGCGCTGGCACAGGTAAAGCCGTCGATTCGGGTGCTGGCTATCGCCGAAGCGGGGGGCGTCCATCAGCCGTTTGTGATGGCGGCCAAACAGTGGCTGGCAATGCTGGGCCGCGAGCAGGTGTTCTCCGTTGATTACATCACGACGACCGATTCCATTGACCGCCAGTTTCTGGATCAGTATCAGTTATTCATTCAGCTGGACTATCCCCCTTACCGGTGGACCGACCGGGCAAAGGCAGCGCTCGTCGACTACATCGAACAGGGGCGGGGCGGGTGGATCGGCTTTCACCATGCCAGTCTGCTGGGTGAGTTCGATGGTTATGGGCTGTGGCCGTGGTTTTCGCAGTTTATGGGCGGTATCCGCTATAAGGATTACATCGCCAGCTTTGTCACGGCGACGGTGCGGGTCGAGAACCGGCAGCACCCGGTGATGCAGGGCGTACCGGCGTCGTTTACGGTTGAGCGGGAAGAATGGTACACGTACGACAGGAGCCCACGTCAGACTGTTGACGTGCTGGCGACCGTCGATGAGTCGACCTACCAGCCCGATTCACCGAAGAAGATGGGCGACCATCCGGTGATCTGGTCGAATGGGCGGGTCAAGGCGCGAAACGTTTATTTCTTCATGGGACACCATCCCGACCTGTTCCGAAATACAGCCTATACGACTATGGTACGCAATGCCATTCGATGGGCCGCCCGCTTACCATCGAACTAGCACCGTCACTGGCTCGACGGCATACACCGACTTCCCACCGGCTGGTTGTACCGCTTTCACCATCCGACTTCACTACTGACATAGGGCTGTCACTCGGTCGGCTTTACTTCGTGTCGTCATTAAATCGACAACGTCAATCACCAGCCGATTATGGAAAATACAGCACAGCCTACCCCGACGATGCCCCCGATCGTTCTCTCGCCCGAGCAACTTCGTGCCCACTGGCAGGCCCACCGGGGGCTTACCCGTCGGTTGATCGAGATCTATCCCGATGAACACTTTTTTTCGTACACGCTGGGCGGCATGCGGCCCTGCTCGGCGCTGATTGAGGAAGTGCTGAACATGGCCGACCTGAGTATGCCGGGTGTTCGTTCGGGTGAGTGGCCCGCGTTCACAGCAGATTCTGAAGGGGAACGCGCCACGACGAAAGAACAGGTACTGGCGCGGTGGGATCAGGTGACCGAGAAAATCAACGCGTACTGGCCACAGATTCCGCCCGCTCGTTTTCAGGAAGTCGACAAGGCGTTTGGGTTATACGAAGGGCCTATCTACTGGTTTCTGCTCTACCTGATCGACAACGAAATTCACCACCGGGGGCAGGCGTATGTTTACCTGCGCACCCTGGGCGTAGAACCGCCCGCGTTCTGGGACCGCCCTCAGGCGTAGTCTGCGATAAGCTTATCGCTGCCAACAGATAGCTGCTTCGGGTATACACGAGCAGCGTACCAGACCGTACAGCCCACGAGTTCCAGATCGACTCGCGGGCTGTATGTATACTAAGTAGCGCCACCTGACTTTTGACTAAACCAAACCGTAGTTCGGCTAAATTGGTCCAACTGGTAGTACTCACCTTTGCCTAAACAAAAAGCAGCACGATGAAAGCGATTCGAGTATATGCATTTGGTGGGCCAGACGTGATGCAACTGGTCGAGGTGGAGCGGCCCGTGCCTGCCGCAGACGAAATTCTGGTCAAGGTGTACGCCAGCAGCGTCAATCCGGCCGATTACATTATGCGGGAAGGCGGTAATGATGCATTACGGGCCTTACTCCACCTGCCCCTCGGTCTGGGGTTAGACGTGGCCGGACGGGTCGAAGAAATCGGTAGTGACGTCACCCGATTTAAAAAAGGGGACAAGGTCTATGGCGTTCCTAATTTTCCGGGCGATGGCAGCTACGCGGAATACGTTGCGGCTAAGGCCGACCAGTTCTGGCTCATGCCGCAGCGTAGTTCATTCAACGAAGCGGGTGCGCTGCCTTCCTGTGCGCTCATTGCCTGGGATGGTATCGTCGATCTGGGTAAGGTCGGGCTGGGGAAGCGGGTGCTGATTCACGGGGCGGCCGGTGGGGTGGGTAATCTGGCGGTGCAGTTTGCCAAAGCGAAAGGCGCTTATGTGATTGGAACGGCATCGGCTCACAATGGTGATTTTTTACGCGAACTGGGGGCCGATGAGGTGATCGACTACCGTAACCAGCGATTCGAAGAGTTACTGCAAGATATCGATGTGGTGTTCAATGCCTCGCCTGTTCGTGACGAACAGATCCGACTAAAATCGGTTGACGTACTCAAAGTAGGGGGCTTGTTTGTCTGTACGCATCTGGATGAGCCCTTCAGCCCGGCTTTTTTGCAGGCTCTGGCTGGCAGAGATGCGACAGCAGTCATGGTTGGGTCCGGTCGCATAACGACGTACAGTGCGTCGCTGGACGGGGTCACGCAACTCATTGACGACGGACAGGTAAAAGCCGTCATCAGTCAGGTGTATCCGATGGAGGCCGTGGCCGAGGCCCATCGGCAAAGCGAAACCAAGCATGTGCGGGGTAAATTAGTACTGGAAATACGAGCCGAATCCTAAGTCCATGAAACGCTTCAGCACCATCAGCGAATTCCTCCAGTTTCGGCAGTTACCCCGCCCCGACCATCCGCTGATCAGCGTGTTCAAGGTAGAGTCCGTCGACAGTGAAACGCTGAGCGAGGCCGCAGCCTGGTGCTATGATTTTTACTGTATAGCGCTCAAACGGGTTGTTAACGCACAGCAGATTAAACTGAAATACGGCCAGCAAACCTATGATTATGATGAGGGTATCCTGTCCTTCGTCGCGCCCGGTCAGGTATTACGGTTTTCTGTCGATCAGGGGGCAGTCCAACTGAACCAATCGGGGTGGGTGCTGCTCGTCCACCCCGATTTTCTTTGGCATACACCTTTGGCCAAAACAATCAGTCAGTACGATTTCTGGGGCTACTCGGTACACGAAGCGTTGTTTCTTTCCGAATACGAAGAGACTGTGTTGACGACGATTCTGCAAACAATTCAGCAGGAGTGTCGTGCCAACCTGGACGCGTTCAGCAAGCGGATTATCGGCTCGCAGTTGGAAACGTTGCTAAACTATGCCGACCGGTTTTACCATCGGCAGTTCATGACCCGCGAGAAGACGAACCATCAACTGCTGGAACGGGTGGAAAGCGTGTTGACAACTTATTTTAACCACCCTGATTTAGCCATTCATGGATTGCCAACCGTTGGTTACCTGGCTGACGCCTTACACGTTTCTCCCAAATACCTGAGCAGTTTGCTCAAAGTGTTGACTGGGCAAACGGCCCAACAGCATATCCACGACAAGCTAATCGAGCGGGCAAAGGAAAAGCTGTCGACTACTGAGTCAAGCGTCAGTGAAATTGCGTACGAACTGGGCTTTGAACATTTGCCATCGTTCAGTAAACTGTTCAAAGCAAAAACGGCTCAGTCTCCGCTGGATTTCAGAGCCTCCTTTCACTGAACTGCGTTGCGTTGCCTGTTTCCGCATGATAGATGCGTTTTGGCTTACTTGTAGAGAAACAGCGTAAAATCATCCGGCCAGTAGCCAGTTCGAAGCGTCACTGATTTGGCAAGACGTTCACAAAAACTACTAATATCCTCGGGGTCGTACGTCTGAAGCAGGTTACCCGCTTCGACCCCGCCACTCAGCAGGTTAAATCCAAGGCCGATACGACAGTTGTCGAACAGTGTTTCGATGGCTTTATAGATAAATCGCGCGTCGCTATGCCGGTAGTTCAGCGAGCCACTCGCCAGCACAAAGTCGGTCATGGGCACCGTATCAGCAAGAAAGTCGCCCGGTAGCAGGGTAACCTGAGATGCGCGTCGATAACGCTGAATGGCCACGTCGAGTAAGTCAGGGATTTGCTCGCATCCGTAGTAGGTAAGCGACGAAAAGCGTTTGGTCAGGAAGGGGAATAGATCCGCGTGCCCACAGCCCGCATCCAGTACGGAGTGACCGCTGAGGTTTGCTATCTGGCACAACACGTCGAAGCGCGCCCGCTGACCGTCGAAGCTACGCCAGCCCTGTGCCCGGGTCGTTCCCGCTCCGTACTGATCGATAAGTCGTTTGTGATACCGAAATATTGTCTCTGCATCACCCCAATCGGTCGCGTCGTTCGCCATGGTCAGGTAGTTCGTGGGCAAGAAACACATTGTGCATAATCCCGCAAGCGGGCTGCTCAATTGCGGTGACCCGTACCCGGACAGATAACCCGACCGAGATCTTACAAAGGCCTGCGATGATGGCAGCCTACTGCTGGTGAGACAGGTATCGTAAAACCGCCTTTCAGTATAAACACTCGGCGGTCATCGACTCGAAAACTGGCTTCCGAGTCGATGACCGCCGAGGGCAGGGTACTACTATAGTTCACGCTATCGTGAAACCGTGAAGAGTATGCGCTGATGCCTACTTATTGACGTCCCACCACACCCGGTCGGTTAGTTTGGCGTTCTGTTCGGGTTGCGGATTCGTTGTCAGCTCCGAACGAGGATACAGGAACCGGCGGGGAATGTCGGATAACGCGTTTGGCACCTTGGTGAGCAGTGGATACCCCGTCCGACGCCAGTCCGTATAATTTTCGGGCGATAGGTAATCGGCGATTACTTTCTCTTCGATAATCAGGCGCAGGGCGTTGCTGCTGGTGAGTTTACCCCGCCGGCTCAGGTAGTCACTCGCATCCGCATCGGATACGCCCAACGCGCTCATGTTGGTTTTCACGGCGTTCTGGTAGATGGGTTCGGCCGCTGCTGCCCCGGACTTGTACAGGGTCGCTTCCGCCTTCAGGAACTGGGCTTCGGCATAGGTCAGGATGTACAGGTTTGCGCCGGTAGCTCCGTAGAAATCGCCCAGGATCGAGTAGGACGCCAGTGAGCCGATGTCCTGTAGCCCAATTGCCCGGCCCGTGTATTTGCCCGTTTCTTCCGCCGGCGCAATGATTTTACTCAGCCGGGGGTCGTTGCGAAGTACCAGCGTATCGACTGCCGGTTTCGCCATAACCTGTGTCGATACCGGTAAGAAGTTCTGGTTCTGCTTGTTCTGCTGACCGGCACCGCCGAGGTAGAACATCTTCATGTCGTCGCTGTTCGAGCTCATTCCGTTCTGCAACGCGGCCAGGGCCAGGTCCGCCTGTGACGCGGCTGTATGGCCGGGCGCTTTGATCAGGTGCATGGCAAAGCGGGCTTTGAGCGTATAGGCTGCCCGACGCCATTTGCTCATATCACCACCGTAGTAATAATCGTCGCCACCCGGTTTCAGCGACGCCTTCTTGTCGATACTGGCGATGGCCCGGTCCAGCAGCAAATCGAGGGTTTTGTAGATGTCCTCCTGCTTGTCGTAGGAAGGGCGGAAATTGTCGCTGCCCTGAAACGCCTGCGAGTACGGCACATCACCCCAAAGATCCGTTGTCATCCCCAGCGTCAGCGCGGTCAGTATGTCGGCAATGGCCGAATAGTTGTAGCTCTTGTCGGCTTCGGCCCGCTCACGCAGTACCCGCATGTTTTGCAGGCAGGTGGTGTAATTGGTTCCCCACTGCCCATTGAGGTCTTCGTTCAACTGCCGATACGTGCCCTCGTTGGGAGCCGGCTGGTTAGACGCAATCATCTGGGTCCAGTGGTTGGTAAACCGGGCGGCATCCCCCGCCATCAGCTCGTTGGCCACGGTCAGTTCCAGCGGGGCCAGCAGCAGCGCGGGCTGAACGGTAAGCGGCTGATTCGGATTTTTATTGACGTCGATATAGGTCTGGCAGCCCGTCAGACTCAGCAGCAGGCTTCCCAAGGTAATAAGGTGTTTTTTCATGACTGGGTTGGCTGAATCGTTAGAAGCTGAAACGAAGCGAAAACATAACCGAGCGGGCCGTAGGCGCGGAATTGGCGTACATGCCCTGCGCTGAGTTCGACGAACCGTAGGAACTTACCTCCGGGTCAGGACCGGTAAAATGCGGCCGGTAGATAAACAGGTTACGACCCGTTACGCTCAGCGAAGCCGTTTTAAACGGGGTCTTGACCAGTAGCGCGGACGGAACGGCGTAGGTCAGGCCCAGGGTGCGGAGTTTGAGGTACGTAACGTCCTGAATCACCGACTCGCCGATGCCATTCAGCCGCTGGTAGTAATCCTGCGCCTGCACTACTTTGGTGTTCGGACTGCCATCGGCGGCACTGACCCCTTCGACTACGCGCGGTTCGCGGTTTTCGGTGACCTTGGGCGTACCGTAGAAATAGCCGTAGCGGTCGTCGGAGTTGATGATGTCGCCACCCTTACGCATGTCGGCGAAGGCATTGAGCGAGAACGCCCCGTAGCGCAGGCTGTTGTTAAGCCCCATCAGCCAATCGGGCGACAGGTTCCCCAGCATGCCCGTGCTGCCACTGTACGGCAGTCCCTGCCCGTCGATCAGCAACTGGCCTTTTTCGTTCCGGGCAAACTGATTGTCGATCAGAACGCCGTACTGCTGCCCGACAACGGCCCAGGAGGTTCCGATCTGCACCCGATCCAGACCACTGTTGACCTGCGTAACGATGCTGCGAATCCGGGTAAAGGTGTAGGTCATGTCCCAGGCGAACTTGCCAGTTCGAACGGGCGTCGCATTCAGGAGAAACTCAAACCCTTTGGTCTGCATCGAGCCGGCGTTCAGAATCGTACTGCCGTAGCCCGACGCTGCCGAAACCGGAATGCCATCGGTGAGCAGGTCGATGCTGTTTTTGCGGAAATACGACGTTTCAAAGCTCAGACGGTTCTTCAGGAAACGCATTTCCAGCCCTACTTCCACCTCGTTGGTGCGTTCGTTGCGCAGGTTGGCATTCCCCAGGTTTGAACTCAGCAGAAACCCATTCTGCCCCTGAAACGGAAAAGCATAAGCTCCGATGGCCGCCGACTGAAACGGTGTGTTAAGCCGGTAAGCCCCGATGTTATCGTTACCAACGCTGGCCAGCGACAGACGCAGCTTCCCGAAGCTGATCGCCGACGACAGACTGGCCGGCAGCAGTTCCGAGAAGATAAACGCAAAAGCTGCGGAGCCATACGGATAAAATTGCCGCTCCTGCGACAGCACCGAGCTACCGTCGTAGCGGCCCGTCAGTGCCAGCACCAGCGTCCGGCGGTAATCGAAGTTGGCCTGGCCGTAGAAGCCAATCTTGCGGGTGAGGTAGTGCCCTTCCGAATACGTTTGCTTTTCGGTGTTCGACATATTGTCGAAGTTGGCAATGGCTACCCCGACACCCCGCGTGCTGATATACTGTCCGTACGAGGAGTAGAGGTTGTTTCCCAGCGTCAGGCCCATGTCCAGGTCACCGTACTGTTTGTTGGCCCGGATAATCAGGTCGTTGTTGAATTGCCGGAACGTGTTGACCTGATCGACAATCTGTCCGGTCGGCACGTTGGTCGACCCCCGTGCTTCGGAATATTTCACCTGCTCGCCGTACATGTCGGCCCCGGCCCGCTCCGTGATCGTCAGCCAGCTTGTGGGCTGGTAGTTGATCGTTACGACCGGAATGTACCGGTTGACGAGTGACCGGTTGTGGATGTTGTCGAGCCCCCAGAACGGGTTGTTGCGCGAAAACCGGAACACGCGCTGACTACCATCGGCGTTGGTCGTCGGAAAGGGGTTCCAGGAGACCGGGCCTGCGTACACGGTCCAGAGCGGACTTTGCAGGCCGTAGCCCTCTGGCACGCGGTTGTTGTCGGTGCTGGAATAGTTTAGCTGAAAGGTAGCGTTGACGGTCGGCGAAATCTGGGTCGTGTATTTGGCAAAAAGCGTATGCCGGAGCAGGTCGGTCGTTGGAATCGTACCCAGTTGCTTGAAGAATGTGTAGGACGTGAAATACGTCGAGCGGTCGCCACTACTGCCACTGATACTGACCGAGTTGTTGGTGCTCATCCCGGTGCGAAAAAACAGGTCGGGCAGGAAATAGCGGGGGGCGGGTTGCCCATTGATGCGCAACGTATCCATCAGCGGACCCCACGACAGGCTTGTTTTCTGGTCTTCGCCGTTGAAGAACACACCCCGGCTACCCTGGGCGTATTTCTGTTGCAGATTCGGATACAAAGCTTTGTCGAACGACAGGTCGGACGAAACGGCGACCGTCGGTTTCCGATTACCCGACCCGCTTTTGGTCGTTATGATGACGACCCCGCGCGCGCCTGCCGATCCGTACAGGGTCGTAGCCGCTGCCCCTTTGAGGACGTTCACGCTTTCGATAATCGATGGGTCCAGGTCGACCAGTCGACTACCACCGCCACCCTGATCGGCATTGCCGGTTTCGTCGTTATTGATTGGAATCCCGTCGAGGACAATCAGCGCCTGGTTGTTGCCCAGCAGTGACGTGGCCCCCCGCACGACGATGCGGGCCGATGCGCCCGGCATGCCCGACGAACTGGTGATCTGCACTCCGGCTACTTTACCCGTCAGGGCGTTCAGCACGTTGGGCTCCTTCGCCTTCATGAGCTGTTCGCTTTTCACTTCCTGCGTGCTGTAGGTCAGCGTCCGCTTTTCCTGACTAACGCCCAGCGCCGTGACCACGACCTCGTTCAGGACGCTGCTGCTCTGGGTCAACTGTACGTCGATGGCGGTACGGTTCTGTAGCGCGACTTCCTGCTTGCCGAAGCCAATGGCGCTGATTACCAGCGTGCTATTGGATGGTACACTGATACTGAAACTGCCGTCGACAGCCGTTGTCGTTCCGGTAGCCTGCGAATTTTTCAGAACAACGGTGGCACCCGGTATGGGCGACCCACCGGTCTCGGTTACTTTACCCGTGACGGTAAGCTTTACGGCCTGTGCCCAGCTTTGACCGGCTATCAGGCAAAACAGCAGATACAGACACCCATGTAGTAGTCTATTCTTCATCTGGTCGAACGAAAGAGGTTGATAATTTACTTAGCGAACAAGCAAAATTACCGCTTCCCCTAGTGGGTGTCTTACCAGAGATTAGCCGAATATAATAGTATGTTTACCAGTGCAACCAGACGAAAAATTAGTACTTGTCCTATTGAATAGAATATTATTGGGTTCGGGTGGGTTTCGCTTACGTCCGATCAACTGACAGCGGCTTTGATGCGGGAGGGGCGTCCTGGAGCACTAGCGTTTGCCGACGCCCTTGCTCAAACAGTGCCTTTACCTGTATCCTGAACAGGCTGGGCCAGTTCTTTCCCGTGATGTACAGCGCCTGCTCACCGGGCCGGTAGGCGATGCCATTTAACACGTCATTGTTCGTGTTCACCCCGGCGGGTAGGTTGGGGTCGATGCGTAATTCGCCGACGACTTTTCCGGATGCCGGATCGATCTGAACGATGCGATTGGTCTGCCACACATTGGCCAGTACGTAGCCGTTGACGTATTCCAGTTCGTTTAGATTCGTCACCGGGCCCTGGTTGTCGTACACAGCGGTCTCGCCGAGTTTCTGAAAATCGAGCGAGTAATACGTTAGCCGATTCGACCCGTCACTAACGATCAGGGTGGTATCCCGATGCGTGATTCCCCAACCCTGCGTATGGTAGACGAAGGTCTTTTTCAGGACCAGATCCGTTGTGTAATAAAAACACTGGCCCGATGTCCAGGTCAGTTGGTAGATATGGTCGTTGACAACCGTAATGCCTTCGCCGAAAAACTGGCTGGGCAAGTCAATCGACTGAATAGTAGCACCATCGGACAGATTCACCTTCATCAATTTGGACTGACCGTTCAGACCTGTTCCTTCGTACAGCACGTCGTTGTAAAACGCAAGCCCTTGCGTGAAGCTGCTGCGCTGGTGCGGGTAGGTCTGTAAAACCGTATACGCCAGCCGTCGTGGTATAACGTCAGACCATACGTCGATCTGCAATGTGTCGGACACCTGTTTCTGGGTCGTTGTCTGCCCCGTAATCACCAGCTGGTGGTAGCCAACGGTCGCCGTCGCGGGCTTGAAGGAGAGTAGGCCGCTGCTGATGATCGGCTGAACGGGCCTGTTGTCCCAACCAACAGCGTTAACACGGAACGACGGGTCTAGCTGTAGCGTGATGGAGTCGCCGATGGCGTAAGCCGTTTTCGTGGCCCGGACCAATGACGGTGTCGGGGTGGGGCTGGTTGTCTCCTGCTTTTGGCGGCATGATCCGATGGTAAGGCCAATCAGTAACAGCAATAGAAACGTGTAGGTACGGCGCATGGTTGTAATGGGCAATGGGAAGTCTTCGTACAATAATCGGCACTCCACACGGTAAGTCGCGTGCTGCCAGCTAACTTGTTTTTGGTACTTGCCAACTAGCATGCCACTAACCTAACTCTGGTAAGGACAGAAGAAGGCTATAGCGGGCATAGACAGCTTGACTCGATTCAATTTCGTCGCAGGAAGTAAGTAAAGCAGCCTACTGTCTTTAATGATTTATTAATCTGTTGGTTCGCAGATAAGGGCAAAACAGCTGGTAAGATTACCGGCTGCAACAACCAGTGGGGGTCGGTGCCGTTTACCGTTCCAGACGGCCACTACCGTAGAAAATCCAACTTAATGACACTATCGTCTTTCCTTAAAGGCTGTACCGTAGGTGCGGCTTCCCTGTTACTGAGCTGCAAGGATCTTACCCTGACCGATCAATCCTATCAGCGCGTTCATGTCGCTAATTTCTCCGTACCGATCCGGTCGCTGATGCCTGGACGTGAGACGTATCCTGGCTCGATGACACTACGGGTCAGTGGTACT
Source organism: Spirosoma oryzae (assembly GCF_003002825.1). Lineage (GTDB taxonomy): Bacteria > Bacteroidota > Bacteroidia > Cytophagales > Spirosomataceae > Spirosoma > Spirosoma oryzae. The sequence continues at coordinate 68,057 of NZ_PVTE01000003.1, read as the reverse complement.
GTCGACCGCCCGGTTGTCCTGTCGATCTACCAGCTATCCGGTCAGACGCGCTACCCCGTTCTGACGGATTCGTTGCCGGCCGGTACGCATACGAATCGTTCGCTAAGGCAGGATTTTTATTCGCGCGACGAAGTCGAACTACAAGTGAGTGGATCGCCGGCCACAACCGGCTCGCTCGACATTGAATGGTATCGTCAGTAAGAAGCTAGCCGTATGAATCGTTTTCTCTTCCTGTACACCGCGTTGCTGCTGGCAGGTTCACTTCGGGCGCAGGCGCAGATGGGCCGCAACTCCGTTCGCCTGGGTGTCGATCTGACCTCACTTGACGCACCAGACGCGGTTGGCCCCCGCTACGTTGGCCGCTTTGCCAGACACTTTCGTCAGGACCGGTTACTGTTCACCGCCGAAGCCGGCTATATGCGCCTTGCGACGACCAACCAGCCTTTTAACGGATTCGATCCGGGGGATAACCGACGCACCCGACTCACGGCCGACGTGACGGTGCTAGCCGATCTGTTGCCCAGCGCCAGTCATGCCCTGCGACTGGGGGGTGGTTTATCGGCCTGGTACCGCCGGGACGACATCTATAGGGGGGCTACCCGAATCGGTCTGGACAACGTGGCGATTGATCGGCGTTCGTGGCGTGAAGTGAATACGGGCTGGCATCTGACTGCTGAATACGAATGGTTATTTTCTCCGGATTGGGGTGTTGATGGCCGGTTTCGGGTCGCTAGCCTTGGTGCCGCCGGCATAAGTTCCATGCTGGGTATGGGCATCAGCTACCGATTCTGAGGAATAGTGGCGTGATGGGTTCTTTTTTAGCGATTTATAGTCAGTTTCGGCAGGTAAGGCCGGTACTTCATAAGCCGTTTTGTTTCGTACTTTCGCTAACACCGACCGACTCGTTTCGACACTATTTCCCGACGCGGCTATCATGATGCACGCAACAACCGGTTCAATGACTAACCGCCCGACTCATCGGCTACTTACCCGTGTCGACTCGATCGACGTGCTGCGCGCCCTGACGATGGTGCTGATGATTTTTGTCAATGATTTAGGGTCGCTGACAGCGATTCCGGGCTGGCTGGAACACGTACCGGCTGGTGTCGACGGTATCGGCCTGGCCGACGTGGTCTTCCCGGCTTTTCTGTTCATTGTGGGGTTGTCAGCGCCCTTCGCCATTCAGCACCGACGCAGCCGGGGCGACTCCGATGGGCAACTCGTCGGGCACATACTGAGCCGAACGGTTGCCTTACTGGTCATGGGGCTGTGGCTGGTCAACGGGGAGTATATCGACGAAGCGGTAACGGGGCTGAAGCGGGTCGTCTGGAACGTGCTGGCCTGTGGATCGTTTATCCTGATCTGGAACAGTTACCCGAATACGACCGCAAAGCCGCTGGTGACGGGGCTGAAAATCACGGGCTGGCTAATCCTGCTGACGCTGGCGATTATATATCGGGGCGAAGCATCGGGCCGGTTTCAGCCGCATTGGTGGGGTATACTCGGGTTGATCGGCTGGTCGTATCTGGTCGGGGCGCTCGCAACGCTGATCGCCCGCGATCGAATTGGGCTGCTGACGCTGATCTGGCTTTTCTTCTGCGCGCTGAGTATGCTGGCCAAAGCGAATCTGCTGCCGTCGGCGATCCGGCTTATTCCCGACGCAATCAGTGGTGGAACGCTGGCTGGGCTAACGCTGGGCGGTGCCCTGACCGCCACTGTTTTTCGGGCCTGCCTTGACCGGGGGCAGACGCAACGGATGACCATCGGCTTCGTTATCGCCAGCCTGTTGCTGATTGGGCTATCGATCTATACCCACCCGATCTGGGTACTGGCGAAGCTGGGGGCGACGCCCGCCTGGCTATTTCTGTGCAGTGCGTTCACGCTGCTGGCGTTCACGGCGCTGCATTGGCTGGCCGATATCGGGGGCAAGGGTGATTGGTTTCGAGCGCTCAAACCCGCCGGGACTGATACTTTGCTGTGCTACCTGATACCGTATTTCGCCTATGCGGTCGTTGTGTTGGCCGGCTTGCATCTGCCGGCGGTTCTGCTGACGGGTGGTGTCGGTCTAGTCAAATCGATACTGTTTGCGCTCCTGTGCGTCTGGGCAGCCGGTCGTCTTAACCAATTCGGTATTCGCCTGAAACTGTAAGTGTGGTGGTATTCAGCCTGATTGCAGCTTTCTGCGATGATTGAGTAACCGTCGCAGAAAGCTGCGCGCGTACGGGTTACAGACTATCGTACTGCTTCACCAGCGCCGTGACACCATCTTCGGTTTTCAGGTCCAGCTTTTCTTTGTCGGCATACGCGCCGAGGACGTCGGCGCGGTCGCTCATGGCTTCCAGCAGCGCTTTCTTCGAAAGTTTCAGCTTGGTCAGCGTCTGATCGGGCTTGAGCAGGTAGTATGAATTCGCGTCGCTGTAGGCGTCGTAGCGGACGTTGGCCGAGTAGCCGCCCTTGTAGTCCGCTGGTTTGAACGTTTTGGCGATGCGTTTGAGCAGCGCGTTTTTGCCCGCGTACAGAATCAGGAAGTAGCCGTTCTTCAGCAGATTATCGGTCGTCTGCGCCGATGGGTAACGACCGAACAGATAGGACTGACCATCGGGCCCCGCCAGCAGAAACCGGCTGACCGTGTTTTTATCGACGATGATCGAGTCGTTGTTCTGTTTGGGGCGTAGCATCAGTACCTCCTGCCGGTAAGCGTCGAACTTCAGGGGCACGTCCTTGTACTGTCGTCCATCGGTCAGGGCGATCTGCCCCGGCGTCCAGGTATCGATCAGATAGGGGGTACCATGCTGGCCTTCGTAGCGGTTGTCGATACGGAAAATAAGTGGACTCCCGCCCGGACTGCTTAAATTGTTTAAGCGCAGGCTTGCCGTTGGATCAGCGTCCTGCGCCATGGTCAGTGAGCCGGTCAGGAGTAAGCTAGCCAGGGTGTACAATAGGGAAGTGCGGTGCATCGAAAATTGACTGGTTTGTTCACCGCCAAGGTCGGAAAATTAGTTAGATGATGCTGCTCCGCTACTGTCAAAATCATTGACCAGCTTGACAGCCTGGGCCTCTGTATCGACGGTGCGCTTCCGCAGGTCGTCAAGAACGTTGGCCGGCAGTTGCGTCGACGGGTCGTCGGTCAGCGCTGACAGTAGATTCTTGTCGTGAACTAACCCTGGTAGCGATGATTGACGTTGCCTACCCCCGCTGCCGGACCGGCTGCCATATCGACCATCTGCTGCCGTTCCTGCTGACTGATGACATAATCCGTTCGCTTCGGTTGCGCGGAAGATGTCCGCAGGGAATCTGTTTTTTGAGCGAGGCCGGGGAGGCTGATGACGAGACTTAGAATGAGAATAGTTTTCATCGGTAGCAGTCAATTTAGACGACGGCTAAAAGTCGTAAAAAAACAGCTGCTACCGATGAATTTCAGATTATTTAGTATTCGTGCGGCAGCGGAACGTCGACACGCTCCTGAACGGGTAGCCCCTGCTTGTTCATCTGCTCGATAAACGGATCGGGGTCTAGTTCTTCGCAGTTCCAGACGCCGGGTTTCATCCAGACACCGGTCAGCATCAGCATGGCACCGATCATGGCCGGCACGCCCGTCGTGTAGCTAACGGCCTGTCCGCGTACTTCTTTGTAGGTTTCCGCGTGGTCGCAGTTGTTCCAGATGTAGTAGGTCCGGTCGGCACCGTCCTTGATGCCCTTGATCTGACAGCCGATGCTGGTTTGGCCGGTGTAGTTTTCACCCAGCGAATCGGGGGCAGGTAACACCGCTTTCAGGAATTCGAGCGGGACGATGTCCATTCCCTGAAACTTCACCGAATCGATGCGGGTCATCCCGACGTTTTGCAGTACTTCCAGGTGAGTCAGGTAGGCCTGTCCGAAGGTCATCCAGAAGCGGGCGCGCTTGAGCGTCGGGAAGTTTTTCACCAGTGACTCCAGCTCTTCGTGGTATAGTACGTACGACTCACGGGGACCGATTTCGGGATATTCAATCGGTTTGTGGATGCTCATCGCCGGAATCTCCACCCACTCGCCGTTTTCCCAGTAACGACCTGGCTGCGTAATCTCGCGGATGTTGATCTCGGGGTTGAAGTTGGTGGCGAATGCCTTTCCGTGGTTACCGGCGTTACAATCGACGATGTCGAGGTAGTCCATCCGGTCGAAGTAGTGCTTGTTGGCGTAGGCCGTAAACACCTGCGTCGCGCCGGGGTCGAAGCCGCAGCCGAGCAGAGCCATCAGACCCGCCTGTTCAAAGCGCTCCCTGTACGCCCACTGCCAGCTGTACTCAAATTTGGCAACGTCTTTGGGCTCGTAGTTGGCCGTGTCCATGTAATGAACACCGGCTTCCAGACAGGCGTCCATGATCGGCAGATCCTGGTAGGGAAGGGCAACGTTGATAACGAGTTTGGGGTTGCACGACCGAATCAGGGCTACCGTCTCCGACACGACGTCGGCATCGACCTGCGCCGTCTGAATCGTAACGCCGTGTAATTCCTTAATTTCGGCGGCAATGCGGTCGCACTTTGCTTTCGTGCGACTTGCCAGAATGATGTTGGTAAATACGTCGCTGTTCATGGCGCATTTGTGCGCCACAACACTACCGACACCGCCTGCTCCAATGATGAGCACTGTTGCCATGTACTTGCTAGGTTAAATTCCAGTTTTGCCCGCAAAGATAAGGAAACAACCCAGCCGGGGATGTTATCAAATCAGTCGGCCAGCCCACTCGGTAAGTTTTTATGGACTACTAATTGACAATGAAGCAATTACGTAGCTTTTTAGTTGGTCGCTAAACAATCGATTACTATATTTGTTTGGTAGATAATACGGGCACCTCCAAATCGTCATCATGAAACTCAACTCGTCCACTAGCTCATTCGAACTGTCGATCAACGGTTATACCGCGCAGACGGCCAACTGGCGTGAGCGCAATAGCCTCTCCTGCAATATCTCTACGATGTGGCGGCAACAGCGCGATACGCAGGCTGCGCCGATGCACACCTGGGAAGTGCGCCGACTGGTCAACGTGATGAAATCGCTCTGGTCGAAAGCAGCCAACCGGGCGTCGATGTCGTTTGCCAGTCCGGGTCTGGCGGTCGATGGTGTTGCGCTTCCGAATGATCAGTACCGGCTGCACTTTCAGTTTAGTCAGTCAATAACCCCCGCTTGGCATCCATACCCGGATTTTCCGCTGGAAATGGACATGCTGCTTAGTCACAAGCAATTGCAGGAAGCCATTCAAGAGCTTTCTACGCAACTGGCTACATATCCGGAGCGGTAAGCAACGAAAATGACCTAATTAGCGTACATACTTCGTGTGGCGCATCCTAAATAAAAGCCCGGCTTCGCCACGTGCAGAGCCGGGCTTTGTGTTGTATAAACTGACGCTATGATTCTGACGGGTAACCAAAGTTTTTTTGAGTTGCAATTGCTCGCTGTGCAGCCCAGCCGTCTGTCGACAGAGCGGCACCGGCCATCCCTGCTTGAGCTGGCCGTACGGTCGGGCTGGCAGCGACACCGCTCCGTTGCGCTGGGAGCCACCTTGCGTACCGATGAACTCGACCAACTCGTTGGCTGGCTTCGGCAGATGGGACAGCCGCACACGCGGTTACCCCGGCTTCTGTTTCAGGATGCCAGTCTGGCATTCGACTGTCTGACGGCGGATGCCGATGAGTGTTTACTACAGATCAAACTCGATCACGATTTTACCCCGGCCTGGCACGTCAACCCATTAACGCCGTTCTGGATTCCCATTTTGACGAGCCGCCTGGCCGTTCAGCAAGCCGCCGACGATCTGTACGCTCAATTTATGCAGCTTGCTGGGTATGAATGACGTTACCACTTGGTAACATCATTCGTAAGTCGCATATTTGTCTGCTGACTAGCTGATAATCCTCTTTCGGGCTACGTCCAGGTCGCGGTGCGACCGGCTAACCCGATTAAACCATCAAAACTGAACAGGAATGAAAGTTGTCAAACGTAGGAATCGACAATTGACCATGGAACGCATCCTGCGGGCCATGGGCGAAGTAATGGCGGAACGCGGGACGGAAAAGGCGGGAATCAACGCCGTCGCTGAACGGGCCGACGTCAACAAAGTATTGATCTACCGCTATTTTGGCGGCTGGAATGGCCTGCTGGAAGCCTACGTCCAGCGGGGTTTTTTTCTGTCGATTTTCAACGAGAAGTTTTTAGAAGCGGCACCCGAAGCACCTTCGTCCGAAACGCGAAGCCGGCTGTGGTCTGACTATACGATCCAGTTCATGCAGGAATTCCGAACGCGCAAGTCGTCGCAGGAGCTGATTCGATGGGAGATGACCCATGGTGAAACCGAACTGGCGCAGCGCCTGGCGTCGTTCCGCAATGAATCGTTCAAGAGTCTGATCAATAAAATCGCGCCATTTTCCGACTACGACCCGATGGCCATCACGAGCCTGATGGTGTCGGCGGTGACCCACATGGTGCTGTTAAGCAGTCAGAACGAGAAAATCCTCGACATCGATCTGCACACCGACGAGGGCTGGGCGCGGCTCGAAACGGCGATCCGACGCATCTACGCCGGTCTCAACATCGCCTTGGAGCGCGAAAACAGCAAGAAGCTGTCGGAAGCGTAAAGAGTTTTCAGTATACGGTTTACGGTGGCTACCGCGACGGCAAACCACCGTAAACCGTATACTGAAAACCGTGCACTTATTTGTTCATCAACTCCTCAATCTCATCGGCTTCGATGGGGATGTTGGCCATCAGGTCGATGTTGCCGGTTTCTGTGATTACCACGTTGTTTTCCAGCCGGATACCCAATCCTTCTTCCCGAATATAAATACCCGGCTCGACGGTGAAGACCATACCGGGTTCCATCCGCCGGTATTTGTTGCCGACGTCGTGTACGTCCAGACCGAGGAAGTGCGACGTGCCGTGCATGAAGTACTTCTTGTAGAGCGGAGCGTCGGGGTCCTGGGCGGCAACCGCATCGCGGTCGAGCAAACCGAGCCCGATCAGTTCCGATTCCATAATCTTACCCACTTCGCGGTGGTATTCATCCCACAGATTGCCCGGTTTCAGCATCGCGCTGGATTCGCGCAGTACCCGTAGCACGGCGTCGTAAACGGCCCGCTGCCGGGGTGTGTAACGACCATTGACCGGAATCGAGCGGGTCATGTCGGCATTGTAGTTGGCGTATTCAGCGCCCAGATCCAGCAGGATCACGTCGCCGTCCTGGCACTGCGCGCTGTTGTCGATGTAATGTAGCACACAGGCGTTGGCACCCGATGCGATGATCGGGTTATAGGCCGCTCCCCGCGACCGCCGGCGCAGAAACTCGTGCATCATCTCCGCTTCGATTTCGTATTCCCAAACGCCCGGTTTGACAAACGTCAGCAGCCGGCGAAACATCGCGTCGGTCGTGTCGATGGCGGTCTGGAGTAGCGGCATTTCTTCGGGTTGCTTAATGGCCCGGAGGTTGTGCATCAGCGGAGCCAGCCGTTCGAGCCGGTGCAGCGGGTAGCGGTTGCGGAACTGCTCGATGTAGCGGGCATCCTGCGTCTGTACGACCACGTCGGCGCGGGTATGCTCGTTGGCGTTGAGGTACACGTGCTCGGCCTCAAAGACGATCTGCGCGAAGATCGTGTCGAACTGGTGCGTCCAGTAGATCTGTGATTCGGGCAGGCCGGTCGTCTGAGCGGCTTCGGCTTTGGTCAGTTTGTGACCTTCCCAGATTTCGATCAGTTCACTCGTTTCCCGCAGAAACAGTACTGCCCGAAACTTTGGATCGGGATGTTCGGGGAATAGCAGAAAGCGCGTTTCTTCCTGATCGACGCCCGTCAGATAGAACAGGTCGTTGTTCTGGCGGAACGCCATCGTGCCATCAGCATTGGTGGGTAAAATATCGTTGGCATTGACAATGACCAGCGATTTAGGCTTAAGTAGCGCGGCCAGCCGTTCGCGGTTGCGGACGAAAAGCTGGTTGGCAATGGGCAAATAACGCATAGCGGGAATGATGAAACCCCGTTTAGGGTTTACGTTTGCAAAGGAAACGAAAAGCCGTCACAGTTGCGGCCCGTTCTTCCCGCTTAACCTTACTTCCCGGTACACACGCGCTTATGCGATTTTTCGTAGCTGCGCTGCTGGTCGGTCTGCCTTTCTGGGGGCAGGCAACAGACCATGTCAGCGATCCAACCCCCAAATACTGGATTTTATTCACGGCCAAAGATCCGAATACCGCCCCGGCGCTGTCGGCAGTGGCCCGGCACCGGCGAACGATCCAACACCTGACGGTCGACGATACCGACCGACCCGTATCGTCGGCTTACCTGACAGCCCTGAGCCAGTCGGGTATTGTGCCACTAAGCCGGTCGCGGTGGCTCAATGCCGTCTCGGCCCGCCTGACGGTGGAGCAGGTAGACCGGGTGAAACGGTTGCCCTTCGTAACGGACGTACGGCCGATCGATCCGAACCTCGTTATTTCCAGCCTGAACGTACCGGTCGCTGCTGACGAGCCCGGTCAGGCGCAACTGGCACCGGTGATGACGCAGATTCAGGCTCCCGACTTTGCGCGGGCCGGGCTGACGGGCCGTTTCGTCACCATCGGGGTCGTCGATGCCGGCTTTTTCGGGGCCGACTCAGCGAACGCGCTCAAGCCGATTTTTGCCCGGCAGGGCGTGCGGTCCATCCGTGACTACGTGCACCGCGACCGTCCCGGCGTCGATCTCTACCGGTCGCTGGATGCCATGTCGGATTTTCACGGTACGGAAGTACTGGCGGCCATTGCCGGCAACGATTTGCAGGAAAACCGGCAGTACGGCCTGGCCACCGATGCGACATTTTACCTGGCCCGCAGCGATCAGGGTAACCGCGAATACCGGGGCGAAGAAGATAACTGGGTGGCGGCTATCGAATGGATGGACAGCCTGGGCGTACGGCTGATCAACACGTCGCTGGGTTACGCGCGGGGCATGAGCAACCCGAAAGAAAACTACAAGCCGGTCGAGATGGACGGGCACACCAGCCTGATTAGCCGGGCCGCGCAACTGGCGGCCGATAAGAAAGGGATGCTGATTATCGTGTCGGCGGGTAACGAAGGGGAGGACCGGGGCTGGCGCATCATCAGCACCCCCGCCGACGCACAGGGCGTACTGGCTGTCGGCGCGACCAACGCCAAATACTGGAATCGCATCGGCTACAGCAGTATCGGCCCCGAACCGCTGCCGTACCTGAAACCGAACGTTGCCTGTTTTTCGCTCTACGGCACCTCGCTGTCGGCACCGGTAATCACGGGCTTTGCCGCCTGTCTGATGCAGGCCCGCCCAGACTTGAATAATAAAGAACTGATGGCGATCATCGAAAAGTCGGCGCACCTGTATCCGTACGGCAACAACTACGTCGGCTACGGCGTACCGCTGGCGTCGCGGGCGCTGGCCCTGCTGAAGAATCAGCCGCTGCCCAACACCGCCCGGCTGGTGAAAGCAACCGGTAAAACGATCGATCTGGTCGTCGATACGAACGATCCGGCGGTGTCGGTCTTTCGGAAGAAAGACGCAACGCACGTCATCCGGCAGGAAGTGGTGAAGGTAGTCAAAGGAAAGGTTACCCTGCGCCGGGACAGCCACGAAGCCCGCACGACGGTCGACCTGAAAAACGAAGTCATCGAAGTGGTCTGGCCGTAACCGGTCGAAAAATCGCGATCAGTCTGTTTTCCAACCGCTCCCGCAGCGCGACTCATGAATGGGTTGGCTGCGGGAGCGTTTTTTTGCCGTATCGTAAGCCCGTCGACCGAATAATAAAATCGCTATTGCATTGACAGTCAGGAAAGAGGTAATTCGTGTAAACCCGTGACTAGTTATGAGAAATCCCTACGTACCGCTGATTGCTGGCCTGATTATCCTATTCCTGACGCTGTCGGCAAGCGCGCAATCGGGCGATGTCGATTCGTTGACCCGCTACCTGAAAACGCATGCGCCAGCCGACACAGCCTACGTACGGGCCATGGACCCGGTGATTATCGACCTGATCTACAAAAAAGCGGAGTACGCCCGTGCGGACTCGATGAGTAAGCAGATGATCGACCTGGCGACCCGGCTGCACGACTGGAATGGTGTGGTCCGGGGCTACCGCAGCAAGATGATCCTAAACCTCATGTCGGCCAACTACGAACAGTCGGTGGCCAACTCGAAAAAGGCGCTGGAGATCGCCGAACAGCACAACATGCCCCCGGTAATCATTGGCGGGCTGCTGAGTAATATGGCCGCAGCCTACGACCGGATGGGTAACCCCCCCATGGTTTTCCAGACTGCATTACGGGCGATTCAATGGCAGGAAAAGTACGATTATCGCCCCCGGTCTCCCGTTGTATACCGGCTGATCGGGGGGGCGCTGGTGAAGATGGGGAAGAAAGAACAGGCATTGCCCTACTACCAGAAAGCGGGTGTGCTGTTTCGCGAACTGGGCGACCCGCGCGGCATCGCCATCTTCGAAAACCAGCTTGGCGAACTCTACAACACGCTGAATCAGCCGCAGCAGGCTATGATTCACCTGCGGGAGTCACAAAAGCTGGCGGAGAAACTGCAGTTCGATATGCTTAAGTTCGACGTGTTCGACGGTATGGCGAACGCAGCACGGCTGTTGAACAAACCGGCGGAAGGACTCGCCTATGCCCGTCGCGCGCTGACCATTGCCGAAAAACAGCAGAACAAGCTAGCCATTTGCCATGTGTACGGTACCATCGCCAGTCTCTACCAGGCCCAGAAAGACTATACCCAGGCCGAAGCCTATCTGAAAAAAGCGATGACGCTGGCCGAAGACAACGACTTTAAGGACAACCGGAAAACGCTGACGCAGCAACTGGCCGACCTGTACGGTGTTCAGAACAAGTACTACCTGGCCTATACCTTTCAACTCCAGAAAAACCGGCAGGTCGACTCCGCCATCGCCATCCGGACGAACGCCGAACTGCAACGCATGGTCGCGCAGTACGAGACCGAGAAGAAAGAAGCGCGGATCAAGCTGTTGCAGCGGGAAACGCAGTTGCTGAAGCAGGCCAAACAACTGGAGCAGGAAGAAGCCCGGCAGGCACGTTGGCAGCGTAACGCCGGACTGATCGGCGGGTTGTTGCTGCTCCTGTTGGGGGGGGCGGTGAGTGCGTGGCTGTTGAACCGGTCGAAGGTGCAGCGGCTCGAAGAATCGCAGCGACTTCGGCAACGGATTGCCCACGACCTGCACGACGAGGTGGGTAGTACGCTGAGTAGCATTTCACTGCTGAGCGGGCATACCGACAAACTGCTCAGCGAGAATCGGCCCGAAACGGCACAGCGGATGGTCCAGAAAATCTACACCGATGCGCGGCAGATCCTGGAATCCATCGACGAAATTATCTGGACCATCAATCCCGGCAACGACTCGCTTCAGCGCATCGTGATGCGGCTACAGGAATACGCCCAGCCTCTGATGGAGTCGAAACAGATTGGCTTTACGTTTAGCGTTGACCCGGCGCTGGAACACCTGCCCGTGTCGATGGAAGTCCGCCGGAACCTGTTCCTGATCGGTAAGGAAGCGATCAACAACCTGATCAAATACTCCGAAGCGACGCTGGCGACCATGCGTTTCGAACGACGGGGCGATCAGTTTGCTGTACTGCTCGAAGACAATGGTCGTGGGTTCGATACCAATCAGTTGAGCAGCCGTACCGGGCAGCAGAGTATGCAGCAGCGGGCGTCGGCGATGGGCGGTACGCTGACCGTTCAGTCGACACCGGGGCAGGGCACCCGACTCGAACTGACCGCCGACACGCTGTAGTGCGCAGTCATATACTTATCCGATTTCGCGGAATCGTTCGGCTGCGTAGCTTTGTCAGCAGTTAGTTGCCACGCCACCACCTTGTTCGACCATGATCCGTGTTACCATCTTCGACGATAACCGCTCCCTGCGCGAAACGCTCGCACTGGTATTCGACGCTACCGACGATCTGATCGTAACCGGCACCTACGCCGATGCCCTCGATGCGGTGCGGTGCGTACAGCGCGATCAGCCCGACGTCATTCTGATGGACATCGACATGCCGGGCCGGACGGGTATCGAAGCGGTTTCGCTGATTCGGCAGCAAACAACGCAGCCCCGCATTCTGATGCTTACGGTCTTTGAAGACGTCGAGCGGATCTTTGCCGCCCTGTCGGCGGGAGCCGTGGGGTATCTGTTGAAGAAAACGCCCGCCGACAAGATCATCGACGCCATTCGCGACGTGATGGAGGGAGGGGCCGCCATGACCCCGTCGATTGCGCTCAAGGTGCTGGCGGCTTTTCAGACACCGGTCAACGCGGGGAAACACTATGCGCTGACGGATAAAGAACGGGAGGTGCTGCACCGGCTGGTCGAGGGCGACAGTTATAAGCTGATCGCCTACCACTGCCAGATCAGCATGGGAACGGTCCGGACGCATATTGTCAACATCTACGACAAGCTGCACGTCAACTCGAAATCGGAAGCGGTGGCGAAGGCACTCAAAACCGGCATGTTCAAATGAGACGACTCTTGCTCGCGTGTTTACCGGTGCTGCTGTGGGCCTGCCAGCCGAAGAAAACAACTGAACAGTCCAGCGGACGGTCTGACGTTGACAGTGTACAGGCGAAAATGGAATCGGTCAACGATTTTCGGATCGTACCCGGTCTGCGGGTCGGACCGGTTCGCTATTCGACTTCGGAAGCGGAACTGCTGCGGTTGCTGGGGCCGGCCGTCGTAACGGTGGGGGATTCCATCGACGGCGCGGAGGGCGACGTGCTGATCGGAACGACTCTGTATAAAAACACCGCCGATCAGCTACAGATTCTCTATCAGGATTCGGCGCAGCGCCAGCATCCCGAACTGGTCCTGATCCGCCCCTACGTGACCGACGCCGATGGAAATCCGTTGCCCGACGTAAAGCCAACCCGCTGGTCGACGGCCGATGGGGTACGGATCGGAATGCCCTTGAAAGAACTGGAGCAGTGCAACGGCAAACCGTTTCGGCTGTGGGGCTTCGGCTGGGATTACGGCGGCTCGGTCTCCAGCTGGCAGGGCGGTCGGTTCGACATGGGCGCGCAGACCATGTTGTCGGTAACGCTGGCCCCGCCGTCGACCCTGAGTCCCGCGCAGACCCGGGCGCTGGATACCGTATCGGGCGACGGTGAGTTTATGTCGTCAAACCAGGCCATGCAGCTACTGAGCCCAGTGGTGCAGACCATGCAGGTAACACTGAAACCGTAGCCTGATCAAATCCGAATTTCCTGTCTTTACCGCGTCAGCGTGTTCGATTCCGGGCACGCGCTGCCAAACCGTGTCTTTTCCGATTCATACCGCCACCAATATGACAACTGTTCTTCATGAATCCGTTTTACCGGTGCCCATGCGTCGGGATCGGCTTGCCCACCGTCCGATTGTCTGCTGGGTACTTACCGTGGTACTGATTTTCGGTGGCATTGTGCGCTCGAACTGGGCGACCCGGCTCGACAGCTTTACGCTGGATGAAGCCTACCACATCATGGCGGGCGCATCGTATGCCGGTACCGGTTCGTTTCGCATCAACCCTGAGCACCCGCCCCTGACCAAGCTGTGGGTGGGCGAGGTCGTGCGGCTGAACGGCTATAAACTGCCACCGTTCAAGACGCTCAACGACAAGCGGGAAGAACGGCGGTTCGCCGAAGAAAGCGTTTACCTGACCAACGACCCGGTGGCGGTACAACGGCAGGCTCGCTGGGCGATGTTTGCGCTGAACGGGCTGCTGCTGTTGTTGTTTACGGCCATGGCCCGGCAGGCGCTGGGGCCGACGGTAGCACTGCTGACGCTGGCGTATCTGATGATCGACCCAACCGTGGCGGCTCACCTGCCCGTGGTCATGACCGACCTGCCCGTAGCCCTGGCGTCGGGGGCGGCCATGCTGGCAGCGGTCCGGGCGTTTCGGTCGTGGCACCCCATCGATCTGCTACTAACGATGGCCTGCCTGGGACTGGCGCTGGCGGCCAAGCATTCGGCTATCATCACCGTGATCGGCGTCGGCTTGCTCGGTGTGGTTCTGGCGTTTGCAGGTCGGGAACCGCTGGGGCGTCGTGCCGGGCGGCTGGGCATGGTCGCCGGGGTATTGATTGGGGCGGTGGTTGTGCTGTGGGGTTTTTATGGCTTTCGGTACCGCGACAGTCCGGCGGAGGGCGAGTTTTTCAACCGGCCGCTGACCACGAAAATTGACGATATTCAGTCGCCCCTGTCCAGAACTGTGCTTCACGGGCTGGCTGATGTCCATCTGTTGCCGGCCTCGTACCTGTGGGGGCTGGCCGACACGTTCCGGGCGGGCGTCGAAGGGCGACCATATCCAGCTTTCGCCTTCGGGAAATCGTACCTGAACCGCGCGCCGTTTTATTACGCCCCCGGTATCTGGGGGGCCAAGCTACCGATTGGTCTGCTGCTGCTGACGCTGGCCGGGTTGGTACTGCACGTGCTGGGTAAACTGCCCATAACCAGCCGATTGCCGGTGGCTGCACTGGGTTTGCTGGCCGGTCTGTTCTGGCTGGCGCTGGCCACCGGTTCGACGTATGGAGGTGTCCGTCATGCGCTGTCGCTGTTGCCGCTGCTGGCCGTGCTGGGGGCGCTGGCCGTCTGGTACGCGTTCCAGCACGGCATCGGGTACCAGCTGTCGGCCTCGCTGGCCGTCTGTGCGGCTCTGCTGACCGCCATCCCCGTTGTACGACCTTGGGAGTATTTCAACGAACTGGCGGGTGGGCCGGCAAATAGCTACCAGTATTTCAACGACGAAGGGGTTGACCTTGTGCAACGATCCGGTGAACTGACGCAGTACTACAATCGTCACCTGAAGCCGACGGGCGAGTTGCCGTTTATCTGGTACGACATGCGCCGGGCCGAAAAGCAACGCTATGGCCTGCATTGGGTTGGCGAAAATCCCGACCGGGACAGCAACCGCTATCAGTCGACCTACGTGCGGGGTACGTTCTTCCTGCCCTCGTCGGGACTAAGCCCGAACCTGTACGATGTCGAAGATCAGGTCGCCGTGTTTCGGAAAGCGCGTCCGGTGGCGCGGATGGGTAATCTGCTGGTGTATCGGGGGCGGTTCTACCTGCCGAATATCCGGGCGATGTGGCTGGGTAACAAGGGGTACAAGGCACTTTTTCTGGATAAAAAACCCGATACGACCAATGCGATCCGGTTTATGGCGGCTGCCATGAAGCTGTATCCGAAAAGCGTGTTTATGGACTGGGAACTGGGTAATCTGTATACCCGCCGAAACGCCCGGGCGGAGGCCATCAATGCCTTCACCCAGGCCCGAACCTACTGTGTCGATCCGGCGCTGAAAGCTACGCTGACGGCTCACATCCGCAAACTCCAGACGGCCGATCTGCGCCGAATGACCACGCTGCGAAATCCAGCCACCGAATAGGAACAGTTGCCTGGATTCGTTTACTTAACCGCCGGTTTGTAATTGGCGGTTAGCGTTGATAACCAGCCGGATCGGAACATCTGGTGCGGGCATTCGCTAGGCCAATGTATCAACGACCAGCCACGTATGCTACACCTGTTCCTGCTCCCGCTTTTTTGGATAGGTCAATTCGACCAGCCAACACAACCCGCGCCGACGAACGCCATTCAGTTGTGGGGTATTTGCTACGACGTAACAACGGCGGTATACCTGCCTGTAGACATCTACGCTCTGTCGGGGACGAGCCGAACCCGGCTGGGGCAAAGCGATAAGGACGGTAAATTCAGTGTGCTACTTCCCCTTTCGGCTACGTCAATCTCGTTTGTCAGCCCGACCTACCGGACCGTTACCCTACCCGTCACCTTCGTGAACAAGCCAACTCCGATGACCGATTTTGGGGTGGGTATCATCATGGGGAAACAGGATTCGGCGGTTGTACGACAGGCAGATCAACTGCTCGTCCGCAACGAGTTGCCCAAAGATTTAGCGGTCGATTATAGGGTCGAGCCAACAGATCCACGGATGGCTGTAGCCATGATGACTACACCCCACGGGAATCGTGTGCTGGCTGGAATGCGTACTAGCTTTAGAAAAGGGGAACTGATGCAGTCTGTGCGTCTTGAAGGCGCAAAACCCGGTCTGTACCGGGCGCTTGTGTCGACGACGGATGGCCGGGTGCTGACTGATAAAACGTTTACCCTCACGAAAGGGCTGACGTTTCTGGAAGTACGCGCCGATGCGCCAGCCAAATCTGCGTCTGTGAGTGCGGAGGGTAGTAAAATTATAACGCCGAATAAAAGAAACCCTGCTGATGTACCAGCCAAGCCTGCGCCTGTAAATGCGGCAGACGAGAAACGGACCGAAACAGCTGCGCCCGGTACTGCGATCGTTTACTTCGAACAGAGCCGGTATGAGCTGACGCCGGAAACCAAATTGTCGCTTGATTCGGTCGCCCGGTTGATGATGAGTCAGCCGCAGTTGCGTGCGCACGTAACGGGCTACACCGACAATGTGGGCGAGCAGAAACTAAACCTGACGCTATCGGAATACCGGGCCAAACTGGTCGCGGGGTATTTGAAAAAACAAGGCGTTTCCGACGCCCGCCTGCGGGTCGACTGGCAGGGTGGTAACGCGCTGATTTCGCCGGGCGACGCGGAAGATGATAAGGCCAGAAACCGTCGGGTGGTCATTCAGTTCAGCCGGTAGCAGGCCCACGTTTCGGCCTCACTACGACTGGTTCGCTAGTCGTTGCAACCTGTCCGGCGCAGTCGGATTTGCGGCATGGGGTAATGTGATGTATTTTCAGGGTTTCGGAGCCGATCGTGCCTTACGTCGTGTCTGGCTCCTAAAGCCCGAAACCATGACGATACCGACTACCTTCATCAGCGCCCTGCTGCTCACCACAACCGCCCTGGCCCAGTCGACGCCACCGACATCGGCCACGACAGCACCGGCCAAAACTACCACTACGAAGCGACCGATTCGCCCGTCCGACGTCATGCGGCTTCAGTCCATCGCCGACCCGCAGGTATCGCCCGATGGGAAATGGGTCGCGTTTGTGCAGTCGGGGGTCGATGTGAGCAAAGACAAACGGAACCCGGACGTCTGGATGGTCAGCTGGGACGGCGCGGAATCGGTGCAACTCACCAGCAGCCCCGACGGCGAGTCGACGCCCCGCTGGAGCCCGGATGGGCGGTACCTGTCGTTTCTGTCGGGTCGAAGTGGCGCACCCGGTACCGCTACGGGTACACAACTCTGGCTGATGGACCGGCGCGGGGGCGAAGCCAAAAAGCTGACCGACCTGAAGGGGGAACTGGAAGAATACGAATGGTCGCCGTCGGGCCGGAAAATCGCCATGGTCATTCGGGATAAAGACTATGCCGATTCGGCAAAGACCAAAATACGCACGCCTTATGTGCTGGACCGGCATCAGTTCAAGGCCGACATGAAAGGCTACCTCGACCGGCGGCCCATGCACCTGTACGTGTTCGACGTGGCGACGAAAACGCTGGATACCCTGACGAAAGGCGTATACGACGAAACCGCCCCGGCCTGGTCGCCCGACGAAACGCAACTGGCCTTTACCAGCAACCGCAGCGCCGATCCCGACAAAAACGAGAACACCGACGTCTACGTAATGGCGGCCCGGTCGGGCGCACAGCCCCGGCAACTCACCAACTGGCCGGGGCGCGATGGGGGCGCGGTCTGGAGCCCCGACGGTAAACAACTGGCGTACCTGCGCTCGACGGCGTCGACTAATTTCATCATGTACGACCAGCCGATCCTGGCGCTGATCGCCGTCGACGGCACTGCCACGACGATGCCGCAACCCCGGCTGCTGTCGCAGGCGCTGGACCGGCCCATCCGCAACGCCCGCTGGTCGCCCGACGGGCAACGCATCGGCATACTGGTTGACGATGACCGCCGGACGCAGGTCGCCGAATACAGTGTGGCCGATGGTAAGCTGACCTACCTGACCGTCGGCGACCGGGCCTTCGCCGATCTCGAACCCAATCCGAAGGGCGGCTGGGCAACACTGATGAGCGACCCGCAACTGCCTACCGAAATCTACGCCGTTGAGAACGGTGCCACGCGCCGACTGACGAACGTGCAGAACGAGTTCGTTGCTCCGCTGTCGCTGGCCACCGTAACGGGCTATACCTCGCGTAGCAAAGACGGCGCACAGGTGTCGAACCTGCTGTTTATGCCCCCGAGTGGCCCAACCGGTAAACTACCCACGGTGTTCTATATCCACGGCGGGCCGGTGAGTCAGGACACCTACGGCTTCGACCTGACGCGACAGGTGCTGGCGGGTGGCGGCTACGCCGTGGTGGCCGTCAACTACCGGGGCAGCAACGGGCGCGGTATCGACTACACCAAAGCAATCTACGGCGACTGGGGCAACAAGGAAGTGCTGGATATTCTGGGTGCGGCCGATGCGCTTATTCAAAAAGGCACCGCTGACCCCGCCCGGCTTGGTATCGGCGGCTGGAGTTACGGCGGCATCCTGACCAACTACGTCATCGCGTCGGATACGCGCTTCAAAGCCGCTGCCAGTGGGGCCGGCAGTTCGCTGCAACTAACCATGTACGGCAGCGATCAGTACGTCAATCAGTACGAAAACGAACTGGGACTGCCCTGGAAAAACCTCGACAAATGGCTCAAGGTGTCGTACCCGTTCCTGAAAGCCGACCGCATCAAAACGCCGACGCTGTTTATGGCGAGCGAGAAGGATTTCAACGTGCCGGTGGCGGGTAGTGAACAGATGTATCAGGCCCTACAAACGCTGGGTGTCCCGACGCAGCTGATCATCTATCCGAATCAGTTTCACGGGATTACCACACCCAGTTACCAGCAGGATCGGCTCGTACGCTACCTCAGCTGGTTCGACCAGTATCTGAAAGGCAACCTGTCGACTGCTCAAACGGGCCGGTAGCAACTAGATAGATCCGCTGCACCGTGCGACCGGCTGCGATGGCGCAGTAGATCGGCCCGGACTACCGTACCGCTCTGACCGCTTGCCTTTGGCTGATCGGCTGGTGGCTGATTAGATTTGACCAACTAACTTGTGCCTTGATGACAATCTTTCGTTTACGCATTACCGTATTGCTGGCGATGATACCCACACTCACCTGGGCTCAGCCGAACGCCAGTCAGCTACAGGCCCTGATGCGCAGGCACCATGTTCCGGGTATGCAGCTTGTCTACACAAAAGGAACGACCAGCCAGTCGTATGCTCTGGGCCTGCGAGCGGCTGGCACCAAACGACCCGTAACCGCCACGACCACCTTCGAGGCTGCGTCGCTGGGAAAGACCATGCTGGCCTACGTCGCCCTGCGCCTGTGCGATCAGGGCCGCTTCGATCTGGATCGCCCCCTGCTCGACTATGCCCCTTACCCACGGGTAGGGAGTCAGTCAGCCGCCAGACACATTACGGCCCGTCTTGTATTGACCCATTCCACAGGGTTGCCCAACTGGGCTGAAAACCCGTGGGGAGCAACCTGGGCATCGTCACCATTACGTTTCAGATATGCCCCCGACAGCTGCTGGAATTATTCGGGGGAAGGCTATGTCTGGCTGCAACATACGCTGGAGCAAATTACGGGGCAGTCGTGGGAAGAATTAGCCCGGCAGCAGGTATGTAAGCCCCTGGGACTACCCCATAGCAGCTTTGTCTGGCAACCCGCTTTTGGTGCCGATGCCAGCGCCGGGCACACTTCCGACGGTCAGCCAGCGCCCATCGAGCAGTTCAAGCAGCCCAACGCGGGGTTTAGTCTGTATACCAACGCCTTGGAATACAGTCGGTTTCTGCGGGTCTTGTCCACGGGGCAAGGGCTTAAACCGGCTACGGCCTCGCTGCTGATGCGGGCCATCAATCCAGCTCAACGATGCGGACGAGTCACCACGGTGGCTGACGACCACATCGACTGGGCGATGGGGGTAGGGCTGGTGGCGACAGAGCAGGGGCTGGCGCAGTGGCAATGGGGCGACAACACCAACTTCAAGGGGTTTTTTATGAGTCTACCGGGCAAACAGGAAAGTCTGGTCGTGTTGACGAACAGCGCGCACGGCGACGAGTTGACCGACGAGTTGCTGAAGCTGTTCTTCGGTGCTGGTCACTACTGGGTGGTTGATTGGTTAAGCGCCCAATAGTGTGTCTCCCGCGCGTAGTTGTCAGCCTGGCAGTTGGTCGTTTATCGGAACTATGCTAGTTTACACAGATAGCAGCCACGGATACTGATGGCCCGTTGTATCACACTTGGATGACGGATACCGTAATCGACAGGAGTTGCCCGCAGTGGCAGGTAGCTAGGGCACTTGGTGTTCTCCGTTCCTGACTGGCGTAACCGAAGCACTTGGCGAGCAGGGATTTAGACGGAGATTCGACTGCCGGCTCGATGAACCCGGTAGCGGTAAAGATAGTATTGGTAGACAAATTCAGATACAGGTAGTTGCCATTCCACCCAATCACTAATAAGCTGCTCGGGATGTCGGCTTCTGGCTGCGTGCTCAACGCACTCTCCCGTGTATACGCAGCTGGACGACGCTTGATTTACTTGGGTACCTGCTTTCGGCTAAAAAAGCGAATGCAGTAAGCGTGGTACGCAACAAGGGCCGTCGTTTCGTAGAAGGCCTCGAAGGGCTCACGACCGTAGAGACCTGTGCGTGTATCGGTAAACCAATCATACAGGGCGTAGCAGTACCCCGCAAAACAGATGATCACAGCCCCAAAAATGGCTGTCATTAATCCTGGAAGTCTCATAGCAAGCAGCGTTAACGTTCATTGGTAGACAGCGGGTTAGCGAAGAGGAAAAAAACGAATGACCAGATTGACAACGGGCAGCGGCTTTGGCATGAAAAGAAGGCAGGCCGTGAACCGACGGGGAAAATTCGACTGCCTTACAGGTGAGCCAGTACCCTGAATTTGCTGCGATCGATTTGCCACTGATCGCAGGTACGATAGCGAATGAAGTGAAGTATCAGCCCGCCGGTAACCGGCGTTTCCTGGAAACTTTCGGGCGTCAGCTTGGAGTCGACGTAGACATCTATCTCCAGCCGTTGCTCGCTGAGCAGCTGTTGATTTTTCTCGGCCAGCGCAGCCAGTGCCCGTTGAACGGCAGACTGTCGGATCGGTGTCATGATTGGTTTATTGTAATGTTACGATTTAAAAAAATGAAAAGTTACCTGGTTCCCATGAGCCGATACGGTACCAACGGATTCTGATCGGCAGAAACCTGGTCTTCGCCCGGCTGGATCAGATCAGCGGACTGGATACACGTCCGTTTGTTATCATGAACGTGATCCAGGCCCCGGTCGATCTGTTTGTGTAGTGTCCTCAGTGGGAAAGGACGTGATCAAAGCTATCCAATGAATCTTAAGCAAATCTGAAGTTTAGTTACCACTTGGTTCATGTCTGAAGGTTTGATTCTGTGAACCAATTAGTTGTCTGTGTCGGCAGGTAGTTGTTTTTTAGTGAACGACCGCGCTGGTAGCCAGGCAAACGCGCCAGAATGAGCTTTTACCTAGGGAAACGTGACGGTAAAGGTGTGTTCACCAGCCAGCGCGCTATACGCATAATCGATGCCCAGGCCGGACTGATCGGCGATTTCTTTGACAATGGCCAGGCCCAGCCCTGTCGACTGAGCGAGCGCGGGGTTGCGTACAAATCGATGAAACAGATCCTCGTGGGCAAAGGGAAGTGGTTCGGCCTGGTTGCTGATGGCGTAAGTTTTCGCACCACTGGTAATGGTAATCGAGCTGCCAGACCGTCCATGCCGGATCGCATTTTGGATTAGATTCGACACCAGAATAAACGCTAACTGACGGTTGATCGTGATGACGTGGGTATGCTCATCCGATCGCACAAAGCGCATGTGCTTACTGGCTGCGTAATCGCCAAGGGTATCAGTCAACTCGTCGATCAAACGGCCTATGTCGACGGGTTCGACCTGTACAAACTGCTGGTTGTCAATTTTGGTCAGCAGCAACAGCGACTGGTTCATCGATGAAAGTCGCCGGATTGTTTTCTGGGCCCGATGAATGCGCTGACTATCCGCTTCGCTAAGCCCGGCGGATTGCTGCAACAGGTCCAGGTCGGTGGATAATACGCTCAGAGGGGTCTGAAGTTCATGGGAGGTCGTATCGGTAAACTGCTGCTGTTGACTGTACCGGTGAGCGGCCTGCTGGGTCATTTCGGTAATGGACTGACTCAGTAAGCTGAACTCGTCTACGTCACTCGCCGGAAGCGTAAGGGCAGTCTGCTGGTCGATCCGGTAGTGTCTCAGCTGCGCAATGATGGCGTAAAAAGGGCGTAAGACCCGCCTGAAAATCAGGGTACCAATGAACAAGAGAATGGCGAACAAGGCCATAAAGCAGAGCGCAATACCGATGGAGAGGTACTGGGCAATTTCCTGAAATTCCAGGTAAGGTTGGTGTAGCCGGATGGCATAGTAGTGTTTGCCGACCGCATGGACTGCCCGCAGCATACGTACGGATACGACCTTATTTTCGAGTGCATCGAATAAGGTCGTGTCCGTGAACACGGGTTGTTGCAGGCTGGCCGTTTTAGCGGGCGTAATTTGCAGATTATGGTCCCAATTGAGCAGACCTCTCGTATCGGGTGGGTGGCGATCGAGGTTTTCCTGAACCTGCTTCAGTTCACTGCTGAGTAGTTCATCGATTTCGCTGTTGATTACCTGATGAATCAGGAAATATAATAGTACCGCTCCCGCCAAGGCAACGGGTATGGTTACCATGGCCAGGTATCGAGTTGTTTTATGAATCAGCTTCACGGAGCAACGGTCAATATATAGCCAATTCCATAGCGCGACCTGATGTAGTCGGGGCAGCCACTACTACTCAGTTTTTTACGCAGGTTTCGGATATGGGTATACAGAAATTCAAGTGAGTCCGCATCGGTCATGTATTCGCCCCAGACATGCTCGGCAATAACCTCTTTGGCCAACAGGCGATCCTTGTTGGTGACCATGAATAGCAGCAGCGCAAATTCCTTAGGCGTTAACTGGACCAGCTGATCCGCAACGCTGACTTCTTCGCGCTTCGGCCACAAGGTGAGTACGCCAAACGAAAGCTGCTGTTCCCCCGCATTCTGCCGGCGACGCATCAGGGACCGAATCCGCGCGTTTAGTTCGGGCAGGTAAAACGGTTTGATCAGATAATCATCCGCTCCCAGATCAAGGCCTTTTATGCGGTCGTCCAGCGAGTTTTTTGCCGATATGATAACGATACCGGCCGTTGAATGGGTCTCCTTCAACTGCTCAATAAGGGCTAATCCGTTTCCGTCCGGGAGCATGATGTCGACCACGATACAGTCGTACGCGTAATCATTTACCTTCTGGGAGGCTTGCCGCAAGTTGCTGACTGTCGATACAACGAAATGTTCACCTTCCAGGTAGCGCTGTACGTTGGTTCGCAACTCGGGTTCATCTTCAATGAGCAGTATCTTCATAATCGATCGTGTAGCGGATGGAACGAGCGGTCATCGGCTACGGGGGCAGTAAGGCTCGATAGAAACCTACCAAAGTAGTTGGCTAGCAAATTACGAACCTAATCCAATAGTAACGCCAACACCATGGGCTTGCCGTCTTCCAGGATAGGCATCCGCAGCTAAGCTGTAGTCTCTTGAAGCGCCCGTTACAAACTGGCTCGGGCGAATGGGAAGACAACCAATGGCAATAGGGCCCCAAAGTCAACAAGTTGTGTATAGTGCGTCGACCAGTTTACTTTAGTGTATAAGCCCTGACGGTGTTGTGGAAGAAGGTAGGTACGAATAGCATTCGGGTCGCCGGATTGTAGCCAATGTCGGCCGAGCTTATTTTCTGGGGGGACGTATCCAGTTTCAGTTCCGTTGTTCCATCGGCTTTAACGTGCCACACTTTCCCCGCCCACTCTGTCACCATGTACGTTCTGTTACCCAGTGCCACAATACCGTCGATGCCGCCTGTGACCTTAGCCAGCGTCGTGAGTTTTCTGGACGTTGGGTCCAGGCTCAGCAGCGACCCATCGCCATTACCGATCAGGAGCTGATTGTTATCGAACAAGATCCCGTTCGTACCCTTCAGGGGCTCCCCTTCAAGCACGATGCCCGCTTTTCCGTTCGTTATCGCCCAGACTTTACTGTCGTTCGAATCCGTGACGTAGACCACACCCTTTCGGGGATCAACGGTGATGTCATTGAGGAACTTAGCTCCTTCGATGGGGTATCGCTTCAGGACCTTGCCCGTTGCCAGGGCGATTTCGGCGACCTGGGTCATTTCGGTCACGTACAGTTTATCGCCCAGGATACCCATGCCTTTGGTTGAATTGAGGTTGTCGACAAATTTCAACTGGAGCACTTTGCCATCCAATCCTACTTTGGCAATGTAGCTGCTGTGATTCTCCGGCCGGGGTGCGCCATTGATACAGGCTACGTAGAGAAGTTTTTGGCTCGGATCGACGAGTACGCTCTCCGGTGTACGAAGCGTAGTATCGGATTCCCAGATGGGTTGCAGCGTAACGGACTGGGCCTGCCCAAACGAAGTGAGCTGCATAAGCAGACCTGCCAGCAGGCTGAGGAGTGATTTTGCCATGAGTGATCGAGTTTAGTAGTATCAAGGTAAGCAAGTTTGCCCGGCTTCTACTGCCCGGCTGAATCCGGCGGGGGATGACTGATGAACGAATCACCACCGAAGGGTTGGGGAGTAGCCAGCCCGTTGGCGATAACTCGACTGACGTAAAAACCGGGTTTAGCCCGCCCGAATGCTGGTTAGGCCAATCGATTGATCGGTACACTGAATTCCAACCCTTTTCAGGTCATCAGCCTCTGACTAAGAAAAAAGAACGTATGCGCTACTATTCAGGACTGATCTGCATGGCTGTTGGCCTGCTAAGTTGCGATAAACCCGAGGTTTCCTCAGTGGTCTCCACCTGTTATCCATCGGTAAATGCCACTCGTTCCCAACGCATTACCGACGCGGCCGTTACCGTTCGGGCATCGGGTGGCCTGGCAACAGGCTATCTGCTGATGGCTAGTAACGACGTGGCCTGGAGCGCTTGTAATCTGCCTGACGAGTTTAAACGCGACAGCCTGGCCATTTACGTGAGCGGTTACTCACTTACTTGGCCCGCCCTGGAGTCGATGAATATAAATCTATTACCGTTTGAGGTTACCGGAGCCAGATTGCGATAGCTGTAGTGTGAGTGCTATAGGCTGGCATCGGGTAGTGTTTCCTGCATGTTGAGCGAATTACTACGCTTACCGGCTCATAAACTAGTCATCACATGCGTCGGAGCCGCCGGGTGACTTGGGTTGGGGTAGGGGACAATGGCCGAACGATACCGGGTTTATACGCGACGACAGCCCGCAGTTTTACGGATTTTGTGGATGAATGCGTACAGACAAAGAATCGGTAACGTCGCATAAGCGGTTGACAGACAGCCCGTAGCCGGCTGAACACGCCTTATCAATCATACATTTATCCGATTGTGCAACGTGCTGATTGCCAGTAGGTTTGTTTCCGGAATTCGCCCGTTTTCAACACTGGGCCATGAATTCGCCGGATACTCTGACCGACTGACGTATGCGCCCAATTGTACTACTTATTGGCTACCTGCTCCTGCTCAGCCGACCCGCCTGGCCGCAGTCGGCACCCGACCGGCGACCGGCGCTCGTGACGGTATCGGGGGGGCTGAATGCCTACGCCGGTTTTTATGCGGCCGATGGTATTGCCGCCCGCAATCAGGCGTCGCCGTTTGGGTTGAGTGGTGCCGTAACGGTTGCGCTACCGGGCGGTATTTCGCTGCCATTCTCCGCCGTGCTGGGCAATCAGGGGAGCAGTTTCCGGCAACCCTTCAACCAGTTTGGTGTATCGCCGACCTACAAATGGGCGACGGTGCATGCGGGCTACCGCAACGTCAGCTTCTCGCCCTTCACGCTGGCCGGGCACACGTTTCTGGGGGGCGGTGTCGAACTGAATCCCGGTAAGTTCCGGCTGGGCGCGGTCTACGGCCGGTTCAACAAAGCCATCTCCAGTAACCTTGCTGAACCCGACATCATCCCGGCCTATCAGCGCACGGGCTATGCCGTGAAAGTGGGCTACGGTAAACCCGGCAACTACGTCGACCTGATTCTGCTGCGGGCCAAAGATGATTCGGCGTCGATTGCCGCGGAGTCCCAATCGCTGACGCAGACCGTCGTCCCCGCCGAAAATCTGGTCGTGGGGCTGACTACCCGGCTGCTGATTCTGAAGCACCTGACCGTCGAGCTGGACGGGGCCGTGAGCGCCTACACCCGCGATGTTCGAGCCACCCTCGTATCGACGGAGGGGAGTAACCCGGTGACGCGCTTCTTCGGTAGGCTGTTCACCCCCCGGCTTTCGACCCAGCTCACGCAGGCCACACAGGCGGCTGTCGGCTACCGGGGCGGTAACGCGGGTATCAAGCTGCAATACAAGCGGATCGACCCGAATTTTCAGACGATGGGGGCCTACTATTTCCAGTCCGACATCGAGAGCTACGCCATCGCCCCTAACCTGACCCTGCTCGACGGAAAGCTCCGGCTGTCGGGCAGTTACGGCATTCAGTTCGATAACCTGGCGGGTAACAAAAGTGCGCGGACGGGCCGGAAAATCGGGTCGCTCGTCGTATCGTATAACCCGGCTACGGCCTTCGGTGTCGATGTGCAACTGTCGAACTATGGGATCAGTCAGCAGGCGGGGTTGCGACCGCTTATCGACACGCTCCGGCTGGCGCAGAACAACCTCTCGGCGACGGTCAACGGACGGTATACGCTGCAAAAAGACGATGTCATGCAGGTCTTTACGCTGACGACGACCTACCAGAAACTCAGCGACCTGAACGCAAACACGGCCAGTCAGACGGAGAATACGAATACCAACCTGAACCTGGGCTACTTCTACCAGCAGACCACGACGGGCTGGGGCATCAACGGCATGCTGTCGTACACGCAGACGCAGTTGCCCATTGCCGTTGGCGATACCAACCAGACGGTCCGGTTCTTCGGCCCGACGCTGGGGGCAACGCAGGCGTTCTTCGACAAAAAACTGACAACCTCGGCGACAGCCAGCTACCTCGTCAACCAGCAGGCCGGCCTGACGGGTAAGGTGCTGACCGTTACGGCCAACGCGGGCTATCAGGTGGCCAAACGGCAGACGATCAGCCTGTCGGCCAACTACCTCAATGCCAATACGGGCATTCAGTCGCAAACATTCAACGAACTCAGAGCGAACCTCGGCTATGGCATCTCTTTTTAATCAAACCGCGCTACGCAATCGACCGCCGTCTGTCCGGCAGTGGGGTTGGCTGGTCGCTTTCGGGCTCCTGCTGACCGCACTGACCGGGTGGGCGCAACCCTTTCCGTTACAGGTGCAGGTCAGCGTACTACCGCCCTATAGTGCCTACTTGCAGGACTATCCCGGTGCGGGGCAGCAGGTACGCGTCTTTATCGTCAACACCAGCCGGCAAACGTACCAGATCCGGCTGGCGGGGCAACTGACGGGCGACAACGGCATCGAGATTCGTACGGCGGCCAATTACCGACCGCCCCGTCCGCTGACGGTGCCGCCAGGACAGACACTACTGAGCCGTACCGACCTCGAAGGACTGTTCGATCTGAATCAGGTCGAGGTGACGGGGATCGACAAGAACCAGCTGGCGCGGGGCCTGCCGCTGCCCGACGGAACCTATCAGCTGTGCATCCGGGCGTTCAACGAAACGGCGACCAACACCGCTGCCGTGGCCTTCGGGCAACCGCTGTCGGCGGAGTTTCCGATTGGCTGTTCGGCACCGATCGTCGTCCGGTCTGTCGAACCGCCCATCCTGATTGCGCCCCTCTGCGACGCGGAAGTGACGGCGACCAACCCGCAGGCACTGGTATTTACCTGGACGCCCCCGGCGGGCGTGTCGCCGGTATCGGTGGAGTACACCCTGCGCGTGGTCGAGTTGCCGCAGGCCGATGTCGACCCGAACGTGTTTATCGATGCGGTAGCCCTGCCCCGGTCGGGTGTCGAAGTGCGCGGCCTGCGGACGAGTACGTTTCTGTACGGACCCACGCAGCCGCCCCTGCAACTGGGCAAGCGCTATGCCTGGCGCGTACAGGCGATCGACCGGAGTGGTAAGCTACATTTCCTGAACGACGGCAAAGCCCCCGTCTGCTCATTCACCTACGGTACCGGCCTGCCCCCGCTGGCTAAAACGCCGGGCCTTGAACTGGTACAGACACCCGGCAAGCTGATTCCAGTCAACATCGATCCATCCCTGACGGCACCGGCTGGAGCGACGGCAGTTGCTGACAAGATTCCCGCCAAGTCGCCCGCTACCGAACAGAAAATGGCGAAGAGTAGCGTCGTCTGTAAAGCGATCGACCTGCCCGACGATCAGAAACCCCAGACAGCGTCGCTCAGTGGTAAAACAATCAAGTTGGGTGAATTCGAGCTGACCGTTGCCGACGATAAAGTCAGTAACGGTGTGCATACGGGCACGGGTCGGGTAAGCTGGAACGGCGCGCCGATCAAAGTGACGTTCACCGATTTGCAGGTTAACGCGGCTAATCAGGCGTTCAACGGGACGGTCAAGTCCGACAGCAAGGGGCCGGGAATGCCCAAGATTACACCCGGTTCGCTGGGTAGCTACGCGACTCTGCCGCCCGATTATTTCGATAAGATTACCAATACCGTGAGTAATGCCGCCGGGCAGGCTATCGCCGTTCCGCTGCCGATTAAATACGACGGAAAAATCGGTACGATAGGCGTCAACGATATGGTGTTCAGTCCGGTAGGTGCCACGATGGATCTGGTGCTGGGCGTAAGCCTGCCCGAAGCCAATTCAACGCTACTGCTGGCAGCTACCGACGTCTGTACCCGCCCCAGCCAGGTTATTCCGAAAACGGGGCTGGTTTATCTGGTACAGGACTTCACCGTGCCGGGCATCGGACAGACGCTCAAGTTTCGGAAGAAAGACCCCGACGATGCGAAAACCGATGGCACCTTCGCCAACGTCAAAGACGGCGATTTCGAGAAAATCCACGCTGTGCTCGACCTGAATCTGGGTGGTAAAATACTCCGGCTCGACGACGGTGCGGGTGGTACCAAAGCCGGTGACGTGGTCAGTACGATCACGACCGACTTCGTAAAATGGGCCGACTGGATCGGTACGCTCACGTTGCCCGATTTTCAACTGCCGCTGCTGAGTGGGGTAACGTTCGCCGGTAGCGACATCCTGTACGACCATTCCAGCGTGCGCAACGTCGACGGGTTCAGTCTGCCCGACGAATACAAGGACGACAAAGGCCCCACCTTCGAGGGCGTTTATTTCAAAAAGCTGAACGTACTGTTGCCGAAGGCACTCAAGAACAATCCCCGCATCACGGTCAGCGTCAACGGGGGCGTTATCGATGGGTCGGGCTTCACGGGTATCATCACGACGACGGCCACGCCGGTGATGGATTACAAAAAAGAGAACATCGCCGGGTTTGGCTTCGGTATCGACCACATTCAGTGGACCATCGTGCAGAACAGCAACCGGGGCGGGTCGATGCTGGGGCAGTTGCAGTTTCCGATCAGTACGGATGCGTTCAGCTACAGCTGCAATCTGTCGGCCGGGTTCGACGACCTGCAATTCGCGGCTTCACCCAAAGATGGGTATGTGGTGCCGCTCTTTGCCGCCAACATGAACCTTAACAAAAACACAGCTATTACGGTCGGCTATAAAACGGGTAAAAGTGTCGAGGTCAACATCACGCTGGGCGGAACGGTGGCTGTCGACGTGAAAAAATTTGCCGGATCGGGGCAGGCCGGGAAAGCCCTGGAAGCCGTGATTCCGAATCTGTACTTTGAAAAATTCGCGCTGGGCAACGTCAAACAGCCGGGAACCAGCGAAATCGGTGGGTCGGGCCTGTACATGAATACCGGCTTCTGGGACCTAAAGCCCATCGACCCGGCTAAGCTACAGCCGGGTAGCAATCAGACGGGGGGCGGACCGTGGACCCCCGACGAGCCGCTGCCCGAATGGCTGGCTGCGCCGTCGGACAATCAGCAGGCATCGGTTGGGGGCTTCCCGTTGTCGTTCGACAAGCCGACCGTTATTGGCACGCCCGACGGGGCGGGCGTTCGGCTAGGGGCTAAACTGCACGTGGGTGAAGCCGACGACGATAAATCCTTCGTGCAGGTCAGCGGCACCGTCGACGTGCTGGGCACGATTACCAAGCCAGACGGCGGGCGGTTTGCGCCGGCCTACAAGGGTACGTACCCGCAAAGCCTGAGCATCAACGGGTCTGTGGGTCCACTGACCGTATCGGGTGGGCTGCAATTCATCGACAACGACAAGGTGTACGGCGATGGGATGAAAGGCAACGCATCCGTGAATCTGCCCGGCTTTGGCGTCGGTATCAAGATGGCCATGCTGTTTGGCAACGTCGGCGGCTACAAATACAGTTTTGTCGACGGCAGCGTACAGTTTCCGGGTGGTATCCCCATTGTCGGGCCGATCATGCTGACGGGCCTGGGCGGGGGTATGCACTACAACATGAGTCTGGGTGTGGGAGCCGCCAGCGTAACCAGTCTCCCCAAACCTACCGCCAGCAACAGCGACAAACCGGCTCCCGTCGACCTGACAAAGCCCGGCACAACCCTGTCGGGGCAGACCTATACACCCAGCAAAGGGGGCTGGGGTTTTACGGCGAAAATCTACGCAGGGCTGGCCGACCCACACGTGCTGAATACGAGCCTGGCGCTGACCATCGACTTTGCGGGTGGGGCCATGAGCGGGGTCAATATGCACGGTAATGCCAATGTGATCAGCAAATCGGGTGACGGCGACGACAGCGACGGTATTGCCCACGCCGTGATGGATGTCACGTACGCCCATAGCGTGCTGGATGCGTCGCTGCTGGTAACGGCCAACCTGCTGACGGCCTCGGTGAAGGTGCCGCTGATTATCCATTCTTCCGGCAGCAGCGACTGGTTTGTGAAGCTGGGCGATCCGGGCAACGACACGAATCGCATCAGCGTCGTGTTGCTTGATCTGAACCAGGGTCCGGTGAAGGCGTACCTTGGTGCGAAGGGCTATCTGGCCACGGGCGTTGGTCCAAATCTGAATGGATTGCCGCCGGTACCCCAGAAAGTTATTGAATTCATGGACGGGGGCGAGGGAAGTACCCTGGCGTCAGCTAGTAAGGCTTATCATGGCCGATCCCTGCCCGACCTGATGCCGACTGGCGACAATTATAAACTGCTGCTTGGTGGCCGGATTGACGCAACCCTAAAAGTGCAGGTCGAGCCGTTTCGCTTGTGGGCTACGGCCCTGGCCGGATTCGACGTCGGGCTGGCCAAAAACAAGACATGCGGAGGCAGTGCCGATGTGCCGGAGGGTATTAACGGCTGGTACGGGCAGGGGCAGGCGTATGTTTACCTAGGCGGGGGGATTGACCTTTACGTCGACACATGGTTCTACAGCGGGTCGGTATCGTTGATGGAGTTGCAGGCCGGGGCCGTGCTAACCGCCGGTACGCCCAGCCCAACCTGGGCCGACGGTGAAGTGAAAATTGCGGGCAGCGTACTCGACGGCCTGATTTCGGTGGAAACGACGCAGCACTTTTCGTTCGGCGACAAATGCGTACCCGTCTACAACGGCGACCCGCTGAAAGACATCGAGATCATTTCGCAGCTGACACCCGCCACCGGTGATAGCGAGGTGTCGACGCTGCCTACGGTGGCCGTGTCGTTCAATATGCCAGTAAACAAGGCCTTTACAATCTACATTGCGAGCGACGACATTCGCTACTACAAGTTTACCCCCGACGCGCCCGTTTTTCAGGTAAAAGCCAAAGGGGGTACGTACCAGCCTGTTACGAAAGTAAATCCCATCGACTGGGCGGCTGACTATCGCTCGTACACACTGTCGGCCAACACGTTTCTGCCTTCCTACGCTACCTGCCAGCTGACGCAGCGGGTTACGATCAAACAACAGTACGGCTACAACTGGGAGGACCCCTACAACGACCAAACGGGCAAGCAGGAAGCCCGTAGTCAGGAGAAGACTACTACGTTTACGCTCACCAAACAACCCGACGACATTCCGCAGTCGGTCATTACGGGAGCCTGGCCGGTCGAGGGGCAGCGGTATTTTCTGCGGAAACAAACCGATAAAGGTTTTCTCCGCGCCACCACGCTCGACGGTCTCGACTGCCTGAAACCCCAGACAGGTACGCAGCTTGTCGCTATCTTCAACGGGCCGGGCGGGGAAGTACTAACACAACCCGCCGACTTCAACGGTACGGACCTGATTACGTTTGCCATTCCCAACGGCCTGAAAAACAAGCGGAACTACGTGCTGGAGATCAGCCGGGTAGCCAAAACGACGAGCGCGGGGTCGGCCAGCAAGCCGCTGACGAACTCGGGCTACGTGACGATGGCCCAGAGCCCCAAACTGCAATTCTACCGTACCACGCTCAACGTCAGTGTGGTGCAGGCGATGGCAGCCATCAACGCGGCCAATCAGCGCAAAAAACTGTTCGGTGTCACCTTCGCGACCAGCCAGTACGACACGTTCGCCGACAAACTGAACGCGTTGAACCTACAGGCCACCAACTACAAAGGCGATCAGACCATTGATCTCAAACCGAGTGCCGATACGTATGAGCGATTCGACAAAATCGACGTGCTCGGCGGTAAGATATACGACAACTTCACGCTACCCAGTCTGCTCAGTTATGCAACGCCGGT
Organism: Spirosoma oryzae; assembly: GCF_003002825.1. GTDB lineage: Bacteria > Bacteroidota > Bacteroidia > Cytophagales > Spirosomataceae > Spirosoma > Spirosoma oryzae. The sequence continues at coordinate 35,375 of NZ_PVTE01000003.1, read as the reverse complement.
CACTGGTACACCCTACGCCAACACGCCCTACGAGAAAGAAATCAGAACGATGATTTACGACCGGATGGAGCAACTCGCCACCGACGTCACCGGGACGTATTGGGATCACGGCGCATCTGACGATTTCAAAATTGAAACGCTGGGGCAGATTTATCCCAACGACGACTACAATCGCGACAGCTATCAGGGTGTTGCCGGGAGCGTACAGGGGCTACCCCAGAAGGCATTGATCTACAGCGGCCACGGCGAAACCGGCTATAATCCCAACACAAGCGCCAACAAGTTCAGCTTCCTGCGCGACCGGCTGGCCTTCGATGATCTGACAGCCCTGAGTGGCATTATAAAAGCCATGCGCCGGCTGAACTATTTCGACGTGTTGGTCGCCAAAAAATACAGCCCCGATAAGAATCTGTCCGACCAGGCTTACGTCGCTAAATACGTACACGACCCGAACGCGGAATCGGCCGCCATCTACGACAAAAGCATTTACAACACGTACTATAAGAAGTCGTTCGATAACGCCAACTACAAGCAGATCGAAGGGGAAACGTACAACGCTTACGGGCAGATCGTGTCGGGTTCGCCGAGTATGCAGCTTTACCTCCAGACGTTCAACGGGATGTTCTACCGTAAGATGCAGTACTGGAAATTCGCCGAGGATACCTACTATCAGGAGCGGCAGGCTTACTACGATCAGCAGCAGGCATACCACTCCGGTGGGCCCGAACGGGGTAAATCGTCGCCCTTCACGGTGGTGTTCAGGTACGGCTATCCGCAGGAGACGTTACTGCCGGTAAGATCAGCTACGAAAGTATTCACCATCGGCTCGATCAACGACGTACCGCCAACGGCACCCAGTCCACCGGGCCGGTCGGGTGGGCGTCCAACGGGGCCAGGTACGTTCTATCTGTCGACCAGCCGATAATGGGCCAGCTGGGTTGGCCTGCAGTGAGCCAGACCTGACACAACTGACTCGCTAAAAGGGTAAACAGGCCGAAGAAAATTTGGCAATTGCTACAGCCAAGAGAAGAACTTAACAGCCCTGCCTTTCTGGGGGAATAGGCCAGCGCACATTGAGGTTCCGCCGTCAGGGGCAAACCAGGGGTGAGGTAGTGTCAATCTAATTCAGTACACGATCGCTATGATACGTTTTTCTGTTCGTTTTTTCCTGCCTGCGCTACTGCTGATAGTCAGTCTACTGCATGCGCCATTTGCCTGTGCACAGACAGTACCCGCCCGTCGGCCTGTGCCCGGCGGTACCCGACCAAAGCAGCACCTGCACCTGAAAGCGTTTAACTACGGTGATTCCATCGTGCTGCGCTGGGGCGTCGATGAGGGGGCTCACTGGCTGGCGGCCAACCGCCGGGGGTACGTGCTGGAACGACTTGAATACACTGACCGAAAGGCGCAGCCCGTGCGGACCCGGCTCACGGCAGCACCCATCCGGCCGTGGTCGCTCGACTCGATGAAAAAACGGCTGGGCCGCAACGACCGGTACGCGGCCATCGCGGCTCAACTCCTGCACGGCAAACTCAACACCCCGCCGACGGGCAACAGCCCGGCCGGGTTTTACCAGCGCTACCAGCAGCAGCAGGGGCAATGGCTGATGGCGGCTATGGCGGCTGAGTTTTCGGCGGGGGCTGCGAGTGCGTTAGCCCTGCGCTGGGCCGACCGGACATTTAACCGCAAAGCTGACCGGACGGTGTACCGGCTCTGGATCAACAACGGCCCCGCTCCCAAACCCGGCGATCTGCGCGATACGGCGACGGTGATGGTACTGCCCTGGAAAGTCGATTCGCTGGCGGCTCCGAAAGTGGCGACCGTCGATGCGGGCGACAGCGTGCTTACGCTGCGCTGGTACCGCTACCACAATAGCGGTGATTTCTCCGGCTTTTTCATCGAGCGCAGCAACGACGGCAAAACGTTTAAACGGCTGAATGAGATCCCCTACGTCGACGCGAAGCCCGACACGGCAACGATCCGTAACGGGTTGGGCACAAACGCGCGTGAGGTGACCTACACCGACTCAGTACGTGTCAACTACCGCAAATTTTATTACCGCATCATCGGTATCAACAGCTTCGGCGATCAAAGTCCGGCGTCGAAACTACTCGTCGGCAGCGGGCGCGATCTGACGCCCCCCCGCGCCCCCGTCGACGTACAGAAGCAGGTAGTCGACAACCGGCGCATCATCCTGACCTGGACGCTGCCGAAGCCCTCACCCGATTTGAAAGGCTTTTACGTGGGGCAAGCCAATGACATAGGCGGGCCGTACCAGCCGCTGACGACCGATCTGCTGCCCGCTTCAGCCCGCACATTCGTCAATGAGCGACCGGTGCCATATTTCGGTCGCTATTACGTCATCGCAGCCGTCGATACGGCGGGCAATACCGCATTCAGCCCGCCCGTTGCGGCCCTGATCGATGATAAAGTGCCGCCCGCAGCCCCCCGGAAGCCAACGGCGCAGGTCGACACCAGTGGGGTTGTAACGTTGCGCTGGCCTGCCAACGTGGAGCGCGACGTGCTGGGATACAAGGTGTATCGGGCGTATACGCGCGATGATCCATACTATCAGCAGCGTACGACCGATATACTGGCCGACTCCGTCTTTACCGACACACTGCCTTCCGGTACGCTGACGAAGCAGGCGTTTTACCAACTGGTAGCGGTTGACCTAAGCAACAATCACTCGCTGTTTTCTGAACCGCTGGCGGTTGCTATTCCAGACCGGATACCGCCCAGTACGCCTATCATCAGGAGCGCGATTGTGCAGGACCGGGGGATTGTGCTGCAACTGATTCCGAGCCTGAGCGACGACGTAACGGAGCACGTGCTGTATCGGCGCGAACCGGGTACAGACTGGCAGGCAATCAAACGGATCGCCGGTCATCCCGTTGCTGATCAGACCTGGCTCGATACGGCACTGGTGAACCAGCATCAGTACGAGTATAGTCTGATGGCCCGTGATGCCGGGGGGCGGTGGTCCGACCGGTCGTTCATCGTGTCGGCCAACTACGTCAATCTGGCGAAGCTGGCCGCGCAGCCCCCCGCCAGTGTACAGGCCCGCTATGACATCGCCCGGAAAAGCGTACGGCTCGACTGGCAATCGTCGGCGCTGGCAGCCGAACGGCAATTTGTGATTTACCGGTGCCGGGTGGGCGAGTCGCTGATACCGTACCGGCTGGTGGGGGCAGGTACCTCGTTTGTCGATGCCAGTTTGCCTGGCCCCGGCACGTATACATACGCTGTTCAGACGATCGTTGCCACGCACCGGTCGGCGCTGAGCAAGTCTGTGCAGGCGTCTGTTCAACCCTGATTCGTACTGCTCCTCTGTTTTTGTACAATTAACCGGCCAGTCGACTGGCTGCACAAATGAAACGTGTTTATCTGATTACACTGGTCGGGACGGCGATGTTACTGTCGCTATCGGCACTGGCTCAATCCAATGCACCGTCGGCCCTGTCGGGATCGGCACCGGCGTATAACCGGGTCGTGCTGACCTGGAAAGACAACACGACCAACGAAACCAAGTTTGAAATTGAACGAAATGACTTCACCAGCTTCACTAAAGTCGGAGAGGCTGCGGCCAACGCCACGACCTACACCGACAACAGCGTGCAGGGGAATGGGTCGTACACCTATCGCGTCCGGGCGGTTCTGGCGACGGGGGCGGTGACCACCTACTCCGGTGAAGCCAAAGTCACGACACCGGCCACGCCCCCGACGACGCCCACCAGCCTGGGGGCCACTACGCAGTCGCCGTCGACCATTCGCCTGAGTTGGACCAATCCTGGTGGGGGAACCGCTACCGACTTCCTGCTTGAACGGGGTACGTCATCGAACGGACCGTTCACCCAGATCGCGACGGTTGCCTACAGCCGCAGCCTTACGTATGACGATACCGGGCTGGCCAGCGGCACGACCTACTGCTACCGGGTCCGGGCGCGGGGACCGGGGGGAACGTCGGACTATTCAAACACGGCCTGCGCCACCACGACGGCCGTGCCCCCCGTTACGCCGTCAGGGTTAAGTGTGTCGTCGCTATCGACCAGTCAGTTACAGCTTACCTGGAGCGATATCAACGTCGTGCCCGTCACGTTCGAAATTTCGCGCGCCAGCAGCGCGGGCGGTGCCTATCAGGTCATTCAGGCGGAGTTTGGGCAGAAGATTTTCACCGACAACAACCTGTCGGCCAATACGCAGTACTGTTATAAAGTACGGGCCAAAACCAGCGCGGGTCTGTATTCGGGCTATAGCAACGAAGCCTGCGGCACGACGAAAGCCCCGGTACCCACTGCGCCGACTGCCCCGGCCCGGCTGGAAGTCGCAGCCGTCAGTAGTAGCCAGATCAATCTGAAATGGGCCGATCTGTCGGACAACGAAACGGGCTTTCAGGTCGAGCGCGCTCCGGCCAGCAGCGGTACGTTCACTAAAATCGCTGATGTCGCGGCCAACGCAACCACCTACAGCGACAACGGCCTGTCGGGTGGTACGACCTACTGCTATCGGGTGCGGGCCATCAATGGGGTAGGGGCCAGCGGCTATACCGACGCTCAATGCACGACGACCCCAGCCGCACCGGCCGGAGTGCCGCAGAATCTGGTCGCGACGGCCGCGTCGACCACGCAGATCAACCTAAGCTGGTCGGGGGTTTCGGGGGCGTCGGGTTATCAGCTGGAGCGGAGCCCCAACGGTACCGACGGCTGGACAAAAATTGCTGACCTGGCCGGTACCGCAACGACCTATAGCGATCCGAATCTGACGCCCAATGTGCGTTACTTCTACCGTATCCGGGCGTTGAACGCGGCCGGTGCGCCGGGTGGCTATTCGAACACCGCCGACGCCACCACGCCCGATACGCCCCCGGCGGCTCCCGTCCGACTCGTCATCACAGCGGTGATCTACAACCAGATAAGCCTGCAATGGGCCGCTGGTTCAGCCAACCAGAGCGGCTTTCAACTGGAACGCAGCCCCGATGGTAGTACCTGGACCAAGCTGGCCGAGGTAGCCGCCAACGCCATGACCTATGTCGACAATACCGTGCAGCCGCAGACGCGGTATGTCTATCGACTGCGGGCTGTCAATGCCGCCGGGGCATCGGGCTATTCCAACGTGGTCGACGCGACGACGCCCGCTGGTCCACCCGCCAGTCCGCAGAATCTGGTCGCGACGGCGGTGTCGACCACGCAGATCAACCTGAGCTGGTCGGCTGTGGCGACGGCAACGAACGTACTGGTCGAACGGAGCCCCAACGGGAACGACGGCTGGACGCAACTGGTCAGCCTGCCGGGTGAAGCAACCAGTTACGCCGACCAGGGACTGACGCCGAACACGCGCTACTACTACCGCATCCGGGCCACCAACGGCAGTGGTACGGGGCCTTATTCGGCTGTTGTCGATGCCACGACGCCCGACGCGCCCCCGGTGGCCCCCGCCCGGTTGACGGCGACGGCGGTGTCGTTCAGCCAGATAACGCTACAGTGGGCCGACCTGTCGGGTAACGAAAGCGGCTTTCAGCTTGAGCGCAGTAGTACCGGTACGGATGGCTGGGCAAAGGTGGCCGACGTAGCTGCTAACGCGACCACCTACAGTGATCCGAACCTTAGTCCCCGGACGCGCTACTTTTACCGAATCCGGGCCGTCAATGCTGCCGGTGCGTCGGACTATTCGAACGTTGCCGACGCGACGACCCCTGACAGCCCGCCCGCAGCGCCGACCCAACTAACGGCTACGGCTGCGTCGACTACGCAGATCAACCTGCAATGGACCGATGCGTCGGACAATGAAACCGGCTTCGACCTCGAACGCTCGACAGATGGCGCGACGTTCACCAAAATCGCCGACGTTGCTGCCAATGCAACTACCTACTCGGACCAGGGACTGACGCCGAATACGCGCTATTTTTACCGTATTCGGGCGAAGAATGCGGTGGGTACGTCCGCTTACTCGGCTGTTGTCGATGCGACGACGCCCGATGTGCCCCCCGCAGCACCGACCCAACTGACGGCTGCGGCTACGTCGCCCACGCAGGTGGTGCTTACCTGGGCTGACCTGTCGGGCAACGAAAGCGGTTTTCAACTCGAACGGGGCAGCAGCGCGACCGGCTCGTTCACGAAAGTCGCCGACATTACCGCCAATACAACGACCCACACCGATACTGGCCTGACCGATGCGACGCCGTATTGCTACCGGCTGCGGGCCGTCAACGCAGCGGGTCCGTCGGGCTATACGGATGCCGTCTGCGTGACGACACCACTGGCCCCGCCGGGCGCACCCACCGATCTGACGGCACAGTTGCAGGACTACGATCAGATCAGGCTAACCTGGGCGGCCGTGTCACCCAAAGCCGTGACGATCAGTATCGAACGGGCTACCAGTCCGACTGGGCCGTTTGCGGAGGTCAAACAGGTGCCGGTACCGGTGAGCAGCTACGTCGACCCTGGTCTGAGTGAGTTTACCACCTACTACTACCGTGTCAGGGCAATGAATACGGCGGGCAGCTCGGGCTATTCCAACGTGGCGTCGGCGCGGGTCAACGAAGTGGTGATCGCGGTTGAAGACGAAATCGACACGCATACCGACCTGTACGTCAACGACCGAACGCTGCACGTCGTAACCAACTGGTTTTCCGTAGCCTCGACTACCCTGCAACTCCTGACTGCGACGGGCCAGCCGGTACTGTCCGACCACCGGACCGTGCGACCCGCCGACCGGTGGCACTACAACCTGTCGCAACTCGCTACCGGCGTCTACATCGTCCAGCTCGTCGCTGACGGGCGAAAACTGGCTAAACGAATCGTACTGCCATGAAAAGCCAATCATATCAAGCCCTGCTGGTCGGGTTGTTACTGACTCTGTTGGCGGGCTGTCAGCCCAAACCTGTTCCGTCTATCGCCGATCAGTTGGGCCGTGTCTGGCAGGCGCAGACCGTTAAGGAAGGCGACCTGCTGGTGTACACGCTGGGAGGCAGCAGTAACGTCAAGCCCGGCTACGTCAACTTCCGGCTCGACCTGAGTCAGCCGGGGGGGGTCAAACTCAAAGATATCGACGGGCGGCAACTCACCGGCACCTGGACCGTTTCGACCGACAATCGGCGGCTGCTCCTGTCGGGACTGAATCCCCGCCCAACCAACACCGACGGCAGCATCGACTACTACATCGTGGAGGTACCGACGGCGACGTCGCTCCGGCTGGAGCGTACCGCCGAGAGCCGCAAAACGGGCAACTCCCTCAACCAGTACGGGCTCGTTCCCGAATGAGTATCGTAAGCCCGTCAGCTGTTCGTTTCCGAGCGCAGCTTTTCCACCTGTAGGATGTTGTTCTGAATGTCCTGCATGATTTGGGTCGCCCACCAGCTGGCGTACGCATTGATGCGGGTATGCAGCACAAACTGACTGTACAGGTGCAGCCGATAGGTGGTCGGACCCCGCTTTTCCAGTTCGTAGGTACCCGTCAGTACGTCGAAATAGCGCCCTCCGATAACGATGTGTTCGTCCAGCGTAGCGGCTGGTATCTCATGCGGGTACGCTTTGATCGAGAACACCATCTTCCGCTTGTCGACATAGTCCGTAACGGTCTCGTGGAAGACCAGTCCGTTTGTAAAGCGGGCTTCTCGGTAAGCACCGACGCCTTCGTAATTGAGGAGGGCTTCGACGGGTCTGGGAAAGCCGAGGAACCGGGTCAGCCAGCCTTTGTCCTGCGCTTCGGGAATGGCCCGCACCCGGGTAACGTTGCGCCAGATCACGTCGGCCGGCGCGTTGATGTCGATACAGGTGTAGGCTCTGTAGGTGTTGGCTGGTGTGGCGAACTGCGATTCAATCGGAGAAACAAGGAAGGGAAGCAGGAGCAGGGTGAGTACGTGCGTCCGGTTATGCTGCCTTGTTTTAAGGTAGCCGCCCAGCAGACCGCCCAGTGATGCGGTAATGAGCATCGGCACCAGGATGATGAGCCAGCACGCCCAGCCTTCCAGACCCGTTAGCAGCGTGAGTAGCATGAAGGAGCCGATCGGAACCCAGGGTATGAAAAAGCAATAGGTCCAGTTGTGGATTTTGTCGCTATTGCCGAAAAAATAGACGGTGATCAGGCCGATGATCGCCGGCAGACAGAACAGAAACGAGAGCGACAGAACGGCGAAGAAGCCCTGTAGGTCACGAACGCCGAAAAACAGTCGGACGACAATGGCGTAGAGCGTTATGCCGCCAACAATCAGTAAGGAACGAGTGCGCATAAAGGTCGAGGAGGTGGGACTTGCCAACAGAACCGATTGTATCCGCTTTTTTACTGTTGGTGGTACCGGGAAAACAGAACGCGTGTTGTCGGTTATATCGGAGACCAGCATGCGTACTGGCAAGCGGGCGCTATCTGCCGTATCGACCGAAATTTCTTTCCCTGGATCGTGACGGCAAACGTTCGCTACGTACCTTGCATGTATCGCAATTTGTGCAGCAAACAACCGGTTGCCGGGTGGAAACCTATTTCAGACTAGCTAAAAATGGGTCGTAGTATTCTGGTTGTCAGATTGTTATGTTTACGGAAATTTAGTAGAAAAGTATGCAAATCTGTTCTTTGACAACCGAAAAACAACTAAAGAGAGCGGAGATGAAGGCAGGGTATTATTCTGTAAATGAGCCGATTAGTTGTCGCGACGCCTTCCTGAGGTAATCCTGTGAAAAGAAGGATTGAAACGACCTTTTTTCAGCTTCGTCTAACGCAGCTTGGAGTCTTCCTGAGGTAATCCTGTGAAAAGAAGGATTGAAACGATGAACCATGCCCATTGCCTGCAAAGCCGCGTCAAGCAGCTTCCTGAGGTAATCCTGTGAAAAGAAGGATTGAAACAGTCAGCATATGTATCCTGTACATGCTGATCGAGCCCCAGCTTCCTGAGGTAATCCTGTGAAAAGAAGGATTGAAACGATGAACCATGCCCATTGCCTGCAAAGCCGCGTCAAGCAGCTTCCTGAGGTAATCCTGTGAAAAGAAGGATTGAAACAGTCAGCATATGTATCCTGTACATGCTGATCGAGCCCCAGCTTCCTGAGGTAATCCTGTGAAAAGAAGGATTGAAACGATGAACCATGCCCATTGCCTGCAAAGCCGCGTCAAGCAGCTTCCTGAGGTAATCCTGTGAAAAGAAGGATTGAAACCGCCCAGGCACTGACAGCACACGAACTTATAGTTATCTTCCTGAGGTAATCCTGTGAGAAGAAGGATTGAAACGGCAGTACGCAGATGTCCAGCTTCCCTTTGAGCGGCACTTCCTGAGGTAATCCTGTGAAAAGAAGGATTGAGCCTGTACAGAGATTGAGCGAGTGGGAATCGTATCAGAAACGATTGCTCTCGCTTTTTCGCTACCTGTGTGTCCGGGAAATGAAACGTGCGTCGTTGGTTGGCAGGCCGATTCAGGAACGGCAGCGGAAACCGGACGTGCACGCTTACGGGTGGCTGATCGGCGTGACGCTCCACCGTCAGTTTCGGTACAACTACGGGTTGTATTTCATGTGGCGGAGCAAATGGATAAAGATGAAAACCCCGGATTTTCAGCGAAGATTCGCCGAAAGAAAACGTCGCGTTAGAGCATAGACGCGGTACACTGTACAGATACGGAGAGCCGAATCGATCATCGATTCGGCTTTTTTTATGACTCCGGAATACGTGTGTTGAAGAGGTTGTTTGAAGAATCCCTTTTGTCAGGGCACCGACCACCCGCCCGGTTGCCTGTATTCGGTAGACAACCATCAACCGGATGCGCAGGCCATTCCGGTACCCGGACGTGAGGAAAAGGCAACGTCAGTCTTCGCGGGCTTCCTTCCGGTTTGCGTCGGCCATCCGGACGATGCGCGGGGTGAACCGGGCGACGACCTGCACCAGCTCACGCTGCGCGTTAATCACGGTCTCGATGTCTTTGTACACCATCGGGGCTTCGTCCAGGTCGCTGCCGATCAGGTGAACGCTGGCGTCGGTGAGGGCCTGCGCCAGTTGGGCGGGTGTCACGGTCGACAGGGCCTTTGTACGCGACATCAGCCGTCCGGCACCGTGCGAGGCTGAGTGCAGCGCGTCGGGCTTTCCCAGTCCACGTACCACAAAGCCCGGCTGCGTCATCGACCCCGGAATGATACCCAGTACGTCGGGACCGGCGGGGGTAGCGCCTTTCCGGTGCACCATCACCGATCGGCCATCAGCCAACTGCTCCTGCCAGGCAAAGTTGTGGTGGTTTTCCAGCCGGGTTAGCGGGGTCTGATTCAGGGCGCGGGCCATCTTGTTGTGAATCTCGTGGTGGCTGGCCGATGCGTAGTCGCCTGCCAGATTCATCGCGATCCAGTACGCTTGTCCTTCCTCCGTGTTCAGGTCGAGCCAGGCCAGGTGAGCCGCCTGTCTGGGCAGTCGTGTTTGCTGCATCGCCAGCTTCGAATAATATCCGGCAATGTTTGCGCCGAACCCCCGTGATCCCGAATGCGACAGCAGGGCCAGGTACGAACCAACCGGCAGCGCCAGCTGTGTATCGGCTGCGTCGACTGACAGAATACCCCATTCGACGAAGTGATTACCCGTGCCGGAGCTGCCTAACTGCCGGTACGCCTTGTCTTTCAGGTCGCGAATGACCTTCGTGGCCCGCCACTCGTCCCGGTCCATCACGCTGGTGTCGAACTTGGTACGGACTTCCCCACCGATGCCGAAGGTGGCGTTGTCGAGCAGGGCTTTGGTCAGCAGCGACGCGTCGCGGTCGATCACCGTCGGCGGCAGGTCGAATACCGACAGGCACATCCGACAGGCGATGTCGACCCCCACGGCATAGGGGATGATGGTATTGGGTTCGGTGGCCAGTACCCCGCCGATGGGCAGGCCGTAGCCGTGATGGGCGTCGGGCATCAGCGCCCCCGCGACGGCAATGGGCAGGCTGACGGCTGTTTCCATCTGTTGCAGGGCTCCCGCTTCGATATGCTCGGCCCCGTAAATAGCGTAGGGTACCGGCGTTTCGCGTAGGGCATACACCGTCCCTGCCTGCTGTGCGGCAGTAGGCAGCTCGTAGGGAACCGGGACCGGATCGGGTGGGAGGTAGGCCTGCCCGGCGTCGGTCAGTCGAATCGAGGTGCCCTGCTTGTTGGCGTCGTGTACGGCCCGCGCCAGATTCGTAACCTTGTTACGGCTCAGGGCGTATTTTTTGGGATTCTGTAGCAGCTGCGCCAGCAGGCCCAGTACGTCCTCCCGCGTCATGGCGGTATGGTCGATCAGCCCGTTGCCGACGCGTAAAAAAGCGGGCATCAGTGTTTCCGGTACGGGGGCCAGCAGCAGTATGTCGGTAGGGGTAAGTGGTGTTTTCATGGGATTGTGGACGATAAGGTCTGTGCATTGACGCTCCGCACCCGGATCGGGCGCGGAGCCGGAGTTAATTTTTGGCGGTACCCAGCAGCCCTTTCAACTGCTCCAGCAACTGCCCGCTGCCCGACACGGAAATCGAACTGACTTTCTCGGCGATTTTCTCGACGTATTCCATCTCCTTCAATTTCCAGAGCATGTCGTTTTCTTCCATCAGCCGGGCCGTGTTGAGCAGGCTGCGGGTCGACGCGGTTTCTTCCCGGCGCATGATCGTGTTGGCCTGCGCTTTTTTCTCGGCCATCAGCACCTGATTCAGAATGTCGCGCATGTCGCCCGGCAGGATGACGTCGCGCAGACCCCCGCCCCGCAGGTCGACGCCGATCGATGCGGCTGCGTCGAGACTATGGCGAATGACGTCGTCGGCCAGACTGCTTTTTGTTTCCAGCAACTGATCGAGCGTTTGATTTCCGATATAGGCGCGCAGCGCCAACTGCATCAGCACGTAAAGCTGTCGCTCGTGTTCCTTGTTGTCGACCAGCGCTTTCAACACATCGACAACGCGGTACTGGATAAAGAAACTTACGCGCAACGTGGCCTTGTCGCGGGTCAGGATTTCCTGACCCGACACTTCCAACTGCTGCTGCCGCATGTCGACTTTCTGCACCTGCACCGCCGTGTTGTTTTTCCAGAAGTGATACGTGCCGGGGTTGAGCACCTGACTGAATGCCCAGTCGATAAACAACACACCCTGCTCGTGCGCTTCCACGACAAACGTGCGGACGTAAGCACCCAACGGCTGTGGCAACAGCGATTGCAGGTCGATGTCGGCCGGAATGGTCAGTTTCGACAGGTCGACACGCTGGTAGGTGAACTGCCGAACTCCTTGCCAGAAGGGCCAGCGACCCCGGCCGAGTACCCGCTGAAACTGCCCGTTTTCGTATTGCAGCACCAGTTCATTGTCGGCCACATCGATCACGTCCAGCTCGGCAGCGACGGCCGGGTAAGTCAGCAGCACGGGCAGGTCGATGGGGGGCTTGTCGAGCAACGTACCCCGACTATACGTATACAGGGTCTCGTTCGGCCAGAGCCAGTGCGTGCCCGCCGGCAGCAGCCGGGCGAATCCGCCGTGTTGACAGACGAGAGCTACCTGAAATTTTTGAACGCGAACGAGTCGTATCATCGTGGTAAACGGTTTGTGTGTGCGGTTTTGGGTTGCAACAGGCCGGGTGTCCAGCTGACCCGTACGGAAACGAAGGCACCGGAGCGGTAATCGGCTACCCTGACAGCGGGGCTTCATCGATACCATCCCGCAGGAATGGGTACCGATGCCATGCCACTGCGCAGGTAGTCGACCTGAGCGACGGTGGGCTTCGTTTACGGGTTCGGAGCAGCCCGTCTACGCACCGCCGAAGCAATGGTAAACCAGACAGCCCAGCCTGATCGCAACGAAACAGAGCCCAGTTTAGAAGCGGGCGACTTCTCCAACCAACGGTTAGCCTTTTTAGAGCTAATGCGGGAATCGAACCCGACTTTGAACTGACAAAGACAACGCAGCACCGGCAGCATATCGACAGCCATGGGCGACGATACTACGGGGCTGAGGTACAAAACTCGCGTCAGGTCCGGCGTTGCTTGCCCTTATCGATAGCAAAGGTTGGTGGCTACTACGCAGTGTTTTTGCGTAGGTCAAAAAAAGTTGCTCGTCCCGCGACTTTTTTAGCAACGTCGATCCTCCTCCGCGCAGGAAGGGGGCAGGGGACATATACGATTTAGGCAACGGTAAGTAGCTTATAGCAAAAGTTGAATTACTTACACGTTGCTTATTCACACCCCGATGATTGCCCAACAGAAACTACTGCGTGTTTTCACGCTGATCCGGCTACTCAAACAGCGTCCGGGTCGTACCATCGCCCAGCTTGCCCAGGCGCTGGACATCGACAAACGGTCGGTGTATCGCTATCTCACCTTATTGGAAGAAGTCGGTTACGAAGTCGATAATGATGGAAAGCCTACTCGCTATTTCATCTTCGAAGATGAAACGATGCGCCAACCGCGCTTTACCGAGGAAGAGACCCAGATGATTCGGCAGGCGATGGCTGGTTTTGCGCCAACACACCCTTTATTAGCTGGTATCCAGCAAAAGCTTTTTCTCGCATCGACATTACAACCGTTGGCGGATGGTTTGGTGGACCTGCATCCGAGCAAGATTGTCGAATGTCTAGCGGAAGCAATTCGTGGACGACTCTAGGTCCAGCTAATTCAGTACCAGTCAGCTAACTCCAACACCATTTCAAATCGGATTGTCAAGCCGCTCTCGTTTACAGAGGATTTCAGTGTATCGCATGCATATGAGTTGGTAACTGGGCAGAAGAAGACCTTCAAGACACGACGAATCGAAGAAGTGGAGTTGCTGAACGAACCATGTCAGTATCTCGGTAGAGGTGAACCGCTGGATCTATTCGGCTGGACGGGGCCTCAAAAAATCTTTGTTGAATTAGCTCTTATCAAACGCGCCTATCATCTATTATATGATGTATAATGGCTCATAATTCATTTTTTTACCGGAATATTATTCCAACCCTTATACGGGACAGAAACTATCGTATCTGGTACGTTAAACTCATCATCTACCGGAGAGAATGATGGAAATTTACAAGCGACTTTTACGAAGTATCGTTTCTTCATATAAAAATAATCATCTCCTTTCGAATCCTTTAATTTAGTTATAGCTACCATGCCTTCATGCTTTTTTCCATTAAGAGAATACGTATAGATAATACTACGCGTTCTTCTGTATCCGCTTGAAATGTCTATAGGGGTTGCAATCGTTACCCTAGAACAAGTACTAATCACGTAATGTCTAAAAACATCTTTTAGCAAGGCATAAACAGCATATCCTATTAATAGGGCAGCACCCAACTTGTTAGCTGTCAATTTTTTCATAAAACTCTTACTTACTGCGTTTAGATTTGAACTCTTTCGTCACCTTAATAGTCAGGACGCATTCTGATACAATCTTGTTAAAAGAAGGATTGAAACCTTGATTTGTCGGCAATATTGCTAACGAAAGTACTATACTTCCAGACGTAATCCTGAGTGAAGAAGGATTGAAATGACATCGTCAAGCGCCCCTTGCTCACCAGCTTGCGGAAGATCACTCATGTCGGATGGCGAAGGAATCGGCTTGTTTATCGTCAAGGGATTTCGTGATCTGATGAAGCGGAGCATGAACGTGGAAACCCGTGAACAGGAACCCCTGATTCGGGTTCGGCTGCTGTAAACCCCGCCCTGCCGAACCCGACAGCATCGGGGAACGACCAGAAAACAGCGCGTCGTTTCCAGTCTGACCGAAATCGGGTTGACGGATTGTAAAAAAATCGCCAACATCGCTGACTCGATTCCGGGAGAATTGTCCGGATACCGTGTCTGTCGTATGCCCGTCAACCGTAACGCCCTGATTCGCTACAAAACCATCGACGCCTGTTTGCGCAACCGCCATCGGCAGTGGACGCTCGCGGCCCTGGTCGAGAAAGTGTCCGAAGCGCTCTATGAGTACGAAGGTATCGTGAAAGGGATCAGCGTGCGGACCATTCAGGCCGATATTCAACTGATGCGCAGCGACAAACTGGGGTATTTCGCGCCCATCGTCGTGCGGCAGAAAAAGTACTACACCTACGAAGATCCGTCGTACAGCATCACGAACCTACCGCTGTCGGAGGGGGATCTGTCGCGCATGAACGAAGCCGTCGAGGTGCTGAAGCAGTTTCGGGGCTTCTCGCACTTTTCGTCGCTCAACGACGTAGTGCAGCGGCTGGAAGATCACCTGTATTCGACGGCGCAGAAGACGGCCGCAGTCATCGATTTCGAGAAGAATGACAACCTGAAAGGACTCCATTTTCTGGATGAACTGTATCAGGCCGTCGTGCAGCAGCGGGTCGTTCAGATCACCTACCAGTCGTTTCAGGCAAGACAGCCGCAGACGCTGCCGTTTCACGTCTGGTGGCTCAAGGAATTTAAAAACCGCTGGTTTGCCGTCGGGACGACAACCAAAAACCGGCAGATCATGACGCTGGCGCTGGACCGTATGCTGACCATCGAGCCGGTAACCGGTGTCGCCTACATCGGTCGGCAGGCTCTGAGCCCGGAGGAATACTACCGGCACGTTGTCGGTGTGTCGGTCAACGAAGGTGTTCGGGTAACGAAGGTCAGACTGCGCGTTAAAATGCCCCACGCGCCCTACATCGAAACAAAGCCGCTGCACGCGTCGCAGCGCCTGCTCGAACGGGAAAAAGGGAGTATCGTGATTCAGCTTGCCGTACAACTGAATCACGAGCTGGAGCGGGAAATCATGGGCTACGGCAACGGTATCGAGGTGCTGGCCCCCGAACGGCTCCGAAACCGCATCGCCCAGCGACTGGCCGACGCTCTGGCCTGCTACAGTACACCGACCGACGTACCACCCGAACAGGCTTCCTGCTCCGACGAGCGCTGACCGGTGAGCCGGCGAAAAAGTGAAGCCGCGATGCAACCCGATTCGTCAGTCTGTCATCTTGTAGAAAACGAATAACACCATCTTACTTATGAAACGTATCTTTCTTGCCATTGGCATACTGGTTTTACTGGCTGGTCAGGGATTTGGGCAGTCCCGCGTACAGGACGATGTCGCTCGTTTACAGGCGCTGCTGGTGCAGGCATCGGGGAAACCAACGCCCGTTCAGGTGCTGGAGAAAGAAGCCGCCGTACAGATTAGCGAATACGTTTTTCCACTGGCCGAAACCACGCTGGTGCGGTACGAAAAGGAGCGGGGGACGTATGCCGTCAAGTTTTTCCTGCAAAACGGAACGGCCATTACCCGCGTCGGCGATTCATCGTTCCGGCGGGCGTTCTGGTCCATCGAGCTACCCTCCAAACAGGCCTGTCAGGAATTTGTCGCGCTGTTCGACCAACTGCGAATCGACCTGCGGAAGAGCTAGCGCTGGTTTTGGGGCAATCGGTGCATCTACGTAAACACCTACGCCAGACTGGGGTACGGATCGTCTTCGCAAGGGATGGGTTTCCGGAAGTCGTTCCGTACCTTGGTACAACCGAATAGCCAGAATTTGTTACCACACCCAAAAAGACGGATTATGATGTTGACCGGATCAGCCTGTGTACGTGGGCCATTGCTTCGCCTGATGTGCCTGTTGGCCATACTTTTCGGGCCTGTTGTGGCTTCTGCTCAAAAAAGCATTACCGTCAACCTGTCGATCGTTAGTCGGCCCGCGTCGGGTACGGACAGCCTGGACGCGGGACTGTTGCTCGATGCCGACAATCAGCTGGATCAGGCTGTCGCCTTGTACACGCCAAAGGGCCTGCTCCAGCATGTGCGGTACTACCGGCTGAATCCGGACACGGGCGAATACAGCGAATTGGAACACCCACTTAAGACGGAGTTAAAACGGGAGATGGCCTTGCAGGACAGTTTCTACCGGGCTTACGGTGCCATTGCGT
This sequence comes from Spirosoma oryzae, assembly GCF_003002825.1. Lineage (GTDB taxonomy): Bacteria > Bacteroidota > Bacteroidia > Cytophagales > Spirosomataceae > Spirosoma > Spirosoma oryzae. The sequence goes on along the minus strand of NZ_PVTE01000003.1, from coordinate 18,572 downwards.
GCTCCTTTGGTGGTAATGACTACAACTCAAAATCCGGACTGTACCGCCGGTTTACTGAGGTCGATTCGCTGTGGTTCGATTATCAATACAACAACAGTCAGTATGCCAAGGGAATCGGTGAAGCTGATCTTGCCCGGTTCAGCCAATTGACTGGCCTGGAAAAACGAGCCGAATTTTTTACACTGATGAAGTCCGGCGAGCGGTTCCAGGACTTTACAAACGTTACGTTTCTTTACCAGCAACCGGGGGAGTACAAGATCAGGCTGGATTTGCCCGAGGTCGATTTGCGCGGATCAGTGTGCACGCTCGATACGTTCAATGTAACCGAGCCGAAGGCGGTCAGGTGTAATGAACTCGTTTTGCGTGTCCCGTAAAGTGGACAGGGTGTCAACATCAGCATCGCTGTTATAGCGGCTTGCAGCTACGAAACAGCGATGGATGTCCCGGTTGCCATCAGCATAACTACTTAATACGAGTTAAAAAGTACTTAAAAGGTTGAGTATCTACAGCCAATGATACGGGCTGGCTGGTTTAGGTGACAGATCGTACGATTACGCACCATCCACCTGTTATGCTCAACACGCCTGTTTCGCCTGCTCCGGCCGAAACCCGACAACCAGCCACCGCCAGTCTACGCGCGCTCGACTGGGCCAACTTCTTTCTGGCCGACGTCCGCGACGGACTGGGGCCTTACCTGGCGATTTACCTGCTGACAACCCTGCACTGGACACCGGAAGGTATCGGTATTGCGATGTCGGTCATGGGTATAGCCACGGTCGTCGCGCAGACGCCGGCGGGCGCGCTGGTCGACCGGACGCGGAAAAAACGGGTCTTTTCCGTTATCGCGTCGTTGCTCATTGCCACGGCGTCACTGTTGACAATCAGCTTCCCCGTGCAGGGGGTTATCGTTGGCGGGCAGGTCGCGATGGGCGTGGCCGCTGCCTGGTTCGGTCCGGCCATAGCCGCCATTACGCTGGGTATGGTGGGGCACAAAAAGCTCGATAGCCGGATCGGTCGCAACGAGACGATTAACCACGCGGGTAACGTTTTTTCGGCGTTGATGGCGGGTATTATTGGCTACTACATCAGCACCAGCGGCATTTTCGTATTGCTGGCCGTTATGTCGGTGCTGAGTAGCATCTCCATCTGGCGGATCAGGGAAGAAGACATCGACCACGATCTGGCGCGGGGCGATGGTGAGGAAGGAGACGCTGCCGACAACGGCGACAAGCCGTCGGGTTTCCGGGCCATTCTGAAAAACAAGGCTATTCTGTTTTTTGCGCTGGCCTGTGTCCTGTTTCACTTTGCCAACGCGGCCATGCTGCCCCTGCTTGGTCAGCGGCTGGCGAAAGGCATCGATGCCGGTACGTCATCGGTCTATATGTCGGCCTGTATTATCGTTGCCCAGATCGTTATGGTGCCCGTCAGCAACCTGACCGGGCGGTTCGCGCCGGGTGGTCGTAAACGACTGCTACTGATCGCTTTTGCGGTATTGCCGATCCGGGGTGTACTCTACACGATGACGACCGACCCAACGCTGCTGGTAGCCATTCAGATTCTCGACGGCGTAGGAGCCGGTATCTTTGGCGTACTGTCGATCCTGATCGTGTCGGACCTGACCAAAGGAAGCGGATTGTTCAACACCACGCAGGGCGCTATCGCGACGGCCGTGGGGCTGGGTTCGTCATTGAGCAATGCGTTCGCTGGCGGAATTGTGCAGCGGTCAGGTTATAATTCGGCCTTTCTGGTGCTGGCCAGCATTGCGGTGGCTGCTCTGGCCGTGCTCTGGTTCTTCGTACCCGAAACCCGCACCAAAGCCGACGCGTAGTAAGCCTGTTATTGATTGAACTACCCCTAAATCCCCGTCAGGGCAGGTCTGTTAAGTTCTTAAGTTGGCGCTGTCGTTAACCAAATTACCTTCGGTCAACCCTGCCCCCCGCCCCCTGAAGGGGGGAGATGTTTGTGTATGAATTTCACCCCCTTTAGGGGGCGGGGGGTAGGGTTAGCCAGCACTTGACAACCCTGCCCATTCAGCGAATTTAGGGGTAGCTCGGTTTAAGCTAACCTGATTTCGGTAAACGACTCGATACTGGTTTGTTGTAGATACGCTAGTTTTCCATACGTTGGAAATGCGAATGACACCTGTAAAGACGTAGTGTTCGTGGCCGCGATAACGGTTGCGTGGTAGTTTTAGAGAGAAACCGCCTTTTGGCATCGACAACCCTGAAAAACACGCAACTTTTTCGAATGCAATCACTCGCTCAACGTACCCTCATCGCCCTGCTGGGGTTGATAACGCTGACGGCTACGGCCCAGACAAACACGCCTGTCGCTACGAAAACCACGTCGGGCAACCCCGTTTTCCCGGGCTGGTATGCCGATCCCGAAGGTATTGTCTTCAACAAGCAGTACTGGATTTACCCAACTTATTCGGCTCCGTACAACCAGCAGGTGTTTATGGACGCTTTCTCGTCGCCCGACCTGGTGACGTGGACCAAACACCCGCGTATTGTCGATACGACGAGCATCAAGTGGGCGAAGCGGGCCATGTGGGCACCGTCGATTACCGAGAAAGGGGGTAAATACTACCTGTTCTTCGGAGCCAACGACATTCAGAACGATCAGGAAAAGGGCGGCATCGGTGTCGCCGTGGCCGACAAACCTGAAGGACCGTTCCGGGATTACCTCGGCAAACCGCTGATCGACAAGTTTCACAACGGTGCCCAGCCCATCGATCAGTTCGTTTTTCACGATAAAGACGGGCAATACTACCTGATTTACGGCGGCTGGCGGCACTGCAACATCGCCCGGCTCAAACCCGACTTCACCGGTTTTCTGCCTTTCCCCGATGGCAAAACCTTCCACGAGATCACGCCGGAAGGCTACGTCGAAGGGCCATTCATGTTTATTCGTGACGGTAAATACTACTTCATGTGGTCGGAGGGGGGCTGGACCGGACCTAACTATTCCGTGGCCTACGCCGTCGCCGACTCGCCGTTCGGACCATTCAAGCGGGCCGGTAAAATCCTTCAGCAGGACCCCACCGTGGCTACCGGCGCGGGACACCACTCGGTCATCCAGGTGCCCCGCACAAACGACTGGTACATCGTCTACCACCGTCGGCCGCTTACCGAAACCGACGGTAACCACCGCGAAACCTGCATCGACCGGATGGAGTTTGCCGCCGACGGCTCGATCAAACCAGTGAAAATCACGAAAGAAGGCGTCAGTCGCCGACCGATCAAGTAACGAATCACCCCCACTGCACGAACCGTAACCTTGTTGCCACATGCAATTGAAACGAACACAGATCGGCGTACTGGCTGGTCTGCTAAGCATCACCATGCTGACTAGTGGGCTGGCCATGCGGTGTACGCGGGCTGGCGATCCCCGTCCGGTCGCTCCGGCCGACTCGACGCCGAAACTGGTATGGGCCGACGAATTTGACCAGGATGGACGGCCCGACAGCCGGAACTGGACGTTCGAGACCGGCTTTGTGCGCAACCACGAGCTACAGTGGTATCAGCCGGATAACGCGTTCTGCCAGAACGGGATGCTTGTCATCGAAGGACGTCGGACACAACAGCCCAACCCCAACTACAAAGCCGGCAGCACTGACTGGCGTACGAACCGCCCGACCATCCAGTACACAGCGGCCAGTCTGAAAACCGAGGGGCTGCACAGCTGGCAGTACGGCCGGTTCGAAATGCGGGCACGAATTCGTACGCAGGCGGGATTGTGGCCGGCCTTCTGGACATTGGGTACGGAGGGGGAGTGGCCGTCGAACGGCGAAATCGACATCATGGAATATTATCGGGATATGCTGCTGGCGAACGTGGCCTGGGGGACGAACAAGCGCTACACGGCCAACTGGCGCTCGACGAAACTGCCCCTTGCCGACCTGAACGACCCCAACTGGGCCGATCAGTTCCACGTCTGGCGAATGGATTGGGATGCGCAGCAGATTCAACTGTCGGTCGACGGGCGGGTGCTGAACACGGTGAAGCTGAGCGACACCATCAACGGTGACGGCTCGGGTATCAACCCGTTCAAGCAGCCTCACTACATCCTGCTCAACCTGGCCATCGGTGGCGATAACGGGGGCGATCCGTCGGCTACTGCGTTCCCGTCCCGCTACGAAATCGACTACGTTCGGGTTTATCAATAGCCCTAGGTACCTGGCACTACCGTCACGATAACCCGTTTGTAGCGGGTCAGGGCGGGGGTGCCTTTGTCGGTTACCTGTAAAATGAAATGAATGGTTTGCGGGCTGTCGACCGACGGGGCTGTGATGGGCAGGTCGTACAGGTTAGGCGCGTAGGGTCGGGTGCTGACCTGACCGGGATACGTACCCGCTTCCGGGTACTGAAACCACAGATAACTCATCGAATCGCCGTCGGGATCGGTGGTACCGCTGGCGTTGAGGTGAAACGTCTCGCCCGACGTCACCGTGAACGAATCGGGCGTGGCCAGCCGGGGTACGGGCGGGTGATTGCCGGCCGAATACGCTCTGGTACACCACGCCATGCGCGCGGCAAAATCGTGCTGAACCGCCTGCCGCCACCGCCAGATCGTCGCCTGCGGACTGCCGTAGCGTTTTTTGTCCAGCCCCGTCACCGAGTCGGCGGTGTTGGTCCAGATCGGGCGCGTTTCGGGTTCGTCGCGGGGCCAGTTCTCACGCCGGAACGGGCCGGTGTTGGAGTCGCGGAAGTCGGGTTTGTAGAGCGCATAGCGCCCGCCCCAGCCGCCATAGTCGGGCCGCTCGGGATTGTTCAGGCCGTTTGAAATCAGCCCCAGAAAAGCCGGACTGTCACCTTCCATGCCATAGGCCACGTCGGGATAGGCGGCCCCCAACGGACCGTGCCCCTGCTGAACGTACGTCGCCAGCCAGTCGGCCGAGGTAACGGTGCCGTTCGAGCCGGGAAAGGGAAACGACATGCCAAGCCAGGTGGCGTCGGCGTAGTTGTAGCCGGGTGTTACGACGTAAAAGATGGCTGGAAACATCTTGCGTATCCAGGGGCCGGAATCGTCCTGATCGGAGATCGTATAGATACGGATTTTCTGGTACAGGCGACTGGCGTTGGCCGGTGTTTCGGTCTGCTGAATGGTCCAGAGCGCCTGCGCCAGTACGTTCGGACCACCCCAAACCGAAAACCAGACCGGGCGTGGGTCTGCCTGTTTCAGCACCCGGATAATCCAGTTCGAACCTTCCGAATTGTGCCCGGCCCCCACGCCCGCCATGCCGTACACCGGCAAGCCCTGCTTTACCTTCGTCAGCAACTGTTGGGCGGTCGGAAAGCCGGGTGCGTGCTTGAGCAGATTGGGCTGCACCTTGCCGTAGGCCGACAGAATGTTGCGGATGCTCTCCGGCGCAACGCGGCTTTTCTGGTGAATCGACGTCGTCGCAATCAGTCCTTCGACGTCCCATTCGTTGGCGTAGGTCAGAAAGCGAATCATCGACTGGGCATCGTCGGGGTCGGCTTCAATGTCGGTCAATACAATAACGCGTCGCTTCGTTGATGGCTGGGCCTGGATGGCCTGATAACTCAGGGCGAGGAAGAGGAGCAGTAATGGGAGATGATGTTTCATCGGTGGGGCGTTGGCTGGATCTTGCTACAGCGTAGAGACAAAGCCCACGTCATACTACCCATGTATGGCGGTATAAGTACTCAGATAACTCACTGGCTCGGCGATACAGCAGGACGCTCCCTAAGGAGTAGCTGACCACTTTTTTGTCATCTCAACGCCAGGAGGGATCTTCAGAAGGAACATAAAACTATCCTGCTACCGAAGATCCCTCCTGGCGTCGGGATGACAGAAAAACGTACCTAGACGTTGCCGTAAAGCGCTCTTACCAGGGGCTGATGCCGGTGTCGGGGGCGTTGTCGTCGCTGTAGAACTGACCCGTCGGGCCGTCCGGTCCCAGGGTGGCGGCTTTAACCACGCGAGCAGCCGCATCGGGTACTGTACCCGGTCCGGAGTGATGGTTAAAATCCGTCGCGGTATAGCCCGGATCGACGGCGTTTACCTTGAACGGCGTATCGCGCAGGTGGTTGGCGAGGGCAATGGTGTAGGCGTTGAGGGCTGCTTTCGACGCGACATAGGCCGCTGGCGTAATACCGTAATAGACCCACGACGGATCACTCTGCCGGGTGAGCGACCCCAGTCCCGACGTCACGTTGACGATGCGCGGCTCCGGCGACTGGTGCAGCAGATCGGCAAAGGCCTGCGTGACCTGAATGACACCGAAGAAGTTGGTGTCGAGCACCTGCCGGAACTCGCCGAGGTCGGTGGCCAGTGGGCCTGCCGTTATACTGCCGGAAATCCCGGCGTTGTTCACAAGCACGTCCAGCACTGTTGTTTTCTGACCCAGTTCGTCGCGGGCCGACTGAACCGAGTGTAGGTCGTCGACGTCGATCATGATGGGTTCGACCTGTGGCAGCCCGTCGGCCCGCAACTGATCGACAGCCTGTTGCCCCTTCGTCAGGTCGCGGCTACCCAGATACACGTAATAGCCGAGCTGAAGTAATTGCCGGGCGGTTTCGAAGCCGATACTTTTGTTGGCTCCCGTTATCAATACCGTTTTCATATAGTTAAGTTGGTAACGGGACAAAAGTACAGGGCTGGCGGCACCCGGCTGGCGCACATTCTACGGCATTACTGGTACATTTTACGGCTATTGCTGCGGTACTCGGCTGGCGTCAGGCCGGTTTCGCGCTTGAAGAACCGACTGAAATACGAGGCATCGGCAAAGCCGAGGGCATCGGCAATTTCTTTCAGCGCCTGTTGGGTATGAAACAGCAGCCGCCGGGCTTCCAGAATCAGGCGGTCGTGAATGTGCTTGATGGCCGGTTTGCCACTTTGCTCTTTTACGACCTCGCTCAGATACCCCGCTGACAGATTGAGCATGGCCGCGTACTCGCTTACCTCGTGTACGTGCCGAAAATGGGTGTCGACTTTCGCCCGGAATTGCTTCAGCAGGAGGGTATTGGCGGAAGTCTCGGTCGCTGGGAACTGTTCGGTATACAGGCGGCTCAGGTAAGTGAGCAGTACCGTCAGGTACGCGCCGAGTATGCGCTGCTGCCAGTCGCCGGGGTGCCGGTACTCCCGGCTGATCTGACTCAGCATGTCATCGACGAAGCGAACGTCCGCGTCCGTGAGCCGCAGTTCGTGTTCGTTTTGCGGATTCTGAATCAAGGGCAGGTTGCGGAGCGACGCGTTTTCCGGAAGCGACAGAAATTCCGCCGTGAAGGCGATGCCGTCACTCCACACCTGACGCAGGTCTTCCTTGACGATCACCTGCTCGGGACCGACAAAATAAATGGTATTGTCCTGTAGTACATAGGGCATCATGTCGATCCATTGCCGCCCGACCGCGTGCCGGACGAGCACCAGCAGGTAGTGGTCTTTCCGATGCGGGATGAGCAGTTCGGACAGATTGGCCATACTGCCCTCGTAATGGTATAGCCTGAACTGCGGATGCCCGACTTCATCCGGTTCCAGCGGGTAAACCGGCACGGGCACGCTGGCGTTGCGTACTTGCATAGCTTAAAGCTAGGCATTTACCGGGTATGTCCGGCAAGTGGCCAGCAACGGTATCGTGCGGAAACCTTATCCACCACCCGTAGAACCTGGCGTAGCGAATAATGAAACCGCCCCAGTACAAGTGACGCTTACCTGATCGAGGCTACCCGGTGAACGGATCAGGGCCAGTACGGAGGCATTCCTGCCGGTCAGCGTTTGGTGGCTGCTGCCGACAGGGTAATCAGTTCGTTGAACAGGCGCAGCTCGGCGGGGCGGTAGGGGGTGAAGTCTGCATGGTAGAGGTCGTGCTGCCAGACCGTGGGTTCGGGGTCGCCGGGGCGGTGCCCCCAGGGCAGGTGCGTCTGCGTTTTACCGTTGACCAGACCCCAGTGCAGACAGCCGATCCGCTCGCGCTGAAAATAAGGCAGGATCGTTTCCGGCGTCGATTGCTGGGACCGGTTCAGCCATTCGGTGCAGAGCAGGGGTCGGTTCGCCTGTTTCAGGTCGTCTACCAGCTCGGTCAGCCCCGCCAGTCTGTCGTAACAGTGAAAGGTGACGATGTCCGAATTGGCGCTGATTTCCTGCCGGAGGGCGGTATTGCTACGCTCCCAGTGCCCTACGGTAATGGGCTGACTCGGGTCGACGGCCCGCGCCCAGGCAAAGACCTTCCGGAGGAGTGGCAGGCTGGTTCGGCCCAGCCCCCCGTTGGTCGGCTCGTTGTACAGGTCCCAGATGAAAATGCGGGGATCGTCGCGGAAGGTCGTCAGGATGTCGGTTACGTAACGTTCCAGTCCGGCATGGTAGGCCGGGTCGGCGACCATCGTGTGCCCCGGACTGGGCGACCAGGCCCAGGCGTACCAGCCCGCCAGCGGCTCCGGTTGCGGACCCAGGTGCGGATTGCAGACCGTGCCGAACACACAGTCGTCGAAAAACGTCGGCATGACGCGCATCCCGTGCTGCTGGCAAATCGACAGGAACTGCGCGAAGGTCCGCTTGAAATAAGCCGGGTCGTCGGCGTACACGGCATGTTGCAGTACGACCCGGACGCAGTTGAAACCCGTCCGGGCCGCCAGGGCCAGTTCCTGCTGAATCAGTTTGGGCGAGAAACTGGTTTTATCCCACATGGCGGTGTAATTGATGGCGTTCGACGGGATGTAATTGAAGCCGCAAAACCAGGGTTGCCGCGCATACCAGTCTCTGGCGCGTTCGGCCGTCCAGCGCGGACTCACCGGCTGGGCCTGCGTAACCGTTGGTTGGCAGGTCGTTAGCAGGCTGGTCAGGCAGGCGAGTAGCAGGAGGTGTCGTCGTAGCATCGGGTCGTGGTTAGTTGGCGGGTGGCTGACGGACCAGCCGCAGGCCGAAGGACGGGCGACCGGGCTGACCGGGCAGGGCCTGAAAGCGAACGGTCAGTTTCGTTTTTCCGGCGGTCAGCGCGGCCGGGATCGGGTAAACGTGTTCCGCGAAAAGACCATCCAGCGTGGCTGAACCGGACTCGGGTAACGGTGCAGCGGTCGTGAGGGCCACCCCATCGACAAGGATGGAAAAGGCTCCCTCGCGCTGATCGCTGCCGTAATACAGGCTGCTGATGGCGACGGGATTGGTCGGGTCGCAGGCCAGGTCGACCGAGAACCAGCCCCCGTTGCGAAGGGTACGCCCTTTACGCCCGTCGACTTCGCTGACCGTCGACTGCTCACTGCTGAAGTGGTGGTCTTTCTCGGGCTGCATTTCGCCCAGCCGAACCTGGTCGATGGTGCGGGCGTCCAGGTCCTGCTGCCGTTTCTGTTCCGCTTCGTAGGCAGCCTTGCGGGTGGCCCAGCCCTGCGTCGAAAACAGGTCCCAGTATACCGTGTAGTGCTGATCGAAGAGGCTGTATAACGGCATCAGTTCGACGTCATGGGGGCGACCGACACCGGCAGTGCGAAAGGTTAGCGGCTGGCCCGCAACCGGTCGGAGCCAGTCGCCGACCGGGTGATTGTCGGTGACGAGAACGGGCAGGTCGGCAGCTGTCGGTGCTGTCTTGCCCAGCACACCGGAAAGCAGGAGCGGACCGTACAGGACCGCCACCCGCTGCCGGTTGTCGGGCAGGGCTTCGGTATGCAGACGCATGGGTATGGTCACGCGAACGACGTCGTTTGCGTTCCAGACGCGGTCAACGGTGACGTAGCTGCCGGGACGTGTGTTGACGGGGACGGGCTTACCGTTGACCGTGATTGTCAGGCCGTTTCCTGCCCAGCCGGGGTAGCGGATGCGCAGCGGGAACCGGGCCGGTCGAGTTGCCTGAACCGTCAGGGTCGTCGTTTCGCCAGCCGGGTAGGTTGTTTCCTGCCGGAGGGTCAGCCCCTTCTCGCGCCAGCTGAGGAGCGAAGGCATAAACAGGTTGACATACAGGCTACCGTCAGCGCCCCGGAAGTAGATACTCTCGGCGTATTTCGCGTGGTTTTCGAGGCCGGTACCCACGCAGCACCAGAACGAATCGAAGGGCGTGCTGACGGCTTTTCGCTTCCCGGCCTGCATGGGAGTGAAATAGCATAGCATGCCCGACTGCGGATGCTGCGACGCCAGGATATGGTTGTACAGCGCCCGTTCGTAGTAATCGACTAGCCTTGCCGACGGTTGCCAGCCAAACCGGTGCCGGGTCAGTTTGAGCATGTTGTACGTGTTGCAGGTCTCCGTGGTGTTGGGGCTGAGCTGCCGGTTCAGCCGGTCGGCGTCCTGAAAATATTCGTAGTTGCTGTTACCGCCGTTGGCGTACGAATGATGCCCGACGACCGTTTCCCAGAAAAAATCGGCCGTCGTTTTAGCCGCTTCATCACCGGTCAGTTCGTACTGACGGGCTACGCCAATCACCTTGGGGATCTGGGTGTTGGCATGCTCACCCGCCAGCGCGTCGATCTGGTTGGCCAGCGGATCGAGGATGCGGTGATGGTTGAACTTACGCGACAGCGCCAGGTACCGTTTGTCGCCGGTGATGGCGTAGACCTCCGCCAGCGACTCGTTCATGCCGCCATGTTCACACTGAAGCATGCGCTGAAACGACGCGTCGGGCATGTCGATGAACTGGGTATAGGCCCAGTCCGACAGCTTCACGACAACGGCTTTGGCCTGCTGATTTCCCGCGTAGGTGTAAGCGTCGATCAGGCCGGCCCATACCTTGTGCAGCATGTACCAGGGTACCCACGCCCCGTTCAGGTCGAAGCCCTGCGACTGAATCCGACCGGCTATGACGTCGTGCCATACCGAATCTTCCTTTGGAATACCCCCGATGTACCCCGACCGGCGGGCCTGCTGAATGGTGGCCAGTTCAGCCACGGTATACGTCAGCTTATCGAGAAACGGCCGCTCGCCCGATGCGGCATACTGAATGGCCAACGCCGATAGGTAATGCCCCAGCATGTGCGACGACCCCGAAGCCGGACCTTCCCAGCCGCCGTATAACGGGCCTTTGGGAGGCAGGCCCGCGTTTGTACGCCAGCGGTGCAGAAAACGGTCGGGGTCGAGCTGAAGCAGGTAGCGGGCATTGACCGCCATGGCCCGCTGGAAGGGACTGCCCGGCAGCAGCCGAACGTCGGCAAGCGGAAAGGGTGTAGCCTGCGGGGCAGCGACTGGATTTACCACGTACCCGTCGGTACGCTGCGCCCGTAACAGACCGGGCACCGTCAGGAGACAGACAAGAAGCAGAGACGAAATACGGAGCATAGACCGGGGCCATGAAAGAAGCAAAGTAAGGCAGCCCAATCGGCGCAGCGTTGCAGCAGATTACCGATCTCCGATACTATGTTAAAACAGACGGTTGCCGGGCGGTAGTACCCGTCGAATGGCGTATCAGCTTATACGGGCTCGCGGTTGGTCAGTCGTTTGCGGTAGGCGGTCGGGGAAACCTGCTGACTCTGCTGGAAGCGCCGGTTGAAATAAGCGATGTTGTTGAAGCCCGATTCGTAGCAGATTTCAGCGACGGTCTTGTCGCTGTTCATCAGGAGCTTACAGGCGTGGCCGATGCGAATTTCGTTGACAAATTCGGAGAAGCTGCGCCGGGTGCGTTTCTTGAAATAATAGCAGAAGGCCGGCGGGTTCATGTTCGCGATGGCTGCGGCCTCCGACAGGCTGACGTTCTGCTGAAAGTGGTCGAAGACGTACTGAAACACCCGGTTTATCCGCGCGCTGTCGGTCGGATGGCGGGTCGCCGTGAAGCCTGCGCTGGCCAGGTAGCGGTGCGAACGGAGCCCGGCAATCTGGTCGAGAATATCCAGCAGCAGAACGATTCGCGCGGCTCCCCCGGCCGTGAGCAGCTGGGTCATGCGCTCGGCAACGGTTGCCTGTACCGGCGGGGCAAGGCATAATCCCCGGCTGGCCGATTCGAGCAGTTGGTTAAGTGCGCCCATCTCGGGCAGGTTGAAAAAGGAAGCACCCAGAAAAGACGGCACGAACTGCACGACAATCGAGTGCGACAGGGGGGCGGGCTCGGGTAGTTGGTCGCTGTACCAGCAGTGCGGCACGTTGGGGCCAATCAGTACCAGGTCGCCCGCCGAGTACAGCTCGACACTGTCGCCAACCACCCGGCGGCCCTGTCCCTGCACGATATACGTCAGCTCACATTCCGGGTGAACATGGAGCGGAGCGTCGAAGATGGGTAGCTTGAATTCCCGCACCGTAAAGCTGTGGCTACCGGGGACCGTGGGGATTTTTTCGACCAGAATGCGCATGGTGGTTTTGCTAAACAGATACCAATTATAAAGACGATCGGCCCCAAGGCGCTACTATCCTTTAATAGTGTATCAGTATCCAGAAATAGAAGCGAACTGCGGGGCCGGGTCGTCGGCTACTTTTGCCACTGGTCTTTCTGACGACCCTAAACGACTTATAACACGATGATTGCTACTAAACCCACGTATCCGTCGCTACAGTCACCCTACTCCCTGTCGGCACAGGCGATTGCCGATTATCAGCAAAACGGGCATGTGCTGCTCGACCAACTGGCGTCTGCGGAGGAGGTGGCCGCTTACCGAACCGCCATCAATGTGGCCGTCGACCGGGACAATACCGAAACGCGGCCACTGGCAGAGCGCGATACCTACGGCAAGGCGTTTCTCCAGATTTTCAACCTCTGGGAGCGCGACCCCGCCGTGCGGCAGTTCACCCTGGCCAAACGGTTTGCCGACGTAGCCGCCCAGCTAATGGGCTGCGAACGCGTACGGATTTACCACGATCAGGCGCTCTACAAGGAGCCGGGGGGCGGCCGTACGCCCTGGCATCAGGACCAGTACTACTGGCCGCTGGACACCAGTCAGACCATCACGCTGTGGATGCCGCTGGTCGACACTACCGCCGACATGGGCATCATGCAGTTTGCGTCGGGCTCGCAGGCAGAGGGGTATGTCGACAAGCTGGGGATTTCCGATGCGTCGCAGGCGTACCTGGAATCGTACGTGCGGGATAATGGCTTTCCCATCAGCAGTGCCCCGGCCATGCGGGCGGGCGATGCAACCTTTCATTCCGGCTGGACGCTGCACATGGCCCCTGCGAATCAGTCCCAAACGATGCGCGAGGTGATGACCGTGATTTATTTTGCCGACGGTACCCGCGCCACCGAGCCCGACAACGACGGGCGCAGGGCTGACCTGGCGCGCTGGATGCCGGGTGTCCGGCCGGGCGAACTGGTCGACAGCTCCCTGAACCCGGTCGTGTAGCACGCACGCGGGTGGTCGGGCGATTATTTTGCTGTTATTGGGGTTGTAGCGTAGAGAATGCCGGTTCCCGTGGTAGGTTACGCAGGAACTGGTTACACAAGCAAACGCACAACGTTATGTCGCTAAAATCAGAAGAAGACCTGCTGGGGATGCAGGCAATCAGTCAGGTTGTTGCCCTGACGCTCAAAGGCATGCAGGACTACGCCCGGCCCGGCATGTCGACGCTGTCCCTGGATCAGTACGGTCGGCAACTGCTGGAACAGCACGGTGCCCGGTCGGCTCCCAAACTCACCTACGGCTTTCCCGGCTGGACCTGTATCAGCGTGAACGACGAAGTCTGCCACGGCATTCCGTCGGCCAAACGGTTTTTGCAGGAGGGCGATCTGGTCAACATCGACGTGTCGGCCGAGCTGAACGGTTACTGGTCGGATAACGGCGGGTCGTTCGTGCTGGGGCAGGATATTCATCAGCGCGGTGCCCTGGTCGACGCGTCGAAGCGCATCCTGGCCAAAGCCATCAGCCACATCCGGGGGGGCGTGCAAATCGCTGAGATTGGTCGGCTGATTGAAACGGAAGCAAAGAAAAGCGGCTACCGGGTCATCAAAAATCTGGCGGGGCACGGTGTCGGGCGGAGCCTGCACGAAGAGCCGCACGAGATTCTGTGTTACTATGACCGGACCAACAAAGGGCGGTTTCGGATGCATTCCGTGGTAGCGATCGAGACGTTTCTGTCGACCAAAGCGTCGTACGCGGAGGAGACCGGCGACGGCTGGACCCTGGTCGCCAAAGACAGCCTGGCCGTGCAGCACGAACACACCATCGTCGTCACCGACAAACAGCCCATTATCCTGACCGCTGCGAATCAGTTATGGGTCTGAGGTCGTAGTTTCGGAGATAAACTCGGTTACACCACCCATGAAACAGATATTGACCGGATTGCTGTCGTTGGTAATGACCTGCCATGCGCTGGGGCAGGACGTATCGACGTCTATTGCCAGCAACCCTGGCTTGACGACGTATCTTCTGAAAAACATCCGCTTTCCCACTGCGGCTCAACGGCGCAAAAGCGAAGGCAGGCTTTACCTGTATTTCGACGTCGACAGGCAGGGTAACATCGCGAACGCTGACGTCAAAAATCCCAACCGAATCGATACCCTGTTTGTGAACGAAGTGGTTAAGGTAAGCCGTACGATTCCGAAGCAGGATGCCCGCTACGAAGGCCAATATCTGCTACCGGTAGCATTCGCCCATGTCGAACGGGGACAGGAATACGTCGCGAAAGCGCTAACCAGGCAGGAAACACGCCTAGTAAAACGTAGCCGAAAGCGGACGCTGCTAAGCGAAATTGTAGTCGAATCGTACGGGATTATCTGCATAAAGCGGTCCCTTCTCTAAGGCGACGCTACATAAGCTTCGATCAGCGGTTGCAAGTGGGGGAGGATAGTCTCGATCTGTTCCTTTTCCTGCGCCGTCCAGTGGCGCGGGCCATCGAACATACAGGGCTGTAAGATGCCCCATAGTTGCCCGTCTTTCTGAATATGGGCGTGAATCAACGCCCGATGACCGAAGGTTTCTTCCTCGAACTGCCGGTTCAGCACCTGCGGACCAGCAGTTTCCACATCATCGACGTACACCGACGGCTTCATGGCCAACCCGGCCCGGATCAGCGGATCTTCGTTGGGCAGGTCCGTCGTGTCGGCTTGCCACTCGGGCTGAATCGTGTTTTTGGTGGGGATGTCTGCACTCCTGCGCCAGCAAAACGCCGTGCGCCCCAACTCCAATGCGGGCCGACGGACATACAAAAAACACCGGTCCGCCTGTAGCAACTGCCCCACGCAGGCGACAACCGCGTCGAGCGTGTCGCCGGGGGACTGCCCCTGCCTGATGAGTTCAGCAACCGTGTTGGCTAGCGTATCTATGGCGTTCATGCTCACCTAACCACCGAGTCATGATCGGGGTTTGGAATTTTCCAGAACCGAAGCTGCACAGCCGATGCACCAACGCACAGCCCGCACAGTATAAACGCTGAAAACACTATACTTTTTTGTGATCCCGACGAAGGAGGGATCTTCGGGAATGGCAAACAAAGCTGCTTGCTACCGTAGATCCCTCGCAGGCTCGGGATGACAAAAAGGGCACATGATGATAGAAAAACGCGTGAGTGAAAGCCCTGAAAAGGGCAGGGGTTCCAGCTAGCACGTCACGCACTTACTGAAACCCCTGTCATGGTTGGCGAACCAACGGCTATGTCGGTGCGCTGGTAAGCGCCGAAAACAGCCTAGTTCTCAACTTTCTTGGCTTCCCCGCTGATCGCGCGACCGGTAGCTTTTGTGGCTTTGGTCACGGCACGGCCGGTTGCTTTGGTCGCATTGGCGACAGCTTTTCCGGTAGCCTTACCCGCTTTACCCACGGCTCGACCCGCCGTACCCACTGCGTGTGCGCCATCGGCCACGCCGTTTTCTACTTTGTCGCCTACCTTCTTGACGTCCCGGCGGGTTTCCTGTTTCCGGGCCTCTTTGACGGCTTTATCGTCCTGTGCCATAGCACCGGTTGTCAAGGCTGCACACAGACCAAGGGCGAAGAGCATGTTCAGTTTCATAATCGTGTCGAATGATGGTGAATTGGTTTCAAGTGTATTAAAAACCCAAACACAACGACCTAGCCCCATCATTTGTTTTGACGGGACGTCTGCTTGTCCATGAGCTATCGCTCTTGCCACCCGGAATGCACCAGTCAGGAACCACGTGTAGAGCAATCCTTTTTATACAGGCAGACGCTGAATTAAACGTCTTTTTCAAAAAACAGGTAGACATACAAAGCCGTGCCGAAATTAGTCGACGTCGTCGACACCAATCTGTACCCATTAGCCATGTATTCGTCAAGCTTTTGCTGAATTTCTTCTTTCGACTTCTTCACGATATGCTCCGAGTCAAGCGTCAGCTTCGAGTAATAAATCAGTGCTTCAACTTTGCAGTCTTTCATTGAATTGGGAGTTTAATTCTTGTTCAGTTGGGCTATCCACTTGATATGACTCACTGGTACGCAAACTTCGATTAAGTTAACTTTATCTTTTGGGCTTCGCCCAACGCCAACGGGTGTTGATGGAGGGCGAGAAACTCGCCTGAACCAACGTGCATCAACCTTTACACACCCGTTTGGGTGGGCTGTCAACCTGCTGACGGGACGTGTTGCCTGTCGCACGACAACCTGCCTAATCAATAATAATACAAAACCAAGTCGTGTTCCAGTTGAATAGCCGTGTCTAACCAACCTTTAAACTCTTTATGACACTCAATCGGCAAATTGACGGCAGAAAAGTCTTTTTTTAACTCTTGCAACTTTTCAAATCTAATAAAGCTGGTAACTGGAAAATTGTCTTGAGATGGCAAGGGCAATGGGATCTCTTCAAAGTCAAAAAATAGCCTTTCTACGCAGTCAAATTTTATGGGGTAAAACGCCGAACTGGCTAAACGTGTACCGATTGCCAAAAACGACTCTCCAGGTTCACAAGCATCCCACCAAGGGTTTACTTTTTTACAAAAGAGAAGGGTGTTTCCTTTCCAGAACATCTTTTCCAAAACGTATCTGTACATACCTCCGCTCATTCTGTCGGTTCGAGTTATGTTACCCGCAACTATTTCTTCTGCCGCTTTTTTAGGCGTAATACTTTTGGTTCCTTTAAAGAGTTCAGCTAGATCTACGTGCCAATTAGCATAGATATTCATGCTTTTGAGAATGGCGGTGGTCTTTACGCCATAAACGTATTTCTCGAATAACTCCCATTTTACTGTGTATGCTGTAACTCCGTAAGCCATAAAAATTTGAATGGGATAATTGTTGTTGCCTCTTGTTGCCCGGAACTTTGAAGTGGAAGCATAAAAATACCCTAGCTGCGGCCTACCGCTTTGTGGACCGAACGCTGGCGCTCACACACTGCTTTGGCATTCCACCCAACGCCCGAAAGGGCTGATGGTGCACTCGTTACTTGCCTGAACGCACGTAGCCCCGACCCTTACACCCTTTCTTGTTTGGGATGAATGCTTGACCCACTGGCGTGCTGCCTGTCGCATGAGCGATGGTACAAGAACAAAACATCTTCCAAACCTTACCAAATGCAATTCACATGAACGGAATAACAAACAAGCTTTGGTAATATCCAAGTTATGTTAGCGTTTGCCCCATCTAAGCAATGGCTACTGTAAAGTTTTGGGTTAAATGGGTTTGGCTGTGTTTTGTTAGATAGGAGCTTCCAAAGGCCATCCCCAATCAAATGACCACGTGTTTTGTAATTAACTTTACTTACTTTCACAGAATCTCTAACGAACTGTGTGTTGTAATCAACTCTTTCAATTTCATAAGCAGTATCTCCTACCAAAATTGAGACCGCAGAAAAGTTACAGTTTACACAAATGTTGTCAAAATATTCAACCAATATCAGCGTGTCTTGTCTGGACTCAACATCGATTTGATATTTGGCTTTTAACGTCTCAAAAAAAGCTTTCCTAAATTTACTCTCCCTGACAATTTGCTTTTTGAACCTTAATGGTCGGTTGTTAGGGCGACTTTCGGTAACTGTCCTTTCAATATTTGTTATTGCTCTACTGGTGCAACCTGTAAGTAAAAGAAGAACAGTCAACGAAAGTGTGCTTTTCATACACAAATACATTTTCACCTTCCATCTGGAGCGGTTGGTTTGTCAGCCGAGACTCGAAATGCAAGGCCAAGATCAGCCTTACCGACTCGTTTCCTATGTCGACCGAAGCCGCCCAACGAACCAAACAGTCCTACTTGGGGACGCCCTTTCTGTCGCACGCAAGCCCACAAACGAGCACTATTTTGTGGCCGATGCACCCAACGACCACAGGGGATGATGGCCCAGAGGTTGCTTCAAACCAAAAACGTAGTATCTGCCTTTACACCCCTGTTTGGTTGGGCTGCCCCGCCGTCCTGACCGGTGAGCATCCTGTCGACAGAAAGCTACCCCATGCGGAGCGTACATAACACATAAATCCGTTTTATTAAGCCTCTTTTTGTCGAGCTTGCAATCGTCTGGCTTTGTATAATAATACAAGTCTCTCTATTACAAAGCCATAAAACAAACAATTAATGAAAAGTCCAATAAAAAATGGAGTCCAACCATGTTGATTGTACTGGTAGTAGTCAAATATGTAATGGGTTGGAAAACGAAAAATATAATACAATTTTTCAAGTGTTTTAATGATGATTCCATCACCACCGGTTCCTTCTTCAATTGAAACCGCTGCTACTAAGAACGTGTTGGGGAATTAAGTTTGGTAATGATCTTCGATACGCTGTAACATGATCTGGCTGTTGGCCAGATATAGCCAACTGGCCGAAGAAGAT
>NZ_PVTE01000002.1 GCF_003002825.1 Spirosoma oryzae | reverse complement strand
AAAAGGGTCAACAGGTTGGTGCTGTTAAGGCGGGTGAACACCTCTTCCATTTCGCACAGAGTCGTTAAGCCCCGTACTGCCGATGGTACTGCTGTCACAAGCGGGAGAGTAGGTAGGTGCCACCTGAAGAAACGAAAGCCGAGCCGGTCAGCGCAAGTTGACCGGCTCGCTGCGTTTTATAGATAATAGCATCCGCTGAAACTAGTTTTCTTGTAGATTTGAGTAATTACTGCTGACTAAAAAAGTATTGTTAGTCGAGTTGGTAACATGAAATACTCACTAGATATTGCAGATTATACTTGTGAACATCTTTATCATTAATAGTATAATTTTAAGTTAAGCAGTAATTTGTAGGTACATTGGTCGCAAATCGAGCGCCCAATAAAAATGGGTATTAAAAGAAGATTAGAATTCTAAAATAATTTAATAAAGACGAATATATTTGCTTTAAATTTAATGATAGCGGAATAATATAAGGGCAAAGTACATGAATGCATATGGTAAGCCGCTGTCCCTCAACGAAAGAAAGAATAGTAAATTGAGGAATTAACCCAACCACTTTACACCAATGAAGCAGCGTACCCGGGGTCTGCTATAAAATGCTGTATGCAAAATCGTAAGTAACGCTATGATCTAGTAAACGATACAGCAGGAAAAGAAGACAATCGGCTCTTTCAGTAAGTTCAGATGAATTTGCACAAAACCAATTATCAAATGTCTATGAAAGTAACAGTACAAAGAACCTTTTCGAGGGCTTTGCTCATGTTAGGAGCACTCCTCCTCCTGACGGTGTCGTCATTTGCAGCTGACCAGGTTATCACTGGTAAAGTGCGCGACGAAAAAGGAAATGAATTAGCTGGAGCAACCGTAACCATCAAGGGTACGAGCAAGGGTACTAACACGGATGCGGAAGGCAATTACCGGATTAACGTAACGAGTGCTGAAGACGTACTGGTGTTCTCGTACATCGGTTATGGCAAAGAGGAAATCATCGTTGGTAGTAAAACGGTCATCAACGTTAAACTAAATCCTGGTGACGCGACGCTGAACGAGGTTGTTGTAACGGCTCTCGGCGTGTCGAAAGATGCCCGTAAAGTTGGCTACGCGGTAACGACTGTGGATGCATCTCAGTTTACGAAAGCTCGTGAGAACAACATCGGTAACTCACTTGTTGGCCGCGTTGCAGGTTTGAGTGTAAAAGGAACGAGCAGTGGTCCCGGTGGTACAGCGAAACTGCTGTTGCGTGGTATGCCAAGCATGAACTCGGCTGGCTCTCCGCTGTTTGTTATCAACGGGGTACCAATGGACAATACCCAGCGGGGGAGTGCCGGTCAATGGGGTGGATCAGATGGTGGCGATGGTATCGGTAACATCAATCCGGATGATATTGAAACGATGACCGTTTTGAAGGGGCAATCGGCTTCGGCTCTATACGGTGCACGGGCATCGAACGGCGTTATCCTGATTACGACGAAGAAAGGTCGTAAGGGTGATTTTGCCGTTGACTACAACATGAACGTGAGTACGGATCAGCCACTCAATCTGACGGATTTTCAGTATGTGTACGGGCAGGGTCAGAATGGCGCAAAACCAGCTACGGTCGCGGAAGCACAGCTAACAGGCCGGATGAGTTGGGGTGCTAAACTGGATGGTACAAACGTTATTCAGTTCGACGGTAATCAATACCCCTATGTAGCCCAGCGTAACAACATCAAGAACTTCTATCGGATGGGTTCGAACTTCACGAACACGGTGTCGGTGACAAAGGGTGGTGATAATGGCTCGTTCCGGTTGTCGCTGTCTAATCTTGACAACAAGTCGATCATCCCGAACGCTGGACTATCGCGGAAAACGGCAAACCTGACCGTTGATCAGAACATTACGCCGAAGCTGAGTATCAGCGCGCTGGCTAACTACATCGATGAGCGGGTAGATAACAAGCCGCAATTGAGTGATGGTCCGCTGAACGCGACGAATGGCTATCTGCTGGCGACGAACATCGACGAACGTATTCTGGCTCCCGGTTACAATACGACAACGGGCCAGGAGGTTGTATTCAGCGACGATAACTATGTAACGAACCCGTACTTCGTCGTCAACCAGTACGTAGCAAACAATGCTCGTAAGCGGATTATTTCGATGCTGTCGACCAAGTACCAGTTTGCTGAGTGGATCTATGCACAAGCACGGGTTGGGTATGACAATGCAAACGACCGCGTGAAAACCGTTACACCCTGGGGTACGTCGTACTCGATCAGTGCAAACCCTAAAGGTCAGGGTCAGCTTAACGAATTGTCGAATGCACAGCGTACCGAATTAAACATTGACGCCTTGCTGGGCATCAACAAAACGCTGTCGCCCGATTTCTCGGTTAACGCCTTGCTGGGTGGCAACATCCGCAAAAACAACTATGAGAAGATTGGTGTAAGCGGTAGCCCATTCGTACTGCCTTATCTCTACAGCTTCAACAACGTAGTAAACTATGGACGGAGCTATGAAGTGTCCAATACACAGGTTAACTCGGCTTACTACAACGTTGACCTTGCGTACAAAACATTCCTGACGCTGAGCACCACCGGTCGTTACGATACGTACTCGACGTTGCCAAGTGCAAACCGGGCCATCTTTACACCTTCTGTAACGGGTGCATTTGTATTCTCGGATCTGGTTAACGTTCCTAAACTGAGCTTCGGTAAACTGCGGGCTGGTTATGCTGTAACGAGTGGCGAACCTACAACGGCCTATGGCACGAGCGTGTACTATAGCGTTAACAACCCGATTAATACGATCCCAACAGGTAGCTTCAGCTCAAGTCTGCCAAACCTGTTCCTGAAGCCGTTTACAAAAACGGAACTTGAATTTGGTCTGGAACTGCGCTTCTTTGGTAACCGGCTGGGCTTCGACGCTTCTTACTACACACAGACGACGAATAACGAAATCATGCCAGCCAACTACAGCTGGTCGACGGGTTACTCAAGTGGTGTCGTCGGTACGGGTTCTGTGCAGAACAAAGGTCTTGAACTGCAAATCAACGGTACGCCAATTCGTTCGTCGAAACTTACCTGGAACGCGTCGTTTAACCTGACGTCGGTACACAACAAGATTCTGCAAACCGATGCGAACAACAACCCCATTAGCCTTGGCCAGAACCGGGCTACGCTGGGTAACGCTACCACTGCTTTCGTAGTAGGTCAGGCCGGCCCGCAGATCATGGCGTATGACTACAAATACCTGAACGGTCAAATCGTCGTTGACGCATCAGGCCTGCCAGTGCGGGGTGACCTGATCAACATGGGTACTGTATTGCCTACGCTCTACGGTGGTCTGAACAACGAATTCATCGTTGGCGGTTTCAACCTCTCGTTCCTTGTCGACTACAACTACGGCAACAAAGTACTGTCGGCTACGGAAAACTACACGCTGCGTCGTGGTCTGAACCAGGCTACGCTGGAAGGACGTGAAAGCGGTATCACAACGGGCGTAACGTCGGATGGCGCAGTTAATACCAAGACAGCTACCGCACAGGCTTACTACACAGCGCTGGCCAACAACGTAACCAAGACGAGTGTTGTCGATGGTGCGTTCATCAAAATGCGTCAGGTAACGTTCGGTTATAATCTGCCTGCCCGCCTGTTCGAAAAACTGCCGCTGATTCGTGCTGCCAGCATCTCACTGGTTGGCCGGAACCTGTTCTTCTTCATGCGTAACGCGAAGAACATCGATCCTGAAGCTTCGTTTGGCTCTAACCTGGCTTATACCGGTATCGAAGGTGGCAACCTGCCATCGACCCGTAACTACGGTTTCAACCTGAACATCAAGTTTAAATAAACCGACAATGACGAAAAAACTTATCGCGACAAGTCTGCTCGTTGCAGCGCTACAGGTGTCGTGTACAGATAATTTCGACGCGCTCAATACCGACCCTACTCGTGCGTCGAGCAGTGCGTTTGATCCTAACCTTCTGTTGCCAAGTGCCGAATACAGCTACGTAAACGGTGCTGCAGGTTATAATGGTCCGATTCTGTTTCAGGCAGGCTGGGTACAGATTCTGGCGTCGACCAGCTCGGGTGGGGCCAACTACTACACCAACGCCGACAAGTACGTAATCTCGGGTAACACCGCCGATTATCAGCAGCGTTCGTGGAACATCGAGTACCAGGCGGCCAGCTACATGTACGAGATGCAGCAGCTGACAGCTGGTAACGCGGCCCGGTCGAACCTGAACAACATCGGCGCGATCATGCAGATTCAGGCGCTAGCCTACATTACCGACGTATATGGCGATATCCCGTATACGCAGGCGTTACAGGCTAAAACGAATGCTGTTACGACCCCGGCTTACGACACACAACAGAGCGTTTACACGTCGATGCTGTCGCAACTGGATAAAGCAACGGCGGCTTTGAACACGTCGGGAGACACGCCTACCAACGATGCAATGTCGTACAAAGGTGATATCACGAAGTGGAAGAAGTACGGCTACTCACTGATGCTGAAGCTGGCGATGCGTCTGGTAAAAGCGGATGCTACGACGGCTAAAACATACGCCGAAAAAGCAGCCGCAGGTGGCGTATTCACCAGCAGTGACGACGATGCGTACGTAGTAGCTGACAATGCAAACGGGTACGGAAACAGCAACGGTCAGGCATTGACTACGCTGGACGATATCTACCAGGTACGTTGGAGCAAGCCACTGATCGATTATCTGAAAAACAATAGCGATCCGCGTTTGAGTATCGTAGCCGAAGTACCCCCAGCCGGTCTGACAGCAAACCAGAGCGGAACCAGTGGCGGTAGCACGGATGCCAGTGCGCAAATGGGTCTGCCCAGTGGCTACGACCTGAATGGTGGCGCTACCGACATCTCGAAAGCGCCTAACTATCCTGGTGCAACGGGATCGGGTACGAACGTTACCCCAATCGGCAACTACTCGCGCCCCACGGTGATGTACCGGAACCGGAACGCTCCGCTGTTTATCCTTACCTACGCCGAAACGGAACTGTTGCTGGCTGAGGCCGCTACCCGTGGTTTCAACATAAGTGGTTCGGCAGCTCAGCACTACAGCAATGCGCTGGTAGCTGGTATGCAATCGCTGGCTCGCTACGGTGGTAACACGATCAGTTCGGCTACGGCTACGGCCTATGCTGCGGCTCACCCACTGGTAGCGTCGACAGCGCTTCAGCAAATCAACACGGAATACTGGGCAACTACAGGTCTGATGATGAATTTCACGGCTGCCTGGAACAACTGGAAACGGTCGGGCTACCCTGCCCTGACACCCGTAAATTACACGGGTAACTTCTCGAACGGTCAGATTCCGCGTCGTCAGCCATACCCAACATCGGAAGCTACGCTCAATAGTAACAGCTACCGTACTGCAATCGGCAATCTGTCGGGTGGCGATACCTGGAGCTCACGCGTTTGGTGGGATAAATAAGTAATAAGTTTGAAAAGGGTGAGGTGGCAACCATGTCACCTCACCCTTTCTTTTTAGTGAATTATCGGGATACCTATTTCGTTTACTGTAGATAACAACGTAAACCCTGTGTACAAGATGATTACAGCGATTCAGCCTTCCTTCAGCCGACTGCTGTCAATCGTGTTGCTGCAATGGGTGACCTTGTCTGTCAATGGGCAGTCGACGCTGTTTCAGACGCTGTCAGCCGACCAGACAGGTATTTCGTTCAGCAATGAAATCGATGAAAACGAGCAGCTGAACGTTCTTTCCTACGAATATTTTTACAATGGTGGCGGAGTAGCGGCTGCCGACTTCAACAACGACGGCCTGACAGACTTGTTCTTCACGGCCAATTTAAAAGCCAATAAGCTGTACCTGAATCGGGGTGGGCTGGCTTTCAAAGACATTACGAAAGCGGCTGGTTCTGGCCTTGGTGGCCGGAACAGTGGCTGGAAAACGGGCGTTAGCGTAGCCGACGTCAACAACGACGGGCGCCCCGACATTTACGTTTGTTACTCGGGTAAAGTGGCTGAGCCGCTTCGCCGAAATCAACTCTTCATCAATCAGGGAAATCAGCCCGACGGGACACCGCAGTTTGCCGAGAAAGCGGCTGAGTACGGTCTCGATGACCCAGGCTATAGCACGCAGGCAGCCTTCTTCGATTACGACCGCGACGGTGATCTCGACATGCTGCTGCTAAACCATAATGTCAAGAAGTACGACAATATGGAGCTGGCCCGGCTGCATAACGAAACAGACCCGCTGGCGGGCAATAAGCTGTTCGAGAACCAGAAGAACAAGTTTGTCGATGTAACGGCCAAAGCCGGTATTCACCAATATCCGCTGACGTTTGGGCTGGGTATGGCAATTGCCGATATCAATCTGGACGGTTGGCCGGACGTCTACGTGACAAACGATTACAACGAACCTGACTACATCTACATAAACCAGAAGAACGGTATCTTCCTCGACGCGACGCAGCAGCAATTGCGGCACATGGCGCAGTTCTCGATGGGCGTTGATATTGCCGATATCAACAATGATGGGCTGCCGGACATTATGTCGCTGGACATGCTGCCGGAAGACAACCGGCGGCAGAAGTTGCTTCAGTTGCAGGAGAACTACGAGTCGTTTGAGTTGATGCAGCAGCAGAAACTGCAACGGCAGTACATGCGCAACATGCTTCAGCTGAACAACGGACTAATGACCACTAGCAACGGCCTGTCACTGCCTACATTCAGCGAAATTGCGCAGGTGGCGGGTGTGTCGAACACTGACTGGAGCTGGGCACCCTTGCTGGCCGATTTTGATAACGATGGCTACAAAGACCTGTTCATCTCGAACGGCTATCTACGCGATTACACCAATAAAGACTTCCTGCGGTATTGGGGCGACTACAAGATTCGCAAGGCAATCGACCGGGAGCCAATTCAACTAATGGATCTGGTGAAGGCGATGCCCGCGACGAAACTGCCCAACTATATCTTTCGCAATAACCACGATCTGACCTTTTCGAATCAACAGCAGGCGTGGGGTATTACAAAACCGACGATCTCGAACGGGGCCGTTTACGCCGATCTGGACAATGACGGTGACCTCGAACTGGTTGTCAACAACATCAACGAGCCGGCATCGGTATATCGCAACATGGCGCGCGAACAGGGGAAAAACGCCTATGTACAACTGAAACTGGAAGCTGAAGAAGGTGCGTCGAAAGCCATCGGCGCGAAGGTGACGGTCTATGCCGCAGGCAATCGACAGTACCAGGAGCTGAACCCAATGCGGGGTTACCTGTCGACACAACCGACTACCCTGCACTTCGGACTCGGTTCTGCCACGACAATCGATTCAGTCGTGGTCGTCTGGCCCGATCAGTCGCGGCAGGTGCTGACGGGGCAGGGCGTCAATCAACTGGTAACGATCAAACAGGTGGGGGCGAAGAAAACGAAGACAAGTCCGGTTGCCATTCCTGCACCCGTATTTACGACCGTCGATCCGCTGTTACCCCACGCACACGAAGGCTACGTCGAAAACGACTTCAAGCGGCAGCCGCTCATGTTGTGGATGTATTCGCACACGGGACCGGTGATTGCCAAAGGGGATGTGAACCGGGACGGACTCGACGACCTGTTCATTAGTGGCGATCAGAAGAAACCGGGGGCTGTCTGGATACAGCAAAAGGGTAGTAAAAAGAATGAGCCCGCGTTTACCAAACTGGCTGGCCTGACCATTGGCGACGAAACCGTGTCGGCTATCTCGGCGGCTACGTTCTTCGATGCGAATGGCGATGGGTATGATGATCTGTATGTCGCAAAGGGTGGTTATTCCTTATTTGAAGCGAATACAGAGTCGTTACAGGACGAACTGTACCTAAACGATGGTCACGGTAAGCTGAGCAAAGCGACCCTGCCAGTACTGACGATGAGTAGTAAATCGTGCGTCCGGCCGGTCGACTACGATGGTGATGGCGACCTCGATCTATTCGTCGGTGGGCGGGTTGTGCCAGGTCGATACCCGGAGACACCGCGTTCGTACCTGCTCGAAAATAAAGGTAATGGGCAATTCAGTCTGATCGATGGACCGTTCTCGTCCGTCGGTATGGTCACCGACGCGCAGTGGAGTGATCTGGATGGCGATGGTCGCCCCGATCTGATCGTGTGTGGGGAGTTCATGCCGGTCAAAATATACCAGAACACCAAGGCAGGTTTTGTGGATCAAACCCAAACGTATATGCCTCAGGGTGATACGGGGTTCTGGTCGTCATTGACTGTTACGGATCTGAACGGCGACGGAAAGAAAGATATCATAGCCGGTAATCTGGGGCTGAACTCGCAGATCAAGGCATCGGTAAAAGAACCTGCTGAATTGCTCTTCGCCGATTTCGATGGAAACGGTTCGATCGACCCCTTTTTCTGCTACTACATTCAGGGAAAGACGTATCCGTTTGTCAGCCGCGACGAGTTGAACGATCAGATTTACGCCATGCGCCGGAAGTTTGCGTAC
This sequence comes from Spirosoma oryzae, assembly GCF_003002825.1. Classification (GTDB taxonomy): domain Bacteria; phylum Bacteroidota; class Bacteroidia; order Cytophagales; family Spirosomataceae; genus Spirosoma; species Spirosoma oryzae. The sequence continues at coordinate 384,464 of NZ_PVTE01000002.1, read as the reverse complement.
TACAAAGACTACGCGAACGCGTCGGCAACAGACCTGTTCTCCGCCGAGGAACTGGCTAAAGCGCACAAACTGACGGTAACGAATACGCGCTCGATCTGTTACCTACGACAGGGTGATGCTTTCGTACCTGTCGAACTGCCCATTCAGGCACAGTTTGCGCCTGTTACCAGTACGCTGTCGGGCGATTTTGACCGAAACGGTACAGTCGACCTGCTGTTGCTGGGTAATCGCTCCGACAATCGGTTGAAACTGGGTAGTATGGATGCCAATTATGGTTGCCTGCTGTCGGGCGACGGCAAAGGTGGCTTTACCTACGTTGAGCAACCGGCGTCGGGCCTGGCGGTACAGGGCGACGTTAAATCAGCCATGCCCATAACAGTAGATGGAAAAGCCTACGTGCTGATTGGCGCGTTCAATCAGCCGTTGCAACTGTATAAACCCACGAAGCCATGAAGAAACTGCTTGGTTTATGGCTGCTGTGGCAGGTGAGCGTCGCAAAGCCTACACCTAAAGCGTCCGAGCTGACGAATCGGCTACAACCGACCATTTTCGCGACGACGATGGTTATGATTCACGATGTCGTAAATCCGCCCGCAGCCAGTCGATTCTACACGTATTGTCTGCTGGGGGCCCATGAGATCGTGGCGCAGCAGCATCCGGAACAGGTCGTTTCCGCGCAACGATTCGTACAGCAGTGGAAACCGATAACCATCAGTACGTCAGGCCAGTATAACTATCAGATTGCTGCGCTGTATTGTATTCTGGAAACGGGTCGACTGATTCTGCCGTCGGGTTATATGCTGGAAGAGGAGCAGCAGAAACTGATTGCGAGCCTGCAAAAAGCGGGGTATGGTCAGGCGCAGATCGATCTGTCGGTAGGCGTGGCGCAGCAGGTCGCGCAGCAGGTGATGCAGCGGGCCGCCAGCGATAACTACAGCAAGCTGAGCACACGGCTACGCTACCGACCGGTCAAGGACGACGCGCACTGGTACCCGACCCCGCCGGCTTATATCGAAGCCATCGAACCCAACTGGCGGACGATCAAACCCATGCTGATCGATTCGTGCAGTCAGTTCAAACCCGTGCTGCCGGTTACATTTAGTAAAGATTCGACCAGCCGGTTCTACAAGCTGGCCCGGGAGGTATACACCATTGGGAATACTCTGACGCCCGATCAACGGTTTATCGCGTCGTACTGGGACTGCAATCCGTTTGCCATCAACACATCGGGACACATGTCGATTGGCTTTAAGAAAATTAGTCCCGGCGGGCACTGGATGAACATCACGAATCTGGTTACGGATCAGCTCAAGCTATCGTTCGACCAGGCTATCGAGGTGGAGTCGCTGGTGGCGATGACGCTTATGGACGCGTTTATCAGCTGCTGGGACGAGAAATACCGCAGCAACCGTATCCGTCCCGAAACATACATCAACCGATACATCAGTCCGCGCTGGCAACCGCTGCTGCAAACGCCACCCTTCCCGGAATATACGAGCGGGCACAGCGTGATTTCGACCGCCGTGGCCGAGGTATTGACCTTTCTGCTGGGTGATAACATCGGATTTACCGACAATACCGAAGTGATTTTCGATTTACCCGAGCGCAAATTTTCGTCTTTCCGGCAGGCTGCTTCGGAAGCCGCCATCTCGCGACTGTACGGTGGTATTCACTTTCGGGATGCTATCGAAGACGGGCAGAAACAGGGTAAAGCGCTGGGTAATTTCGTGATCGACCGGATACGAAAAGCAGGCGTTCGCCCGCTACTGACGGCGGGGCGTTGATTGGTGACGTATCAATTATGCCTAAGCTAGTGACATCATTAAATAAGACCATATTAGTTGGTAAGTAGGGTTGTCAGGCCGCTGACTTACTAAGAAGGCGTGGGCAGGCATGCTTACCGCGATCAATCATCTACTCTGTTAAACACACGCCATCCCCGATTGTCGACCGGCAACGGCTAAGCCGAATTTGTTCATTACTATGCAGGATAATGTAGTTCTTTCAGTCATCGACACGAAAAAGAGTAAGCTCAAGCGACGATTAATTGCTGAATTATACCGCGCCGAATCACGGACGATTTCACAACTGGCGGGCCTGCTCCACACCAGCGTACCGTCGACGACTAATCTGATTGACGAACTGAGTAGTGAACACTGGGTACGCGGGGTAGGCACGGGTAATGCGCAGTTTGGCCGTAAGCCATCGTTGTTTGCCCTCGATCCCAGCCGATACATCAACATCGTAGCCGACATTACCGTACACGATATTCAACTGCGGGCCATGAACCTGGCCAACGAGATTGTTGAGGAACTCGACGTCAAGCTGGGACTCGACCTGTCCGACAATTTTTTGACGGTGCTGCGGGAGCCATTGGAACAACTGGCGCAGTTACTGGGAACTCGGGATGTACAAATCATTGGTGTAGGCGTATCGATGCCGGGGCTGGTCGATCCGAAGCGGAGTGTAAACCACACCTACCCGAACCTGAACGGGCCGGGTGTATCGCTGAGTCAGCTGTTTCACTCCATTTTCCGCGCGCCTGTCTATCTGATTAATGATTCGCAGGCCATGATTGTCGGCGAACACCGGTTCGGGCTGGCGCAGGGCAAGAACCACGTCATGTCCGTTAACATCGACTGGGGTGTCGGGCTGGGCGTTATTGTCGACGGAACGATTTTTCAGGGCGGTGGCGGTTTCGCTGGCGAGCTAGGACATATTCAGATGAAGTCGGAGGGGGGCGAACTATGTCACTGTGGCAAAGTCGGTTGTCTCGATACACTGGCGTCGGCGTCGGCGCTTATTCAGCGGGCGCGAACTGGTTTGCAGACCGGCGCTGTTTCCCTGTTGGCCGAGGAGAACCTTGATAACCTGACCATCGAAACGATCATTGCCAAAGCGAGTCTGGGCGACGTGTTCTCAATCGACCTGCTCAGCGATATCGGTAGCGAGTTGGGGCGCGGACTGGCCACCGCCGTTCACCTGTTCAATCCGGAGCTGATTATCGTCAATGGCGTGCTGGCCAAAGCCGAGAAAGCCATTATCCGGCCAATCGAACAGGCCATCGCCAAATACTGCCTGCCCAACTACCGCGACAACCTGACCATCGAACAGTCAAACCTCGACGGCATGGCCAAGCTGTACGGTACGCAGGCTTATGTGCTGCAAAACCTGCTGGAGCAGGAGCTGATTCCATGAATAAACCAATGCTTTTAGTACCTAATCCTCAACACATGAAGTATTTTCTTGGTGCTGCGCTAACGCTGACGATGTCGGTGGCTACGCTGGCACAAACGGTCGACAAAGTAGATGACCCGGTTGAATGGGTAAACCCACTGATGGGTACCGATTCAAAGCCGAGTTTGTCGACAGGCAACACCTATCCCTCTATCTCGCTGCCCTGGGGTATGAACTGCTGGATGCCGCAGACGGGCAAAATGGGCAACGGCTGGGCCTACGTATACACGGCCGATAAGCTGCGGGGTTTCAAGCAGACGCACCAGCCGAGTCCCTGGATCAACGACTACGGGCAGTTTGCCATCATGCCGATTACTGGTAAGCGCCGGTACAAAGAAGACGACCGGGCCAGCTGGTTTTCGCACAAGTCTGAAATTGCCAAGCCGTACTACTACAGCGTTTATCTCGCCGACCATAACGTAACGACGGAGATCAGCCCGACCGAACGGGCCGCTGCTCTGCGTTTTACCTTTCCCGAAACCGATTCGTCGTTTGTCGTGATCGATGCACTCGACAAAGGATCGTCGATTCAGATTATTCCGGGCAAAAACCGTATCGTCGGCTACACGACCAAGAACAGCGGGGGCGTTCCGGCCAATTTCAAAAACTACTTCGTCATCCAGTTCGACCGGCCGTTTGCCAACACCGCCGTCTGGAGTGGCGATACGTTATCAGCGACGCAACTGGCCAAGCAGGCGAATCACGTCGGGGCCGTCGTTGGGTTCAAAACGCGCAAGGGCGAACAGGTCTATGCGCGGGTTGCTTCATCGTTCATCAGTCCTGAGCAGGCTGAACGCAACCTACAGGAGATCGGTAACGATTCGTTCGATACGGTGAAAAACAAGGCGAAAGCGATCTGGAACACCGAGATGAAGCGGATGCTCGTTTCGGGCGGTACCGCCGATCAGACCCGGACGTTCTATTCCTGCCTGTACCGGACAATGCTGTTTCCGCGTAAGTTCTACGAGATCGACGACAAGAAGCAGATCGTGCACTACAGCCCGTACAACGGACAGGTACTGCCAGGCTATATGTTTACCGATAATGGCTTCTGGGATACGTTCCGGGCCGTGTTTCCGCTGTTCAACCTGACTCAGCCGACGCTGAATAGCCATATTATGGCGGGGCTTGAGAACGCCTATAAGGAAAGCGGCTTCCTGCCCGAGTGGGCGAGTCCCGGCCACCGCGATTGTATGGTCGGTTCCAACTCGGCGTCGATCATTGCGGATGCGTATCTCAAAGGAAACCGGCAGGGCTACGACATCAACAAGTTGTACGAAGCGATCCTGAAAAATACGCAGACCGAAGGACCCTTGTCGTCGGTTGGTCGTAAAGGGGCGGCTTACTACAACAAGCTGGGCTATGTCCCGTACGATGTCAAGATCAACGAGAATGCCGCCCGTACGCTTGAATACGCCTATGACGACTTCACCATCTGGCAACTGGCGAAGGAATTAAAGCGTCCGCAGGCCGAGATTGATCTGTTTGCCAAACGCAGCCAGAACTACCGCAACCTGTTTGACCCCAGCACCAAACTGATGCGCGGGAAAAACGAGAACGGTACGTTTCAGTCGCTGTTCAATCCGTTTAAGTGGGGTGATGCGTTCACGGAGGGTAACAGCTGGCACTACACCTGGTCGGTTTTCCACGACGTACAGGGCCTGAGCGATCTGATGGGCGGTCGGGCCGGTTTCGCCAAAATGCTCGATTCGGTGTTTGTCGTGCCGCCCGTATTCGATGACTCGTACTATGGCTCGGTCATTCACGAAATTCGGGAGATGCAGATCATGAACATGGGTAACTATGCCCACGGCAACCAGCCGATTCAGCACATGATCTACCTGTATAACTATGCCGGTCAGCCGTGGAAAGCGCAGTATTGGCTTCGCGAGGTGATGAATCGCCTGTACCAGCCAACACCCGACGGCTACTGTGGCGACGAAGACAACGGGCAAACCTCGGCCTGGTACGTGTTCTCCTCGATGGGTTTTTACCCGGTCTGTCCCGGTACCGATCAGTACGTGCTGGGGGCTCCGCTGTTCAAGAAGGTAACGCTACAACTGGAAAACGGCAAAACACTGACGGTCAACGCGGCCAACAACGGCGCGCAAAACCGCTACGTGCAGGACGTTAAGCTGAACGGAAAGACCTATAGCCCGAACTGGCTAAGCCACAGTGAACTGATGAAAGGCGCTACGCTTGACGTGCAAATGACCGATAAGCCCAATACGAAGCGTGGTACGAATCCTGCCGATGCACCGTATTCGTTCTCCGCGTCGAAGAAGTAGTCAGTAACTCACAAAAGTAGAAGGGGGTATGATGCTGAATCATATCCCCTTTTTGTTGATTATTCCAGTGATGTCATTTCTGATTCGCTAGTCCAGATTGCACGTTACAAACAACTATTTATATAAATGTCTGTATATTAGACGTTTATGAATCTTTTGTCATCCCGAGCCTGCGAGGGATCTTCGCTAGAAGACAATCATTTGCTTACTAGCGAAGCTCCCTTGCAGGCTCGGGATGACAAAAATTAGTTACTCATAAATAGCGTAACGCAACCAACACAAACTACGAATGGAAAGTCCTTTTTATCAATTAGCCGCCAAGACGACCAAAGGCGAAGACCTGCCAATGGCTGATTTTCGGGGTAACGTGGTCCTGATCGTCAATACCGCGACTAAATGCGGCTTGGCTCCTCAGTTCGATGGCCTGGAAAAACTGCATCAGCAATACCGCGACAAAGGACTGGTGGTACTGGGTTTCCCCTGCGATCAGTTTCAGGGACAGGAGCCAGAAACCAACGACACCATGGAGCAGGTCTGTAGGATCAATCATGGTGTTACGTTCACGCTGACCGCGAAAGGTGACGTCAACGGACCGAACACACAGCCCGTCTTCAAGTATCTGAAAAACGAATTAGGCGGCTTTCTGGGTAGCCGGATCAAATGGAACTTCACCAAGTTCCTGGTTGACCGAACCGGTAAGCCCTACAAGCGGTACGCGCCGACGACCAAACCCGAAACGATCGAGAGCGATATTCAAAAGCTGCTTTAGCGTCGGGATGACAGAAAGGATCAATACAATAAGGCCGCGCTTTCGTCAGAAAACGCGGCCTTATTGTATTGACTAAGTTTGCCATTAAATCTGCTCCCAGAACTGCTGAATCAACGCCAGCGCTTCATCGACGGTGTCGGCGACGAGCAGAAGTTCGCGGTTTTCCGGCTTGATGAAACCATCCTGTACCCCCCGGTCGAGCTGTTGCAGCATCAGGTCGTAATAGCCGTTGATGTTGAGCAGTACGATCGGACCGTCGTAGAGCTTGAGTTGCCGCCAGGCCAGAATCTCGAACAGTTCGTCGTAGGTACCGTAGCCACCGGGTAGCGCAATGACACCCTTCGACAACTGTACCATCTTGAACTTACGCTCGTGCATGGTTTCGACGAAGTGAATCTCGGTCAGGGTCTGGTGTGCAACTTCCAGATCCGCCAGAAAATTGGGAATGACCCCGGTTACCTGACCGTCGTTACGCAGTACGGCGTCGGCGACGGTACCCATTAGCCCAAAACCGCCACCGCCGTAGATCAGCCGGACGTTGGAACGGGCCATTTTTTCGCCTAACTCAATGGCTGCGTCTTTGTAAACCGGATTGGTGCCGGGGCTGGACGCACAATAAACGACAATACTTTGCATGGGATATGTTGACTACGTAAAGCCGACGCGCCCTACAGCAGTGCGTCGACCAGTTCGGTAAAATTTAAATCGCCGAATGAGCCGGAACTCATCAGCAGAAAAATAGTGGCTTTGTCGCGTTTGTCGAGTAAATACTGCCGCAGCGCTTCCGCATCCGTCAGCACCGTCAGATCCGGACGGCCAAAAGTAGTACGTACGGCGTCGATGTTGACCAGCGCCCGCTCGTCCGCCGAAAAGCCCGCTACGTTGATGAATACGGCTGCCTGATTGGCTTTGTCCATCGTTTGCCGGTACTCTTCCAGAAAGGCGGGTATCAGGTTTACCGCGTGAAGTTCGGCCACGGCTACGACCGAATTACCGGGAAACTGTGCCCGAACGGCTGCTGTAGTAGCCTCTACCTTGGCGGGAGCGTAAGCGAAATCGCGAAAGAGTCGCTTTCCGTTGCGTTCGATCACCTGCTCCAGCCGGTGCGGAACCGCCTTGAACGTCGGAATGGCCGCGTAAAACTGCTCTTCGGTAATACCGATCCGGTCGCAGACGGTCATGGCTGCCGCGATGTTCTTCATGTTGTGCTCACCAAATACGGGCACCGGTATCTTATCACCTCTGCGGGGCAGCAGATACGTTTGTCCGTCGATGATTTTGCTGGGGTGCGGCTGGTACGGCAGTTTCGTGATATCCGTACGCTCCTTCTGCCCGATGATGTCGAGCATGTTGTCGTCTTCGTCGAAGATCAGAATACCCGCTTTCGGCATGGCTTCGGCCAGTTCTTCGAATTGATCGACGTAGCGGTCCCAGGTAGGGTAGATGCTGACGTGATCCCAGGCGATACCGCTGATGAGCGCGATATGGGGCTGGTAGTTCAGAAACTTAGGCGTCGGATCGAGCGGTGAGGATGCGTAGGCATCGCCTTCGATAACGATCAACGGAGCCTGAGCAGACAGCCGAACCGTCGACTCGTAGCCGTCGAGCGTCGTACCGACCAGGTAGTCGAACGCACGATTGTGGAAGGTCAGTACGTGCATCAGCATGGCCGTAATCGTGGTTTTGCCGTGGCTTCCCGCGATAACGATGCGCTGCTTTTGCTGACTGTGCTGGTAGATGTAGGCCGGCAGCGAAAAGATCGGCAGCTTCAGCTCCTGCGCCCGCAGCAGCTCCGGGTTGTCGGGCCGGGCGTGCATACCCACGATAACCGCGTCCAGCCCCGCCTGAATTCTGTCGGGAAACCAGCCCAGTTCCGTTGGCAGGAGCTGATGCTGACTCAACCGCGTGTGCGACGGCTCATAGATCACATCGTCGGAGCCGGTAACGGTATGACCGGCTTGCTGAAGCGAAATCGCCAGATTGTGCATGACACTTCCGCCGATGGCAATGAAATGGATAGACTGGGGCATTAGACGGTACGTAAAACTGAACTGATCGCAAAAGTAGGGCATTCGGCCGGAACCGGGAAGCCGCACACTAACCGCAAAATCTTAACATCGTTTTTGAATCAAAAACTTTCCTGCTACTGTTCTATACAAAGCGCGCGTTCAGGCCCTTGTAAAGCCCAACTTTTACGGCCATTTTCGCGCCTGTTTTTTTTAGAACCATAACTTCTTTTTAGGTGCCAATCGTAGGGATGAAAACTTACTATGACCTGATTGACCAGACGTTCGAATTTCCCACGCGGGAGTTCAATGTCGAGAACAACGAACTGTTGTTCAACAATGTACCCCTGATGGACATTGTAAAGCAGTATGGTACGCCCCTCAAACTGACGTTTCTGCCGAAGATTACCGAGCATATTCAGCATGCCAAGCAGCTGTTTAAAAATGCAATGAAGCGGTACAACTACAAAGGCAACTACACGTACTGTTACTGCACGAAGTCATCCCACTTCAAATTTGTGCTCGATGAGGTACTGAAAAATAACGTTCATCTTGAGACGTCGTCGGCTTATGATATTCAGATTGTACGCGAACTGTACAAGATGAATAAGATCAGCAAGCAGACGTACATCATCGCCAACGGCTACAAGCGCCCCCTGTACACGCAGTACCTGAGCGAGATGATCAACGAAGGCTTCAACGTTGTGCCGGTACTCGACAACCTGAAGGAAATCGAAGCCTACGAGAACGCAGTAACGGCGGAATCGGTCAATTTTGGTATCCGGATTGCAACCGACGAAGAACCAAACTTCGCTTTCTACACCTCCCGCTTGGGTATCCGCTACAGCGACGTTAACGAACTGTACCGGACCAAGATCGCACCCAACGAGCGGTTCAAGCTCAAGATGCTGCACTTCTTCATCAATACGGGCATCAAAGACAGCGCGTACTACTGGAGCGAGCTGAGCCGGTTTATGTACAAATACTGCGAACTGGCGAAGGTGTGCCCCGAACTCGATTCGATCGACATCGGCGGTGGTATGCCGATTCAGACGTCGTTCCAGTTCACCTACGATTACCAGGCCATGATCGATCAGATCGTGGAGTCGATCCAGTGGATCTGTAACAAGAACAACGTACCGGTACCGCACATCTTCACCGAGTTTGGTTCCTATACGGTGGGGGAAAGCGGTGCCGTGATCTACAACGTGATCGATCAGAAGCTACAGAACGATAAAGAGCTGTGGTACATGATCGACGGATCGTTTATTACGCAGCTACCCGACTCATGGGGACTGGGCCAGAAATACATCATGCTGGCCGTCAACAACTGGGATAGTCCGTACCAGAAAGTCAATCTCGGCGGTCTGACCTGCGACTCCCACGATTTCTACAACACGGAAACGCACAGCGCTGACCTATACCTGCCGATCTTCAATCAGGACCAGGAAGAGCAGTACGTCGGTCTGTTCCATACCGGTGCTTATCAGGAGTCGCTGGGCGGCTACGGCGGTATTCAGCACTGCCTGATTCCGGCCCCGCAGCATGTGATTGTGGACATGGACGAGGAGGGCAACATGCGGTCGCGTTTGTTTGCGCCGGAGCAGAACAGCGAGGTAATGCTAAAAATTCTGGGTTATGGCGGTGCTGAGCCCGGCATGACCGAGCTGGAAGCGACCGAAGCGGCTGAGGAACGGGAAGAAGCGGCCGAATTGGCCAAGGTAGAGGAATAGCAGGAGGGGTGTCGTGTCGGGTTAGCACCGATTGTTAAACCGACACGATACCAGCATACGCTTCTGGCACAGAATTCGTTATCTGTCTGACACTGAACGCAACGCATTATTCATGAAAAAACTACTTGTTGTGGCAACCGCGTTGGTTGCCCTGTCAATGGGAGCCTGCTCCCGGCGCTCGAACTGCCCGGCCTACGGCAGTGTGCAAAAATCCGCTTCGGTGCATCAGGTACGCGCCTGACCGGTACGATACTACAAAAAATGGCCCCGTGATGACTGGTTCACGGGGCCATTTTTTGTGTATAGAGTTGGACTATCCCTGGCTGAGCACGTAGTGCGAGGCTTCAAGCAGATCGGTAGCGCAGCGTTCGCTTTCCTGCAAATCCGTTGCGGTTGGGTGCGCGATGCGTACCGTTCGGACGCCCGCCCGCCGGCCTGCCTGCATGTCCCGCAGCGCGTCGCCGATCATCCACGACGTGTCTGGCTGGATGTTGTACTTCGCCATCGCCTTCTCGATCATCAGCGAACCAGGCTTCCGCATCAGCGACTCGGAATCGAACTTGGGGTGATGCGGGCAGTAATAAATAGCATCGATCAGATTACCACACTGCTGCTGTAGATAATCGTAGCACTTCATGACATCGTCGCGGGTATACAGGCCACGGGCGATACCAGCCTGATTGGTGATGATAATCAGCAGATACCCCGCGTCTTTGAGCAATTGTAACGCCTGGGGAACGCCGTCGGGAATGATAAAGTCGTCGATCCGATACACGTAGTCGGGCCGATCTACATTCAAAACACCGTCGCGATCGAGAAAAATGCACTTGTTCATAACGGCAGTAATTGGTGACGTAGACGTGGTAATTCGGGTAAAAATAGAACGATTCGCACTATTTTATGACTGAAAATTAGAAAAAGGAAGAATGTCAATGCAGTGGTGCTATGATGACTGGCTGTAAAATGCTGTGGTTCGGCAACCGAAATCACCGAACCACAGTACACTTAGTCAACAAACGTAAATGCTTAGCTATTGGCTGTCAGGCTTTGCAGTCGTTCGTTCAGCGCCTGAATCTTGGCGTCGGCGTCGGCTAGTTTCTGTCGTTCGCGCTCAACCAGTTCGGGCTTGGCATTGGCGACAAACTTTTCGTTCGACAGCTTTTTTAGCGTCGACTCGCGGAAGCCGGTCAGGTAGTCAAGCTCTTTCTGCGCGTTGGCAATTTCCTGCTCTGCGTCCACTTCACCGGCCAGGTTAACGAAGAACTCGTCGGCCTTGATCAGGAACGCAGTTCCCTCGGCTTTCTCGCTCGTGTACGTAATCGCGGACACATTCGCCATTTTCTGAATCAGTGGCTCCAGCGTGCTGAACCGCTGCTTATCGGCCGTGCGAATGGCCAGGGGCAGCTCGGTTTTGGGCGAAAGCTGCTTGGTGTTTCGGATATTCCGAATGTTCGATACGATCCCGAACAGCGTATCGAAGTCGACCAGAATCTGCTGATCGACGGTGCCGGCCTTTGGGAACGGGGCTACGCAGATGCTGTCGCCTTCCTTCCGGTCGCGGATGTCCTGCCAGATTTCTTCGGTGATAAACGGCATGAACGGATGCGCCAGGCACATCAACCGCTCGAAGAAGTTAATCGTCGCGTCGAACGTTGCCTGGTCGATGGGTTGTGCCGCCCCGGCTTCGGTGTCGTAAGCCGGTTTGATCAGTTCGAGATATTGCGCACAGAAGTCGTCCCAGATCAGTTTGTAGATGGCCTGTAGTGCATCGGAAATGCGGAACTTGCTGAACAGGTCTTCGATTTCAGCCAGCGTCGCGTTTAGCTTTGCGTCGAACCACTGAACCGATAGCGCGTTGGCACCAGCATCGGCTGTTTCCGATACCGTCCAGCTTTTGACCAGCCGGAAGGCGTTCCAGATCTTGTTGCTGAAATTACGGCCCTGCTCAACCAACTTCTCGTCGAACGGCAAATCATTACCGGCGGGAGAACTGAACAGCATGCCCGTCCGAACGCCGTCGGCCCCGTACTGATCGATCAGGTCGAGCGGATCGGGTGAGTTACCCAGCGACTTCGACATTTTCCGGCCCAGCTTGTCGCGGACGATACCGGTCAGGTAGACGTTTTTAAACGGCGCTTCGCCTTTGTACTCGTAGCCGGCAATGATCATCCGGGCCACCCAGAAGAACAGAATCTCCGGTGCCGTAACAAGGTCGTTGGTCGGATAGTAATAGTTGATGTCGGGGTTGTTGGGTTCTTCGATACCGTTGAATACCGAGATCGGCCACAGCCACGATGAGAACCACGTATCGAGTACGTCGTCGTCCTGCGTCAGATCGGCTTCGGTCATGGCGAACAGCAGCTTCTCGTGCTGCACCTTCTCCAGCGCTTCGTGCTTACTGCGGGCTACGATTACGGTACCGTCCTGTAGATAGTAAGCCGGAATGCGCTGTCCCCACCACAATTGTCGGCTGATACACCAGTCGTGAACGTTCTCCATCCAGGCCCGGTACATGTTCTTGAACTTCGGCGGAACCAGCTGAATCGTATCGTCCATGACACCGTCGAGGGCGGGTTTAGCCAGTTGCTCCATCTTCAGGAACCACTGCAACGATAGCTTCGGCTCGATAACCGCGCCCGTCCGCTCCGATGTGCCGACGTTCGACTTGTTATCTTCGGTCTTGACCAGATGCCCCGCTTCATCCAGCAGTTTGATGATCGCTTTCCGGGCAGCAAACCGATCCTGCCCGACCAGAATCTGCGCTTTCTCGTTTAGCGTGCCGTCGTCGTTCAGAATGTCGAGAACCGGTAGGTTGTGCTTGATTCCTAAGCTATAGTCATTGGGGTCGTGGGCAGGCGTCACTTTCAGACCGCCCGTGCCGAAATCCATCGCAACGTACTCGTCGGTGATGATCGGTACTTCCCGGTTGATCAGCGGAATGATCGCCGTTTTACCGTGCAAATGCGTGTATCGTTCGTCGTTCGGATTGACGGCGATGGCTGCATCGGCCATAATCGTTTCCGGCCGAACGGTCGCGATCGTGATGTACTCGGGTTCGCCGGTATCGGTCGTGCTGCCTTTAATGGCGTAGCGGATGTAGACCAGCTTCTGTTGTACTTCTTTGGTGATGACCTCTTCATCCGACACCGCCGTGCGCCCCTGCGGGTCCCAGTTAACCATGCGAATGCCGCGATAGATCAGGCCTTTTTCGTACAGGTCAACGAACACGTCGATCACTGACTGATACAGGTCCGGCTCCATCGTAAAGCGGGTTCGATCCCAGTCGCAGGACGCACCGAGTTTAGCCAGCTGACTCAGGATGATGCCGCCGTATTTTTCTTTCCATTCCCAGGCGTACGCCAGAAACTCGTCGCGGGTGAGGTCCTGCTTTTTGATGCCCCGCTCCGCCAGCATCGCCACGACTTTCGCTTCAGTCGCGATACTCGCATGGTCGGTACCCGGCACCCAGCAGGCATTTTTGCCTTCCATCCGCGCCTTACGAATCAGCACGTCCTGAATGGTGTTGTTGAGCATGTGACCCATGTGCAGCACACCCGTGACGTTGGGTGGCGGAATCACGATGGTGTAGGGCTCCCGCTCGTCGGGCGTCGATTTGAACAGCTTATTGTCGAGCCAGTACTGATACCATTTGGCTTCAATGTCCTGGGGTGAATATGTCTTGGCGATCATTCGTTGTGGCGGGGCTGTGCCCGATTAGACGACAAAAATAAGCCCGTCGCGGGAAATACCGGACGGGCTGACGATTTGCGTGTAGCTGCTGGCTGTATAATGAGCTATCGGGTACCGCGAGTGGAATCATTCCTAATGTGTAACATTCGTTTGGGAGACAGTACGTAAACCTGCACCTAAAGACTGGATAGCGTGCCGTCAGCGATGGGTTTTCAAACAAACGAGCCGTATTTTTACTTGCTAGGTTACTTCATCTCAACGGCTATGGAATTTGGAAAAGCCCCTAATCTTGACACAGTTAACTTCGCGCTGCCGCCCGGAAATGCGTTTAATGCGCGCGTCTGGACGGACGTTGAACCTACCGCTCGGCCGCAGGTACACATCGGTGGGCCGATCTGGGCCAACAAAGATTACGTCGGCAAAGTCTATCCGACAAACGCAAAAGAGAAAGACTTTCTGCACCACTACACCCGGCAATTCAACACCATCGAGCTGAACCTGACGCACTACCAGATTCCGACGCCGGGGATGATCGAGAAGTGGAAAACTGAAGCGACGCCCGGCTTTACCTACTGCCCCAAATTCCCACAACTGATTAGCCACGACCGGCAACTGATTGCGACCGAATTACAAACCGAAGAGTTTGTCAACGCGGTGCTGCAACTGGAAGAATTTCTGGGTATGAGTTTCCTGCAACTGCCGCCCCATTTTGGCCCCGATAAGTGGCCGTTACTGGAAAGTTACCTGAAACACTTGCCCGACGAGCTGAACGTAGCCGTTGAATTCCGACATCCCGACTGGTTTAGTAAAGCCGCGCTTTGGTCGCAAACGCTCGAACGATTACATGCGCTACGTCGGCACGTCGTCATTACCGACGTAGCGGGCCGGCGCGACGTACTACATATGGGACTAAGCAGCCCAGTCCTGACCCTGCGCTTCATCGCCAACGAAGGCCACCCGACCGATTACAGCCGCACGGACGCCTGGATACAGCGGCTGAAAACGTGGTTTGAAAAAGGGCTACAGACGGCTTACCTGTTTATCCACGGCGGGGCCGACAACGACACTGCGCCCGAGTTGATTCTGTATTGGGTTCGTGAACTGAACAAACATTGCGGGCTTAACCTGCGTGAACCTGTTCTGCAACCGAAAGTCATACAAGGAAGCCTCTTCTGATGGATACGGGCACGTTTTGTAAAGCGACTGTGTTAGTAATTAAAATGATGTATCTACATCTAATACTTCTGGAAATATATGGAACTCGGTATTAGTAGTTTCGGAGAGGTAAATCCCGATAATAAAGCAGGGCAGGCCGTCAATGCGCATCAGCGGATGCAGGACCTGCTGGAAGAAATAAAACTGGCCGACGAGGTTGGGCTCGACGTGTTTGCGCTGGGCGAGCACCACCGCCCCGACTTTATTATCTCGGCTCCCGAAGTGATACTGGCTGCGGCTGCGGCTCAAACCAAAACCATCCGACTATCGAGCGCGGTAACGGTGCTGAGTTCCGCCGATCCGGTACGCACGTTTCAGAATTTCGCTACGCTGGATCTGATCTCGAACGGTCGGGCGGAGATTCTGGCTGGGCGAGGCTCCTTTACCGAGTCGTTTCCGCTGTTTGGCTACGACCTGAGCGACTACAATGAGTTGTTTACGGAGAAGCTAAACCTGCTATTGGCTATCAACGAAAGTGAAAAAGTTACGTGGTCTGGTAAGCTCCGGGCACCGCTGAAACAGGCTGGCATCTACCCGCGTCCCTTGCAGGAAAAACTACCGATCTGGATTGCCGTGGGTGGTACGCCCGCATCGGCGGTTCGGGCGGGTCGGCTTAATCTACCGATGACAGTAGCCATGTTAGGCGGTACACCCGAACGGTTCGTACCATTCATAAATCTGTACCGGGAATCGGCTGCGCAGGCGGGCCACGATGTGACTAAGCTACAACTGGCAGCCAACTCGCAGTTCTACATCGCCGACGATTCGCAGCAGGCATCGAACGAGTTCTGGCCACCCTATGAGCTGTTGATGAACCGGGTTGGGCGGGAGCGGGGCTGGCCCCCCATCAGCCGTGAGCAGTACGAGCAGACGCGGAAATACGGACCGCTCATGGTTGGTAGTCCGCAGCAGGTAATCGACAAGATTCTGCATTTCCACGAGCTGTTTCAGAACACGCGTTATCTGGGCCAGATGATTGGTGGTCATCTGATTTCGCATAAGCAAAACCTACGGTCTATCGAACTGTTCGGGACGAAAGTCGCCCCGGCGGTTCGCAAAGCCCTGCAGTCGACATCAGTCGAAACGGTTACTGTATAAGGTGGCTCGAACAGCGGGATGCTATTTGTTTAAACGACCCTACAAATAGCATCCCGCTTTTTGAGACAGTTCGATTACTGATTACATTGCATAGCTATGAATTATACCGATCGCATTCACGCCGATTACCGGGTTATGCTGGGTAAACCAGTTATACGAGGTACTCGCATTACGGTTGAGTTGCTGCTACGCAAACTTTCGGAAGGGGCTACTACTACCGATTTGCTGGCAATGTATCCGACGCTTACACTCGATGATCTATTAGCCGTGTTCCAATATGCGTCGAATGTGCTAGCGAGTGAAGAAGTTATTATGCTCAACGCAGCATGATTATCGCCGACGAGAATATTGATCATGCCTTGATTCGAGCGATTCGTGAACGAGGTATCGATGTTTATTCAATTAACGAATCAAATAGTGGTATACGGGATGAAGAGGTAATTTTTCTCTCGCGCGTACCAGCTCGGATTATCCTGACTGAAGATAAAGACTTCGGCGAGTGGGTCTTCGCACATAACGTTCGGGGAATCAGTGTTGTGTTTCTTCGTTACCAGTTTAAGGAAACGGAGACGATGAAGCAGCTCCTGATCAAACTACTGACGGAGCGTGTCGATGATCTGACCGGTAACTTTACAACGGTTACCCCTCAGAAGATACGAATCCGACCTATAGAACCGTAGCCAGTTTCGGGCTAGCGGTTGATTTTGCGCCCTGCGTCCGGTACTTTTGCTACATGAGTTACTACCAGACAGTTGCCTATGTTCATCACCGCCGTTAGCGACGGGCGGTACGATTGTTTCTGGATTTTTCCTCACAGCCATACCCAAGCCCGGTTTATCAGCCGGGCTTTTGCTTTATGAAAACGGTTATTATCAAATACAACGCGGGGAATGTACAGTCGGTCATGTACGCCCTCGACCGACTGGGTGCCAATTACCTGCTTACGGACGACGAAGCCGAAATCCGCTCGGCCGACAAGGTGATCTTCCCCGGCGTGGGCGAAGCCAGTACGGCCATGGCGTACCTGCGGCAACGCGGCCTCGACAAGCTAATTCCGTCGCTTAAACAGCCGGTGTTGGGTACCTGCGTGGGTATGCAGCTGATGTGCCGTCACTCGGAAGAAAACGACGCTACCTGCATGGGCATCTTCGACATCGACGTTCGTCGGCTACCGGGCGACGTTGGCCTGAAAGTGCCGCATACGGGCTGGAACAGCATCCATTCGCTGAAAAGCCCACTGACGGCTGGTCTGACGGAAAACGACTACGTTTACTTCGTCCATAGCTATGCCGCCGACGTTTGCGAACACACTACGGCTGTCTGCGAATACGGCCGGCCCTTCAGCGCGATGCTGCACCGCGACAACTTCTACGCGGCCCAGTTCCACGCCGAAATCAGCGGCAACGTCGGCCAGCGAATACTTGAGAACTTCTTACGGTTATAAATTTAACACAGAGGTCACGGAGGTTTTCACAGAGGAAGTAAGAGACTCTGTTTTCTCCGTGAAAACCTCTGTTTCTCTGTGTTTAGAAAGCCATGCATATCATCCCCGCTATTGATCTCATCGACGGTAAAGCTGTCCGGCTGACGCAGGGCGATTACAGTCAGAAAAAAGAATACAACGCCCGACCGCTGGAAGTCGCCCAGCAGTTCGAAGACGCTGGTCTGACACGGCTGCACCTGGTCGATCTCGATGGGGCCAAGGCGAAGCGCGTTATCAACTGGAAAGTGCTGGAACTGATTGCCGGAAAAACCAGCCTGCACGTCGACTTTGGCGGTGGCGTTCAGTCCGACGAAGATTTGCAGATCGCCTTCGAATGCGGAGCCAGACAAATAACCGGTGGCAGTATCGCCGTGAAACAGCCCGACGTGATGGAGCGGTGGCTGTCGCAGCACGGTTCCGACAAGATTATTCTGGGGGCCGATGCGAAAAACGAAAAAATCGCCGTCAGTGGCTGGGAAGAAGGTACCGATGTCTGGGTCTACGATTTCGTACAGAACTGGGTCGACAAAGGCATTCAGTATGTCATCAGTACCGACGTGGCAAAAGACGGATTGCTGCAAGGCCCGTCGTTTGACCTGTACCGTACCATGCAGGATCAATTGCCCAAATTAAACATCATTGCCAGTGGGGGAGTCAGCAATATGGCGGATATCGAAACGCTGGCCGATATGAACCTGTTTGGCGTCATCGTCGGTAAGGCGATTTACGAAGGCCGTGTTACGCTGAAAGAACTGAGCCGGTTTGCCACTACATAGCGATGGATAACGACTACATAATCAGCACCGACAAATCGCGGCTTGATCTGACGGTTATTCATCAGTTCCTAAGTCAGGAGTCGTACTGGGCGAAAAATATGCCGTTGGAACTGGTACAAAAAGCCATCGATAACTCGCTCTGCTTTGGTATTTACAACAATGATCGGCAGGTTGGCTTTGCCCGCGTCATTACCGACTATACCACCTTTGCGTACCTGTCAGACGTATTCGTGGCGAAAGAACAGCGCGGGCAAGGGTTGTCGAAACGGCTGGTGCAATACATCATCGACTACCCCGATTTGCAGGGACTTCGGCGCTGGACGCTGGTCACGAAAGATGCACACACCCTCTATGAGCAGTTTGGCTTCGTTTTGCCTGACGATCCAAACCTGTATATGCAACGAAAACTAATCGACAGCTACTGATGCTGACAAAACGAATCATACCCTGCCTTGATATAAAAGATGGTCGCACCGTAAAAGGGACCAACTTTGTGAATCTGCGCGATGCTGGCGACCCCGTGGCGTTGGCTGCTATGTACGCCGAACAGGGCGCTGACGAACTGGTGTTTCTGGACATCACGGCCACCGTCGACGAGCGCAAAACGTTGATCGAACTGGTTAGGAATGTCGCACATACGATCAATATTCCGTTCACCGTCGGGGGCGGTATTTCGTCGGTGGCCGATGTGTCGGCGCTGCTGAACGCGGGAGCCGATAAAATTTCGATCAATTCATCGGCAGTGCGGAATCCCGACCTGGTCAATGAACTGGCGCTGGAATTTGGCAGTCAGTGTGTGGTCGTCGCCATCGACACACGCTACGTCGACGGGGAGCATATCGTTCATACGCACGGCGGTCGTAAACCAACCGAACTACGTACGATCGCTTGGGCGAAGGAGGTTGAGGAGCGTGGGGCGGGCGAGCTGCTGCTGACGTCGATGGATGCCGACGGTACGAAAGCCGGTTTTGCCATCGAGTTGACGGCGCAAATTTCCGGTGCGGCCAACATTCCCGTCATCGCGTCAGGCGGGGCCGGTACAATGGACCATTTCGTTGATGTCTTCACAACGGGTAAAGCCGACGCGGGACTAGCTGCCAGTATCTTCCACTTCCGCGAAATCGATATTCCAGATCTGAAAGGCTATCTGAGCGGTAAAGGTGTCGAGATGCGGATCTGATGATTTAAACACAGAGAACACGGAGGTTTCACGGAGATAACAGAGAATAAATAGAAGCACCGGATTTCAACCCGACATTTCTGTTCCTCCGTGTACTCTGTGAAACCTCTAAAACCTCCGTGTTTAAAACCATCAAAACTGGAATCCTAAGTCAATCGATACCACCCGGTTCTTGGATACTAATTCCCGCCCACGGGCAACGTTCAGCAGACCGCGTTGATAGCTGATACCCAGGTTGAGCGCGTTGTTGCGGTTGAGCTTGTACTGCACACCCGTACCGAGCAGCAACTCAATATCGCCGAACCCGTATTGTCGCCGGTCGCCACCGCTTTCGGCCAGGTAAAGACCGTTCCGGGCTTTGTCCTGCGCTTTCTCGGCTAGCTTCAAACTCAGCAGCCCCCCTGTTTGTACGTAGAGTCGTACGCCCGGCGCAATGTCATTGGCAAACAGTTTCACCGTAACCGGCAATTGGAGATACTGAAGATTATAAGTCGATTCCTGCTCGGGTAAATTTGGATTGAACCGCGACTGCCCGAACGTCCCCGGCATCTGAAAACCTGATCGTTTCACCGTATACCACAAGCCGGTGCTGAAGGCGTAGCGATCCTTGAAAAAATAGTAGTCGAGCGTTGGGCCGACGCTGAACCGCATGCCCGCGCCATTGTTCCGAAAACCTAAGTACGACCCCGAGCCATCGGCCGTGTTTAGGTCGAGGTGCGGGGCGAAGCGAAGTCCCATTTCGATGAGGTGAGTCGGGCGGGCGTAGTCTGGGCCTGTTTCGTCGTTCAGGCCGGTAGTTTGCCGCCGACGGCGCCGTTTGCGGTCATCCTCGTAGTCGCGCCGGTTCTGATCCTGCCCGTCATAATTATCGCCGAGAATTTTTCGAAATCGTCGCTCAGTAACGCTGGATTCTTTCGTTTTCAACCGGTAGAGGGCCGGTGACTTAGTCTGCGCCTGACTGAGCGCACTCAGCAGAAGCAATGAAATGAGCCCGAACCCTGCAACTTTTTTCATAATTTTGTACGTTTTCAATATAGAAAACCGGTGATTTTCATGCAAATACGCGTTGCCCTGCTCGGGCTATTTTGCGGGTTATGGCTGTGTTCATGCTCAAAACCCGATGACGTGTCGGTTGTTCGGCTCGATCAGCAACTGTTTGCCGCCAAATCGGCCGACGACGTCCGCGCCTTCCTGAATCAGCATCCCGCCGTCGCTCAATTGTATTTTAACGCGAACCAGGCCGGTAATGATACGGCCCTCGTCCGGGAATTGACTGACCGGGTCAACAATCCGGCTTTGCAGGATTTCAACAAGCAACTACAGGATGAGTACGGTGACTTTAGTGAATTGCGCACCCAGCTCGCCGACGCCTTCGCCAATATCAAAAAAGACTTCCCGGACTTCAAGGCCCCCCACGTCGAAACGATTGCGACAGGCTTTATGGGGCCTGACCTGATTGTCAACGACAGCCTGGTTATTATCGGAATCGACTATTTCGCCGGTCCCAAATCGAAGTATCGTCCGGTAGGTCCAACGTTTCCTCAATACATTCTACGCCGGTATCAGCCGGAATACATAGTGCCAGCTGTTATCTTCGCTATATCGGACCGGTATAATGCGACTAACCGTACCGATCAGACGCTGCTGGCCGACATGATCTACTACGGTAAAGGCTATGTCTTCACGCGGACCATGTTGCCCAGCAAAGAAGCCGTTCCTGATAGTCTGATCATCGGCTATACAGACAAGCAACTGACCGAAACGTTTAACGCGCAGGACATTGTCTGGGGTCATTTCATTGACGAGCGGCTGCTGTATCAGACGAGCCCGGCAATCAAGCAGCGGTACATGAACGAACGGCCCTTCACGGCCGAGATCGGACGGTCTGCACCGGGGGCTATTGGTCGTTGGGTAGGCTGGCGTATCGTCAGTGCCTATTACGACAAACGAAGCGTAGGCATCCGGGAACTGATGCAGAACGCCGATGCCCGGCAAATTTTTGAGCAGTCAGGCTATAAAGGACAACTAGATTAATTAACGCATACCGGTTAGCTGCCGGTTGACGAGCAAAGCAATGGCTAAACGAAGAGGTACCGATAGCGAATCGGACGAGGCCGACAAAAAACGCGTAACAAAAGAAGGGTTCCGCAAGGCACTGAGCATCTTTCAGTTCGTGCGGCCCTATCGCTTGCAATACATCATTGGGTTTGTGTTCCTGATCCTGTCGGCGGGAACGACGATGAGCTTTGGTTTGCTTATCGGGCAGATCACCAGCGTTATTCAGGGTAAATCAGCCTACACGCTCAACCAGGTCACGCTGTTTTTTGTGGGCGTACTGGTCGCGCAGGCCATTTTTTCGTTCTTCCGCATTTACTTTTTCTCGCAGGTCAGCGAGCGGGCGATGGCCGATGTACGTCGGGCCACGTACAGCAAAATCATTACGCTGCCGATCCCCTTTTTCGAACAGCGCCGGGTTGGTGAACTCACGAGCCGGATTTCGGCCGACGTATCGCAGTTGCAGGACGTACTGACGCTGACCGTAGCTGAACTGTTCCGGCAGGTAGCAACGCTGCTGATCGGTACGGCCATCATCTTCTACGTGTCCTGGAAGCTGACGCTGTTCATGCTGGCAACGTTCCCGGTTATCATTGTTGCGGCTATCTTCTTCGGCAAATTTATCCGCAAGCTGTCGAAGCGGGCGCAGGACCACCTGGCGGAAGCAAACGTCGTTGTCGAGGAAACGCTGCAATCGGTCAATATCGTCAAAGCGTTTACCAACGAACGGCTGGAAATCAACCGGTATGGCTCAGCCTTGCAGCGGGTTGTCAGCACAGCCCTGCACGCAGCTAAATACCGGGGCATATTCGTATCGTTCATCATTTTCGCCCTGTTTGGTGGCATTATCGGCGTGGTCTGGTACGGCGGTTCGCTGGTGCTGAACAACGAAATGCCCTTTTCTGACCTGCTGACGTTTATCGTATACACCACATTTATCGGTGGTTCGGTGGCCGGTATGGGCGATCTGTACGCCCAGTTGCAGAAAACAGTTGGATCGTCGGAGCGTATTCTGGAAATTCTGGGTGAAGCATCGGAAGTAAACGCTTCGGACGAGTTGCCCTTGTTTGTACCCGTGCAGGGTAATGTACAGTTCGAGAACCTCAAATTCTCGTATCCGGCCCGGCCCGATATTCCTGTCCTGAAAGGTGTGTCGCTCGACGTTGCCGCCGGCCGTAAGATTGCGTTGGTAGGGCAGAGCGGAGCCGGTAAGTCGACGCTGGTGCAGCTGCTGATGCGCTACTACAACCTGAGCAGCGGTCGTATCACCATCGACGGTCGCGACCTGACCAGCTTTAACCTAACTGAGCTTCGCAAGAACATCGCCGTTGTGCCGCAGGAAGTGATTCTGTTCGGCGGGACGATCATGGAGAACATTCAATATGGTCGACTGGGGGCCACGGAAGCCGACGTGCGCGAAGCCGCCCGCAAAGCCAATGCACTGAACTTCATCGAGTCGTTCCCCGAGGGCTTCAAAACTATCGTGGGCGAGCGGGGCGTTAAACTATCGGGCGGTCAGCGGCAACGTATCGCTATTGCCCGCGCCATCCTGAAAGATCCGGCGATTCTGGTACTCGACGAAGCAACGAGTTCGCTCGATGCCGAGTCGGAACAACTGGTACAGTCGGCGCTGGACGAGCTGATGCAGAACCGCACGACGATTATCATCGCGCACCGGTTGGCCACTATTCGCAAGGTCGATAAAATCTACGTACTGCGCGAAGGACAAATTGCTGAAGCAGGTACGCACGATGAACTGGCGACGTTGGAAGATGGCGTCTACGCGAATCTGGTTAAACTTCAGTTTGAGCCGATCAGCTAGTCGGAAATTCCTTACCCTATACCGTCAATTTGTATGAACGCTGCCCAGACACTTAAAAGCTTTAACCTCCGCCACACGGCTGGCCGGGAGGAAGTGCTCGACCTGTTTTTGAAGGCGGGTTATGCATTGGCCCACAACGACGTCGAGAGTGGTCTCGGCCCCGACCACGACCGGGTAACGATCTACCGAACGCTGCGGACGTTTCTGGATAAAGGACTGCTTCATAAAGTGCTGGACGATGAAGGGGGAACGAAATATGCCCTTTGCCGAGATACCTGTTCGCAGGGGCACCACCATCACGACCATGTCCATTTTAAGTGCGAAAACTGCGGTCAGACCGTTTGCCTGGATAGCGTTCGTATACCGGCATTAGTGCTTCCCGAAGGCTACGAGCGCCGGGAAACAAACCTGCTTATTCAGGGCACCTGCCGCGACTGCAAGCAGTAGTATTTCTCAGTGTAGGTGTTTGATTGCTGTGGTGTCGGGTTCGCAACCCGACATTATTTTTATGTGCAAAATCTAAATTCACAGCAGCCATGCAGGAGCCTTTTTTTGAACCTTGGGTAGGAGAGAACTACCCTAGTCAAGCACCGAAGATTCTGGTACTCGGTGAGTCGCACTACGGTAAGCCCGAGTGGTATACTCCTGCATTTACGCAGTATGTCGTCAAAGATTGGGCGCTTTGTCAAAAAGGTAGTAGCCCTTTCTTTACAAAAATCGCCAAGATTTTACTCGGAAAGCCGTATGAATGGATCAGCCTGGAAGAGGAACATAAGCTGTGGAATCGAGTAGCGTTTTATAATTACGTGCAGCAGTTCGTCGGGGATGGGCCACGTATGCGGCCGACTCCTGAAATGTGGGCGGAAGCTGAGGAGGCTCTCGACTATGTCATAGCACAACTGACGCCTGATATTGTAATTGTCACGGGTAAGGAGCTTGGCTACCATGTAGGCACGTTTGAAAAGAAATACACTGGCCCCGCCAAATTTTGTTACTGGACGCACCCCTCCGCACGGGCTTTCAAAAAAGAAGACGCCGTCAAGGCGTTCGACGAAGCAAAGAATAACTATGCAAAGTGATCCAAACGCTGTGTTTCAACAGCGGCAGCAAACGTTTTTACAACAGGAGCAGAACGCCCAGCAGCGGCACAACCAACTGGCCATGATTCGGCTGGTCTGGTTTGCGGTGGCTGTCATTGCCGTGTGGTTGCTTGGTCAGGCGGGGCAGTCGTGGGCGGCTGTGGGCGTGTTGGCCGTTGGCATTGTTGGCTTTTTGATTCTGCTGCGAAAGCATCAGGCCATCCGGCGTGAGCGTGATCTGGCGCGTCAGTTGGTGTTCGTCAACGAAGACGAAGCGGCCCGGCTTCAACGGCAGTATCGCCGACCCGAAACGGGTCAACTGTTTACGTCTGCCGTGCATCCGTATGCTGGGGACCTGGACGTTTTCGGCGTTCATTCGCTGTTCCGGCTGCTCAACCGGACCCATACACGCGAAGGACAGATTCGACTGGCTACCTGGCTGCAAAATCCGTCGCCCGCTGACGCAATCCGGCTACGGCAGGAAGCGGTACAACAGCTCGTCTCGCAACTCGACTGGCGTCAGCAATTCGAAGCGCTGGCACGGGTAGAGGAAACAGTGGGTCGGTCGCCGGACGCGCTCATCAATTGGGCCGAAGCGCCAAACGAACCGTTACCCGGTTATATCAACATTGGGCGCTTTGTACTGCCTGTGGTGACGCTGGCGCTGTTCGTCGCCTGGTTGATCGGTTATGTGCCGGGTGTAGCCGTAATCGCGTCCGTAGGCATATCCTGGCTTGTATTGCGGCAAACGGCTGAGCGGATTATGCGCCTGAGCGATCAGACGGTTGAACTGTCGACAGCCTTGCAAACGGTCAATACGCTGTTTGTGCAGGCCGAACAGGTATCGGGTAAGGCGACCCGGCTGGTGGCGATCCGGGAAGCGCTGTCGAGTCAGTCGCAGAAAGCGTCGGAGGCCGTTCGCGAACTGGCTAGTCTGACAGAAGGGCTCAATTATCGGCGTAACCCGTATTTCTATTTCCTCTTCGGTATCGCCACGCTTTGGGACTGGCACTACCTCGTCCGACTCACAAACTGGCGCGTACGACACGGGCCAGCTCTTCGTCGCTGGTTCGACGCACTGGGTGAACTGGAAGCCCTAAACAGCCTGGCTGGCTTTGCCTACGCACACCCGGCCTATGCTACCCCGATAATCACCGATGGTGAACTAGCGCTTACGATGACAGCTGCATCACACCCCCTGCTGGTACCCGGCCGGAGCGTGGCTAATTCGCTGAGTATGATCGGTTCGGGGCAAACGATACTGATTACAGGCTCGAATATGTCGGGCAAGAGTACCTTTCTACGGACGGTTGGGGCTAACGTAGTGCTGGCGCTGGCGGGGGCGGTCGTCAGTGCCGAGCAGTTCAGTTGTTCGGTCGTACAGGTCTTTACCAGTATGCGAACGCAGGATTCGCTGGAAGAAAGTACATCGTCGTTCTACGCAGAATTAAAGCGCTTACAGGCGTTGATTACGCTCACGAATACGCCATCGACGCTGCCCGTGCTGTATTTTCTGGATGAAATCTTAAAAGGGACTAACTCTGTCGACCGGCACCGGGGGGCGGAAGCGTTGATCCGGCAACTGCACAAAACGACGGCATCCGGTTTCGTCTCTACGCACGACCTCGAACTTGGCCAGCTGACCAACGCGTCTGATTTCATTCGCAACTACCATTTTCAGTCGGACTTGCGCGCCGGCGAACTTGTGTTCGATTACCAGCTCCGTTCGGGGGTCTGCACGGCGTTCAACGCCAGTCAGCTTATGCAGGCCATAGGCATCCAAATCAATGAACTGACCCAGTAGACCAACAAGGAGTCGTTGGTTTATGCTTTTTCCGCTCTAATTCGTCCTAACCAAGGCTGGCTATCGCTTGTTCTCTTCGGGGAAGCCCGTATCTTTGCTCACGCAAAAATTAGTATGCTTGCATACTAATTGGGTTTATATGAGACGAAAGACTGCATTGACCGGACAGTACAAGCATAAAAAAAGCCTTCCCACAGGGAAGGCTTGCGTTGAGGTGGTGGTGATGGACGGAATCGAACCGCCGACACAAGGATTTTCAGTCCTTTGCTCTACCAACTGAGCTACATCACCTTAACGTGGGTGCAAAACTAAGAGCGTAACCGACAATACGCAATAGGTTAGGCTAAAAAAAGTAAAAATAATAGTGCCTGTTCTATAAACAGTACTGATTTTCAGTACTGTAATCGATGAAAATAAATGGAAATCGTACAGCAAATTTTGTTCACAGCGGCTCTGGTAGCGACGGCCTGGTTCATTACGGGTCGAGTCAGGCTTATTGCAAAGGCAATTCGGCTGGGCCGGGCCGAGAATCGCTTCGATCATGCCGACGAGCGGCTAAAGACAATGCTGCTGGTGGCGTTCGGGCAGAAGAAGATGTTCACGAACTTGCTGGTGGGCACGATGCACTTCGTCATCTACGCAGGTTTTATCATCATCAACATCGAGATTCTGGAGATCATTCTGGATGGTTTGTTGGGTACGCACCGGCTGTTTGCGCCCTTGATTACGGCCGTCTACCCGGTGCTGATCGATGTATTTGAAGTATTGGCGTTTGGCGTGCTGGCGGTCTGTGTTGTGTTTCTGTGTCGCCGGTTTATCGCACGGGTTAGCCGTTTGCAGGCGAGTCGGCACCGGGAATTGCAGGGCTGGCCTGTCTCCGACGCAACAATCATCCTGACTGCCGAAATCCTGCTGATGATCGCGTTCCTAACCTGGAATGCGTCAGATAGCGTGCTGCGCGATCGGGGCGTGGGACACTACGGTGAACTACAGGGCATCGTACCGGATTTTCTGGTGAGTCAGTACCTGAAGCCGCTGTTCACGGGTTTCAGCGATACCGCGCTTGTTGCCTATGAGCGGGCGGCCTGGTGGCTGCATATTCTGGGCATTCTGGCTTTCGCCGTCTATGTAACTTACTCGAAACACCTGCACATCGCGTTAGGATTTCCCAACGTGTATTTCTCCGATTTGCAGCCAAAAGGCGAAATGCAGAACATGCCGGAGATTACGAAAGAAGTTCAGCTGGCGCTGGGTCTGCCCGTCACCACAGACCCAGATGGGGGACAGGTCAACGACAATGGCGAACAACCAGCAGAAATTGGTCGCTTTGGCGCAAAGGACGTCGAAGACCTGAAATGGATCAACCTGATGAATGCGTATAGCTGCACGGAGTGCGGGCGCTGTACGGCTGCCTGTCCAGCTAACATTACCGGTAAGAAACTGTCGCCCCGGAAGATCATGATGGATACCCGCGACCGGCTGGAAGACATTCAAAAAGGCTGGAAAGCCAACGGTCCCGATTACAAAGACGATAAATCGTTGCTGGGCGACTACATCACGGCGGAAGAACTCAATGCCTGTACGACCTGTCAGGCTTGCGTCAACGCCTGCCCGATTAATATCAACCCGCTCGATATTATTCTGCAGCTACGACGGTACCGGGTAATGGAAGAGTCGCAGGCACCGGCTTCGTGGAATGCAATGTTCAGCAACATCGAGAACAACATGGCCCCCTGGAAGTTCTCGCCCAGCGACCGCTTCAACTGGGCCGATCAGGTTAACTCATAATCGTGGAGTTTTAGAGTTGGATAGTTGTAAAGTTGCCTGCGCATACTTGGTCACTATCACTGGGCGCGTCAGCTAACTTTATGACTATACAACTTTACGACTATCCAACTTTGTAATGTAAAATCATGCTTGAGAAAACATACACTGTACCGACGATGGCCGACATGGCTGCGTCGGGCGAAGAGCCGGAAATTCTGTTCTGGGTGGGCTGTGCTGGCTCGTTTGACGATCGGTATAAGCGAGTGACCATCGCTTTTGTCCGCATTCTGAATCATGTCGGAATAAAGTTTGCCGTCCTGGGGCCGGAAGAAGCCTGCACGGGCGACCCGGCGCGTCGGGCGGGGAACGAGTTTCTGTTTCAGATGCAGGCAATGGCTAACATTCAGGTACTGAATGGGTACAACGTCAAGAAAATCGTGACGGCCTGTCCGCACTGCTTCAACACGTTGAAAAATGAGTACCCCGAGTTAGGCGGGACGTACGAGGTCATCCATCACTCGCAATTTTTGCAGGGGTTGATCGACGAAGGGCGGGTTAAAGTTGAGGGTGGACAATCGTTCAAGGGACGAAAAATTACGTTTCATGACTCCTGCTACCTGGGCCGCGCTAATAAAGTGTACGAAGCACCCCGTGAGGTTCTGGCCGCTTTAGATGCTGATCTGGTCGAGATGAAACGCGTTCGGGCCAATGGACTTTGCTGTGGCGCGGGTGGCGGACAATACTTCAAAGAACCCGAACCGGGGACGAAAGACGTGAACGTCGAGCGGGTAGAAGAGGCCCTGGCGACGGGGGCAGACACGATTGCCGTTGCTTGTCCGTTTTGTATGACAATGATGTCGGACGGTGTGAAAAACAAGAACCGGGAAGACAGTGTACGGGTCTATGATGTGTCGGAACTCATTGCGCAAGGGCAAGGGTTGTAATTTCTTTAACCAACAGCTTCGACGGTATGTACGTTGATTTTGATCAATTACCTGATACGGCCCGTGTGTGGGTCTATCAGGCCAATCGGCCCCTGACGGATCAGGAAAGTGCGCAGGTCAATACAGGCATGCAACAGTCGCTGACGGACTGGGCCGCGCATGGCCAGGCCTTGCGGGCGTCGGTACAGGTTGTCAACAATCGCTTCGTGGTGCTTGGCGTCGACGAGGGGTTTCACATGCCCAGCGGTTGCTCGATCGATGCGTCGGTGCGGATGCTAGCCACGCTGGCGCAACAACTGGGTGAGCAGGGTGCGTCAATTAATTTCACAGATCGGGCGGTGGCGCTGCCTGCCGATAACGGTGTGGTCGATACCATTCTGTTGCCATCCGTGAAAGCCGCCGTCACGGCCGGTCGCCTGACACCCGATACGCTGATCTATGACACCCTGGTCCAAACAGCCGGTGCTTTTCGGACAGGCTGGCAGGTCCGGGCGGCCGATACGTGGCTGAAACGCTATTTCACGGCAGTGGCTGCGTAACCGATTTGTCTACCAATAAAGCCGACTTTGTTGCTCAGTGTGAGTGGCAAAGGCGGCTTTAACATTGGGTCTCTACGAAACGTTCACTGACAAATAGGCAGTGAAAACTTTTTTTTCGAACAAAGGATTAATTTTTGCAGTCTCAACCTGATACTGGTCAGCGTTTTACGGAGAAATTGCCGTTCTGATTGGTTTCGCAGGCCGATGGTAAACGGCAATTAACAATTACTTTTATGGCGAACATACCCGAAGTTATGTCAGATACGCCGACTCGCGACGACGACCAAACGCAACAGCCCGATAGTCAGCAACCGGCTGCTGAAACGCCTGCTCGTAGTAGCTATACCGATCAGCAGAAATACCAGGTCTTCAACAAGGAATTTATGCCGCACATAGATTCCATGTACAATTTTGCGTTTCGGCTGACGATGGATGAAGACGACGCGAATGATCTGGTGCAGGATACTTACCTCAAAGCCTTCCGGTTTATTTCGTCATTTGAGCAAGGAACTAACGCAAAAGCATGGCTGTTTCGAATTCTGAAGAACAGCTTCATAAACGATTACCGGAAGAAAAGTAAGGAGCCGGCAAAAGTCGATTATCAGGACGTTGAAACGACCTATAACTCGGAAGACGCTGAAGCCGAACACACCGTCGACCTACGGGCCGAAACGGTTTCTGATCTGATCGGAGACGAAGTCGCAACAGCGCTAAACTCGTTGCCCGTCGACTTTAGAACGGTAATTATACTTTGTGATATTGAAGGGTTTACGTACGAGGAGATGGCCAAAATTCTGGACATTCCGATCGGTACGGTTCGGTCTCGTTTGCACCGCGCCCGTAATCTGCTAAAGGAGAAATTACGCGACTATGCATCGTCGATGGGATATGACGAAGAAAGCGACGAATAAACGAACCTTTTCTATCGATAAATAGGTTGTGCTGATAACTTAACGTATTATTATTTTTGGAATAAATAAAATATTTCCAATGCAAACGTCGTTGCCATCGTCATCTTCATCGCCCGACAAGCCTGGGATGAAACATGAGTGCGGTCACCGGGCCGACTGTCTGAAGATGATTCAGTTGATAGTGGATGGTGAAGCCACCGAACAGCAGCTCGCCCGGTTGAAAGATAACCTGGAAACCTGCCGCCCCTGTATCGAGATGTATCACCTCGAGCGAGAAGTGAAAGAGCTCCTCACCAAGCGAATGGAGAAGCGATGCTGCCCGGATCAATTGATTGAGACGATCAAGTCCAAGATACTGACATTCAGCTAACGTATAGAACACATAGATTGGGGTAAACGGAGAACCAACCAAGGCTCCGTTTACCCCAATTAATTTTTTAACCCTATTCATCACTATTATTTTGGACGGTAAACTGATCATCTTCTCGGCTCCCTCCGGTTCTGGTAAAACCACCATTGTCAAACATCTGCTGAGCGAAAACAGTAACCTTGGTTTTTCGATCTCGGCCTGTACGCGTGACCGCCGGGGCCGTAGCGAAGAGAACGGTAAAGACTATTATTTCCTGACGCCCGACGATTTCAAGCACAAGATTGACGCGGGTGAATTTGTCGAATGGGAAGAAGTATATACAGGAGCGTTCTATGGCACTCTGAAAGCCGAGATACAGCGTGTATGGGATAGCGGTAAGCATGTCCTGTTCGATGTCGACGTGCAGGGCGGTCTGAAGCTCAAGCAGTACTACGGCGACAAAGCCTTAGCCGTATTCGTAAAAGTGCCTGATGAAGAAACGCTCCGGCAACGGTTGATCGGACGCGGATCGGAAACGGAGGAAAGTCTGTCGAAGCGGTTGTTTAAAGTCCACTTCGAGATGAGTTTTCAGGATCAGTTCGATGTAATTCTGGTCAATGACGAACTCGAAACTTCACTACAGAAGGCGCAAAAGCTGGTCGATAACTTCGTGCAACGAAACGAGGTACCGGAGAAGGGAATGATAATCTAGCGGTTGTAAAGTTACAGAGTCGTAGGGTTGTCAAGTTAGCTGACGCGTCCAGTATCTCCGGCGTCAGCCAACTTGACAACCCTACGACTTTATAACGCTAAAACTCCATTTATGAATATTGGTCTGTTTTTTGGCTCGTTCAACCCCATCCATGTCGGTCATCTAATTATCGCCAACACGATGGCCACGACGACCGATTTGAATCAGGTCTGGTTTGTGGTATCACCACAGAACCCGTTTAAGAAGGCCACTAGTCTGCTCCATGCCTTCGACCGCTTCGACATGGTACAACAGGCCATTGCTGATAACAGCCTGTTGCGCGCAACGGATATCGAGTTCTCGATGCCCAAACCCAGCTACACGATCGATACGCTGGTACGGCTGGGCGAGAAATTTCCGCAGCACACGTTTCGGCTGATTATGGGGGAAGACAACCTGACGCAGTTTGTCAACTGGAAAAACTACCAGCAGCTTCTCGATCAGTACGGCTTGTACGTGTATCCACGGCCCGGCGTCGCTGCCGAAGCCGGCGCCAACTTGCGGCACCACGACAACGTACAATTAGTTGACGCTCCGTTGCTGGACATTTCGGCGACGTTTATTCGCGACGCTATCCGGGCTAATCGCTCGATCCGGTACATGGTCCCGGATGTAGTGGATGAGATTATTCGACGGAAAAAATTCTACATCTAGGTTGCTGTCTGTCGATTAGATTGGTCGATTCGTAGCGTAATCTGCCTGATTAATCGTTTATTAACCGGTAGTGGGCAACAGCCGAACAGTACTTAGCGTACTGCTAATCATACGGAAACGCATGACTAGCAATACGATTATGAGAAACAGGATCACAAGCACATGGGCGCGGGCAGGTAGTCTGCTGATCGCTGGTTTAGCAATGAGCCTAACCAGTTGTAAGCATCAGGAGGCCGATACCGTAACCCCACAATCGTCGACGTCGACAACCGAGAATCAAACCGTCGATTCGTGGATTCTCGACAACATGCAGACGTACTACTACTGGAACGACAAGATTCCGGCAAACCCCGACAAAACGTTGGCTCCGTCGGATTTTTTCGATTCGCTGCTGAATACATACAACGCCACGACCAATCCGGAAGGTGATCGCTTTTCGTGGATCGAAGAAAATGCCAGCGACCTGACATCCAGCCTGAGCGGAGAGACGAAAACGACGGGAATGGAGTTTGCACTCTATCTCCGGGCCAGCGGATCGACCGACGTGATTGCGCAGGTTCTGTATGTGCTACCTAATTCACCGGCCGCCAATGCTGGTCTGAAGCGGGGCGACATTATTACCAAAGTAAACGGGCAGGGAATCACGACGACGAATTATCAATCCTTGTTATTCGACGATTCGGTGACGAACTACACGTTCGGGCTGGGTACCGTCAGCAATCAATCAATTGTCGATTCCGGGGTAACGAAGAGCGTGACGACGACTGTTTTTCAGGCCAATCCGGTTTATCTGGATTCGATTTACACGGTCGGTACGAAAAAAATTGGCTACCTCGTTTACAACCAGTTTGTGCCAGCTCCCAACGGTAGCAAAGGCAGTGAATACGACGATCAGGTCGATGCGATCTTTGCCCAGTTCAAGTCGGCGGGTATCAACGAACTGGTACTCGACCTGCGCTACAATCCGGGGGGATATACCTCGTCGTCGGCTAACCTGGCCAGTCTAATCGGTAAAGGCGTTGATGACTCGAAGCTGTACTTCCGGGAAAGCTGGAACAGTACGCTGACGCCGGTGCTGCAAAAGCAGTACGGTAGCGACTTCTTCCTACAAAAATTCAGCACGAAGGCGCAGAACATCGGTAGCAACCTGAGCCGCCTGTACGTGCTGACGACAGACCGGACGGCGTCGGCCAGTGAGCTGATTATCAACGGACTTCGGCCCTATATGACAGTAAATACGATTGGCACTACAACCTATGGGAAGAATGTGGGGTCTATTACGATAACCGACGACACGGGAAAAATAAACTGGGGTATGCAGCCCATCGTGTTTCGGTCGTACAACAGCCTGGGGCAGTCGGATTATTCGACTGGATTTACGCCGACTACTGAGGTTGAAGAACCCATTACCCTTTACCCGCTGGGTGACGTGCGGGATGCGTTGCTGAACGAAGCGTTGTACCAGATTGCCGGTACGGCGGCTTCCGGCCGACATGCGGCCACGACTGTGCGCAACCCGTTACCGGTGCTGGGCTCGTCGATTCAGCAGAAAGCGAAAGGCGGGTTGATGGTCAAAGACATGAAAATAAGTCACCTGTAAACGAGTTCCAGCGTTCCATAGCGGTAGAAATTATCAGACCCGCAATGTACGATGGTGCATTGCGGGTCTGTTATATAGATAGTTTCGTTTAATTTTGCCTTGTTTTTCCGTTACGTTTCTCATGGATTTGAATTCAATCAATTGTCAGAAGCCGTCGGCTGGTACTACTACTAATAACTCTTTTATGTCTCGTTTTCGTGGTCAGTGGGTAAATGCCCTGCTGTTCGTAGGTTGTGTGGGCTGGGCCGGTGGGCTGGCAAGTTGTAATAGTTCGAGTACGACCGGTACGCTGGGCGACTGGACACGGGGGTCTGCCCTTGATGGCGTCGCCCGGACGGGTGCATCTAGCTTTGTGATCGGAAACATCGCTTACCTTGGTACAGGTGTTGACTCGGACAACAATCGGCTGACTGATTTCTGGTCGTATGACCCATCTAGAAATGCCTGGACGCAAAAAGCAAACTACGCTGGTGTCGGCCGTATCTACGGTGTAGGTTTCGCGGCTGCCAACAAAGGATACATTGGCACGGGTACGAATGCGAACGGTGACCGGCTCAAAGATTTCTACGAGTACGATCCATCAGCCAATACCTGGAAGAAAATCGCTGATTTCGGCGGTAGTGCCCGCCGGAATGCGACGGCTTTCTCAATCAACAACATTGGGTATGTCGGTACCGGTTTCGACGGCAACTTCGTCAAAGATATGTGGTCGTACAACCCGACTACGGCCACCTGGAGTCAGTCCGCCAGCTACGGTGGTGACAAACGGACTGGTGCGTTAGCGTTCGTTATTGATGGTAAGGCGTACATGGGTACCGGCAACAATAACGGTACACTACAACGTGACTGGTGGGTGTATGACCCAACCCAGAACCTGTGGACGCAGAAACTCCAGTTCACGACCGATCAGTCAGCTATTGCCCGTAACTACGGCGTTGGCTTTGCCATCAACGGTAAAGGCTATGTCGTTGCAGGTACTGGCGCATCGTCGAGTAATACCCCCGTTTGGCAGTATGATCCTGCTACGGATACCTGGACTACGTTAGGTGTCTTCGAGGGGGCTGACCGGCAGTACGCACAAGGGTTTGCCATTGGTAACAAAGGTTATGTAACAACGGGTGGCGTATCGAGCCGTACTGACGATCTGTGGATTTTCGATCCGACAGTTACGCAGAATACCGATGCCTATTGATACTGAGCACGCCGGACAACCATCAGTTGTCCGGCGTATTCTGTTTATCGCCCTTGCTGTACTGGCGTTACTGACCGTCTATCAGGTATACAAATCCCGTTCGGGCTACCAATTACAGGTAATCAGAACGTCGACGGGTTGGGGGTATGATGTGCTCAATCAGGGGCGTTTGATACTCCACCAGCCGACCATACCCGGAGCGGCTGGTGACCGGGGATTCGCGAACGAAATCCAGGCCCGTCAGGTGGGTGAACGCGTTATTAGCAAGCTCAAAGAAGGGAAGGGGCTACCGACCATCACGCCGGATGAACTGCGGGACATGAATATTTCAATCCCCTAATCATACATCACATACGTTACAGATGCATTTTTTTCACCGAGTTGCCGGGTTGTTCATCGCTGCGCTCTGCCTGTGTGCCTGTCAATCGGGAACGCTTGACATTGGCCAGGCGATAATCAACCCGCAGGAGTTTTCCATTCAATCGCTCGATACGATTAGTGTGCGTGTATCGACCGTACTCGCGCCGGATTCGTTTGTTACATCGCCTATTCTGCTCAATGCCTCCACCGATACTTACCAGGATACGAGTATGCTGGTCGGCCGGTGGACTGATTCGCGAACCGGTACGCTGATAACCCGGGGCTACACAAACGTCGACTACGCTGGCAATCCGTTTATATCGACGACAAACATTACCGTAGATTCACTTGTCCTCGAACTAGGCTATGCCTACGCGTATGGCGATACGACAACGGCTTTTGGTATCGAGGTTCATCAACTTCAGAATCCACTTAGCCGTAGCCGCGCTTACTATAACACCAGTTCAGCCGCCTACGATTCAAAGCCGTTGTTTAGCCGGACTGTGATACCAGCACCCGGTGTGCCGCCCCGCGTACCCCGGCAAATTCGTTTTCGTATGTCGAGTGCCATGGCTCAATCGTTCTATGCTGCTTTGGCCGATGGAACGATCATCGACAATATCACGATGGACGATTTCTGGAAGGGCTTCGCTTTCGTGACACCTACGTCGGGGAATACACTAATTGGTTTTTCTACCCGGGGTTTCTCCGGTTTGCGGTTGTATTACCACACGACTGACATCGGTACGGATATCACAGTGAATGCGGCATCAATACGGTTTCCGTTTAGAGGTACGAACTTTACCCAGTTTATAAACGACCGTACGGGAACGCCCCTTGCCGCGTTGCAAAGCAAAACAGATGCGGTCAGTAGCAGTCTGACGAATCGAACTAGCTTTATTGCCATGGGCCTGCGTACCCGCATCGACTTCCCGTATATCAGTCAGTTTGAAATACCAGCCGGTTATGCGGGCCTGAACAGTGCACAACTGGTCATGCAGCCCGTGCGACAGACGCTGCGAGACAACCTGACCCCACCGAATTTGGCTATCTTCCTTGGAAACGCGCAAAACGAGTTGTTGAGCCCTGTGCCGTTTGGCGCTAGCGGTGCATTGCCACAGAGTGGTTATAACGCGGCCGGTTATGCCTACGATGCGACGCAGCCCGACTTGATCGACAACTACACCTTTGATGTGACGCAGTACGCCAGCAACCTTATTCTGGGCCGTGTTCCCAACCGGCCACTGATCCTGACGACGCTCGGTACGGATCTACGGACAATGGCGCAACGGGTCACGGTTGGTGATCAACAGCAACCCATTAGCGATCGGATTCAACTCCGGTTATTCTTGACTTCGGGTTTGTAAGCAAGCGAGCGATCCATATCCGCGTGAATAGCGCCTGCCGACTATCGGTAGGCGCTATTTTTTTAGGTACCAAGCTGCCGGTCAACAACGACGGGCCAAAACGATCAGTGAGAACTGGTAGTAGACTGGAGGGCTTAAAAACAATAAAGAGGATGAGTGCAAACTCCCATCCTCTTTAAAACTACCTTAACCTATGATAAGACTGTATGTTCTCAGACACTATCCTGTCGGATTATCGTATCGTGTCAGTAAATATACGGCTATTCGTTAAGAAAAGATTGAAACACGCGTTAATTAGTTAAAAAATTTAAAATAACGGATTGTGCATGTTTAACAGATCATGGTAGCCCGTTTTGAAACGTAATTTCGGTAGCTAAACCGATGGCACTCATGCGAATGGCTACCGATCGGCTTGTCGACTTCGCACCTGGCTTGTCACACTGCGGTCCCTTCTCCAGAAAGTAGATGTAGAACTTCTGATTCCGGTCAGCAATTTCATTGATATCCGGTCGGCCAAGCAGCTCGCCGATGACGTCGACGCGCTTGCCTTTCAGGTTCTGAATCTCCGCCCGAAAATCCGGCAGAATCGACATCCGAACGCCGTTGCAGCCGCCCCGGTCGCCCCGCCATTTCCGCAAATCGAGCCGTCCGAACTGATCGGGTGGGGGAGAGCAGCTCGCGAAACCGATCAACAGCAGCAGGCAAAAAAACTTACTGTTCATTGTAAAGGACCTGCGTTAGTGTTTGCCCGACAGCTTTCAATGTGGCTTTGTCGATGGTATCCATTGTGTCGTCAGCCGTATGCCAGGCCGGGAAGAAACCACCCATTGTGGGACTCGTATGAATGATATCGATCATCGGAATCTTGGCCATCAGATTAGGGGCCAGGTGATCGTCCGTAATGGCTCCACCCGACTGATCGATGAAGAGCGGGCTATACCCCAGGCGGTTGGCGGTTTGCCATACGTTGTCGACTACGCTGGACGCCAGTTGCTGCGAATAGCCTTCGCGGGGGAACGTAGCACCTTTCGCCCCGACCATGTCGAGTAGAATGCCGTAGTAAGCTGAGTAACCTGGCTTATGCAGATTCTTGGCCCAATACCGCGACCCCAGACAGAAGCCGACAAAGTCAATTGGTTGCCCGTTGACACTCAGGTTGTCTTTCGTGTCATTCTGGGCTTTTTCGCCGTTGCCCCAGTCTTCGGCATCGAAGAAAATGATGTCGACACCTACGTCGGGCTTTTTCTGCGCCTGCTGAATCGTGCGCGCCAGTTCGAGTAATACGCCGACACCACTGGCTCCGTCGTTAGCCGCTGGCACCGCTTTGCTCTGATCTGCTTTGTCCGGGTCCTGATCGGCGACGGGCCGCGAATCCCAGTGGGAAGCCAGCACGACGCGCTTGGTTGCCTTCGGGTTGATGCTACCGATGATGTTCAGGCAGTTCAGCTTCGTGCCGTCCCAGGCTGTTGCCGTAAATGGTTGCTCCGTTACGTCGCAGCCAAACTGCTTGAGTTTAGCGATCAGATACTGTCCCGTTTTCTGGTGGGCCGCCGAGTTGACCACGCGGGGACCAAACGCTACCTGCCGATCGATGTACTGATAAGCCGAATCGGCGTTGAAAGCCGGCGCGGCTGCCATGGCGGGCTGGGTGCTGGTCGTGTCGCTTTGCTGTTTCGGCTTTTCCTTACAACTACCTAACGTCAATACGATGGCGACGAGTAGTAAGATGGGTTTGGACATGATACTAAGTTCGAGAATTCGTGTAGGTATAGGTCGACAGTTCGATGCGTCGACAGTTCGATGGGTCTGCGTTTATTCTTCGTACGCCCAGTCGATCTGATGCTTCATGTCTTTGATGGCCAGACCCTGCGCTTTGAAGTACGAACGGATCTGATCGACCTTGTCGTATTGCTTCTGCTCTTTGTATTCCTTGTACAGTGTCAGCAGGCCGTTCAGCACCGGTTGGTTGGTGGTTGTCTCTTCATACAGCCCCAGTACGTCGTGAATGAACGACAGGTAAGAGTCGCGCAGCAGGGTAAACGTTTCCTCACCCAGCGTTGCTACCTGTAGCTGACCCATGTACAGCATGTTGATGTACTTGAGCAGGGTAAACAGCTGCGCAATGCCAACGGCCGTGTTCAGATCGTCGTTGAGCGCGTCGTAGAATTGCTTGACCGCTTTCTGAATGTCTTCCTGTTTCGCCAGATCGGGAGTCACGCTGTCGTCGGCCTGATACGTCAGCAGTTTGGCGATGCGTAGTCCGTTGGCGAGTCGGCGGTAGCCTTTCTGCGCGGCTTTCAACGCATCGTTCGAGAAGTCGAGTGTACTGCGGTAGTGCGACTGTAGCATGAAGAACCGGACCGTCATCGGACTGTACGGCTGATCGAGCAACGCGTGACTACCGGCAAACAACTCGGCAGGCAGAAACGAGTTGCCCAGCGACTTCGACATTTTCTGACCGTTGACCGTCAGCATGTTCGAATGCATCCAATAGCGAACCGGCTCACGGTCGTTAAGGCCCCGGTCCTGCGCGATTTCGCATTCGTGGTGCGGGAACTTCAGGTCCATGCCGCCCCCGTGAATATCGAACTGCTTACCGAGGTACTTTGTGCTCATGCAGGAGCATTCGAGGTGCCAGCCGGGAAAACCTTCACCCCAGGGCGAATTCCAGCGCATGATGTGTTCGGGTGCGGCCCGTTTCCAGACGGCAAAATCAAGTGGACTGCGTTTCTCCGACTGCCCGTCGAGGGCGCGGGTTTCGTTGAGCAAGTCGTCCAGAATCCGACCCGACAGTTTACCGTACTCGCCCCCGCGTTTGTTGTATTCGTCGATATCGAAGTAGACCGACCCGTTCGATTCGTAGGCCAGTCCTTTAGCGAGCAGTTCCTGGACGGCTTCGATCTGCTCCAGCATGTGGCCCGTCGCGGTAGGTTCGATACTAGGCGGTCGCATGTTGAACTGCGCCGTGACCGTGTGGAAATCGTTGGTAAATCGCTGCACGATTTCCATCGGCTCCACTTTCTCAAGCTTGGCCATCCGCCCGATCTTGTCTTCGCCCTCATCGCCGTCGCCAACCAGGTGACCCACGTCGGTCAGGTTGCGGACATAGCGCACTTTGTATCCGATAAAAGTCAGGTAACGGAAGAGCGTGTCGAAGGTCAGAAACGTGCGGACGTTACCGAGGTGTACGTAGTTGTATACCGTTGGTCCGCAGACGTACATGCCCACGTAGGGGGCGTTAATCGGTTCAAAGCGTTCTTTCCGGCGGGAAAGCGTGTTGTATAAGTGAAGCGGTTGCGCGGCTGGTTCGGTCATACGGCAAAACTAAAAAACTGACGGTCAGACCCCCAACCTCCTGAAGGAGACTTTTCCTGCTCGTTGTATGAGCCCCATTCAGGGGGTTGGGGATATTCGTGGCTCAGTCAAAACTGATTTTCAGCCAATTTTTGACTGGCGAAACGTAGCAAAACTACGCATTGTCGGCTGGAAAACGGCAGGCAGGTCAGCCTACCCGGTGGTTTTGGCTATATTCGCGTTTTGTTTTTAGAAGAGCCCGCTGGGCAGTCCGTTATGCAGGTTGTTGAGGTGGGCACCAATGCCCGGTATCAGAACGAATTTATCCAGTTCCCTGTTCGGCTTTACCGCGCCGACGCCTGCTGGATTCGCCCCCTCGATACCGATGTCGAAGAGGTGTTCGACCCCAGCCGAAACAAGCGATTCGACCACGGCGACTGCATTCGCTATCTGCTCCTGAGCGATAAAGGTGATACCATTGGTCGGATCGCGGCTTTCGTCGATTACGACATCGCCAATCTGGACAACGATCAGCCGACGGGGGGCGTCGGGTTTTTCGAATGCGTTGCCGACGAGAAAGCCGCCTTTACCTTATTCGATGCCGCCAAAGCGTGGTTGCAGACGAAGGGCATGGAGGCCATGGACGGACCGATCAACTTCGGCGATCGTGACCGGTGGTGGGGTTTGCTGGTCGATGGCTTCGAGCGCGAACCCAACTATTGCATGCCCTACACCAAGCCGTATTACATCTCGTTTTTCGAAAACTACGGCTTTCAGGACTACTTCAAGCAGTTTACCTTCGGTATCCCGACAACCTGGGCGCGGCTGACAGAAATGTCGCAGGCGGTGAAAGACCGGGCCAAACGCATCTACGATAATCCTGATTACGATTTTCGCACGCTCGATAAGCGGGATTTACCAGCCGCTGCCGAGCAGTTCCGGCACATCTACAACGCTGCCTGGGGGGCACACGCGGGCGTACATGAGATGACCGCCGAGCAGGCGCAGTTGCTGATGCAGAAGCTGAAACCGGTTATCGATGAGAAGATTATCTACTTCGCGTATTACCAGGGAGAGCCAGTCGCTTTTTTCGTCTGTCTGCCTGAACTGAATCAGATTTTCAAGCACGTCAACGGCAAACTCGACCTGATCGGTAAGCTGAAATTCCTATGGCATACCATCCGTAAGACAAACCGTAAGGCATTTGGCGTCGTGTTCGGCGTAGCGCCGGCGCACCAGGGAAAAGGCTTGGAAGCCGCCATTGCGCTGCGGATGCCGCACGAAGCCGATCATAATCCGAATTTTCAATACACGGAGCTGGAGATGAACTGGGTGGGCGATTTCAACCCGATCATGGTACGCTTCGTCAGTCAGCTGGGGTCAACAATCGTCAAAACCCACGTTACGTACCGGTATCTGTTCGATCGAACCAAACCATTCAAACGCTGTCCCGTAATCGGGCGAAAAAAACAGTGATCGGTATACGGTATACGGTTTACAGGTTTCGGTAATCCGTGCGCCGGTTAAGTACCTGCATACTCAGTCACTGAAAACTGTAAACCAAAAACTGTAAACCAATTATGAGTCTACTTACTGTTGGGTCGGTTGCATTCGACGCACTGGAAACACCATTCGGCAAAACCGATAAAATCATCGGCGGAGCCGCTACCTACATCACCTTGTCGGCTTCGTACTTCACGAAGGACAACAATCTGGTGGCCGTCGTGGGTGACGATTTTCCGCAGAGCATGATCGATGACCTGAATCAACACGGTATCAATACGGAAGGGCTGGAAATTCGGCAGGGCGAAAAGACCTTCTTCTGGTCGGGGAAGTATCATGACGATATGAACACCCGCGATACGGTCGAGGTACAGCTCAACGTGATGGAGCACTTCGATCCGATCATTCCCGATGCTTACCAGGATTGTCAGTACCTGATGCTCGGCAATACGGCACCGGCCATTCAGCAGAAAGTCATTGAGCGGCTCAACAACCGCCCCAAGCTTATCGTGCTGGATACGATGAACCTGTGGATCGACATCGCCAACGACGATCTGATGAATCTGCTCAAACTGGTCGACGTGCTGGTTGTGAACGATGAAGAAGCCCGTCAGCTGACTCGTCAGCCATCGCTGGTAAAAGCCGCTGCCAAGATCAAGGAGATGGGTCCGCAGACGGTCATTATCAAGAAAGGTGAGCACGGCGCGCTGCTGTTCCAGAACGATCAGATCTTCTTCGCTCCGGCACTTCCCCTGGCCGAAGTATTCGACCCTACGGGTGCTGGTGACACTTTCGCCGGTGGCTTCATCGGACACCTCGCCAAAACCGACGACATCTCGTTCGACAATATGAAGCGGGCCATCATCTACGGATCGGCAATGGCGTCTTTCTGCGTCGAGAAGTTTGGTGCCGAGCGCATTCTGAACCTGACCGACGAGGAGATCAAAACCCGCGTCGATGAGTTTGTAAAGCTATCGGCGTTCGGGCTGTAGTCGTGAACTGTGATTCGTCTGATTGACAGGATTTCGCTGATTCATCAAGAATCGTAGCCCATCAGCGTAATCAAACGAATCACAGTTCAGACAAACTTGAACCGCCGGACGGC
The DNA here is from genome assembly GCF_003002825.1 of Spirosoma oryzae. Taxonomy (GTDB): domain Bacteria; phylum Bacteroidota; class Bacteroidia; order Cytophagales; family Spirosomataceae; genus Spirosoma; species Spirosoma oryzae. Next base: position 341,893 of record NZ_PVTE01000002.1, on the reverse strand, counting down.
CCCGTGTGATTCGTTTGATTGACAGGATTTTGCTGATTCATCAAGAATCATAGCCCATCAGCGTAATCAAATAAATCACAGTTCAAGACAATCACAGTTCAAGACTAGAAGCCTTCCTTTTCGGCTTCTTTGTCTTTCTTCTTTTCTTTTTCCTTGGCGATCTCTTTCGTCACCTTCTCGCCCGGCTTGGCTTTCGGCTTTGGGGCGGGTTTAGCCTTCGTCTTGTACTGATCGAGATACCGGTCAACGAAGAGCGTTTTCTCATCAACCGTAGCCGGAACGACTTCGATAGCCGCTTTGGCGCTATTTTTCGAACCGGCCAATAGTTTGTCGTTGATTTCCTGATCCGACGAAATAATGGCCAGCTGACTCATCGAACCGGGACCATTGCCGGGTTTGAAATCGTAGAACACCCACACGTCCGGCGACGCTTCCAGATAGATACTTGCTTCATCACCATTGGCCGACTTGCGGATTTCGACAAAACCGTCCATCTGCGCGTTAATGTCCGTCGCCAGCATGTTCGATACGCCGAGCTGTCCCGTGCTGTAAAACGCATTGAATTTGTCGTTCCAGCGTAGGTTAGCGTTCGCCAGTACCAGGGCGGCTACTAGTTTGGGCGATGCCTGATTGAGCGGTACGTGCTGATTCTGCGCCTTGGTTCGGTAGGCTTCGACCTCTTTAGCACCAATCAGCGGCAATAGCTTGTCCGACAGCCGGTTCAGGTCATCGTCGGCGGCTTCTGTATTTTGCTCCTCCTGATTCGTGCTGACCAGCTTTGTTGCAATCGCCGTGCTGATACCCTCCGGCACGGGGAAGGTAAAGGCCAGTAACGTATTGAACCGATACTGACTACTGTCGATGTTGATGCGGGCTGACCCGGATGCGAGCAGGTACTTTGTCGGAGTCGAGTTGAGCAGATTCATGGCACCCTTGAACGTGATCAGACCGCGCTTATCGTTGAAGGTAAACGCGTTTTCGACATCGTCTGATGCGCTATCGGCGGCAACGGCTTCGGTAGCCGCAGCCCCCGACGTGATGCGGTAGAGCTTGTCCTTTTCGTCGTACCGCATGATGCCGGTTGCCGTAAACAGGTCTTCATCGCGGCCGTCCTCCTTTGGCGACAGGAACGTCGGGTACAGACCGGCACCACCGCCCCGGAAATGGAAACCGGCTACCAGTTCCTGACCGCCTTCGTTCTTCAGATTCTTGTCGACCTTGATCTCCAGTCGTTCGGCTACTTTTTCCTTGAACGGAATCCAGCCGCTGATCAGATCCGCCCGTTTTTTCAGCGCCGGTTTGATAAACCCGTCCAGGGCGAGGTCGGGAGCCGACGCCTGCATCAGGATGGCACCTTTGTAGAGCATCTGTGGCGCTAGCTGTAGGTTATCGTCTTCGTCGACTTCGGCTTTGGCCACAGTGGTGTACGTTTTCACGGCTGCCCCTGCTCCCGACCGGCGGCTACTCCGGCTACCTTTGCGCGCATCGGCGGTCAGGGTGGGGGCTGCGGTTTCCTGCAAGTCGAAATTACCCATCTTCACACTCGCCGTATCACCCTTGGCCAGTGGGTACAGATACGTGGCATCGCCGGAGAAACGGGTCCGCGACAGGACCTGAATATTGCCGTTTTTCAGGTGGTGAAACCGGCTCGTTGTGTCGAGTTCGAGCCGGGCGTTTTTGAAGGGTGTCATTTCGCCGTTCCGTTTGATCGTCACCAGACCCTTGTCGGGTTGGATGCGCGCATCGGCCGACGTGACATACGGAACGCCACTGATGTTCAGCATCATCTTATCAACGTCGTATAGGGCAGCTGAGCCGTTGAACGTCAGACTTTCCTGCTCCTCCGCCGTGGCCGTAAACGTCGACGTTTTTACGTCGCCCTTCATGGCGATCGTCTTGGCATTGATATTCCACTGAGCCTTATTGATGTTCGTCTTGTAAGCCGCGAAGGGAAAGTCCAGGCTTGAGCTCAGCGTGTCGGTTATAGTCTGCCGGTTATTGATAGCTAGTCCAACGACGCCCTTTACCTGATTGAAATCAACATCGACATCGCTGCCCAGCAGGATAGGTTTGCTGCCTTCCTTATCCGACAGAACTTTGAACTGGGCGTTATCGGCCAGGAAGCCATCTTTGTTGAATTTGATGCTTTTCGAGGTGGCTTCCGAATCCTTCCGGCGGAGGGTGCCCTGCCCAAATAAGCCTTTCGACCGCAAGACCAGTCCGCCTTCCAGATTGGTTGTGGCGTTGTACAGCACGAAGTTGTTTTTCCGGGTGGTAATTACCATGCTGTCGGCTTTGGGCCACCACTTCATCGAGTAGTCGTTGAGCTGTACCTGCGGGAAGTACGTCTGTCCGATCAGCCCTTCTTTAACCGTTCCTTTTTCGCCCGACGTAACCAGCGAGTCGGTTGCGAACAGTATACCCTGCGTGTTCAGGCTGGCGGTCAGGTGATTCAGGACGCCTTCTGCCCGCAGCCCGTTTTTATCCATAGTGATCTCGCTAGTAAACTTCACGTTCGCTGTTTTGCTGCCGTAGATCGGGTAGCCGGTGGCGGGGGCCTTGTGCACGAACCCCAGCGTATTGTCGGGCATGGTCTTCAACTCGGCTTTGAACGGCGGGAAAATACCGTCGGAGTAGAACGTACCCATAAACGAGATATCGTCGCTACCCATGCTGTCCTTATCGATTGGTGGTACCTTGAAATACACCTTCTGGTTGTAGGTCAGATTACCCCGTACCGGCTGATTGAAATACACGGTCATCCCCTCCGGCATAACCAGCCGCTGCGACGTTTTTTTACCCTTGATTTGCCCCGATTTGTTATCGGCGGCCGCCAGATAAACCGTACCCGCGTTCTCGTATTTGATATCGCCCCCGACTTCGCCCGTCTTGCCCTGCGCTGCCAGCTTCTGCGACGAAAAAGTGATCGAGTCGACTTTATTCAGATTCATCGAAAACTTGTCGTAGTCGAACCTGATGTCGCGCCCGGCGTAGCGGAGCGTTCCCGCTTTGATCTGCCCATTCAGCGTGAATGCTCGGTTTTTACCGATGCGCAACGTTTTGTCCGATGGGGTGCCGAAGACTTTCAGCGAGTCGGACAGGGTAAATCGGGTGACGCCCCGTACAGTCAGGATCTTGTCGTCGAGGTTGATCGTCGCGTTTTTCAGGCTGTCGTTCGATGGGAAATAGGAGCGGACCTGGAAGTTGTCGTAATCTTTCTTGTGTGCGTAGGCCAGCACATACAGCACGCCCTTCCGGCTGAGCCGCAGCATACCCGTATTGGCGTCGCGGTCGAGGTAGCCTTCCTGTACCATGCGGTTCAGCGAGCCGCGTAAGGCTGTCGGATTCACCTTCACCGACGCGATCAGGTCTTCGGGCGTGAACTGTTGCGTTTTCTTGGTGGCAACATAGTTCGCGGCAATTTGCAGCGGGTGAAAGCCGTAGTCAACGGTCAGGTCGGCGTACCGCTGGGGTAGAAAGTAATCGAATGATTCGAGATAAACCGGTACTTCCTGCTTGGCCCCGACCTGGTAGAAGTCGATTTTTTTGCGCGGAATGTCCCAGCGCATTACTTCGGGCTGAATGTAAAATTTGTGGTACGAATCAGCGAACGGAATCCGGCCGTTACCCGTACGGTCTTCGCGGTTGAACCAGGCTACCCGTTGCGCCTTGTCGAACTTGAACTGGGTAGCGGGGTGCGTGATCGAATCGGTGTCGACGTAGCCGACAAAAGCCGCTGACTGCGCGGAGATGGTCGAGTCGCGGAAGTCGAACCGGCGGCTGCTAACTTTCATCAGTGGCTTGCCCCCCGATTTGATAATCAACAAGGCGGGCTGTCCACTCGCCGACGAGCCGACCAACTGCGCACCGGCCAGGGCCAGCCCACCCCGGTAGTCGACGTCGGTGCCGAGGTTGGGAATGCGGGCATCGCTTTGCCACGACATGAAACGCGGGTACTGGGCCGGTCCACTCTTCTTCCGGCTAACGTATTCGAATACACCCTTCACCGGCTTCGACCCTTCGTAAGTCAGCGTCACGTCGTCGGCTTGCAGGCGCGGATTGGCTACGTTCATGGCGTACTCCGTCAGTGTCACCGAGATGTCAGGCCGGTCAGCGGTGGCCCAGCTGACGGTTCCGCCTTTGCCCACCAGTTGGCCGTTGGTCAGCATCAGATCGCCCGATGTGTTGCTGACCAGTGCCGAATCACCGTTGGCCACGATGGCCAGCGTCACGCCCGTTAGCGTCAGCACCGCCCCCGACACGGTGGGGATGGGTCGGCGTTGTGGTGTGTATTGAATGCCGAGTTGTTTAGGCATCGTCGAGTCACCGGCAGCCGGGGTGTCCCAGCCGTCGAAGCGCGAACGTTCGGCTGCGGCTTTAGCAATGGCCGCTGAATCGGCGGGGGTAATGGTGCCCGTCATTGAGGCTGGTGAGGTGGGTACTGCGTCGACAAAGCGGAACTGAAACGAGCCACCCTGCGCGTACAGCTTGTTGTACCGACCGGTATACAGCTCCCGCCGTTCCAGAAACTGACGCGCCGTTTGCAGACTCTGCCCGAAGGTTTTTGTGTCCGTCGTTTCAAACAGTTTCTCGGCCACCGTCAGCAACCCATCTACCCCGGTTGTACCCGCCGACTGCGTCGCGATCGCGTGATACAGCGCTTCGTAGAACGGCGCGAAATGCGTTGCTGCCGGTAGTCGCTTCTGGTTCATTTTCCGGCTCAGGACCATGACGCGCTCCTGCTGCTGGGCCGACAGTCGATTTTCCAAAAACAGTGATTGCAAATCCGTACCCGCCCGAACAGCCGCCGGACCACCCGTGGCCATCAGTTTCTGTACGTCGGTCATAAACTGATCGGGCTTGTCGGAAATACGGACCGCCTGTCCCATACTGAACAGGGGATACCACAGACAAAGCAGCAGGTATAAAACGCGTCTCATGAGCAGGTTCAAAAGCAATTTGTTTGTTGTATCGAGCCCTAAAAGCTTTTGAAAACCGTTCAGGGCTAAAGCTTATCAGGCTGGTTTGGTGAACAGGAGCGACGACCAGTCGCGCAGGGTCAGGGCGGTTCCCGGTGTCAAACCCGCATCGACTGCGCACTGCCGGATATCGACCGCATCGTGCTGGTAGAAGCCGCTGACCAGCAGGGAGCCACCCGGCTTCAGCAAGGTTGTGTATGTCGGAATTTCAGCCAGTAATACGTTTCGGTTGATATTCGCCAGCACTACTTCATACCGGCTCGTTGGATCAACATCAGCAATCGTGCCCTGAAACACCGTGATCTGTGGACAGTCGTTCAGGTCTGCATTTTCACGCGCGTTTTCTACGGCCCACTCTTCAACGTCGAACGCCAGTACCGATGCTGCGCCCATGCGAGCCGCCAGGACCGCCAGAATCCCCGTGCCGCTACCAACGTCGAGTACCGTGGTGCCGGTGAAGTCGAGCGCCAGTTGCTGTTCCATCATCATCGCCGTTGTTTCGTGATGACCCGTCCCGAACGACATTTTCGGATTGATAACGAGGTCGTAGCGAAACGCCGGGTTTGGCTCATGAAACGACGCCCGTACCCGCACCGTATTGGCGACCTCAATCGGCTCGTAATCACGCTCCCATTCGGCGTTCCAGTTCCGTTTTTCTAACGAATTGATCTGATAGGCTATTGCGGTCATCGAACTGTATTTGGCGACCAGTTCGCGCAGGGCTCCCGGGTCGAAATCGGCCTCCTGCACGTAGGCGTTCAACCCCTCATCGGTCTCGACGAATGATTCAAAATTCAGCTCGGCCAGTTCGGCAGTCAGGATGTCGGTAAAGTCCGGCGAAACCGTTAGTTGTACTTCGGTATAGTTCATACCTCAAAGTAACGAAAAGCCTTGTAGAGACGCGAAGGATCGCGTCTCATCTGCGGCAGCCTATGACCTGCGTCAGCCATACCGTCCGGCGGTAAGACGCGAAGGCCGGGCCGCCGGACGGTCGCGTCTCTACATATCCTAAGCCTTCTCTATCGTATAAGTATAATTACTCTATAAAATTTGGCGTAATGGCAAATTGTCAAAATTTTAATGCGATTTGCAAACAAAGTTTGTTGCTTTTAGTTTGCGTACTTTTTAATTTCACAGGCAGACCTCCGGTGCCGTAAACGGTTGGTCTACTTTCCTGCCTGATGAACATAACGACGCGTCTGGTTGCCTTCCTCTTTCTTTGCTTTATTGCTGATTTAACCCCTGCTTTTGCCCAGACGGATACGCTGACGCCGGAGCAGGCCCGCGCCGATATCGCCTTTCTCAAACGAAAACTCGATCTGCTTCATCCCGGCATGGGCTACTACACGCCCCGGCCCCGGATGGAGCAACTGTATGATTCGCTCTACAATCGACTAACGGCCCCCACGCCCTACCTGGCGTTTTATCATACCGTTAGCCCGCTGGTGGCGGCCGTAAAAGATGGGCATACCAACATGAGTCACCGCCGGAATTTCATCGGTAAGCAGACACGCTATATTCCATTTTTCATCCGGGCGGTTGGCGATCAGTATTACATCAGCCATAACGTATCGCCCGATACCAGTCTGCACCGTGGATTCGAACTGCTGACGATCAATGGTCGACCGGTAGGAGAGCTGCATCGTGAACTGATGGAAGCCGACCGCTCGGGCTCTGACGGGGATAATCTGACGGGCCGTCGGCAGTGGAGTCTGGTGCAGTTTGCTGACTACTACGCTGCCTGGTATGGCTCTGCTGATTCGATTGCGATTACTTACCACGCCAAAGGTGACTCGGCGACGCGGCAGGCCAAAATCGGTTGTATATCGCTACAGCGGTTTCGGGGCATGATGCAACGGCGCTACCCGAATGAGATCGACCGTCGCCCGAATCTGTCGGTGCGGATCGTCGATTCGCTGACCCGGACGGCTGTGCTACGCGTATCGTCGTTTATGAATACGGGAAAAAGGGGGCCGTTCCAGTGGGCATTCAACCGGCGGCTCAAGCGGGCCTTCCGGCAACTGCGCGACCAGGACGTACAGAATCTCGTTATCGACATGCAGGGCAATGGTGGGGGCGTGGTGACCAACTCGGCTAACCTGCTGCGCTACTGGATGCCGAAGCCGTTTACGATGATGGAGCGCGAAGAGATGACGCCAGCGGCCCGTACCGAACTCGTTACCCGCTGGAATCCGATTTCGGCGCTGCACTTTAGCTGGCAGTACAAGCGTAACCAATCGGGGGGCTTTGCCAGTCGATCGGTGCGGTGGCGCTACCGGCCCCGGCGACACCTGGCGTTTCGTGGTAACCTGTACTTCCTGATGAATGGCGCGTCGTTTTCGGCTACGACAACGGTGCTGGCCAAAACGCTCGATGCGGGTATGGGCACCTACATCGGCGAAGCCAGCGGTAGCGCGTACTGGGGCGACTTTGCCGGTCACTTCAAAACGGTGACGCTGCCCAACTCGCGCATTCAGGTACGCATTCCGCTCAAGAAGCTGATCCACGCCGTTACGCCCGACCGGGCCAACGGATTCACGGTTGAACCGGATTTCACCGTCACACGTTCCTATGAAGACCTCCTGACCAACCGCGATTACGTGCTGGATTACACCCTCCGGCTGATTCGCGAAGGGGTCGTCGCCCGCCAGCCGATTCGGACCCGTCCATTGCAGGCGTCGCGCTAAGGTTGTAACTTGGTTGCGCGACAGCCCGTTTGCCGGTGGCTGGAGCATGTACCGAAAACCGGTTATCTGTGTATTGCATCGTCGACGTTGAAACAACGGGCGGCATCAAAGGCCCAACCCGACTTACGGAAATTGCTATTTTTCGCCATGATGGGCAGCGCGTCGTAGATTCGTTCAGTACGCTGCTTAATCCCGAATGCCCAATTCCGCCTTTTATTCAGCAACTGACGGGTATTTCCGAAGCGATGGTAGCGGAGGCACCGCTCTTCGCCGACGTCGCCCATGAGGTGCTGCGCATCACGGAAGGGGCTATTTTCGTTGCTCATAACGTTAGCTTCGACTTCGGCTTTATCCAGAAAGAACTGAACTGGCTGGGGTACGATTTTCTGCGCCGAACGATCTGCACGGTGCGTACCAGCCGAAAAATTTTGCCCGGCTATCCGTCGTACAGCCTTGGTAAACTGTGCCGTTCGCTGGAAATTCCGCTCAACGGCCGGCACCGGGCCGCCGGCGATGCAGCCGCGACAGTGAAACTGTTCGAGATGCTGCTCCGCAACGATAAGCATGGCCATATCCCCCGGCCCGACCAATCGTATACGCAGCTGACATAGTCGCTGCGGCTGTGTCTCTTGTCTCGACTGCCGGTTGGGACAACCGTGTTAAACCAATCACTTCGTCAACCCTATGCTGCGCACCAGTCTACTTTTCTGTGCATTCCTTATGCTTGATATGACCACAGCGGATGCCCAGTCGGGCGATCCGATTCAATACCCCAAAGCCCGCAAGGTCGACCATACCGACACCTACCATGGTACCGTTGTTGCCGATCCGTATCGGTGGCTGGAAGACGACCGGTCGGCGGAAACGGCGGAATGGGTAAAGGCCGAAAATAAGGTCACCGATGCCTACATGGCGCAGATTCCCTACCGCAAGCAGTTACAGCAGCGGATGGAGAAGATCTACAATTACCCCAAGTATTCAGCTCCGTTCCATCAGGGAACGGGCGACATGAACAAGTGGTACTACTTCTACAAAAACGACGGGCTGCAAAACCAATCGGTATTGTATCGGCAGGTTGGTCTCGACGGGAAGCCCGAAGTCGTGCTCGATCCGAACCAGTGGTCGGCCGATGGTACGACGAAACTGACGGTATTTTCGCTGTCGAAAAACGGGAAGTATGCGGTAGTAGGTACGTCGAAAGGGGGCTCTGACTGGTTCAGCTACCGCGTCATGGACCTGACGACGAAGCAGTACCTGCCCGAAACACTCGACTGGGTCAAGGTGTCGGGAGCGGCCTGGCAGGGCGACGGTTTTTATTACAGCCGGTACCCAAAACCGGAAGGCAGCGCATTAGCGGCTAAAAACGACAATCACCAGGTTTTCTTCCACCGGATAAACACCGCGCAATCGGCCGACCGGTTGGTGTATGAGGATACCAAAAATCTACAGCGCTTCCACACGCTCGCTACCACCGACGACGAACGGTTTGCCGTGCTGTCGGTAAGCGATCGGGGACAGGGTAAAGATGGGAATGCGCTGTTCTTTATCGACAGTCAAGCCGCCGAAAAAACATTCGCGCCTATCATCGCCGACGTAACCGATTCGCGCTACAGCCTGATCGACAACCGGGGTGACGTCCTGCTGATGCAGACGAACGATAAAGCGCCCAATGGCAAAATCGTTGCGTTCGATACGAAGAAAAAAGCCCTGACGACGCTGATTGACGAAACGAAATATCCCATGGCCGATGGTGGTGTAAGCACGGGCGGGCGCAAGCTGTTTGTCGAATACACGAAAGACGTCGTGTCAGAGATTCAGGTGTTCGACTACATGGGCAAGCGCGAAAGTACCGTCGAGCTGCCCGGACTGGGATCGGTCGGTGGGTTTGGCGGTCAGCCGGAAGATACGTTCGTCTTCTATTCGTTCACCTCGTTTACCACCCCGTCGACCATTTACCGGTACGACATTGCCAGTCGGAAAAGTACCGTGTTCCGCGCCCCCGAAGTCGACTTCAAGCCGGGCGATTACGAAACAAAGCAGGTGTTCTTCACCAGCAAAGACGGAACGAAAGTGCCGATGTTCCTGACCCACCGCAAAGGCCTGAAACTCGACGGAACGAACCCGACGCTGCTCTACGGCTACGGCGGTTTCAACGTGAGTCTGCCGCCGGGTTTCAATCCGTTGCGCATTCCGTTTCTGGAGCAGGGAGGCATTTATGTGCAGGCCAACCTGCGTGGCGGTAGCGAATACGGCGAAGCGTGGCACGAACAGGGCATGAAGCTGAAAAAGCAGAACGTGTTCGACGATTTCATCGCAGCGGCCGAATATCTGATCAAGGAGAAATACACCAGCTCAGCTAAACTGGCGATCATGGGCGGCTCCAACGGTGGCCTGCTCGTCGGGGCTGTGATGAACCAACGGCCTGATTTATTCCGGGTGGCTATTCCACAGGTAGGGGTGATGGATATGCTGCGCTTTCACAAGTTTACCATCGGCTGGAACTGGATTGCTGATTACGGCAGTAGTGACAATCCCGAGGAGTTCAAGGCGCTCTATGCATACTCGCCCATTCATAATCTGAAGCCTGGCCAAAATTACCCGGCCACGCTAATTTCTACGGCCGACCACGACGACCGTGTCGTTCCGGCGCACTCGTTCAAGTATGCGGCTACCCTACAGGAGGTCTACAAAGGAAATAATCCCGTGCTGATTCGGGTCGAGACGAACTCCGGCCACGGAGCCAGTAACACGAAAAAGAACATCGAAGACGCAGCCGAAACCTATTCGTTCATTCTCTGGAACGTAGGCGTCAAGGCGTTACGATAGCGTCATAAAACAGAAAAGGGCTACCAGATCACGCTGGTAGCCCTTTTCTGTTTTATGACGCGTTTTTATTTGAGTTTGAACGTTACGCCTAGAAACAGGGGTGCAACGCCACTGCCCAATTCGGCAACACCGCCAATTTTGTCTGAGAACATGTAACGTGCGCCAATGTGAACGGGAACGTATACGCCACTGGCAAAGGTGTTAAAATTACTACCGTAGCTGCTTGAATACGAAACGCTTTCGTAGCCGAGACCAAGTCCGGCGTACAAATCCAGTTGGTTCATATTCAGCTTAAGTAGCTCGTTAAAATGGTACGAACCCCGGGCTGCAAAATACAGATAGTTGATTTTGTCGTTGATGCCAAGATACCCATAGTTGAAGCTACGATAAGCTGCCTGACCACCGACCGTGATATTAGGTGCGACGCCAAAATCAGCACCAGCGCCCAAGGCTATACCACCAACACCAGCAGAACCACCAACGCCGATACCGGCATTGACAAACGTAGTGCCCTTGTCGATGGGCATCTGAGCGAACGAGCGTGTGCTGACAAGTGACAGGATCATCAGCAGGAAGACGTAGTGAAGTTTTTTCATGGTAGTAAAAAATAATTGGTTGAGCCGAATAAAGCACGTAAGACTGTCGAACAGGCCAAACGTGATCTATCCATTACGTTGTGTGTTCGGGGCAAAATAACGGAAATTTGGTCGTTCAGTCAGCACCAATCATACCATTATATGACCTTTTGCAAAGTTGGCCTGCCTTATGTATCGGTAGTTGAACGCGAAAAAACACCCACCTGACCCGGGCTGATTCGCGATAGGGGTCGGGAAATAAGAAAGGGGGACGTATGGGCTACGAGGGAGTGGATTGGATCAATTCTTGATACGGGACGGGTGCAATATCCGATGCTTTATTTGACTTGTATGATTACTATTAATGCGCCCTTGGTGTACGTTGTCGATCAGGGCGATTCTGTTCTTGAGTACAATCAAAATAACTTGATTGACGGTCATAAAAAGCCCATGTTCTGCCACATTGAAAACGGCGCAGACCTGCTCATTCGCCTTACGCACTGCCTGGACGGCCGGCTTCCCGATCTGATTCTGTTAGCTACCAACACGCCGATTATGAACGGCTTCGAAACGCTACAGGTCCTGAAAAAAGATGCTTCATTCCGGGCGATACCCGTAATCATGCTGGCGGATACGACGCGTGAAACGGTGATGAAACGATGTTTCGAACTCGGGTGTAATGGGTTGATTCAAAAAGCCAGTAACTACGCTAACCTGGTGAACGCAGCCCGGATGCTGACGAACACGAACTAGTGAAGTCAGGTCGTAAAGGGGTTACAGGCAAATAGTATCAAGTATCGGATAAAAGCCAAGCTTAATCAGTTGGTCGGCTACGCTAATCGGTACAATCCAGAACAGCGAAGCATCTTTTGTCAGCACGCACAGGCGCTTGCCGGGTGGGTCCTGCTGGTGCATAAACTGAGCCGCATCAGTGGGATTGGTGAAGGAGACGAGGGGAGTCTGACTGCCGGGAGGAATAAGGCGAACGATCTGCAAGAGCGTCTGCCAATTGACGGCATCGCGGGATGTCAAAGTCATAATCAGGTCGAGTATACTAGCAACACAATTCCTATTAAAAGTACGGTAACTGGCAGGCGATGGACGTATTTGTGTGCGGAGTGTCTGTATTTTGTGTGTCAACGGTGCGAAACAAAGCGTTCGTATAGAAAGCGCAAAACCGGTGCCAAGCGAGCTATGCCGAAGCTAATCAATGCTGACAAAGCCAGCGTATAGTACGGTACGTAACCGACTATGGGTAGTCGGTTGACTACTGGCGTTTATAAACAGACAAGGCCCTCCAGATTGGAGGGCCTTGTCTGTTTGTAAGGAATTCACTTATGCGTTGACAGGCTTCAGTTTGTCTTTAAACACCTTGCGAAACTTGTCGAGTTTCGGCGCGACGACGAAGGCGCAGTATCCCTGATTCGGGTTTTTCTGGAAGTAATCCTTGTGGTAATCTTCGGCGGGGTAGAACGTCGTGGCTGGGCTGATTTCGGTCACGATCCGGTCGTCGTACGCCCCCGATTTATCGAGTTCAGCTTTGGCCGTTTCAGCCAGTTGCTTCTGCTCATCATTGTGGTAGAAGATAACCGAGCGATATTGCGTACCGACATCGGCACCCTGCCGGTTCAATGTTGTTGGGTCGTGGCTACGGAAGAACGCCTGTAGTAAGTCCTGGTACGATATGGCGGTGGGGTCGTAGGTAATCTCGACGCATTCTGCATGCCCGGTGTCGCCGGTGCACACTTCCTTGTAGGTCGGGTTCTCTTTCTGACCACCTTCGTAGCCCGAAACGGCTGAAATAACACCGTCGAGTGCGTTGAACATGGCTTCCGTACACCAGAAACAGCCGGTGCCAAAGGTAGCCTTCTCAGTATTGGAGTTCGTATTCATCTGTATTCGGTAAGCAACCCGGAAATGAAGTTGATGATGAGGGCAGGGACGGTCAATAACTATTAGTACCGTTCCTTGTTGCTACAGGTATAACAGTCTTCATTTCCGTAAAGTTTATACCCCCACCTATGAAAGATCTCGCTATCGACCAGTTTCGCTACGACGGTGAAAAAAAGCTGAAAATCAAAAAGTTGCCGACAAAGCTGGACAATCTGTACGACGACAAAAGTCACTACGAGACGATGCTTCGGCAACAGGCCGACGAAATCGACAAGTATCAGGATCAGTTATACGCCAACAAGCGCTACGGTTTTCTCATCGTCTTTCAGGCGCTCGATGCTGCGGGGAAAGATGGTACGATCAAGCACGTATTTACGGGTACTAACCCGACGGGGGTGAAAGTATATTCATTCAAGCAGCCTACCGATCAGGAGCTTGACCATGACTTTCTGTGGCGAAGCTGGCGCGAACTGCCCGAACGGGGTACGATCGGTATTTTCAACCGCTCGTATTACGAAGAAGTCCTGGTAACGAAAGTGCATCCCGAGATTCTGACCGATAGTCAGCGGATACCCGAGAAGTCGACGAAAGATCTGAAAAAGCTGTTCGAACACCGCTACGAAGCGTTACGTGATATGGAGAAATTCCTGCATTACAACGGGTTTCCAGTTATCAAATTTTTCCTGAATGTATCGAAGGACGAGCAAGCCAAACGGCTGATCGACCGGATCGAAAAGCTGGAGAAAAACTGGAAGTTCGCCGAGAGCGATGTGAAAGAGCGGGAGTTCTGGGACGACTATCACGACGCGTACGAAGAATGCATCAACGAAACCGCGACGGACAAAGCCCCCTGGTACGTCGTACCCGCCGACGACAAAAAGAACATGCGGCTGATCGTCGGTCGGATTATCATTGAAGAGCTGAAGAAATTACCCATCAAGAAGCCGGAAACCGACGCCGACCGGTTTAAGGAACTGCAAAAGCTGATTCCGATCATTCAGGCGCAATAACTCCCTCAACATAAAGAAGTATGGCCTTTTCCAGTAAGTCGTTTCGTTTCGACAATACGACCCCGTTTAAGTATGCCAAGACACCAACGCTGATTGACCCGTTGTATGCAGATGACGACGATCTGAACCGACAACTCGATGCGCTGGCGGCTCGTATGGATCAGGCGCAGAACCGAATGCATGCCGAGGAAAAATACGGCTTTCTGGTTGTATTTCAGGCGATGGACGCTGCGGGAAAAGACAGCAGTATCCGGCGGGTGTTCAAGGGGGTAAATCCGTCCCGGTTTCGGATGGCTGCCTTTAAGAAACCGGAAACTACCGATCTAAAGCATGATTTTCTGTGGCGCTTCTGGCAGGAAATGCCGGAGCGGGGCAACATCGGTGTTTTCAACCGCTCGTATTACGAAGAAGTGCTGGCGCTGCGCGTTCACCCCGACCGACTGGCAAAGCAGTCGATACCGGAGAACCTGATGCCGAAAGACATCGAGACGCTCTGGAAACAGCGCTTTGGCGATATCGTACACTTTGAAAATTACCTGTTTCGCAATGGATTTCCGATTGTGAAACTATATCTGCATGTCGACAGGCAGGAGCAGGGGAATCGACTGCTGGCCCGACTCGACGACGTAGAAAAGCAGTGGAAGCTAAGCCCCAGCGATCTGAAAGAGCGTGAGTTCTGGGACGACTACATGAAGGCCTATGAGGACACGATCAATGCAACGGCGACGAAGGAAAATCCGTGGTACGTAATTCCCAGCGACGACCGCAAAAATCAGCAACTCATCATCGCCAATATTCTGACCGAACTGCTCGAAGAACTACCAACGTCGTTCCCCGAAACAGACGAGAAAACCATCCGCGAACAGCGTAAGCTGATCAAGGAGCAGGACGAATAGCTGTTTATAGTATTCAGTATTTGGTTTACGGTTTTCGGTCATGTGCTGGAAACCGTAAACCAAATACCGTAAACGCTTCATTTCACCGCCTTCAGCTGGTACCCTTGCTTGCGGAGGAGGGCTATAAGTCCGTCGGGGCCGGCCAGGTGAAGAGCGCCCACGGCGATGAACGTTGGGCGGGTGGCCATCAGGCCGGGTAGCCGTTTCATCCAGGTCTGGTTGCGCTCCGTGACCAGAAAGGACAGATCGCCGTATTTGTCTTCGAACGACCGACTCAGCTTGTACAAACCATCCAGATCGCCTTTGAGGTAGAGTTTGGTCAGGTCACCGGCAGCTTTCTGCATCCCCGCTTTCTCTTTAACCATCGTTACCAGATCCGTTGCCTGTTTCTCGACCGGGTCGTGGTCGAACAGGAAGCCCATCTGCTGTTCCATGGTCTCCAGGGGTGTTACGGTCTTGTTGAGTTTACGCCCTTCGCTGGCAAAAAACAGATCGATCGGCTGACCCGTAAAGCGGTTCAGCGTGTCGGATTCCTTCTCGGTGTACGCCATGCTCAGCGTCGTTGCCGTCATGATCGGCTTCATCATACTAAACATGGCCAGATCGTAGCCCGTCATTTTTTTGAACTCGTTCGCTACCAGTTCGTAGTCGGCGGGGGAGATCAACTGTTTCAGGTTCTTACCGGGCATCATGGCCTTCATGGCCATACTCAGCATCGCGGCCGAATCGACTGTCGTTTCGACGACAACGCCCGCTGACTTATCGAATGCCTGCCGGACGGTTGGCGCTTTACTGATGTAGCTGTCCTTCAAAATATGGTACGTGCCGAACAGGTAAGACGGCTGTTTCAACTCGTTGCCCGACACTTCCCACAGCATCGACTGAGCGTTGACCCGGCCAGCAAACAGAACCAATAAGAGCAGAATAAGGCGCATAGGCGATGGTTGTTAAGCTAGTGTAAAGAAACGGCTTTCGCATTGGCTTTCGCTTACCGTTCAACCCGGCAAAACGGAGTTTCAACAAATTTAAACGACCCACCTTTTTACAGATCGTACTTTTGCGGGAAAACAAGGCGTCTGGTCTCCCACTACGACAAATTCACTATGAAGAAAGATATACTGCTTTATTGGCTGGTGTTGCTGAGCTGGCTGGTTAGCGTTGATACTGGTTTTGCGCAGGACAAACTAACCGTCAGTGGCTACGTAAAAGATGCGGCCAATGCCGAAGGCCTGATCGGCGTATCGGTTTACGTGAAAGAAACGGGTACGGGTGCCGTGACGAACAATTACGGATTCTACGCCGTAACGATGCCGCCCGGCACGTACAATCTCGTCGTTAGCTACGTCGGCTACACCAGGCAGACACAAACCGTTACACTGACCGACCGGAACGTAAAACTCGATCTGGAGCTAACGCAGGAAGGTCGTCAGCTTCAGGAAGTGACTGTATCGACGCAGCGTGAAGACGACAACGTGAAAAGCGTTGAGATGAGCGTCAACCGGATTGGTGTTCAGACAATCAAGCGCATTCCGGCCCTACTTGGTGAGGTCGACGTGGTTCGGAGTATCCAACTGCTGCCGGGGGTCAGTACGGTAGGGGAGGGCGCTACGGGTTTCAACGTCCGGGGTGGTAGTATCGATCAGAACCTGGTTTTGCTCGACGAAGCACCGGTGTATAACTCGTCGCACCTGTTTGGCTTTTTCTCCGTGTTCAATCCCGATGCGGTGAAGGATGTCAAGCTTATCAAAGGCGGTATTCCGGCTAACTATGGCGGACGAATCGCGTCGATTCTGGATGTACGTCTGAAAGAAGGGAATGCGAAAAAAGGAGAGTTGAACGGCGGTATCGGTCTGATCTTTAGTCGGTTGTCGTACGAACGGCCGTTTCTGAAAAATAAGGGATCGTTTATCGTCGCGGCCCGGCGATCGTATGCCGATATTCTGGCGCAACCCTTTCTACGGGGCGACCTGCGCGGTTCTAAATTTTATTTCTACGACCTGACGGCGAAAGCCAATTACCGCATCAACGACAAGAACACCGTGTTTTTGTCGGGCTACCTGGGGCGCGATGTATTCGGGGCTGATTTCGGCTTCAACTGGGGCAGCACGACGCTGTCGGCCCGGTGGAACCACGTCTTCAGCGACAAGCTGTTTCTTAACACGACGGCCTACTACAGCAACTACGACTATGCACTCAACTCCGACCTGAACGGGAAGAATCCGCAGGACTATTTCCGTACCAACTCGCGCATTGTTGATTACAGCCTGAAGCCTGACTTCTCGCTGTTTCTGGGACGCAGTACCCTTACGTTTGGCGGGCAATCGATTCTGCATGATTTCCAGCCTGGTCTGGCTACCGCGACGAGCGCTGGCGTTGAACGGACGTTTGGCCTGAACAGTCGCTACGCCCTGGAAAATGCCGTATACATCGGCAACGAACAGCAGTTAACCCGTCAGTTACAGCTGCAATATGGACTGCGTTATTCCCTGTTTACCTATATCGGGCCCGGCGAAGCGTACACATTCAGCAACGACGGCGAGGTTGGTAAACGAAAAGCGCTGGTGTCGACGCAGACCTACGACCGGGGGAAGTCTATTCAGACCTACGGTAACTGGGAGCCGCGTTTTGCGGCCAAGCTGGACCTCGGCGACAACAGTTCGGTCAAGCTCAGCTACAACCGGCTGGCGCAGTATATCCACTTGATTTCCAACACGACGGCTTCTACTCCGCTCGACGTCTGGACCCCATCGACCAACAACGTCAAACCCCAACTGGCGGATCAGATCGCCGGGGGGTATTTCCGTAATTTCGGAAAGAGCAGTACACAGGGACGGGCCTACGAAGCGTCGGTCGAAGTGTACTACAAGTGGCTGCAAAATCAGATCGACTATATCGACGGGGCCAGCCTGATTCTGAATCAGTACCTCGAAGGCGACTTGCTTAGCGGACGGGGCCGTGCCTACGGGGCCGAGTTCTACGTCAAGCGGAATACCGGTGTCGTCAACGGCTGGATCAGCTACACGCTGGCGAAGACGGAACGGCAGGTAGCGGGTATCAACAACGGCGACTGGTACGCGACTCGCTTCGACCGGCGGCATACGCTGACGTCGGTGCTGCTGATCGATCCGCCGGGTCGTACGGACGGTCGCAGCCGCTGGAATTTCTCGGCTACCTTCACCTTTGCCAGCGGAACGCCCGCTACCTTCCCAACCAGCCGTTTCGAGTACGAAGGTTACGTGCCATACACTGTCAACGGACGGAATAACTACCGCATTCCGCCTTATCACCGACTCGATCTGGCGGCTACGTTGCAGGGGCGCAAACGAACCGGCAAGCGCAAGGACGACAACTGGGTATTTTCAGTCTACAACGTCTACGCCCGGAAAAATCCGTTTTCTGTATTCTTCCAGCCCAGCTCGACCGACCCCCGCATTACCCAGGCGGTTCGGTACTCCGTATTTGCGTCAGCCATCCCGTCCGTTACGTACAACTTCAAATTCTGATCAGCCATGACTACTCTATCTTACTTCCGATTACTAGGAGCACTGTTGACGTTAGTCTGGCTGAACACGGCCTGCGAGACCGTCATCGATGCTAAGCTTGATACGTCACCCACACAACTGTCTGTCGACGGAACGATCACCGACCAGCCTGGTCCGCAGACGGTACGACTTAGCCTGACAGCCCCTTATTTCGACAGCGCAACGACACCGGCCGCCAAAGGTGCTACCGTGACAGTCGCCGATAATACGGGCCGAACCTATGTATTCACCGATCCTGATAATGATGGGTACTACGTCTGGCAACCCGCCCAACGCGATACAATGGGGCGTATCGGCCGTACCTATAAGTTAACCATTGCCTATCAGGGCGACACGTACATAGCCAGTTCGACCATGAACCGGGTACCAGCCATCGACTCGCTGGTATTTCGGGAAGCCCGAATCAATCCGATTTCCAGTACCATGGGGTATCGGGCCAGCTTTTATGCGCGTGATTTTCCCGGCGCTCGTGATTACTACCGTGTCCGTTTTTTCTGGAATGGCGTGTTACAAAACAAACCCCGCAACATTGTAACGGTACAGGATGCCGCTTTCCGGGGTAGTGCCGACACTGACGGGCTTCAGTTCATTCAACCCATCCGCCAGTCAATCAATCCCGACAGTCTGTACCGCATGAATGATTCAGTACGCGTTGAGGTGCAGTCGATCACACCTGAAGCGTTCGATTTCCTGAGCCAGCTACGGACGCAACTCACCAACGGTGGCTTATTCGCAACGCCCCCAGCCAATTTACCCACCAACATCGTCAACATGGCCAACGGTGGCCGTGCTGCTACGGGCTTCTTCACCGCATCAGCCATACGCACCCGATCAGCCGTCGTGAAAAAAGAAAATTTGCGGTAGGTTGTAACCCAGAGCGGCCGCGCCACGGTGGTCACCGCGTGGCTCCCGGTCTGGTAACCGTCAGCTTTACTGTGTAGCCTGGACGTCCACGTCCGGGTGCCCGTCAGGACAACTGTTTCAGGCAGTCGCTTTGTTGGCCGCTGTCGCGCCCACCCGGACGTAGACGTCCAGGCTACATTACTGACACTAGAGCCAATACAACGGGTAAGAGTACCCGGATGAGTCACCCCTCTCCTGTTTTGGGAGAGGGGCCGGGGGGGAGGGGCCAGGCTACAACCTACACCACCGGTGCCGTCGGGCTGCTCTTCCCCCGACGGCGGAACCGGTTGATGCCATCCTGAATAGTATCGCGCTCGACGACAGCGATGACGCCGAGGAACAGCGCAAACAGAACCAGATGATACGGAATGGCAATCCAGAAACTGGTGATTTTGATGAGCCCGGCCGCCCAGATGAGCGCGCCTGCACCCGCGATGTAGCCAAGCGCCGAGCCGACGTTGTAGGGAACAGGGTAGTATTTTTCGCCCAGCAGGTAACAGACAACGGTCATCACGATGCAGGACGCCAGAAACGCAATGGCGCAGCCCATGTAGCCCATTACGGGAATCAGCAGGATATTCCCGGCGACCGTTACGGCCAATCCGATCACTGTAATCAGCGTGCCGAAGCGTGTTTTGTCGCTCAGCTTGAACCAGAACGAGATGTTGTAATAAACGCCCAGAAACAGGTTGGCCAGCAGCAGAATCGGCACAATACCCAGACCTGTTCGGTATACAGGTGACCGCAGCATCAGTTGCCCGATTACGTCGATGTTCAGGCTGACCCCCACCCATATTACCACGCAGATAATAACGAACCACTTCGTCACGCGCCCCAGCAGATCGGGAGCCTGCTTGTCGTCGGCCTGGGCGAAGAAAAACGGGTCAGCGGCAAATTTGAACGACTGAATCGCCAGCGCCATAAAGACCGATAGCTTGTAACAGTTACCGTATACCCCTACGGCAGCGTTGGTCGTCAGGCCGGGGTAGAAACCCGCCGGGAGTAGGTGCGACAGTACAATTCGGTCGGTTAGAGTATTGAGCAGGCCCGCCAACGTGGTTAGCATCAAGGGGAACGAATACAGCAGCAGCGGCTTGACAGCATCCGGGCGTAGCTGAAACTTGAAATTTAGCAGCGTGTCGCGTAGCAGGTACACGTATAATAGATTTGCCAGCAGGTTGGCCAGGAAGATGTAGCCGGGGCCGATGGCCGGGTAATAAATCAGTCGGATAAGGGGCTGCAGGCCGGTCAGGTACTTACCCATGTATACGTCGCGGCAGAACAGCAGGAAAAAGAAATTCAGCCCGACCATCACAACTACATTGATAATCTTAGCTGTAACAAACTGCCGCGCACGGCCCTCCACTCGTAACCGTGCGAAGGGGATCGACATGATGGCGTCAATAGCCACCAGTAGCGCACACCATGTAATCGACAGTTCCTGCCCTTTAAAGTCGAGCCAACTGGTAATAGGTCTGGACAGCAGTAGAATCAGCGCTGTGAAGAAGCCGGTGATCACCAGCACAATACTGAGTGTATTGTTGAAGGTCTCGTCGCGTATCGATTTGTTTTCGGGGCCTTTCGCGCGGGCGGCACCCCGGAAAAAGGCTGTTTCGAGCCCAAACGTGTACACCGCCAGCATCAGGGCGACGTAAGAGTACAGCACGACGTTCGACGCCAGTTCGCCGGCTTCCGTGAAGACCCACGTCTGTAACGGCACGAGCGCGAAGTTGATCATGCGGGGCACAATCGTGCTTAGTCCGTACAGGGCGGTGTCGCCAGCCAGCTTTTTGAAGGTACTCATAGACGGATGCAGGCCCAAAGCCCGGCTGACAAAGGTAATACGCTATCCGAAATTAGTCGGTGCCGCCACAATCCGGCTCCGCCCCGTGTATGATGCATTAGCGAAATCCAGGTGCAAGTCCTTTCCGCTTAGAAACGAGTTGGGATGGGGGTTTACGACCTTTGGCTATCTTTGCAGATACGTTCATCGTACTGTATGTCCCTTCCAATATCCTCCGCGCTGATTTCCGTCTATTACAAAGACGGTCTCGAACCTCTCGTCCGCCTGCTTCACGAGCACAACGTGAAACTTTATTCGACCGGCGGTACGCAGACATTTATCGAAAATTTGGGTATTCCGGTCACGGCCGTTGAAGACCTGACCGGCTACCCGTCGATATTCGGGGGGCGGGTAAAAACGCTGCACCCGGCCGTAATGGGTGGTATTCTCTACCGGCGAAACATGCCCGAAGACCTCGCACAGGCTGATCGGCATCGTATTCCGCCGATCGATCTCGTCGTAGTCGATCTCTATCCGTTTGAAGAAACGGTAGCCTCGGGTGCGTCGGATGAAGACATCATCGAAAAAATCGACATCGGCGGTATTTCGCTGATCCGGGCTGCGGCTAAAAATTACAACGACGTCCTGATCGTGTCGTCGCGTAGTCAGTACGACGGGGTGGTCAGCCTGCTGACCGAGAAAAACGGGGGTACCGACCTGAGCGACCGGCGCGAATACGCCGGAAAGGCGTTCAGTGTAACGTCGGGTTACGACACGGCCATTCAGCAGTATTTTCTGAGCAGTCCGGCTGGTGACGATTCGGCGACTACCGACGTGCACGACTTCCAGCAACTGCCCGAAAATCACCTGCGGTACGGCGAAAACCCGCACCAGCAAGCCCGTTTCTTCGGTGATCTGGATGCTATGTTCGACAAGCTGCACGGCAAAGAACTGTCGTACAACAACCTTGTCGACGTGGATGCCTGTGTGGGGCTGATCGATGAGTTTGGCGATACGCCGACTTTTGCCATCATCAAGCATACCAATGCCTGCGGTATCGCGACGGCGGCTACGGCGAAAGAGGCTTACCTCAACGCCCTGGCCTGCGATCCCGTGTCGGCCTTCGGTGGCGTGGTAATCACAAATGGTACGGTTGATCTGGCGACGGCGGAAGAACTGAACAAACTGTTCATGGAAATCCTGATCGCTCCTGATTTCGCCCCCGAAGCTCTTGACCTGCTGAAGTCGAAAAAGAACCGGATTTTACTGCGTCGCAAGCCGGTTGCCCTGCCGACGGTTATGTTCAAGACAATCCTGAACGGCGTACTGGAACAGGACAAAGACAACACGGCCGAAGTAGGCGATCAGTTCAAAACCGTAACGCTGAAAGCACCGACCGACAGCGAAGTACGGGCGCTGGAGTTTGCCCTGAAAGTCTGCAAGCACACGAAATCAAATACGATCGTGCTGGCGAAAGAGGGACAACTGCTGGCAAGTGGCGTTGGCCAGACGTCGCGCGTCGATGCGCTGCGGCAGGCCATCGAAAAAGCCCACGCCTTTGGTTTCGACCTGACCGGGTCGGTTATGGCGTCGGACGCGTTCTTCCCCTTCCCCGACTGCGTTGAAATCGCCGGTCAGGCTGGTATTTCGGCCGTTGTTCAGCCCGGCGGTTCCATCCGCGATCAGGATTCGATCGACTACTGCAATCAGCACGATATGGCGATGGTGACCACCGGTGTCCGGCATTTCAAACACTAGTCAGTTTACAGTTTTCAGTATACGGTTTACGGTGTAAGCCAAGCGCATGTCGGTGTGGTTGCCGAAAACCGTGTACTGAAAACCGAATACCGTTATGCGGCTTCTCTATACGATCTGGTGTGCGGTGGTGCTGGTGGGGCTTTATCTGCTGCTGTTTCCGGTACAGTTCATCTGTCTACAGCGGACGGCATGGAAGCCAATGGCACACCGAATTAACCGATGGTGGGGAAAGGCGTTTTTTGCACTGGTCGGTATCTCGGTCGAGATCGAGCACCGATTTCGACCGGAATCGGATGGCGTATATGTGTTCTGTGCCAACCACTTTTCGTACCTGGATATTGCCGCTATGGGCGTGGTGGTGGACAACTATTTCGCCTTCGTGGGAAAGAGTGAGGTGAAACACATTCCACTGCTGGGCTATATGTTTGCCAAACTACACGTGCAGGTCGATCGGGAGCAGGCAAATAGCCGGGCTTACTCGCTGGCCAAGTCGATTCGTACGCTGGCGTCGGGACGGAGCATCATGATTTTTCCGGAAGGAGGCATTGTGGCGAAGGACATCCCGCAGATGCGACATCCACTAAAAAACGGTGCCTTTATCATGGCTATTCAACAGCAGGTACCCATCGTCCCGATTACGTTGCTGACGAACTACCAGATTCTGCCCGACGTGCCCCAAATCCGGATGCGTCGGTGTCCGCTGCGCGCCGTCATTCACGCGCCCATCGCGACTACCGGTCTGACGCAGGATGACGTCGAGCGACTCAATGAAGAAACCTATCGGGTAATTCAAGAGGAGTTGGATTCAGTGAGACAACGAGTTAATTTTTAAACACAGAGAAACGGAGCTTTCACGGAGATAACTGAGCAAGCACGGGTGTCATAATTTCTCTGTTGTCTCTGTGAATCCTCTATTCCTCCGTGTTTCCCCAAACGCGCTGACTATGATTACAACAGAACTTCTGCACAAAATTGCGCACCTCGCCCGGCTGGACGTGCGGCCCGAAGAGGAAGCCAGTATGCTCGGCAGTATGAACGACGTACTGACCTGGATGGAGCAACTGAATGAAGTCGACACGGAGGGCGTCGAACCGCTGACGCATATCTCGCCGGAAAACAACGTCCTGCGCGATGATGTTGTCATGAATCAACTGCCCCGCGAGCAGGCGTTGGTTAATGCGCCCCAGCAGGATGGTCAATTCTTTGAAGTACCGAAAGTATTAGAATAGGGCTCGCGGCAGAATTTTAGTCGATCCGAGTCGGCGATACTCTCTGTCTGTGGTCAGCGACTGTTGCTGTAAGCCGGTAACGATTCGCCAACGGTAGTAGCGAAATGCATTTGTCAGGAGGGTTCTTCTTTAGTCAATAGAAAAGCGACTAAAGAAGAACCCTCTTGCTGTCAGATTAGAAAAATAAGCCAAATTGTCTGACAATTAGTGAACTATGCTGAATATAGCCGGTACGTTGATGACTACTGACATGACTACGCAAACGCAACCGGCTTCGGATAAGCAATACGGGACTATATACAAAGGCAGCTTAATTGTACCTGTCCTGCTGATTGTCTTGCTTGCTGTATTACTTTGGTGGTTTCTGAACAAGCGGAAATAATGCCCGATAAGAGACTAACGATGGCCTTTTTCTTCACAGTCTAGTGAAAAGACCAAAATTGAATCTCGCTTATGAATACGCATTAGCAACTCGTTCTCCCGCTTTATTACCGTATCACCGATAGCTATGTATTTGCCATATTGAACATACCAGCCGCCCTCTTCGCTATATTTTTCTTTTTCCCCGTTGTAGATATTGACTCCCTTCAATTTGAAAGGCCGGCCAGGGCTTATGTCAGTAACAACCATCGAACATTTTTGAGGGCGATAATAAGCATCAGCAACTTCGCATCTTCCCCGGCAACCGAGTATCAATTCAGTACTGACGGCTACCATAATCAGGCTCAGTAACGCATGTCTATGATGTTCCATAGTTTTTAACGCAGTCCTCTGTATAGTTTCTCAGTATAACGCGAGTGTACATGAGACGCGCTTATGCTATCACCCAGTCTATTTGGTTGTCTAGCAGGGCTTGCTGAAAACGAAATAAGGCAATGCGTTAAAGCCAAGCGCAACCAGCACAACCGTAATCAACTCGACTTTATGACTGCGCGCGCAAGTCGACGCGGGCGGTATCATCTTCGCCATTGTCAACGCCATTGTTAGGGGTTGAGTCGGGGTCAGTGGGGGTTGAGGAAATTATTTCGGCAGTACAGGTGCCTGATGCCGTAACGCGCGCCTGAAACTGTAGCGTGACGCTGCTTCCCGATGCAATCGAGCTGACCGTACCAAGGGCTCCATTCTGCGTTGCGGTCATGTTCGTACCCGACACAAACGTTTGTCCGGTTGGCAGGTAAGCACGGGCTGATACGTTTGTCGTGGTTGCTCCGCCCCGGTTGTAAATCGTCAGGGTATAGGTGACGACGTCGTTCACTTTCGGAACACGATTGCTGACGGCAATGCCCAAACTCAGGTCGGCCGTGTTGGGGTCGGGCGTAGGCTGATTGCTCTGCACGGGCGGTAACGGCGTCTGGTTGGGATTGGGCGATGCATAGATACCAGATCCATTGCCTCGTGTGCGGAAATCGGCCTGAGCTGTATCATCCTGCCCGTCGCCGGTACCCGAATTCGGCTGACTGTCGGGGTCGGTCGTCTCGGTCTGCGCAATCTCAGCCGCGTTCTGGTATAAACCATCCGCTGTTGGCTGAGTGGTAAAACTCAAGCTGGTACTGCTGCCCGCGTTCAGTTGAGCGATCGTACCGGTTACGACTCCGTTCGCGGCTGAAACCCCCATCCCGGATACGAACGCCAGATTGGCCGGGAGCCGGTCACGCACGACAATATTGGAACTGGTTACCGGACCATCGTTGCGGACGGTTAGTGCCACCGTGACGAGATCGCCTACCGCCGGTGTGCGCTGACTGATGTCCATGCTCAGGCTCAGATCGGCAACGTTGCCCAGCGAATTTATTTCGAACACGTTGGACGGAACGGCGGGCAGCGCGGGTGAACTGGATACGACCCGAAACATATACGAACCACTAGTATACGAACTGGGTAGCGTGACCGTAATTGGACTGGTGGTGCCACTACCGAGTACGGCCAGGTAATGCCCGGCTGCGTCGAGGAGTTGAACCTGCCATTGGTTATCGCCGTTGAAGGTGCCAAGTGTCGTGAAGGGTACACTGACGGTGCCGCCGGGTACGACGTAGCGGGCGATCGTACCGGTCGCGGCAAACTGCGTCGGGGTGATCGGCGTCGCATTCTGGAAAAAGTTATTGTCCAAGCTGGCGTTCCAGTTCCGGGCAAAGCGCGACAGCCCCATCTCGACCGGAATACTGTTTGGGTTGAGGTAGTACCGGGGATGGACGTCAGGGCGATAGCTGTTCTTGAAGTGAACGTCGACAGCGCCGGCCAGTCGGTTCTGAATCGTGTCATTGTAAGGCCCCGGATACACATTCAGCCCCTGGGTCAGAATAACAGCGTTCTGCTGATCGATAACCGCTGGCGTTGTCACCCTGCCGTTGAATGAAGCTCGGGCCACAACCCAGGCCAGGTTACGGTTACCGTAATCCTGCCGAGCCTTTTGAATGACGGCCCGAAGCCGGTCGGCATACTGCGGAATATCGTTGCGCGAAACGTCGTATTCGGCCTCCCCCTGATGCCAGAGAACCGCTCGCGCACCAGCTATCGAGAGGTAATAGTTTTGTACGTTTTTCAGGTTAGTGTACGGTTGCAGGTTTGGCCAGTTTTCCGTGCAATAATAGAGGTTGCAGGTTGGCTGCCCATTGGCGGTACTGTACCAGTTCGACAGTGCCGAACCATCCCAGCCTGCGTTGTAAAAGGCAACCGGCACGTTGTAGCGGTTGACAATGTAGTCGCCCAGTTCACCCCAGCCCCACGAACTTTCGGCCATGGGAAAAATCTGCCGACCGGCGGTAAGGGCTTTGTAAACCGGAACGGGGGATGGATCACCGGATGAGAACAGCTGCTTTCCGGCTTCCGGTGGGTAATAGTGATTGATTGAATCAATAGTACTGACGCGATCGGTAGCGGTGCCGAGGTCATTATCGCCCGGTCCTAAACCGCGTGAGTTCGACTGGCCGGCCGTAACGAATACCTCACCGATACCCACCGGCTGCACGCTTGTCTGTGCCGTTACGGCTCCGCCGACAATTGTTCGAACCGTCAGCGTGTACCAGCCGCCCGCCCCCGTGACGTAACCGATAAACTGGTTATTTGTCGGGCTCGTCTGCACAACCTGCCAGTCGGTAGCCGTGCCTTGCCCCGTTGTAACAGGCGTCAGTTGCGCTTCTACCCGGTCGACGCTACCCGACAACCGTCCGGCAATATACATACGACCGGTGCCGTCGGCACCCCGCTGCACGACCAGCCGGGCCATAGGGTGAGCAAGTTGAACCTGCGCGGTTGTCAGGAGTGGAAACAGCAACAGCGCGAAAAGACTGCGAACGAATAATGGCATGGCTGGGTACGAAAACCAGAAATCAGGCAAAAGTAATGCCTTTGCACTGGTTTATAGCGTATTGTTGACGAAGCCTTAGCTAGTGAACCCGCAGTCGAAGCTGCGCCGTATCGTCTTCACCGTTGGTTAACCCATTGTCAGGCGTTGAGTCGGGATCGGTAACACTGGCGGAGATCAGCTCAGCCTGAACGGTAAATGGCTGTCTGGCGTTGGACCGGATTGGAACGGCGACGATTTTAGACTGGCCAGGCTGCATTATTCCGTCGACAGGTATGACCAGTGTGCCACCCGTTTGACTGCCAGCAGTGATGTCAGCCGGTACAGTCAACCGGATACTGACGTTGCCAACGGACAAACCACCCTGATGGGTGACGATTAGCGACAGGGTTGTTGGCATGGTTGCCGTCAACACGGATTGAGCCGTTGCTAGCGACAAACTCAGATCGGCTTTGGTCGAGTCGGGCAGAGGTTGATTCGACTGCACGGGTGGCAACGGTGTCTGGTGCGGGTTAGCTGATTGATAGACCGTCCCGTCTGTTTGGGCTGTGCGGAAATCGACGGCGGCCATATCGTCTTCACCATCGCCCGTGCCCGAGTTTGGTATCGATGTAGGATCGAACTGGTCGGCGGCTGTCACCTGTGCTGTCTGAACAAATGTGCCGGGAACCGTTGGGCGTAGCAGCAGCGAGTAAGTAACCTGATTACCGGGGTCAAGCTGGGCGATTTTTCCGACTAGTTGCCCATCGGTCAGGGTCAGCCCGGACGCTGTCAGCACAGATAGTTCGGGCGACAGCCGGTTACCGACCGATACATTCGTGGCTGTTTCGGGGCCCTCGTTCCGTACGGTCATGTACATAAATAATGGATCGCCCGATCGTACAACGCGTTTTTCGGTTACCAACTGCATCGTCAGGTTGGCCGGTGGTATGTTGGTGAACACATACGTGCCGCTACCGACGGCAAACACGACGCGGTCGGACTCCTGCCGTAGAAACACCAGATCGGGAGACTCCAGCGCCCGGCGACTGCCTTCCCAAACCAGCTCGGGTGAGGTGGCGGGGATGGCTACTTCCGCCCGGCAGTTGCCCGGTATAGTCACGGTCCAGCGAAAACCCCGTTCGTTTTTGATCCAACCGCTGGCAATCGGGCCGTAGGGTGATACGTGGCTGGCACTGACCTGATTCAGATTGCCGACAGGCGTAGGGGACATGCTTAATCGGCGAAAGCCCGGTTCAGTCGCCTTGATACCGGCTACGTTTTCGTATAGCCAGATCAGCAGATCGCCCAATAGCATGACGTGGTTGCCGGAATTCATGAAGGCGCTGGCGGTGTTGCCGTTCCAGAGTTCCCAGATCGTCGTGGCCCCCTGCTGCGTCATGTAGCCCAGGCTCGGATAGGTGGTGTTCGTCGCAATCTGATACGCCAGATCGGGCCGTCCAACGGTGGTCAGCGTACGCATCAGCCACTGTACACCGACCACCCCTGAACTGACGTGCGTGTTGTATTCGCCCGTCAGGCGACTGAGTAGATTGGCCGTTACGCGGTCGCGCCGGTCGTCGGGGACCATGCCGAACGCCAGCGGCAACAGGTTCGCCGTAGTCGTGTTGTTGGCATACTGTTGTTTGCTGGTATCCCAATGGTTGCGGTTGAAGGCATCTCTGACAAGTCTGGCCCGTTCGGCAAACCAGACCCGGTCGGCGTCGTTACCCGTGATCGTTGCAAACCGTTCGAGTAGCGTCAGAATCCGGTAGTAATGCGTCGAGCCGAGTACGTCGAAGGGCGTTTTGCGGGTTGGGTCCTGCGTAATAATGATTTCGGGTGATTCGGGGGGGACGGCCCAGTCGCCATACTCATCTTTCCAGTAGTTGTAATCCTGCTGATACCGGTCGATGTACTGAATCCAGCGTTTCATCGAGGCATAGTGTGCCCGAATGGGCCGGTCGTCGCCATACTGATCGTACAGCATAGCCGCAATGGTCGCATAAGCCGCTGGCCAGGTCGCGTTATCGGTGTAGAGTTTCCAGTAGGAGGGGGCAACGTCTGGAATACTGCCTTCGTCGGTTTGCGCGTCTTCAATGTCCTGTAACCATTTGGCGTAGAGCGACTGATTGTCGAACAGGAAACTTTCGCCCTGCGCACCCGTCGTGCGGTCGCCCAGCCAGCCCAACCGTTCGTCGCGTTGGGAGCAGTCCGTCGGCATACCCCGGTAGTTGCCTTTGATACCCCAGTCGGCATTGGTCACGATCTGGTTCAGCACCGGGTTCGATGAACTGAACGTACCGCTGTGCGCCATCTCGTCGTAAATCACGCAGCCGTCAAACTGCGCAACGGTCGGTGGCGTTGTAAGGCCGGTTATTTCTACGTAGCGGAAGCCGTGGTAGGTAAAACGCGGCTCCCAAACCTCCGTACCTTCGCCTTTCAACACGTATGTGTCGGTTTGCAGGGCCGACCGGAGGTTTTCCTGGTAGACGGAACCGTCGCCGTTGACTAATTCGCCAAAGCGCATCGTCAGGCGGGTGCCGCGTGCGCCCGCTACCCGAATGCGCAGCCAGCCGGTGATATTCTGGCCCATGTCGACTACGTACGTACCGTTGGGCAGGGACCGAATCGCGCGGGGGCGCAGCGTTTCCATAATGCGAATGGGCGGGTTGATTTGGCTCTCCAGCCGGCTGGCTGGTGCCGAGACCGATTCAGCGGCCAGCCAGCTCGAATCGTTAAAGCCCGGCTGATGCCAGTTGGTAAGCTCGCGGGTCGCGTCGTAGTCTTCCCCGTCGTACTCGTTGTTGGCCCGGATCGGTCCGTCGGCGGTTACTTTCCAGGAGGTATCGGTAATGATCGTTTGTTTCGTCCCGTCGGTGTAAGTTACTTCCAGTTGCATCCAGCAGCGGGGCAGGCCGTAATGCGTCGTTTCCGGCAGTGCCCACTGATTAAGGCGCATGCGGAAAAAGTGACCGTTCCCCAGGGTGATGCCCAGGGCATTGGTCCCCTGATGAAGTTGCGCCGTTACATCGAAGGTGTTGTAGAAAACCCGCTTGTTGTATTCCGTCGGGCCGGGGGCCAGCACCTGCGTGCCAATCCGTTGCCCATTCAGATGTAGTTCGTAAAGACCTAATCCGCAGATATAAGCGGTGGCCTGCCGGATGGGCTTGGTCAGCTGCGTTTCTTTCCGGAAATAGCGCGCCGACAGCCGGGTGCGGTTGGCCGTGGGCTGATCCCAGGGAAACGTTTGTTCCAGCCCGATCCACTGCGCCGTGCGGTCGCTTGCCTGCATCAGCCCCATTGTCCAGGTCGCTGGCTGGCTCCAGTCGGACGTCAGGCCGTTGGTTGTTACGATCTGTACTTTCCAGAAGTAGCTGGCCCGGCTGGTGAGCGTCTGGCCGCCGTAGGGTATCCAGATCGACTGGTCGGTCGATACCACGCCGGAATTCCACAAATCGCCTTCGTTACGGGCCAGTTTCTCGGCTGAACTGGCAACCAGTATATGGTACGACTGTTGAAGCAAGCCCCGGTCTGCTCCGCTAAGCTGCCAGCTCAGACGCGGCTTCGTGGTTTCAAGGGCAGTTGGATTCGTGAGGTTTTCGCAGCGTAGCGCTGTCGCACTGATCGCATTCTGCGCTTTCAGGGAAAATAAACCAAGCCAGAGCCAGCAAACGAGAGCGAGTAGGAAACGCGACATGAGAAGAATAAAAGCGTGTTATAGTAATACGCTTGTTACATTTCCTGTGCCGAACGGAAACAGGTGTTCCCGAAGACTAACAAATGGCTATAAAATGTAAAAGCGGATGTTGCCACCCGCTTTTACGCCAGACCAAATGCTGTAACTACGCTGCTTTCTTTGTGGAAAATCCATGGCGCAAAGAGTGCAGCGCTTCTTCCCGCAAAAAGCCACGTAAGCTCAAATCTATGTCGATAGCTGGCCAGTGAATACCTGCTTCAGTTAGCGTATGATTCAATAGTTAGTTATCACTGGCTTGCCCCATCGCTGAATACGCAGACAACAACCGGCTGATCATTCGACGGTTGGGGAGAATCACCAGGAGTAAATCCAACGCGCGAAAGTGAACAAACCGGGCAACTTTCAACCCTTCCTCCGCAATCAATTCATCAACAGGATCACCGTAAACAAGCACTTACTCATCCGATGTTTGTAGCCAGGCGGCTAGCCGATGACTGACCAACGGATTTATACCAGGCGTTCCGTAATAAGCAACGCTACACTTTCCCGCGTAGGAAGTCAGCGGTGAAGTTTTGCCCTTCCGGGAGCTGCACCATCTGCTCGGGCGTACCCGTAAAGGTGATGTAGCCACCCGTTTCGCCACCGTCGGGACCGAGGTCGATGATGTGGTCGGCGTTTTTGATGACTTCCATGTTGTGCTCGATGATGATCACCGAGTCGCCCTGATCGACCAGCGCGTTGATGGCGTCGAGCAGTTTACGAATGTCGTGGAAGTGTAACCCCGTCGTTGGTTCGTCGAAAATGAACAGCGTGCTGCCTTTGTTCGGGTTGCCCTTACCGAGGAACGACGCCAGCTTGACCCGCTGCGCTTCCCCGCCCGACAGCGTATTCGCCGACTGGCCCAGACCGATATACCCTAGCCCGACCGCCTGCAACGGCAGCAGTTTGTCGGCCATTTTAGGATCGGCCGTGCGGAAGAAAGTAACGGCTTCGTCGACGGTCATGTCCAGAATGTCCGATACGTTTTTGCCGTCGAGCGTCACCTCCAGTACTTCCTGCTTGAAGCGTTTGCCGCCACAGCCTTCGCATTTGAGGTAAATATCGGCCATGAACTGCATCTCGATCTTTACCTCGCCCTCGCCCTGACAGACTTCGCAGCGCCCCCCGTCGACGTTGAACGAGAAGTGGCTGGGTTTGTAAGCACGGGATTTCGCGATTGGCTGATCGGCCATGACCTGCCGCAGGTAATCGTACGCTTTGATGTACGTAACCGGGTTCGACCGGCTCGACTTGCCAATCGGATTTTGATCGATCATTTCGACCGCCAGAATCCGGTCGAGCGAGCCTTCCAGTGCGTCGTATTTACCCGCTTCTTCGGTTGCGTCGCCCCGTTGCCGCATCAGGGCCGGGTACAGCACCTTCCGGATCAGCGTACTTTTTCCCGAACCTGATACGCCCGTTACAACGGTCAGGTTGTTCAGCGGGAAACGGGCCGATACGTCCTTCAGATTGTTTTCCCGCGCTCCTTTGAGTTCGATGAAATTAGCCGACTTGCGCCGGAATGACGGCACGGGTACCGTTTCGCGCCCGGTCAGGAAGTCCAGCGTGTGCGACGGGTAGTGCGCGTCGGTCGTTGCGTGGTTGTCGCCGTTCACAACGTCCTGCCACGTACCCTGAAAGACAAGGTGACCACCCAGCGACCCGGCGTCAGGGCCGATGTCGATTAGCTGATCGGCCGCCCGCATCACTTCTTCTTCATGTTCAACCACGATCACCGTGTTGCCCATGTCGCGCAGCGATTCCAGCACACTTACCAGTCGCTTTGTGTCGCGCGGGTGCAGCCCGATGCTTGGTTCATCAAGAATATACATCGAGCCAACCAGCGCCGAGCCGAGTGACGTCGCCAGCTTGATGCGCTGATATTCGCCCCCCGATAGTGTATTGGTCAGGCGGTTGAGCGTTAGATAGCCCAGGCCGACACGCTCCATGTAGTCCAGCCGATTCTGAATCTCGACCAGAATCCGGTCGGCCACTTTTTTCTGGTGGTCGGGCAGTTCGAGCTCGCGGAAGAAACTGGCTGCTTTATCGATGGGCATCAGCACCAGATCGGTGATGCTCTTGCCGCCGACTTTGACGTAACCGGCATCTTTGCGCAGCCGCGACCCCCGACACTCCGGACAGGTGGTTTTGCCCCGGTAGCGTGATAGCATCACCCGGTACTGTACTTTGAACGTCTGGCTTTCCACGAATTCGAAGAACGCGTTCAGTCCGTCGAAGTATTTGTTACCCGTCCAGAGGAGTTCCTGCTCGGCGGGGGTAAGTTCTTTGTAGGGGCGGTGAATGGGAAAATCGAACCGAATACCGTTCCGCAGCAGCGGCTTCATGTATTCATTGCTCATTTTCTCGCTCCGCCACGGCATGATAGCGCCTTCGAAAACCGACAGGTTTTTGTCGGGAATAACCAGATCGGGATCGATGCCCAGCACTTTGCCGAAACCATCGCATCGGCGGCACGCACCGTACGGGTTATTGAAGGTGAAGAGGTTGACGCTTGGCTCTTCAAACAGAATACCGTCGAGTTCAAACTTGTCTGAAAACTGCCGCGACTCCTTCCCGACGATGTCGACGCGACAGGTGCCGTTGCCTTCGTTGAAAGCCGTCTGAACCGAATCGGAAAAGCGGTATTGATTATCTTCGTCGGGCTGACCATTGTCGTCGTAGATCACCGTGCCCCGGTCGACCAGAATTTCCAGCGGGTTCGACACCAGCTTGTCGGTTTCGTCGGGCTGTTGCAGCAGTTCTTCGATAAACTGAACCTGCCCCTCAACGGCGATACGGGTGTATCCTTTCTGAATCAGGATGTTCAGCTCCTGCGAAAGCGTGCGTCCGTCGTGCAGCCGCAGCGGAGCCAGAATCATGACCCGCTGCGGAGTGCCGCCCAGACCTGCTTCGAAGCTGTACATGTAGTTGACCACGTCGCTGACGGTATCTTTCTTTACTTCGTGGCCCGAAATCGGGGAATACGTTACGCCCACCCGCGCAAACAGCAGCTTGAGGTAATCGTAAATCTCGGTCGACGTGCCGACGGTCGAGCGGGGGTTGCGGGTCGAGACTTTCTGCTCGATGGCAATGGCCGGCGAAACACCTTTGATGTATTCAACCTCCGGCTTTTCCATCCGCCCCAGAAACTGCCGGGCGTAGCTGCTCAGACTTTCGACGTACATGCGCTGCCCTTCGGCAAACAGCGTATCGAACGCCAGCGACGACTTGCCCGACCCGGACAGTCCCGTCAACACGACGAGCTGATTGCGGGGGATGGCAACGTCAATTCCTTTCAGATTATGTACTTTCGCCCCCTTGATGATGATGTATTGCTTGGGGTCGAGTTGGTCGACGGAACGCGGTGATTCGACTTCCGGTGTATGAGTCATTCGAAGAATTATCAGGCTATAAACTATCTAAGTTTTAACGGTTTTAGCGCCGGATAGGTTCTTTGCTTGTCAATGTGTAGGAGGAGATGGAATTTGCATCAGAAGATTTAATTCGGCTGACGATCGCGCTGCTGATGGGCGGGCTGATCGGGGCCGAACGGGAGTACCACGGGAAGGCCGCCGGGTTTCGCACCATGATTATGATCTGTGTCGGCTCGACGCTGTTTACGATGGTATCGAACCGAATGGGCGGCACCGGCGATCGTGTTGCCGCCAACATCGTCAACGGGATCGGGTTTCTGGGGGCCGGGATCATCTTTCGGGAAGACAATCGGGTAAAAGGGCTGACCACGGCTGCAACGGTGTGGGCCGCTTCGGCGTTAGGGATGTGTGTGGGGAGTGGGCATTACGATATTGCGCTGATTGGCTTCGCGTTTATCATCAGTTCCCTGCTTCTGCTGTCGGGTATTGCCAAACGGATCGAACGGCTGAATCAGACGCGGGATTACAAGATCGTAACCCAGTTCCGCCATAAAACACTGAACCAGTACGAGTCGTTGTTTCAGGCGTGTGGCCTTTCACCGACTCGTGGGCAGCAGCAGCGCATTGGTACCGACATTATCGGTCGGTGGCGGGTCGACGGTGCGCAGCAGGATCACGAACGCTGCATCGAACGCTTACTGAACGACCCGGAGGTAAAAGAATTCACGTTCTGATTTCGTTAGTATTTTTGCAATCTGTAGACTGTCAACCTATATCATGCATTCGATTCGCAAAATTTTGTTACTCATAGCCTTATGTAGCAGTACGGTTGCCTTTGGGCAGTTGACCGCTGACCCGGAAGACCGGCGCGAACAGGGCAAAGATCCACTGCGGACACAAACCCCGGAAGGCCGTCCGCTGCCGTTCAGCCAACGGCTTCGCTTCGGTGGGGGCATCAACAACATTCGCTTCGGCAACCCGTTCAGCTTTGGCGTGTCGCCGGTAATCGCCTACCAGACGACCGAGCGGCTGCTGCTTGGCGTTGGTGCCACGTATGCCTATACGCGCTACAAGGGAATCACGAACACCGGTACTACTGTGCCGCTTCAAACGTACAATCAGTTCGGCGGCCGGCTATTCGCCATGTACGAGTTTATCCCGTCGATTCTGCCGAACCTGTACTTACACGGGGAAGTAGAGAACAGCACGATTTCGGTGCGGGATGAGCAACGGGGCGCTACCAGCAGCTACGGGCTGACGGCTCCACTGCTCGGTTTGACTTATTCGCAGCCGATCACGGGTCGCTTTGGTATTAACCTGACTGCACTATATAACCTGAACTACAATCAGAATCAGGCCGTGGCACAGGCAATCTATGGTAGCCCACTGGTCATTCGGCTGTCGTTCTTCTAACAGAAATTGATTCGTGTGTATTACGACGCACAAAAAATCCCGGCTGATAATCAGCCGGGATTTTTTGTGTTATTCAACCGTAAACCGAGTACTGTACACCGTAGACGACTCTACGGCATCGTATCCCAGATGATGTCAGTAATCCGTTGCATACCCGCGTCGTTGGGGTGAGCGGCTACGCCCGCGTTGGCGTATTGACTGGCGAAGTAGGAGGGAACGCCCACCATGCTTTTCAAATCGGCCAGGGGAATACTTTTTTCTGCGGCTACCTGCCGAATCACGGCGTCGGCCTGCGGACGATTCCACACGCTTGTCGAACAGATGATTTGTACCGGTCCGCCCGCGTTCTGTTTCAGATAGTCAAACAATAAGCGCAGGTTACCGGCCAGGTTGTTTGCCTGAACAGCGCCCTCGTCTATGTTCTCACCGATACGGACGAAGATAATGTCGGGTTTAAATTCCTGTAGCGGTGTCAGGAACTCAGTTACGCTATAACCTGCCTGCCCGAACTGCCGCTCAAACGTCCCACCCGACACCATCCTGGTCTGTACTCCGTCGCGCAGGTTGTTCAATTTAGCCGTCAGCAGATGTACGTAATCTTTCTCCGGTGCCGAAGCTGCCATGCCGTTGAAATTGGTCCAGCCCAGATCCGGAGCGGGACCGTGACTCATAATGCTGTTACCAATCACCATCATCCGCTGAAAATAAGGCGTTACGGTAGCTTGGGCGGTCTGCGACGTCAGATCATTGATCCGGGTCCGGGCGAGCATCTGTTTCCGGCTGACAACGGATACCTGATCACCCTTCACCCAGGTTGCCCCATTGTCATAAGAGTACTCGGTATAGGCCCCACTTGGCATGCTGCTTGCGGAAAGCTTCAGTGTGCTTCCGTAAGCCACCGAGCCACTTTGCTGACTGAAACTCGGAATCGGTAGCCCCTGTGGCGTCGGTGCCGGTGTATTGATTGGCGTGGTTACGCGTTGAATCGTAATGGTGCGACAGGCGGGATCGGTCAAGGTACCAGCCGTGGCAGCGGGGTCAACCTGTGCGCAGCCAAACTGCCAGAAAGAGAAGTACAGGAGGTACGTAAAGCCAAACCGGATTGCCGTTGTGCCGATCCGTAAATGTCTGAGAAGCTGATTCATGCTGACAATTGTTACTATCTGACCGGTAATTAGGCTAAAAGTGTGCCAACCGGGATAAAGGGTAAACAAGTTAGGGGTGCCGACCAAGCCGATAGTTGATAGCAGTGAAACCATGTCAACAAGTTGAAACATAAAAAAGGGCGAGTAGACGAAGCGGGGCTCGTCTCCAAATACGGTGCCAATCGACACGCTACTGCAACGGTACACCAGAGAAGACTACTTAATGGAATGCTGTAAATTATATACCTTTGGTTTGATTTATAAACTTAATCCATGCTGTTCAGTTCGGCAATTTTCCTGTTCCTGTTTCTACCCGCTTTTCTGATCGTTTACTACCTGTTGCCCAGGCGATGGCATAATGCGTTTCTGTTTGGTGCCAGTCTGGTATTCTACGCAAAAGGGGAAGGCCTTGTCGTACTGGTATTGCTGGTATCGGCACTAATCAATTACATCGCTGGTCAATTAATCGAACGGGGTAAGCGGAAAGCTGGCCTGTGGCTTTCGTTGGTAGGCAGTCTGTCGCTGCTCTTCTATTACAAATACGCCAATTTCCTGTTTGATTCCGTTCGGGGCTTTGCGGAAGCCTTTATGCTGCCTGTCTCCGAGAATCTGACACTCGCCCAGATCGCGTTGCCCATTGGTATCAGCTTTTACACGTTTCAGGGTATCTCCTACACCCTCGACATTTACTGGGGGCGCATCAGGGCCAATAAAAGTTTCCTCGATTATGGCACCTATGTGGCCATGTTTCCGCATCAGATTGCGGGGCCCATCGTTCGCTATGCCGACATTGCTCCTGAATTGAGTGAGCGAACAACGACACTGGAAAAGTTTGGTGTCGGTGCGGAACGGTTTATTATCGGCCTGGCCAAAAAAGTACTGATCGCTAATACGTTCGCTAACATTGCGGACACGATCTTCAACGCCCGGCCGGATAGTTATGGAACGGCAACGGCCTGGATCGGTATTGTTGCCTACACGCTACAGATCTACTTCGATTTCTCCGGCTATTCCGACATGGCGATCGGGCTGGGAAAAATGGTTGGCTTCGACTTCAAAGAGAATTTTAATTATCCATACATCGCCAAATCGATACAGGATTTCTGGCGTCGGTGGCACATCTCGCTGTCGAGCTGGTTCCGGGATTATGTGTACATCCCGCTGGGTGGAAATCGGGTTGGTAACGTACGCACCTACGTCAACCTAATGATCGTGTTTCTGGTAACCGGCCTCTGGCACGGGGCAAGCTGGAATTTTATCATCTGGGGCGTTTACCACGGCGCTTTTCTACTACTCGAACGCGCCGGCCTGGGAAAGTGGCTCGCCAAAGTATGGCCACCGATTGCGCATTTGTATACACTGCTGGCCGTGCTGATCGGTTGGGTCTTCTTCCGGGCGCTGACGTTGACGGAAGCTGTAGCGTACCTGAACAAGATGGTGGGTGCCGGGCCGGAACTAGCTGAGCGACTGGCGTATCCACCCTCCTTTTTTCTGAGCGGTGAAGTGATCGTTACGTTTATTATCGGCATTATTTTGGCTACACCCGTTTATCATGTGTTTCAGCAGTTTTGGCTTCGGTTACAAAATAGTTTGATGCGTACGAACGCACATTACTTGTTTGACTCGGCCTACGTGCTGGGATTAGTTTGTTTATTCATCATGTCGGTCATGTACCTGGCGGCTGATACATATAACCCCTTTATCTACTTCCGATTCTAATTGCTACCATACCGATGACCGCCTATCCGAGAATTGAAAGCGTAGAGGTTCCGAAACTTGTGGTATCCACAAGTACGCGTCGGCCATCGGTACGGTTTCGGGCGGTGTTGGCGGGTGCTTGTTTCGCTACACTGCTGATTATGCCCGCAGTGGATCAATGGCTTCATCTGTCCACTCGGTTTCAGAGTACCGAAAAGCGGGCTCTTGCGGCTCGGCCTACGCTGGATTTTCCGCATGTAAAAACATTTGTGCATCAGTACGAACACTACTTCAACGAGAACTTTGGCTGGCGCAACGCACTCTTCTACGCCTACAGCTCCTGGAAGATGAACGTGCTGGGGCAGTCGCCTTTACCAGAAAAGGTAGTGGTTGGCAAACGCGGGTGGTTCTATCCCGGTAATCACTTCGCGAAGATTGTTGATCAGCATCGGGGCGTTGACCCCATTCAGCCCCGTGAGTTGCGCGCAATAAAAGACAGACTCACATACTACCAGCAACAACTGGCCCGGCAGGGGACACGCTTCTATGTGATGGTTGTGCCGGATTCGTACACGATCTACCCCGAAAATCTGCCCGATAAAATCAAACGGCACAGTGGCCCCTCGAACCTGGATCAGTTACGGACGTATCTGGCCCAGCAGTCGGGTATTTCTTTGATTGATGTACAGCCAGCGCTGCGTAGCGCCAAGAAAGAGCGACCTGTCTATTGCCAAACCGATACACACTGGAATGATTTCGGTTCGTTGGTAGCCTCACTGGCGATGGTTGGTCGGGTGCGGCAAGACTTCCCGCAACTGATCGAACCCCGACTGGCCGACTATACAATTAAATCTGCGCCAGGAATCGGCGGTGATCTGACGACGATGATGGCACTGCACAGCGTACATCGCGATTCGATTCAGTACATCGTGACCCCCCGGAAAAGCCTGCAAGCCCGACAAACGGCCGATATACCAAATTCGGAAATGAACTTGCCGTCGTCGCGTTTTATCGGCCCACAGCCCGCCATGCCCCGCCTGTTGTTTATCGGTGATTCGTTCAGCTTCAGCATGAATCGCTTTGTACCCCAGTACTTTGGCGAAAGTTTTCTGGTACGTAGCCACCGGCTTGATCTGGCACTGGCGCGGGCCGAACGCTCGGATATTGTCGTGGTTGAGATTGTCGAGCGGAATCTGCGTGAACTGGCTGATCTATAACTGTGTATTTTTGCGGTTGTTTACACGCCGGCTAGGTGCCTATCAATCCTGAATGAATACATCCTTTCGGTTTAAGCTGGCTGCTTTTGTCTTCGCAGGGTTACTCCTGTTGCCCACACTGGATCAGTTGCTAAACCTGTCAAAAGCCTACAAGAGTACCGAAAACCGGCAGCAGTCGACCCTGCCACCGCTGCATTTTCCCCATGTCCGCAGCTTTGTAAAGCAGTTTGATCAGTATTACAAAGAAAACTTTGGCTGGCGTAATGCGCTGTTCTACGCCTACAGCCGCTGGAAGTTGAACCTGCTGGGCGAATCGCCTTTACCGGAAAAAGTCGTAGTCGGAAACGATGGCTGGTTTTACCTGGGTAACAGCTACAACCGGGTGGTCGACCAGCACCGGGGCTTATTGCCGTTGTCGGCTGACTCGGCCCGCATCATCGCGCAGCACCTGACGGCTACACAACAGCGCCTGGCCAAACAGGGGATTCGCTTCTACGTGCTGATCGCGCCGGACTCGCACACCATCTACCCGGAGCATCTGCCAACGCAACTGACCGTCAGTACGCAACCGTCACGACTCGATGTGCTCACGAAAGCGATGGAACAAACCCGCGTGCCGTTTGTCGACATTCGCGACACGTTGTTGACTGCCAAGAAAGAGCAGGTTGTCTACTACCAGACCGATACACACTGGAATGACTATGGTACGCTGATTGGCAGTGCTGCGCTGTTAAATCGAATTCGGCAGGATATACCGACCCTGCCGGCTCCCCGGCTGACGGACTACCGGATACAAAAGCAGCGTGGACTTGGGGGCGATCTGACGACGATGCTGACCGTACAGGACGAGCATCGGGACCCAGTTTATTTCGACATCAAACCCGCGCCCGATCGTACTGCCAGACAAGTGGCTGAAGTACCGAATCCGGTA
This sequence comes from Spirosoma oryzae, assembly GCF_003002825.1. Lineage (GTDB taxonomy): Bacteria > Bacteroidota > Bacteroidia > Cytophagales > Spirosomataceae > Spirosoma > Spirosoma oryzae. The sequence goes on along the minus strand of NZ_PVTE01000002.1, from coordinate 301,015 downwards.
TCAGGCTTCCCGTCGGTTCGCTTTACCAGAACAACGAGCGATGACCTGCCCCGGCTGCTGTTCATTGGCGATTCGTTTAGCCACAGCATGATGCAGTTCGTACCCGGTTATTTTCAGTCGGCTTTTTTCATGCGCGGCCGTCACCTCGACCCGGCGGTCGTCGCGGCTGAACGGCCGGACGTGGTGGTGGTCGAAATCGTAGAGCGTAACATCGGCGACCTGGCTACCTTATAACGGTTTGTAAACGGGCTGCGTAATGAGTCAGGTATGGCTCACCGGCACGAAGAAAGCCTGGAATCGGATCAGCTTCAGAAAAGATACCGGCGTCGTATAGACGGGCTGTATAGTCGTTGACCTGAACGGCCGCAGAAGGGAGTTGCTTCCGATAAGGCGTATGTACGAATCCGCCAGCCAATCTCTCAACTGGGTATAGACCAATAGCCAGGTTTATAAAAAGCGAAGGCGACCGGTTGGGTCGCCTTCAGCTACTTAGTTTTACGGGTTACTTTGGTTACTCGGGCATGTCGGCTAGTACGGTAACGCCCCCTTTTACGCGGTCGCCGATGGCAACTTTAACATCGGCATCCAATGGCAGAAATACGTCAACACGCGAGCCAAACTTGATAAAACCCAGTTCACCACCCTGCTCGACGGGTTGACCTTCCTTTACGTACCACACGATGCGCCGAGCGACAGCCCCGGCAATCTGCCGCAGCAGCACTTCAGCGCCGTTGGCCAGTTGAATAACGACCGTCGTGCGCTCATTTTCGGTGCTCGACTTGGGGTGCCAGGCTACCAAATATTTGCCCGGGTAGTATTTGAAGTACCGCACAATACCCGTTACCGGGTTGCGGTTGACGTGTACGTTCAGGGGCGACATAAAGATAGACACCTGCCGACGCCGGCCTTTGAAGTATTCTGCTTCGTCTGTTTCCTCGATAACGACAACCGTCCCGTCGGCGGGCGCTACTACATGCTGTTCGCCCATCGTTAACGGCCGCATGGGAATTCTGAAGAACTGGACGACCAGTACGAACAGAATTAAACTGGCTACGGCCAGCAGCGTGATGGCGGTACCGTTATCCGAAAACAAGAAAAAATAAGCAAGCAGGTTGAGGGCTAATAGAACCAGCCCCGTTACCAGCATGATGGTGTTGCCCTCCCGGTGTAGACGCATTGCGTAGAGTTGAAGTTACAAGGTAAAGCCGGTCAATCGGACCACGATTAACCGGCAGAATGGCAAAAATCGTAAATAACGCCTGTGAAACCAACACTTATTAGTAACCGCCACGGTACTTATATGTACTGGCAACTTTATCAATGGCGACAATATAAGCGGCCAGACGCATTGGTACTTTGTAGTGTTGTGAGGTGTCGAAGACACGGTCGAAGGCGTCTTTCATGATCCGGTCGGCACGGCGGTTCACCCGGTCAAGCGTCCATTTGTACCCGATGCGGTTTTGTACCCATTCGAAATACGACACGGTAACGCCACCGGCGTTCGCCAGAATATCCGGCACCACCATAATGCCTTTGCGGTTGATGATTTCGTCGGCACTGGCAGAGGTAGGACCGTTGGCACCTTCCACGATCATCCGGGCCTGTATCGACTCGGCATTATCGTCGGTGATCACGTCTTCCTTGGCCGCCGGAACCAGCACGTCGACCGGTAGGGAAAGTAGTTCTTCGTTGGAAATCGGTTCGGCACCCGTGAAGCCTTCCAGCGACCCCCGGTTGTTGTTACGATAAGCCACGGCCGCCGTTATATCGATACCATTCTCATTGTAATACCCCCCCGAAATATCGCTGACCGCCACGACTGATACACCGCGTTCGTGCAGTAGCTCGGCTGCAAACGAACCCACATTTCCAAAGCCTTGGATAGCCGCCGTCGACCGGTATGGGTTCATACGCAGCTTATCCATCGCAGCCAGTGCGGCTACCGTAACGCCCCGGCCGGTTGCTTCCGTACGACCCAGCGAACCACCCAGTACCAGCGGTTTCCCCGTGACGACGCTGTTCACCGTCATCCCTTTCGCTTTCGAGTACTCGTCAACGATCCAGGCCATTTCGCGCGGGCCCGTGCCCATGTCCGGGGCCGGAATATCTCGGTCTGGACCGAATACGTCGAGCATACTGACCGTGTACTGCCGGATCAGGCGCTCGATCTCACCGGCCGACATCTCGCGGGGGTTGCAGGCAATTCCCCCTTTGGCACCGCCATAAGGAATGTCGACAACCGCCGATTTCCAGGTCATCCAGGCGGCAAGCGCCCGAACCTCGTCGAGATTGACGGCCGGATCGAGCCGGATACCCCCTTTAGCCGGCCCTAAAATATTGGAGTGAATGACGCGATACCCCTCGAACACCCGAATGCTGCCATTGTCCATCGTCACGGGCAAACCGACGATTACCTGCCGGGCCGGTACTTTCAGGATGTCATACATTTCGTCGGAAATACCGACCATTCGCGCTGCCGCATCGAAACGCGACATCATCGATTCAAGGGGATTTTCTTTGTCTTTTATGGGGGCAGGTTCTATATACGCCATGGCTGTTACTTTACTGGCATCAACCAGTTTTTTAGTGAAGTGTCAGGTAAACTTACAAAAAGCGGCAATATGTTATGAAAGCCCTATTTTTTCTGAGATTAATATAAAATAAATGCGCAGTGATAAATAATAGTGGGTTGTACTCTTACCAAATAGGTGATGCATCAGTAGCCGGTAAGCCAAAGAAAAATCGGTGTTACGGCTATTTTACCAATAGGTAAAATAATTATCACTGTAGTAAGTTCTCCGCAATCTGATTGAAAATCAACTACAAATGCATTAATTTTGCGCCTTCTGATAGAACAATAAGTTATCACGGCAGTCTGCTATGATCCAAGAAGAAAAAAAACGGTACTCAGAAGAAGACCTCAAAGAGTTTGAAGAACTCATCGGTCAGAAACTGGAAGCCACGCGTAGCGAACTTAACTACATTAAGGAGACGCTGAGTAAACGCAATGATAGCGGCACGGATAACACATCGGGCAATTCGAAACTGCTGGAAGATGGTGCTGACACCAGCGAACGGGAGAACCTGAGCCAGCTTGCAGCGCGCCTGCAAAAGTTCACGCAGCAGCTTGACGCAGCCATGGTTCGCATCAAAAACGGAACGTATGGTATTTGTAAAGACACCGGTAAGCTAATTCCCAAGGAGCGGCTTCGGGCAGTTCCCCACACGCAACAAACCATCGAAGCCAAATTACGTCAGTCTCGCTAGAGCGTAGACGCGTTCGACATACATAGTAAGGAAGGCTGTCTGCGGACAGCCTTTTTTCGTACGTAACATTTTTAGTAACCTTTATAGCCGCCCACAAACAAAATCAGCCGTTTTTAGTAGATAGAGTGGAACAAAAGCCTAAAGCCATGCTAGAACACCTCGAAGAGATTCGGGAAAATATATTCCGCTATCTGGAAGCACGGATCGAGCTGTTTACGCTCGAAACTCGCTCGAAGATCGAGGAAGGCGTCGTTGTCGGTATTCATGCAATTGTACTGGCGCTGCTTGGTACGATGACGCTGATTTTTCTGTTTTGTTTGTTAGCCGCTTATTTGAACGAGGTACTCGACAGCCGCTACCTGGGCTTCCTAATCGTAGCTGGTTTCTTCCTGGTCACAACGTTGATCTGGGCAGCCGCCAAGGAGTCGATGAAAAGCCGGATACGGGTCGTTGCGTACAGCGCGATTAAGAAAAGTCAGGAAAAGAAAGTAGAAGAGAAAACGGAAATCATTAACGATCTGATGGAGAAAACAACCGGACCAACGTCTACTTTGTAAGTGCATCGGATTGTAATAGTGCAGCCAAAACGTACGTGAAATCATAGTAACATGGAAGACCCAAAAGTGCCATTTTCCGACACCACCGCTCGCCGGGCTCAACTTATTGCCGCCACGGAGCGGTTCAAAACATCGATATCTGATAGCGTTGACGAGATTAAAGGTGATGCGTCCGAGGTCAGCAAAACCGTCGCGCTTGTTGCCGGCGTCAGTTTAGCCGTATATTTGGTAGTCAATGCGATCCTGCCAAAGTCGGCTGAATACCGTTTTGCTGAAAAATACGGGGAGCCGGATGAGGACGATTACGATGAATATGGTGAACTGGTCGTACCTGCCGGTAAGCGTAAGAGAGAGGCCCAGAAAACGGGAGCGCTCAGCGGTATGGTCAGTGGCTTGCTGACGACGGTGGTTACCAACATCGCTCGTCAACAACTAACCAGCTTCGTCGATCGAATTCGCCAGAACAATGCGCTTACCCCAACTGTAAAGCATTCGAGTGAACGTCAATACGGAACGAAGACACCCTACTAATATACTGACTACTCTACAAACGCGTAGAGCAGTCGGTCAAAAATCATTGGCCGTCCTGCTCGACCCTGATAAAGTCGAGCAGGACGGTTTGTCGGATCTATTGATTCGGACAATCGACCACCCGGTCGATCTTTTCTTGGTCGGCGGCAGTCTCGTCGTCGACTATGTACATCGCGAAGTCATCAACACCCTTCGCCGTCATCGCGACACCCCAATCGTCTTATTTCCGGGAAACCCGCTGCACATCGACCCGACGGCCGATGGCGTATTGCTATTATCGCTCATTTCCGGTCGGAATGCCGATTTTCTGATCGGTCAGCACGTAGTTGCAGCACCGATGTTGCGGAAAAGCGGTCTGGAAATTATGCCAACCGGTTACATGCTGGTCGACAGTGGCGCGCAAACGACTGTCTCCTACATCAGTGGGACGATGCCCATGCCTAGCAACAAGCCGGACGTCGCGGCCTGTACGGCTATGGCCGGCGAAATGCTGGGTATGAAGCTCATGTACCTGGATGCTGGTAGTGGCGCGCAGCGGCCCGTACCGACCGATATGATTGCGGCCGTCAACCGGGTAATCGACGTACCCCTGATTGTTGGCGGGGGAATCGATTCCGGCGAAAAAGCCCGTCAGGCGCTTAAGGCGGGGGCCGACATGCTGGTCGTCGGAAATGGTATCGAGCGCAACCCGGACTTGCTACCCGAATTATGCGCCGTTATGCAGGAAATCAACCAATCCGTATTGCAGGACTAATTTATGAACTGGTTTCGTACGACACTGTTGTGCGCTATGACGCTGACCGGCGTACTGGCGGCACAACCCGGACAGGCACAGACCCGGACGGGTAAAGTATACACGGTGGCAGAACGGGCTCCCGAATTTCCCGGTGGGAAGGCTGCGTTGAGCCGATATTTGGCCGCTAACATTCGCTATCCAAATTCACTGATCCGAAAGAATGTCACCACCGGTCCGGTTTCTGCCCGGTTTATCATCGATGAGACCGGACAGGTGTCGGATGTTCGGGTGCAGATAAAGCCACTTGGCGAAAAGAATCGGAAAGGCATGGAGGAATACATGGCTACGATCATCACAGCGGTGGAAAAGATGCCGCGCTGGCAGCCGGGTCTGGTCGATGACAAGCCCGTTCCCGTGTTCTACACGCTGCCGGTGGAGATCAGCATGAAGTAGGATAAGAAGAAAGACCACTGGAATCAAGAAGAAAGAGAAAAGAGGTAAGACGAAAGAGCGCTGGCGCAAACCAGTCTTTCATCTTACCTCTTTTCTCTTTCTTCCTAGCTATGCTATACATTCATCAGCGATTCACGCCGACGCATTTTGCCCGCTGGAATGCCAAACATCATCTTAAAGCGACGGCAGAAGTAAGCGGTATCTTTGTAGCCTACTTCGGCACCGATCGCTCGGATGCTCTTCTTGCTGGTACGCAGCAGACCGACGGCCGCTTCCATGCGCTGGTACTCGATATAGTCCTGCGGGTTGATACCTGTCAGCATCTTGAAGTACTGCCCTACGTAATCTTCCGACACGTTGGCTACGTTCGCTAACACTTTATTCGACAGGTCGCCACCAAGGTTGTCTTTGATGTAAGCGAAAATATCGATCAGACGCGGATCTTTGAAGTACGTGCTGTTTGTCACCAGTTGCTCAACGAACAGGTGATTCTTCAGGATGTAGCGCACGACTTCGATGACGATCTCTTCCGTTTTGATCTTGATGATCCGGCCCTTTCCGGCCAGATCGTTCATGTCTTCAGCCAGAATCTGGTCAATCGTGTTAGCCAGGCCTTCCTCGCGCTTGATGATGAACGGGGGAACGTCGAGTGAGTTGAAAAAATTGACCGAGTCGAATACTTTGGCTTCGAACGACACGAAACCGAACGAGTTGGGCAGGTGACCAATCAGGCGGGGATCGTGGTTGCCTTCCCAGTACGATTCGCGATGGGTCATGAACTCTTCGTTCGACACCACTTTCGGATTATTGGGATCGCCGTACGTGACTGTCACGTGCTTACCGCCGGGGATAAACAGCATGTCACCCACGTCGACCTTGATGCGCTCTTCACCGATCGATACTTCGCCATTGTAAAGAATCAGCAAGGTGTTCTCTACATCGTAGAAATTCTTGATCGTGATGGGCTGAAGGATACGAATGTTGCGAGCCTTGATGAATTTGACCCCCAGCGATTCGATAATTTTATTATAGTCTTCCATAGCCGAAGAAGTGTGTCCTAGAATTCGGTTGCGCTGTAAAGTTGCACAAATCTAATAATTTGTACAAAACTAATATAGCTATAAAAGTTTCAGGAAAAAATAAAAAAGGGTGCATATTCCTATTGAATACGCACCCCACCTGTAGAAAATACTATTTTGACCAGGAAAAAACTAGCGAATTAATTCACGGGCAATCACCAGTTTTTGGATTTCTGATGTACCCTCGTAGATCTGCGTGATTTTCGCATCCCGCATCAGCCGCTCTACGTGAAACTCTTTCACGTAGCCGTAGCCACCGTGAATTTGTACGGCTTCCGTAGTGGCCCACATGGCTACGTCAGACGCAAACAGCTTGGCCATCGCAGCCGCCTGTACAAAATCTTTGTGTTCGTCTTTGAGCCGGGCTGCTTTGTACACCAGCAATCGAGCCGCTTCGATCTTCGTTGCCATTTCGGCCAGCTTGAACTGAATTGCCTGATGATCGAAAATTTGCTTGCCGAATGCTTTTCGTTCCTGACTGTACTTCAGGGCTAGTTCGTACGCACCTGCCGCGATCCCCAGCGCCTGAGCTGCAATACCAATACGTCCGCCGTTGAGCGTAGCCATCGCAAAGCGGAAGCCGAATCCATCTTCCCCAACGCGGTTTTCCTTGGGCACTTTCACATCCGAGAATAGCAGCGAGTGCGTATCCGACGCGCGGATGCCCATCTTGTCTTCTTTCTTACCCACGACAAAACCGGGTGTCCCTTTCTCAACGATCAGGCAGTTGATACCCCGGTGTTTTTTCTCCCGATCGGTTTGGGCGATGACCAGACAGACATCCGACGAATTGCCGTTCGTAATCCAGTTTTTGGTGCCGTTGAGTAGGTAGTAGTCGCCCTTGTCTTCGGCCGTGGTAGCCTGCGATGTTGCGTCGGAACCGGCTTCCGGCTCCGACAGGCAGAAAGCCCCGAGCTGCTCGCCCGTTGCCAACCGGGTCAGGTACTGTTGTTTCTGCGCTTCGGTGCCGTACGCTTCCAGCCCGTAACAGACCAGCGAATTATTGACCGACATAATAACCGAGCACGACGCGTCGACTTTGGAAATTTCCTCCATCGCCAGCACGTACGAAACCGTGTCCAGCCCGCTACCGCCGTAGTCGGGTGATACCATCATACCGAGAAAGCCCAGTTCGCCCATGCGCTTGACCTGCTCCGCCGGAAAACGGGCTTCATTGTCGCGCTCGACGATGCCGGGGAGCAGTTCGGTCTGCGCAAAATCGCGGGCTGCTTCCTGCACGGCCCGGTGTTCTTCGGATAAGTTGAAATTGAGTCCCTGTAAGTCAAGCGTTGCCGTTGCCATCCTTTTTGATGATGAAGTGTGCTGCTGAATAATAGGGTAAAGGTAAGAAATAGTTGTAATAATAGTATGCAAGCATACTACTCGAACAGCAGCACGATTAGCTCAGCCACGCAAGATGGTTTGGTTTCGCCATCGACTTCAAATACACACTCGATGATGGCACGCGAACCGGGATGGTCGGGATCGTTGGCCGGTTGCGGTTCGACATGGTGGAGCCAGGCTTTCATGCGCAGCTGACTGCCAACCGGGACAGCGTTGGTAAACCGAATCTTATTCGCTCCATAGTTAATCGCCATCTTTACCGAGTCGACCGAATAGATCTCGGCCAACAGGCGAGGGGCCAGAGAAAGCGTCAGGAAACCGTGGGCGATAGCCGTCTGATAAGGCGATTCACGAGCCGCCCGGTCGGGGTCGGTGTGAATCCACTGATGATCGCCGGTGGCTTCGGCAAACTGATTGACCATCTCCTGTGTAATCGAGATGTACGACGTCTCACCCAGTGGTTGTCCGGCATGGGCCGTGAATTCGGCCAGATTGGCAAAGGATTGCATAGAGAAAAAAGGTTTTGTGTACCGTTGAGAATGAACGACCAGCCCGCTACGCGGTTTTTCCGCTATCGTAATCAGCAGTTGGCTTACCAGCGCATGGGAGCCGGTCCACGCATGGCGTTGGCGTTTCACGGCTTTGGGCAAACCAGTGGGGTGTACGCGCCATTGGCCGCTGCGCTTGGTAATGTATATACCATCTATGCTATTGATCTGTTTTTACACGGCGCTAGTAAACGAGCGGATTCGACTCATCTGGTAAACAAGGACTGGTGCGCCTGTATCGGTGCGTTTCTGGCCGAGCAGCAGATCGACCGGTTTACGGTGATGGGCTACAGCCTGGGTGGGCGCTTTGCGCTGGTGCTGGCGGAGTGCTTTGCATCGCGACTGGATGCGCTTGTGCTGATGGCACCCGACGGAATTCGGTTCAGTCGCTGGTATGGTCTGGCGACTCAGTCGACGGTTGGGCGCGCCCTGTTCGGGTTTGCCATGCGGCATCTGCCGGTACTACATCGAGTCGGACGAGGGCTGGTCGGCCTGCGGTTGCTTAGGCCGTCGCTGCTGCGGTTTGCTGAAGTATCGCTATCAACGGGCGAGCAGCGGCAACTCGTGTATGATGCGTGGACGCAGTTTCGGCGAATCAAGCCCGATTTGCTGCGTGTTGCCGATGAGTTGACGCGGCATAAAGTAGCAACCCGACTGATCGTAGGCAGTTACGACCAAATCGTGCCCGCCCGCTATCTGCTGCCGTTAACCCGTCTGCTTACTCAGTACACGTTGATACAACTGCCAACGGGCCATAACCGGTTGATCGATAAAAGTGCCGCTGTGTTAAACGTCTATTCCTGACCAGGGGGGCGGTGCTGTTTACTCTTTACTTAAGTGCCTTCTGTACAACCCGCCACAACCCTACTATGGATACCAGAATCAGGGCGACGATAACGATCTGTCCCCAGATGCCCTGCTGCGGATTTTCGAGTAGTGTGCGGATTTCGCGGGCTTCGTGACCGGTAAAGATGGCCAGGAGGGTGCGGGGGAGCATGCCCAGAAAGCCACCCAGCAGAATATTTTTCAGGCTAGCCCCCGATAGCGCAAACAGCAGGTTGGTCAACCCAAATGGGAGAATGGGCGACAGTTTGGCGAAGAAAATGACTTCCAGTTCTTTATCGCGGATACGGTCGAGTACCGACTGGGCCTTTGGCTGCCGATTCAGGAAGCGCAAAAATTGGTCGTGGTCGAGCCAACGGACGAGCAGGTTGATGAACAGGATACCGCCGAAATTGATGACGACAAGGGGAAAGACAGCTTCCCAACCCAGGAAATAGCCGAAAATCAACGCCAGAATGGTGGGAGGAGTCAACCCGGCGGATGTCACTGTACAGATAACCGTAATGAGAAGCCAGGCCCAGCCATCGAACGTATTGACAAGCGATTCGTAGGCAATGGCATAATAAGTCAGTACCGACGTAAAAACGATCGGTAACACCGACAGAACGACGCCCATCAGGGCCGGTCCTGTAATTTTCTGTAGAATGGCTTTGTTCACTGTGTAGCTAAACCTGGAAAGGGGTATAGGAGTTTTCTACCTTTGCTTATGAACTTCGCGACAAAAGCCATCCATGCCGGTGTCGAGCCGGACCCAACGACGGGGGCTATCATGACCCCGATTTACCAGACGTCGACATTCGTGCAGGAGTCGCCGGGTAAACACAAGGGCTATGAATACGCCCGGACGCAGAACCCGACCCGTACGGCGCTGCAACACAACCTGGCTGCCCTTGAAAACGGCCGTCATGGGATTTGCTACGCATCCGGACTAGCTGCGACGGATGCAATCCTGAAATTATACCGGCCCGGCGACGAAATCGTCGTCAGCAGTGACCTTTACGGGGGCACTTACCGCATCATGACGCGTGTTTTCCAGGAGTTTGGGCTGCGGTTTCGCTTTGTCGACCTTGCCGACCCGGCACACCTGGAAGCAGCACTGACGACCGCCACCAAAATGGTCTGGATCGAAACGCCGACCAACCCACTCATGCGACTGGTCGATATTACCGCGATTGCGACGATTACCAAAGCGCGTGGTATTCAACTGGTGGTCGATAATACGTTTGCGTCGCCTTACCTGCAAACCCCGCTTGATCTGGGTGCCGATATCGTTGTGCACTCCGCTACAAAATACCTTGGCGGTCACTCCGATACGGTGATGGGCGCGATCATTCTGAACGACGACGAAACGGCACAAAAACTGGCGTTTATCCAGAATGCGTGCGGAGCGGTTCCTGGGCCGCAGGACTGTTTTCTGGTGCTGCGCGGCATAAAAACCCTGCACGTTCGGATGCAGCGGCACTGCGAGAATGCGCTGGCTGTCGCTCGGTATCTGAAGCAGCATCCCAAGGTCGCCCACGTTTATTATCCAGGCCTGAGCGATCATCCGGGGCACGACCTGGCCAAACGGCAAATGCGGGATTTTGGCGGTATGCTATCGTTTGAACTCAACGGTGACTCATTAGATGAGGCCGTTCGGGTTATGGAACGTATTCGGGTGTTTTCACTGGCTGAATCGCTGGGTGGGGTCGAGTCACTATGTACGCATCCGGCTAGTATGACGCATGCCAGTATTCCGAAAGAAGAGCGCTTGAAGAATGGGCTGCGCGACACGCTGATTCGGTTGAGCGTGGGGATCGAAGACAGTCAGGATTTGATCGCTGATCTGGAGCAGGCTATTGGCTAACAAAACGGCCATTCATGATACAAAACTATCAGTTTGTGGTACGAATGAAACGGTTTGTACAAAACGGGTGTAACCTAGTGACAGCTCATGCGTCTAACATCGCGTAACGCCACCAGGATGATATAGTCGGCATAAGAAGTGTACCAGTATACACGTCGGTAATAGCCCGATAATATGATCATATTCCTATGCGAACGTTACCGATGTGCAGTATATTTAGTCAGATACGCTGAAAATCACTATATTGTCCGCCGAGCTAGTCAATTAGTAAAGCCACCAGCTGTAATAATCCCATCCACTAATTCACCGTAACGATGATTTCGAAGAAAGCGAAGTATGCAATAAAGGCACTGAAGGTACTTACCGAAGAATACGGTAAAGGCCCCGTACTGATCTCATACATTTCAGCGCGGGAGAACATTCCGAAGAAGTTCTTGGAAGCCATCTTGCTTGAACTTCGCAATCACGGTATCCTGCAGAGCCAGAAAGGAAAAGGGGGCGGGTACCTGTTGCGCGTCGATCCGGGCCGGGTCAATCTGGCGCAGGTACTCCGCGTTATCGACGGACCTATCGCGCCGACCCCCTGCGTATCGTTTAATTTCTACGTTCGCTGTGACGACTGCACCGACGAGGTGACCTGCGCGCTGAAGCCAATCATGGAACAGGTACGCGATGCGAATCTGAGCGTTTACGAAAATACGACGCTGCTTAGCTTCGCGAGTAAACCAGCCGCCGAGACGACCGAAAGCAAAGATGGAGCGTCTGGCCATACAGTCGGGCAGTTCGAGGATTACGCAGCAGCGTAACCATCGTAGTCCACTAACAAGCAGACGGGGCCACTCTGAGAGTGGCCCCGTCTGCTTGTGTATACCAACCTTATTCACCCTGGGGCTGGTGTTCTTTCCGAAGCAGGTCGTTCACCGTCTTGACGGGGTTGAACGTAATCAGCGGTACCTCCACGAAAATCGTGTTCCAGTCGGCCATCGCGCCGTTCCACAGGCCGGGGAGTTCCTGCGCCTTCAGGTCCTTACCGTCTTTCGATTTCGCCGTGATGAAGCCGGTGAGCGGGTCGCGGAAGTCGGGGAGGTTATATTTTTTGCCGTGACTGTCTTTAACGCCACAAACCAGATCGACGGGGTTGAAGTGGGTGGCTGTGTCGAAGATGGTTTTCTGCTCCTCGTCGGTCAGGTCGATTTGCGCTGACTCGACAACTTGCAGCGATACCGAACCGTCGGCATTGCGCGCCCAGAACGGACCACCACCCGGTTCACCTACGTTCTTCACCATGCCGCACACGCGTACCGGCCGATTCAGTTTACCACGCAGATAGTCCAATTTCTGCGCCTTCGTCCAGGAGTCGTAGGCGGCTGGAGGTTGCGTAAATAGCGTACGGCGAAGCAACTCGTCGGCTTCGGCAATGTAGCCATCGCTAACGTCGCTGGTGTCGAGTAGCGATTGCAGCCGGGTAATCTGCTGCTGCGCGTCGAGCAAGACGGCACCGATCACTTTCTTGTACGTAACGGTCTGCTCCTTGATCTCATCGGGCACAACGTTGTCGATGTTCTTGATGAAAATAATGTCAGCGTCGATGTCGTTCAGGTTCTCGATCAGCGCACCGTGGCCAGCCGGGCGGAATAGCAGTGACTCATCGGCGTTTCTGAACGGCGTGTTATCCATATTCACCGAGATCGTATCCGTCGCTTTTTTCTGCTCCGAGAACGAAACATCGAACGTCACGCCAAGCCAGGCTTCGTAATCGGCTTTGTTATCGGCAATCAGTTTTTCGAACCGGTCGCGGTGCTCGGGCGATACTGTGAAGTGAATCCGAACAACGCCGTTCGAGTTTGCGTAGGCCGCGCCTTCCACTAAGTGTTCTTCCACCGGCGTGCGAGGACCGTCGGCGTATTTGTGAAATTCGAGTAGCCCTTTCGGCAGGTTACCGTAGTCGAGACCGGGAGTGGCCAGCAAATAGCGCAACACCGTCGGACGATCGGTTGCGGCAGCGTCATCCAGGTCTTTCCCATCCGCCTTCATAGCCGCTTTCAGATCGTTGTAGAACGCGAAATCCGACAGCCGGGCGAAAAACTCGTCCACCGATTTATCGGACTTACCATCCAGCGCGGCAAACAGCGATTTAAACATGCGGGTGGCTGCGCCGGAAGCTGGTACAAACTTCACCAGGCTCCGTTCACCAGCAGCCTGATCGAACTGATGCAGATACTGGGTTAGCTTGTCTTCACTAACGCGGATAATGCCATCATCGACCGTTGCTGCCCGAATAACGTTGAGGTACGGGAAGCCGTCGACAAAATGCTGAATCTGCTGATTAATCTGGTCGAGGGGAATGCCCTGCTTGTCAATTTGGGCGTGGTCCTGTTGGGAAAAAGACATAACAATATACGGGAAAAATAGAAGGCTAAACCTGCGTGGCAAATTGCGGATTTCGGACACGCTACGCAAACGAATACTAAATAGCTTACTAGCCGGGTAATCTACTGCCAGCGCTTTTCAATTGCTTCCAGTGTCATGCCTTTGGTTTCAAAAACAAGGAAGCGCGTGAAGAGTAAACCGAACAGCACAACGCCGGTGTAAATCATGAAAATGCCGCCGTTGTTACCCAGCGACGTAGCCGCCATGATTGGAAACGTAAAGCTCACCCAGAAGTCGAAAAACCAGTGATAGAAGCTGCCCAGACTGGTAGCAAAGCCCCGAATGCGAAGTGGATACACCTCTGCTATCAACAGCCAGCCCATGGGGCCGAGGCTGATGGCAAAGAACATGATGTAAACGTACACGCCACCGACCGATAGCAATTTCAACAGATCGGGACTGATCGATTCACGGAAATAAAACGCGGCTGCGATGGTCGCCAGTGAAATCGCCGTGCCCGTCAGGCCGACGTACAGAATGGGCTTGCGCCCCCACTGATCGAGAAAGCGCACGGCAATGAGTGTACTGATCGTGTTGACAACGCCGACGCCCACTGTGGCCATGATCGAGGTCGTGCTGGAGCCGAAACCGGCCATGCCGAAAATGCGGGTCGAGTAATAGATGACGGCGTTGATACCCGAAAATTGCTGGATAAAGAAAATGCCGATACCGATCAGCAGGGGAATGCGCAGCCGGGCCGAAAACAGTTCGCGCCAGTCGACTTTGCGGTTGCTTTCGTCGCGTACCGTTTGCGCAATCTGATTCAGTTCCTGATCGACGGCGTCAGCTTCGTGCAGCCGGGCCAATACGGTACGCGCTTCTGCCGAACGCCCTTTGCTCAATAGCCAGCGTGGACTTTCCGGAACGAAAAACATACCGGCCAGCAGCAGAGCCGCCGGGATGAAGCCCGCCCAGAACATGAGTCGCCAGCTATTTTCGTAGTCGGCGAAGGCATAGCCACACAGATAGGAAATGAGAATGCCAAGCGTGATAGCCAACTGAAAGAAGGTTACCAGTCGACCCCGGATGTTGCTGGGTGCAATTTCGGCCAGATAGAGCGGTACGGAGAACGATACGATACCGATTGCCAGTCCCAGAAAAAGTCGACCGGCAATCAGCATACCCGGTGATGTTGCCAGGGCGGCAATGGCCGATCCAACGACGAAAATAACGGCCGCCAGAATGTTGATGCGCTTGCGCCCTAGCCCATCGGCCAGTCGACCGCTCAGCAATGATCCCGCCATACCGCCGGCCAGCACGGCCCCCACGACCCAGCCCTCGGCCGTTTCGGATAGGTTCCATTCCTGCTTGATAAAGGGGAGGGCAACGTTGATAACGCCCGTGTCGAAGCCAAACAACAGGCCACCCGTGGCCGCTATGGCCGCGATGACATAGGTAAGCAGGAGTTTCCTATCCATTGTAGTACGTAAAAAAGGTTCATAGGTTATACTGAGTGCGTCAGACGCCCGACAAATATAGTTGAATGACTGCCCGGCGCAAGCCCATGAACCGGCTTCCTACAACAGGGTAAAGGCGTCGGCGTCGAGATTGGCCGGGAAGGCCTGCCGGAACGCATTCAGCGTAGCGAGCGACAGGGTTTGCTGGTGCGCTACGGGATGATCGGCTTGCTGGAACAGCACTTCGCCTTTAAAGTTAATCAGGGCTGAATCGCCTGAATAAGCGTGTCCGTTCCCGTCGGTTCCCACACGGTTGACACCGGCAACGTAGCACAGGTTTTCGATGGCTCGTGCCTGTAGTAGTACGTTCCAGGCATGACGCCGAACGGCCGGCCAGTTGGCTACGTACAGCAGCAAATCGTACGCAAACGAGTCGTCGGTACCGCTTACGTTACGGCTGAATACCGGAAAGCGCAGGTCATAGCAGATGAGCGGACAGATGCGCCAGCCTTTCCACGTTTTAACGATACGCTGTTGACCAGCCGTATAAATGCCATCTTCGCCCGCCATCCGAAACAGATGACGCTTATCGTACACGTCGTACTGACCGTCGGGCTGCATCCAGATAAGCCGGTTGGCGTATTGCATTCCCGATGGTCCCTGCTCCCGTACCACATAACTGCCCGTCACGACGGCTCCCGTTTGTGCCGCCATTTGCCGGAGCCAGCGCAGAGTCGTCAGGTTGGCGGGCTCGGCTACGGCGGGGGCATCCATGGTAAATCCCGTCGTGAACATTTCGGGCAGCACGATCAGGTCGGTCGACTGGGGAAGTGCCGCGATTTGCTCCTCCAGCATCGCCCGGTTGGCAACTGGGTCATGCCAGTAGAGTTCAGTTTGCAGAAGGGTAATGTTCATAACCGGTCGTTTGCGTGACAATTACTGAGTCAGCAAAAGTAATCGTCTTAAACTGCATCCGGCCGATTGTCTTGACGATTCGTATATGCCAGCCTAAGCTGTATCCTGCTGTTAGCGACAAGGGGTAATAAACAACAGTAGAAACCAACCGCCTGAGGTTTATTTAGGCAACACATTACTTATTCCTAACAAACTCAATGTTTAGTCGACTCGCTGCTGCCTGCCTGATTGCCGGCTCGTCATTACTCAGTGCCTATGCGCAAACGCCGAATACGCTGTCGGCGCAGGAAAAGAAAGCGGGCTGGCAACTGCTGTTCGACGGGCGCGACCTGAAAGGCTGGCACCGTTACAATGGAAAAGGCACACCGGCCTCGTGGAAAGTGGAACAGGGCGCGCTGCACCTCGACGTACCCAAGACACCCCGCGTGGATTCGCCGGGCACTACATCCCGCGATCCTGGCGACATACTGACGGACACGCCAGTCGCCGGCGATTTTGCGTTTAAAGCTGATTTCAAGCTCGAACGCTACACCAATAGCGGTGTCTTTTTCTTCGTCCAGGAAAACGCTAAATATCCCAAAATCTTCGATACCGCGCTGGAAGTTCAGATCGGCGACGATGACCTGTATCAGCGCGACGTACAACTGCCGCACCCCCATAACTCGGGCGACTTGTTCGCCATCGCCGATGCGCGCATCAAAGAGCCGAAACCGCTCGGGGAATGGAATCAACTGGAGGTGACGATGCGGAAGAACAAGCTGGTCGTTATGGTCAATGGCTACACCGTGCAGGAACACGACCTGACCAGTGCCGACTGGAAACGGCGTGTGGCGGGAAGCAAACTAAGCAAAGCCCCGCTCGCCAGCGGTAAGTTCAACGGTCGTATCGGGTTGCAGGACTGGAACACCAGCGTCTGGTTTCGTAATATCAAGCTGCGGAACCTGTGATCCAGTAACGAACAAAGCGCCGGGTTTAAACCCGGCGCTTTGTTCGTTACTGCCTGCGGGATGTCTACTTTGGGAACTTCATCCGGTATTCGGCGTCTGTTTTGCCTTTTGTAATGTCGGACAGCTTTTTCTTGATGAGCTGACGACGGAGCGCCGGCAGGTAGTCGGTAAAAAGTTTGCCGTCGAGGTGGTCGTATTCGTGCTGAATGATGCGCGCAGCCATGCCGTCGAACTCTTCCTCGTGTTCGTTCCAGTCGGTATCGAAATAGCGGACAACCACAATTTCAGGCCGGAAAATTTCGCCACGAATGCCGGGAATACTCAGGCAACCTTCCTCGAAGCCCCAGTCGTCGCCCGCTTCCTCAATAATTTCCGGGTTGATGAACGTCTTTTTAAAGTCGATCAGCGATTGGTCGATGTCTTCGTCTTTTTCGCCTTCGTTGAACGGCTGCCCATCGACGACAAACATGCGGATGCTCTGCCCGATCTGCGGAGCGGCCAGACCAACGCCCGACGCTTTATACATGGTTTCGAACATGTCGTCGCTCAGCTTTTTCACGTCGACTGAGCCGGGTTCGATTTCTTTTGCCCGCTTCCGTAGTACCGGATCACCGTAGGCAATTATGGGGAGAATCATGGGTTACTGACTGATTTTCAAACTGATGGTTTACCGTCTGCTTTCCATATACGATTGCAGAATGATCGCGGCACTGACCTTGTCGATATTACCCTTGTCGCGCCGGTCTTTCTTCGTGCTACCGCCGGCAATCATGGCCTGTAAAGCCATTACCGACGTGAATCGCTCGTCGTGCCAGTGTACCGGAATGGCGGGTAAGGCCTTTTGTAGCAGCTCGACAAAGCGTCGGACGCGGGGGGTGTTGTCGGTATCCGTACCGTCGAGCCGCTTGGGTAAGCCGACAATAAAAGCCTCGACCGGCTCGCGTTCCACGTACGCTTTCAGGTACTGAAGCAACTGGTGCGACGGGACCGTCTCCAGCGCCGACGCGATCAGCTGAAGCGGATCGGTGACGGCAATACCGGTGCGTTTGGTGCCATAGTCGATAGCAAGGAGTCGGGCCATACGACGGCAAAGGTACGAAGGATCGCTTGGTTTTAAGTGCGTTGAGCGGCTTATTGGCTGGCCTGCTGCGCCTGCCAATGCCGCAGATCGGCGGGTGTATCGAGGTCGATGCCCGCCAATGGAAAGTGAATCCCCGTACTGTCGGACGCGTATTGCTGAATGAGCTTACGGGCACCCGTGTCACCGGTCAGGTTCAGAAATTCGCGCCGGTAGTGGTTGTCGAACAGGGCCGGTACCCCCAGAATCCCGTCGGGTTCGGCATAGCGGGACGCAATGATTCCCCGGCCAGTGCTTTGTCGGGTATCGATCAGTTGTTGCAACAGGTCGGCCGTCACGTAGGGTTGGTCGGTGAGCACGACCAGAAACGCTTCGGTCGATTCTGTATCCAGCGCGCGCAGGCCGGTCCGGAGCGACGAGGCCATGCCTTCCGCCCAAGTTGGGTTGACAACGGTCGTTATGGCTAGCCCGGTCAGTTCCTTCATGATTCGATCCTGATTGGCCCCCAGCACCACAACGACCGGCCCGGCCCGGAGCGCCAGCGCCTGCTGCGTCATGCGTCGAACTAGTGTTTCGCCGTTGCTTTGAATGAGCTGTTTGGGCTGACCCAGCCGGGATGATCCGCCGGCCGCCAGAATGATCGTTGCTATCGCCATAATGCGTGTTCCTACAGGAAGACCAACATAAACGGCAGACTGGAAGTTGTTCCAGGAGACAAAAAACGGATAGCATGGAACAGGAAGGACTCGATCATAAAGTAATTGGTATCGGCGTAATCGGCATGGGTGGCTTCGGGCTGTTCGCCGTTCAGCAATTTTTACAAACCCCCAACACGCGGCTGGTGGCCATCGCTGGCTCAAAACGGGAGGAAGCCATCGCAACCGCCAAGCGATTCGGTGCCGAACAATTGGCTACGCTGGAAGAACTGGTCAGCCATCCCGACGTGGATGTAATATACATTGCTACACCGCCCTTTCTGCACTATGAACAAAGCAAACTGGCGCTGAACTCTGGAAAGCACGTTATCTGCGAGAAGCCACTAGCCATGAACCCCGAGCAGGGACGGGAAATGCTGGAACTGGCCGCCAGCAAGGGATTACTGATGGTGACGAATCTCATGCAACGGTACAACCCTATGTTTGCCCGCGTTAAGCATCTGATCGACAAGAAGCTATTGGGTGAATTTCTGCACGGCTATTTCGAGAACTACGCGGGGGATGAAGGCTTATCGCCCGAACACTGGTTCTGGGATCGTAGTAAGTCGGGTGGTATTTTCATCGAGCACGGCGTTCACTTCTTTGATATGTTTGCCGGCTGGCTTGGTGAGGGGAAGGTCATAGCCTCACAAATCGTCAAACGACCTGACAGCCAGGATATAGAAGATCAGGTGCAGGCAACGGTGGAATACGGCGATGAGGAGACCGGTAAAAAGCTGGTTAACTTCTACCACGGCTTCACGCAGACCGGCCGAATGGATCGGCAGGAGATGCGCCTGCTATTCGAACGGGGCGACATCACCCTCCACGAATGGGTACCAACCCGATTGGTTATGCGCTGCGTTGCCGACGAAGAAACCACCCGGGCGCTGATGGATTTATTCCCCGGCGCACAACTCAATGTTACGGCCAATATTGGTGGTGACGACCGGACGTTGAAAGGACGCCATAAAACCTTCGAGGCTTACCAGCAGATCGAATTGAAGTTCGGCTTCGGCGATGAGAAGCAGCACATTTACAGCGAACTATTGCGGCTGATGTTCCGCGATCAGGCTACGGCGATACACTATCCCAACACGCACCGGATCGTTTCTGAACACAACGGACTTGAGTCACTGATTACGGCGATGGAGGCTGATCGGATGGCGCGGTAACTATAGCAGTCGACCGGAATGGGTCAATTGGTAAAAAATTTTAAAAATATAGTAATTCAGGCACATGCTGTCTGGATAGTCGCTTATTTTTTTGCCAACTTTGCTGCCTAACATAACGCTGTACAAAACCGAATATGACTACGGAGTCTCTGGTACTCAACGGTTCCGACGGGCAGGTAGCTGGCTATCCGCCCGCAGGGGGGCCAATTCAGTCGGCCATCACTTACGAAAAAATTCCGACCCACATTTACGCTGACGCTAAAAACGCCAGCCGGGCCGTAGCGCACGAAATCGCCGAGTTGATCCGGTCGAAGCAGCGCGAAGGAAAGATGGCGGTGCTGGGTTTGGCTACGGGTTCATCGCCCAAGACCGTTTACGCCGAGCTGGTCCGGATGCATCGCGAGGAAGGCTTGAGCTTCCAGAACGTCATTTCGTTCAACCTGGACGAATATTACCCGATGGAGCCTAACGCCGTGCAGAGCTACTGGCGCTTCATGCGGGAACAACTCTTCGACCACGTAGATATCCCGGCGGGTAATTATTACGTGCCGGATGGTACGGTTCGTCCGGAGGAAGTAGCCGAGTTCGCGAAGCAGTACGAAGCGAAGATCGACGCGGCCGGTGGACTGGATTTTCAGTTGCTGGGTATCGGTGGTAACGGTCACATCGGTTTCAACGAGCCGGGTTCGCTGATCAATTCGCACACTCGCCTGATGATGCTTGACAACTCAACACGGGCTGCTGCATCGAGCGACTTTGGTGGACTGGCGAAGACACCCCGTAAAGCCATTACGATGGGAGTTGCCAGTATCCTGAGTGCGCGTCGGGTGGTGCTGATGGCCTGGGGTGAGCGGAAATCGCCCGTTATTCAGGAAGCACTGGAAGGCGTCGTGACGGAACACAATCCGGCTTCATACCTGCAAACCCACCCCAACGCACTATTCGTTATCGACGAAGCCGCTGCGTCGCAACTGACCCGGATGAAAGCGCCGTGGCTGGTTGACTCGGTGATGTGGGACAATAGCATGAAGAAGAAGGCCGTAACGTACCTGTCGCTGGCCCTCAATAAGCCGATACTCAAACTGACCGACCGCGATTACAACGACAACGGAATGAGCGATCTGCTGGCGCTGTCGGGTCAGGCTTATGACATTAACATCGACGTATTCAATCAGCTCCAGCACACGATTACGGGCTGGCCGGGTGGTAAACCCAATGCTGATGATACAAATCGTCCGGAACGGGCACAGCCGGCGCACAAGCGTTGTCTGATTTTCAGCCCGCACCCTGACGACGATATCATCTCGATGGGGGGGACGTTCCAGCGCCTAGTCGATCAGGGGCACGATGTACACGTGGCTTACCAGACGTCAGGTAACATCGCCGTTGCCGATGATGAAGCCCTTCGTTTCGCGGATTTCGTGGTCGACTTCAACGCCAAATTTGGTATCGACAGCCCCGAAGCGAACCGTATCTTCCAGGACGCGGCAACGTTCCTCCGTGACAAGAAAGATTCGGAAGTCGACACGGCCGAGGTTCGGTATGTCAAAGGATTGATTCGGATGGGTGAGGCCAAGGCAACCTGCCGCTTCGTTGGCATCCCTGCCGAGAATGCGCACTTCCTGAACATGCCGTTCTACGAAACGGGTACGGTCGCGAAGAAACCAATCGGTGAGGCCGACGTGCAGATTGTGATGGACCTGATCGAAGAGATCAAGCCGCACCAGATCTATGCCGCCGGTGACCTGGCCGATCCGCACGGTACGCACAAAGTCTGTCTGGATGCCGTGATGGAAGCCGTTCGTCGGTTGAAAGGCAAAGACTTTATGGAGGAGTGCTGGGTATGGTTGTACCGGGGTGCCTGGGCTGAGTGGGATATCCACGAAATCGAAATGGCCGTGCCGATGTCGCCCGACCAGGTGATGAAGAAGCGGTTGGGTATCTTCAAGCACCAGTCGCAAAAAGACGGCGTCGTGTATCAGGGCACTGATTCGCGCGAGTTCTGGCAACGGGCCGAGGAGCGGAACCGGGGTACGGCTGCGCTGTACAACCGCCTGGGTCTAGCCGAATACGAAGCAATGGAAGCCTACGTGCGCTGGAAATACTAGGTTGACACAGACCTAAAAGGTTTTGAAAATCTTTTAGGTCTGGTAATCAGTCTACTATTTTAAAAAAATACACTCCGAACGTTGAGTTAGCAACTTTCTTCTAGTGATTCAAAGCCCCGATCTGCGTGTTAGATCGGGGCTTTCTTTTGGTAGGCGATGAAGACAGACAAACCGCACGCAGGATACTGGAAATCGATTAAATTTTTTGCGGTTACGTCACTGTACTACAGAAATTATATATACTTGTGCTATATACGATACTTGTATTATAGGCTATTGACGCTTTACCAGCCCTATGCTCCGACCTAACCGACAACGAACGGCCCGTCTTTTCGCCCTGCATGAGTTTGCACGGGACCACTTTACCAAGTCCGACTGGTTTCGTATCGCCCATTTGACCGATACCGTCGAGCTGATTGAGGACCACCCGCGCCTGCTGCGAAGCCTTGATTTTCGCGATGATGACTACGAAGGAAACAGCCTGCAAGTACTGTCGAAAATTATCAGCGTCGGGGCTACGAACCTGGCGGAGCTGGAACGGTACGTAGAGGAACAGAAAAGCCGAGTGGCTCATGCGCGACCGGTCGAAGCCCGCTTTGTCTCGACGGCGTCGGGGCGGTTGCCGGAACGTATCGTTACGTTTGCGCCCGACGTGTTTCAGATTCCTGATAAGGCTGTTGAAAGCAATGTGCTGTCGGTAATGATGCCGTTTGAAGGGCGTTTCAGCGGAACCTATACCGCTATTCGTAACGTCTGCAACCGGCTGGGGATCGACTGCCGCCGGGCCGATGACATTTGGGACAACAGCATCCTGATTCAGGATGTGTTCGACCTGATTTTCACCGCCCGTGCCGTACTGACTGATTTCACCGACCGAAACCCCAACGTATTTTACGAAACGGGCGTAGCGCATACGCTGGGCAAGCTGGTCATCCCGATTACGCAGTCGGTGGCCGATATCCCGTTTGATCTGCGGCACCATCGCGCCCTGACGTACCTGCCCAATTCGGAAGGGTTGTTGAAACTGGAAGCCGATCTGGAAAAGAAACTGGCGCGCGTGTTTCAGTAAGGGATTGGCTGGGATTATTGGCAGCATTCGCTAAGTTCGGGGGCTGTGTCTGTCACAGACACGAATTCTCCCGAATGCTATGGAAACAAGCACGACCCGACCGGGTCTTTCGTTAACCGATGTACCGACGTCGTCGCGTCTGTTGTCGCTCGATGCCTTTCGCGGACTTACCGTGGCGGCAATGATTCTGGTCAATAATCCCGGCGACTGGGGCCACCTCTACGCTCCGCTGGAACACGCCCACTGGAACGGCTGGACACCTACCGACCTGATTTTTCCTTTCTTTCTCTTTATCGTCGGCGTGTCGATCACGTTTGCGTTAGGTCGGCAGACTGGTGAGCAGAAAGCGCTTGTTGGCAAGATAATCCGGCGCAGCGCGACGCTTTTTTTGTTAGGGCTGTTTCTAAACTTCTTCCCCAAGTTCAATCTGCTGACGGTACGTATTCCGGGTGTGTTGCAGCGCATCGCGCTTGTGTATCTGATCTGTTCACTGCTGTTTCTCAACACAACGCCCCGGCAGCAGCTGTACCTGCTACTGGCTGTGCTGGCTGGCTACTGGCTGTTGATGACACAAGTACCCGTGCCGGGTGTCGGCTATGCCAACCTGGAGCCCGAAACGAACCTGGCCGCCTGGCTCGACCGTACTGTGCTGACACCGGCGCACGTGTACAAACCGGCCAAAGTCTGGGACCCGGAAGGTATCCTGAGTACGCTGCCCGCCGTTGGTACTGGCCTGCTGGGAATGCTGACGGGCTATTGGCTTCGCCGTACGGATGTAAGCGCAGCAGAACGGGTAGCCTGGCTGTTTGTGGTCGGTTGCCTGACGACGCTGGCCGGTCTGTGCTGGGACGGCTTCTTCCCAATCAATAAAGCACTGTGGACAAGCTCGTTTGTACTGCTGGCGGGTGGACTAGCCATGCTGGGACTTGCTTTGTTCTACTGGCTGGTCGACGTGAAGCAGTACCGTCGTGGTGTGCTGCCACTGGTTGCGTTTGGTGTCAATGCCATCACCGTCTTTTTCCTGTCGGGCCTGATTCCCCGTATACTCGGTATGATCAAAGTAGCGGGGGCAGACGGAAGCGAAGTGAGTGTACAAAGCTATCTGTACCGGCAGTGTATTGCACCCCCGTTCAGCGATCCCCGTAACGCATCGCTGGCCGGTGCGCTGACCTTTGTGCTGATCTGGTTTGTCGTACTGTGGTGGCTATACCGGAAGAATGTCATCATCAAAGTATAACGGAGCCAACTTAACATACAAACTGTTATACCTTCGTTAACAAAGAAAACGCATACTGCTATGCAATTCAGCGTCAATGTACCTGATGAAAAAGTCTCCTTTTTCCTGGAATTGATTAAGAACCTACGATTCGTAAAGATCGAGCCAGTGACGGTTCAGGAAGAGGAAGTGACGGCCGAACAGCTCAAAGCTGAAATTAAGGAGGCCGTCAATGAAATGAAGCTAGTAAGGCAAGGAAAAAAGAAAAGCCGACCTATAGAAGATCTTCTTAATGAGCTACAGCATTGAAGGGAAGCCTGGCGGGGCGCGGGGTATCACCTGTATCTACATCTACGCGGCCGCCGAAACCGTCTGTCAGCTATCCATTTACGACACGTCCGAAAAAGAGAATTTGGCAGAGGGTGAATTAGGAGTACTCCTCAGCGAACTTGGCACAGATCAATAAGCACTATACACGTCTCCCAATAAATCAGTTCAACCGTTTATGATCAAACAATTGTTGCCCGTGGTGCTCATTGCCAGCACGACGCTGGTAATGGGTCAAACCGTACCCAAACCCAAAGCGACTGCTAAACCCGCTACCAAACAGACGGCGGTAGCTGCCCCCATCGATTTAAGTAAACCCATTCCGACAGACCCGGCGGTGAAAGTGGGTAGACTGCCAAACGGACTGACCTACTACATCCGCAAAAACGTTGAGCCGCGCAACCGGGCCGAACTACGGCTGGTCGTGCGGGCAGGGTCGGTGCTGGAAACCGACGAACAGCAGGGACTGGCGCACTTCATGGAACACATGGAGTTCAACGGCACAAAGAATTTTCCCAAAAACGAACTCGTCAATGTACTGCAATCGTCGGGTATCCGCTTCGGGGCCGACCTGAACGCCTACACGAGCTTCGACGAAACGGTTTATCAACTGCCCGTTCCGACCGATTCGCAGCGCGTATTCCGGCAGGCATTTCAGATTCTGGAAGACTGGGCACACAACGCCACCATCGATCCGGCGGAGATCGAGAAGGAACGCGGGGTCGTACTGGAGGAACGTCGGCTGGGACGCGGGGCCGGACAGCGTATGCGTGACAAGTATTTTCCGGTGCTGCTCAACGGGTCGCGGTATGCCGAGCGCCTGCCTATCGGTACCGAGCAGGTGCTGACAACGTTTAAGCCCGAAACACTCCGTCAGTTTTACAAAGACTGGTACCGGCCCAGCCTGATGGCCGTCATTGCCGTGGGTGATTTCGACGTCAAGCAAGTGGAGGGCATCATTCGGGAAAAATTCGGTCGTATTCCCGAACCCGCCAACCCCAAGCCCCGAACCGACTACACGATTCCGGGCAATAAAGACACGAAAGTTGCCATCGTGACGGACACCGAACAGCCGAACACGATTGTACAGGTGATCTACAAGCGCGAAGGCGTGAAAGACAAGACGCTCAATGATCTGCGGGAAGGCGTAAAACGGGGCCTGTTCAATACCATGCTGGGTAACCGGATTCAGGAACTTACTCAGCAGGCCGACCCACCGTTTCTGGGCGGTTATAGCAACTACAGCGACTTCCTCGGGAATCTGGATGCATTCACGTCGATTGCCGTTGCCAAGGAAGGCAATGTCGAACGGGCGATCCGGGCGGTGCTCAACGAAAACGCCCGCGTGAAGCAATTCGGCTTTACCCCGACCGAACTGGACCGGGCAAAGCAGGAGTTTCTGACGGGCGTCGAACAGGCGTATAGCGAACGGAACAAGACCCGCTCGGCAAGTTACGTCGATGAATATGTCCGCAACTTCACCGACAAGGAGCCATATACCAGCATCGATTTTTACTACACTTTCCTGAAAAAGGAGATGGCGGGTATAAAACTCACGGAGGTGAACGAACTGGTCGATCAGTTTATCCATAACGACAACCGGGCCGTGATCGTCATGGCACCGGAAAAAGACAAGGACAAACTGCCGACCGTCGAGCAGATCATCGGCTACATCGATGATGCCGGTAAGGGACTGACGGCCTACGAAGACAAAACCATTGACGCGCCCCTGCTGACCAAACAGCCGACTCCGGAACCGGTTGTCAGCACGAAGCAGATCAAGGACATCGGCGTGACGGAGTGGACGCTGAAGAACGGCGTGAAAGTGGTGCTCAAACCAACTGATTTCAAGAACGACCAGATTCTGTTCAGCGGTACCAGCTTCGGCGGCACGTCGCTCTACGATCTCAACGATTATACGTCGGCCCGGTTCGCGTCGACAGTAACGGCCATGGGCGGAACCGGGGCCTACAACCAGGTGCAACTCGGTAAATTCCTGGCCGGCAAGCAGGTGAGCGTGTTCCCGTACATCAGCGAACTGAACGAAGGCGTTAGCGGCAGCACGGCTCCGAAAGACCTCGAAACGGCCCTGCAACTCCTGTACAGCTATTTTACACAACCCCGCAAAGACGCCGACGTGGTAAAAGGCTTTCTGTCGAATCAGCGGAGTGCCTTGCAAAATCAGATCAATACGCCAACGCCGGCGCGGGTGTTTCAGGATACAGTACAGGTAACGCTGGGGGCTAACAACCCCCGCCGTCAGCCGCTGCAACCTGCCGATCTGGATAAGATCGATCTGGATAAGTCGCTGAAAATTTACCAGGAACGCTTCGCCAATGCGGGTGATTTTACCTTCTTTTTCGTGGGTAATATCGATGAAGCCAAGCTGAAGCCGCTGGTCGAAAAATACCTCGGTGGACTGCCATCGACGGGTAAAACCGAAAACTTCCGCGACCTGGGTATTCGCATTCCGAGCGGTCAGATCAATAAAACGGTTTACAAGGGCGTTGACCCGAAAGCAACGGTACAACTGGTGTACAGCGGTGATCTGAACTGGTCGCCCGAAAATACGACCCAGCTCGACGCGCTGGCCGAGGTGCTGGAGATCAAGCTAATCGAGCAACTGCGCGAGCAGGAGAGTGGTGTGTATGGGGTAAGCGCCAGTGCCTCATACAGCAAGAATCCGGTGCCGCGCTACACGTTCCGCATCAGCTTCGGCTGTGGACCGGAAAACGTCGACAAGCTCATCGCCAAAACGCAGGAGCTGATTACCAACCTGAAAACGAAAGGGGCCGACCCGGCTGATATTGCCAAGTTCAAAGCAGAAACCCGTCGTGAAACGGAGCTGCAGTTGAAGGACAACCAGTTCTGGCTAGGTTATCTGCAAAACCAGTTCGTCAACGGCGACGCTCCCGACGAAGTGCTGCGTGAAGATCAGCAATTGAACAAGGTAACGGTCGAAAGTACCAAAGCGACGGCCAACAAGTACCTCGGTGCCAACTACGCCAAATTTGTGCTGATGCCCGAAAAGAAGGTTGAAGCCGGTAAGTAACGGCTAAAAGGTAGTTACCGAAAGAGACGGCGCTCAGATTGGGCGTCGTCTCTTTTGGTATTCTGTCATTCCGACGCAGGAAAAATGACGGGACATTCATAGGATCAATTTCGCTGCCGCTACGAAAAAAGGGGATGTAAAAGCCAATCAACCTTTATCCGATTCACGGTCGGCCCGAATTTCGGGTAGGGTGTCAGAGTCGATAAGGCCGAGCGAAGCCGCATGTTCAGCAGCCGCCACCGTGTCGGCAACGAGCAGCATGGGCACGTCGAATTGTCGGGTAGCCTGAATGAGCAGGTTGACCGCTTCGTCGCGTTCCTGACCCGTCGACACGTCGCGGATGTAAATGGCTTTGATACGACCGGGGTTCTCCCGAACTACCTGCGCGTAAATTTCGGGGTCCTGCTGCCCACTGTCGCCGATCAGCACAAACGGTAGTTGTGGGTTTACGTCCAGCACTTTGCGGATCATCGCCAGTTTGTGCGTGTGATGTGACTGCGACGACAGCAGCGACGGATCGAGTCCCAGATCGCGCAGCAGGATCGGCCCCTTGGGCACGCCCTGAATTCGAAAAAAATCGACCAGCAGATCATACAGGTTCCAGGGGCTGCTCGACACGTAGTAGATTGGATTGAACAGCGTTGTGACAGGGCCGCTCTGTAACGCGCGGTAAAAGGCAGCTACTCCCGCGAACGGCAATCGGGTGTACGCATTACCCAGAAACGTTAGCCGGGCGGTTTGCAGCAGGCTGGTAGCCCCCGTCACCAATACCGTGTCGTCAATGTCAGAGATAACGCCGAACTGACTAAATGGGGGCGAAATCATTAGGTAACCCTCTTTCCGTACTGGCTCACCTGTCGTGGGTTGCGTCAGGCCGTCGAGCGAGTAGGTTACCGGAAACCAGACCCGACCGGGGGGCAGATCATTCGGCGGATTGATGGTCAGTTCAAAGTAGCCTTCTTCATCGGTAACGGTTGTATGACTCTGTCCGAACGCATCGACTCGTACGGTTACGTTGGGTACCTCGTCGGTTTCGAATCGCTGATAGGTTGCCAGTAGATTGTTCCAATAGGTATCGCGGTCGGAGGGTGTGCTTAAGTCCCGTTCGCGCAGTACGCGCCCTTTCAGCCACACCGCCGACGGGCTGCCAAAACCCCGGTAATAAACAATACGGTAGGGCTTGTCAGCGTCCATCCGTCCGAACAGCTTTTCCTTCAATCGATCAAAACCCGCTTCGGCTGTCGTTGCGGCACTTGTCAGTAGTTCTTTCCAGTTGCTCATCGTTATTGCGTCGTCTCAATCGTTACTCGATCAGTCATTCCTGCATCGCCCGAACCGATAAAATTACCGTGGTAAATGATTGATAATCGGTTGAGTTGTGATGGCGTTTCCATTCGTACCGAACCGGTAGAAAATAATCTTACTAACACCCCCGCGCGAACAAATTGTTTAGCGTAGTCAGGCTACTGCGCCTTCAAAGCAGTATTGCTATCAGCTGTCCATAGCGGATGGATGTTACTCGGCCAGGTGCTGACAAGACAATGGATTGACACATGGCTCATGATGTGTAGCCTTACCGTTTAGGCCGTTGCCAGGCAATCTGAGCCGATACGCCAATAACGCGTGGGCGCGGATAGAATGCCGAGCTATTGCTATAGTCCAGGGCGTAGGCTGACCGCTCGGGATCGTTACCCGGAAATTTGGTTATGGTCAGCAGGTTCTGCGCAAACACGCCAACGTTGATGGGTAGCTTATTGAACAGCAGCTCGTAAGAGACCGACAGATTGTCCAACCGGAGATGATCCGTCGATTGCAGGCGCAGCGTATTCGGTCGGACAAAGGCTGTATCATCAAAGTTATTTCTATTGGGCGAGGCAGCAATTAATGCATCGAGATAGTCTCTGTTGCCCAGTTTAATGTCACGATAACCGTTGTACAGGTCGAGATATATAAGGGCGGGGGATAATACAGAGCCACCGAGGGAGCCGCGCCAAAGCATAGTAGCGCGCAACCGGTGCCAGTTTAGCGAGGTACTCCACCCCAGTGTAACCGTTGGATATACGCTACCAATCCGCCGTAGGTCGGCAATATCAGTCCGGCCGTCTCCGTTTGTATCTTCCAGGTTGGCGATACCGGCCGCATCGAACGACATGACGTAGCCCACGTAGCCAATAAAGGGCGAATTAGGCTCAGCATTCGCGTGTTCAGTTGGAGGGTTGTATCCTTGTGATCGGATAACCAGTGTTCGCAGAAAACCAGCTACGACGGAGGTATTGATAGACAAATTTGGACGACTGAGTACTACTCCGCCGGTTTGCAGGTTAATACCGTGCTGGCGAACTGTATAGGATACCATTGAAAAGGGCAACTGCCCGAATAGGTTGGGCGTATAACCGACCGTTTTTTTATCCGATCTGACATACTCAAGCGTTGTGTTCCAGTCTTTCAACGCCCAGTTTACCCGGCCGACCTGCTGAAAAAATAACTCTTGAGTGATTGTTGGTCTCGTCCTGACTTGACGACCTAGCAGATTTAACGGATTATCCCCTTCTAAATGCAGTGCTGACGCATGAAGCGGCTCTGCTTTTGTCCAGACATATTCGACAAATAGGCTCGATTTGGGTTGCCACCGAAGCGAGACAATTGGGAACGCAGCAGGCAACTTGTCCATAACACCTAGTCGGTTGGATCGGATAGGTGATTCAAGATAGCTTTCCTGTCGATAAGCCAGGTTTAGAAAAAACTTGTTGCGCAGGCTGTAGTCAAGGCCAGCCGCGAAGCTGTTCCAGAATGAAGGATTACCGTCAGTCGCCTGATTAACGAAATAGCCAGTATTCGTTCGGCCGTAGACAAAATAACTGCCTTCGATTCGGTTGGTTGTGTAATTGAACCAGGTGTTGATCTGGCTCCTTTTTACGGGCAGGTTGTACTGAAACGTAAAATCGGTCGTACCCACCGTTGCTTTATACGTATTTACGCCAGCATTTACCCGTTCAGCCAGCTCGATTCGGTACTGTCTTTCGGCTTCGGTAGTCACATCGAACAGGTAAGGTTTAACCGGTGCAAGGCGCCGATTCAATGTATTTTGGGTTGCGTCGAAGCCGCTAGTTGCGTGCTGTACTGAAATCAACAGGCTGGGTAGCGGGTTTGCTGAAACCGCGAATCGATAGCCTGTGTAGGACGTGGTCGTTTCGTTGGCAGCGGAGTCGATGATGTTGAGTGGGTTAATAAACCAGGGAATAACTTTCGTACGAGCTGCACTGCTGACGGTGGGGTTTGCCTCCTGGATGACATCAGCCAGGCCATCAGGCATTTGCTGTTCGCGGGAGTTTGCGTACCAGACCGAGCCTGTGAGTCTGATCCGGTTACGCCAGAATCCGTACGTCCCATCCAGGCGCGAGGTGAACCGGCCGATCCCCGTTTTTTCAATAGTTCCCGTTCGGTCAAGGTAGCCAACGGCGGCACTGATGTCTCCGTTCTTGAACGTACTACCCAGGGTTACCAGATGATTCGTGTTCACAACGCCCCGTGAGACCAGTCGCTGCCAGTCCGTGTCACTGCCACCGTCGTATGCCGGCTTAAATTCACGGAAACGAGGGGCATACTGACGCCATTGGGTAGCCGACAAAAGGTTTTGGTAACGGGCCGGACTTTCAAAAGCCGTCTGTACGAGATAACTGGCGGAAAGGCGTGCCGTTGTGGGTCGCCGGGTCGCAATGAGTAAAACACCATTCAAACCGCGCGAACCGTAGGCCCGTAAAGCGGCAGCATCACGTAACATGACAATACTATCGATGTCCTGCGGATGAACGCTTGACAAAGGCTGGTTAGGTACGCCGTCAATAATGATCATTGGACTCAGATTGCGGGCGGCCGATGAAAAGCCGGGTGAGTACGTTTCTAGTCGTTGCGACGGATCGCCGTTTGGCTGAACCATCCACAGTCCCAAGGTCTTACCCTGAATCAGTTGTAGTGGATCGGCGAACAGGCCAGCGTTGAAGTTCTCCCGTCGGATGACCTGACTGAACGTATGAGGAGATGCCGGCTTAACCAGTAAGCTATGTTTCAGGCTATCTCTCGGTACTAGCGTTGTGTCGGATTTGGCAAATGCGGAATAAGCAAATAGGGTACTCAGTAGCAGTAAACGGTAGCTCATTAACGATATGGTTGGTGGAATACGGGGGATAAATATAAAGGTGAATAACGTTCGAATGACGTGTGCCGACTACTTGTGCCTGGTTAGCAGAATTGCTGAACGACACACGGGCGCAAACCGCCTGGTAACTTGGCTTGATCAGCCACAGTCAGAGCAGATTGTACGTCACTAGCCCCATGTGTCAGGAAGGTATCAGGCACCCATTAACCAAGGCTGATCGAATGACTTTCAACTAGGCGGGGTTTGTTGGAGCGCTGAAGCGGTGGTAACTTGCGGGCACAATGTACGGTCGGCAGGACGCCAACTTATCCGCTAATCGACTCACTAAAAAAGCAATGAGCAAGCAAATTATTTATACCGATCAGGCTCCTGCGCCAATTGGCCCGTATAGTCAGGCCGTAAAAATAAATGGAACCCTGTTCGTGTCGGGGCAGATCGCGCTCGACGTGGCCGGTCAGGGCGACATCAAGGCGGAGACGCAGAAAGTGATGGAAAACCTAGGCGCTATTCTGAAAGCGGCCGGGATGGACTACACGAACGTGGTTAAATCCAGCATCTTCGTCAAAGACATGAACAATTTCGCGTCCATCAACGAGGTGTATGGTCAGTATTTCACGGCTGATCCGCCGGCCCGCGAAACCGTCGAGGTAGCCCGCCTGCCCAAAGACGTCAACGTCGAAATTTCCGTGATTGCTGTACAATGATTGAGTGATTGAATGATGGAGTGAATGGCCCGCCGTCGCGGTGAATGGGGTGGCGCAAGCACTCATTCAATCACTCAACCATTCAATCACTCAAAATTCTCTTCCCATGTCGACTGAAATTCGCGTTCGGTTTGCACCCAGCCCAACAGGCCCGCTGCATATCGGCGGGGTGCGTACCGCGCTCTATAATTACTTGTTTGCCCGCAAAATGGGGGGCAAGATGCTGCTTCGTATCGAAGATACCGATCAGAATCGCTTCGTACCCGGTGCCGAAGCCTACATCATGGACGCCCTGCGCTGGGCGGGTATCGAAATCGATGAAGGGCAGGGCACGGGTGGTCCTCACGCGCCTTACCGGCAATCGGAACGGCGTGAGATTTACCAGCGGGAGGCCCAGCGGCTTATCGATGAAGGAAAAGCGTACTATGCCTTCGACACGGCCGAAGAACTCGATGCCATGCGGCAGCGGCTCGAGGCCGCCAATGCGCCGGCGGCTCAGTACAACGCCATCACCCGGATGCAGATGCGCAATAGCCTGACGCTGAAACCGGAAGAAGTAAAAGCGCGGATGGATGCAGGTGACCCCTACGTGATCCGGCTGAAAACACCCCGCAAGGAGGAAGTACGGCTCAACGATATTATTCGCGGCTGGGTGACGGTACATTCGTCGGCTATCGATGATAAAGTGTTGCTTAAGTCTGACGGGTTGCCGACGTACCACCTGGCCAACATCGTCGATGACCACCTGATGGGCATCACGCACGTAATCCGGGGGGAGGAATGGTTGCCGTCGGCTCCACTGCATGTGTTGCTGTACCGGTACCTGGGGTGGGAAGACACCATGCCGCAGTTTGCGCACCTGCCGCTGCTGCTGAAGCCCGAAGGAAACGGGAAGCTCAGCAAGCGCGACGCTGATCTGGGCGGTTTTCCCATTTTTCCGTTGCAGTGGACCGATCCGAACACGGGGCAGGTAGCACGCGGCTTCCGGGAAGATGGCTACCTGCCTGAAGCAACGGTAAACTTTCTGGCGCTGCTGGGCTGGAACCCCGGCACCGAACAGGAACTGTTTACGATGGACGAACTGATCGCCAGTTTCGACCTGGCGCAGGTGCATAAAGCTGGTGCGCGCTTCGACATCCAGAAGGCGCAGTGGTTCAACCATCAGTACGTTAAAGAGCAGCCCGACGCTGTTCTGGCACCAACCGTGCAGCAGCAGGCACAGGCTGCGGGTTACGACTGCTCGCTGGCGAAGGCTGAAAAGATTGCGGCCTTGCTGAAAGGGCGGGTCAACTTCGCCCGCGAAATCGTCGACGAAGCAACGACTATCTTTAATGCACCGACGCACTACGACGAAGCGGTAACGACAGCGAAGTGGAATGCCGACGCGGTAAAAGCCGTTACTGCGTTCCATGATGCGCTGGTAGCGTACGAGGGTGAGTTCGTAGCCGATACCATCAAACATACGCTGTCGGATGCGGTGACGCAGGCGGGTATCAAGCAAGGTAAGATCATGCAGGCGATGCGGTTGGCTCTGACGGGTTCGGGTGCCGGCCCTGACCTGATGCTGACCATGGAAATTATTGGCAAGGACGAAACCGTCCGTCGGCTGGAACAGGCATTGGCTACGTTACCTAAACCCTAACGGCGGGAACGCTGGTAAACATGCAGCCCAATCTGCATGTTTACCAGGACTGACAGCGGACTCCGGTAAACAGAAACGACTTATGGCAAAGAAGAAAGGTAATCCCGACGAGAACGAAAAACCCCGCGTTCACAAGGAACTGGAAGGGTTTGATATTCAGATCAATTCGTTTGGTGAAATCACGACAAGCTTCGATATAGACCGAATCAACCAGTTTCTGAATAAGACGGTCGACGATAAAAAGCTGCGGCACCGTACCGACCTCAATCTGAAAGGCGATCAGGCTGACTCCGACGCTGAGCCGCAGAAGAGTGAAGAAGAGCGGCTGTTCGACGAAACCGACAACGATCTGCCCGACGACATTAATCAACGGTAAATGACTATGATCCCGGGGCCAATAGCAGTGGAAGCAACCAACAAGTACGTTCTACACGTTCGTTTCTCGGACGGTCTGTCGGGTATGCTCGATTTATCTGCTTTGGCGGGTAAAGGTATCTTTAAGGTTTGGGATGAAAACGATCTGTTCTTGCGCCCATATATTAGTGAAACGGGTTCGATCAGCTGGAACGAAGACGTCGATATAGATGCCGCTAATGCATACCTAAAAATCAGCGGTATTACGTTTGACGAATGGCGGAAACGGTCTTCATACTATGCCGCAAATTAGTCGCTTCTTCGGAATCATAATTGCGATGTATTATGATGACCACAACCCACCCCATTTCCACGCTAAATACGGTAATGAGGAATGCCTGATTGCTATACGTGACTTGACGTTGCTAGAGGGAAGGCTACCGTCGCGAGCCCTAGGTATGGTAATCGAATGGGCAGCTACCCATCAGACTGAACTGGCGGCTAATTGGGAGTTAGCGAAAAACCTTCAGCCATTGCACAGTATCGAACCGCTATTGTGATATGATATAGAAAAGCCAGTAGCAGCTTTATGAAAAGCCCGACCCGCGAAATAATCCGGTCGGGCTTTTTTTGTGCCGTTCGTCCGAAAGAGCAGTGGCCTGAACTCGAATAATCTGTAGTTTTCATCAACGAAATCAACATAAGACCCTCGAACTGACCATGTACTCGCACGAGATTGACTACAAAATCATTGGTGAAGATATTCAGATTGTCGAAATCGAATTAGACCCCAACGAAACGGTTATCGCCGAAGCCGGCTCCATGCTGTATATGGAAGACGGTATTCAGTTCGAGACCAAAATGGGTGACGGCTCGCAACCCGATCAGGGATTCTTCGGTAAACTGCTGCAGGCCGGGTCGCGCGTTATTACGGGTGAATCGCTCTTCATGACGCACTTTACCAACCGGGGCGTCGGCAAGCGTAAAGTGACGTTTGCAGCACCCTATCCCGGCACTGTAATGCCGATCAACCTGGGTACGACTTACGGTAATACGATTATTGTGCAGAAAGATTCGTTCCTGTGTGCGGCCCGGGGAACACAACTGAACGTTCAGTTCAATCAGCGATTAGGATCCGGCTTTTTCGGTGGCGAAGGATTTATCCTTCAGAAAGTACAGGGCGATGGTATGGCGTTTATCCACGCGGGTGGCGTTGTAATCGAGCGGACACTTAACAACGAGATGCTGCGGGTCGATACGGGCTGCGTTGTTGGTTTTGAACCAAGCATCAGCTTCGACATTCAACGATCTGGCGGACTGAAAAGCATGATTTTTGGCGGTGAAGGTATTTTCCTCGCCACCCTGCGCGGATCGGGTAAAGTCTGGATTCAGTCGATGCCGATCTCCAAGCTGGTACAACGCTTATCGCCGACCGGTGGGCAAGCGCACAAAGAAAGCGGCTCTGTACTCGGACAATTGGGAAATCTGTTCGAAGACTAGACCGTATAGTAATACACGTAGCGAGCGCCCGGCAAAACCGGGTGTTTTGTTTTTATAACAGAAACTATGAAGGAACGGCCCCTTGTTGCCATATAAGCGAGAACTACGTATTACTCAGGCGTTTTTAAACTGAAACAGGCACAGATGCGTTGTAACTTTGCATCCGACTTATATCCCAGTAGTTCGTCATGGACGTTATTTGCACTAACGACAAATTTCCGGCTCCCGTACTTGCATTCTATGCCGAGTTTGGGATCACTATACCCAAAAAAGATCAGCTGTATACCATCCGTCAGGTGAAACGGCATACGACCGGCGAAACCGGCGTATTGCTCAATGAAATTCAAAACCCCGACGTGCCTGTCAAGCACCCTGTGATGGGGGAAGTATGGTTTGAGCCGACGTTTAATATCAACCGCTTTGCCACGCTGATGGGGCAACCCGTCCGTGAGGAGGAAATGGCCGACGTTAACGCGTAGTCGTAGCGTTTCGTGCGAAGCCCGGCACCAAATGGCCGGGCTTTTTCGTTGATAGCGTACCGATTCAGCCACTATGCGTTACTTTCCCGTTTTGTTCATTGCCCTGTTGGCTTCCTGTGGCAGCGACGCCAGCGATTCGTACGTTCCCAAACCAAAGGGTTATCCTCGAATTGATTTGCCCATTGCCCGCTACAAACCGCTGGAACCGACGCACCCGTATCAGTTCGAGTATAATCAGATTGCCCGTATTCTGCCCGATACGTTTGCCCGCTCGGAACCAGACTGGATTTTTGTCAACTATCCGGCTTTTCATGCCAGCGTTCAGCTAACCTACAAGCCCGTCCGGAACGATGTGAACCGGCTGCGCGCGATGCTGGAAGACTCGTATAAGCTGGCGGCCCGACACAACGTCAAGGCGTATTCGATTGAG
Source organism: Spirosoma oryzae (assembly GCF_003002825.1). GTDB lineage: Bacteria > Bacteroidota > Bacteroidia > Cytophagales > Spirosomataceae > Spirosoma > Spirosoma oryzae. The sequence continues at coordinate 264,137 of NZ_PVTE01000002.1, read as the reverse complement.
CAGCGAAAGATCCGACTTAAGTCGGGGCTGGAAGCTAGCCTGATTGACCTGGCGGGGGAGGTGCCGAGCCAGGTGCAGTTCGTCACGACGGACTCAACGACAAACTTTCTACGGGGGGCATTGTATTTTAATACGGCAACCGACAACGACTCACTACAGCCGATTATCACCTACATTCGTCACGATATACTGCACCTGCTGAACACGCTGAAATGGCGTAAGAAGTAAGGCATTGACTCAACACGTATGAAATCCATTGCTACGCTCATTGCCTCGCTGTTCGTGACTGTTTCGCTGGCACAGACAAAACCGGTCACGACACCACCAGCTTCAAAGGCCACTACGACCGCCGTCAAATCGCCGGGACAGACGATTTACGAGCAGCACTGCCTGACCTGCCACCAGGCTAACGGATCGGGCGTGCCGAACCTGAACCCGCCCCTGCGCAACGTCGATTGGGTGACGGGCGATAAAACGCGGCTTATCAACGTACTGCTGAAAGGGTTGCAGGGGCAGGAAATCGATGGTGAAACCTATGATAACGTCATGCCTGCCCACGATTTCCTGACAGACCAGCAACTGGCGGATGTGCTAACCTATATCCGAAGCAGCTTTGGCAACAAGGCCAGTGAAATCAAACCGGAAGAAGTGAAGGCGTTGCGGGGGAAAAAGTAAATAGTCTTCCAACGAATCGATCGTAGTCGGGCTCATAGCAAAAAAAGATAGCTATGCGTCAGTTACTTGTGTTATTGGTGTTTCTTGGAATAGGGGCCGGTTGCCGCAAGGATGTCGAGCCGGATTGCATCCCTGGAACGGATACCTGCGCCTGCCCATACGTATTTAATCCTGTTTGTGGCTGTGACGGCCGAACCTACGCAAACGCCTGTGTCGCCCAATGCGCTGGTATTCGCTATGTAGCGGGTGCGTGTGGGAAGTAAAAAAACAGGTTTCGGGTAGCTAGCATGGATGTAGCCTGGACGTCCACGTCCGGGTGGGCGCACCAGCGGCCTGTTGGCATCCGCCTTGCGCAGTTGGCCTGACGGCCACCCGGACCTGGAGGTCCAGGCTACCCTACGTCTGTATCACTCCAACAGAAAACGGTTTGGTAATTGGGGCGTTGTTGGCGGCAGCAATGCCTTCCGACAGAATGGTGCGTGTATCGAGCGGATCGATAACCGCATCGACCCAAAGACGGGCGGCCGCATAGTAGGGCGACAGCTGGGCGTTATATTGATCCGTTATCTTTTGAAGCTGCGCCTGCTCTTCGTCAGGCGTCATGGGTTGTCCCTTCGCTTTCTGCGACGCGACCTGAATCTGAAGTAGTGTCTTAGCTGCTGAAGCGCCACTCATAACGGCCATCTGCGCCGTGGGCCAGGCCAGCATCAGCCGAGGGTCGTAAGCTTTGCCGCACATGGCGTAATTACCCGCTCCGTACGAATTACCCACCACGACTGTAAATTTCGGTACGACCGAATTGGCCATCGCACTAACCATCTTGGCACCGTCTTTAATAATACCGCCTTGCTCAGCCCGGCTGCCGACCATAAAGCCCGAAACATCCTGTAGAAACACCAGCGGAATGCGTTTTTGGTTGCAGACCATGATGAAACGAGCCGCTTTGTCGGCAGCATCGGCGTAAATGACACCCCCCATCTGCATCTCGTAGGGTCGGTCCGGCGTTCCGGGTCCGGTCCGGCCTTTCGCTTTCACAACCTTCCGTTGATTGGCTACGATTCCGACTGCCCAACCGTCGATACGACCGTAACCGCATAGCAGCGACTGCCCGTAGCCCGGCTTATATTCGTCAAATGCGGACTCATCGAGCAGACGATCGAGAATTTCGCGCATGTCGTAGGGCTTGGTCCGGTCGGCGGGTAGCAGCGTCAGTATCTCGGCCGGGTCTTTGGTGGGTGGGGCGGGCTGCACGCGGTCGAAGCCTGCTTTGTCAGCATGGCCCGTTTTCTCGAAAATACGTTTGATGGCGTCCAGGCAATTTTTATCGTCCGGGTAACGGTGGTCGATCACGCCCGAAATATCGGTATGGGTGACCGCGCCCCCCAGCGTTTCAGCATCGACGTCTTCGCCAATCGACGCCCGGACCAGATACGGACCCGCTAGAAAAATAGAACCCGTACCTTCCACGATCAGCGTTTCGTCGGACATAGCTGGCAAGTAAGCCCCGCCCGCTACGCAACTTCCCATCACGGCCGCTACCTGCAACACGCCCATTGCTGACAGGTGCGCGTTGTTGCGGAACATACGGCCGAAGTGGTCCTTGTCGGCGAACACCTCATTTTGCAGCGGCAGGTACACCCCCGCACTGTCGACCAGGTAGACAATGGGCAGGCGATTTTCCATGGCTATCTCCTGAGCCCGTAGGTTCTTCTTCGCCGTAATCGGAAACCAGGCACCGGCTTTCACCGTCGCGTCGTTGGCAACGATCACGCACTGCCGCCCGGCGATGTAGCCCATGCCGACGATGACACCGCCCGACGGACAGCCACCGTGTTCGGCGTACATATCCTCACCGGCAAACAGGCCAACCTCGACAAACGGCATGCTGTCGTCGGTCAGGTAGTCAATCCGTTCGCGGGCTGTGAGTTTGCCTTTTTTGTGCTGATCGTCAATTTTTTTTTGTCCGCCACCCAGTCGAGTCTGGGCTTCGCGGTCGTGTAGTTGCGTAATCGAATCCATTGTGTGTTCGTGATGAAGGAATAAAAAAAGCCGGCTCCCATGCGGTGAACCGGCCAATGTCAGGGTACTGTTTTGGTTTGTGTGTCTACAAGACAGGCCGTCGTTGCAAGCTAATAAACCAGAATTGCATTTTGTCTACTGATTCCTGGTCGAGTCGATGTTCGTTGTCGTGACCGTCGACGTCGTAATCGTCATGCTACCGGGCTGCGCAACGGGCGGCTTGTCCTTGTCCTTCTTGCCAAAGAGCGAAAAATGAACGTACCGCTTGGGGTTCTGACGCAGGTCGGCCAGCAGCAGGGCCATGTTCGCCGTCGTCGCGTTGACATTTTTGTACAACGCTTCGTCGGTCGTCAGCTTACCCAGTGAACCACGTCCCTGTTCGATACTACCCAGCAGCTTCTGCATGTTGTCGATCGTTTTGTTGACCGTCGTGAGCGTCTGCCGGAGTTCCAGTTTTTGCAGTGAGTCGGCGAATGAATCGGCCTTGTCGAGAATCGGGTTCAGCTTCTTTTCGGTTTCGTCGAACGAACGCGCCAGTTGGTTTACGTTCGCCAGTGCCGTCCGCAGGCCAGCCCGGTTTTCGGCAATTGTCAGATCGAGTGTACCGACGGCTCCGTTGGCGCTTGCCAGTGTTTTGTTCAGGATAATTCCCGTCTGATCGAACTGACCGACGATTTTATTCAACTGATACGTCAGCGAATCGACGTTGTTCAGTACGGGCAGCGTCCGTTCCCGAATCAGCGCCGACAGACCTGACTCACGAGCGGCTACCAGCGTACCACCGCTTTCCAGCTCTGGTCGGCCGGGGTTGATAACCAGTCGAATCAGCTTGCCGCCCAGCAGCCCATCATCGGCCAATACAGCGCGTGAACCCTGCGTAACCCGAATTTCTTTGTTCAGCTCCAGCGTCACCAGCAACTTGTTGCCCTGGTCCTGTAGAATCTCGACGCTTTTGACCTGCCCAACCGATAGCCCGTTGATACGAATCGGGTTCGACGGGGTTAGCCCGTCGACGTTATCGTAAATAGCTTTGTATGTATTGGTGGAGGAGAAAAAATCGGAGCCTTTGAGAAAGTTGAATCCGAAATAGAGCATTAGCAGCGAAACCACCGCCAGCAACCCAACTTTGATCTCTTTAGAAAATTTCATGCGTGTATGATGGTGATACCGGCCCGGAGACCGCAGCCAGACTGGCCTTTGTATAACCAAGTTGGTGGGCTATTTGTCCCGGTATATACGCAAAAAGGTGAGAGCGAGCGCTGTGCCCATCGGGCTTATGGCCGCAGACAGGGCCTTGGGACGCATTAATTGGCCGATTCGACTTCTTCCTTGTACTGCGCCAGCGCGCGATAAATGGCACCCGTAATTTCGGCTTGGCCTTCTTCTGTTATCAGGAAATCTTCTTCGGTTGGGTTGGTCAGATACCCGGTTTCGATCAGTACGCTGGGCATGGCCGTACGCCATAACACCAGGAAACCCGCCTGCTTGACGCCATTGCTCTTGCGATCGGCGTTGCGTCGGAAACTGCGCTCTACCTTTTCAGCGAAGTTGATACTGCTGCCCATGAACGCGTGCTGGTAGTTAGCCAGCATGATGTGCGCCAATGGCGAGTTCGGGTTGAAGCCTTTGTAGGTTTGCTGGTAGTTGGCTTCTTTGAGAATAACCGCGTTCTCCCGTTTGGCTACGTCCAGGTTACCCTCCGTTTTGTGCAGCCCCATCGTATACGTTTCCGTCCCGTATACCTTGTGCGAGGTCGGGCTGGCGTTGCAGTGGATCGAGATAAACAGGTCGGCGCGATTTCGGTTGGCGATGGCCGACCGTTCCGCCAGCTCAATGAACCGGTCGCCCGAACGGGTGTAAATAACCCTGACGCCGGGCATCTCTTCCCTGATACGTCGGCCAAGGGCCAGTACCAGTTCGAGAACGATGCGTTTCTCGGTTACCTTGCGACCGTGCGTACCGGGGTCCTTGCCACCATGACCCGCGTCGAGTACCACCGTCCGTAGTTTGTTTGGTACGGATTCTGTATCGGCTGGTGTGGTCTGCTGAACAATATCCTGTGGCAGACCGACCGGCAAAACGGGGCGGAACGACAGGAGCGTGAGCGCCAGAACAGAGCCGGAAGTGAGCAACAGCGTTGTTACTATTCCGGGGGACAGACCGGCTCCTGACGAGCCTGCTGCTTTAATAATATTTAACAGGACAAAACGTTTCAAGTCGATAGCAGGATAACGGATGGGCGATACCTTTGTAGACTACTGGCATCTGGCCTTGTAGCAAATATAAATTTTTTAATAAAATAGCAACAAACCGACCTTATTGTGCGGCCCAACCGAATTCCTGTGACGCTTTCTCGCCTGCTCCTCTGCCTGACCAGCCTGTGCTGGGCAGTCGGTGCGTTTGGGCAGACTAAACCAGCGTCGACAACCACGGCGGGCAAGGCAACTCCGGGGGCTATCCGTCCGATTCAACCCAAAACCGTGCTGACGCCGGGCATCGTTTCGCCCAACGTAGTATTGCCGCAGAGCCTGACCGGTCGGGTAGGGGACACTACCCGTGTTGCCAGAAAAGACAGTACCGGCGATGCCGCTTTTCAAACGACGGTCAAATATCAGGCGAAAGACTCCACCATTTACCTGGCCGACGGACAGACGGTCGAACTGTTTGGTGATGCCAGCGTTATCTACGGCGACATATCACTGAAAGCAGCGTACATCCGGCTCAATTACATTACTAACGAAGTATATGCCCGTGGCCGGTATGATTCGACGCTGAAGAAAAACATCGGCCAGCCTATCTTCCAGGATGGCGAGGGCAAATACGATACCAAAGAAATTCGCTACAACTTCAAGACAAAGAAGGGTAAGATTCAGGGGGTTATCACCCAACAGGGCGAGGGGAACATTCGCGGTGTATCGGTAAAGAAAGACGCGGAAGACAACCTTTACATCGGGAAAGCGATTTACACCACCTGTAATCTCGCAACGCCCCACTTTCACATCAACGCCAGTAAGTTAAAGGTTATCCACAACAAGCAGGTGGTGGCCGGTCCGTTTAATCTAGTTATCAGTCAGGTACCGCTCCCGATTGGTCTGCCGTTTGGCTTCTTTCCCTTTCCCAAGCGGAAAGAAATCGGCGTGTCGGGGGTGCTGGTGCCGCAATACGGTGAAGAACCAAACGGGCGCGGGTTCTACCTGCGCGATGGGGGCTATTACTGGGCCGTTAGCGAAAACCTCGGGCTGCAATTCAAAGGGCAAATTTATTCACGGGGTAGCTGGGGTCTTGGTCTGTCGTCGGCCTATAACAAGCGATACCGGTACAGCGGCTCATTCAACCTGGCCTTCAACCGCAACCGCTCCGGCGACCGGATCGACCGGACACAGCAGCCCCGCAACGACTTTTCGATTAACTGGGCGCACTCGCCGGTGCCGCGCGGGCGGGGTAGTTTCTCGGCTAACGTGAACGCCAGCAGTAACTCGTACAACCAGTTCAACTCATACACGGGTACGAATGCGTACATCTCAAACGTAGCCGCGTCGTCGGTGCAATACAGCCGGACACTCGGACAGTATGCCCGGTTTGGGGCCAACCTGCGCGTCAATCAGCAGTTCGGGCAGGTGAATCCGACGACCGGAACACGGGAAAATGGGAAAACGGATATTTCGTCGGACTTCAACTTCGGCCTAAATCAGATCGCACCGTTCGCACTCCGGGGCGGTACGGGTCGCTGGTACGAGAGTTTTCGCTTCGGCCTTGACGTCAGCGGGTCGATCTCCGTCAGCAACACCATCCGCCGGACAGTTGACACGACGGGACTAGGTTTCCCGGTTGTTACGACGAACAGCAGCGTAACCTACGTCAGTACGGTCGAGCGGGCGCTTGACAGTGCGGCACGGGCGCAGGCAATTCTGAACGGGCGGATCGTGACGGACCCCAACCTGATTGCCTTCAGCGCGCAAAACGCCCAGGCGATCTGGAACAATCGGGTGGTACAGGCTCGCTACAGTATCCCCATCACGTTGCCGAACATCAAGCTGATGCGGTACATCAACGTGACACCCGGCTTCTCGCTACAGGGTGATATTTTTACGAAAAAGCTGAATTACACGTACGTGCAGGCGCAGGATGCCGTGCGTATCGACACGGCTAAAGGATTCTTTCCGTCGTATAACTTCGCGGTCAACGCCAGCGCGAATACCCGCTTTTACGGAACGTTCTTCGTGCGGGGCAAACGAGTCGAAGCCATTCGACACACCGTAGCGCCTTCAATTTCGTTCAGTTATATTCCTGATTTTACGAATAAGGTATTTGGCTTATTTCAGACGTTGCCTGACTCGGGTTCGCTAGCTGGTTTACCTGATTACCGGCGTACATTGTCTGTGTTTCGTGGACTGGGTGGTAGCTCTGGTACGGGTAGTACGCAGTCGGCGATTATCTCGTTCGGTATTGTCAACCAGTTGGAAATGAAAGTCAGGGCGCGGGGGGGCGATTCAACGGGCTCTGACTTCAAGAAGATTCCCATCTTCGACAATATCAGCATCAACGGTAGCTATAACCTGTTGGCACCCGATTACAAACTATCACCGATTGCCGTTAGCGCCAACACGCAGATTTTCAAAAACGTCAGCTTCAACCTGTCGTCGACATTCGATCCGTACGCAACCCGGCCGTATGGCGGAACAGCTTACTATAGCCTGTTGGCAGCAACAAGCGGTTTGACGGCATTGCCACCCAACAGCTATTCCCAATACATACTGCAAGCTGCCGGTTACACAGGTAGAGAGTATGTGCGCGTACCGGAGGTGTATGCGCTACAGGCCGGACAGGGACTGATGCGGCTGACGAGTATGCAGGCGTATATCAGTACCCGGTTTGCGCCGAAACAGGCGAAGCAGAAGAAGGGGGTTGGCGGAAACGGTGTGCCGAACGTCAATGTCAACGATGCTACCGTACGGGCGATCAACCAGAACCCCGAATTGTACGTCGACTTTAACATTCCCTGGACAGTAAACGTCAGCTATACCTTCGGCCTGACGAAACTGAACCCGGAAATCTCGCAGGTCGTACAGGCCCTGACATTGACCGGCGACCTGAGTCTGACGCCTAAGTGGAAAGTAACGTTTAGTTCGGGCTACGACTTCCAGTACAAACGCCCGACGCTGACGACCATCGGTATCAACCGCGACCTGCACTGCTGGGAGATGGCTTTCAACTGGACACCATTCTCGGGTAGTAACATCCGTACCGGTAACTATTCGTTCGATCTGCGCGCCCGTTCGTCAATCCTACAGGAGCTGAAGCTAAGCCGTCGCCGGAGCTTCTACGACAACGGCGGATTCTATCGGTAGGGCTTCGGTTTACTGTTTTCAGTTTACGGTGATGCCCAACCTGACACCACTGAACAGCTATCTGTAGCAACAAGAAGCTGGCTGGAAACCTGGGCAAAAAAAGAGACGCGTAATCACGCGTCTCTACGGTAAACCTAATACTATAAACCGTAAACCATTATTGCTCCCGATTGACCGGCTCGCTCATGATGGTGTGGCCCATCTTGTCGCGCTTGGTCCGCAGGTACCGTTCATTGTGGGGATTCGACGGAATTTCGATTGGGACGGTGTCGATGATCTCCAGCCCGTACCCCATCAGACCCGCCCGCTTTTTTGGGTTGTTGGAGATCAGGCGCAGCTTACGGATACCCAGGTCACGTAGAATCTGCGCGCCGATGCCGTAGTCGCGGGCGTCCATGGGCAGGCCCAGGTCGAGGTTGGCTTCGACGGTATCTCGGCCCATTTCCTGTAGCTTGTAGGCTTTCAGCTTGTTGAGTAGCCCAATGCCGCGCCCTTCCTGGAACATGTAAACGACGACGCCCTTGCCTTCGGCTTCGACCAGCCGCATAGCCGCGTGCAGTTGAGGACCGCAGTCGCAGCGACAGGAGCCAAAAATGTCGCCTGTCACGCAGGATGAATGAACGCGAACCAATACCGGCTCATTGGGTTCCCAGGTACCTTTTACCAGCGCAAGGTGGGTATCGCCGGTATTGCTTTGCCGGTAGGCGATCAAATCAAAATGGCCCCATTCCGTTGGCATGTCGACGCCGATCTCCCGCCGAATCAGCGTTTCGGTCCGAAGCCGGTACTCAATCAGATCCTGAATGCTGACGAGTTTCATACCGAAGCGATCGGCCATGGTGCGCAGCTCAGGTAGCCGCGCCATCGTACCATCTTCGTTCAGTACTTCGATCAGTACGCCCACCGGGGCCAGCCCAGCCAGTCGCGCCAGGTCAACGGCGGCTTCGGTATGACCTGCCCGGCGAATGACACCTTCATCGACGGCCCGCAACGGGAAAATATGCCCCGGCCGACCAAGGTCGTCCGGCTTCGTGTTTGGGTCGACCAGTGCCTGAATCGTTTTGGCCCGGTCGGATGCAGAGATGCCCGTTGTGCAACCATTGCCCAACAGATCGACCGATACCGTAAAGGGCGTCGTGTGAACCGACGTGTTGCTGGTGACCATCATGTCGAGCCCCAGTTCGTCGCAGCGGTCCTGCGTCAGAGGAGCGCACATCAGGCCACGGGCCTCGCGGATCATGAAGTTGACCATCTCGGGCGTGATCATCTCGGCTGCGCAGATCATATCACCCTCGTTTTCACGGTCCTCGTCGTCAACGACAAGGACAATTTTGCCCGCCCGAATGTCGGCGATGGCGTCTTCGATCCGATCGAGTTTTATAGCCTGGGAATTTGTATCGAAATCCGGCGCACCGGGGAAACTGGTACTATTCTTGTCCATGAGTTTGGTTGATGGGGCCCCGCGTCACTATTTTTGACATTGGCGTAAAATTAACCATGGCGGTGTGGCATCGTCACTGAATTATTCAGAAAACCGTTTTCCAGAAAGATACGTTTCGCCGGGTGCGAAAATGTCGGTCCGGCCGTTTTCTGAGTGATACTCAACCGCTTTATTTAAAATCAAACGACTGGCTCAACTCTTTACCCGCTGTGCAAATTCTAGGAACGTGGCTGACTGAAAAGGGGGCAAAAATCGAGCGAATCGGCTTATTCGCTGCGCTGCTGATCGCGACAACGACGATACTGGCAACCGCGCAGAATGTGTGCATAAACCCGGTCGCGCAGGGGGGATTCACATTGGAAAAGACGCGAATTTGTCTAGGTACACCGGTTAAAATCACGGGTACGTCGGCTAATGTTAGTAATGTCGGTTACAACTACGAATACAACGGTAACGGGTTTCCAACTACCACACTGAATCAGACTACGTATTCATATACTAAACCTGGTTCGTATACGATCATTCAGGTGGGTAGTGGGGGTGGCTTATCGACGGGGACTATCGCTTGTCAACAAGTCGACGTACTACCTGTCGGGATCGTCAGAGCGACGGCGAGGTCGTGCGGCAACCGGGTTGTTACGATGTCAGCGACACTGGACGATAGTAACAACAAATACGACGCTTACCAAATAAACTGGGGCGATGGTGTTGTCCAAAGTTACACCCTGGCGCAGCTTCAGGCCCGACCGCAGCATACCTATACCGATACGCGCAACCGAACCGCTACGATTCAGGGGGTCTACAACGCCCCCGCAAGTTGCGGTAGCACCGCGTTCAGCATGTCCGTGACACCGCTGGCGACCGCCACCGCAACCACGCCCCCGGTTATCACGCAACTAAAGACAGTCGATGCTGACAACATCACGCTGACCTACCAGGCATCAAGCGCGAATACGACTGTTCAACTGCTTCAGCGGGATGGATCAGGTACGTATGTGCCCACTAGTCAGACCGGAACATCGGCGGGGACATTTTCCGTGCAGACGAATACGAAGCAGACGCAGTGTTTTCAATTGGCAAGTCAGGACGAATGCGGTACTACCGGCCCTACGTCCGAGCAGGTATGTAGCCTTGCCCTAACGGTCACTGCTTCCAGCAAGAAGAACAATCTGAGTTGGGAGCCGTATCAGGGCTCTGCGCCATTTAGATCGTATGTGATCTACCGAAACGGGTCTCCCTTTACTCGCTTTCAAACCAAGGCATCAACAACAGCAAGCGACGAGAGCGATATTCAATGTGGCGTTCAATATTGCTACACAATTGAAGCAACGCTGAATAATGCAGCCATTGGTCCGACGATCGTAACATCTGCGCCGACCTGCGTAACGGGTGTCAATGCCGAAGCACCTGACAGCTTTACAAACGTACTAGTATCAATCGAAGACGACAAACCTCGACTCATTGCCGCGCTGCCCACGGCGAGTGCAACGACGAGTTACACGATGATCGTCAGCCGGAGTAACGGAGGAGCTTTTCAGCAGATTGGTGCGTTGACAGGTAATTCGTTTGTCGATGAAGCGGCTGACCCGAATGCTGGCTCGTATTGCTATCAGGTCGCTTATCAGAATACGTGCGGGCAGGTGTCGGCACCGTCCCCTACGGTCTGTACGGTTTGGTTATCGTCAAAAGCGGCCGGCGGTATCGACTGGACCCGTGATTCGCCGTTCTCAACGGGTGAGGTAGACAATTACACGGTCGAGGTTATCAACCCCGACAATGGTACGAAGCAGGAAATCCCCGCTGGTACCAGCATTCGGTACGAGCCCGATCCAAACGATCCGGTAACGAGTGTGCAGCGGTATCGGATCATTGCTGTTTCAGCGCAGGGCGTTGTCAGCTACTCCAACTTCTACAAGCTGGTGCGACAGACTCCGCTCTTTGTGCCCGATGCGTTCTCGCCCAACGGCGATCAGGCCAACGACGTGTTTCTGGTGAAGGGGGCAACGTCCGATCAGTTCCGCCTGACCGTTTACAGCCGGTGGGGACAAGCGGTCTTCAGTTCCACGTCTATAACGCAGGGGTGGGACGGCACCATAAACGGACAACCCGCTATCGAGGGGCAGTATATGTACCGCATCGAGGTCGAAGATCCCGACGGCAATAAAACTGTTCGGACCGGGGCGGTGTTGTTACTGCGATAACCCAAAACGAACGCATGATGAATATGATGGATATGTTCGGGAAGATGAAGGAAGTTCAGTCCCGGATGAAAGATGCACAGCAGAACCTGAGCGCCGTAACCGAAACCGGTGATGCTGGTGCCGGCATGGTGAAAGTGACGGTCAACGGTTTGAAAAACGTACTCAGCATCGAAATCGACCCCGATCTAATTAAGCCTGAAGATCGTGAGATGCTACAGGATTTGATCGTAGCGGCAACCAACAAAGCTATTGGTGCGGTAGAAACAAAAGCGCGTGAACACCTGCGTCAGGCTACCGAAGGGCTACTACCCAACATTCCCGGCCTGAACCTCGACGGACTGATGTAAAGCCCGTTGGCTGGCGGAAGCCGCCGGGTTCCGTATCTTCACGGCAGAAATCATACCTGCCAACCACCTGTTTGTGGATACCCTCGCAATTGTCGTCCTGAATTATAATGGCTTATCGTTCCTGCGTCGTTTCTTACCCGCGCTGGTCGCGCAGGCCGATGGTCACCCCGTTTACATCGCCGACAATGCGTCTACTGATGCATCAGTTCCGTGGGTAAAACACCAGTTTCCGGGCGTTCGGATCATCGAAATGGGAACGAACGAAGGGTATGCGGGTGGCTACAACAACGCGCTGGAACGCGTACGGAGTGAGTACGGCGGAGCAACTTATTACGCACTGGTCAACTCCGATATCGAAGTAACTCCCCGCTGGATCGACCCGATACTACAACTACTGGAGAGCGATCCGATGATGGCGGCCTGTCAACCCAAGATTCGGGCGCAGCAGGAGCGGACCCTGTTCGAATATGCCGGTGCCGCCGGGGGTTACCTCGACTGGCTCGGCTACGCGTTCTGCCGGGGTCGTGTGTTCGACGTGCTGGAGCCGGATACCGGACAGTATGACGATAATCGACCCGTGTTCTGGGCAACGGGTGCCTGCCTGTTTGTCCGGGCAAGCGTTTTCCATGAAACCGGCGGCTTCGACACGGCTTTCTTCGCACACATGGAAGAAATCGACTGGTGCTGGCGGGTTCAGCGCCTGGGGCATTCCGTCTGGGCGTGCGGGCAGTCGGTCGTGTACCACGTTGGTGGCGGAACGCTGCACAAGTCCAACCCACAAAAAACGCTGTTGAATCACCGGAACAGCCTATACATGCTGTACAAAAACTGGCCTGCCGACGGCTGGTTCCTGGGAAAAGTGTTTGCCCGACTGGTGTTCGATGGCCTATCGTCGGTGTTGTACCTGGTGGCGGGTCAGTGGGGCGATATTCTGGCGGTGCTGAAAGCCCACGGGGCATTTTACGGGCACCTGCCTACGCTGATGAAACAACGTCGCGCGCTGAGGAAAAGCGAGAAGCGACCCGCGAAACTGTACGAACGAAGTCTGGTCTGGCAGTACTTCGGTAAGGGACACCACCGATTTAACCAGTTGGATCAGTAAGAACGGCTATAATTCCCAGATTGTGGGGTGCGCGTGACGGCGGAGGTGTTTGTTCATCTCCAGCCAGAAGGCCATAATTAGGTAGAGTACAACCGGTGAACCCAGCGTAAGAAAAGACGTATAGATAAAATACAGCCGTATGCTGCTGGCGGAGATATTCATGCGCTCGCCTAGGATGGTACAAACGCCGAAAGCCTGTTTTTCAACAAAATACCGAAGCTTGTTCATAGTTATCGATGTACGAGTAAAAGCGTATATACGTTGTCGGTATAGCGCAAAGCTAACCAGACCAAACCGTACAATGTTTGCCGTTTAGAAAGATTTTCCTACGCGTTTTCGGAAATCAGCCCAAAAAAGTATCGTTATCCTATTGACATTAGCACAAATCCATTTATTTCGTGTCTCTGTCATCCCAGCGGCTTCTGGGAAACTAGTGGGCCGCTGAAATCACAAAGTCCGTTCCGTGCCATTTAGGTGTTTCGTTGAAGTATACTTAGGTGCCTGTTCCGTGTCCTTTGTTTCTTGCTAACCCTTTGTCCGTTTATTTATTAAATTTTCAATTGTTTATGCAAACAGGTGTAGTAAAGTTCTTCAACGAAAGTAAAGGCTACGGGTTCATCGTTGAGGATGATTCAAATCGGGACATCTTTGTCCACATTACGGGTCTGAACGGCATCACCATTCGGGAGAAAGATCGCGTTCAGTTTGAAGTTGTCGACGGCAAGAAAGGGCTCAACGCCGTGAAAGTAAAGAAAATCGAAGGCGAATATTAGTCGAAACCAGCGCTACAGTCACTTAAAAAGCCCGTCCGGATACCAGACGGGCTTTTCCATTTATGGTAAAACAAAACTTGATAAAGCTAGGCGAGGTAATTGCCAATCCCGACAATGACGGAGGAAAGGATGACGGTAAGAATACCAAGGCGGATTGTTCGCATGGTTGCCGCGTCCGACCCTCTCCACTCGTGCAAATATAATCCCCAAAAACTGCTAAATGCAATAATAAAAGCCATATGTAGCGTCCAGCCGGAGAATCGATACTCACCCATCTTGCTGTCGCCCATACCGTAAAAGAAGAACTGAAAGTACCAAGTAACCCCCGCCAGCGCGCAGAACAGGATATTCCGGGCAATCGGTGCCGACAGGTTGCGGTAGTCGGTATATGTCCGATTTTTAATATTCAGGTAGATCGACCAGATAGCATTGGTCGTCAGCCCACCCAGCAGAATAACCACCAGCGGAGCATTGTTCATAAACAGCGGATCAGCCCCGAAGCGGACGGCCCGGTCCGAAATTGATTGACCCGCTGTGAGTCCAAACGAGAAGCAGGCGCTCATTATTCCCGAAAATATGGCGACCATAAACCCTTTGCGAAGGTCGAACTCCGCGATAGTTGCTTTCTTTTCGGCTTCCGGCTGCGACTTCTCTTTCATCATGCCGGCTACGCCACAAATACTGATACCGAGCACGCAAACGGCCAGCCCGGCCATAATGAACTGCCCTGACGTGGTGCTGACAAGCGACCCAAACTGACCAAGCCAGATCGGTGGTACCAGCGTTCCGAAGACAGCACACAGGCCCAGTACGACGGCCATGCCCAGCGACAGGCCCAGGTAGCGCATCGACAAGCCGAACGTCAGTCCGCCGAAACCCCACAAAACGCCCCAGAAGTACGTCCAGAGCAGCGTTTCGGTCGGTGTTTCGCGCAGGATCTGCGTTAGGTGGGGTACGGTGAGCAGCCCCAGTACCCAGGGAGCAATGACCCAGGAAAAGATACCGCCGACGAGCCAGTAACTTTCCCAGGACCAGCTTTTTACCTGTTTGTATGGTAAATAAAAACTGCCGGAAGCGAACCCTCCCAGCGCATGTAATACGACGCCCCAGAATACGGCCATAGGTTTGTGAATAGAGTCAGGTTTAGGAATAGGATGAGAAGAAGAAAGAGAAAAGATGATAGAAGAAAGAGACTGGACGAAACACGGTTGTGAAGCCTTACACGGTTTTGCCGATTGACGCGCTGACCGGGCGGAGCTGAACCAGATTGTCGGGGAGGGGAAGCGAGTTCCAGCTGTCGTGAATGGCTAGTGCTGCGCCGAGGGCCGTTGCCTGGGCCACGGATGCCGCCGATACGTCGAGCTGCGGAAAGGCTGACGCCAGCAACGCCATATAGATCGGGTTTTTGCTGAAGCCGCCATCCACGAATAAGCGTTTGACGGGGGAACGGTGCAGGACCAGTTCGGTCGAAATAAGCTGCTGCGCCACAATATCATGCACGAGCTGGTGATACGCCTGCTCATACGTCTCGAAATCAGACAACTCGCGCCGGGTAAACGCCGACTGTACCAGCACAGCAGGCTGCTTCGTCGTCAGCGGATCGGGAACGGGTTGCACCGGCCGCGTAGGCAGTTCGTCGATCAGCGACGGATCGTATGGTACGTGCTTGTACGTATCGAGCGGAACGCCGAAATGCGTGGCTAATCGCTGAACCTGCTGTTCGTGTTCGTAACCCGCAAACAGCCGAGAGGCTTTCACGGCCTGCCCCTGATAATTCAGGTAGCACAAACAGTCGTATTGCAGTTCTTCGGCCGTGAGCGGCTGGGTATTGAACGGATTCAGGCTGATACACCACGTGCCCGTTGAGATCAGCACAAACGGCTCATTGAAACTTGCCAGATACGGAATCAGTGCAGCCGACGAGTCGTGTAACCCAACTCCAACCTTCATCGATTTTCCACACACTACGGTGTCTATGACGGCGTTACCCGGAAAGAGCGGAGCCAGTTTCTGATCCAGTTGCTCGGCCTTGACCCAGTCGTGGTACTGTTGCTGGCCAAAATTCCAGAGCATCGTGTGGCAACCAATGCTTGTCAGATCGGAATAGAACTGTCCGGTGAACAGCGAACTGACATACTGCGGCAGGTGCAGTGCATAGCGTGTTTTATCGAACAGGTCTGGCTGCCGATAGCGAATGCGGTATAGCGCCAGTCCCGAGTTCAAACTACCCAAGGCGGGCGATGCCGTTGCTACTGATATTGGCTCTTCTGGACCATAGCTGTCATAAAACTGCTTCGACAGTTCGGCCGGATAAGCTTTCAGGTAATTGTACAACGGTCCAACTGCCTGCCCCTGACCGTCAACACAAACCAGACTGGCCCCGTACGTCGAGACATTCAGCGCCTGTACGTCGAACTCCGGTTTCGTCAGTACGTCTTGCATCGTCTGCCGTATCCAGCTGGTCAGGCGGTCGACGTCCTCACAGGCTTCGCCGTCTTCATCTACAGTTTCAGCAAACTGCGTGCTCGTCTCCCAGACAATGTCGTACTGCTGGTTAAACAGAAACAGCTTCTTGTTGGTCTTGCCAATATCGAAAACAGCGATGCAGCGCATGGGTAATGATTGAATGGCAGAGTGATAGAGTGATTGAATGATGGAGTGATTGAATGAGTTACGGATTTAGCTATTCACTCTATCATTCAATCACTCTATAATTCAATCAAAGTCCCGTGGCGACGGATTTGGCTCCGCGTTCGCGGATGAGTTGATCGCGGATGTGGAGGCTGCGATAGAGGGCCAGTGGCTGTAAGGCTCCCCCCGCCCGACGACGGGCTTCGGCAACCAGCGGGCGAACGTCGGTGCGGAAGGCGTCCTGCAAGATTTCCTGGGCCTGCACGACGTCGTTGTTGTCGCGGGCGGCTTCCAGGGCGTCCCGGTCGACCAGCAGGGCTTGCGCATAGGCAAGCTGAATCGCTTCGACGCTTTGCAGCAGGTCTTCGAGCGGATCTTTCACGTTGTGGCTCGCGTCGATCATCCAGCCCAGATCGGTGGCGTGGCTCATCCCGCGTGCGTCCATTCCGCCGACCAGTTCATTGAAGATCAGAAACAGCTGGTATGGTTTGATACTGCCGGCCGTCAGGTCGTCGTCGCCGTATTTCGAGTCGTTGAAATGGAATCCACCCAGCTTTCCTTCCATCAGCAGAATCGCGACAATCTGCTCGATGTTGGCGTTGGGCAGGTGATGTCCCAGGTCGACCAGCGTATACGCTTTTGGGCCGAGTTTGCTGGCATACAGATAGCTGCTGCCCCAGTCGCCGACGGTAGTCGAATAGAAATTCGGTTCGAAGGCTTTGTATTCGACAAATAGTTTCCAGTCGTCGGGCAGGGCTGCGTAGATGTCCTGCAAACCACCGAGTGTTCGCTCGAAGGCTTTCCGAAAATTCAGCTGACCGGGAAAACTCGACCCATCCGATAGCCAGACCGTTAGCGACTTGGAGCCCAGTTCGACACCATGTCGAATGACCTCGATGTTATGATCGATGGCCTGCTGCCGCACCGCCCGGTCGACGTGTTGTAACGAGCCGAACTTGTAGCTTTCCAGTTGATCCGGTTGATCCTGAAAGGTGTTGGAATTAACGGCATCGAAGGCGAGCCCGTAGCTGTCGGCCAGTTGACGAACGGCCTGCGCATCCTGCGGAATATCCCACGGAATATGCAGCGAGATGGCTCCACTCGATCGATTCAGCGCGTGGAGCAAGCCCACATCGCTGATCTTTTCTTCCAGGCTTCGGGGTTCACCACCGCCGGGAAACCGACCGAAGCGGGTACCGCCCGTCCCAAGCGCCCAACTGGGAATGGCGATCTGAAACGCCATGAGTTTCTCGATAATCGATTCGGTCTGTTCGATGGAATCGGTCCAGGGAGCCAGTAGGTTCCGATGCCGGGCTACCCGGTCATCGTTATGGCTGGCAATGGTGTCTGTGGTCAGGTTCATAGGTTTAGGAATAGTGTGTTAACGTGTAGCCTGGACGTTTACGTCCGGGGGGGCGCGTAGCGACCAATAAAGCTGCCGCCATGAATAGTTGGCCTGACGGCCACCCGGACGTGGACGTCCAGGCTACGTACACCGATCAGGCTACTTTAACTACACGTTTTAGCGGACGAAGGCCATGGCTACGCCACCATCGACGTTCAGTACGTTGCCGGTCGACTTGTTGAGTAAGCCGCCGACGAAGGCGAAACAGGCGTTGGCAATGTCGTCGGGCAGGATGATCTCGTTGAGCAGCGTCCGTTTGGCGTAGTAGGCCGGCAATTCGTCAACCGTAACGCCGTAGGCTTTGGCGCGTCCTTCGGCCCAGCCACCCGCCCAGATGTTCGAGTCGGAAATAACAGCGTCGGGGTTGACGGTGTTGACCCGAATCTTGTCGGTGCCCAGTTCGGCGGCATTCAGGCGACTGAGGTGCAGTTGAGCGGCTTTGGCGGACCCGTAGCCCGCATTGTTCGGCCCGGCAACGAGTGCGTTTTTCGAGACGACGTTAATAATGTCGCCACCCAGATCCTGCTTGCGCAAAATTTCAACGGCCGCTTTCGACACCATGAACTGCCCCTTTACCAGAATGTCGTACAGCCGGTCCCACTCCTCGATGGTGTGATCGGCAATCGGTTTGGAAATGCTGATGCCCGCGTTGTTCACCACAATATCGACCCCGCCGAACGCCAGACTCGCTGCCGACAAAGCATCCTGTATGCTGCTCCAGTCGGTTACGTTCAGGGTCGTAGTAGCCACGGCATCTTTACCGAACGCTTTGATAAACTCGGCCTGCGCTCCATCGAGCCGCTCCTGATTGATGTCGTTCAGTACTACGCAGGCACCTTCCTGCGCGAATTTTTTGGCGATAGCCTTCCCGATACCACCCGCACTGCCGGTAATCAGCGCGATTTTGCCCGATAGCGGTTTGGGCTTCGGCATCCGTTGCAGCTTGGCTTCCTCAAGCAGCCAGTATTCGATGTCGAACGCTTCCTGCCGGGGGAGTGAGGTGTATTCGGAAATGGCTTCCGCGCCCTTCATCACGTTGATCGCATTGATGTAAAATTCGGCGGCAACGCGGGCGGTCTGTTTATCTTTGGCAAATGTGAACATGCCCACACCCGGATACAGCAGTACAACCGGATTGGCGTCACGAATAGCGGGGCTGTTCGGGTGTTTGCAGGTGTTGTAGTAGTCCTGATACATAGCCCGGTACTGTTCGAACGCAGGTGTCAATTCCGTGCGCAGCGATGGTCCGTTGCTCAGGTCAGCACTGGCGGCAAGGGGCAGGACCAGCGGGCTGATCTTTGTCCGCAGAAAATGGTCGGGGCAGGAGGTGCCCATCGGAGCCAGCCGATCCAGATCGTTCGAGTTGATAAATTCCAGTACTCGCTCGTCGTCGGTAAAATGGCCAACCATATGGCGCTCACTGGAGCACAGCCCGCGTAGCACCGGAGCCAGCAGGGCGGCCTGTGTCTTCCGCTGCTCGGCGGGCAGACTCTCACGGTTGGGTCCACCAAATACAGGCCGGTCTTTCCCAACGTTGTCGGCCAGATACTCGGCACAGCGCTCGACTACTTCCAGCGTGTTGACATAGCTTTCGTAGGCCGTATCGCCCCAGGTAAACAGACCGTGCGAACCGAGCATGATACCCCGAATGCCGGGATTCTGTTCAACGCACTCCGCCAGCTTCAGCCCGAGGTCGAAACCCGGCCGTTGCCAGTCGACCCAGCCGATGGTGCCGTTGAACAGTTCCTGCGTAATACGTTTGCCGTCTTTGGCGGCAGCGATGGCGATAGCTGCGTCGGGGTGCAGGTGATCGATGTGTTTGAAAGGTAGAAACCCGTGCAACGGAGTATCGATCGACGGCGCTTTTGACGACAGATCGTAGATGCAATGGTTGAAGAGTTCGACCATCTCATCTTCGTGTTCGATTCCCCGGTATATGTTTTTCAGACTCCGCAGCCGGTCGACGTAAAGGGCTGCCAGTCCACTGCGCGTCAGGGTACCAATATCGCCACCAGAGCCTTTTACCCACATCACTTCGGTAGGCTGACCCGTCAGTGGGTCGGTCGCCATTGCTTTGCAGGAGGTGTTTCCACCCCCATAGTTGGTCAGGCGGAGGTCGGCACCGAGCAGGTTCGATCGGTAGATAAGCAGGGCAACCTCATCGCCTTCGAGCTCG
The DNA here is from genome assembly GCF_003002825.1 of Spirosoma oryzae. Taxonomy (GTDB): domain Bacteria; phylum Bacteroidota; class Bacteroidia; order Cytophagales; family Spirosomataceae; genus Spirosoma; species Spirosoma oryzae. The sequence continues at coordinate 244,019 of NZ_PVTE01000002.1, read as the reverse complement.
GCGGCTTTAGCGTCGTCCCAGAGGTAACTGACGTGGCGGAATGTGTTTGGAGAAGCAATCATAGAAGAACCGTCAAAAGGGTACGCTAACGGGGTAATCAGGTTGTTTGGGCTAGTAAAGTAGACCGATGTAGCGGAAAGGGCTTTCCCCTACTTGCCTACTGCCAGCGTAAATTTTACTGACTCAGAGCGATTTGCGGACGACGAGCCGGAACGGGTTTTCGACATGCTCGCAACTGTTGGTGAGTACCAGTTGCGCGGCTGTTTTGCCCATTTGCGCAAAATCCGTCGACATAACCGTAATGCCATCGAGCAGAATCTCCTTGAGTGGGGTTTCGTTGTACGATAGAATGCCGACCTGCTGCCCGACGGCGTAGCCCGTATCTTTTATCTTTTTGATGAGCGTGACAAGGTCGTCTTCCATCAGGTTGATGTATGCGTTGCCCGGTGTAATGACGTCGTCGGCAATGTCGCGGATGACGCGGGGCGAAAAGTCGTGTTCGTAGCAGAAGCGGTAGAAGCCGTTCAGAATGGCTTTCGGGTGGTAGGTCTGCGCCGGAAACAGAATATTCAGCGTGTGGTATTTGCGGAGCAGGGGCAAGGCTTCGGTCAGCGCCTGAATCAGGTCTTTTTCGAAATTCTGCACTACCGACGCGTAATTCCCCGTGATACCCTCAATCAATTTGTCGAGCACAATGAGCTTATGCTTGGGTAGCTGATTGATCAGTTCACGGGCCTGCTCGGTGTCGTTGAAAAAATGGGAGATGACCACGTAATGCGAGTGGCGCGTGCCTTCCTTGCGGATGATATCGCGAAATAGCCGGAAGTCGTTGTTGTAGATAAAAAAGTCGATTGGCGTGTCGCTGCCCAGTTCGCTGACGAATGAGTCGTAGATGATTTTCTTGTGGGCGCTCAGCTTGTTGAACAGCAGGAAAATTTTCAGATTCCGGCCCAGCAGCGTGTGGTTGATGTAGTAGCCTTTCCCCTTCACTGCTACCACTATGTCCTGCTCCTTCAGCAGGTCATACGCCTTCTCGACGGTTCGCTTGGCCACGTCAAACTCAGCACTGACTTCGTGAATCGACGGGAGTTTATCACCCGGCCGGATGTCCTTTGTTTGAATACCGGTTACAATAGAATTAACTAGTTGCTGATACTTCGGAACGCTTAATGAGTCGATAATGTCGATGCAATCGAGCATACGCTGTAGCCGTTAGATACACATCCATAAGGAGTCAGAACAACGATAAATTTACTGATTTCTATAAAGAATTTACTTTTGAAGGGAGGAGTGTCGACCGGGTATTTATTTTTTCGTAGACTTTTATAGTTTTAGTATCGGTAGATTGATCTATAAATCAACTCTATTAACTGACAGCACGCCTGTCAGTACGTTTACATCATAGGTTATAGAAGATCGGAAAGCCCTTGTCCACCTGGATGTGGGTTTTCTTGTTTCAGGATTGGCTACATCCAGCGCTGAATAAACTGGCTAAACGTGTCCTTGTACTGATCGCTGACGGGAATGGTAACCGAACCGATCTGTACGGTATTGCGTGAAACGGCGTCGATCCGATCGAGGGCGACGATGAAGGAGCGGTGAACGCGCATGAACTGCCGGGCAGGCAACTTTTCTTCCAGTGATTTCAGACTCGTCAGCGACAGCAGCGGCTTTGTCGGGTCGCTTTGCCGATACACTTTCACGTAGTCTTTAAGCCCTTCGATGTACAAAATGTCCTGATACGCCACCCGCACCAGCTGGTATTCGACTTTCAGAAACAGATAGTCATCGGCTACGTCGACGGTAGCTGCCGAGGGTAACGCAGCGAGTTGTGGTTCGCTGCGTTGTACCAGTTCGAAGTACTGCCGGGCTTTGTTGGCCGCCCGCAGAAATTCCTCGTAGTTGAACGGCTTGAGCAGGTAGTCGAGTGCATCGACGCGGAAGCCGTCCAGGGCAAACTGATCGAAAGCGGTCGTGAAAATAATCCGGGTGATGTGGCTCCCGCGCTGACTGCGTTCCAGCACCCGCGCCAGTTCCAGGCCCGTCAGGTCGGGCATCTGAATATCGAGAAAAATCAGGTCGGCCGGCGTGGTGATAAGAGCCTGTAGCGCGGATACGGCGCTGCTGTAGCGGCCGGTCAGGTTGAGAAAAGGGGTTTTCTCGATAAACGCACCGACCAGTCCCAGCGCCAGCGGTTCGTCGTCGACGGCAATACAGTTTAGCGTCATGACAGGTTCAGGATTAACTGTACTTCATAATCCCCCGCCGGATTGTGCGGGTTAATCGCCAGCTGATACTGATTCGGGTACAGCAGATCGAGCCGACGGCGAGTGTTGGTCAGACCGATGCCGTTACCGGCTTCCAGCGACGGTTTCTGGTTGACAAACAAGGTATTGCGGACATTTAGGACTAACTGATTCGGCTGTTGCTCAATCGAAATACTGATCTGACTCGGTTCCAGTGCACTGACACCGTGCTTGAAGGCGTTCTCGACAAACGGTAGCAGAATCATTGGAGCGATGGGCTGGTCGTGCAGCGGTGTCGGTGTCTGTACCGTCAACTGAACCTTGTCGGTTAGTCGAAGCTGCATCAGCTGAATGTAGTCGCTGACGAACGCGATTTCCTTGCTTAGCAGGGTTGTGCCCGACTGCGTTTCGTACAACACGTACCGCATCATGCGCGACAGCCGGTGAATGGCTTCCTGCGCCAGTTCGACATCGAACGAGGTCAGCGCGTAGATGTTGTTGAGCGTATTAAAGAAGAAATGCGGGTTGATCTGCGCTTTCAGAAACGATAGTTCCGAACTGGTTTTCGCCTGTTCGAGCGCCAGTCGACTGGTGGTGTCGGCCTGCCACTTCTGCACCAGCGACAGGCTGGTACTGATTCCCAGCACGAGTACGATCGTAAACAGCGAGGGCTGAACCCAGCCGTAGTACTTGGGTTGCCCTTTACCGTCGGGATGGAACGTTTTGTGGAACAACACCGGCAGATCGAGCAATATTTCCAGTCCCCACAGTACCAGCATGGCAGTCGCAATAATTCCCAGCAGCGCCAGTCCGTATCGCCCCGTTTTCTGTTCGAGCAGCAGGCGCGGTACCAGCACATTCGCGTTCAGGTAGAACGTGCCGATCATCATCGCCTGAAAGACGATCTGCCGGAGCCAGAACTCCGTTGGCATCTTGATGTCGTTGCTGAATGACGGGGAAAAAAACAGCAGGTAGCTCAGCAAGCCCCACCCCAGCCAGTGACTCAGCAGCGTAACGTAGCGACGGGAAAATAGTGAAGTAGCCATAGCGCAGGGGAAAGCTACAAGTTTACGGTGAATTCGCAACGGCGTCGGTATCAATCGGCTGTTACGCCGAATCTGCCGATGGTTGCGTCATTTGAACCGACGAATGGGCGAATCTGAATCTGTCAGCCGCTGAAATGGCTTTCGTCGGCCAGAACGGGCGATTTGCCGACGTTCCTGCCTGCGTAGTCTATTGCGTTTTCCAGACCGGCGTTGCGTCTGTTGTTTTGAAGCAACAAATACGCAACTGATCATACCATGCCTATACGACTTTTCCTCCTGCTACTGACGCTCGGCCTGAGCAGCAGTCTTACAAACACCGCTTTTGCCCAGTTCGGTGGCCCTCCGGGTGGCGGACCAGGCGGGCCGGGCTTCGGCAACAACGACCGACAGAAGAAAGAATTTACCGGCGTTGCCGATGACACACCGAAAGGCAATGGTAGACTGACGGGCGTACTGATCGATTCGACATCGGGTAAACCCGTTGAATTTGCAACAATCGCGCTCATCAGTACCAAAACCAACAAGCCCGTCGACGGAACGACCTCGGATGCCAAAGGGGCGTTCGCGATGAGTAAGCTGGCACCGGGCGACTACCGGCTACAGTACTCCTTTATCGGCTACAAAAACACCGATTCGAAACCATTTACGATTGGCAAAGGCACCGAAATCAACATGGGATCGGTGAAGCTGGCGGCCGACGTTCGTACGCTCGGCGAAGTCAACGTGGTCGGGCAGGCGGCTATGATCGAAGAAAAGGTTGACCGCCTGGTGTTCAACGCCGACCGCGATCTGACCTCGAAAGGGGGCGATGCGTCGGACGTGCTGAAACGGGTACCCATGCTGTCGGTCGATCTGGACGGGAATGTCAGCCTGCGCGGGAGCAGCAACATTCGGGTATTGATCAACAACAAGCCGAGCACCATCGTCGCAGCTAACGTGGCCGATGCCCTGAAGCAAATTCCTTCGGACATGATAAAGACGGTCGAGGTCATTACCAGTCCGTCGGCGAAATACGATGCCGAGGGAGCCGCTGGTATCATCAACATCGTCACGAAGAAGAACACACTGCACGGCCTGACGCTGAACGTAGACGCTGGTGCAGGATTGCGAGCGTCGAACCTGGGGCTGAACGGATCGTACCGGCAGGGAAAACTGGGTATCACGCTGGGCGGATTTGGCCGGGCCATGTACAACCGATCGTCGTCGACCCTCGATCAGACAACGACCGTCGGAACACAACTACAGCGTACCAGTCAGCAGGCGTCATCGTTTGATAAGCCGGTATTCGGGCAGTATACGCTGGGCTTCGATTACGATCTGGCGAAAGATCAGTCACTGTCGGCCAACGTGCGGTTTGGTACGCGCAATTTCGTACAGCAGCAGACGCAGCTAACCAACGCCTACCTCGGAGACGCCTTGCTGTACATGACCAACCGTGACGTTAACCGGAAAGATTTGTCGAACTCGGTGGATATGAACCTCGACTATGTCCGCACGTTCAAGCCGCAGCAGGAGTGGACCATCTCGACGCAGTACAGCCGTACGGGACTCGTCAATAATTTCTACGCCGACCTGCTCAATCAGGCCGGGTCGCTAACGGGTCGTCAGCAGAATATCAACAACAACACCAACCAGGAGATCACGTTCCAGTCGGACTATCAAACGCCGATACGCAAGAATCAACTGCTGGAATTTGGTGGTAAAGCAATCATGCGGCAGGTCAACAGCGCCTACGAATACCTGATCGGGACGGGGGAAAGTGCGTTGCTGAAAGACCCGAACAACCCGGCCGGAACGCTCAACTACAACCAGAACATCGGGGCGGGTTACGTATCGTACACCTACGTGACGCCAAGCAAATACACATTCAAGGTCGGTACGCGCTACGAGTACACAGGTATTCAGGCTACCCAGTCGACTGAACAGCAGGCCGCCCGTCAACTGGTGATTCCCGATTACGCTAACCTGGTACCCAGTATCAATGTCTCGAAAACGCTGGCGGGTGGTACGACCGTAAAAGCGGCTTATAACCGCCGGATTCAGCGGCCGGGTCTGCAACAACTCAATCCGAATCCCAACTACGCCAACCCGCAGATGGTGATGGTCGGTAACCCGACGCTGCGCCCTGAACTGACCGATAACGTCGAGTTAAGCTATAGTTCGACAATCAAACGGACGTACATCAACGCATCGGTTTTCGGCCGGTTGACCAACAATGCGATCTCGCAGATCCGAATTCCGTCGGACACGCTGGCGGGGGGCATCATCACGACCTTCCAGAACATTGGCGTACAGCGGACGGCTGGGGCAAACATTTTCTTCAACACGACGCTGACGCCGAAATGGACGCTGAACGGCGGCATCGACGGCTACTACGTATACATGCAGGGGCAGACACCTGACGCTACCGGCCGGTCGATCACGATCAATAATTCCGGTATCAGCCTGGGCGGACGCCTGATGAGTCAGCTGACGTTGAACAAAGGCTGGAGCGCCCAACTGTTCAGCTTCTTCCGGGGACCGAACCCGCAGTTGCAGGGTACGATGGGTGGCTTTTACATGTACTCGCTGGGCGTTCGGAAAGACCTGGCCAACAAGCGTGGTAGTATCGGCATTGCAGGCGAAAACTTTGTCGGCAACGGCGTAACGATGCGTACAACCCTCAATTCTCCGCTGCTCTCGCAGGTCAACGTCAATCACCTCTATAATTCAAACGTGAAAGTTACGTTCACCTATCGCATCGGGAAGATGACCTACGAGGAGAACCGCCGGAAAGGTAAATCGATCAACAACGACGATGTTAAAGGCGACGGTGGTAGCGACGCTGGTGCCCAAAGTGCTCCAGCCAGTGGTGGTCGCCCCCGCTAGTCGTATTGTCTGAGATAGATGTCACAAGCAACTCATTTACAGTAGTATACCTCACTAAGTGTCTTTTTCCGTTTCAACCAACCAACAGTATCTCTATGAAAGTATTTGCTCTATCCGTTGCTGCCCTGCTCACCGCATCACTTGTAAACGCTCAGACCTGGACGGTCGACAAAGCGCACTCGAAAGTAGGCTTCACCGTGACGCACCTGATGCTGAGCGAGGTCGACGGTAATTTTAAAACCTTCGACGCCAAACTGACGGCTAACAAACCCGACCTGTCGGATGCCGTTGTCGAACTTACCGCCGACGTGAACAGTATCAATACCGATAACGAACGGCGCGACGGCCACCTGAAGTCGCCCGACTGGTTCGACGCGGCCAAATACCCGACGATTACCTTCAAGAGCACGTCGTTTCAGAAAGTGGAAGGCAAAAAATATAAACTGGCCGGTAACCTGACGATGCACGGCGTGACCAAGCCCGTAACGCTCGACGCGGTGCTGACCGGCCCCGTCACGATGGATAGTCCACGTGGTAAGATGGAGAAGGCGGGCCTGAAAGTGAATGGTACGATCAAACGCACTGACTTCGGTGTCGGCTCGTCGGGTGGGGCGGTTGTCAGCGAAGAAATCGAGATCAAAGCCGCCGGTGAGTTTGCCAAGCAGGACGGTGCTACCGCTGAGAAGAAGTAGGTAACTCACTTTATAAACAGAAACGCCCCGGCTCTGCTAGTGAGCCGGGGCATTTTTGTTGGCAGTAAACGAATCGTCGATCAATGACCCGTCCAGCCGTGAACGTCGGCCATGGTGGGCATTGGAATATCCAGCTTCAGCCGCTTGCGGGCACCGCCCAGATCGTTGAACAGCTTGTTCGGGCTAGCAGCGCGGAGTTGTTCGACAGTCAGTATGTTCAGCTTTTGCAGGGCCGGAATCCACTCGGCTGGTACACCCGCTTCCAGGAAATCGGCTTCACCCGACTGCTCCTGCTTCTTTTCTGGACGCATCTGCGGGAAGAACAGCACATCCTGAATCGACGGCTGATTGGTCATAATCATCGCCAGCCGGTCGATACCCAGACCGACACCCGCCGTCGGGGGCATACCGTATTCAAGGGCACGAAGGAAATCGTCATCCAGCGCCATGGCTTCTTCGTCGCCCCGCTCGGCCAGCCGGAGCTGTTCTTCAAAACGCTCGCGCTGATCAATGGGGTCGTTTAGCTCGGAATACGCATTCGCAATTTCCTTCCCGTTACAGATAGCTTCGAAACGCTCGACCAGCCCGGCTTTGCTGCGGTGCTTCTTCGTCAGGGGCGACATCTCAACGGGATAATCCGTAATGAACGTCGGCTGAATCAGGTTGGGTTCGCAGGCATCACCAAACAGTTCGTCGATCAGTTTCGACTTACCCATTGACGAGTCGGTTTTGATACCCCGGTCCTCGGCTACCTGCCGTAATCGGTCTTCGTCCATCTCGGAAACATCGATACCGGTGTATTCCTGAATGGCTTCGAACATAGTCAGTCGTTTCCAGGGCCGTTTGAAGTCGATGACGTTGTCGCCTACCGTCACCTTCGTCGTACCCGCTACGTCGATGGCTACCTTCTCGACCATTTCCTCGATGGTGTCCATCATCCAGAGATAGTCTTTGTAAGCCACGTAGAATTCGACCTGCGTAAACTCCGGGTTGTGGGTCCGGTCCATACCTTCGTTACGGAAATCCTTGGCGAATTCGAACACGCCGTCGTAGCCACCCACGATCAGCCGTTTGAGGTACAACTCATTGGCAATCCGCATGTACAGCGTCATGTCCAGCGTGTTGTGGTGCGTCTGGAACGGGCGGGCTGTGGCACCGCCGTGGATGGGCTGCAAAATTGGGGTTTCCACTTCCAGATACCCTTTCTGGCTTAGAAACTGCCGGATCGAGTTGACGAGCTTGGTCCGTTTGACGAATACGTCGCGCACCTGCGGGTTCACGATCAGGTCGACGTAACGCTGTCGGTAGCGCTGTTCGGGATCGGTGAAGGCATCGTAGGTTTCCTTCTCGCCTTTCTCATTAACGACTTCCTTTACCACGGGTAGGGGCCGCAGCGACTTGTTCAGAATCGTAAACGACTGCACGTACACCGACAGTTCGCCTGTTTGCGTCGTGAAGACATAGCCTTCGATACCGATGATGTCGCCGATGTCGAGCAGCTTTTTAAATACCGTGTTATACAGCGTTTTGTCGTCGCCGGGGCAAAGGTCGTCACGCCGGAAATAAAGCTGCATCCGACCCGTCGAGTCCTGCATTTCGGCGAACGATGCGCTACCCATAATGCGGAAACTCATCAGTCGGCCGGCGAGCCGAACGGTGTTCCAGGGTGCTTCGTCTTTAAAGTCGAGGTGAGGCTGGTAGCCGCCCTGCGTATCGGCCCCCGTTTTATCGGCAAAGGCGTCGCGCAGCTGGTCGATGGTATGGGTAACGTCGAAGAGCGGGGCGGGGTAGGGATCGATCCCCATGCGCATCAGTTCTTCCCGCTTCTGTCGGCGGTTTATCTCCTGTTCACTCAGTAGCATAGCAGTCAGTCGGTTGGTCGCGGGGCGACCTGAGTTTTTAGGGGCAAAAGTAGCGAAAAGGATTGGCCTTTCGCCTTGTTCGACCGAATTAGCCGTTAAACGACGATACCGACCGATCGTCCGTTTTAACCGGGCGGTTCACCGCTTTGTCTTTACCGTTGTGCTATCAAAATGATATCAACTCTCTACAATCATGCAGGAAAAACCGTTAACCTCGATTTCTGGCTATGTGCTGTTACTGATAGCCGTCGTATGCTTGCTCGCTGCCGCTGGTGTTGCGGTCACCGGGATTAGTATCATACTGGCTGTGCTGCTGTTTCTGGTGTCGCTGGTGCTGTTTACGGGCATCACCGTCATCAACCCCAACGAAGCCTATGTGTCTACGCTGTTCGGCAATTACGTCGGTACCATGAAGCAGAACGGGCTGCGCTGGGTCAATCCATTGTACAATCGACGGAAGATCAGCCTGCGGGCGCGCAACCTGAACGGGCAGACGCTGAAGGTAAACGATAAGATGGGGAACCCCGTCGAGATTGCCGCCGTGGTTGTCTGGCAGGTGCAGGATACGGCTAAGGCTTTGTTCTCTGTCGACGATTATGTATTGTTCGTGCAGATTCAGTCGGAAGCGGCCGTGCGGAAGCTGGCCAACTCGTATGCGTACGACCACATGGAAGATGATACGGCCTCGGTTACGCTGCGCGACAGTACCGGACAGATCAATGTATTTCTGGAACAGGAACTGAACGAACGACTCGAACGGGCGGGTGTCGACATCATCGAAGCGCGGGTGAGTCACCTGGCGTATTCATCGGAAATTGCCGGGGCTATGTTGCAGCGGCAGCAGGCAGCCGCCATGATTGCCGCCCGTCGACTGATCGTGGAAGGGGCCGTGGGTATGGTCGAGATGGCGCTCGAACGACTTGAGAACAAGGGCGTCGTGCAACTGGACGAAGAGCGCAAGGCCGCGATGGTGAGCAACCTGCTGGTGGTACTTTGCGGTGAGAAAGGAGTCAGCCCGGTCGTTAATGCCGGGACATTGTATAACTAGTTGCCTATGCCAGCCGAAAAAAAAGCATTTGTGCTGCGGATTCAGGCCGAAACACTGAAAGAACTGGAGCGGTGGGCGCAGGATGAGTTTCGCAGTGTCAACGGGCAAATCGAGTTTCTCCTCAGCGATGCCCTGCGCCGGCGCAAACGGCGTGCTCGTAACGCAGACGCGTCTTCTGATTCAGAAGACGCGTCTGAAGCAACCGATGCTCACTAGTTTACTGGTGTATTTACCGATGCCGTCTGGCGTTCGGCCAGTCGGTTGTACTGCTCGACGATGCGTAACTGACCAAACTGACTTTTTTCATTGAGGTGCCGCACCTGCACAAATTGTTGCAGTTCCTGCCGGTACGCTGCCATATGGGCTTGATAAATAGCCACGTAGAACCGTTTGAACGATAAGAATTGTCCATTGATGTGGGCGAAATAATCGAAAAAGCTGTCGTGCGGATCAGGCGTTTCCGGGTCGAAATTTCGGATGGGATTATTGTAAGCCCGTCTGAACAGACCATGAGCGCGTTTCATGCGCCGGACAACCATGATCGGGCCTTCAGCACATACCTCGAAGAAAGCCAGACTGGCCGGTGCCTGACGGATCGAGCCGGGTAACGTAATAAACAGACGCGCTTTCTGACCTGGTGATGCCTGCCAGCCAAACTGCTGTACCTGACTAGCGGAAAACGCCCGGATGCGGCCGTCCGGTTCGCGCAATAACACGGTCTCCGCCTGCCAGTTGTAGTCCAGCTCGCCCGCTCGTCTGTCGCCGTCGGCCAAAATCAGGTAACCTGTTTGCCACGTGGGTTTAGGAATGCCGGCAGAGACGTCAATAAGGGCAGTCGAGACTAGAAAACCGACAAGAATAAGTAGACGAATTACATGCATAGTGAGTACGGTTTATTGATTCGGAATCATCAGAAATGATCGGAATCCGGTTGACGAGATGCAGGCTTTTCAACCTGCTTTTGTCAATATAACCGACTCATAATTAGCTTGTTACTGAGGGTGAAAGCGAGTGCAATTTGTGAAGTTTGACCGAAATAAGATGTAATTGTACGTATTCTGGTAGAAGTGCTGAACTATATGATTATCCAGATAGCGCATTGAAGAATAGCGGACTGGTCGTAACTGACAAACAGATGAATAATAAGTAAGAAAATTGGGGGATATTGAAATTGTTCAACTTAAAAGAGAGCTCACGGCTGTTTTTGAGCCAATACCATTTCGCCGATCAGCCGAACGCCTTCCAGGGTGAGTGACGGGACAATGTCGATGAAGGCATCCCGTAACGACGGAATCTGACCCGACAGCCCGCCGGTTGCTACGGCGATGCAATCGCCATGTAGCTCAGCCCGAATACGGTTGATGAGCGAACGAACCAGCCCTTCGTAGCCTAACACGATCCCTGCCTGAATGGCGTGGGTCGTGCTCAAGCCCAGCGCGGAATCGGGTACCTGAATTGGTACTTCCGGTAGCTGCGCTGTGTTGGTGAATAGCGACCGGATAGCCGTTCTCAGGCCGGGGGCAATGGCAACACCCAGAATTTTTCCCGCGCCGGATACTGTCGTAAACGTCAGAGCAGTCCCGAAGTCAACCACGATACAGTTGCGCTGATACCGTGTGTAAGCCGCCAGCGCATTGGCCACTAAATCAGCGCCAATCTCGTGCGGACGCAGAATTTCGAGTGGTAGCAGTGGGTATACGCCCGGCCCAACGACAACCGGTTCGTGACCAAACAAGCTGCCAAGCATGGTTCGCAAGGTGGGCGTCAGGTTCGGTACGACGCTGCTCAATACGGTATGTTGTATCGCGCTTAGCGGAATGGTTGCTTCCAGCAGCCACAGGCGCAGCCGGGCTTCATACGATTCGGCTGCTTCGTCGGCGCGGGCAGGAGTGCGCCAGATAAATTGCCATGTGTCGTTGGCGTAGAGACCGAAAACGGCGTCGGTATTGCCGGCGTCAACAGTTAGATGCACAAGTGGATGAGCGATTGTTGGAACGAAATACGGGTAAAGTTGGCAAAATCCCGCTGGGCATCAAACGAGTCGAGTGGCCATAGCCTGTTCATGCGACGGTTGTGCGCGAATTGCGTTGACGTAGTTGTATGGAATTTGACCCATTGCTGCATCGTTTATATACGTAGACCGGCCACCTATGTTTCTAAGACGATTTCGTAAACCTAAGATCACAGCAAATACCGCTGACCGCCCGACCGAACTGATTGCGCAGTACCGGGCGACCGGTGACGTCGCGCTGTTGGGTGAACTGTACGAACCGCATATGGAACTGGTGTACGCTGTCTGTTACAAGTACCTGCGCGATGAGGAAGAAGCCAAAGACGCGGTCATGCAATTGTTTGAGCAGTTAGTTGTCGATCTGCGTCGGCACGAGGTGCAGCAGTTCCTGCCGTGGTTGCACAGCGTGGCGCGTAACTATTGTCTGATGCTACTGCGGAAGCGGCAAAACCGCCCCCAGATGGCATTGATCGATTCGGTCATGAGCGACGACGACGAAGCCGCTTTACCTATTCACGCCGATGATTCTGACCGGGAAGAAGACCTGAGCCGGATGGAAGCCTGCCTGCAACTGTTGCCCCTTGAACAGCGTACCTGCCTGACGCTTTTTTACCTGGAAAAGAAAAGCTACGTAGAAGTGGCCGATCTGACGGGCTATGATCTAAAACAGGTAAAGAGTTATTTGCAAAATGGGCGTCGAAAACTTAAACTTTGCCTAAGCGATCCGCAGACCGTTGGTGGCACTGTACGTAATACAGCCTCTTGACAATGAGTAACCAACTAACTTTTGATGAATTACGGGCCTACCAGGCTGGTCAGCTTAGTGGTCCGGCCCGACACCGGGTTGAACGGGCGCTGCTGGAAGACCCGTTCTATGCCGATGCGCTGGCAGGGCTGGAAGCAATGCAGCAGGCTGCCCGCCCGACACCCGAACAACTCAGCAGTCTGCGCGACGCGCTGCAGGATCGTATCCACGCGTCGGCCACGAAAAAACGGTTGTGGCATCTCTGGATTGCGACAATCACGGCTGCATTGCTTTTCGTCTTTGCTGTAGCGATCTACATGATTTATTTCATGCCGAAAAAGATGGCTAAACCCGCGCCGGTCGCTCCGCAGACAAGTCTGAAAACGACAACAGAATCAGGCGCTTACTACCTTGATTCTGTGTACTGGAAAGCGTTGGTGTAGCGTGACGGTACTTGGGCTGACGTAGGGTATGAGCGTCGTCTGATCAAGCCCGGATCGTAGCCTGTGGCTGTCCCATATAAGAGAAAGTAAGTGGCGCAGGTAAAACATTTGCAAAAGGTCGAGCGTTAACCCCGAGAATCACTTCGACCAATTGTCTATGTTTCGCACAATTTCTTTACGTTCTCTTTACGTTTTAGTAGCCTTAGTTAGCCTTTGTTTTACAACTAGTTACGCGCAGCAACGCTTCAGCGCTGGTCCGCGAATTGGCTTGAATTTATCTAATTACTGGGGCAATGCCGACGACCTTCGCTTTAAACCAGGTGTAAACGCAGGTGTGTTTCTGTCGTATAGTTCACTGAATCATTTCGGTATTTCGGCCGACGTACTGTACTCGCAACGAGGGGCCAAGTACGAAACACCGGTAGTCAAGTTTACGCAGCGGGTAAACTACCTGGAAATTCCGGTTGTGGCTCGTTATTACCTGACACTCAATGGCGATTTCCGGCCCAATATCTTCGTAGGTCCATCGCTGGGTATCAAGTTAAACGCCCGCCGGGTGAATGGCGATCCAGCGGCTTACAATGCTGACAATACGAACGATTTCCGCGACCTCGACCTTGGCGCTACGGGCGGTTTTCAGTTGAACTGGCGTACGGGTAACCGACAGCATTTTCTGATCGATGCGCGCTACACGCTGGGGCTTAGTGAAGTGCAGACGAATCTGCCCAAAGTTTGGGGGGCTCGCAACAACCTGCAAAATTCGACCATCAGTTTGTCGCTGGGCTACGCGTTCGGTGTTGGACCTGAGTTCCGTAGCCGCTACAGCCGGTAATTCCACGCTTTCACAACACTACTCTCGATGAATTACATGAAAACCGCGCGCGTGGGGGTTACGCTGATCCTGCTCGGTATCGGCCTGTCGGTTGCGACGGCACAGCAACGGTTCAGCGCAGGCCCCCGTGTTGGAGCCAATCTGTCCCGCTTCGTAGGCGATGCCGACGGGTATACATACCGTCCGGGGATAACGGCGGGTGCATTCCTAATGTATAGTTCGTTAAACCACTTTGGTATCTCCGTCGATGCACTGTACTCACAAATGGGCGCGAAGTATTCGGCAGTTGAAAACATATTCGGTAGTCAGCGGCAGGTCGAATTCAAGCAGCGGGTCTCGTACCTGGAAGTGCCTGTTGCCTTACGCTACTTTCTGACAACGAGCGGTAATTTCCGGCCAAATCTGTTCTTTGGGCCGTCAGTAGGGTTCCTGCTCAAAGGCGAACGGTCTCCACAGCAAGTAGCGGGCGTTCAGTTGCCAGCATTGACAAACACAGATGCGTTTCGTAAGGTCGATCTAGGACTGATGGCAGGGTTCCAGCTCAATTTTCCTGGCCTGGGTGCCCGTCAGCGCTTCCTGATTGATGGTCGGTACCGATACGGGCTGAGCGACATCACGATCGATCGCAATGCCGACGTACACAACTCAACATTTACCTTGACGCTGGGCTATGGCTTTGGCGTTGGCCCAGAATACCGCAGTCGGTATCAGCGGTAGCAGCGTCTGTTGCACAAACGGCCCGCCTGAACCGAATCAGGCGGGCCGTTTGTGTTTTTAATCGATTGTATCAGGATCGTCGGCGATGCGTGTGTTGTCGTAGCATGTATTGAGCATTGCCGTCTCATCGGTATTAAGTTCGAAATCGAACACGTCGAAATTAGCCTGTATCCGCTCGCGGTGGATCGATTTTGGAATAGTTACTGCTCCCTGTTGCATGGACCAGCGTATCAGCACCTGAAACGTGCTCTTCTGATGACCTTCGGCAATGGCGACCAGGCGTGGATCGTCGTGTTTTTTACCCCGAACCAGGGGCGCATAACCTTCCACCTGAATGCCTTTACTTCGGCAATAGTCCAGTACGTCAGGTCGGTAGCAATACGGGCTCAACTCAATTTGATTGACGGCTGGCGTTATCGTAGCCTGGTTAAGCAGTTCGTCTAAATGGTTCGGGTAGTGATTCGACACGCCGATGGCCCGTACACGTCCCTCCGTATACAGCCGCTCCAATGCGCGCCAGGTATCGTGCCGGTGTTGTTTTACCGGCCAATGAATCAGGTACAGATCGACTACGTCACGGCCGAGTTTGCCAGCGCTATCGTCGAACGCGCGGAGTGTGCTGTCGTACCCCTGGTCTGTATTCCACACTTTGGTTGTGATAAACACGTCGGTCGTTGGTAGACCGCTTGCCTGAACCGCTGCTGCTACCTCTGTTTCGTTGCCATAGATCGACGCCGTATCGATCAGGCGGCAACCTGCTTCCAGAGCCCATTCTACGGCCTGCTGTACTTCACTATTATGACTAGGTGCGTAAACGCCCAGGCCTAGCAAGGGCATTTTTACCCCATTATTGAGCGTAACAGATTCGTTTTGCATGATATGCTGATTAAGGTGTATTAGTCCCGACATAGCGTAGTTCGTACGCAGTGTAGTTGCATAGACGAGCTGTCCATTGATACCACTCAATCGGGTTTTAACTAATTTTTAATGGTGGCAAATCCAGCCGTAGCGATCTGCCGTATAGGAATGCGAATCGCACTGCTGCTTCCGGCAGTGACCATTACTTAACGCTGTAAAATATGTTTACGAAGAAACAACTACGCTTTTCGGCAGGAATACTAGCCATTGGCTCACTGCTCTCTCTGAACGCCTGTCGGGACCGGCAACTGCTTGACCCTGAGGGGGCACTGACAGCCGTAAACGCCAGGCTCGCAGCTAATTTCGAGTTCTACGTGCTGAACGACAACAACCAGCTACTAAAACTAAATACGGCTAACCCATCAGCTAGTCAGGGTATTACTACCATCACAGGAGTAATGAACAACGAACGACTAACGGGTATCGATTTCCGACCCGCTACGGGGCAGTTGTATGCCATCAGTAGCGGTAGCCGGCTCTATACGATTAACCTGCGTACGGGTGCTGCCACTCCGGTTGGAACAGGCCCACTCGCGTCGGCTGTTATGGGTGATGCCGTTGGCTTCGACTTCAACCCCACTGTCGACCGAATCCGGCTCGTCACAAATCGGGGGCAGAATCTACGTCTGAATCCGGAAACGGGCGCTGTTATGACTGTCGATGGACCAATCAATGGTGTTGCAGGGGCGTCGATATCGGGAGTTGCCTATACCAACAACCGCTCGGGCGCGACAACCACGACCTTGTATGATATCGATCCTGAAACGGATAAGCTGTACCGACAAGTCCCACCGAACGATGGCGGACTGGTTGAGGTTGGTCCGCTCGGCGTCAATATTGCCGGGCAAAGCAATTTTGATATCGCCCCTAATGGCAGTGCCATCGCTACGATGATCAGCGATGGTGTACAGGGGCTCTATGAAATCAACCTGACTTCCGGTCGCGCCGAGTTTATCGGTAACCTGCCCAGCGACAAAAGTATCATTGGGCTGGCTATTCCGACAGAGCCAATTGCGTACGTAGCAGACGATATGAACATGCTACACTACATTAATCCGGAAACGGGCGCTACGCACGCAACCAAGCCAATTACGGGTCTGCAATCGAACGAGACTTTGTACGGTATTGACATGCGGCCGGTAAACGGAGCCCTGTACGCGATCGGTAGCACAAGCCGGGTGTACACGATCAACATGTCGAGTGGGGCCGCTACAGCCGTTGGCGCACCAATTACGCCGTCTGTTCGTGGGGATGTAGGCTTTGACTTTAACCCCACTGTCGACCGGATTCGTATCGTGAGTAACGACGGACAGAACCTGCGTTACAACCCGAACGACAACTCCGTCATTGTCGATGGTCGTTTGAATCCAGGCGAGCCGAACGTAACAGGTGTTGCCTATACAAACAACTTCCCCGGCGCAACCTCGACTACATTGTACGATTTAAGCACTCGTGAGTATGCGCTGCTGTATCGGCAAATTCCACCTAATAATGGTACGGTAGAACTAGTTGGCGGACTGAATCGACTAGTTGAGGGCGGTAACGGTTTCGACATTGGCGGTGCTTCGAACGTGGGCCATGCTGCACTGCGCCTTGATGGGATTACCCGTTTGTATACGATCAATCTGGCAACCGGTGCATCGACTGAGCGTCAGCCGATAGCAGGCAACCCATCCGTCCGTGGTTTTGCCATCGGATTAGGTTTCTAGAAAGCCGGTTCACTTATAAAAACACCCCGCTATTCAGTTGAGTAGCGGGGTGTTTTTATTTTGGATCGTTGTAGCCATCTAAAAGTCGATTGAACGCTTCAAAAATGGATAGTCGATGTGGATTCTCGGCGCTAATTATTACAGCGCAATAGTAGGTGACTTCCTCTACATTATCGAAAACTGTTCGGTCGAACCGCTGATAATTACGAGCACTGAAATAGTCGTACCATCGATTGAATGTTGTCCATCGTGCTTTTTGACGTTTATCAGATGAATCACAGATGTAGATGGTAATTGTCTGACTGCTACGCTCATAGAAATCGTTGATAATTGCAGCTATTGTTGGCGCGGTGACAGCGTCGCGTGGAGGGCGTACACCAGTGGGAGCATCAACAACCTTTAGAACCAGTTCGACTATACTATCAGCAAACGGTGAGTGTTCGCCAAAGAGGTAAGGTGTTGGCTTGAACTGTACTTCGTAGACAATACTATTTATTGTTCTGAATAAATAAGTCGCCGGCTCTTGGTCAATAAAAACGTAACTATAAATGGATGATGGGTGTCCCTCGCTCTTCATTATGACGATCCAATTCCGTTAGTGCAGCCTGAATAACGTTATTGGTCCGATAGTCCTCGACCATACGACGCTCTGCCTTTCGCTTTTCGACAATCCGAAGTTTTAAGAAGGAAACAACACGGGTATTCCGTTCGTCAGTCGTTAATACGTTTCCGTTGACGTCCATAGCGTGGTTATTTTATCAAAAATAATAATTCTTAATAACAAAGCCGCCACTCTATAAATGGAGTGGCGGCTTTGTTACAAATACCTGAAGCGCTACCGGCTCAGATACAGATTCCGTTCGGCGTAGACCTTCTGGAAGAAATCGTCAGTTAGGTCGTCGATGAAATAGATACCCTCTCCGGTCGATTTCATCTCAGGGCCAAGCTCCTTGTTGACGTTCGGAAACTTGCTGAACGAGAACACCGGAATCTTGATCGCATAACCGCGTTTTACCGGTTTGAAATTGAAGTCCTTCACCTTCTTGTCGCCGAGCATCACCTTCGTGGCGTAGTTGACATAAGGTTCCTGGTAAGCCTTACAGATGAACGGTACCGTACGGCTGGCACGGGGGTTAGCCTCGATGATGTAGACAACCTCGTCCTTGATTGCGAACTGAATGTTGATCAGACCGACCGTTTTCAGCGCGACAGCAATCTTCTTCGTATGCGCTTCAATCTGCTGAAGTACGTTTTCGCTCAGGTCGAACGGTGGCAGCACCGCATACGAGTCGCCGGAGTGGATACCCGCTGGCTCGATGTGCTCCATGATGCCGATGATGTACACGTCTTCACCGTCACAGATCGCGTCGGCTTCGGCTTCGATCGCATTTTCGAGGAAGTGGTCGAGCAGGATGTTGTTGTCGGGAATGTCCTGAAGGATCTTCATCACGTGCTGCTCCAGCTCGTTCTCGTTGATGACGATCTTCATGTTCTGTCCGCCCAGTACGTAGCTAGGCCGTACCAACAGCGGGAAGCCCAATTCACGCGACAGTTCAATGGCCGCTTCCGACTCGCGTACCGTACCGAATTTCGGGTAGGGAATGTCGAGCTTTTGCAGCATCTCCGAGAAGTGGCCCCGATCTTCGGCCAGATCGAGTGCTTCCCAGCTTGTACCAATAATCTTGATACCGTAGCGGGTCAGTTTCTCGGCCATTTTTAGCGCCGTCTGACCGCCCAACTGCACGATAACGCCCTCCGGCTGCTCGTGCATGATGATGGCGTGAACGTGCTCCCAGAACACCGGCTCGAAATACAGCTTGTCGGCAATGTCGGGGTCGGTCGATACCGTTTCCGGGTTACAGTTGATCATGATCGTCTCGTAACCCGCTTCCTTGGCAGCCAGGACGCCGTGGACGCAGGAGTAGTCGAACTCGATACCCTGCCCAATGCGGTTCGGACCAGAACCCAGCACGACGATCTTTTTCCGATTCGACCGGATCGATTCGTTACCGGGCAGCTCCGAAACCGGTTCGGGACGATCCTGCGTGATCGGTAACTGATTGTTGAACGTCGAGTAATAGTACGGCGTACGGGCTTCAAACTCAGCCGCGCAGGTGTCGACGCACTTAAATACCCGGCGAATGTTATGTTGCTGCCGGTATTGGTAAATCTTGCTTTCCCGTACCTGTAGCAGGTGGGCCAGCTGCCGGTCGGCATACCCTTTCTGCTTGGCGGTGCGCAGCAGTTCAGGTGGCAGATCGTCGAGATCGTACTTCTCGATTTCGCGTTCCAGCAGAATCAGTTCCTCGATTTGGTGCAGGAACCAGGGGTCGATTTTGGTCAGCTGCTGAATCGTGCGGAACGACATGCCTGCCTTGAACGCGTCGTAGATGTGGAACATCCGATTCCAGCTTGGGTGTGCCAGGCTGTGCTTCAGCGCAGCCACGTCGGTTAGTTCGCGACCATCGGCACCTAGACCGTTACGCCGGATTTCCAGCGACTGACAGGCTTTCTGTAGAGCCTCCTGGAAGTTCCGGCCAATACCCATCGCTTCGCCGACCGACTTCATTTGCAGACCCAGTGAGCGATCGGCACCGGGAAACTTGTCGAAGTTCCAGCGCGGTACTTTCACGATTACGTAGTCGATGGCTGGTTCGAAGAAGGCCGAGGTCGTGCCCGTGATGGGGTTGATCAGCTCGTCGAGGTTGTAACCGACGGCCATCTTGGCGGAAATCTTGGCGATCGGATAACCCGTCGCTTTCGAGGCCAGGGCCGATGAGCGGCTTACCCGTGGGTTTACTTCGATGACGATGATCTCGTCGGTCTGCGGATTTACGGAGAACTGAATGTTACAGCCACCCGCAAATTGCCCGATGCCACCCATCACCCGAATCGCCAGATCCCGCATTTGCTGGTACAGCGTGTCGGGCAGTGTCATGGCCGGTGCTACCGTGATCGAGTCGCCGGTATGAATACCCATCGGATCGAAATTTTCGATCGAACAGATAATCACGAAGTTACCGTTGTTGTCGCGCAGCAGTTCCAGCTCATACTCTTTCCAGCCCATTACGCTTTGCTCGACCAGTACTTCGTGAACCGGCGATGCGTGGAGACCGTTAGTCAGCGCCTTGTCAAACTCTTCGGGGGTGTTGACGAAGCCGCCACCCGTACCGCCGAGCGTAAATGACGGACGGATAACCAGCGGGAAGCCGATCTCCTGCGCAATTTCCTTGCCTTCGAGGAACGAGCGGGCCGTGCGGCCTTTGCAGACACCCGCACCCAGCTGAAGCATGAGCAGCCGGAATTTCTCCCGGTCTTCGGTGGTCTCGATCGCTTTGATGTCGACACCGATGATTTGTACGCCGTACTTGGTCCAGATACCGGCTTTATCGCAGTCGATAGCCAGATTCAGTGCTGTCTGACCGCCCATTGTTGGCAGGACCGCATCGATGGGGCGACCCATTTCCCGGTGCTTTTCCAGAATCTCGACAATCGACTTTTTCTCCAGCGGTTTCAGGTAGACATGATCCGCATTGATGGGATCTGTCATGATTGTCGCTGGATTGGAGTTGATGAGCGACACCTCAATGCCTTCGTCGCGGATAGACCGGGCAGCTTGCGAACCGGCGTAATCGAATTCACAGGCCTGACCGATTACGATGGGACCCGAACCAATAATCAGAACCGAGCGGATGTTGGTGTTTTTTGGCATTATTCAGCAGGACAACAAACTGGCGCAGCCGAGCGCTGCACCGTAAACGATTGTATTCGACAGTACAATGACGTTCAGCCCGTTGAGGGGTGGCTAAAAATCCTGCAAAAGTAGACTGTATGGGGGGGAAAGACAAGAATACAGATGGAAAAGGCCGACAATCCATCTTATTGTTAATATTGGCCTTGTCTCCGACATCGGACCGCCGAAGCGGCAGGGATACTATCGGAGATAAGGTCAGGCCATCACAATCTGATGCCAGCTCGTGCGCTGGTACTGCCGCATTAGCAGCCAGACCGTTATTAGGGAAAGTACGATGCCGCCCCAGACACCGTATGGGACGAGCGTCAGTCCGTAATGCAGACCACCAATCAGGCTGAGCACAATCAGCGTGATAAAACTTCGACCTGTATTGCTGCGGTTGACCGAGTCGACGGGTACAGAAAAAGGCATCCGCCGGTCGGAGAACAGGGCCGATACCAGCAGCATAACCAGTGTACTAATATAGCCCAGTACGATGTCGCTGACCTGATCGGTGCCGTTGCGCCAAATCAGAAAAGCGGCTACCAGCAGGTAAAAAGGCGTAACCAGTTTAACGATGATCGCTTTTAGTGAGCCCGATAGAATTTCGCCCGGTTGCCGGATTGGTGCTGCCCCGTATAGCCACGACGCTTTGAAACTGTCGGAAGCCGATAGCTGGTACTGAGCAACCATACCATATAGTCCGGCGAAGTAAAGCGAGAACAGCGTGGCAAAACCGCTGTTGTCAAAAGTGCCACCCCGTAGCGACATGAATACGATATACACTAACCCGAAGCCAAGCTGCGGATAGGTTTTCAACTTAAACTTCCGGTCGCGACCCATGATCCGCCAGGCGAAGGCAAAGGAGGCCCGTTCGAGTGATGAGCTGGTAAACCAGCCTGCCAGTTGGTCGGGCAGGGTAGTGGGCTGCACAACGGCGGCTGTTGCTGGTGTGGGTTTACTCTCCTGATCGAGGCCGCTTAGTTTTTCGGTAAACGACCCCGTCATAAACCGGCTCATAAACCAGATCCCACCTATCGGCATCAGAATCGCCAGGGCAATGAACAGCAGATGTTCCGTATCGAACGTCCACAGCAACACGCTTTCGACCGCACCGGCCATCCACATCGGCGGTACCAGATAGTGCCACCATTGTCGCTCCATCGTCTCGCCTAAGCTGGCCTGCGTCATCAACCGTGGGATGAGCTGATACCCTCCGTAGAAAGCGATGGCCATCAGGATCTGAACGTAGTTGATAATCTCCCGTAGCTTCTCTTCGCTGATAAGCTGCATCAGGCCGAGATACAACAGGTTTGTCAGGAAGACCATCAGCATGGCTGATAGTACGCTCAGGACCAGAAACGATAAACCCGCGACGGGACTGAAACGATAGCCGAGTATCAGAATACTGCCCAAGCCTGTGGCCAGCGAGATGGCGAATAGGTAGACCGAGATATGGGTGATACGCGCCAGCCAGAGGGTACGGCTGCTGACGGGGCGGGGCAAAATGATCTGGTTATCGGACGAATCGAGGATGATTGAGGAAAAGTCGGAGATTAACGTCATGGCGCAGAGAATCATGACGTAGGAAAACTGGAAAATAAGCGGCAGAAACAGATTTTCCCGCTCCAGGAACATCAACTGTAGCGCGAGAATGACGCCGAAAAAAGCGTAGAAGCCCAGTACCTTCAGAAAGGTGTTGTCGGGTGCATCGTTGTTTTTTTTCTGCTGACCGTAGCGACCCAGTGTCGTATAGTTACGCCGATTGTCCATCATCAGCTTGACCTGCACAATGGCCCGCATCTGCGGATAATCAGCGCCCAGCGATCGAAACAGCCCTTGCAATCGGTCGAGGATAGACAGAATTAGCGGTGTCATGGCTGGTTAGTTGGTCAGCGTGTTGATAAATTCCCCGGCTACATCGGTTTGACTGTCGCTACCGGTCATCTGGGCGAACAACTGCTCCAGCGATTCCGGGCGTTGGTGCTGCAATTCTGCGAACGTACCGTCGGCAATGATCTGCCCTTTATTGATGATAATGATCCGGTCGGAAATCTTCTCGACCACGTCCATAATATGCGAGCTGTAGAAAATGGTCTTGCCCGTGTTGGCCAGTTGCCGGATAATTTCTTTCACCAGTACGACCGCGTTAGCGTCCAGCCCGGATAAGGGTTCGTCCAGAAAGATCACATCCGGATTGTGGAGCATGCCCGAAATCAGCAATACTTTCTGCCGCATCCCTTTCGAAAACGTCGTCATACGGGCGTGCGCATTGTCGGACAGTTGAAATAGACGTAGCAGGTCGAGGGTTTTTCGTTCGATATGACCCGGATCGAGTTCGTACAACTGCCCGACGAATTGCAGGTATTCCATCGGCGTCAGCGAATCGTACAGGGCCGCATTTTCAGGAACGTAACCAATGCGTCGTTTAATGTCGAGCGCAGCCGTCCGAACATCCATACCCAGCACCGTTGCTTCGCCGGCGAAGTCGGGCAGCATACCGATCAATATTTTCAGCGTCGTCGACTTCCCTGCCCCGTTCGGACCGATATAGCCGACTACCTGTCCGGCATCGACGCTGAGGTTAATCCCGTTCAGTACCGGTGCCTCGCCATAGGATTTGACAAGGTTGCGTAATTCAATGATAGGAGCGATTGTCACAATTGAGAAGGTGTTTGTAGAGACGCAACCCTTTGCGTCTCACCGCCGGATGGTATTGCTGACGCTTTATGGCTGGCGCGTACCGAGACGCAAAGGGTCGCGTCTCTACGAAGAAAGGTACAAAAAAAGTCCCGCCGGGCAGCAAGCCGGACGGGACTTTCGGTAACTGTATCAGATAAGCGGTCAGGCAACGGGTTCGGCCGTTTCCACCAGCTTGTTCTTCATCAGATACTCTGCGATCTGAACGGCATTGGTAGCCGCTCCCTTGCGCAGGTTGTCCGCCACAATCCACATGTTCAGCGTGTTCGGTTGCGTTTCGTCGCGCCGGATTCGACCGACAAATACCTCGTCACGACCGTGGGCCGTCAGCGGCATCGGGTAAACGTAGTTTTTTGGATCGTCCTGTACGATTACGCCTTCTGCGTTGCTGAGTAGTTCGACCACTTCGTTGAGGTCGAAATCATGTTCGAACTCAACGTTGACCGCTTCCGAGTGACCGCCGATCGTTGGAATACGTACCGTCGTGGCCGTAACCTTGATCGAATCGTCGCCCATGATCTTTTTGGTCTCGTTGATCATCTTCATTTCCTCCTTCGTGTAGCCGTTATCGAGGAACGAATCGATGTGTGGCAGTACGTTGAGGTCGATGGGGTGGGGGTACACTTTCTTCGCGTCCTTGTCGCCTTTGCGCTCGGCAAATAGCTGGTCGACAGCGGCCTTACCCGTACCCGTTACCGACTGATAGGTCGATACGACAACCCGTTTCGCTTTATAGCGGTCGTGCAGCGGTTTCAACGCTACGACCATCTGAATGGTCGAGCAGTTGGGGTTGGCGATGATTTTGTCATCAGCGGTAAGCGTGTCGGCGTTGATTTCGGGTACGACCAGTTTTTTCGTCGGGTCCATCCGCCAGGCCGACGAGTTGTCAACGACAAAGATGCCAGCTTCGGCGAATTTGGGGGCCAGTTCGAGCGAGGTACCGCCACCTGCCGAAAAAATCGCAATAGCGGGTTTGGCGGCAATGGCGTCGTCGAAGCTGACAACCGTGTAGGGTTTACCCTTAAACTCAATCTGTTTACCAACCGATCGCTCGGAAGCGACGGGAATGAGTTCGGACACGGGGAAGTTACGTTCTTCCAGCACCTTCAGGATTTCGCCACCGACCAGGCCGGTTGCCCCTACGACTGCGATTTTCATAATTTATTTAGTATTTATTTGAAAATGAGTCGCAAAAGTACGGTAATAAATTGGCAGAAAATAAGTAGAACCGCAAAAAACAGAAGATTGGTGAAATAAGTCGACCAATTACCAATAGAAACGTCCAGTACTTCGTGAAGTACTGGACGTTTCTATCAGCATGCATGCATGTATTTACACTCCGCCAAACAGGTAGCTTAGCGATAGACCAAAAGCCGAATTTTTAGCTGTTCCCTGTGCTGTGTTAACAAAATTGGCTAGTCCCGGTGCGTAATAGGCTGTTATGCCTAAGCCAGACGATAACTCATAACCGGCCGAAAGTCTTAGTCCGTAATCGATACGCTTTATTTGATCTTCACCAGAGCCAAAG
Source organism: Spirosoma oryzae (assembly GCF_003002825.1). Classification (GTDB taxonomy): domain Bacteria; phylum Bacteroidota; class Bacteroidia; order Cytophagales; family Spirosomataceae; genus Spirosoma; species Spirosoma oryzae. The sequence continues at coordinate 218,921 of NZ_PVTE01000002.1, read as the reverse complement.
TCGACAGGTTGTGAAACGCTACCAGCTTTGTCTTTGCCATTGAGTGCATACGCTACATACGGACCTGCTCCCAGTGCAACACGACCACTACTTAACGGAAAGCCATAAACAGCTTGAATGGGTAATTCAATGTAGTTGAATGTTGTCGTAAATGAATTGCCCCCAATGTTGTATTTGCCACCTTTGACGGAGTATAATACTTGCGGCCGAATCGATAAATTTTCGCTAACAGCCGCATCAAGAAGAAGCCCTGCCTGAAAGCCGACCAAGTTACTACCTGTGATCGTAATGCCTTGAACTTTAATTTGCTGACTGGCCACTTGAAGTCCACCTGTTACGCCAACCCGAACTTGGGCAGTAGCGAAGGTTGAAGAAATCGCCAGGGCGATAACACTATAGAGTAATTTTTTCATAAGATTTTGACTTATGTGTGATTAAAAAATCCGTTAACTGGCGAAAGGTAGAAAAAACGTTCGCTGGTAAGCTGGATTAGTTTATAAGCGGTATAGTGAGATTCTATTACTAATCTAGTTAGAGGATACGTTAGTCATTCGCTTCGAGGAGATAATATAGCGCAAAGCCGAAGGCAGAGTTCTTGGCTGTCACTGATGGTATGTTAGTTAAGTTTGCTAGGCTAGGCTCATAATAGGTCATAAACCCTAGACCGCGCTCTAATTCATATCCTATAGATATACGCAATCCATAATCAAATCGCCTGACTTCACCTGATTTTGAACCAAACTCGATAGGAGCTGACAGGCTATCACTTTTGTCAGTGCCACCTACGGCATATGCTACAAAAGGACCTGCGCCAGCTACGATGTGTCCAGTATTTACATCAAAGCTATAAGTTGCTTGTACCGGCATCGCCACATGATTGAAGGTACGTATGACGGATGTGCTACCGAACGAATAGTTGCTTCCTTTCACAGAGTATAGAAGGTACGGGCGAATTGACAAGTGTTCATTCAGTGGTGAACTTAATAGAACTCCTGTCTGGAAGCCTACGATCGTCGTTCCAGACAGCGTACTACTTGCTCCTTTGAACTGTTGACTGGCTAGTTGTAAACTACCTATGACGCCCATGTAACCTTGAGCCAGAGAGGACGCGCTCGCCAATGACAACGCAAAAAAAAGTAGAAGAACTTTCTCATTATGATAAATATGTGATGTGGATTGAAAAGGTTACTTGCAGGACAAGGTAAGTAATGCTGATGCCTATAGCATAGTTGCTGCGAAAAATGAATGAGAAAATTTAATAATCGGTAAGACAAGGGTACTATTCAACGCAACACGGTAGCGGAAGGCGTCAGACAGTGGCTGAGTGGTACATCCGTATCACTAACATCAGTAATACGCTCAACAGACTCGAAAAGCGATAAACCGACGGTTAGGCAGTCGGGGCGGCAGCTGGCCAGGAAGCGGTCGTAATAGCCTTTTCCGTAGCCGACGCGGTGTCCCTGCCGGTCGAACGCCAGGAGCGGGACAAGGACCATATCGATGGCGGTTGGGTCGATAGTCGGTTGCGCCTGAATTACCGGCTCCGGAATGCCCCATTTGTTTTCGGTGAGAACGGTGTCGGCAGTCAGCGGATAGTGCATCAGCTGATTGGTTTCTGTATCTGTTACAGAGACGGCGGTGCTTACACCATACTGCCAGAGCCAGTGGATAAGGGGCCAAGTGTCGACTTCGTTTTGCCGGCGAATGGGAAGAAAGGTATGAACCAGTTGCAACGAACGGGTTTGCGTCTGTTGCTGAACAAAGTCGATAAAACGAGTCAGCAGTAACGCGTTACGTCGGTTCAGCTCGTCAGCAGATAAGGCTTTCCGGTTGGCCAGATAGCTTATTCGTAGTTCCGCTTTGGTTGAACTCATGCCTCCAGACAAATGTGCATCCGGTAGTCGAACGGGTCGAAGGTGTCGAGCAGTTTTTTGAGGAAAGATGAGTCGCGCAGGGCAAACGTCAGGTAGTTTTCCGAGCGCTCCTGTAAGCCGCCGTTCGGAAATAACTCGTCTTTCACCGCCTGTAATTGCCGCAAGCCAACTTCCTGGTTGCGTTCTTCCGCGCGTCGCATTTTCTTTTCCAGTCGCACGACCGCATTGGCAAATCGCTTTGTCTCGGCCAGCACCGCTTTTTCCAGGGTGGGATCGACCATCATGGCTTTGTGTAGCAGCGCATCCAAGCCCTTATTGACCGCCTTGTTCTCATTGTCGAACGATAGGCTGTGTCGGGTGTGATGGTCGACAAATTCGCGCTTCAGAGCCTGATCGTCCTGAAACAGCTGTTCTGGTGTTAAACCCAGTTTGGCAACGCGTCGGGCACTGACCTTTGGCACATACAGCGCGAAGCTGCGTGGCATGAGCAGCGGGAAGGTCGTCTGATAATGATCGAAGACAGGTTTAAGTTGAAGCCAGTAAGGAACCTCCGAAGGCCCACCAATGTAGGCCAGGTTTGGTAGAATGGTTTCCTGGTACAGTGGGCGCAGGACGACATTGGGGCTAAACCGCTCTGGACGGTCAGTCAACTCCGTCAGTAGTTCGCTTTCTGTAAAGCGCAGCTTGGTGTGCAGCACCCGATACGAGCCGTCATCAGCGCGCTCGATCCGTTCCCGTACCTGATCGTCGAGGTAAAACAGGTTAACGGCACGGGCTGTAATAACGGTTTTATAACCGAGTGCTTCGAGCTTCTCCGTCTGCTGTTCAACCAGCCCACTCGCGGTCTGGTTGAGAAGATCATCCTTCATAACAGGCAGGAATTCTCGTTTCAAGGCCGGATCGTCGGCATCCAGGCAAACCAGCCCCTCAGTGCCGAACAAGTCATTGACGTAGAAACGAACGGCATCCGCCAATGTATCGTGCGAGAGGTAAGCTTTCTCGAACAGGTGAAGTTTCTCCGGAATCTGGGCAAACAGCGCCTTCAATTCCTGCGGATTCATACGGCCAACCGCACCGCGTTGCTCGGTTTGCCAGGTGTATTGATTACCAAACAGCGAAAAATGATTGATCTCGGCAAAATCGTGGTCCTCCGTCGCCATCCAGTAGACCGGTACGAATTGATAGTCCGGGTATTCCTGCGCCAGTTTCCGGGCCAGCTTAATCGTCGTAATCAGCTTGTAGACAATGTACAGCGGACCCGTGAAGATATTTAGCTGATGTCCCGTCGTGACGGTGAACGTGTTCGGCTGCCGAAGAATGGAGAAATCAGGCTTGTTGGCGATGCCTGCGTATTGGCGTTCCAGCGTATCGACCAGCGTCTCCCGTTTCGACGCGTCGAACGTTTTTTCGGCGAGTTGCTGCCGAAAGGCCGAGGGCGTAGGAAAGTGATTGTAGAACGGGGCTAGACTGTCTTTCTGGGCGATGTAATCAAGAAAAAGCGTTGAAAACTGGCCCGTTGCGGAAAGGGGTAGGTACTGACAGTCCATGCAGGAATAGCGGTTTACCCAAGCCAACAAACGAAGAACCCGCAAGGTTCGTAGCCCTGCGGGTTCGTAATCATTGTGCGTCCAGTATCCTGCTTAGCTGGCGTTTCAGTTCTGGCAAATCATGTTGAATGATGTCCCAGACCAACAATACGTCAATCCCAAAATACTCGTGAATCAGTAGGTTTCGTAAGCCGATAATCTTACGCCACTCGACATCTGGAATTCATCCATTGTTACTGAATGGACATGGTTACAGGCTTCTCCGACAATTTCTAGCTGTTTGATGCAAGCAAACCGCATCATTGAATTGTCCAGAAAATCTGAGAGCAGCTGATTTTCTAGATACTGTTCGATCTCTTCTATCGCATCAAGCGCGTGAGCAATACGCTGTCTGCTACCGAACCGTCCTTTCATAGATTAATTGCCTATCTTTTTCTATAAAAGGACGAAGGCGGGGCGACAGGCCACTTAGCGAAACAAGATCAACACGCTTATGAAGAGAATCCTCTAAATCGAGCTTCATACCAATAAACTGGAGACCAATCGGTTGACTGTAGTCCAGCTCTACCAGCAAATCGAGATCGCTAGTCGTATCGGCTTCATTGCGAGCATATGATCCAAACACATATGCCCTGACCACAGGCTTACCTTGCAGATAGTGGCAAATGATGTTTAGCTCGTTTGCTGACAGTGTCATACTGTTGGTTGCACGATGTTGCCGTAGAGGTCGAATTCTTCCGTGCGGTCAATGTTGACGTGCGCAAAATCGCCCAAACGGACGTACTGCTGGGCCGGAACGAGTACTTCGTTGTCGACTTCGGGCGAGTCCGCTTCGGTGCGGCCGATGAAATAGCCACCCTCTTTGCGGTCGAATAAAACCTTGTAGGTATTGCCGACTTTTTCCTGGTTGAGTTCGCTTGAAATACCCTGTTGCAACTCCATCAACTCATCCGCCCGTTCCTGCTTCATGTCGTCGGGTACGTCGTCCGGCATGCTGTACGAGTGGGTTTGATCTTCATGGGAATAGGTGAAGACGCCCAACCGGTCGAACCGCATCCGCTCCACGAAATTGTACGTTTCGTCGAACATGGCTTCCGTTTCGCCAGGGTGGCCCACGATCAGGGTCGTACGCAGCGTAATACCCGGTACGCGTTCGCGGATTGACTGCACCAGTTCTTCCGTCCGCTCGCGGGTAATGCCCCGGCGCATCAGCTTCAGCATCTCGGTCGATCCGGTTTGCAGAGGCATGTCGAGGTAGTTGCAAACATTCTCGCGCTCCCGCATCACGTCGAGAACATCCATCGGAAAACCGGATGGGTATGCGTATTGCAGCCGAATCCAGTCGATACCTTCTACGTCAGCCAGGCGGTTGACGAGGTCGGCCAGATTGCGCTTTTTGTAGATGTCCAGCCCGTAGTAGGTCAGGTCCTGGGCGATCAAAATCAGTTCTTTCGTACCCCGCCGGGCCAGCGATTTTGCTTCGGTCACCAGTTCGTCCATCGAGCGCGATACGTGGCCCCCACGCATCAACGGGATGGCACAGAACGAACAGGGCCGGTCGCAGCCTTCGGCAATTTTAAGATACGCGAAGTGTGCCGGAGTTGTCAGCAGGCGCTCGCCAACCAGTTCGTGTTTATAATCGGCGCGCAGCGTTTTCAGCATGCGGGGCAACTCGTTGGTGCCAAACCAGGCATCGACGGTTGGCATCTCGACTTCCAGCTCGTCTTTATAGCGGTGCGACAGGCAACCCGTCACGTAAACTTTATCGACAATGCCGGCTTCCTTCGCATCGGTATAGCGCAGAATGGTGTTGATCGATTCTTCTTTCGCGTTGTCGATGAATCCGCAAGTGTTGATGACAACGATGTTCGCGTCGTCTTTCTTCGACTCGTGCGTTACGTTCATGCCGTTGCCTTTGAGTTGCGTGAAAAGCACCTCTGAATCGACCAGATTCTTCGAGCAGCCGAGCGTAACGATGTTGATTTTATTAGTACGTACTCCTTTGGTTTTCAAAACAAGAGATTGTTCAGGCGTCAGAAAAAAGTAACGCTGATTATGAGTGGCAAAGTTCGGCAGTAAGCCGTTGTAAACGAGCCGACAACGAAATTAAAATACGGCGCTGTGGCTAATCGTGACCGTAACGGTCTGCTTCTTGCCGGCTTCGACCGTAACCGGGAAAACGTTGTTCTGCGTATCGGATAGGTTGGCGTACAAGCCTTTCGGATCGCGCACAACGACCGAATATCGACCAGCAGGCAAGCTGACGCAGAATTTTCCAGCGGTGTCCGACTTGACTGTCTTTACCGGTTTCGCCTGCCGCACCGAGTTGATAAAGCCATTCTCGCCCATGTCGACCTGACTGGCGTTGAGCAACGGAAAAATCAATACCTCCCGCACAACCGGTTGCCCATCACCAGCCGGGCGCGGATCGTCGGGGCTGGGCATGTGATTACCCCGCTTCTCCAGTACCGTGCCGCAAATACCCTGCTTGATTGGCATCGTCTTCTGTTTGGTTGCTTTGCGGGACTTCGGCTTTTGAGCCAATGCCGTATGAGCGACGCATACTATCAGTCCCAGCAGGACAAACCAGGCTGACAACGTACAGGCCCATCGGCTTTGGCAGGATATAGCGGAATTACGACGCATAGTTGGTTTTAACGAAAGGGTTTGGTGCGTTTTTGTCATCCCGACGCAGGAGGGATCTACAGAAATGGACGGATCTGCTTATCGGTCACCGAAGATCCCTCCTACGTCGGGATGACAAAAATGGGCGCATGGTCGCTCATAGATACAAATGCCGTCTTTTCTGACTTGTCGATAAAAGAACAAGGTAGATGTCATTAGTTGCTGCTTTGATACAGCGAACACGGAAACGTCAATTTCACTATCGCTAAAAGCTTTGTATAGTGCCGGAGCAATAGTAGCTACCTCTCTGAACGCCGACACGTTTGTATCGTTTAGGACAACCAGATAGTCGATATCGGATTCGTCGTGAAAGTCACCGCGCGCGTAAGAGCCGTACAGGATGATCTTATTCAGCCGGTCGCCGTATAAGTCCCGCATGATTCGAATGACGTCGCTGTGAACAGCGTTCAGGTCAGCTACGATAGCCATCGCCTGTTCATTTTTTGAAGAACGAATCGACAAACTCCATTTTGTTGAAGGTTTGCAGATCCTCGATCTTCTCACCCACACCAATGTACTTGACAGGAATCTTGAACTGATCGGAAATACCGATGACAACGCCACCCTTCGCGGTACCGTCGAGCTTGGTGATCGCCAGCGCCGTTACTTCCGTCGCTTTTGTGAACTCTGTCGCCTGAATAAACGCGTTCTGCCCGGTCGATCCATCGAGTACCAGCAGAACTTCATCGGGTGCGTTGGGCGTCACTTTCTGCATGACCCGTTTGATCTTGGTCAGCTCATTCATCAGGTTGACCTTCGTATGCAAGCGTCCAGCCGTATCGATGATAACTACGTCAGCGTTCATATCCGTCGCTTTCTTGACGGCATCGAAGGCAACGGCGGAAGGGTCGGTGTTCATGCCGTGCGAGATGACGGGTACCCCCACCCGGTCGCCCCACAGTTTGAGCTGATCGACGGCCGCAGCCCGGAAGGTGTCACCCGCACCCAGTACGACCTGCTTGCCGCGCTTATGGAACTGAGCCGCCAGCTTACCGATCGTTGTGGTCTTGCCGACGCCGTTGACGCCCACGACCATAATCACGTACGGCTTTTTACCGGCGGGCAACTCGAAGTCACCGGCAACGTCGGCTGTATTTGTATCCGATAGCAGACCGGCGATTTCTTCGCGCAGAATCCGGTCCAGCTCGTCAGTACCCATGTATTTATCGCGGGCCACGCGGGCTTCGATCCGCTTGATGATCTTTACGGTTGTTTCAACGCCGACATCCGACGAAATCAGTACGTTCTCAACTTCGTCCAGAACCTCTTCATCGACCGTCGACTTACCAACTACAGCCCGGCCCAGCTTGGAGAAAAAACTGTCTTTCGACTTCTCCAGCCCTTTGTCGAGCGTTTCTTTTTTTTCCTTCGAGAAAAAACCAAATAAAGCCATCGTGAATGGGCGCAGTTAATTACGTAAATAGCGAGTAGCCGGTCGGCGCAACGTCGTTGAACGGGCTGTGCTAACCGACGATCATAAACAAAACTATAATAAAAAACGTCCCACCGGGCCTTCATGGGCAGGTGGGACGTCCTTGTGTCCGGTCTCGGTGAGCCGAATTACGCTTTCAGGGCCGACTGAACTTCGTCAACCGGTACCATTTCTTCTTTGAAGGTATAAGCGCCAGTCTTTGGCGACTTAACGGCTTTGATGATTTTGGCGAATGCCTTGCCGTTGTCCTTCGTCTTCAGGGTAGCAACTACCTTTTTTGCCATGACAGTATCTGGTTTACGGTTGTAGGTATGAGGTAAGCGGTGTTACGAACCGCACCCATTGACCAACAAACCTGAAGCTTATTTAATTTCTTTGTGAAGCGTAACTTTCTTCAGGAACGGGTTGTACTTCTTCCGTTCGATACGAGCCGGCGTGTTCTTCCGGTTCTTCGTGGTGATGTACCGGGACATGCCGGGAACACCGCTGTCTTTCTGCTCGGTGCATTCCAGAATAACCTGGATTCTATTGGCGCCTTTTTTTGCCATTGTTGTGTCTGTTTTCTCGTAAGGAGCGCAAAGGTACAAAATAGATCGGTTATAACAATCCCTCTTTTGAATAAAAACAAATGATTTGTAAGCGGTTAGCGTTAAATGACTGTATAAATTGTTGATTTCATACGGCGACTGCCGACCTTTGCCCCGTGACTACCGCTCGTACCATTCAATACGAATACGCTCCCGGCCACTTCCGGGCTTCGGAACCTAATCTGCATCAGGCCGATACACTCGACGAAGGGCAGATGATTCTGAGCATGGGGCCACAGCACCCATCGACGCATGGCGTGCTACGGCTGGAGGTGATTACGGACGGTGAAATCATCGTCGACGTGGTACCGCACGTTGGGTATTTGCATCGCTGCTTCGAAAAACACGCGGAGTCGCTGCCGTTCAATCAGGTGATTCCCTTTGTCGACCGGCTCGATTATCTGGCAGCTATGAACTGCGAACATGCCTACGTGATGGGCGTGGAACGGATGCTGGGCATTCAGGACGACATCCCGAAACGAACCGAGTACATCCGTGTACTGGTAGCCGAACTGAACCGCATTGCCGCCCATTTCGTCGCTATTGGTACGTATGCTCTCGACATTGGGGCTTACACGCCCTTTCTGTGGCTCATGCGCGACCGTGAGCACATTCTGCGGTTGATGGAATGGCTGAACGGGGCCCGGATGCTGTACAACTACATCTGGATCGGGGGCTTGTTCTACGATCTGCCGGTTGGCTTCGAAGAGCGCTGTCGCGAGTTTGTTACCTACCTGCGGCCCAAACTGACGGAGCTACAGCAGCTGGTTATCGAAAACGAGATTTTCGTGAAGCGCACGGCCAATGTGGGCGTTTTGCCCCTGCCGGTCGCGATCAACTACGGCTGTACCGGGCCAGTACTGCGGGGTTCCGGCCTACGCTATGACCTGCGCCGTGTCGATGGCTACTCCGTTTATCCCGAACTGGACTTCGATATTCCGATTGGCAAGGGAACGATGGGAACCGTCGGGGATTGCTGGGACCGTAATCAGGTGCGGGTGCAGGAATGCTACGAGTCGTTACGGATTGTCGAACAGTGTCTGGATCGGCTGCTGGGCGACTACCGCCGGACGCGTGATTACGATCCGCAGGCGGTTGTGCCCAAGAAGATCCGGCCGAAAGCGATGGATTTTTATGCGCGGGCCGAAAGCGCCAAAGGGGAGTTAGGATTCTTCTTCCGGACCGACGGTAAATCCGACGTGCCGGTGCGTTGCCGGTGCCGTTCCTGCTGTTTCCACAACCTGTCGGTTATTGGCGAGATCAGCAAAGGGGCTATGCTAGCCGATCTGGTCGCCATTATCGGCTCGATAGACCTGGTCATGGGTGAGGTCGACCGGTAACTCTAGGAAGCCAGTACCAGAATCTCGTCGGTATTGCGGCCCAGGCCGTCGTAGTCAAGGCCATAACCCAACACGAACTTGTTGTCGATTTCGAACCCAACGTATTGCAGGTCAACGGCTTTTTTCAGCGCTTTGGGTTTGAATAGCAGGGTAGCGATGGCCAGTGATGCCGGATTTTTGGCCTTCAGCTGATCACAGACATCACAGATGGTCAGGCCGGTATCGACGATGTCTTCGATGACGATCAAATCGCGCCCTTCGATCGATTCCTTCAGACCAAGAATCTCCTTCAACTGCCCCGTCGATCCGGTGCCGGTATACGAAGCAACCCGGATGAATGTTACCTCGCAGGAAACCGTCAGGCGTTTCATCAGATCGGCGGCAAACAGGAAGGCACCATTCAGCACCACAACAATTAACGGAGTTTTACCGGCATACTGCTGGTTGATCTGTTCGGCTAATTCGGCGATACGTTGCTGAATGGTATCGGCAGCGATGAATGGGACGAACGTTTTATCGTTGATGGTCATAAATGCGGGTGTCGGCGAACGTCAAAGATACGGTCGGGGGTGGGTAGCCGACAAAAAAATGCAAAAAATAGCCCCGAGTAAACGGACTCTTACCGGATTACGTTCATACGGATATGATACCTGCGATGACAAAACGATGGCTGTTGACGGTATGGTTGGTCGGGCTTGCCTGTGTGGCGCAGGCTCAACTGTACGACCCGTCGGCGTTCGATAAAAAATACGATGGTCTGCTGAAGCACCCCGGCGTTCAGATTGAGTCGGCGGAGGCTATCAACCAGATGTATAATTACAAGTTTTACGAGGCCGACAAGGATTTCCGCTGGCTGCGGCTGCGCTATCCGAAGCATCCCATGCCGTATTTTCTGCTGGGGCTGGCTGAATGGTGGAAAATCGTGCCCGATGTCGACGTTACCGACTACGACGACAAATGCCTGATGTACATGGACTCGACCATTACGCTGGCCGAGAAACTGTATGACAATAGCGAAAACAAGCTGGAGCCGTCGTTCTTTCTGGCAGCGGCTTACGCATTTAAAGGTCGGTTGTACGCTGAGCGGAAGAAGTGGACGAAAGCGACGTTTGCTGGTAAAAACGCGCTCAAATATTTCGAGAAGTGTAAGGGTAATGCCGAGTTCAGTCCCGAACTGCTCTTTGGCGACGGCATGTACAATTACTACGCGCAATGGATTCCCGAAAACTATCCGCTGCTGAAACCGATCCTGATGTTTTTCCCGAAAGGCAACAAGCAACAGGGAATCAAGGAACTCGAAAAAACGGCTAACTCTGCCTTCTACACCCGGGTCGAAGCACGGTACTTCCTGCTACAGATTTACAGCATGGAGAATCAGTACGACAAAGCGTACGAAATGGCTAAGTACATGACGGAGCAGTACCCGGACAACCCGTTTTTTGAGCGATACTATGCGCGGTCTGCCTTTGTGATCGGTAAGATTGCCGAGGCTGAGCGGTTGTCGAAGGATATTCTCGACAAGATTAGCCGGTCGCAGTCGGGATACGAAGGTGTAAGCGGTCGGACGGCGGCTTATATCATCGGCTACATCAACCAGCATTTTTACAAGAATAACGCGCTGGCGAAGGAGTACTACCAGAAATCGATTGATTTTGCCAAGCAGACGAATGCCACGAATGCCGGCTACTACTGGTCGTCGGTGCTGGCGCTGGGAAAGATCGCGACGCAGGAAAAAGAGTACGATCAGGCACAGGCTTATTTCAAGGAGGTAATGGACAAGGCCGAACGGAAGTCAAGCCAGTACAAAGAAGCTAAAAAGTCACTCGACGAAGGCAGGAAGTCGCGCCGGGAAGAACGTCGGAAGCGCCGGGAGTAAGCGCACATAAAATGAAAAAAGGCAGCAGGAGTTCGATGCTCCTGCTGCCTTTTTTGTGCCTGAATCCAGCAATCAAGGGATAGGCAGAACTTTACTTTCTTTGAAGGTCGACATGATCACCATTGTCTGGGTGCTGGCAACCTCGTTGATTTCGTTGATGACGTCCAGCATCAGGGCCTGATACGAAGAAATATCTTTCGATACGACTTTCAGCAGAAAATCCCCTGAACCGGTAATGTGGTGGCACTCGATAATTTCGGGAATCTTGTTGACCTGATCCACAAACGACATGGTCGTGTCTTTTTTGTGGCCTACCAATGTCACCATAACGAAGGTGGTGACGCCCAGATTCACCTTGTCCCGGTTCAGCTGTGCGTGGTAGCTTTGGATGATACCCGATGTCTCAAGTTTTTTGACCCGCTCAAGCGTAGGGGCCGGCGACAAACCGATTTCTTTGGAGAGCTGAGCGTTGGTAATTTTTGCGTTGGATTGTAAGATCTCAAGGACGTTGCGGTCTATATGATCTAACTTTTGGCTCGACATAAACGAAGCGTTAGCTATGAAACTGTTGGTCTACGAAAGGATGTGCAAGGTAGCCAGTTTTTAGAAGAAAAAAGCCTAAAAATTATTGGTTTACTGCAAAAGGCAGAATATACGTTGCCCATTCATATAATTGACGCGGCAAAACTAACGGAAAATTGGGGGACGCCAAATGAAGTAGTTAGCGTTTGGCTATCTTATTGTGTGTCACGGCCCGTTGCTGATCGGCTTTGAATCGGGCATCATCAACCGCCGACAGCGATTCGTGTTTCGTTGATCGACCCTGTACACGGGCGCGCCACCGACGCCATGACGCAGGCTTCAACTCCCGGCGCATCACCGTAATCACATCCTGCTCCGACAGACCAAACTGACGCTCGATGGCATCGAACGGTGTACGATCTTCCCAGGCCATTTCAATGATTCGATCGACGTCTGACGCGTTTAAATCGGCTATTTTCTCGGTTTGTTTCATAATTGGTCAGCTGAAAAACTAGTGGTGCCGCATAGCCTGATCAGGCAGTGGAATAAGGTCGCTTTCGCCGGGCGACACCGACATTGTCAGGGCAAAACCAATCGATATAGCAAGGTGTTTTCGAGGTATGAAGATGCGGAAGAAGTCGGACCTGCCGACAAAAGTTTGCCCAGTTTGCAACCGACCATTTGCGTGGCGAAAAAAGTGGGAACGCGACTGGGACAACGTTATTTATTGCAGTGATGCCTGCCGGGCAACGGGTAAGCGGCAAAAAACGACCGATTAAAAAGACGCCCGTCCGGGGGAGGTCGTTATTTTTGGCAGATAACTCCTCTTGCCAATGCGCGGTATTGCTCTCGTTAGTCTTCTTTTCTTCCTCCTGCTTGCCGATGGTTGTCGCCGGCCGCAACCGGTTGTCGTTCGTAAACCGGCACCAAGACCGGTTGCCGTGAAGCCAGTTCCGCCTAAAGCGCCCGCCCCTAAGCCAAGCCCGGCGAAACCGCCGATGATTACGCCCGCACCGGTCGACACGGTCGCGTATGAGCCAGAAGTAATCGACGGAACGCCGGTTCCCCCCAAGCGGGAATTTCGGGCCGTATGGATTGCAACGATCGATAACATCGACTGGCCCAGTCGGAAAGGGTTGCCCGTTGCCGATCAGCAGCGTGAAGTCGTGACCATGTTCGATGCCCACCAGCAGATGGGGCTGAACGCGGTAATCGTGCAGATTCGGTCGGCGGCTGATGCATTTTACGCGCGGGGGTCGGAACCCTGGTCAGAATGGCTGACTGGTCAGCAGGGGCTGGCTCCGGAGCCGTTCTACGATCCGATGGAATTCATGATTGATGAAGCGCATCGGCGTGGCCTGGAGTTTCATGCCTGGTTCAATCTCGACCGGGTAACGTACAGCAAGAACTCCAGCATTGCCCCGAGCAATATCATGTACCGGCATCCCGAATGGCTGTTGACCTACGGCAATCGAAAATTGTTTAACCTCGGGCTGCCTGCAGTGCGGTCATACATCGCCGGTATTGTCGCTAATGTCGTGCGGGAGTATGATGTGGACGGTATTCATTTCGACGACTATTTCTACCCGTATGCCGAACCGGGGCAGGTGTTGCGCGACGACAGTACCTACCTGACCCACTATAATGGGATGAAGAAAGACGACTGGCGACGCGACAACGTAACCCGGCTTATTCGCGAACTGCGCGACTCGATCCGGACTAATAAGCCGTGGATTAAGTTCGGTATCAGCCCGTTTGGTATCTGGAAAAACAAGCGGAACGATCCCGAGGGGTCTGAAACCAACGGCGGCCAATCGTACTACGACAACTACGCCGATACACGGCAATGGATACGGGAAGGGCTGATGGACTACATCGTGCCGCAGGTTTATTTCAGTACCGAATTTGGCCGGGCACCGTACAAAACGCTGGTCAACTGGTGGACTCGTAATCTACGCCCGACCTGTCATCTCTACGTCGGACAAGCCATTTATCGAGTTGGGCGGGGCTCAGAGCGGGACCCCGGCTGGGGACGATTGACGGAATTTTCCAGTCAGATCAAGCATAACCGACTGGCACCGGGCGTACAGGGAAGCGTGCTGTTCAGTGCCAAGAATATCATGCTCAACCCAATGGCCTTCCGTGACTCGTTGCAGCATAACTACTACCGCTATACGGCGCTGCCGCCCACGATGCCCTGGCTCGACAGTATTCCGCCCCTGCCACCCCGTGATCTCCGTGTAGCCGATACGCCGGGTGGCGTTGAATTACAATGGAGTCAACCGGCGGCTGCCCTTGATGGAGACGAAGCGAACGGTTACCTCGTGTACCGGTTCGAAGGCCCCCGCCCACAGCTACGATTGAGCGATCCGCGTTGTATTGTCGGTCGTTGTAACGGTGAACAGAATACGCAATATATCGATCGGACGGCCGATGCTCACAAGAAATATGTATATGTAGTCACGTCACTGGATCGGATGAACAACGAGAGCCGGGCGGTACTGGTCAAAATCAGGCATTAAAATCCTGCATGAGTGCGTCGATTGGCTGAGCGTCCGGGAAAAAGCTGATAAGTCGTAACAGAACGCCCTCGACCACGGCATCCGGGCAGGAAGCTCCGCACGTCAGCAGGATAGTCACGGGCCGGTGGTCAGGAATAAAGTTCTCCGTCACCGTTTCAGTCTTCGTATTGAGATCGAAATGGCGAATCAATTGATCCGACAGAATTTTCTGCGCTGACTCGATAAAGTACGTCGGCAGTTTTTCAGCGCATAGCTCGACCAGGTGAGCCGTGTTCGAAGAGTTATAACCACCCGCGACGATAGCAAAATCTGCTGGATGCGTCAACAGTGCGTAAGTCGCATCCTGATTATCGTTGGTGGCGTAGCAGAGTGTATCGCGCGTATTGGCAAAGTGCGTATCGACCTGGTCGGGTTGCAGCTGATAATGGCTGACCATCACCTGCTTCAGGTAATCGGCAATGCCCTGCGTATCCGACGCCAGCATCGTCGTCTGATTAACGACGCCGATGCGCTGCAAATCGCGTTCGGGATCAAAACCGGCGGAGTACTGCCCATCAAACTCGGTGAAGAACTGGTCAGTCGGAAGCTCGTGGGTAATGTATTGGGCCAGTCGTTTGGCCTGCTTCATATCCTTGACTACGACCGTTGGGGCGGCTTCTTTGCTGTGCGAAAACGTGGCCCGTGTCTCCTCGTGAGTCGGCTTGCCATGCACGACAACGGTGTATGATTTTTGCCCGATTTGCCCGGCTTTGTTCCAGACTTTTTCCACGAAGGGGCAGGTTGTGTCATAGCGGGCAATGTCGAGACCGATGGCTGCGAGTTGCTGCTGTGTTTCAAGCGTAGTGCCGAACGCGGGTATAATCACCACGTCGTCTGCCGTCAGGTCCGACCACGGTATCAGTTGCCGACCGGCGGTGTCCATCAGAAACTGTACCCCACGTGACTGTAAATCAGCGTTTACGTCGGGGTTGTGAATCATCTCGCTCAACAGATAAATCCGCTTGTCGGGATTCTCGGCAATAGCTTTATACGCTATTTCAATCGCATTCTCGACGCCGTAGCAGAACCCAAAATGCCGGGCGATCAGAAACCGGACCGGACCGAAATCGAGTAGGGTAGGGGTGAAGTCCCGCTTGAGTTTGTCGCGCTTCCGCCGAAACTCTTTGATGGGCGAAATAACACGGCTACGGTAATACTCGGGTATGTCGAATGATTTCATGAACGAGCGAATAATCGGCCAAATGGCGGTTTGTCGTGCAAAAGTACGCCTGCCTGGTAGCTTAACAATCGGTGAACAGGCTTCGTTCTTAGACCATTGCCAGTCTCTGAACTCATAGTTAACCAAGCTGACGTGCCGCGAAAACTGCTCAAGTATAAAAATTACGATATTCAGGCCGTTACGACTGTTGCCGGGCTGGACTCAGCTACCCCCCGGCGGAATGCAAACATTGTGGCCTGGGTGATGGCGACAGACATGGGTGGGCACGTATTGGCCATCGCTTTATATAAAGTCGATTACACGATTGAACTGGTACGGGAAAGTGGCCTGCTAAACGTCAATCTGCTGGCGACCGATCAGATTAATCTGGTGCGCAAGTTCGGGCAGCAGTCGGGGCGCGAACGGGATAAACTGAAGCGGGTGCCGATGCAACTCGATGAACGTGGATGCCCGTATCTGACCGAAGCGATTGGCTATGCCCAATGTCGGGTGTTGCATTCGACCGATGCCGGCGACCACGAATTGTTTGTCTGTCAGGTTGAAAAGCAGGTTGTACTGAATTCGGACAAATCGGTGCTTACGTACGCGCTACTGCGGGAAAAGAAAGCAGTTCGGGGTTAATCAGCGTTCGAGTACTTTGCCGAGGATGTCGTCCAGATACTCGCGCGTGTTCGCCAGCCGGGGTACTTTGTGTTGACCACCCAGCTTACCTCGCTGTTTCATCCAGGCATAGAACGTCCCGCGCGGAACCGCGTGAATACGGGGCGGGCGCAGCACGTAGTCGTTGTACCGCTTGGCGTCATAATCCGAATTGATTTCCCGTAGCGTCTGATCGAGCACCTGTTCGAATCGCCCCATGCTGACGGGCTCCTTGGCGAATTCGATGATCCACTCGTGTCCCCCGCTCTTACCGTTGCCCATGTAAACGGGGCCGGCTGTATAATCGCTAATGACAGCTCCCGTTGCTTCACAGGCGCGGGTGATGGCTATTTCCGCGTTCTCGACGATAACTTCTTCGCCGAATGCATTGATAAAATGTTTGGTACGGCCGCTTACTTTCAGGCGATGGGGATACAGCGACGTAAAGCGAACTGTATCGCCGACGCGGTAGCGCCACAGGCCACCATTGGTCGATACCACGATGGCGTAGTTGGTATCGAGTTCAACTTCTTCGATGGTCAGCGCTTTGGGGTACGGCTGATTGGACTCGGCCAATGGGACGAACTCGTAGAAGATGCCGTAGTCGAGCATGAGCAGCATTTCACCGGGTCGCCCCATATCGTCCTGAATCGCGAAAAAACCTTCTGATGCGTTGTAAACCTCCTGATAGTGAACGGAGTTGGACGGAAATACCTGCTGCCGGAACAGATCGCGGTATGGTTGAAAATTGACGGCTCCGTGAACAAGTAGTTCGAAATTGGGCCAGACTTCCAGAATGTTCTGTTTACCCGTTTGCGCCAGAATCTTGTCGATCAATACCAGTCCCCAGGTCGGCGCGCCGAGCATGCTGGTCACGTTCTGGTCTTTGGTGATCTCGGCCATGCGGTCCAGCTTGCTTTCCCATTCTTCCATAAGCGCCACATCGACGGATGGCGTACGGATAAACTGCGCCCAGCTGGGGAGGTTTTTCATGACCACGGCCGATACGTCGCCGGCCGCACTGTTGACCGCATATGGATTGGCTTGCAGGCTACCACCGATCGATAAACCCTTTCCTTCGAATGTACGGCTGTCGGGACGATTGGCGACGTAAAGCGCCATCATGTCTTTGCCCCCTTTGAAATGGCCTTCGTCCAGCGATTCAGGGGTGACAGGAATAAATTTGCTCCGGGCATTGGTCGTTCCCGACGATTTGGCAAACCAACGTACCGGCGACGGCCAAAGCACCTTGGCTTCGCCCATCATAACCCGTTCGATATATGGAAACAGGTCTTCGTAGTTGGAGACGGGAACCTGCCGCTGAAAATCAGCGATGGTTTTTATGGACTTGTAGTGGTGCTGCCTGCCCCACTGTGTGCGCGCACCTGCCTGAATTAGCTGCGAAAACACCCGTTGCTGCACCGCGCCGGGGTCTTTTTTCATGGCTTCGATGCGCGGCAATCGCCGTTGCAACAACCATTTAAGCGAGGTGTTTAAAAGGGTCATGGTGCTAAAGTAGGCAGAAATCCGGCTGGCCGGTTCGATCTAATTTTTAAAAACGCAATGCCACTAACTTAGTTTGATAAACCCACCGCTCGGTCCGGGTAGTCAGTAATCAGGCCGTCGACACCCCAGCGTTTAAGTCGTTCCATATCACTACACTGGTTAACGGTCCAAGGAACGACCTGTATGCCCTGCTCATGCAACGACCGAATCGTGCGCTGACTCAGTAGCCGATAGTACGGACTATAGATCGCTGGTTTGAAGCCCAGGTCGGCCACATTCTTTTCCGCCCCCCGCAAGTTCTCGACCAGGGCTGATAACCGGACAGGCAGGTAGCGGCCCTCGTCGGCCTGCTGCTTCCAGTGTTTCAGCACGGCAAAGTCGAAACTCTGGATGATAATTCGTTCCGCCGGTAGTCGGCCAGCCAATACGGTCTGGACCAGATCGCAGAATGCAGCGGGCTCGGGCTGACTTTTATTGTACTCGTTGGCTTCGCTTTTGATTTCGATATTGTACGCCACCGGAGCAAGCGTGTGCTGCTGCCGGTACGCTTCGACCTGCTCGATAACCTCGGTCAACAAAGGCTTGTGCGTTCGCTGCTTCTGCTGCTCCGGATACTTTGGGTTACCGTTCGAACCCGTGTCGTACTGCCGAATCTGGTCGTAGGTCATCTGATAAAGAATCAGCTTTTTTTGTTCCGCTTTACTGACCGGCTTCCCATCGGGGGCAATGCTAAAGTCGGCGTTAAAATACGGTTCGTGCGACACGACTACCTGACGATCCTTGCTGATGACGACATCCATTTCCAGTGTTGTTACGCCCAGATCCAGCGCTTTCAGAAAGGCCGGAATCGTATTTTCCGGCATCAATCCGCGGCAGCCCCGGTGCCCTTCTAGGTCAAACGATGCGGGCGATACCGTGATAGGTGGGATCATAGCAGTCAAGAACAGGGCTACTGTAATTGGCAGACGCATAGCGCAGTTGAATCGAATCTGAAGCCAAAAGTACGTTTCCATTGACAAATACCGGTCGTTCATTTACACAGCTGCTGGGATGTCGATGCAGTGGACTTTTAGTTGCGCAGCGGAATAGCAATCTTGCAGCACTAATGGCTACTCGCTGCTTCAGCTTATGCGTTACATCGTTACCGTTTTTACTGCACTGCTTACCGTTGCACTTATCTGGGCGCTGAACCGGTCGTGGGGGAGTATTCCCGCTTTCGGACCACTGATGAGTCCGTTTACCGGTTTCTGGCAAAATGCCGAAGTAACTCGCTCTGGCGATGAGGAACTGACTCTTTCGGGAACGCAGGAGCCGGTTACGGTGCTGGTCGATGACATGGCCGTGCCCCACGTATTTGCCCGTAACGACCATGATCTCTACTTCGCGCAGGGGTACCTGACGGCGCGGGACCGGCTTTGGCAGATGGAGTTTCAAACACACGCTGCGGCTGGTCGACTGTCGGAAGTCGTCGGAAGTCGGGCGCTCGAACTGGACCGTTTTAACCGACGGATGGGTATGGGCTACGGAGCAGAGCAAACGCTGGCGGAGATGGAGAAAAATCCGCAAACCCGCGCCATGCTGGACGCGTACACGGCGGGCGTTAATGCGTGGATCAAGCAGCTCAAGCCGGCCAGCTACCCGATTGAGTATAAACTGCTGGGGTATGCCCCCGAAGCCTGGACATCGTTGAAATGTGCCCTGTTGCTCAAAGCCATGACCAGCACGCTGGCCAGCGGTGCCGACGATCTGCTAATGACCAACGTGCTGCGGAAATATGGTCCTACAGTTACAGCTGACCTATTTCCGAACTACCCCGCTCACGAAGACCCAATCATCCCGGTCGGGACGAAGTGGGACTTTACCCCCCTACCCATTCCGAAAGCACCCGCCGACAGTGGACAGAACGTCGCCAATTTGCCTGACTTCGCGCTGACTCAACTGTTTCGCCACCCACGGGCCAATCCGGCGATCGGCTCAAATAACTGGGCGGTGGGTCCGGAAAAGTCGGCGACAGGTCACCCAATTCTGTCGAATGATCCTCACTTAACCCTGAGTCTACCGTCGATCTGGTACCAGATTCAGCTGGTGTCGCCAACGGTAAACGTCTACGGTGCGTCGCTGCCCGGCTCGCCCAATGTTATCATTGGCTTCAACAAAGATGTTGCCTGGGGCGTAACCAATGTCGGCTCCGACGTGCTGGATTTCTACGCAATCAAATTCCGCGATGCGTCGCGCAAAGAATATTGGCACGACAACCAATGGAAACCAGTACGACGTCGTATCGAGCGGATTGCGGTAAAAGGACTGCCAACAGTCAATGACACCGTTCTGTACACGCACCACGGGCCGGTTGTGTACGAAGCCGGTCAGAAAGCATTTAAACGCAATATTCCTGTCGGTTACGCGGCTCAGTGGATCGCGCACAAGCCATCGAACGAACTGATCTGCTTTTACGAGCTAAACCGCGCCCGCAACTTCGCCGATTACCGAAAAGCGTTGACATATTACGTGGCTCCGGCGCAGAACTTCATTTTTGCTGACAATAACAATGACATTGCGATTTCGCCCAACGGTCGGTTTCCGCTGAAATGGCGGCAACAGGGCAAGTTTATGCTTGATGGAACAAATCCGGCCGACGACTGGCACGGCTACATTCCGGCCGAACAAAACCCACTGGTGAAAAATCCGCCCCGGCATTTCGTCAGTTCGGCCAACCAATCGTCCACCGATCCGACGTACCCGTACTACCTCAACTGGATTTTTGCTCCCTACGAGCGGGGACAGCGTATCAACGACCGACTAACGCAGATGCAGCGGGTTACCGTCGACAGTATGCGGCAGTTACAAAACGACGTATATAATCTGCGTGCGGCCGATGCGCTACCCATATTGCTGCCACTGCTACCGGAGAAAGGCCTTACTGCATCCGAGCAGCAGGCTTTACAACAGCTAAAATCCTGGAAGCTGAACAACGATCCCGGCGAGGTTGGGCCGACGATTTTCACCGAATGGACGGCTCAGTTGATGCACGCCATCTGGGCCGATGATTTCAATGAAGGCGACACCTTGCCTATGCGGCCCCCCACCTTCGATCGTACACTGACGCTGATGAAGCGCGACACCGGCTCCCGCTGGTTCGACAACAAAAAGACACCCGTTCGCGAGCATCTGCCCCAGATTATGCAGCAAAGCTTCCGCGCTACCTGCGACACGCTGGTACGTAGGTATGGTAGTCTCGGCACAGGCTGGTCGTGGGCAACGTATAAGAGTACCGATATCAGGCACCTGATTCCCGGTCTGGATGCGTTCAGCGTGCTCGACCTAAACGTAGGCGGTGGTGCGGGTATCGTCAACGCAACGACTGAGCGGACCGGCCCCTCCTGGCGGATGGTTGTTGCATTGGGACCGGAACCGAAAGCGTATGGTGTCTATCCTGGTGGTCAATCGGGCAATCCGGGTAGTCCGTACTACGTAAACATGGTCGAAACCTGGCGGCAGGGTAAGCTAAACGAATTACTCTATCTGACTTCATCGCAGGTCAGGCACGCCCGGATCACCCATCGTATCACTATGAACTAACTTGTTTCGACATGATTCAGATCCTATTTATCATGCTGCTCAGCGCGTTGGCGCAACTCGTATTGCCCTGGTGGAGCATCGCTATTGTGGCGTTTGGCGTATGCTTCTGGCGTAGCACACGGGGGGGGCAGGCGTTTCTGAGTGGTTTTCTTGGCATTGCAGTGGTGTGGCTGTTGTATGCACTGCTGATTCATCTACGCACAGAAGGGGTCTTTACCGGGCGCATGGGTCTTCTGCTATTCAAGTCAGAATCAGCGGCTCTACCGCTGCTGGTTACCGTTGTGTTGGGTGGACTGATTGGCGGGTTATCTGGGCTGACTGGCTTTTTAATCCGACGGGCGACAAACCCGGCCGTTAGTGCCCCGAGAGACGCATAAACCATTACCTTTGTCGGATAAACTATCACCAACTAAGTCGATTACCTGTGAAGAATGCCTCACTGATTATCAATGTTGTGCTGGCCGTAGCCGTAGCCGTTCTGTACTATCTCCACTTCAAAGACCGTCAGCCCGATGCAGAGCCGGTAGTTGCCAAACCCGCAGCCGCCAAAGGCCGTGAAATCGTTTATGTCAATGTCGATTCACTCCTGACCAAGTACGACTTTTTCAAGGATACGCAGAAAGTGTTGGAGAGCAAGCGTTTTCAACTAGAGAACGATCTGGCTAACAAAGGCCGTAACCTGCAAAATAAAGTGGCTTTTTTCCAACAGCGGGCCGCTACCATGACACAGGAGCAGGGTCGGGCAACTGAGGCATCATTGCAGAAAGAACAACAGGATATTCTCGCTTACCGTGAGCGGGCGGCACAGAATCTGGCGGTCGAAGAGCAAAACAAAAACAAACAGCTTTACGATCAGATCTACGATTATCTGAAGAAAGTAAACGCGACAAACAAATACGAATTCGTACTGGGCTACACCAAAGGCGGTGGCATTCTGTTTGCCGACCCCTCCGGCGATCGTACGCAAGCGGTCCTTGCTGGACTGAACAAAGAGTACAAAGACAAGCAGGCGACTAAAAAGTAAGTCCTTTCCTGGCTAACAAAAGGGGGCTGCTGTTCGTACGAACAGCAGCCCCCTTTTGTTAATAATTATAACGAATCGTATAAATATATGGCACTATTCTTGTGCCTGTTAGCGCCTATTTTTTAATAGTAACAACAGGGAGTTGCTTTTTTTGAAGCGCAACGCTACGGCTGCTGGTTTTACCAAATAATTGATTTATTCCCGTTCAGGCACTGTTTTTGCCCCTTTCTGCGACAGCAGGCACGCGGTCGTTGAGGCCAGCTGCTTATATCGCTTTGGTTTGGGCCGGTGCTGTACCGGGTCTTGAGGCTGTGACTTCGCTACCGTTTTTTACAACGAAAACACCGGCCCGCCAGGCGACCTTTACTCGCTATTGGGATAAGCAAACTTCGTTCCGGTCACAAACCTGTAGCGGCATCCCCGTGTTTTTGTCTGATACGGCTACCTTTGCCGCCCTTATTAGACTATTATGGCCTCTTCGTCTATCGTAAAACGCGTCGACATCCGCAATCGCCGGGCGTCGTTTGAGTATAGCTTTTTGGAAACTTATACCGCCGGCATTGTGCTGACGGGTACCGAGATAAAATCGGTCCGGCAGGGCAAAGTCAACCTGCAGGATGCGTACTGTTTGTTGCTGAACGACGAGTTGTATATCCGGCAAATGAATATTTCGCTCTATTCGGAAGGAACACACTATAATCACGAACCGCTCCGGGACCGGAAACTGCTGCTTACCAAACGCGAAATTCGCCGACTGACCGAGAACCTGAAGGATCAGGGGTTGACGATTGTGCCGGTGCGTATGTTTACGACTGATCGCGGTTTCGCTAAAGTGGACATCGCCCTGGCAAAAGGTAAAAAGCTATACGATAAACGAGACAGCATAAAGGAACGCGACGTACAGCGGGACATGCAGCGCGAACGCTACTAACACGAATACTCTATCCTGACAGTAGCGTAATTTTTCCACAGCTATTGCTGTTATGTGGATAACTCTGTAACTTGCTACCACACAGAGGCATCCAAACGCGATATGGGCAGGAAAGTATTAGTCTTAAACCAAGATTACAGTGCACTCAGTATCTGCTCCGTCCCGAAAGCATTTCTGCTGGTTTACCTGGACAAAGCCGAACTCGTTGCTGAATCGGATCAATTCAAACTTCGAACCGTTTCTGCCGAGTTTCCGATGCCAACCGTTATCCGGCTGCATCGGTACGTAAATCTGCCCTACAAAGGGGTTATGTTGACCCGGCAGAACATTTTCAAGCGGGATGGGCACCACTGTCAGTATTGCGGAACAACCGACGATCTGACGCTGGATCACGTATTACCAAAATCGAGGGGGGGAAAAACCAGCTGGGATAATCTGGCGACGGCCTGCAAGCGATGCAATTCCCGCAAAGGTGATTACACACCGGAAGAGGCTAATCTCAAATTGCGCCAGAAACCCTATAAGCCGACTTTTCTGGTTTTTCTGCGCGACTTCTCCGGCTCAATCGAACAAAGCTGGCTCCCATTTTTAGCCAGGAAGGAAAAGGCGTTTCAGTAATACCTGCAAGCGCAAAAATGGAAAGCCGTCAGGGAAGCCAGCTGGAAAAAGCGGTTTCGCTGACGGCCTTTTCGTTGTCAACGTGCTTTCTCTCTTGAAATCAACATTTTGAAACTTTTTCTGAATAGCATTTGCTATCTTTGCAGTCCTTTTTCAAAAGGAAAAATTCAACCTAAAAGTCAGTTCGCCATTGACCCACGAACTGATGTACCGAGTGGGTCAGGAAACCATTTTTTATGAGCAAAACGCAACAGCGCGAACTGCCTGCTTTCGATTGGGATCGGGCAGACAACAAAGGGTTTGGTAGCGGCTATTCGGACGCAGAACGCGACCGGATGCTGGAGATGTACGACAACACGTTGTCGGAGGTTAAAGAGAAAGAAGTAGTGATGGGAACCGTCGTTGGGATTACGGATCGCGAGATTCTGCTCAACATTGGCTTCAAGTCGGACGGCCTGGTGCCCGCTTCAGAGTTCCGGGACATGCCCGAACTCAAAATGGGTGATGAAGTAGAAGTTTACGTAGAGAATCAGGAAGACCCGAACGGTCAGCTGGTGCTGTCGCGCAAGAAAGCGAAGGTAATCACCGCCTGGCAGAAAATTCAGCGCGCGCTTGATGAAGACCTCGTTATCGATGGCTTCGTGAAGCGTCGGACCAAAGGTGGTCTTATTGTCGATATTTTCAGCATTGAAGCCTTCCTGCCCGGTTCGCAGATTGACGTTAAGCCGATCCGTGATTTCGACGTGTTCGTTGGCAAGAAAATGGAAGTTAAGGTCGTCAAGATCAACTACGCTAACGACAACGTTGTCGTTTCGCACAAAGTACTGATCGAGAAAGACCTCGAAGCACAGCGCGCTCAGATCTTGAACAACCTTGAGAAAGGTCAGGTACTGGAAGGCGTGATCAAAAACATGACCAACTTCGGTGTGTTCATCGATCTGGGTGGTGTTGATGGTCTGCTGCACATCACCGATATCTCGTGGGGCCGTATCAGCCACCCATCGGAAGTGCTTCACCTCGATCAGAAAGTCAACGTTGTTGTGCTTGACTTCGACGAGGATAAGAAGCGGATCTCGCTGGGCATGAAGCAACTTCAGGCTCACCCATGGGATGCTCTGTCGGAAGACATTCAGGTTGGTTCGAAAGTAAAAGGTCGGATCGTCAACGTAGCCGACTACGGCGCGTTCCTGGAAATCATGCCGGGTGTAGAAGGGCTCATCCACGTATCGGAGATGTCGTGGTCGCAGCACCTGCGTAATCCACAAGAGTTCCTGAAAGTTGGTGACGAAGTAGAAGCACAAGTGCTGACGCTGGATCGTAACGACCGGAAAATGTCGCTTGGCATCAAGCAACTCACCGAAGACCCCTGGACCCGTCCTGAACTGCGTTCGAAATACGCCGTCGGTACGAAGCACACGGGTGTTGTTCGTAACCTGACCAACTTCGGTCTGTTCCTGGAACTGGAAGAGGGTATCGACGGACTGGTACACGTATCAGACCTGTCGTGGACGAAAAAGATCAAGCATCCGTCGGATTTCATCAAAGTCGGTGAAAACCTGGACGTAGTTGTGCTTGAACTGGATATCGACAACCGTCGCTTGGCCTTGGGTCACAAACAACTCGAAGAAAACCCATGGGATACGTTCGAGTCAGTCTT
Organism: Spirosoma oryzae; assembly: GCF_003002825.1. Classification (GTDB taxonomy): domain Bacteria; phylum Bacteroidota; class Bacteroidia; order Cytophagales; family Spirosomataceae; genus Spirosoma; species Spirosoma oryzae. The sequence goes on along the minus strand of NZ_PVTE01000002.1, from coordinate 193,363 downwards.
TGCTGTTGGCACCGTACACCGTTGCACGATCATCAGCAAAAACGACAAGATGGCAACCCTGGAGCTGCCTTACGGCATCGAAGGTTTCTCGTCGCTGAAAAACCTGACCAAGGAAGATGGTACAGCCGCTGAAGTTGGCGAGTCGCTTGACTTCCGCGTGACGGAGTTCTCGAAAGAAGAAAAGCGGATTATGCTGTCGCATACCCGTACATGGCAGGAGAAGAATGAGCCAGTTCGCGAGTCGAAGCCTAAAGCTACGCCAAGCAAACCAGCTCAGACATCGAACCAGCCAGAGCGCGGTGCAACCCTGGGTGACCTCGATGCACTGGCTGCCCTGAAAGAGCAGATGGAAGGCCGTAACTAAGCCAGCCAATTTGTGAAAAGCCCCGCACCAGCGGGGCTTTTTTTTGTGCCCAGAGCGGTACTGCCGAATTAAATCATATATTTGCACTCCCAAAGCAGCTAATACTGGCTGAGCGGGAAGCTGGTTCCGTGGCCGAGTGGCTAGGCAGAGCTCTGCAAAAGCTCGTACAGCGGTTCGAATCCGCTCGGAACCTCCGACAAAAACCATTCAGATGCGCACCGAAGTAGAACGCGTAGCTGAATGGTTTTTTTGTTTTTGCCTACTTTAGATTCCGCTTTTCAGGGGGCACAAATCAACCAAAAGAAGTAGCTTAATTAGAATCCGTATAAATAAAAATGTAGCAATAAATAACTAAAGGCCAATTTTTGCCGAACAGTGATCGTATCGTACTTTTGTGAGCCAAGAAAAAGGTAGTAGTGTTTATGTTGATTCAATCAATTAAAATGCGTCTCGAAATGAGCCATTTATACAGAGTTTTAGGGACCGCTTCTCTAGCTCTGGCGCTGATGGTAGGCAGTGGCCGGGCCCATGCCCAAGACTCGTCCGCTACGGCAGCACCAGCTGGAGGTGCATCAACTGCTGCCGCTGCACCCGCTGGCGGTGGTGGGGGCGGTGACGCCGAAAAAGGGAAAACGCTTTTTACGAACAACTGCGCGCAGTGTCACTCGACGGGTGACGATGTGCTGGTTGGACCTGGTTTGAAAGGTGTTCAAGCACGAACACCTGGAAAAGAGTGGCTTTACAAATGGATTAAGAATTCGTCGGCTGTCGTTGCTAGCGGTGACGCGTATGCTAACCAGGTTTTCAACAAATTTGGTAAAGTTCAAATGTCAAGCTTTCCTAGCCTGACAAACGCCGACATCGACGGTATTCTCGCTTACATCGATCAACAGAGTGCTCCTGCTGCTGCTACAGGGACAGATACCAAAGGTAGTGACAAAGGCGCACCTTCAAGCGGTGGAACCGCTGCTGCATCTGGTCCTTCGGAATTGTTTACGATTGTTCTGGTTGCGCTTCTGATCGTAATGGTTCTGGTACTTGGCGTACTGCTGGCTATTGCGACCATCCTGTCAAAAGCTGTAACGCCAGCAACGGCAGAAGGAACCCAGCCGCAGTCTTCGTTTGCACAACGTCTGAAGCAGGGTCTGTCGGACACAGTCAACAATTCGACAATCCGCTCGGTAGTTATCTGGCTGTTCCTGTTGGTAGTGGCGAAAGAAACAATTGACGGTGCTTACAGCATCGGTATTCAGCAAGGATACGCGCCTAAGCAACCCATCGCATACTCGCACAAGCTACACGCCGGTCAGTACAAGATCGACTGTAACTACTGCCACACGGGTGTGAATAAAGGCAAAAGCGCTACCATCCCTGCAGCCAATATCTGTATGAACTGCCATGGGGTTATCAAGAAAGAGTCGCCTGAGATTCAGAAAATCTACGCGGCTATCGAAAATAACCAGCCGATCGAGTGGATTCGCGTACACAACCTGCCTGATCTTGCTTACTTCAACCACGCGCAACACGTAAACGTTGGTAATATTCAGTGCCAGACGTGCCACGGTGAGATCGAGAAGATGGAAGTGGTCGAACAGCGTTCGTCATTGACGATGGGCTGGTGTATCGACTGTCACCGTCGGACTGAAGTAAACACGAAAGGCAATGCCTACTATGATAAGTTGGTTGCGCTGCACAGCAAAGACAGCAAAGAGCCGCTGAAAGTTGCTAACATCGGTGGTCTGGAGTGTTCGAAGTGCCATTATTAAGATCCATGAGTAACGAATAGCAAGCAAGGCTCAAGTACGGGTCGACCTGCTATTCGTTATACTATACCCATTATTCGTTTCAGCAAGCGCTGGATTATAACACGCATGGAAAATACATCTAAACGGTATTGGAAAGGGGTAGAGGAACTACGCAACGATGCAACGTTTGTAAAACATGCAGCTAGCGAGTTTAACAACCCTGATTTGACCGACTCGTCAGACGACATTCAGGGTCTGCTGGGCGGATCGAACACCCAACGCCGTGATTTTCTGAAAGCAATGGGTTTCGGAATGGCCGCTGTTTCGTTGGCTGCCTGCGAAACGCCGGTTCACAAAGCAATTCCGTACATCAACAAGCCCGTTGGTACGTTCCCGTCAATCTCTGACTATTACGCATCAACGTATACAGACGGTGGCGACTACGCGGCTATCTTGGTAGAAACGCGCGAAGGTCGGCCCATCAAAATAGAAGGTAATCCGCTGTCGAGCATTTCGAAAGGTGGAACTACGGCTCGCGTTCAGGCTTCGGTTTTGTCACTTTATGACATTGATAAACTGAAAGGTCCCAAGCGGGGTGATGCCAATATTGACTGGGCTACTGCTGACCGCGAGATCACAACGCAACTGGCATCTGTTGCCGCACGCGGTGGTGCTATTCGTATCGTGACGGGTACAATCCTAAGCCCTTCTACGAAAGCAGTTATCGCCGATTTCATTGCGAAGTACCCAACGGCTCAGCATGTCATGTACGATGCAAATTCGGCATACGGTGTTGTTGTGGCAAACCAACAGTCGTTCGGACAGGCGGTTATCCCGTCCTATGACTTCAGCAAAGCCAAAACGATTGTCAGTGTTGGCGCAGACTTCCTCGGTACCTGGATTGCTCCACTGGAAAACGCGAAGACATACATTCAGACCCGAAAAATTGGTGCAGTTGGCAAGGGCAAAAAGACCATGTCCCGCCTGTATCAGTTTGAGACGGGATTGTCGCTAACAGGTTCGAATGCTGATTATCGGTCAGCTATTAAGCCTTCTCAAGAAGGTTTGGTTGTTGCAGCCCTATATAATAAGGTTTCTTCGAAATTAGGCGGTTCGCCCGTCAGTACTCCAGCTGTAGATGTGCAGTACCTTGACAAAGCTGCTGCTGAACTGACTGCATCACGCGGTCAGGCACTGGTTGTGTCGGGTTCCAATGATCCAAACGTACAGGTTATCGTCAATGCGCTGAACAGCCTGCTGGGCAGCTACGGTACGACCATCGATCTGGGTACGCCCGTCAACTACCGGCAGGGTAATGACCAGCAAATGAATGCGTTTATCAACGACGCAAAAGCTGGTCGCATCGGTGCCGTTATTTTCTACGGAGCGAACCCCGTCTACGATCATGCTCGTGGCGCTGAGTTAGCCGAAGCATTGCCGAAAATCGGACTGTCGGTTTCGCTGGCTGACCGGGCTGATGAAACTGCATCGCTGGCAAAGTTCATTGCTCCGGCTCCGCACTTCTTGGAAAGCTGGAGTGATGCCGAGCCACACCGTGGTTTTTACAGCCTAACCCAGCCGGCTATTACGCTGATTTATAACACGCGTCAATTCCAGTCGAGTTTACTGAAGTGGGCAGGCCGTCCGTCGGATTTTCAGGTTTATCTGAAAAACTTCTGGCGTACGAATTACTTTCCGCTGGCAAGTGGCTTCGGTTCGTTTGACGAGTTCTGGGTGAAATGCCTGCATGACGGGGTTTTCGAGCCAAATAAAGGTAAGGCTGCTACGGCTGCTACGTTCGCGGGAAACACAGCTGCCGCTGCTACTGCTGTTGTTCAGCGGTACAAGCCAACAACGGGTATGGAGTTGGCATTGTACGAAAAAGTAGGCATGGGTGCCGGTTCTGTAGCGAATAACCCATGGCTTCAGGAATTGCCTGACCCAATTTCGAAAGCGTGCTGGGATAACTATGCTGCTATTTCGCAGAAAACAGCTGCCGACATGGGCTTAGCCCAGAATGATCTGGTTACCGTTACGGTAAACGGTAAATCGGTGGAACTTCCAGTTCTCGTACAGCCTGGCCAAGCTGACAACACGGTATCGATAGCCATTGGCTTCGGCCGTGAGAAAGCCGGCAAGTCAGCCGATGGTGTAGGCAAGAACGTGTTCCCATTTGCTAGCCTGGTCAACGGCGTTGTAACGTTCAGCGCGTTCAGCGCAACCGTGGCGAAAGCAAGCGGTCGGCGTGAAATTGCACAGACGCAGACGCACGAAACGGTCATGGGTCGCCAGGCTGTTTTGCAGGAATCTGTTCTGGCAAGCTACGTGAAAGACCCCAAGGCTGGTCGTTATATTCCGCATGTCGTGACGTCGGAAGGCCCAAAGACGCCGACAGACATTTCGCTCTGGAACGGTTACGGAAAACCGAACCACTCGTGGGGTATGGTCATCGACCTGAACTCATGTATCGGTTGTGGTGCCTGCGTAGTGGCCTGTAATGCTGAAAACAATATTCAGGTTGTTGGTCGCGAAGAAGTAATCAACCGTCGTGAAATGCACTGGATGCGTATCGACCGGTATTACAGCAGCGATGCCGAAGCGGAAGATTACTCTGCTCTGGAAATTGCTTCTGCCAATCCAGAGGTAACATTCCAACCGATGCTCTGCCAGCATTGTAGCAACGCACCCTGCGAAACGGTATGTCCAGTACTGGCAACCACGCATAGCACGGAAGGTCTGAACCAGATGACCTATAACCGTTGCGTAGGTACTCGTTACTGTGCGAACAACTGTCCTTATAAAGTACGTCGCTTCAACTGGTTCAAATACTTCGATAACGATAACTTCGATTACCACTTCAATAATGATCTGGGTAAGATGGTTATCAATCCCGACGTGACAGTACGTTCACGCGGTGTCATCGAAAAATGCTCGTTCTGTGTACAGCGTATTCAGGAAACGAAACTGACCGCGAAGAAAGAACGGCGTCGTTTACAACCTGATGAAGTTCAAGTTGCCTGTGCACAGTCGTGCCCGACGGAAGCAATCATCTTTGGTGATATGAACAATCCGGAGAGCACAATCTCGCAAACGCTTGACGTTGAACGCGAGGGTCGCGCCTTCCACGTACTTGAGGAAATCAACGTACGGCCGCAGATTTCTTATCTGACCAAGATCCGTAACAAAGACGAAGCGCCGAAACAGGAGCGCGTTCAGAAAACAACGGAAGCTTAAGATCAACTAAAGTGAACAAGGAGTTCCACAAGAACTTCTGGTTAATAGGACCAATCGTTTACATAAGAAAATAGTAACAATATGTCGCATGTTACATCAGCCGTAAGAACTCCTCTCGTCACCGGTGGTAAAACCTATGCCGACGTAACAGAGGACATCAGCAGACAGGTTGAAGGTAAGCCAACTCGTGAGTGGACGATTGCCTTCACGATTGCTGTCGTTGTGCTCATTTACGGAGCCGCCTGTGTCTTTTGGACATGGTGGGAAGGCTTAGGTGTGTGGGGGCTAAACAAAACAGTAGGTTGGGCCTGGGACATCACCAACTTCGTATGGTGGGTCGGTATCGGTCACGCCGGTACGCTGATCTCGGCCATTCTGCTATTGTTCCGTCAGAAATGGCGGACGGCTGTAAACCGCGCAGCAGAAGCTATGACGATCTTCGCCGTTATCTGCGCTGCAAGCTTCATCCTGATGCACATGGGTCGGCCATGGCTGGCGCTGTGGGCGTTGCCACTACCAAATACTTTCGGATCACTGTGGGTTAACTTCAAATCGCCACTTGTCTGGGACGTATTTGCGATCAGTACCTATTTCACTGTATCGCTGGTGTTCTGGTATATGGGTCTGCTGCCGGATTTGGCAACGATTCGTGACCGTGCTCGTAGCAAAGTATCACGCTACATCTATGGTGCATTCTCGCTCGGCTGGAACGGTTCGGCAAAAACATGGGCTCGTTACGAATATATCAGCTTGATTCTGGCTGGTCTTTCGACCCCCCTCGTACTTTCGGTACACACAATCGTATCGTTCGACTTTGCGACCTCGGTTATCCCCGGCTGGCACACCACGATTTTCCCGCCGTACTTCGTTGCTGGTGCTATCTTCTCGGGCTTTGCCATGGTACAAAACCTGGTACTGATCATTCGGGTCGTGTTCAAGCTGGAAGATTACATTACGGTAGAGCATATTGAATCGATGAATAAGGTCATTACCCTGACCGGTTCCATCGTGGGTGTTGCTTACCTGACGGAGTTTTTCATCGCCTGGTACTCAGGCGTAGAATTTGAAAGCTACGCATTTATCAACCGTGCTACGGGACCATATTGGTGGGCATATGCAGCCATGATGACCTGTAACGTAATCTCTCCGCAGCTATTCTGGTCGCGGGCGATTCGCCGGAGCGTCGTCTGGACGTTTACGTTGTCCGTCATTGTAAACATCGGTATGTGGTTCGAACGGTTTGTAATTATCGTTACGTCGCTGCACCGCGATTACCTGCCATCGAGCTGGGCAATGTTCCACCCGACGCTGTTTGACATCAGTGACTATATTTTCTCGTTTGGTCTCTTCTTCACCTTGTTCCTTCTGTTCTCCAAGTTTCTGCCAGTAGTTAACATGGCCGAAGTGAAGACAGTAATCAAGTCGTCGTCGGAGAAGCTTCCTGCATCAGTATCTGGTGTTGCCAAAGGCGAGCGGGTAACGAGTCCGACATTCAACAAGAATATTGATTAACCAACTGACTGTGTTCTCGAGCAGAGAATCAGCGAGTAACTAACTAGTCCTGATCATGTCAGACGTGCATAGCAACAGCAAGTTCCTGGTAGGTATCTATGACGACGATGATGTCGTGTTACAAGCCGTAAAGGACGTTCGCAAAGCAGGCGTAAAGATTCATGAAGTATATTCTCCGTTCCCAATTCACGGGTTGGATGTAGCGCTGGGCCATCCCCGGACGAAGCTGGGTATAGCTGCTTTCCTTTTCGGTCTGACAGGAACGCTGACGGCCATATCGTTGACTTTTTATACGGAAGGGTACGACTGGCCAATGATTGTGGGCGGGAAAGACTCCTATTCGCCAATCATTTACATTCCTATTTTCTTCGAGCTTACCGTACTGTTCAGCGCTCTGGGCATGGTGGCGACGTTTCTCCTGTCTAATGGACTAGGGCCTACTGTCAAACCACTGATGTATGATCTACGGACAACCGATAACAAATTTGCCATGACAATCGACATGAGCAAAAACGACATCGGCGAAGGCGACATAGAAAGCATCCTTAAGCGTTCTGGTGCCGCTGAAGTTAATATCAAGCAGTTTTAAATCCAGTCATGATTAGAATCTCATATAATACGGGCATCGTAGCGCTGACTTTTGTGGGGCTGATCGTTGCTGGTTCCGGTTGCAAACGCGGCCACGATAACACCGGGGTAGAATATGCTCCCCAGATGTACGATGCCGTTGGTTACGAACCTTATCGTCAGGTTAAGCCAAACGAAATCAATCCGATGAAATTGAACATGCGTTTACCTGCATCGGGAACAGTGGCTCGTCCTAACTACCAAACGAAATTCGGGAGTGGTGACTCAACAAGTGCTGACCTGATGCTGTACAACATTCCAGCTGACAGCATTGGTATCTCGGAACGCGTGTTGAAAAACCCGATCCCACAGAGCGAGCAGGCACTAGCTGATGGTAAAGTGTTGTACGGCCGTTACTGTCAACACTGCCACGGAGAAGGCGGAAAAGGTGATGGTCCGGTTGCCGCTCAGTATAAAGGTGTTCCAAACTACTCGTCGGATGCGTTAAAAACGCTTAACGATGGTCACATTTTCCACGTAATCACCAACGGTAAAGGTCGTATGTGGCCCCACGGATCACAGATCACGCCGGACGATCGCTGGAAAATTGTTCAGTACGTTCATAAACTGCAACAGGGTTAATCAAGGCTGGTAGCCGACTTCAGAAGTATTGAAGTCGATTAAAGAAAAACGGCAAATTTATCAGGAATGGCATCGGCTCACGCAATACCGTCTGTAGACGAACAATTTGAATTTACGGCTGACTCCAAGCGCCGAATCCTTATGGGGTTGGGTGCTGGTGTTGTTTTAGTTGCCCTAGGTTGCTTCCTGGCAGCATCAGGGGGCGGTCATGAAACGCACGAAGTGGCACATGCGGCTGGTGCAGAGCATGCTGAAGGCGTGGCACATCATGCCTATAAGTGGACAAACCGTCTATGGGCTAACGTGTGGCTGAATGCAATCTATTTTACGGGTGCTTCAGTAATCGGCATGTTCTTTATGTCGTACAACTACCTGGCCCAGGCCGGATGGTCCGTTGCTTTCAAGCGGGTACCTGAAGCATTACCTGCTTACTTACCAATAATGGGTATTGTTGTTCTGGCAGTGTTCTTCCTGGCTGGTCACGATTTGTTTCACTGGACAAATCCTGCGCTATATGATACAGCGAGCCCGGAATACGACCCAATTATTGCTGGTAAGCATGGTTTTCTGAACACGCCTTTCTACGTCATCCGTGTTGCACTGTACTTTGTGCTGTGGTACGTACTGTGGCGTATGATCAGAAGCTACTCGCTTCAGGAAGATCTATCGGGTGGTACAGATTACTACTACAAGAGCCTGCGTGTCGGTGTTATATTCCTTGTTGTGTTTGCCGTAACATCGTCGACGTCTGCTTGGGACTTTGTCATGTCGATCGATACACACTGGTTCAGTACCATGTTCGGTTGGTATACATTGGCGAGTTGGCACGTTACTGGTCTGGCCATCATCACGCTGACCGTTCTGGCGCTCAAAGAGCGGGGCTATTTACAGATTGTAACGGAAAGCCACCTGCACGATCTGGGTAAGTTCATGTTTGCCTTCAGCATTTTCTGGACTTACGTGTGGTTCGCGCAGTTTATGCTTATCTACTATGCCAACTTGCCTGAAGAAACGATCCATTACAGAGAGATCTTCAGTGGCTTCGGCGGTATCTATAAGGCCCCATTCTTTATCAACCTGACGCTGAATTTTGTCTTCCCGTTTCTTGTTCTTATGACAACGGCAGCGAAACGTACTGGCATCATTTTGAAAGTAGCAGCTTGGGGTATTGTGATTGGACACTACTTTGATTTTTACGTAAACATTATGCCCGGAACAGTTGGTTCTCATGGCGGTTTTGGTCCGATGGAGTTCGGTATGATTCTGATCTTCGCGTCGGGCTTCGTATGGAGCGTTTACAGTCAGTTAGAGAAAGCAAATCTGGTTCCGAAGCATCACCCGATGTTGGAAGAGTCGCTGCACCACGATATCAACTAGTAACTCATTACCTCTATGATTTATATAGTCGCCATTTTATCAGTAATCTTTCTCGGTTTGGCTGCATTGGTGGTCTCCCGGATGGCTGCTGTCGTAAAGAATGCAAATGGCGCCAATGACTCGGAGTTCTCGGTAACGAGCAACCGTATCAACGGTGTGCTTTTCCTAGTCTTCTTTATCGTTGGCCTCATTGGAGCTGTTTGGTCGTTCATGTACGCACGTCAGTTCTTTTTGCCCGAAGCATCGTCACCACACGGCCGTCGTACAGATTTCCTGTTCTGGTTGTCGATGGGTATAATTACGTTTGCCTTTGTCGTTACGAACGCCCTGCTATTCATTTTCGCTTGGAAATATCAGCACAAAGAAGGCCGTCGGGCTGCTTATTATCCTGAAAACCACAAGCTGGAATTGATCTGGACAGTAATTCCTGCGGTTATCATGGCGGTACTAGTGTTTACGGGCTGGCGCGCTTGGCGCGACATTATGGCAGAAGCGCCTGAAAATTCACAAGTTTTTGAAATTGTCGGTAAGCAATTTAACTGGATTGTACGCTACCCAGGTGTTGATAACAACAAGCTCGGTGCTTACAACTATAAGCTGATTGATAACGCGAACGATACAGGTATTGATTACACTGACGAAGCGTCGTTTGATGATTTTACCAGTACAACGGAACTACACATTCCCGTTAATAAGCCTATTCTACTTAAAATCCGGGCACGTGACGTACTGCATAGTGTGTTCATTCCTCACATGCGGGTGAAAATGGATGCAGTACCAGGCATGCCAACCCGCTTTGCGTTCACCGCCGATAAAACGACGGATGAGATGCGGAACATAACAGGTAACCCAAACTTTGGTTACGAAATAGCTTGTACAGAAGTCTGCGGACGTGGACACTTCTCGATGCGAATTCGGTTAATCGTAGAAGATGAAGCTACCTGGCAGGCATGGTGTAAAGAGCAAAAACCGCTTCTTTCATCGACTCCAGAACTAGCAAGCCGAATTCCTGCAAACTTGAAGGCGAAGGCTGCGAAATATTTAGAAGGAGCTGCTGCCCCTTCAGACAGCACAACGGCGTCAGTACAGCAAGGTGGAGTGAACGTAGTATCTGCTGCTACGATACGATAAGACTGAACCTATTTTAAAAATCAAATACTATGGCGACTATAGAATCTAACTCACCCGCTGTGGCCCATGCAGATGTGCATGATCACCACGAGCCGCAGAGTTTTTGGCGCACATACGTTTTCTCTGAAGATCACAAAACGATTGCTAAGCAATACCTGATTACCGGTATCATTTGGTCGGTCATTGGTATTAGCCTGTCGGTGATGTTCCGTTTACAACTAGGTTTCCCTAGTATGAAAATGGACTTCCTACGGCCAATCCTTGGTACCTGGATTGATGAAAGCGGCAAGTTAGACCCAGACTTTTACCTGGCTTTGGTAACAATGCACGGTACTATCATGGTATTCTTTGTATTGACAGCCGGTTTGAGTGGTACGTTTTCTAACTTCCTGATTCCGCTTCAAATCGGTGCCCGTGATATGGCATCGGGCTTTTTGAACATGCTATCGTACTGGTTCTTCTTCCTGGCCAGTGCGGTTATGTTTGGGTCGTTGTTCATTGAAACGGGACCTGCAGGTGGTGGATGGGTTGTATACCCACCATTGAGTGCATTGCCGCAAGCACACAAGGGATCTGAGTTTGGTATGACGCTTTGGCTCATCAGTATGGCACTCTTTATCGTGTCGCAGCTATTGGGCGGTATCAACTACATCACTACCGTTATCAACCTGCGGACACGGGGGATGTCGTTCAGCAAACTGCCTCTGACAATCTGGGCTTTCTTTCTGACAGCTGTACTTGGACTTATCTCATTCCCCGTACTACTTTCGGCGGCACTGCTACTCATCTTTGACCGTAGCTTTGGTACAAGCTTTTATCTGTCAGAGATTTATGTGAATGGCGAAGCACTGCCAAACGTTGGTGGTAGCCCGATCCTTTTCCAGCATTTATTCTGGTTCTTGGGGCACCCCGAGGTATATATCGTACTGCTGCCTGCGCTGGGAATGACCTCAGAAATCATCGCAACAAACTCACGTAAACCAATTTTTGGTTACCGGGCGATGATCGCGTCGATGATGGGTATTGCATTCCTCGCGTTCATCGTGTGGGCTCACCATATGTTTGTTTCGGGTATGAATCCATTCCTTGGATCGGTGTTCATGTTCCTGACACTCATCATTGCAGTACCATCAGCGGTAAAAGCATTTAACTACATCACGACGTTGTGGCGCGGAAACATTCGCTTCACGCCAGCAATGTTGTTCTCGATCGGCCTTGTGTCGTTCTTCATATCGGGTGGTCTGACCGGTATTATTCTCGGTAACTCGGCACTCGACATTCAACTGCACGATACATATTTTGTCGTAGCTCACTTTCACCTTGTGATGGGGGCTGCTTCAGCGTTCGGTCTGTTGGCAGGCGTATATCATTGGTTCCCCAAAATGTTTGGGAAGATGATGAATGAGAAGCTAGGGTATATTCACTTCTGGCTGACGTTCATTGGCATTTACCTTGTGTTTTTCCCAATGCACTATGTCGGTATTGCCGGGTTCCCCCGTCGTTACTATGCATTCACGAGTTACGACTTTACGAAGAACATTTTCGCTGACATGAACGCGTTCATTAGCTTAGCCGCTATTTTCACGTTCACTGCTCAGTGGATCTTTATCTACAACTTCGTTAACAGTATTATTCGTGGTCGCCGTGCAACACAGAACCCATGGAAGTCGAACACATTAGAGTGGACGACACCAATCGTTCCAGGACATGGCAACTGGACTGGTGAGATTCCTGCTGTTTATCGTTGGCCATACGATTACAGTAAGCCGGGTGCGAAGGAGGATTACATTCCGCAGAATGTACCTTATTCACAAACTCTCGAATCGAACTTGCCACACGAGAATGAGTTGATCTCGCTTGAAAAAGAAATCGAGGCACAAAACTTAAATGATCAGTTCAAACAACCGCACTGATTTAGTCCGCTTCCGTACGCTTGCTCTCCTGACAGTGCTTATCATTTACCTGCTTATTTTAGCAGGTGGCATTGTCAGGGGAACTGGCTCCGGAATGGGATGTCCGGACTGGCCGAAGTGCTTTGGCCAATGGGTTCCCCCAACCAACATCAATCAGCTCCCACCAAACTATCAAGAGATTTACGGTGCCAAGCTGAAAGGAGAAGTTATCTTCAATCCAGTCAAAACCTGGATCGAGTATATTAACCGGTTGCTTGGCGTTCTGTCAGGCTTCTTTGTTTTTGCGACACTGGTATCGTCAATAGCCCTGTTTAAAAGGGATAGTAGTCTCTTCTGGGGCAGCCTGGCTGCATTCCTATTAATAGGCGCGAATGGCTGGCTGGGTTCGAAAGTAGTGTCTACCGAGCTGGCACAGTATCTGATCACAGCGCATTTGCTCCTCGCCATTTTTGTTGTGTTTGCCCTGCTATATGTATGGGTGAAAGCAAATAAGGAAAGCTGGTCACTGAGCGAGTCTGTTAGCTCACGACATACGCGTAAAATTCGCAACGTTGCGATGGCAGTCATTGCGTTGACAATTATTCAGTTAATACTGGGTACAGAAGTACGCGATCAACTCGATGCTGTCGTAAAGCGTCTTGGTTACGACAATCGGCAAGGATGGATCGATCAGCTGAACTGGCCTTTCTACGTTCACCGAAGCTTTTCATTACTGGTGTTAGGAGCACATTTGTACCTCATACATATCATTCAAACAGCGGTCAAAAACGGTATCGTTAAAACGTTTGGTGTTATTCTAGTGGTACTGGTTATTTTCGAAATTGTCACTGGAGCAGTTATGGGGTATTTCGCTGTTCCTGCTTTTGCTCAACCAATCCACATACTGCTGGCAGTCATGCTGGTTGGCATTCAATTTATGATCGTGTTGCTGACATCTCAACGAGCTACCGAGCGGGTTGACAAAATGGTGTCATTACAATCCAGCTAAATGGAACGAGTAATTTTGGTTAAAGAAGCCCTCGTAGAGCGGCTTGCTGTATACATCGAGTTAATAAAGTTAAAGCTGACACTGGCGGTTGTATTTTCCGGTGTGTTTGGCTACTGTCTCGCTTCACAGTCAGTTGTCTGGTGGAAAGTAGCCGTGTTAGTAATCGCGTCGATCGCGATTACGGGCGCTGCTAACATCATAAATCAAATCATTGAAAAGGATTCGGACCGTTTCATGAAGCGGACGGCTGTACGCCCATTACCGACCGGCCGTGCAACCGTTACTGAAGCCGCCTGGGTTTCGCTAGTGCTATTCTCGCTCAGTGTTTTCCTGTTTGTATATGTATTCAACATCCGGGCAGCATCACTGGCTGTGCTGTCGCTGCTGCTGTACGGCTTTGTATATACCCCTCTAAAGAGACGTGGTCAGATTGCCGTTTTTATCGGGGCGCTGCCCGGTGCGTTTCCGCCCATGATTGGCTGGGTAGCGGCTACCAATCAGTTTGGCTGGGCACCAGGTATCTTATTTGCTATACAATTTTTTTGGCAGTTCCCGCACTTCTGGGCTATCGGCTGGTTAGCATTCGATGAGTATAAGAAGGCTGGAATACAGATGATGCCGGGAAAAGCAAAAGACTCGGATACGGCCTTCCGTATCATGCTCTATACCTTGTTTTTAGTACCGGTTGGTTGGCTGCCATACATGCTGGGTATGACCGGTATACATTCTGCATTCATCGCCATGATCGGCGGAATCTTGTTTCTGGCACAGACGTTTCACTTAATGAGAACTTGTACGGACAAGGCAGCGCTTCAAATGATGTTTGGCTCGCTGATCTACCTGCCGGTTGTTCAAATCGTGTATTTACTCGATAAAGTGTAACAGCAATGAATGACTACGTGAACGAGGTGGCGCTCGCTGAAGAGCCCGAAGAAACGTTATCAATGAACCCCCGTAAGTTTATCTTGTGGCTGTTCATTGTAAGTATAATTATGATTTTTGCCGCTATGACCAGTGCCTATCTGGTTCGGCGTGCAGAGGGAAACTGGCTAGAGTACGAAATTCCGTCAATTTTTGCGTACAGTTCGGGCGTATTGGTGCTGAGTAGCCTGACAATGCATTGGGCTTACATAGCGGCAAAAAAAGACAACTTCAACGCCCTCAAACTAGCAATAAGCATTACTTTTGCGCTCGGTCTAGTATTCCTGTACATGCAGTTTCAGGGATGGGTCGCTTTAGTTGACGAAAAAGTATTTTTTGTCGGTAATCCGGCCGGTTCATTCATGTATGTGTTCACTGGATTACATGCATTTCACCTGATATCTGGGTTACTGGTACTGGTATCTGCATTGTGGGCTGCATTTCGTATACGAATTCATGCTAAAAGCTTGAATCAGCTGGAAATCGCGGCCACTTACTGGCATTTTCTGGACATTCTCTGGATTTATTTGTTTTTCTTTTTAGTCTATTTTCATTGATAATCGTTTAAAGGTATGGCGGCTACCGCAACCCATGAACCTCTGACAACCGAATCGGACGCCGTGTTCGATAAGAAATCCTGGATGGGTGGGGTTGAACCTATGCGAGCGAGCTATGGCAAGCTCATGATGTGGTTCTTCCTGATTTCAGACACATTCACGTTCTCAGCCCTGTTGGTTACGTACGGTCTGATCCGGTATAGCTATCCTGCTTGGGACCCTGCTGTCGATGGCGAGGTGTTCCAATTTTCAAATCAGTACTGGCCAACGCCCGAAGAAGTGTACAATGCTGTACCTTTCTTACATGGTATCGACCTGCCGCTGATTTTCGTAGGTATCATGACCTTCATCCTGATCTTTAGCAGCGTGACGATGGTGCTTGCTGTCGAAGCAGGTCATCGGATGGACCGGAAAGACGTTGAGAAGTATATGTTGTGGACAATCCTGGGTGGATTCACCTTTCTGGGGAGCCAGGCGTGGGAGTGGTCGCACTTTATCCATGGTACGGAAACGGGGACGGTCATCAGTGAAATCGTAAATGGTCAGACGATTCAGCGGACTATTTTTGGCGCTAACCTGGTAGAGAACCAATACGGCCCTCCGGCTTTTGCAGACTTGTTCTTCTTCATTACCGGTTTCCACGGCACGCACGTCTTCAGTGGTGTAGTCCTGAACATTCTGATCTTCTACCGGGCAGCAACGGGCTTATATGAACGTCGTGGCCACTACGAAATGGTCGAGAAAGTAGGTCTATACTGGCACTTTGTCGATCTGGTGTGGGTATTTGTGTTCACCTTCTTCTATCTCGTATAACGTCTTTATTACCTACTGATATGGCATCGCACGAACAGGCAACTGAGCATTTGCACGAAATACCACCCGCTAACACGGGCGTAATCTGGCGGACGTTCTGGATCTTGGCAGCAATTACAGCTGTTGAATTTACACTGGCTTATTTCATGAAGCCTGGCGGTTTTCGGACGTCAATCTTCGTAATCATGACGTTGATAAAAGCGTTCTACATTGTCGGTGAGTTCATGCACTTGAAGCACGAAGTGAAGAGCTTGATCTGGGCAATCGTAGTACCAATAATCTTTGTGATCTGGCTGCTGGTCGCTCTGCTCAACGAAGGAGCTGCCATCTTCGTGGATCGTTGGTAAGCTGATTTTGGTTGTAGATAAGAAGATGACTCAGTACTCATCTTGGTATCGACACTAGATAGTACCATAGTTATGTCAAAGAAAATGAAAGCCGGGATACTAGTTGCAACGCTGGTAGTCCCGGCTTTGCTGTATCTATTTCTGCGGTTTGCTACCCAAAACCATTACGTCCTACCGCGTTATCTACCGCTTATCGACTCGATGGCAGGGGGGGCTAAAATCGGTACGGTCAAGTTGGCCGATGGGAGCGAGGTTACCGACACGCTTTACCACCGGATTCCGCCTTTTAAGTTGATCGATCAGAATGGGGATACGGTTACTCAGTCTATCGTAGCGGGAAAGCTATACGTTGCTGATTTCTTTTTTACGCGTTGCGGAACGATATGCCCAAAAATTTCTTCGCAGCTTACGCGGGTGCAGGATATTTTCCGGGACAAGACTACTGTCAAGTTTTTGTCGTTCTCCGTCGATCCTGAACACGATAATCCTGCTAAACTGAAGGAGTATGCGCAACGGTATGATGCCATACCGAACAAGTGGTATTTCCTGACTGGAAAGAAAGCTGACATTTATAATCTGGCCATGACCGGATTCTATCTACCAGCTGTTGACGCCGGCGTGAAGGCTGGTAAACCCGACGAAACTTTTATTCACAGCGAAAAGTTGGTTTTAGTAGACAAGGATGGGATTGTCCGTGGCTTTTACGACGGTACGGACAAAGAAGATGTAGATCGATTGGTCTTGGAAATCAGGGTCCTACTGGATATATACAGCAAGGAATAAGTTCATCAAATGGAAACGCTACAACCAGTACAGGAGAAGAAGGCAAATCGGCTCATTAATGTGCTGTCTATTGCTATACCAGTGGCTGTCGCTGTGCTTCTCGGCGTCCGGCAGAAGGTAGATCTGGGTCATTGGACAACCTACCTGACGCATCTGAATGCGGTTATCAATTCGATTACGGCTGTACTGCTAATTCTAGGCTTGTATTTTATAAAACAGAAGAACGTAGCTGCACACCGGAGAACGATGCTTGCCGCCTTTGGACTCGGTTCATTGTTTTTGGTTAGCTACGTACTGTACCACCTGACAAACGAATCGACCTCGTTTGGCGGACAGGGCTGGTTGCGCCCAGTATATTATTTCCTGCTTGTTTCGCACATCGTTCTGTCTGTCGTTGTCGTGTGGTTTGTACTGCGGGCCGTGTACTTCGCGTTGAGCGGACAGTTTGCCCAACACGTGAAAGCGGTCAAATGGGCATTTCCAATCTGGCTGTACGTCAGTATTACGGGTGTCGTCGTTTATTTTATGATTCGGCCTTATTACCTACATTAATTCACGTATTATGAAACGCTGGACAGTTGCACTGGTTATATTGTTGCTGGTTGCTGCTCACTCTGATCTGCTGGCACAGTGTGCTATGTGTCGGGGGACGGTTGAAAGCACGGTCAGCAACGGGCGGAGCGTAGTAGCTTCGCAGCTCAATATTGGCATTATGTATCTGCTTGCCGCACCCTATCTGATTGTAACCGTGATCGGGTACATGTGGTATCGGAATAGTAAACGCGAACATGGAAAACGTCTCGAAATTGCAGGCCGTGTCAAACGGGTTATGTCCTCGATGTAGACAAGGGAAGATTTTCTGTAAACCCTTCTATTCGCCACGCGGATTCGATGACATGTACGAACACTGCCCGCATTGTGGGCTACGGTACGAGATAGAACCCGGCTATTTTGTCGGGGCGATGTACGTAAGTTATGCTATTTCGGGGGGCGTTGCCCTATTGATCGGATTTCTTCTCTTTTACCTAGCTGATGACCCTGAGGGCTGGGTTTATGCTGCTGTGGTGGCACCGGTGATGGTGCTGATTGCACCGATTAACTTTCGACTATCACGCGTAATATGGCTACACTACGTAGCCGGAATCAAGTACCAACCGGGACTCTAGTAGCTAGAGTCCTTTTTTTATTCGAAAAAGTTTGACAGCCGTGCAACCTTCGTCGGCTTGCGTTGCATCTTGTGGGTAAATAGGGTAACCACATGCTTCGACTTATACCGTTTTTCACGACCGAAACTCAACTTATCGCTGCGCTCAGGCGCGGAGAAAGTCGGGCGCACAAGGTGGCGTACGAGCGGTTTTCAGGCCGGATGCTGGCGGTGTGTATGCGTTACTGCGCTAATCGCGACGATGCGGAGGAGGTCATGATCGACGGCTTCATGCGCGTTTTTGAAAAAATCAGCCAGTTTCGTGAAGATGGCAGTTTCGAGGGCTGGATTCGGCGCGTTATGGTTACTGAGTCGCTAATGTTTTTGCGCAAGAATAAGCAATGGCGTCAGGAAATTCCCATCGATGATGTAACCGTCGAGCCTGACTATGCATGGGCCGACACCGCCATCCACGAAAATGAGTTGCTGCGGATGGTCAATCAACTGCCAGACGGGTATCGAACGGTGTTTAACCTCTACGCCATCGAAGGGTATAATCACGCAGAAATTGCGGAGTTACTGGGTATATCGGAGGGAACGTCGAAGTCGCAGCTTAGTCGGGCCAGGGCTATTCTTCAAGCCACTATTGCGAAAGCGGAACAAGAACAACAAACGAATGGACAAGCAACAAAACTTCGAAAAAAATCCTCTTGATGAGCTGTTTGCCCGCAAGCTGGGTAAGCTGGAACGCCCCCCCTCACCGGACAGCTTTGCCCGGTTGCAGCAGCGTATGCAGAGTGGTCAGGAACAACCACGGATGGTTATGTGGCGGAATCCTACCTTACAAATAGCCGTTGCGGCCTGCGTTGCGATTGCTTTTTTAATGGGATGGCTTTACACCGGTGATAAGTCTGGTAGTCTGGTAACCGGCTCAGGGCAGGCCGTAGCTATTCAGAAGCAACAATCCGAAAAGCCGGCAAACTACGAGAACAAAGGACTTGCTGAAAACGCGACAGTGGACAAAGCAACACAGGTAGCTCAGACAGCAAACACTATTACGTCAGAACAAGGCCGATCGGTAAAGCCGACGCAGCCGAAGACTGATGCGGTTGAGCCGTCGGTAAATAAGCAGTTGATTGCCGGTAAGGTGGCCAGTCCGAAAGAAACGCAACCTGAAATGACGACACCGGTCGTGGCTAAATCGGCAACAGAAGCGGTAGCGACAACGAAAGCGACATCCACCGCGCCTGTAAAGCCCGCCGAGCGGGTGTTGGTCGTAACGATTGAAGAACCTGAAGCGTTGGTTGCTGCCCGGCAGACCGCTGCGTCGGTAGTCAACAACATGCCCGTGTTAGCAGCAAGTTCGTCGAAAGAAGCGAAAGCGACCTTCTGGCAACAGGTGAAGCGGCTCAAGCAGGACGACGATGTAGCCCGAAAAGAAGATCACACGGATGAAAGCGGGTTGTTAAGTCGGGCTTATAAAGGAATCAAACAACGGCTGGAAAAAGACAAACAAACCAAGCAATGAGCGGACGGGTCAACGCAATTATAGCTTTACTGTTATGCCTGTATGGAACGAGTAGCCAGGCGAAAGGGGGGCAGCCAACCGATTCGCTGGTGATCCGATTCGCCAACCGAACCCGCATGGTCATTTACGCCCCCGACAAAGCCGGGATTCAGGCGCTAAGCAATTACGATTTAAACAAGATCGTCCGGGAAATGGGGATGAAACTAGACTCCGTGCCCAACGGTCAGACGGCTATCAGCCGGGATGGCGATCGATTTCTAAAAGACACATTGCTGGTTGTCACCCGACGGAAAGACGGCGTTATGATCGTGATTAACGATACCGATACGACACGCTCAGACTCATCCCGCAACCGGCGCGATTACAAGCAGGCCATCAATAAACGAAACCGAAACAGCTGGGATCGGGGTATCGATGTTCAGCTTGGTCTGAATACCTTACTTACCGGAACGACTGTGCCGGGCTACGCGCCAAGTCAGTACGAATTACGGCCTTTTGGCTCACGCTATATCGCTGTAAACTTCCGGCAGCGTCCGACAATCGTGAATGGTAAGCGCGCCAAGTTGAGTGTTCAATACGGAATAGAAGCCGCCTGGAGCAATTATATGTTCGACAACAACGTGGTTACCAGTCGGGGGACCGATGGAGTCGTGTTTGCCCCTTACAGCGAGCGACTGGCTAAGTCGAAGCTCACTACGTTTGCGGTTCAGGCACCGATTGTACCCCGACTAAGTTTCTACAGTGCGTCAGGACGAAAGACGTTCCATATCGGCCTGGGGGGATTCATTGGCTACCGGCTGGATAGCTACACGAAAATAAAACGGGAAAACGGCGACAAAAGCCGGGAGCACAACAGCTTTTACCTGAACAGTCTACGTTACGGACTGGTTGGTCATATTGGTCTGCAACGAACGAGCCTGTTTGTCAAATACGATCTGAATCCGCTCTTTCAGGACGGAAAAGGACCGGATGTGCGCTCGCTCAGTTTCGGCATTATGTTATGACAGAAAAGAAATCAGTTGCTATCGTTGGCTTGGGCTGGCTTGGGCTGCCACTGGCGGAGTCATTGCAACAGCAAGGGTTTAGCGTAAAAGGAAGTACGACGACGCCGGAGAAAGCAGCCCGGTTAGCCAAGCAGGGAATCGATGCGCAGGTAGTTCGGTTCGAGCCGGCACCGACCGCTGATGTAGCCAAGCTGGTCAGCGCTGATGCTATTGTTATCAACATCCCACCGAAAGCGGGCATGCAGGGCGATGCTTTTCATCCGCAGCAGATTGGCTACCTAGTCGACGCGATTCGAAAACAGGGAGCCCGGCATGTCGTTTACGTCAGTTCCACATCTGTTTATCCTGAACAGACCGAGCCAGTCAGGCCAAGTGTAGAGGATGACGTACAGACACCGGAGCAGTCAGCTGCGCCCGCTTTGGTCGAAGCTGAACAAAAGGTGCTGACACTAGCACCGGAGCGACTGGTGACGATCCTGCGCTGTGGTGGGCTGATGGGTTACGAACGTATTCCGGGTAAGTACGTTGCTGGCAAAACAATCGATACGGGTACTGTACCGGTCAACTATATTCACCGGGACGACGTGATCGGTCTGTTAAGCACTATTCTGGCGAATAAGCTGCAAGGCACGTTCAATGCCGTGGCACCTGAGCATCCTACCCGTGAAGCCATCTACCGGAAGAGTTGCGCCGACTTCGGCTATGAACTGCCCACATTCGTAACACCCGATAAACCGCTATCCTATAAAGTAATCAGCCCCGATAAACTAATACAGGCCACGGACTACCAGTTCCGCTATCCCAATCCACTCGACTTTCCGTACGGATCAGGAGCGTAGCAGTTGCCGCATCCGGGTCATGAAGAACCCACCGGTTGGCCGGGGCCGGGGTGTAATCGCCCGGTTCAAGGCAGCCAGGAACAGGAAGTAGCCGCGACCGTGCCAGGCACGGAACTGCTCGCATAATGACGTGTCGTATTTCGGCAGGTAGTCGAGCAGTTGATCCAGGTCGAACTTATCGGCCGCGACGCCTACGCCCGCCCGCTGCCCATCGATGGCGTTGCAGGCCTGCTCGTAGTGGTTTGGCTGCGGAATCATCAATACCGGTTTGCCCAGATAAGCGGCTTCACAAACCGACTCAAAGCCCGCCGTCGTAACCACCGCCCGGCTCCGGGACATGAACTCAAGGAAACGCTTACCATTGATCGCATGGTAGGTCAACGTTTCGTCGACTACCTGATCGGGGCCGGTAGCCTGTGCATGGAAACCGTCGATCGGAATATCGGGATGCTGCCGGTGGGCCTTTTCGACTTCGCACCGCAGGCCGGGTTGTGTTACGTAAGCCAGTAGGGCATCGCCCGCTTCGGGCGTTAACCGGGTAACTTCCTGTCGGAGTAATGGCGGCACGATACGCACGCGCTGATTCGGGGCATCGGGCTGTTGGTCGAAGGACAAAGCCAGTATTTCCTCGGCACCAAAACAGGTCATGTGAACACTAAGCCGGAACGCCTGCCGGTAGAGCCATTGCCCCACTGGGCGTTGAAAATTCGGGTGGAAAGCCATGTACTGATGGGCGACGCAGACCATCGGAACCGATGGTCGGAGCAGGCCATAGGTCAGGCCACCCAGCATCTCGAAGAAATTCATGACGACATCGGGCCGCTGTTGCTCGATAATGTCATACACCTGCCGTAAACTGCGCCAGAGACCGCCCAGGTGCCGGATGGCATACAAGGTCGTTTTCGTAGGTTGCAGCGCGTTGGTGGCTGGGTTGTAAAACAAACCAGGACTAAAGATCGGCGTGATCGGTGCACTGAACGCATCCCGGAAAAACGAGGGTACCTCTCGTTGATCGGTCACACTGACGAGTGCGCCCGTTACCTCGTGGCCGGCCGTTTGCAGAAGCTGCGCAAACGAAAGTGCCTGCGTTAAATGACCCCGCCCTTCCCCCTGAACAATGAATAAAACGCGCATGGCAACTGCCAATTGATTAAGTAAAGATAAACAGGTTACGCAACGAATGAGCCCTCGCCGTCGGCCTTCCGGGCAAGTTTGCTGGATTCCTTTTCTACGGCTCCCTCGTCGTCCGACGATAAATCGGAGGTGTAGTACAGCAGGCTCCAGTTGCCGGTATGGTCTTCCACCAGCGCACTCAGTGATTCAACCCAGTCGCCGGAATTCATGTACGAAATTCCGTCGAAGTCGCGAATGGCGGGTTGGTGAATGTGTCCACAGATGACCCCGTCGCAACCACGGGCACGGGCCAGTTCGGTTAGTTTCTGTTCGTAATCGGAGATATAGCTAACCGCCTTTTTGATCCGCGACTTCACCTGCTGCGAGAGCGAATAGTACGGCTTGCCCTGCCAACGGCGATACTGATTGTAAAACTTGTTCACCCACAGCAGAAACGTGTAGCCAATGTCGCCCAGGTAAGCCAGCCACTTCATGTGCGACGTGATGGAATCAAATACATCGCCGTGGGTTACGTAAAACCGGCGGTGGCCTGACGTAAGCGTATAATCTTTACGAATCGAGAAGTTCTTCCCAACCCGTAGGGGCATCACCTGATCGAGAAAGTCGTCGTGGTTACCCCGCAGGTAGATAACTTTGGTATCGTAGTGAACGATTTGCTTTAAAACCGTTTTAAAAAAAGCGGTGTGTTTTTTCTTCCACGTACCGTACTGCTTCAACTGCCAGCCATCGATAATATCCCCGTTGAGGATAAGTCGTTGACAGGAATAGTTGCGTAAGAATTCAGTGGCTTCCTTAGCCTTTGAGCCAGCAGTGCCAAGGTGAATATCAGAGAGAACAATAGTGCGGAACTGCGTACCAGATTTCATGGACGAAGCTACCCAGCCAATGTGACGTGCGTTTTATGCGTATGTTACCAAATTGCCAACTTTTCCTCCTTGTGGTCAGTTGGTTACAGAAAAATACCACTCGATAAATAAATGGAAAACCCTGTATTGATATTCGGTGCCGGAAGCCTGGGTCTGACGGCTCTCGACCTATTCCAGCGTAATAATGTAGTTGTATACGGCCTGCTCGACGACAACGCCGAACTACACGGTAAAGAGTTTGGCGATATCACCGTGTTGGGCGATACCGACGACGATGGGTATTTAAAACTGATTGGCCAGAAGTGCGAAGGGTTCGTTGCTATCAGCGATGGCCGCGTGCGCAAACGGCTGGTGAAAATGCTGAACGAACGCCGGAAGGTGCAGCCCGTCAACGCGATTCACGACACGGCGGTGGTGTCGGCGATGGCAACCATCGGGCATGGCAATCTGATTGCAGCCCGGGCTGTGGTCAATCCTTACGCCGAAGTAGGGCAGCACTGCCTGATTCTGGCTGGCTCGCTGATCGACACGCAGGCCAAACTAGGCGATTTTGTCCAGATCGGAGCAGGCTGCGTCGTCAACAGTGGTGTAACGATCGAAGAAGGCGCGTTTGTCGGGAGCGGAGCCGTTATTGTATCTGGCGTAACGATTGGCAAAAACGCGCGGATTGGAGCCGGGTCGGTAGTCGTGGAGAATGTTGACGCTAATGCTACCGTATTCGGTAATCCGGCCAAGAAACTGGGCTAGCAGGCGCTAACGGGAACGGCTATTCGTTAAGGACAATCCGAAACGTCGTTCCCTTGCCTACTTCCGAGCTTTTGACGAACAACTTGCCGTTGTGGTATTC
Source organism: Spirosoma oryzae (assembly GCF_003002825.1). Taxonomy (GTDB): domain Bacteria; phylum Bacteroidota; class Bacteroidia; order Cytophagales; family Spirosomataceae; genus Spirosoma; species Spirosoma oryzae. Next base: position 169,107 of record NZ_PVTE01000002.1, on the reverse strand, counting down.
TTCGATGATCCGCTTGGCAAGCGTCAGCCCCAACCCCCAACCGCGCTTCTTGGTGCTAAAACCGGGATTGAACACCTTCTGCATGTTGGCCTTCGAAATGCCTTTGCCAGTGTCTGTAATGTCGATAGCGATCCGCTGATTAGGCAAGGCCTGCATGTTGAGCCGTAGTTCACCAACGCCTTTCATGGCGTCGACCGCATTTTTACAGATATTCTCGATCACCCACTCGAATAGCAGCCGGTTGATCTGTACGGTTTTCTCGGCAGGTAGCTGACTGGCCAAACTCATCTTTACTTTGGTCGAGATACGTCTCGACAGGTAATCGGTCAGCTGGCTGACTGTTTCGTTGATGTTTTCTTCCTTCAGGGTCGGAACAGAACCGATGCTTGAGAAACGGGCGGTAATCGTTTCCAGCCGGTTGACGTCTTTTTCGATCTCGTCGGTAATCGACACATCATACTGATCCGGGTCGGACCGCATGTATTCGACCCACGCCATTAGCGACGAGAGGGGGGTTCCCAACTGATGAGCCGTTTCTTTGGCCAGGCCAACCCATACCCGGTTCTGCTCGGCCCGGCGCGATGAACTAAACGCCAGGTAAGCCAGTATCCCCAGCGCCAGCAGAATTGTCAACAGGGCATAGGGGAAGTAAGTAAGCTGCCGGAGCAGGGGCGAATTGTCGTAGTAAACCAGGCCCCGCTCGCCATTTCCCATCTCGACAATTACCGGTGCATGCCGTTTACGCATATCGGCGATAATACTACGGAGTTCACGCTGCGTTTCGTCGACGGTTAGGCCAGTGGCGAGGGTAATGTTATTGGGCTTGGCGATTTCACCGTTCGGGTCGACGTAGATGGCCGGAATCGTTTTGTTCGCTTCTAGAATCTCGCTCGTGACGAATGTAAGGTCGCCGGAGTTGATGTGGCTGGGGTCGACCAGATACGCAATGCTGTTAGCGTAAAGCTTGACGTATTGCTGCTCGCGGAGCTCCAGCTTTTCGATCAGGCGATTGGTGTATAACAGCGACCCAGTACCGACTAACAGCAGATTCAACGCGACAATGATCTTGAGGACGTTGTTCTGATTATAAATATCGAACGATTTCAGCATATGCCTACTGGGTTGAACGATCGCTTGATTGGGCTGTCGTTCAGGAGAAACCCATGTGGTTTGTTACAAACTTACGGATAGTCGGTATACGACTTAACCGGTGATGAAAGGGACGTGACTTTAGTAACAATAAAACGACAAAATAGGTGTAAATGATGCGCCATCCGAACGTCTGAGGATACCCGGCTGTTGTACCTGTAAATAGGATTCTGTCGAGACAGTTGCGAGTAGTTTGGATGGATTCTAAATAAAGGAAAGCTACGGGTCGCCTGTTTCTATCTCCGGTATTTGTGGCGTAATTTTGTGTTGGCCGATGGCCATTTAGCGCGTTCTGTTACCATGTTAAATACCTTCCGCTCGATTAGTCTGTCGTACAAAACAGCACCGCTTCAGGTACGCGACCTAATTGCACTGAACGAAGAGGAAGCCAGGCGTTTCATGCTTCGGTTGCGGGATTTTTTCGCCCTGACCGATCTGCTCGTCATTTCAACCTGTAACCGGACCGAGGTATACTACGCCTTCGATCCCGCCAGTACAGAAACTGACATCAGCACCGACATCATCCGGCTATTGCTGATCGAGAAAGGCCTGACCGATACCGACAATTACCTGCCTTATTTCGACGTATTTGCCAACCACGACGATGCTGTCCGGCATCTGTTTGAAGTCTGCACCGGCCTTCATTCACAGGTGGTAGGCGATATGCAGATTCCTAACCAGGTGAAGCAGTCCTACCAGTGGTCTGCAGATCTTGACATGGCCGGTCCGTTTCTGCATCGGCTGATGCACACGATCTTCTTCACCAACAAGCGGGTTGCTCAGGAAACATCATTCCGCGATGGTGCAGCATCGGTATCCTATGCCGCTGTTGAGCTGATCGACGAGCTGATGAGTGTTCAGGTGACGCCGAACATTCTGGTTGTAGGACTTGGCGAAATCGGAACCGACGTGTTTCGTAACCTCGATGCCCGCAAGCTGGGAAACCTGACGCTCATCAACCGCACGCGGTCGAAAGCGGAAGTACTGGCCGAAGGAACCGAGTACCGTGTGGCCGATTGGGCGCAGCTGACGGAAGAAATTCAGCGGGCCGACGTTATCATTTCGTCGGTGCAGCGCGACGAGCCGCTGATTACACCCCAGTTTCTGACGGGGCTGACCGTACTGACGTATAAATACTTCATCGATCTGTCGGTGCCTCGCAGTATCGATGCCGCTATTGAGCAGCTTCCGGGCGTCCTGGTTTATAACATTGATCATATTCAAAGCCGGGCCGATGAAGCCTTAAATCGGCGTTTGGCTGCGGTTCCGCAGGTAGAAGCAATTATCACCCAGGCAACGACGGAGTTTGGTGACTGGTCGAAGGAGATGATGGTATCGCCGACGATCAACAAGCTGAAAAATGCGCTGGAGCAGATTCGTCGCGATGAGATTGCCCGGCACATCAAACACCTGACACCCGACGAGTCGGAAAAGATCGACCGAATCACGAAAGGTATCATGCAGAAGATCATCAAACTGCCGGTATTGCAACTGAAGGCGGCTTGCAAACGTGGTGAAGCCGAAACGCTCATCGATGTATTGAATGACCTGTTCGATCTCGAAAATCAGACGGTAGACGAGCCGAAGCGCTTCGTGTAACCCGACTTAATCATGGCCATATTCGAAAGCCCGAGCAGGAAGCCTGCTCGGGCTTTCGGTTGCTTTGGGGTTACGAAATTGTGTAAAAACGAGGGTGCGTGCTAACCGATTGGGTCGTTACTTTTCGTTACTAGTGTATTCACAACAGTAATTTGCTAGGGAAATCATTACACAGATTACCGGCTCATACGGCACATGGCTCGTTTACTAAATGTACTTCTTCGGTTCGGTATGATTGCGCTGATTATTGCCGGACTAATTGCTGTCTGGGAGCAGGTTCGCGGTCTGGAATCATTGAGCCGCTTTCGACGGGATAAGCAGACGACACAGCACATTATCCTGAAAGAAGTAACAGCGCTGGGACGACTCGAACTGGTAAAATATACATTCAAAGACATCGTTGAACACGAGCAGGTTAACATGCTGTTGCCGAACGCTAATGCGGTACTGATCGTGGAGGGCGAAGCGACGGGATGTATCGACCTGACGCAGGTTCGGGCAGACGATATACAGACGGATGCAGATTCGATTACTATTCGACTGCCACAGCCGGAATTGTGCGGCTGGAAGGTTAATCACGATCGGTCGAGGGTATACGATACTCACTTCGCATTCCTGGACGAGTCACAGTTGGTAAGCGACGCGTACCGGCAGGCAGAACGACAGATCAAACAGTCGGCACTGACGAGTGGTATACTTACACAAACCCGCGCGAATGCAAATCAGATGCTGCGACCGTTACTGGAGCGTATATCTGGAAAAAAAGTAAGCCTACAGTTTGACTAGCCAATGCAAAATTGTATTGTGCATTGATTTTTGGCCACTAACGACGTAACGGGCGGCTGTATATCGACGTTCGTTCTTGACTATTAACCCTATGGATACAAACAAGGTCACTGTATCAACAGGAAGCTTACTCGTTGCCGAGCCTTTCCTGGGTGATGGTAATTTTGATCGCAGTGTCGTGCTGATCTGTGAATACAGCCCTGCCGGTACGTTTGGACTGATCATGAATCAGGCAACGGATTTGCAACTGAGTGATGTGCTGGAAGACGTTTACGCCGATCTGCCGTTGTTTGTCGGTGGACCGGTGCAGCAAAACACGCTTCACTTCATCCACCGTCGCCCGGACCTGATCGAAGGGTCGATTCTGGTGGATGAAGGGCTGTACTGGAGCGGTGATTTTGAGCAGGTAAAACAGGCCGTCAACATGGGAACGCTAACCGAGCAGGATATCCGGTTTTTTCTCGGCTATTCTGGCTGGGATGGCGGGCAGCTCACCAGTGAGATTCGTCATAAATCGTGGATTGTTACCCGTGCCGATGCCGAGTTCCTGTTTGAAACGCCCGCGCCAGACTTCTGGCGTGACGTACTGAATCGCATGGGAGGGATGTACCGAACGATCGCGCACTACCCAGCCGACCCTAGTCTGAACTAACTAGTAGGTGCCGATAAAGCGGTGCGACGGAGACAGGATAAAGGCGTTCTTAACTTTTTTTAAACCAATTTTACGGGATGAAAGCGCGTTATCGAACGGAACCACTTTCGTAAATTATCCCGTATGCATACACATCGACTGCTCGTTTTTGCCGTGCTTCTCACGCTGGCAACTCCACTCATAAGCCAAGCGCAAAGTAACAAGCCATACGGCGGGCATTTCGGCCTGAAAGTGGGCGCAAACTTCAACCGGATCAGTATCTCAGGTACTACCGCCAACATTCCCAAACAACGGCTCGATTTTACCCTGGGCGGTATGTACCGGTATCGCATCAACAAGTTCGTGGCCCAGCCCGAAGTCCTGTTGTCGATGAAAGGAGCCACGTTTCAGGCTGAAGTAGCGGGGGGAAACCGGTCGACGACGAAAATTGCGTATCCGTACGTGAGCGTGCCCCTGCTGCTCGGCTACATTCCTACCGAAGGACTGACCATTCAGGCGGGGCCGGAGTTTAGTTACGCACTGACGGCGGGTCAGTCGGGCGGGCCGGGCGCAAAAACCGATGTCGGCGCTGTGCTGGGTATTCATTACGACTTTCTTGACATGGCCGACAAGTTTAGCCTGCACCTGCGCTACATCTATGGCTTCAACAACGTGTCGCCTGAAGCTGGTGCCAACTATTACAACCGCGTACTCCAGGCAGCTATCGTGTACAATCTGTATCCGAAGAAAAAGAAGTAAGAGTTACGGTTTACGGTGAACCGTCATACGGTACTCGATGGGCTGGCCACTGGACGATGACCCACCGAAAACTGCAAACTAGATACCATTGTACACCGATTATGCTTTCCGACTTCGGTACGCTGCTGTTGTTTATTCTGGCGGCCTTCGCCTTCATCGCGCTGGTCTTGTTCGGTGCGCGATTCCTGCGCCCTGACCGACCTAACATCGAGAAGAACAGCACGTACGAATCGGGGGAAGAGCCGGTCGGCAACGCCAATATTCAGTTCAATATCCGGTTCTACGTGGTGGCGCTGGTATTTGTGCTGTTCGATGTCGAACTGGTCTTTTTATTCCCGTGGGCAACGGTATTCGGACAGGCGCGGCTGATCGAGGCAACGGGCGGGCGCTGGGGCTGGTTTGCCCTGACGGAAGTGATTCTATTCGTCGTCGTGCTGGCGCTCGGGCTGGCTTATGTCTGGGCGAAAGGCTACCTCGACTGGGTGAAGCCCCAGCCGAAACTCCCGACCGTGGAAACTAAGGTGCCGATGGACTTGTATAAACAAGTAAATGAACGATTCAAATGAAGTGATTGAGTGGTTAAATGATTGAAAGATAGAATGTGTCAACCACTTATTATTCAATCATTCTGTCATTCAATTACTCAATCCATCAATATGGATAAATCCGGCGATACGGGCGTGATTCTGATCCGCTCTGAAGAATTGCTCAACTGGTCGCGAGAGAAATCGCTCTGGCCGTTGACCTTTGGGTTGGCTTGCTGTGCCATTGAGATGATGGGGGCTATGGCGTCGAACTATGACCTCGAACGGTTTGGTATCTTTCCCCGCCCGTCCCCCCGGCAAGCCGATATTATGATTGTGTCGGGAACGGTAACCTATAAAATGGCGGACCGTATCCGGCGACTGTACGAGCAGATGGCCGAACCACGTTACGTGATCTCGATGGGTTCCTGCTCAAACTGTGGCGGCCCGTACTGGCAGCATGGTTATCATGTTGTGAAAGGCGTCGATCGGATTATTCCGGTAGATGTGTACGTCCCCGGTTGTCCCCCGCGCCCCGAAGCCCTGATTGATGGGTTCTTGAAACTACAGGAGAAAATCCGCACGGAACACCCGCTGCTGGGTACCAAAGAAATCGTACTTTCGGACGACAAACCGGCTGAATCAGACGATCTTCGGCTCCGCTCCTGATGAAACATTGTACCCTCGCGTGGCGACAGACATTGGCTTCCCTGCCGATGGTGGGCTTGATTTATGGCCTGACGCTGGGGTTGGCCCTGCTGGTGGCGCTGCCCATGTACGGCACGCTGACGACTGAAGACCAAAACTCACTGGCTTTTCTGAAGCTGTTAACCGGCTTTGACTATACCATCGTTTCTGATTTTATGAATCGGAGCGGGGCGGCTGTCAAAGCCGTTTTCGGTATGGTCCGCTGGTTGAACCTGACCTACCTGTTCCTGACCATTTTCCTGACGGGGGGGATTCTGCTGCGTTTTGCGCAACTCAGCAGCCTGCAAAGCCGACCAGCCGGCATGGGCAGTCGGTTTCGGGCCGGGCTTTTCTGGGACGGGTGTAGTCAATATGTGGGGCGGATGCTTCGATTGTTCGGGGTAACGCTGCTGTTTGTACTGGTCACGGCGGTAATCTGGCTGATTATCGGTATTCTGGTTGGGAGCGCCGTCAGTAACAGCGAGACCGAACGGGAGACAATCGGCGTTAGCCTTGTCTTCTTTGCCTTGTTCGCCTTTACAACGACGCTATTGCTGTGCATCGGCGATTTCGCTAAACTGATTCTCTTCCGCGATGACGCGCACGGGGCCTTCCGGGCGTTCGGTCAGGCCGGGCGATTGGTCCTGCGCAACTTGCTTCGTACGTACGGGCTCTACCTCGTGTTCATCCTGATCGGAACGGGCTGCTTCGCGCTGTATTTCGTTCTAGAAAGTCTGCTAACCGTTGATGGCTGGCTGATGATCGCTGTGCTGTTTGTTGTTCAGCAGGTGTTGATCGCGAGCCGGGTTGCGTTAAAAGTTTGGTGGCTTGGTACCGCCTACGGTATTGTCCAGTCATTACCCCAGCCAGTAAGGCCTGCACCAGCCACGTTTACCCTGCCAACGCGAACAGATGAGGACCCCGACGGTATGCAGGCTGCTCTCAGCTGATTGGGGTTGTGTTTGCGCTCTTCTGTCATTACGACGGAGGAAGGAATCTTCGGGAAGGGCAACAGGCCCCGTAGCTTATTGAAGATCCCCGCTCTGGCCGGCCAGGTCGCAGGCTCGGGATGATAAAATAACTCTCCTAAACAAGCAATCGGTTCATTTCACAACGTCGTTTGGCGTTACGAAATGAACCGATTGCTTGTTTGCTAACTCGTTTAAATCGCCAGAATCTTGAACTCGGTCCGGCGGTTGCGCTGATGTTCCTCTTCAGTCTTTGCGTTTTTCACAACCAGCTGAGTTTCACCGTATCCTTTAGCCGTAATGCGACTAGCGTCAACACCTTTTGAGACGATATAGTCGACAGCCGATTGTGCCCGGTTCTGCGATAGTTTAGTGTTATAAGCATCGCTGGCACGCGCATCCGTATGCGAGCCCAGTTCAATTTTTAGCGTTGGGTTGTCTTTCAGGATTGTTACCAGCTTGTCGAGTTCTTCGGCCGCGTCGGGGCGAATGTTAAACTTGTCGAAGTCGTAGTAGATATTCTCCAGCACAAATGTTTTGTTGAGCGTTCCCTTATCCAGCAGAATCGCGACGTTGAACGTCGTATCGGTCTGGGGTTTGGTCAGGAAAATCTGGGGAATGCTCTTGCCCTGCATTGTAAACGGTTCCCGACGGGTCAGGTAGCCCTTACGCTCCGCCAGAATCGTGTAATCTTTCCCTTCCTGCAACGGGTACTTGCCAAACGTGCCGGCCTGCCCGGTCGTCACTTCGGCGATTGGCTCACCTGTCGCATCATCCAGAATACGTACGCGTGCCGAGTCGAGTGGCGATACCGGAGTGTCATTGCTTGATACGGTGCCAGCCAGGAAGTAGCGAACCGTTTTAAGACCGCCCGGTGGGGTCTTTCCAACAATCGTCGTGGTCGTATCGGGTTCGGGACCTTCCTGGAAAAAGTAAATGTCGTCGTCACCCTTACCGCCCGGCCGATTCGAAGCCAGATACCCTTTCGTCGGATTGACGTAGATCAGACCAAAGTCATCGGCGGGGGAGTTGATCGGCTGTCCCATGTTTTCAACCCGCGTGACGCCCCCTGAACGAGTGGCGACGAAGACATCGAGTTTACCCAGACCGGGATGTCCGTCGGAGGAGAAGTACAGCTTGGCGTCGGGACCAACGTACGGGAACATCTCGTCGCCGGGGGTGTTGATGTCACGGCCCATGTTGACCGGACGACTAAACCGCCCCGATGCGTCGATGCTTGTGCGGTAGAGGTCGATGCCACCAGCCCCACCGGCCCGATTAGACGCAAAATACAACGTCTTACCGTCGCCCGAAAAAGCAGGTGAGCCGTCCCAGGCGGTTGAATCGCTGATCGGCAGACGCAGCGGCTGACTCCAGACATTGCCTTCGCCCAGCCGACTTAGGTAGAGGTCGACATCCAGGCCACCTTTACGTTTACCGTTGTTGCCTCGTGCAAAGACCATCGTCTTGCCGTCTTTCGAGAAAGCCGGGGTACCTTCGTTGACGTCGCCCTGATAGACGTTAGTGCTGAACTTCTCGGGTGACCCAACTGGTGAGGTTGCGCCAGTTTCGTCGGTAGCGGGTAGTTTTACTTTGTACAGACCGAGCATTTGCTGCCCGTTGTTTTTATACTGCGTCTCCTTACGCGAAGCAGTAAACACAAGCTCGTCGCCTTTCAATACCGGCGCAAACTCAGCGCCCTGCGAATTCAGGCCGTTCATGTTTTTCAGCGTAATCAGCGACTTGTTCTGGGCAATGACGTTGATCGCTTTGAGCGTTTCGACCTCCCGTCGGGCCTTGTCGAGCGTTGGCTTTGCGGTGTTCTTCGGTGCATCGGCAACGAACTGCTGCAACTGGGTCAGGGCCTCGGGGTACCGGCCTTCTGACTTCAACGCGTAACCGTAGTACAGATGGGCGTTGGGTTCGGTCGTCTTGGCGTCGATGGCTTTCTGGTAGAAGGGAGCGGCTTCGGCGAAGCGGTTCGACTGCCGGTACGACTCAGCTATGTAGTAATTCAGCCGGGCCGGATCGATGTTGCCTTTCGACGCCTTGTCAAACTGAGTCAGTGCCAGATTATATTCGCCGGCGTCGTAATGGCGGACGCCTTTTTTATAAGCTTGCAAAGCCGAATTACAGCCTGAAAGCCCCGCCGTCAGCCCCAGAACAACCAGCAGTGCAGGTAAAGTATTGATTTTCATACGAGTGAATCAACAAAGAACAGTTACACGCCCAAGATACTAGAAATCTAAGCGGGTGTTACAGTAACGAATTGAATGGTCTGTTTATTGGCTCTCAATCAGGGTGCGCGTGGTATCGGCGGAACCCGTAACTTGCCCCCATAACGCATTGCCTAAATCCCACAAAACCATAGTTATGTCTGCTTACGTTGCCGCCATTGACCAGGGCACCACGAGTACCCGCTGTATTGTATTCGACCGGCAGGGCCAAATTGTTTCACTGGCCCAGAAAGAACACCAGCAAATTTATCCACAGCCCGGCTGGGTGGAACACGATCCTGATGAAATCTGGCGGAATACGCTCGAAGTTATCGCGCTTGCCCGGATCAAGGCGGGCTTGTCGGCCAGCGATATTGCCGCTATCGGCATTACGAATCAGCGCGAAACGACGGTCGTCTGGAATCGCCGGACAGGCAAGCCGTATTACAACGCCATCGTCTGGCAGGACATGCGGACGGCTGAACTGGTTACGCAGTTTGCTGCGCATGACGAGCTGGGGCAAGACCGGTTTCGGGATAAGACAGGACTTCCATTGGCCACTTATTTTAGTGGATTAAAGCTGAAATGGCTGCTCGATAACGTGCCGGGCCTACGCGAAGATGCCGAGCGGGGGGATGCCTGCTTCGGAAATATGGACACGTTTGTGGTCTGGCACCTGACGGGTGGCGTGCAAAATGGACTGCACCTGACCGACGTTACCAACGCCAGCCGGACGCAGCTTATGAATCTGCACACACTCGACTGGGACGACGACCTGCTGCGCGATTTTACCGTGCCCCGCGCCATGTTGCCCGAAATCCGGTGTAGCAGCGAGGTATACGGCAACGTTACCTCTGAGGTGCTACCCGACGTACCCATTGCCGGAATTCTGGGCGATCAGCAGGCTGCCCTTGTCGGGCAGACCTGTTATGAACCGGGACAGGCCAAAAACACGTACGGAACGGGCTGTTTCCTACTGATGAATACCGGTACCGAGCTGCGCCCATCAACCTGTGGACTGCTTACGACGGTAGCGTATCAGTTCAAAGGACAACCGGCGCACTATGCCCTGGAAGGTAGCGTAGCGATCACGGGGGCTCTGGTGCAGTGGCTGCGCGATAACCTGGGTATGATCAAAAAAAGCACCGACATCGAAGACCTGGCCCGTTCGGTCGAAGATAATGGTGGTGCTTATTTCGTCCCGGCTTTCTCTGGTCTGTACGCACCACACTGGCGGTCCGACGCGCGTGGTGTTATCGCCGGTCTGACGCGGTTCGTTACGAAAGCGCACATTGCCCGCGCTGTACTGGAAGCAACGGCCTATCAGACGGTCGATGTTGTGCGAGCGATGGAAAAAGACGCCGGCGTTTCGCTCCGCTCGTTGCGCGTCGACGGCGGTATGGTCGGTAACGCGCTACTGATGCAATTTCAATCCGATATGCTCGATGAGCCGGTTGTCTGTCCACGGATGACTGAAACAACCGCCCTTGGTGCCGCTTACGCGGCTGGTCTGGCGGTGGGCTACTGGAAAAATCTGGATGATCTGCGTCAGAACTGGGGTATCGCCCGAACGTATGAGCCGCACATGGACGAGGCACAGCGTGCCCGACTCATGCGTGGCTGGCAAAAGGCCGTCGAGCGCTCGTTTGGCTGGGAGGAGTAAAAGCTTTGGGTCTACTCTTGGAAGGAGGGTGTATCAGAGGCCACGATACGAGTCGTAGGCTTTTTCTACCCCTAAATCCCCTGAAGGGGACTTAGTTCACAGACGTGTAAAGTCCCCTTCAGGGGATTTAGGGGTAAAAGAGTCTGCTCCTAAAACCAGTTGATCAACACGAATCAAAACCTTATAACTCCTCATTCAGCGGGGAGGGCTTTCACCCAATACACCATCGTCTTGGCCGTCGATTCGGTCTCGCCGATGTCGGGCCAGTGAAAGGTACTTTGCAGGGCCGGTTCCTGGCGGTAGCCGCGTTTCGTCCAGAACTCGTCTAGGGGCCGGTAACCAGCGGGGCGCTGCGGATGATCGACGGGGCGTTGTACTGCGCAAAAGCAGGTGAGCGTGTATTGGTCGAATTGCCGGGCGTGGGCTTCCCGTTCGTCGAAAAAGCGGTGCCCCAGGCCGTAACCCCGGTAGGCTGGCAGCAGAATGCTTTCCCCGAAATAAAAGACCGAGTTGAGGTCGTAGCCAGCATCGCGGAAGGGCTGTTGTACCTCGGTTGTTTCATCGGTCAACGGAAGGGCTGTCGTGGCACCAACCATCTGGTCGCTGTCCCAGGCGGTAAACAGTAAAGCACGCTCCGACTGCATGTACGTTTCCAGATAGGCCCGTTCGTAGGCTACACTGCCTTCGTAGCAGTACGGAAAGTCGCGGAAGACTGTGATGCGCAACTGGGCTAGTTCATCCAATACAGTACGAATGGCCGACCCGGTCAGCCATTCGTAGCGCAGTGTCGTTGCCGGTTTATTCTTCACCGGCTACCAGCGATATCCAGAGTGGTAGGTTGTAATACGTCGTGACGCGGGCGATTTTGCCTTCGTCGGTCAACTGCATAAATGAACCTGCGGGTAACACATACGCCTGTCCATCAGCCTCGGGCAGGTCGCCGTCGGTTTTTTTGTAAGTACCGTTCACAACGAACTCGCTGCCCACACGCTTGCCCGTCGGGTCGACCATGACAACCAGTTCGGTCAACGTTTCTTCGTAGCAGTCTTCCATATGTTTCAGAAACTGCGTGAAGTGCTCTTTTCCCTGGTATGTTTCGCCCTGATTGCTGTCGTGCTGAACATCGTCGGTCAGCATGTTCAGCATGGCCTGCCAGTCCCGTCGGTTGAAAGCGTTGTAATAGCTGGTAACAATGTCGTGTGCGTTCATAGGGTGTTTTTTTATCAGTTTCGGCCCGGTGAGTTGGCCTTGCTGAAATGACAAACTCAGTTGGTGAACAAGTTCAATGTAGACAAATAAAGTCCTGCCTAGCTAATTTCCTTCGGCCGTAGTTCTTCGGCCAGCATCAGTCGGGTCTGGGGCAGTGTATGCGGGTACTCGTCGCGAATGAACGCCAGAAGTTGCTCGCGCATATGGCAGCGCAGGTCGAATGCAGACGGGGCATCACCAGCCGAGACTAATACTCGCAGCACCAGACACGTGGGTTGTGTATCGGTCACCTGAACGGCAAATGACTGACCGTTCCAGAGCGGATCATTCTCGGCAATCTCGCGCGCTTTTTCCCGTATGCGGTCGACAGGGACGGTATAGTCGAGGTAGAAAAAAGCGGTGCCGATAATCGATGCGTCGTTACGAGTCCAGTTTTCGAACGGCGTTTCAACGAAGTAGGTAATGGGCAGAATGAGCCGTCGCCGATCCCAGAGTCGGACAATGACGTTGGTCAGGTTAATTTCCTCAATACGACCCCATTCTTTCTCCACCACAACGGCATCGTCGAGCCGGATCTGCTGGTTAAACGCGATCTGAATACCGGCCAGCAGGTTGCCCAGCGTTTTTTGAGCCGCAAAACCGATCAGGACGGAGACAACCCCCGCCGAGGTAAGTACGCTCAGCCCCACCTTTCGACTACCCTGAAACGAAATCAGCAGCAGCGAGGCCCCCACCAGAATAACGACGAATACGGCAATCCGGCGAATGAACCGTACCTGCGTAACGAACTTGCGCTGCGACAGGTTAATGTCCTGGGTCGTATCGTAATGGCGAATCAGGATTAACTCACCGACCTTCAGGGCCTGCACGAATAGCCACGTGGCCGTTACCAAAAATAAAATTTCGGCTGTCTTGTCGGCAACCGGGTGTCGCCGGATGAACCGTGCCGACTGTACGTTGGTTGCCAGCAGAAAAAACAGTGACGGTACAAACGTCCAGAACGCCCATCGCAGGTGCGTTTTCAGGATTTGCAAGGTCTGATACGTACGCCGTTTGGCGACAAAAGTCAGGGCCTGCGTGACGATGAAGTCGACAATGATACCCGCCAGCACCGCAATGATAAGCAGCACCCAGCCCGACAGGTCGCGGTTGGGGACAAAACCGGCCCATCGAATCACTTCCCGAATCCAGGTGTCGAGTTGCTGTTGCATCATGCAAAGTAAACCAGCTACTTCGAAAAGATGTTGCCCCCCAGCCTGCGGTTTCGCCGTGTCGGGCTTATTCCGTTGGCTTGTTGAACGGTGATTTTCGGTATATCGCGGTCATCGGCAGGGGGATATCGCCCAGGCGTACTGTTTCATCGAGCGATCGATAGTCGTGGTTCAGCCACTCGTTTGGAACGTCCGTTCGCGAGTAAACCGATACGAATGGTTGCTCCTGATCGACCAGCAGGATGTGTTTCAGCGATGGAATCAGTTTGTAATACCCCAGCTTTTCAATTGAGTCGAATACGCGCGTGCTTTTCGACAGGACTTCGACAACGATTTCCGGGTTTTTGATACGGGCCGTCGACACGTTACCACCGGGCGTTGCGCCGTACTCAACCGGATCGTTCACCACCGATACGTCTGCATTAACATCGCCGATCTGATTAGGAATCACGATCTTGATGTTACTGCCAAGTACGTCGTATCCCTCTTTGTCGAAGAAGTATGCCGACAGTAATACAGCCAGTGTAACAACCAGAGATTCGTGAGCAAGGCTTGCCTGTCCCATAAAAAGTTCGCCGTTTAGGAATTGGATGGTGTAGGGTGTTTCGTCGAGTAAAGCGACGTATTCCTCCCAGGTTGCTGGTACAAACAGCAACTCATCCTCCTTCAGCGTTTCCGGCAATTTCAGAGCTACGGCTTCCATGGGTGTGCGTCGTTGGTGGTTCGTTTACAAGATAAAAGAGAACCGATGAAAGAAGAAAGATAAGGTGTGCACCAGCATCTTTTTTTCTTTGGTCTATTCTCTTTCTTCTTACCTAAGCCAGCAGTGGTTTGACTACCTTGCCGTGTACATCGGTAAGCCGGTAGCGCCGACCCTGGCTTTTAAAGGTCAGCTTTTCGTGGTCAATGCCCATCAGGTGCAGGACAGTTGCCTGGAAGTCGTGTACGTGAACCGGGTCTTTCACGACGTTGTAGCCAAACTCATCGGTCTGTCCGTAGACCAGTCCCTTTTTGACGCCTGCGCCGGCCATCCAGACGGTGAACGCACGGGGGTGGTGGTCGCGGCCGTAGTCGTCGTGGGTAAGCTTACCCTGTGAATAGCAGCCCCGGCCAAACTCACCGCCCCAGATTACGAGCGTGTCGTCGAGTAGTCCGCGCTGTTTCAGATCTAGTACCAGTGCCGCCGATGCCTGATCAACGCTCTTGGCCTGAATCTTCACGTCGTTGGGCAGATTGTTATGCTGATCCCAGCCCTGATGGTACAACTGCACGAATTTGACGTCCTTTTCGATCAGCTTTCGAGCCAGCAGGCAGTTGGCGGCAAACGTACCGGGCTTCCGGCTTTCGGGACCGTACATGTCGAAAATATAGTCCGGCTCCTTCGACAGACTCATCGTCTCGGGCACGGATGTCTGCATGCGGTAGGCCATTTCGTACTGCGCCATCCGGCTGTTGATCTCCGGGTCGAGCACGTGTTTGTACTGTGCCTGATGCAGCTTGCCCAGGTAATCGAGCATCCGCCGACGACTGGTTTTGTCGATACCGGGCGGGTTGTTGAGGTAGTATACCGGGTCGGGGCCGGAGCGAAAAACGACGCCCTGATGCACGGACGGTAAAAAACCGTTGCTCCATAGTTTCGCGTACAGCGGCTGATCGCCGTTGCGCCCCTTCGACAGCAGCACGACAAACGCGGGCATGTTCTGATTGTCGGAGCCCAGCCCGTAGCTGACCCACGACCCAAAACTAGGGCGACCCGCCTGCTGACTGCCTGTCTGGAAGAACGTGATGGCCGGATCGTGGTTGATGGCTTCGGTATGCATCGACCGGATAAACGTCAGGTCGCCGACGATACGCTGGGTGTGCGGCAGTAGTTCGCTTAGCCACATCTGACCCGGTCCGTACTGAGCGAACTTGTAGCGGGAAGCTGCCAGCGGAAATCGGCTTTGTCCGGCTGTCATACCCGTCAGCCGCTGCCCTTTGCGGACCGATTCCGGCAAATCCTGCCCCCACATGGCTTCGAGCTTCGGTTTGTAGTCGAACAGTTCGAGCTGGGAAGGGGCCCCGCTTTGAAACAGGTAGATGACCCGCTTCACTTTGGGCGGAAAATGCGGTTTGCCAATCACCGGGCCGTCAGCGGGTGCAGATGCGTCGAACAGACCCGTCGGGTTGAGCAGCGATGCCAGCGCAATGGTACCAAGCCCGGCACTGGTTTGCCCGAGAAACGTCCGGCGGCTTAACTGGTCGTGGACATCGTCGTGAAGCTGATTCTGTAAATCGCTCATGGCTTATCGTTTTATAATCGCTTCGTCGAAATTGAGTAAGGTACTGGCAACGACCGTCCAGGCAGCCAACTCTGCGGGCTTTTGGGTTTTATCGACAGGATATTCACCTACCGACAGTAGCGCCGTAGCCCGCTTTGGATTTTGCCGAAAATCTGCCAGTTCTTCCCGGAATAACTCTTTCATAAGCTGTACTTCGTCCGGGCGGGCGGGACGGCTGATGATCGCCCGGAAGAACGCATCAATGCGCTGATCGTTATTGGCGGCTATCGTGCGTTGCGCCAGTACACGGGCTGCTTCGATAAACTGCGGGTCATTCAGCGTTACCAATGCCTGTAGCGGAGTACTCGTTTTCTGGCGCTTCACAATGCAGGTGTGTCGCTCGGCAGCGTCGAAATTAAGCATCATCGGTGCGGGCGACGAGCGTTTCCAGATCGTATACATCGACCGGCGGTACAAACTGTCGCCGTGGTTCTGTACGTAGGTCACGGCATTGCGCGTAGCCAGGGCTTCCCAGATGCCTGATGGCTGGTACGGGCGAACACTTGGTCCGCCAACACGCTGGGTCAGCAGCCCGCTGGCCGCCAGTGCATTGTCGCGGACCTGCTCGGCCGAGAGCCGATGGCTTGGCCCGCGCGACAGTGTTATGTTATCGGGATCGGCGTCGCGGTCTTTAGCTGAAACCGCCGACGATTGCCGGTAGGTAGCCGACATCACGATGAGCTTATGCAGGGCTTTGACGTTCCAGGCGCGTAAGTCGCCATCGCCGGCCCGGAAGCGGACGGCTAGGTAATCCAGCAGTTCTGGGTGGGAGGGAAGGTTGCCCTGATTACCAAAATCGTCACTCGACTTAACCAGGCCCTGCCCAAAATATTGCTGCCAGATACGGTTGACAGCCACGCGGCTAAACAGCGGGTTATCAGCCAGTAGCAACCACTTGGCCAGGCCGAGCCGGTTGCGGGGCAGGTCGGTGGGGAAAGCAGTGAGTTTGGCGGGTGTTGCCGGTTCGACCCTGGCACCGGGCGCATCGTAGGTGCCCCGATTCAGGATGTAGGTCGGGCGGGGTGTCTGCCGCTCATGCATGATCATTACCTGATCCGACTCATTGTAAAGCATGAGCTGATCGCCCCGGAGTTTTAGCGCATTCGTTCGGGCCTGTCTATAGACCGAGTCCTGCGTTGCGACGAAGTAGGTGTACAAACCGGTTCGCTGCGCAGCCGTACGCTGATTGGCGGGGGTGCGCAAAGCTGCTGTCAGGGCGTCGGAACGGCCAGCCAGCCGGGGTAGTTCGAGGGGCGTCAGGCAACGGTCGTAGATACGCAGTTCATCGACGGCGAAATCCTTGAAATAATCGTCGTGCATCCGGGCAATCATAAACGGATACTGCGCCCAGTGCGTCTTGCCTTTACCCCAGACCATGCTGTGAATCAGATGGTCGGCCAGGGTGCGGGTTGCCATCGGTTGCCCATCGAGGTAGAGTGTCAGGCCCCGCGCCCGTCCCATACCGTCGTACGCGAACGCCACCTGAAACCAGCGATTGACAGGTACTTTGCCGATCGTTTCCAGATCAATCGCGTTGTCGGGCCATACGTGACTGAAGGTGAGTTTAAGCCGTCCGTCCTTCAGTAAATCGAGCTGATACCCCCGCTGCCCGTCCATCGGTCCGGCGGTACGACCCATGAGCGTAGCTGCCATGCCCGGTTTCGCCAGGTTGAACCACGCACTGATCGTGAAGGGCTGATTCTGTTCGAAAAACGCAAAACTCCAGGGTAATTCGATCTGACTGTCGCCGGGTAGGTAACGGGCCATGCCAAACCGACCCGGAACGGCATAAGGCACTTTGTCGGGGTCACCCGCAAGCCGGGCGGGCAAGGTATCGTTGACGGCATTGGCGAATGCATTGCGGGGATCTTTCCACAGCTCCGCTTTCGTCAGCCGTTTTACGGGTTGCTTCTTCTCCGGCTGCTTGGTCAACTTCCCGCGTTTGGCTTCTGTGGCTTTCTTCTTCGCTTCGTTTCGCTTGTTCTCTTCGTTTTTCGCTTTTACATACGCACCGATGTCTGCGCGATCCGCTTCATCGAACGAGTAGCGCCCGATCAGACCAAGGTCGGGCTGGATCGTTGCCTGCTGTTCCTGCTGCGCGATCCAGCGATTGAATCGCTGCTGATACTCGGTTCGATTGGGGTTGAGCTGCTGATCGATGGGCGTCAGCTTTTCCCGAATGAACCGCAGCTTGGCGTCGGTTTCGGGTTTGGTCAGCGTGAGCGTCGGGGCGGCTTCGCCGTTATAGGGTACTTTACCCCGGTCGTTGTTGCTGTTGAAGAAAGCGAACAGCGAGTAGTAATCTTTCTGACTGATCGGGTCGTACTTGTGGTCGTGGCAACGCGCACACTCGACCGTCAGGCCCAGCATAGCCTTACCGAAGGTGTTGGTGCGGTCGGCGACGTACTCGATCCGGTACTCTTCATCGACAATACCCCCTTCCTGACTTTGCTGATGGTTCCGGTTAAACGCCGTGGCAATCAGCATATCCTGCGTTGGCTTGGGCAACAGGTCGCCCGCCAGCTGCCAGGTGACAAAGCGGTCGAACGGCAGATTTTGGTTGAACGCCCGGATAACCCAGTCGCGGTATGGCCAGGCGGTTCGCAAGCCATCATCCTGATACCCATGCGTATCGGCGTAGCGGGCCAGATCGAGCCAGTCGACAGCCTGCCGTTCGCCATAATGCGGACTGTTCAGCAATCGGTCGACGACCTTTTCGTAGGCCTTCGGCGAATGGTCGTTTACAAAGGCTGTGATCTCGGCGGGGGTAGGCGGTAGGCCCGTCAGGTCCAGACTAACCCGGCGCAAGAGGGTAAGCTTGTCGGCTTCGGATGCGTGATGAAGCCCCTGCTTTTCCAGCCGTGCCAGCACGAAGCGGTCGATATCGTTTTTCGGCCAGCTTGTTTCCCGAACCGTGGGCAGTTCCGGCTTTGTCGCGGCCATCAGTGACCAGTGTTCCTTGTAAACCGCGCCCTGTTCGACCCATTTCAGCAGCATCGCCTTTTCTTCAGCGCTAAGCGTCAGGTTGGAGTTGGGCGTGGGCATGATCTCGTCGGGATCGGTGCTCAGAATGCGGTGAATCAGCTCGCTACCGGCTGGATTGCCGGGAACGATGGCGGTGTGGCCGCTTTTTGCCAACGCTTCGTAAGCCCCTTCCGGCGTATCGAGTCGCAGGCCAGCCTGTTGCTTCGCCTGATCGGGACCATGACAGGCGAAGCAACGATCGGATAAAATCGGCTTGACGTGCAGGTTATAATCAACGGTTTCGGGCAAACGATTTTGCACGGCAACGACGTCGGCTGGCGCATCGACCGAATGACGACAGGCGGTCAGCCAGACTGCACCAGTGAACACGAAGGCAGTAGCACGAAGTAGAAGACGCTGAACGGGCATATAGGTAGAATTTGAAAAACTACAGCGTATCGCCTTTTTATATAACAAAAGTAAGTGAAAATAGTGCCAAAGCGGGTTTGGGCGTTCTGCTGCGGCTATTTTGTCGTTGTGGGTTCGGGTTTGCTGAAATCCGCCAGCGTTCTTGAATCGGTGCCACTGCTGATAAGCAAGTCCGGCCGGGTACGCTGTAATGCTGCGATGCCGGCCGGGGTTACGCGGGTTTGCCATAAATAGACCGACGTCAAGGCAGGTAGGGTAGCTATCGTTGTCAACCCAGCGTCGGTAATGTCGGTAGCGTACAGATTCAGGTATTCGAGCTTTGGCAAACTCGCCAGGCTTTTCAGCCCAGTATCAGTTATGCGCGTATGTTCGAGATGCAGTTTCTGTAAATTAGAAAGTTGGGCAATCTGCGTCAGTGAAGCATCAGTTATTGGGGTGTTGCCTAGTTTAAGCCAGACGAGTTGGTCCTTCAGGGCGGGTAATAGAGCCGCTTGCGCATCACTGAACGTTGGCGTATTCACCGCACTTACTTCCAGTTGATTGTGGCCGGCTGCCAGCGGAAGTACTAGTAAACCAATCTTGGTCAGAGCCGCAACCGCCTGCGGGTTGGCCGGTGGAACTGGCCTCGTCAACTCCGGCGAAGAGGTAGCTGACCCAGCTGTCGGTTGCTCCTGATCGACGGGTGAGTTGCCCGCCAGAGAGACTAACGCCGGACGAATCTTATCCGGCTGAGGCAGGTCGGCGACGCGCTTGTCGAATGAGGCCCCCTGATCGATCCACCACGTCAGCAGGGCAAGCTGACTTTCGGTGAGTTGCGGTTTGCCTTTGGGCGGCATGTGATCGTCGTCGCTCTCGGGAAGCAGGCAGCGGCCGACCATAGCGCTCTTAAGGCTATTGCCTGCAAGTAGTACGGGACCGTCTTCACCTCCTTTTTTAAGTTGCTCGGGGGTATCCAGTCGTAGCCCGCCTTTAGCTTTTTCGGCATTGTGACACTGTGTACAGCGACTTTGTAAAATCGGATCAACGATCTGCGCATACACCAATGCCTGATTGATATCGGTGATGGGCTTCACAACAGATTTAGGTCGATCGGGAGCGCCTGCCAGCGTGCGAATCGGCTGTGGAGCGTACTGCGTCAGGTAATCGGAGCCGTGGGTGAGCGATCCGCCGTGGTGACCAGCTGCGCCCAGCAGCACAAGCGCGATCGTCAGGAGCGGCAGGTATAAACGGGCTAGGCGTTGTCCAGTCCAGTCAGCCTGTACCGCCCAGGCCAGCCAGGAGAAAACCGCTACGCCAATACCCTGCCATTGATGTTCTGTCAGTATATCGGTATCGTAACCGCCCCCCAGCGACAGAAGATAGCCCGCAACGCAGGATACGGTCGCTCCCAATGCCGACCAGAGCAGCAGCCAGCCAACTGTCGTACGCTCAACGGATAGGCTACCCCACCGTCGACCCGCTTCCAGTAGCCCCGCTGCCAGCAGAAAACCGATCGGCAGATGCACCAGCAACGGGTGGAATCGACCGATAAACAAAGCCCAGTCTACCGATGCGTCCGGTGTTGTCTGGAGCAATAGCCATAACGTCATAAGCAGTCAGAAACAACAAACCCGCGCCGTCGATGGGGCGGGCTTATTACCGACAAAAGGGCATCCTGCCACTTGTCTACTGCCTGACTAACAGGTTATACTGACTACAGACGAGTGGTTAGCAGGGCGGCTACCTGCTCCAGACCACGTACGTCGATTTGATCGAAGTCGTTCAACTGATCGCTGTCGACGTCGAGCACCATGGCGACAGCGCCGGTAGCGTCGAAGATGGGAACGACAACTTCTGATTTTGACGCCGAACTACAGGCGATATGGCCGGGGAACTGCTCGACATCCGGCACCAAGATCGTTTCCCGACGGGAATAAGCCGCACCACAGACGCCCTTGTTGAACTGAATACGGGTGCAGGCAATTGGGCCCTGAAATGGGCCGAGTACCAGTTGATTCTCTTTCGCCAGGTAAAAGCCAACCCAGAAGAAACCAAAAGCTTCCCGCAGGGCAGCGGCTGTATTGGCCAGATTCGCCGTCAGGTCGGTTTCGCCAGTCAGGAGCGCGTCGAGTTGCGGCAACAAACTGTCGTAGATCGCCTGCCGATCGTGGGCACGGTTGCCCGTGGCAGCGGGAAGAATAAGTGTTTCAGCCATGGCTAACGTCGGGCAAAAAATTGAATGAGAATAACGCTGATCGTTGTCAGTAGTGTGCTGGCACCGATGCGCATAAGCGTTGGTACGATGAGCGAAATACTGCTGGCTTCAATCAAGAACAGGGCCGTGTGGTGAATAAGTACCATAATCAGCACGTACCGGAAGAAGGCACCAAACCCCAGTTCGCTCATGGAAAACGCAATCCGCGACTCAACACCCGGCACGTCGATTTGTCGTTTGACAACCAATGGGCGCATATAAGCCATCAATACAGTTGCGGCTGCATGCATGCCCAGTGTGTTGTAAAAGGTATCGACAATCAGGCCGGTAACGAAGGCAATCACTAGCAGCCAGGTCATGCTGATTTCGTTGGGAAGGACCAGAATGCAGCCGACGTAGATGAAGCAGAACGCGTAGTCGAACAGTACGACGCTGTGCGCCACCAGAATCTGCAACACCAGGTAAAGCAGATACAGCAGAAGGGAAGAAACGATTTCGCGCAGCGTCATGGGCAGTGTCAACGGGCGGTTATCCAGAGGTTAGCCGCTTATTTATCAGTTTCGTTTTGTTTCTCGAGTTGCGTCTGTTCGTCGCGGAGCTGATTTTGAATCACGTACACGAAGGCCAGTGTCGTAAAGTTGGTCGACAGGTTGATCGTGATGTCATGAAACGTCTGGTCGGGTTGTACACCTACCTTGCTCACCCGCCCGATCAGAATGCCCGGCGGAAACGTCGAGTTGTGCTCCGACGTGACAACGGAATCACCAACGCTGACGGGTTTATAACGGGAGATATCGGTCAGCTTGATAGAGTGCGGGTCGTTACCATCCCAGCGTGCCGGTCCGATGTCGTTCGCCTTGACCAATTGCGACGAGACGAAGAAATCGGTGTGCAAAATCGACGTGATTACCGAAAAATGCTGGTTGCAGGTGCGTACTTTACCAACAACGCCGGTGGGGGAAATAACGGCCATACCGGGCTGAATACCGTCGTCGGTACCCTTATCGATCGTGATGTAGTTATTGGCCAGCTGCGTCGTGTTGTCGATCACCTTCGCCACCGTGTACTTGAAGCGGTTGGCAAAAACTGAATCAGCCCGATAGGCTGCCGGCGCTGGGGGGTGGCCTTGTTGCAACGAGGTAACCCGCGCGTGTAGCTGCTGGTTTTCCTTCGCCAGCTCGGCATTGACCTGCCGCAGCCGCGCGAAATCATTCACGGCATTCGACCAGGTCAGCATTCGGGCTGTGTAGCGGTTGGCCGTGTTGAAATACGTCGCACTCCAGTAGTTGCTGGTATTGATGATGAAGTAAAAGCAGATTACTTCCAGCAGCAGAAACAGAATGAAGTTACGGCTTCGAACAAAAAAATCGACGAGTTCTCTCATGCCGAGTACGCATGACCTGCCGGCAGGCAGCGTTATAAAAAATCAGATTACAGGACGAGCCGGTCTTTTCAGCCCGATCATCCTGTAATCCTGTAAAAAATGCGCGGTAGGTCGGTTAGCTAATCAGCACCGACTTATACATGTCCAGATTCTTGATTACTTCACCGGTTCCTTTCACAACAGCCTTGAGCGGGTCGTCGGCAACGTGAATTGGCAGCTTGGTTTTGGCGCCCAGTCGCTTGTCGAGACCGTGCAGCAGCGCACCACCGCCGGTCAGGTGAATACCGTTGGTGTAGATGTCGGCTGAAAGTTCCGGTGGCGAAATCTCCAGCGCCTTCATCGTCGCTTCTTCGATTTTGGAAATCGACTTGTCGAGCGAGTAGGCAATTTCGCTATAGGTTACTTTGATTTCTTTCGGAATCCCGGTCATCAGGTCACGACCCCGGATTTCGTAATCCGATGGTGGGTTGTCGAGTTCGGGCAGGGCCGAGCCGACTTCCATCTTGATTTGCTCCGCCGACCGCTCACCGATGAGCAGGTTGTGCTCCCGACGCATGTAATCGACAATGTCGCGGGTGAATACGTCGCCCGCAATCCGAACCGACTGTTCGCAGACGATTCCCGACAGGGCGATGACGGCAATCTCCGTCGTACCCCCGCCGATATCGACGATCATCGTACCGTTCGGCTGGGTGATATCGATACCGATACCGATGGCAGCCGCGATTGGCTCGTGCACCATGTAGACCTCTTTGGCACCCGCGTGTTCGCAGGAGTCTTTAACGGCCCGTTTTTCCACTTCCGTAATGCCCGACGGAATGCAGACGACCATGCGGTGCGAGGGCGAAAAAAGCTTGTTGCCCGCATCGATCATCTTGATCATCCCGCGAATCATTAATTCGGCGGCAGTAAAGTCAGCGATTACACCATCCTTCAGCGGGCGAATCGTTTTGATATTCTCATTGGTTTTTTCGTGCATCTGCATGGCCTTGTGGCCAATGGCGAGCACTTTTCCACTGACTTTGTCCATGGCAATGATGGACGGTTCGTCGACGACGATGCGATCTTTATGGATGATCAGCGTGTTGGCCGTGCCAAGGTCAATCGCAATGTCGCTGGTCAGAAAATTAAAAAGTCCCATTCAGGTTAGCGCTCAGCGCTTTATTGATAGATACAGCGTTGTGAAAAGTGTGCAAAAATATGGATAAAAAAAGACAAACTACTGCATGGTTTTGCAAACAGTTCGCTGACTTCTACCCGGTTGACGCACGCGAGAAGCCGTAGCGTTTCGCGTCAGACTGTTCATGTTTACTCCTACCTTTGTTCCACTATGGGAATCCGTTCGATTTTCAGTAAACCGCTCGCCCGATGGGTCGTTGAGCGGCAGCAGATGTGGATGTACCGGCCTGCCCAAACGCAGCAGCATTGGTTCGAGCAACTCGTCAGCGCCGGGCGAAAAACGGCCTTTGGGCGCGATCATCACCTGCACGACGTTCGGTCGGTTGCCGATTTTCGGCAGGCCGTGCCCGTTCGCGACTACGAGGGGCTGAAGCCATACGTCGAGCGCATATTGGCTGGTGAATCGGACGTGTTATGGCCGGGAAAACCGCTGTATCTGGCCAAAACGTCGGGGACAACATCTGGCGTCAAATACATTCCGATTACCCGCGACTCCATCCCGAATCACATCAACTCGGCCCGCGACGCGCTGCTTAACTACATTAATGAAACGGGAAAGAGCGATTTTCTGGATAAAAAATTAATTTTTTTGTCGGGAAGCCCCGAACTGACGGAAAAGAACGGTATTCACATCGGTCGATTGTCGGGCATTGTGAATCACCACGTACCGGCTTACCTGCGTAGTAATCAATTGCCCGATTACGAAACGAACACGATCGACGATTGGGAAACTAAGCTGGAACGAATCATCGATCAGACCATCGATCAGCCGATGTCGCTGATTTCGGGGATTCCACCCTGGGTACAAATGTATTTTGACCGGATTCAGGAGCGTACCGGTAAGCCGATCAAAGACGTGTTCCCGGATTTCTCGCTGTTTGTCTACGGTGGCGTCAACTTCGAACCCTACCGGGCGAAACTGTTCGACAGTATCGGCAAACGAATCGATTCGATCGAGACGTATCCGGCTTCGGAAGGCTTTATCGCCTTCCAAGATTCGCAGACCGAACCCGGTCTACTACTGCTGCTGAACAGCGGCATTTTCTACGAATTCATTGCTGCCGATGAATACTTCAGCGAAAACCCCCGTCGATTAACGATTGACGAGGTGGAATTGAATAAGAACTACGCGGTTATCATCAACAACAACGCCGGGCTATGGGCGTACTCACTGGGCGATACGGTGAAGTTTATCTCCCGCGATCCGTATCGGCTGCTGGTTACCGGGCGCATAAAGCACTTCATCTCGGCCTTTGGCGAACACGTCATTGGCGAAGAAGTCGAGCGAGCCTTGCAGGCGGCCATGCAGCAACATCCCGAAACGGAAGTGGTCGAGTTTACCGTTGCGCCCATGGTGAGCCCCAACGAAGGATTGCCGTATCACGAATGGTTGGTCGAGTTTGCTACGCCCCCGCATGATCTCATTGCGTTTGCCCACGTGCTGAATGACCGCCTGACAGCGTTGAACGTATATTACGACGATCTGATCACGGGTGCCATTCTACGGCCATTGCAATTGACGAGTCTATCCCGTGGCGCGTTTCAGCGATACATGAAAGCGCAGGGTAAGTTGGGTGGTCAAAACAAAGTGCCCCGACTGGCCAACGATCGCGTTATTGCCGATGGCTTATTGGCGCAAAACGAACTGGCATAATCGTATGGAGACAGCAGTTATCGATCAGGCATTTATCTTGAGTGTACTCCGCGCCAACCGCGATCGGCTGCGCAGTGAGTTCGGCATCGAGCGCATTGGCTTGTATGGCAGCTTCGCCCGAAATGAGCAGACCGCCAAAAGTGATATTGACCTCGTCTACCACCTGCTGCCTGATGCCAAGCTACCCTGGACCGAAAAAGAGCGACTCTATCGCATCCTTCGCCGAAAACTGCATCGCAAAATGGATTTGGTGGATGGGCGATTCATGAATCCGTTCATCGAGTATAAAATGGAAAAGGATGTGATTTATGTTTAGTGATGATAACTTGGTATACATTTTTACGATGCTCGAATGCATAGAGAAAGTCTTTATCTATGCTGAAGGACACGCTGACCAGCAAGAACTAGTATGGGCCGACGATCAACGTGATTTCAATGCTATCTGGGCGTTACTATTGGTTATCGGCGAAGAGTCGAAAAAAATGGATGCAGAGCTGAAGAAAGAATTTTCTGCCATCGCTTGGAGCAATATCGCTGGTATGCGGAATTATCTGGCTCATGATTATAGGGGAATAGATCACGAGCGGGTTTGGGCAGTAATTCACGATTACTTACCCGAGTTGAAATCGGCCTTGATTAATATGGTTAACCATATAGCATACGAACCTGCCATGCTTATACGAGCCCTTGATTCACCTTATTACAAACATATTCAGTACCTCCGGGAGAAACTAAATGACTGATTTTCCGAAACGCCGGGTGGCCATTCTGGGCTCGACCGGTTCCATTGGCACGCAGGCGATCGACGTGATAAAAGCCAATCCAGATCGCTTCGAGGTCGAAGTTCTGACGGCCAATGGCAATGCTGATCTGCTTATTCAACAGGCCGTCGAGCTAAAGCCAAACGTCGTTGTGATCTGTAATAAAGACCGCTACGAGCAGGTTTTCTCGGCCCTCGATCCGCTGGGTATCAAGGTATACGCTGGGGCTGCGGCTATCGCGTCGGTGGTGCAGATGGAGACGATCGACGTGGTGCTGACGGCTATGGTTGGTTACTCGGGTCTCCTGCCAACGATCCGGGCCATCGAAGCGGGTAAGACGATCGCGCTGGCAAACAAAGAAACGCTGGTGGTGGCCGGTGAATTGATTACCCAACTGGCACGGCAGAAAGGCGTCAATATCCTCCCCGTCGATTCAGAACACTCCGCCATTTTTCAGTGTCTGGTAGGAGAATTCCATAATCCGATTGAAAAGATCATCCTGACGGCGTCGGGTGGGCCGTTTCGAGGGAAAGATCGTGCGTTCCTGGCCAGCGTAACCAAGGCGCAGGCACTTAAGCACCCAAACTGGTCGATGGGGGCAAAGATCACGATCGACTCGGCTACGTTGATGAACAAAGGGCTGGAGGTGATCGAAGCCAAGTGGCTGTTCGGACTGACGGCTGAGCAGATCGACGTTGTCGTGCATCCGCAAAGCATCATTCATTCGCTGGTGCAGTTTGAAGACGGGAGCCTGAAAGCACAGATGGGTTTACCGGACATGAAACTGCCTATCCAGGTGGCGCTCGGGTACCCGTACCGGCTCAAATCCGACTTCCCCCGCTTCTCCTTTCTCGACTACCCGACACTGACGTTCGAGCAGCCCGATCTGAAAACGTTCCGCAACCTGCAACTGGCTTTCGATGCGCTGAACCGGGGTGGAAATGCGCCCTGTATCATCAACGCTGCCAACGAAATCGCCGTCGATGCCTTCCTGCACGACCGAATTGGTTTCCTGGATATGGCGGATATTGTGGAGTCCTGCCTGACCTACGCTACCTTTGTACAGTCGCCGACGTACGACGACTATGTGCAGTCGGATACCGAAGTACGGCAACTGGCTGGCGAGCGAATCAAAAGTCGGATTTAACTGTTTGTACGATAGCAGACACCTATAGCGTTTTTGGTACATGAGCTTCTGGATTTGGTTTATCATCGGTGTCGTTGTTGGCATAATCCTGTTACGGCTCCTGAAGCCGCGCTCATAGGGCGACTGAAGCAATTACGCTACACTGAATTAATCGGGTATACATGGAAATTTTGGTAATGGCCGGACAGCTCATTCTAGGGCTGTCTATTCTGGTTGGACTACACGAACTCGGACATCTCGTAGCCGCTAAAGCGTTTGGCATGCGGGTGGAGCAGTACTTTATTGGTTTTCCGCCCAAAGTCTGGAGTATAAAGCGGGGTGAGACGGAATACGGCGTCGGCGCTATTCCGCTGGGGGGCTTCGTGAAAATATCGGGGATGATCGACGAATCGCTCGATACAAAGCATACGAATACCGAACCGCTGCCCTATGAGTTCCGGGCGAAGCCAGCCTGGCAGCGACTGATCGTGATGCTGGGTGGTATCATCGTCAACGTAATCGTCGGCATCCTGATTTTTGTCGTGCTGGCTTACAAGAACGGGAATACGTATCTGGCTGCCAAAGACGCCAAATACGGTATCGTGGCTTACGATCTGGCCAAAAGCATTGGTCTGCAAACGGGCGATAAAATTGTCGAAGTCAACGGTAAAGAAATTAACGACTTCAGCGACGCTCGCAGTTCCGACGTCTTTCTGGGCGACAATAGTTCGTACACCGTGTTGCGGAATGGTAAGCTGATCGACATCGACATCCCCAACGATTTCGTCAATAAACTGTCGGATAAGAAATCGGCTGGCCAGTTTATCGAGCCAATCGAGCCGTTTAAAGTTGGTGAGTTAGTACCCGGTCAGCCGGCAACCGAAGCGGGACTGAAGAAAGGCGATGTCATCACTAGCGTCAACGGTAAGCCTATTCAGTTCTATCACCAGTTTACGGAAGCGGTAAAGCCCTTGAAAGGAAAGCCGCTGACCCTGACGGTAAACCGAAACGGTCAATCCGCCACCCTGACGATGACCACGACAGCCGAGGGCACGATCGGTTTCTACCCAGAATTTTTGCTGCCGCTGACCCATCAGGAATACACATTTGGCGAAGCGCTGGGCGTGGGTACGAAGCGGGCTTTTCAGGTCGTGTTCGACAATATCAAAGGCTTCGGTAAAATCTTCCGGGGAGAGGTAAATCCCTCGAAAGCGTTGAGCGGACCGATCGGCATTGCACAGAATCTGTTTGGTGGTATCTGGGTCTGGGATCGGTTCTGGGCTGTAACGGGGCTGCTGTCGATGGCACTGGCGTTCATGAATGCGTTGCCTATCCCGGCGCTCGACGGTGGTCATGCCACGATTCTGAGCTACGAAATTATCTCGGGCCGAAAACCGTCAGACCGGTTCCTTGAAGCGGCACAGCGGGTGGGTATGGTTATTCTGCTTGGCTTGATGGCCTTCGCTATTTTCAACGACGTTTTCAAAGCCGTATTCTAAGCCTTGGTTACATCCATTCGTCTTACATTGCTGCTAGGTATTTTTTGTATCGGGCTGACGGCCAGTCGCCCGATGCACGACTTTCATGCCAGTGTGACACAGATGGTGTACAACCCGAAGGAACGAGCGTTTGAGCTGAGTATCCGGGTGTTTACCGATGACCTGGAAAAAGCCCTAACGGAAACGGCGGGTACGAAAGTGCATCTGACAGGCGACAAGAAAGACGATACGTTACTGGAAAAGTACGTCCGGGCGCATGTCGCTTACATGACGCCCCAACGGCAGCCGAAGGCGTTTACCTACGTAGGACACGAAGAAGAAGCGGACGCCAACTGGATTTATCTGGAAATGCCATACACCGAGCCTTTTAAAGGGGGTGTCATGAAACAAAACATCCTGACGGACCTGTTTGACGATCAGGTCAACATGGTCAACCTACAGTATCAGGGTCAGAAAAAAACGTTTGTTTTCCGACGGAACCTACCCGTTCAGGACGTTTCTCTGAACTAAGTAAATTTATAAGGGCGAAAAGCCTCAGTATAACTATATTGGGGCCATTACGACTGGCAAAGCCGAATCGGCAGAAAGCCAGGTTGGCACATGCCTTGTACCCACTAACTATCCTCCCTTTTTTAGTACTGGCAGGAATTCATGTACGCTTAGAAGCTGTCATTTTGGCAGTGGAAATATGAGAGTAGAAAACGATTTAGCTACCCGCCTGCTTCTATCCGATTTTGATTCGGATAACCTGGAAATTGTTCCACTTGGCTCGCCGGAAGGGGTTGATGATGATTACGAATTGCCGGAAAACCTGCCAATCCTACCCGTTCGAAATACGGTACTGTTTCCAGGTATGGTAATCCCTGTGACGGTTGGTCGGCAAAAGTCGATTCGGCTGGTCAAAAAAGCGTACAAAGGCAATCGGATTATCGGCGTAACGGCGCAACTGAATCAGCAAAAAGACGAGCCCACCGCCGACGACCTGTACCAGATGGGTACGGTTGCTTACATCATCAAGATGATTACCCTGCCCGATGGTAACATCACCATCATCATTCAGGGTAAGAAGCGGTTTGAGATCGAGCAGATTACGCAGGAAGACCCGTACATGACGGCGACCGTCCGGCAGATTGACGATTCGTTCCCGAACGTAAACAAGAAAGAAGGGAAGGCGATGATCCAGTCGCTGAAAGATGCGGCTTACAAACTGTTGCGTCTGAATCCCGAAATTCCGCAGGAAGCCCGCATTGCCCTCGATAACATCGAGAGCCCGACCTTTTTGCTTCATTTCCTGTCGTCGAATATCAACGCCGAAGTATCAGACAAGCAGCGCCTGCTCGAACTGACCGATGGTAGTCAGCAGGCGAGTCTGCTGCTCGAATACATGCTGCGTGAAGTGCAACTGCTCGAACTAAAGCGCGAGATTCAGTCGAAAGCCTCGTCGGATCTCGATCAGCAGCAGCGCGACTACTACCTGCGTCAGCAGATGAAAGTGCTACAGGACGAGTTGGGCATGGATAATCCCGATCGGGAAGTCGATGAGCTTCGGATGCGGGCCGATCGCAAGAAATGGTCGCCGGAGGTACGGGCGCATTTCGACAAGGAGCTTAGCAAGCTGCAACGGTCGAACCCTATGGCACCGGAATACCCGGTTACGATGAACTACATCGAATTGATGGTTGACCTGCCCTGGAACGAGTATACCAAGGATAATTTCGACCTGAAACGGGCGCAGAAAATTCTGGATGGCGACCATTTCGGACTCGAAAAGGTAAAGGAGCGCATTATCGAATACCTGGCCGTTCTGAAATTGAAGAACGATATGAAAGCGCCTATTCTGTGCCTGTACGGTCCTCCGGGCGTTGGTAAGACCTCGCTGGGTAAGTCGATCGCGAAGGCACTGGGGCGCAAGTACAGCCGCATGGCGCTGGGTGGCGTTCATGACGAAGCCGAAATCCGGGGTCACCGCAAGACATACATCGGTGCGATGCCGGGCAAAGTAATTCAGAACATTCGGAAGTGCGGCTCGTCGAACCCGGTGTTTATTCTGGACGAAATCGACAAGGTTAGTTCTGACTTCCGGGGTGATCCGTCGTCGGCCCTGCTGGAAGTACTCGATCCGGAACAGAACTCGACGTTCATGGACAACTATCTTGAGACAGAGTATGATCTGTCGCGGGTGTTGTTTGTGGCTACGGCCAATTCGCTCGATACCATTCACCCCGCCCTGCGCGACCGGATGGAAATTATCGACATCGCGGGCTACACGGTCGAAGAGAAAGTACAGATCGCCAAGAAGTACCTGATCCCGAAGCAGCGTAAAGACCACGGGCTGAAAACGAAAGACCTTCAGATTGACGATAAAGCCATTCTGAAGATTATCGAAGGCTATACGCGGGAATCGGGCGTACGGAATCTGGAGCAGAAAATCGGTGCACTGGTGCGGAAAATCGCCAAGTCGATTGCGATGGAAGAGGAGTACAACCACATAATCAAGGCGTCGGACATCCACAGAATGCTGGGCGCTGAGATTTTCGACAAGGAACTGTACGCCGATGATGACATCGCTGGTATGGTAACGGGGCTGGCCTGGACACAGGTCGGTGGTGAGATTCTGATGATTGAGTCGAGCCTGAGTCGGGGGAAAGGTACGCTGACGCTGTCGGGGCAACTGGGTGACGTTATGAAAGAGTCGGCGATTACGGCTTTGTCATACCTGAAAGCCCACGCCGATGACCTTGGTCTCGACTATCGCGTGTTCAACCACTACGACCTGCACATCCACATACCGGCGGGGGCGGTGCCCAAAGATGGACCATCTGCCGGTATCACGATGCTGACGTCGATGGCGTCGATCTACACGCAGCGCAAAGTGAAGCCATACATTGCTATGACCGGCGAAATTACGCTGCGTGGCAAGGTATTGCCGGTGGGTGGTATCAAAGAGAAGATTCTGGCGGCAAACCGGGCGGGCGTGAAAGAGATTATTCTTTGCTCGAAGAACCGTAAGGACATCGAAGAGATCAATCAGACGTATATCAAAGACCTGACGTTCCACTACGTCGATACGGTCGATCAGGTGCTCGACATTGCCCTGCTAAAGGGTAAGGTGGGTAAGCCGATGAAGTTTGTTTTCCCCGACGAAAAAGAACTGCGCGAAGTCGTAGAGCGGGTGTATTAAACTCGATTGCGACGCGACAGATAATCGGGATCTGTCAGGCTTAACTAAGACGCGGATGACGGACCAATGCGCAGGCAGTTGACGTCGTCCGCGTTTTGCTGTTTATTCGCTTTTTGTTTTACCCTTGTCGTGATTACCCGCCGATCAACTGCCGATATAACAGGAACCAACCTGCAAAAGCTGACTGCTACCTATCAGCAGGCATTGCTCAAGCAGGTGGTACCCTTTTGGCTCGATCACGGCCCTGACACCACCCATGGCGGTTACTTCGACTGGCTTACCCCGACGGGAGCTGTCGTTGACGGGGATAAGTACGTTGCCCGGCAGGCGCAGCAAGCCTACGCGTTTGCGTGGCTGTACAATACCGTCGACGCGCAACCCCGCTGGCTCGATCATGCCCGGTTGGGCGTCACGTTTCTGAGTCAGTTTGCGCACGGCGATCGGCTTCATTGCTACGAGCAGCTCGATCGTGTAGGACACCCTGTCGAGTTGGCTATGACTAACGAATCGGATGGGTATACGATCATGGCCTACGGACAGTTCTATCGGGCTACGAAGGATGATGAGTGGGCAATGCTGGCAAAAGCGCTGCTGACCGATTTATTGGCCGATCTGGCTGATGCGCAGGCTGAGGCCGCATCGACGACAGTGCCTTCTATACGAAAAACACGCTACCTGCGCGAGTGGGTGACCGGCCTGGAAGCCTTGCTTACTTGCCGTTACCTGCTCGATGAAGATTCCTGGAAAGACCGCATGCACGAGCTTGTACAGGGAATTCAACAACTGTTTGTCGATCGTCGTACTGATACCGTACGTCCCTGTGTACTAAGTGACGGTGGCTATATCAATACCCCCGAAGGACGCCGGCTCGATGTCGGCCTGACATTGCGGCTCGTCAACTGTCTGTTGACATACTGCGAATTAGTACCGAACCGACGGCTGGCACAGCAGGCGGCAGGCTGGTGCCTGTATACCTGTGAGCAGAGCTGGAACGAAACGGCCGGTGGCCTGCGCAACTATGTCGATCAGAAACTACAGTCTACTACCGAACCGGACGGCTACTACTGGAACTGGATCATGGGCGAGGCTTTATCGGCACTCTGCAAAAGTTATGTTCATACGCGTCACAACGATTGTATGAAGTGGTTTCAGCGCGTACATGATTACGCCTTTGCCGTTTTTCCTGATTCCACCAATGCTGGCTGGCACATAGCCGTCGACGCACAGCGACAGCCGGCTTGGCCGCTGAAAGCGAGCCCGATTGTTAACTGTTATGCTGTAGTACAACAACTCGCTGTTGTTTTAAAGACTATTCAAAAACTGTGAGAAACTGATTAAAATCTAGTTTTCATGACAGTTTTTGCAATTTATCAAGGAAAAAACTCCTTATAAGAAGGAGGGGATTACGGCTTTGCCCGGAAAATCGTATTTTTGTAAAAAATTTGGTATACGGCTACCCAGTCGCAATCCCCCAACTTTTCTGATCTAATCCATTTCTAGTTACCCTGTTATGAAGCAATTACTGATTCTTGTTTCGGCTGTTGTCATGATGACATCCTGCAATTCGAAGAAGCGTATGGCCGAAATCAAATCAATTCAGGACGCGCGTGATAAAGCGATTGCCTCGTTGAATGATTGTGACAAGCGTACGGCTGACCTACGGGCGCAACTGTCAACGCAGACTACCGATCTGGAGTCTAAAACCAAGCAAGTCGGTGATCTTCAGGCGCAAATCGACTACCTGAAACGGACCAATACCAACCTGCTCGATCGCATGTCGGACCTGTCGATCGTGAGCAAGTCGGGGGCGGAAAGCATCAAAAAATCGCTGGAAACGCTCAACGAGCAAACCAAATATACCAATAACCTAAACGCGTCGATTCAGCGGAAGGATTCGATCAACCTGGCGCTGGTGATGAATCTGAAACGCTCACTGGACGACATCAACGATCAGGACGTACAGGTTGAAGTGAAAAAGGGTGTCGTTTACGTATCAATCTCGGACAAGCTGTTGTTCCGTTCGGGTAGCTACGACATCACCCCACGTGCCGAAACCGTACTGGGTAAGGTCGCTAAGGTGGTCAACGACCATAAAGATCTCGACATCCTTGTAGAAGGGCACACCGACATCGTCCCTATTTCGACGCCATCGATCAAAGACAACTGGGATCTGAGTGCTCTGCGCGCTACGTCGGTTGTCCGTACGCTACAAACCAAATTTGGTGTACAGCCATCGCGCATGACGGCGGGTGGTCGTTCGGAATACGCACCGAAAGATGACAACTCGAACTCAGCGGGTCGTCAGCAGAACCGCCGGACGGAAATCATCATTACCCCGAAACTGGATCAGTTCTTCAACCTGCTGTCGAACGGACAGGCGGGTAAGTAAGCTGGTTAGCCTAACGTAAACGGGGAGCTTCGTATGAAGCTCCCCGTTTTGTTTTTCAGGTACGTGGTCCGGCGAAAGGACCATATACTCCTGGCTACGAGAGGGTAATTGTAAACGACGCTTCGAAGGTACCCCCAACCGCAACCTGTTGAATCGCTTCTTTCTGTTCGATTGACTTTTGGTCGCCCTCGCTGTCAGCATAACCCAGCCACGGTTCGATACAAACGAAGGGCGCGCCAGGTTTGGCCCATATACCCAGATAAGGAAAATCGGCAAAATCAACGTCGACCGCATGATCGTGTTTCTTGCTACGAATCGACACGCGCCGGGAGTTTAGGTGCTTGAATACAAGTGCATCCTGATCGAATAAGTGTTCGTTCAGATGAAGTTTGTATCCGTCGAGCGGTACGGGTTGGGTTTTGCCCGTAAAGAAGCCATCCTTCGACAGCATATGCGTTTCTAATTGCTCCGGCTGATTGAAGTCGATATAGTAGTCGTCGTACGACTCGTCCGCGTTGAAGGGCACCGAAAAAGCCGGGTGGGCACCAACCGAGAAGTAAATGGTCTTTGTGTCCTGATTGAAAACCCGGTATGTAACGGTTAATTGCTCGTCGATCAACGCGTAGCTAATCTGAAAAGTAAACCCATACGGGAAGTGCGGTTCCGTTTGCTTGCCCGACGTGAGACCCCAAACGGCGGTGGTAGGCGTAGAATCGAGCAGGTCGAACGGTAGCTTACGGGCAAAACCATGCCGCTCTATGGGGTAATTTTTACCATCGATCAGCAATTCGCTGTTCAGACTACCACCAACTATCGGGAAAAGGGTAGGGGCGTGCCAGCCCCACACGGCCGGATCTGCCTGCCAGATGTGCTCAATACCGGTTGGCTTGTGCAACAATGACGTCAATTCGGCTCCCTGCGGGCGAATGGTTACTCGGAGAAAGTCGTTTTCCAGCGTAGTCATAGAACGTTGTCTGATTTATAAGCAAGCTGATGGATTAACATGCTTTGCTGAAAACAACAAAAGCCGCTCAATGTTGAGCGGCTTTTGTATAAGTTGGCTATCTGTCGGGAAAATCAGATCGCTAGTTGGTTTAGAACCGGAAGTGCGAGAACGCCTTGTTGGCTTCAGCCATACGGTGCGTATCGTCCTTCTTTTTCACAGCCGCGCCTTCCCCTTTCGAGGCAGCTACGATTTCGGCTGCGAGCCGGTCTACCATGGTTTTTTCTCCCCGCGAACGAGCATACTTAATAAGCCATTTCATGCCTACCGCGACTTTTCGGTCTGCCCGTACTTCGGTTGGCACCTGGAAGGTAGCTCCACCGACGCGACGACTTTTTACTTCAACCGACGGCATAACATTGTTAAGCGCCTTTTTCCACGTGTCAAGACCGCTTTCGTTGGTCCGTTTAGCCACTACGTCGAGGGCATCGTAGAAAATTCCGTACGCCAGGCTCTTCTTGCCTTCGTACATCAGGTTGTTTACAAATTTGGTTACGAGAACCTCCTTGTATTTAGGATCGGGTAATACGTAACGCTTGGGCGGTTTCGCCTTTCTCATGATTGCTTCAGATTTTTGATCTTACTCTGCCGTAGTTTTTCAACGGGCAGTCGGATTAATTACTTCTTCTTACCTTTTGCGGGAGCACCTTTGCCGGCTGGAGCCTGACCTGGTTTCGGCCGCTTGGCACCGTATTTCGAGCGGCTCTGCAGACGGCCGTTTACACCGGCTGTATCGAGCGCACCGCGTACAATGTGATAACGTACACCTGGCAGATCTTTTACCCGGCCACCCCGGATCAGTACGATCGAGTGTTCCTGCAGGTTGTGACCTTCGCCCGGGATGTAGGCGTTTACTTCTTTCTGGTTCGTCAGACGAACACGGGCAACTTTACGAAGGGCCGAGTTCGGCTTCTTCGGTGTCGTGGTGTACACACGTGTACATACCCCCCGACGTTGTGGGCAGGCATCGAGAGCAGGCGATTTCGATTTGAATTCGAGCTTCTCGCGGCCTTTACGCACCAATTGTTGTATGGTAGGCATTTTGGTTTTGTTTACGAAAAATCAGTCTTCCCGAAATTTGAGGTGCAAAGATACGGAAATTCTTTTGAAGTTCCTGACTAGTAAAGTTATAGAGTTTTAAAGTCGTATAGTTTCATAGTTGGCTGACGCATTAGCCCATCCGGTGGCTAGTCATGTGCGTCAGCCAACTATAAAACGCTATAACTTTACAGCCTTACGACTATTTAACGCTATAACGTCAATTTTAAGCCTGCCCACCGGGGCCACCAAATCCGCCCGACGGAAAACGAAACGTGTCGCTGGGTTTGTTGATGTTACCATTGGCCTCTTCGTACCGGCTAATATTTTCCGATAGAGCATCGAGCAGCCGTTTGGCGTGTTCGGGGGTCAGAATGATGCGGGCTTTGACCTTTGCTTTCGGTACGCCGGGCATCAGTCGAATAAAATCCAGGATGAATTCGCTGTTTGAGTGAGCAATCATCGCCAGGTTAGCGTAAACGCCTTCGGCAATTTCTTCGCTGAGTTCAACGTCGATCGAGCCTTCCTGATTGGGTTGCTGTGGTGTCATGCTATAACTTGTTTTAACGCACAAAAATAGGAATAAAGTGCTGTCGCCTGTGGGTCAATAGACTAGCAAACGACTAATTGCCAGGGCCAGTTCATCAACTGAAACGGCTGTGTTCGATAGGATTACCAACGCTGTCTGTGCTGTCGGGTCGAAGCGGGCGAAACTGGCGTATCCACCCGTACCGCCATTATGCCACCAGCCCGTTTTCGCTGCGGTCTGATGCCAGCCCAGGCCTACACGGGTTTGCTTATCCTGAAACGTAATCTGCTGAGTCATATGTATAGCTGTACCCAAATCCGCCGGTGAGTTGCCTAGTTCAGCCCGTAAATAAATCAGCAGATCATGAACAGTGGAGCGAATGCCACCCGCACCCGCCAACGCCTGAAAATCCCAGTTTGCCGTAGACTGACCAGTTTCGTCATACCCTTGAGCCAGTTGAAGCCGGTCGACTTGCCGGAGTGTTAACGTTGTTTGCGTCATGGCCAGCGGCCCGGTAATTATACTGCTCAATAATTGATCGTATGATTTTCCGGCAACGCGCGATAGAATGGTTCCCAGCAGACCTGCGCCCAGGTTAGAATATTGATACGTAGTGCCAGGCTTGCTAGCCAGCGATACCGTTTTAAGGCAAGCGAACAGTGCCTTATTGTCATAAGCCTGATACGGGTTGTCGGGTGGACTGCCTACGTTATCCAGATTACGGGGTAGACGCGGTAAGCCCGACGTGTGATTAGCCAGCATACGCATGGTCACGACCGCGCCATCGCGCTGTAGAATCGGGATAAAACCGGGTAGGTATCGATTGATCGGATCGTCCAGCCCCACCTGTTTCTGCCGAACCATAGCTGCCAGTAATGTCGCCGTAAACGTTTTGCTGATCGAACCGATCTCGTAACGTGTGCTGTCGGTAGGGAGCTGCCCGTTCGTACGACTTGTCTCGCCATAATTGTAAACGAACAGGCTGTCGTGGCGAACCAGGCCGATGCTCATGCCAATCGTCAAGTGCTGGCGGGCATGTATACGTACTAGTGAATCGAGGGTTCGATCGAACGGAGAACGTAGCCGGTTGTCAGTAGTCAGCTGCTTCGATGCGATCATCGGCGACAGGCTGAAACCGGCTAGCTTACCACCAGTATCGGCGGCAATACTGACCAGCATCGTATCCCGGTCAAAGATGCCCCTGTACTCCGAGAAGCCGTCGTGCTGACGAACATAGTCACTACGTTGCCAGCGCCCCAACTGGGTATATGAGCTAGCTATAAATTGTCGCAAAGCCGCCCGAGGAACCTGCTGCCGAAACGCTGACGACATAAGCAGGTACAGCGAATCGGCTTGTTGAGCATTATACAACCGTTGCACCTGTTGCGTCAGCGACTTAATGGCTACTGGTTGGCTCTGTGCCGTAAAGCCGATGAGCCCGCAACTAATTAAGATGAGCAGACGCATAGGCTATTCCTGATAAGGCTTGAAAAAGAAAGTCTCGATCTTTCCTTCCTTGTCGCGGCTAAGGTAAAAGTCGAGCGAGGCCATGGCGAAAGTAGCTTTGTAGCGGGCAATACCTTCCTGAACACCGCGTGGCTCAAGGCTCGTCCATTTACCCAATTGGCCGCTAAGCTGCGCAATTACTTCCCGCAGTTTGTCGGCTGATATCTGCTGCTTAGACATCGCGCCCATCAAGCTGTAGAGCGAATCGACCTGATTGTTGTTGAAATAGCGCTGTGCCTGTCGGGCTAATGCGTTCAGTTTAGCCGTATCGGATGGAGCCGTCTGGGCGTTAGCGGCCAGCGAAAACAAAGCGAAGCAGGCGAAAATGGCGAATTGTTTCATCAGATAGGAAGTGATTGATTGCGGGCCCAAAGTAGCCCGTTGCTCAATACCGCCTGCTGACAATCGGACGGAACGTGTGCTTTCTGGTTCAACGGTACGTCAACCGGACGAATGGTACCTACTTCTTAACGAT
The DNA here is from genome assembly GCF_003002825.1 of Spirosoma oryzae. Taxonomy (GTDB): domain Bacteria; phylum Bacteroidota; class Bacteroidia; order Cytophagales; family Spirosomataceae; genus Spirosoma; species Spirosoma oryzae. The sequence goes on along the minus strand of NZ_PVTE01000002.1, from coordinate 130,073 downwards.
GACGAACTCAACACGCCGGTTCTGCTGGCGGCCCGCGTCTGTATCGTTGGTCGCGATTGGCTTGCTTTCGCCGAAACCCTTGCTGCCAACTCGATCGGGTTCAATGCCTTTGCTGACAAAATATTCCCGTACCGCGTCGGCCCGATCCTGCGACAGCTTCTCGTTAATCGCATTGGAGCCCGTGTTATCCGTATGACCCCGCACTTCGATGGCCATCTTGGGCGATTCGTTGAGCGTCGTCACCAGTCGGTCGAGTTCGGGGCCGGACTCTGGGCGCAGTTCTGATTTTCCCGTATCGAAGAAGATGTTGTTCAGCCGGATCGACTGCCCCACTTCGATCGGTACCAGCCTTAGCTCCTTACCAGTGATTTCCTGAAAACCTTTCGGTGTCTGCGTCAGGTCGACGTTATCGCCCTCTGCAATGAAGTCTTTGGCGATGGCCCGCATCGAATACTTCTGGCCGTAGGGTAGGACGATTTTGTATTCGCCCGATACCGGGTCCGACGTTGCTTCGCCCACTTCGGTGCCATCGGATAACGTCTGATAGACAATCCGGGCTTCAACCGGCTTCCCCGTTTTCTGGTCGATAACCCGCCCGCTGATGAGGGCAACAGGATCAGGTCGGGTGATGGGCTGGTTGGCAGCCAAGTCGTCGCTGCCACCTACTTTGCCCGGCCGATTGGTAGGCTGATCGTCGGTTAGCTTTACCCGAACAATATCACCCTTGCCGATGGTGTTTTTGAATGTCGTCAGGTAAGCGTAATCGCCGGATGCACCCAGTGTGTAGTACGCGTCGTAGCCGTCGGTGTTGACGCTGGGGCCGAGGTTGACGGGCTTCGACCAGTGTTTCCACGTCTTGTCGACCCGCTTGCAGACGTAGATGTCGTTGCTGCCCTGCCCGCCATCGCGGTCGCTTGAGAAATAAAGCGTAGCCCCGTCGGGGGCCAGAAAAGGTGTCGTCTCCGTGAATTTTGTGTTCACCTCCGCCCCAATGTTCATCGGCTTGCTCCACGACCCGTCTTTCTGCCGGAAACTGACGTAGATGTCGTCTTCCTTGCTGTTCTTCTTTTCGCTGAACGCCATCAGCAGCACTTTTCCGTCGGCCGACATAAAGCCACAGTCGAACTGCCCCTTGCTTAGATTGACGTAGTTGGGAACGTCAATCTTCTGCGGTGCCGACCAGCCATTAGCCGTTTTCTTGGCCATCGAAAAGCCACGGGTTTCGTAGTTGCCGTTGGCGTATTGCCCTTTGACAAGCATTGTGTTGCCATCGGGTGTGATGCTGTAGGCGCAGTTATATTCGTCTTTGTTGAGCGGAAAACCCAGCCGTCGGGCAGGACCCCATTTGTTGGTGGCCGGGTCGAGTTCAGAAAACCAGATGTCCTGACTGCCTTTGGTCCCGTGGGTGTTGTTGGGGTGACTGATACGGGCGAAATACAGTGTCTTTCCATCCGGTGAAATCATCGGGTTGACTTCATTGTATTCCGAATTGACCTGATTGCCCAGATTTTCTGCGCGCAGTGGCGACGATGCTGCCGAATCCGGCTTCGATTGTGCAGCGGCTGCAACCGAAGAAAAGACAACTAAACCGAGGGCAAGGACGCCGGAGGCATTCATGGTTGTTACGCGAAGGGATAGTGTGCTGTACCGAGAACGACGGCTAGCCACAGGTTTGTATGCAATCAGCCGCTAACGGCAACAAAATCAATCGTAGTGCCAACTAATTAGCTCAGCGAGTCATCCGTACCAGGACGAACGAACCAGTACGGATGACTACTAAGTTTGAGTGTACGTTAATTACTATTGATCGGTACGGCAATCAATAAATCAAACGAATCCCAGTTCAGACGACACGCAGTTTGGCGAAGCTGAGCAGCAGCACTTTCTCGCCCGCCTTTTCAAATTGAATCGTGGCTTTCCGTTCCGTTCCGTTGACATCGACCGTTTTGACGGTACCGAAGCCGAACTTGGCATGTTCTACCCGTTGCCCGGCTGCCAGATCAGCCGTACTGGTCGGGGCAAAATCGGCCGACGGGGTATGGGTAACGGTTGGCTGGGGGGCTTGCCGCTGTGCCGTTTTCTGCGCCAATGACCGAACAAACGACATCGAACCTGTCGACGTGCTTTCGCTGCGATCGCGCTCGGGGCGGTCAAAATCCATCCGGCTCGGTGCCGACCGCATTTTCGACAGTTTCAGGTATTTCTGGTCGACTTCCATCAGGAACCGGCTGGGCTCGCACATCTTCAGTCGGCCGAAATGATAGCGCGTCTCGGCATAGGAAACGGTCAGGCGTTTTTCGGCACGAGTGATGGCTACGTAGAACAACCGCCGTTCTTCTTCCAGATCGTTGCGGCTCTCCAGCATCATCTGACTAGGGAACAGATCTTCTTCCAGTCCGACGATGTGCACGTTCTTGAATTCGAGTCCCTTCGCTGCGTGAATGGTCATCAGCGTTACCTTGTCGTTGTCGCCGTCCTCCTCCTTCTCGTCGGCGGTTGTCAGCAACGATACCGATTGTAGAAAGGCGCTCAGGCTCTTGTCGTCGTTGTCGGGGCTGTCGACAAACTCCTTGATGGCGTTCAGCAATTCCTGAACGTTCTCGTAACGGGCCAGCCCCTCGACGGTTTTGTCGTCGTATAATTCCTTGAGCAGGCCCGATGCTTTGGCGATATGCGAAGCCACTTCATAGGCGTCCTTCTGATCGATCAGCAGCATAAAACTCTTAATCAGATCGGCAAACCCTTCGATAGCAATCGCCGACCGACCGGCTACGAACTTGCCGATGTCAGAGACGATACCCCACACGGAATCCTGATTTTCAGCCGCAATCACGCTGAGTTTGGCAATCGTCGTGTCGCCGATACCTCGTTTGGGCAGGTTAATGATGCGCTTGAACGCTTCTTCGTCCTGCTGATTGACCGTAAAGCGCAGGTACGCAATCAGGTCTTTAATTTCTTTTCGCTGGTAGAACGACAGACCGCCGATAATACGGTACTTGATGCTCATCTTGCGCAGGGCTTCCTCGAATGCCCGCGACTGTGCGTTGGTACGGTACAGAATCGCGAAGTCGTTGTTGGTCAGCGACTCGTTCATCTTCGTCTCGAAAATGGAGTTGGCCACCAGTCGACCTTCTTCATTGTCCGACGACGCTTTGATGACTTCAATGGGCGGTCCCGCTTCGTTGGCGGTGAAGACGCGCTTCTCAAGCTGATTCTTATTGCGGGCAATGATCGAGTTAGCAGCCTGTACGATCGTGTCGGTAGAGCGGTAGTTCTGCTCCAGCTTCACAATCTTGACGGCGTCTTTCCCGTAGTCGCGCTGGAAGTTCAGGATGTTCTCGATGTTGGCCCCCCGGAACGCGTAGATACTCTGCGCATCGTCGCCGACGACACAAATGTTCTGATGAACGGCTGCCAGCTTACGCGTAATCAGGTACTGCGACACGTTAGTATCCTGAAACTCATCGACCATCACGTGCTGAAATTTGTGCTGGTACTTGTTCAGAATATCGAGGTGATCGCGGAACAGTACGTTGGTGTTGTACAGTAAATCGTCGAAGTCCATGGCATTAGCCGCGAAGCATCGGGTGGCGTACTGCTTGTAGATACGGCCGATGTGCGGCATCCGGGCCGATTCATCGTCGGCCTGAATTACGGCGTTGTTGATGTAATCGTCGGGACCGATGAGCCGATTTTTTGCTCCCGAAATGCGCCCGAACACGCTGTTGACGCGATATACCTTGTCGTCGAGGCCCATCTCTTTGACGATGCTGCGCAGCAACGATTTGGAATCGTCGGTATCGTAAATCGAGAAGTTGCTGGTATAGCCTATGGCCTTGGCTTCGATCCGCAGAATCTTGGCGAAAACAGAGTGGAACGTACCCATCCAGATGTTACGCGCTTCCGTACCGACGACTTTTTCAATCCGGTGCCGCATCTCCCCAGCCGCTTTGTTGGTAAACGTCAGGGCCAGAATACGGAACGGGTCAATGCCGGTTTCGATCAGGTGGGCGATACGAAAGGTCAGCACACGCGTCTTACCCGAACCGGCACCGGCTATAATCATCAGCGGTCCGTCACCGTGCATAACGGCTTCCCGCTGGGGGTCATTCAATCCAGAAATATAATCAACCATTCGAGTCGCTTCTATCCAGCTATAACAAGTAAAACTAAGGAAAAATTTGCTCGGGGCCGATCGAAAAAAGGTATCTTTGGGTAGGAGCCAACGTCAGAAATAGCCATGATTGAACTAGCCACACCAGCCCCCGTACTGCCCACAAATCTGCGCACTGTCGATGAGTTTGAGCAGTGGCAACGGCAGTATGCTCACGAAGGGAGCTACGAGTTTGTCCGGGGGCGAATTATTGAAAAGAAGGAAATGAAACAGGCTGAATACCTCATTCTGAAATTTTTGACCCGGTTGTTTGTAACGACGTATGCTTACGAGCAAGGTGATGAATTAACACCAGAAATGGATTCGTACATCGATGATACCCGTAAACGACGCCCCGACCTGGCTTACTTCACCCTTGCACAGATTTTGGAAACGGGCGAAGGAATCCGCCAGCGTACGCAGTTCGCTATCGAAATACTGTCGGAATCAGAATCGTTTCAGGATGTGACGGAAAAAGTGCAGGATTACTTCGACGCTGGCGCTGTATTGGTCTGGTACATACTCCCTGTCAGCCAAAAAATAGTAGTGTATACATCGGCCGACGAATCGAAAGCGTACAAAGGTGATGCGCTTGTTTCGGCTTCACCGCTGTTGCCCGATTTTCAGTTCACCGTCTCGGACTTGTTCGCATAGGTGCACATGCCATTTAGCTACTCATAAAAACAGCGAGTCAAATTGACCCTATGGACCGTACGTCTATTCAACTACTGCTCAGTACGATCAAGCACGAAATTCAGCAACTGTATAGAGATCGCTTGGACAGTATTTATCTGTTTGGCTCTTATGCGCGTGGAGAGGCCACTGAGCAGTCAGACGTTGATTTGCTGGTTGTGCTGAATGACAATGCGATATCCCCCTTTACCGAGATAGGGGCTATGGGTGAGATCACGTACCGGATGAGTCTAACATATGACAAATTAGTCACGGTAGTGCCAGTCACTAAACAACGGTTTGATCGGGTTGCCAATCCGTTGTACAAAACGGTGAAGCAGGAGGGGCGACAATTATGAATGATGAATTGATTCGCGCCTTGATAGATCGGGCAGATCAGGCGCTTGAAGACGCACATTACTTGCTTTTCGAAAGGCGAAGTTTCGAATCAGCAGTATCGCGAGCCTACTATGCGATGTACTACGCAGCTGAAGCCTGTCTGTTATCTGTTGATGAGCGTGTAAGCAGCCATAAAGGGCTTATAACGCAATTTGGTCGTCGCTTTGTAAAAGAAGGGATAATCGAGGTTGCTTACGGCCGAATGTTATCTACTATTTATCAAAAGAGACAATAAGGCGATTACGAGATCAGCTATACGTTGTCGGAAGCCGAAACGAGTGAAGCGATTACTAACGCATCGGCTTTTGTTGAGCGAGTCAAAATGTACTTGCAAGCATAATCTCTATACCATCCCACCCATATCGACGCCCATCAGCTCAGAATACGAGGATTCCGTCGCAGCCCCGCTGTCACCCTTGCGGTAACGTAGCCAAGCGCGGGTTTTATAGTTGTAGACGAAGCCTTCCAGAATACCGTAGTCGTCCTCTTCGATCAGTCGAATGATTTTGCGGAGGTCTGCATCGAAGCCACGGTTGTTACTAACTTCTATGATGATGCGCGTCTTTTCAGCCTGATTGTCGAATAGCAACACATCCGGTACCGAGTGACCGGGACCTTCGCTTAACGGCGTCTCCGGCAGTGGCTCCAATCGAATGGCTTGTTTATGGTAGAAAAGAACACCCAATTCTACGGTTAGCCTACTAATGGTACGCTGATGTTCTAATGGTGCATTCGGTCCATCGTCGTGGAGAACAAACGGTGAGCGGTAGGGTGATTCGTACATAGTGCGGATTCATTTTGACCAATTTACAAACTTTTTTTGCAAGGCCGGTGCAACGTTTTACTGGCCGTTCTGTCTTTCCTCTGAAACACGTTTAACCGACCTTCCCGCTGAACTTACCCGAGACAAGGCCATACCCGGACCGCCATACTGAGCTGGTCAGACGCTGCCAGGCAGGCGAGCGGCAGGCGCAGTATGAGCTGTATAAACAGTATGCAAAGGCCATGTATAATGTTTGTCTGCGCATTGTCAATCACGATGCTGAAGCCGAGGATGTGTTACAGGAAGCGTTTATCGATGCGTTCTCGCATATCCAGTCGTTTCGGGGGCAAAGCACGTTTGGGGCCTGGCTCAAGCAAATCGTGGTAAATCGGGCGATCAATCATTTGCGGTCACGGCGGCTACAACTGGTTGATCTGGATTCGCAGCGGATCGGCGATGACGATGGTACGGATTGGGCCGATACTGAACCGTACGATGAGAGTGGCGTTCAGTTCGAAGTTGACCGGGTACGGCAGGCCATGCAGCAGCTGCCGGAAGGGTACCGGGTTGTGTTATCGCTGTATCTGTTTGAGGGGTATGATCATGAGGAGATCGGGGCAGTGCTGAATATCAGTGAAACAACCTCCCGGACGCAGTATTTGCGGGGGAAAAAACGATTGCTGGCCTTGCTGGCGTAAACAACAAAAACAGATGAAGAAAGATAATTTAGAACGCTTCGTACGCGACAACCGCGAAGCCTTTGACGACCGAGAGCCACCCAGCGATTTCTGGCAGCGGATCGAAACGGGACTCGGCGGACCGACGGATACGAACGGGCCAATAGCGTCTACGCCGACTGCCCCCGTCAACCCGGAGCCGGTAGCTCCGAATCCGGCTGCGCCCTTTACGCAGATTCACCGGAATACCCGTACCTGGGGAAACTGGCTGACGAGCTGGCAGGCGGCTGCGGTCGTAGCGGTATTGTTGCTGGTAGGGGGGGCGTTTTTTCTGAATAACGGATACGGTGTTACCAGCCATCCGGAAGTCGCCGTAGCGGCTGGCCCAACGTATGCCAGTGAAGTGGCTCAATACACTCGGCTTATTAACGCCAAGCGGACGGAACTGCGCCAGATGACGGAAAGTAATCCGGCCTTGTACGAGGAGTTTGCCACCGACCTGAACCGACTGGAACGGTCTTACAAATCGCTGAAAGCCGATTTGCCGAAGAACCCAAACCAGGAAATGTTGATTCAGGCGATGATTCAAAACCTACAGATTCAAATCAACCTGTTGAATGAGCAGTTGCGGGTCATTCAGCGCATCAACCACCAAACCCATGAAAATCCTGTATAGCGTGCTGGTTCTGCTGATACCGCTGTTATCGCGGGCGGAAGACCCGCTGGCAGACATGGTAGAGCGCCGAAAAACCATCATCAAATCATACGACGTATCGGCCAGCGACATGCTGACGGTCGATAATCAGTTCGGGCAGGTATCGGTCGGATTGTGGGATAAGTCCGAAATTCGGGTAGAGATCTCTGTAGTAGCCGGGGCAAGTACCGACGCGAAAGCGCAGTCTTTTCTGGACGCGGTTGAAATCGAAGACAAGCGGGCCGGTAACCAGATTAGCGTTCGTACTAGCTTCGGGCAAAACTCCCTGTCGAACTGGAATTTTAACGGATGGCGGAAAAGCGGGGACAGGAACTACGTCAAAATCAACTACAATGTGATGATGCCGCGCCGAAATGCGCTCAGCGTTCGTAACAAGTTCGGTAATACCAATATCCCAACGTTCCACGCTCCCCTGACCGTGCATAGCCGCTACGGGACGTTCACCGCCGACGATCTGACGAATAACGACACGGATTTAAACATCGCCTACGGTAAGGCCGCCATACGCGTTGTCGACCAGGCAAAACTGGATGTCGCCTATGCTGACCTCGAACTTGATAAAGCCAACATCCTGACGGTCGTGAACAAGTTTGGCAAGATGCGGATTGGTGATGTGGGCAAACTGAACGCCGATATTGACTACTCGGGCGCTCAGATCGGGACACTGCGTGAATCCGGTAAGATCAGGCTTAGTTTCTCGGGCGGCTTCCGAATCGATCAATTGCCTAAAACGGCCGATAATGTCAACATCGAATCGTCGTATTCGTCGGTAGCCTTACCGATGGCCAGCAGTGGTGACTACGATTTCAATGTGACGGTCAGCTACGGTAACTTTAATTACACGTCCAGCCCCGCGCTTCATTTTTCGCTACAACCCGATGATAACAACAGCCGTGGCCCGAAACTGATCAAACAGTACGTAGGAAAGGTCGGTGCCGGAACGGGAACGAAGGTGCGCGTTATCTCTAAATTCGGAAACGTAAGTTTCAAGTAAGCCGCCGGATAACGGCTTCGTGTTCAGGAAATTCAGTGATTAGCATTGATTGGTCGGCTAGTTCAAAATCGGCGAAATCGAAGCCGGGCGCAACGGTACAGCCGACTAGTGAAAACGCCGATCCCGGTGCTGGTTTGGAACCGAACCAGCAACCCGCCGGAACGACGGCCTGAAATACTTCTCCTGCCGCCATATCGCGACCCAGCCGAATAATGCGTAGTTCGCCAGTGAGGTCAATGACGAAGACATCGAGCGGGCCACCGTCGTAGAAGTGCCATACTTCATCGGACTGAATGCGGTGCAGGGCCGATATGTGGTGGCTTTCGAGCAAAAAGTAGATGGCGGTGCTCATTGTTCGTGAGCCGCCGAACCGTTCCGGAAGCGCATCGGCTGGCAGCGTCTCCGTTGATCGGTACATTTCTACGAAATACCCTCCTTCCGGATGAGTCTGCATGTTCAGCGCCTGAACGTACTCCTGAGCGGTCATGATTGATTGGTTGACTGATTGAGTGACGGAATGATTGAATGACCCGATTTACAGACCCATTCAATCATTCCATCACTCAATCAGTCGATTACTGAATTGCTTTTACTACTGTCGTGAAGTCGCGTGACTTGAGCGACGCACCACCGATCAGGCCACCGTCGACGTCGGGCCGTGAGAAGAGTTCGGCCGCGTTGGCTGCGTTGGCGCTACCACCGTACAGAATCGTCGTGTCCTGCGCGACCTCATCGCCGTACTTCTCGGCAATGTGCTGACGCAGCTCGAAATGCATATCCTGCGCCTGTCCTGACGAAGCCGTTAGCCCCGTGCCGATCGCCCAGATTGGTTCGTAGGCAATGACCACTTTGCCGAATTCTTCTGCCGACAGGTGAAACAGGCTATCGGTAATTTGCCCCTTCACGTAGCCGACGTAATCGCCGTTCTCACGCAGTTCGCGCGACTCTCCGCAGCAGAAGATGGGTGTCAGCCCGTTTTCCAGCACGATGTTTACTTTGTCGGCCAGGGTAGCATTGGTTTCGCCAAAGTACTCACGCCGTTCGCTGTGACCCAGAATGACGTACTCGGCACCAACCGACGCCAGCATGTGCGCCGACGCTTCGCCTGTGTAAGCACCTTCTTTTTTCTCGTGGCAGTTCTGCGCACCTAGCTTGATCCGGCCTTCGGTCGGGATGTATTGCCGGGCGGTGGTCAGGTAAAGCGACGGTGGGCACAATACGACGGTAACATCGCTGGTTACTTCGTCCTGCACCATATGAATTACCTCCGATAAGAGCGCTTTTGCCTCATCGAGCGTCTTGTTCATTTTCCAGTTGCCGGCAACAATTTTCTTACGCATACGCAGGGGTTAATTTATTCATCAACAAGTACATACAAGTCCTGCAGCCAATGGCAAACAGGCAATTTCGGCCCAAATTAGGGCTTTTCGGGCGAACCGGCCCGCTGCGGGCGACCATAATTTTGTGGCCTGTCAATCTACCTACGTATTTCTACCGATAAATTAGAGAACAAGTCTGTTTTTGTTGTGTTTTTCGGATAAAAAATAAGTACATTCGAATACGAAACAACATTTACATGAAAACGCTGGGACTTGTCATCGGACTGCTTTGCTGCGGACTGGCTACACGCGCAGGTGACCCGCGCATGCCCGACCGCGACCGCTACGGATTCTTCCTGACGCAGAATCGTAAATGGACCCGAATCCCGTTTCAACTGCACTCAAATCTGATCGTCGTTCCGGTACGCATCAATAACTCGGACACGCTCAACTTTATTCTCGACACGGGCGTCAGCCATACAATCATCACCGATCCGACTGTACTGCCGCATGGCAAGACGAAAATGACACGCCGGATCAAGCTGAGCGGAGCCGGGGAGGGGACGAGTCTGATGGCGAACATCGCAATCGACAATACCCTGAATATGGGTGGGCTACAGGCCAATCACCACAATGTCGTTATACTCGACGAAGACATTCTCAAGCTATCCGAATACGTAGGTACGCCCATACACGGCATCTTTGGCTACGAAGTGTTCGAGCACTTTGTGGTCAACATCGATTTTCAGCGTCGGGAACTCACGCTAATGAAACCGGACAAGTACCGGTACCGCAAGAGACGCGGTGAGCAGGTGCCGATTATCGTTCAGGACACGAAGGTGTATACTGACGCGCTGACCGTTTTCGACGGCGAAAAGTCGACCCCGCTGCGGGTGGTACTGGATACCGGGGCCGGTCACGCCCTTCTGCTCGATCAAAGCCGTAGTGCTCCGGTGATGCAACTGCCCGAAAAAGTAATTCGGGCGCAGCTGGGTCGGGGGCTGAATGGCGTCATCAACGGGAGCATGGGCCGTATCGGCAAGGTACGGTTCGGCAGTTATGAATTGGCCAATATCCTGGCGTCGTTTCCTGACAGCATATCGTACCGGGCTAAACTGATCGATATGCCACAGCGACAGGGCAATGTGGGCTGTGAGCTATTGCGTCGCTTCAATGTCACCTTCAACTACCGCGACCAATACATTGTCATGAAGCCGGTGCGCCGGATGATGCGGGAGCAGTTTGAGCACGATATGAGCGGTCTCGAACTACGGGCGAAAGGCGACCACTTCCGGAGTTATTATGTCGATCACGTTGCTGAAGGGTCGCCCGCTCAACAGGCCGGTCTGCACGAGGGCGACGAGGTACTGTTCATCAACAAGAGTTCGGCGAAGGACCTGACGATAAGCGATATCTACAAGCTGTTGCAGCAGGGCGAAGGACGGGAAGTGTCTTTTCTCATCCGGCGCAGTGGTCAGTTAATCGTGGCCGCCTTCGCGCTGAAACGTATGATCTGAAGGAGGGTTTACCGTTTAATGTTCAAAGTATAAGGTTTGACCGGCAGCACAACCTTGAACATTAGACTTTAAACCTTAAACGATTATTCCATCTTATCCAGTTTGAAGCGGAACGTGGTGCCTTTGTCGACCTTGCTCATGACGGTGATTTTGGCTTTGTGCGCACTCAGGATATGCTTCACGATGGCAAGGCCCAGACCGGTACCACCCCGATCTTTGGACCGGCTCTTTTCAACCCGATAAAACCGCTCGAAAATTCGGCTCAGGTGCTCCGGTGGAATGCCGGGTCCGTCGTCGCGCACTGACACGATGATGTGCTTTTTATCTTCCTCCAGACTGACCTGAACGCGCCCGTTTTCGTTGCCGTACTTTATGGCATTTTCAACCAGGTTCGTCATAACCTGCCGGATACGCTGATTGTCGGCTTTCACCAGGGCCGGGGCGGGCAGGGATGTCCGTAAGCGGAGCGTGGTTTGCTTGGCTTCGGCTATATCTTCCAGCTGATCGAAAATCTCCTGCGTGATTAGTTTCAGATCGACCCGCTCGAAGTTCATCTTGATCTCACCCGTTTCCAGTTGAGAAAGTGCCACCAGGTCTTTCACCAGCGCATCGAGACCGTCGAGGCTTTTGGCGGCCTTCGACAGGAACTTGTCACGTACCCGATCATCGTCGACAGCGCCGTCGATCAGCGTATGAATAAAGCCCTGTGCCGCAAAAATGGGGGTTTTTAGTTCGTGCGATACATCGGCCAGAAACTCGCGCCGGAACTGTTCGAGCCGCTTTAATTCCTCGATTTCTTTCTGCTTTCGCGTGACGTAGACGAAGAATTCGGCATTGAGTTTTTTGAACGGATTATCGTCGCGAATGACGGCTTTGCGCGACAGACTGAAGTCCCGGATTTTCAGTTGCCGAATCGTTTTGTACATCTTATCGACCTCCCGGTAAACGAGCAATTCGATCGCATACAAGACCAGGAAAAAGGAGATAGCGAAGCTGGAAAGCCCCACCACAAACAGCATACTGTCGGTTACGCCATCAACGAATGTCAGGAAGATAACCGGCACGACCGAAATCAGGCAGGCCAGCAAAAAGGCAATAACGCGGGGACTGAGAGACATTGTTGAATGAACGAATGAGTGAATGGCTGAATGAGCGAATGAAATTTGGTTATTCAGCCTCCAGTAAAAATAGCTTACTGAGCAGGTGTGCAGTCATTCACTCATTCAATAATTCGTTCATTCACTCATTTTGATCGGTGAACATATAACCGACACCCTTCAGCGTGCGGATATGGGTGTCGCCGATTTTTTCGCGCAGCTTCCGGATGTGAACGTCGACGGTGCGCTCCAGCACGTAAATGTCGGCACCCCATATTTTCTGGAGCAGCTCTTCCCGGCTAAATACCTTGTTGGGGTGTTGCGCCAGAAAAAACAGCAGTTCAAATTCCTTCTTCGGGAGAATGACTGATTTTTCGCCCTGACTGACGGAGTAATTTTTCCGGTTAATCAACAGATCCGCAATCACAATCTGTTCGCCCGGATCGGCTTTTTGGGCTTCCCGACGGAACAGCGCGTTGATGCGGCTCATGAGCGCCCGGGGCTTGATCGGCTTTGTAATGTAATCGTCGGCACCCACGTCGAAGGCCGCTACTTCCGAGTACTCTTCCGAACGGGCTGTCAGATAAAGAATGTATGTCTGCCGTAGTTCGGGAATTTCGCGGAGTTGCCGACCCGTTTCGATGCCGTCGAGATGCGGCATCATGATATCGAGCATAACCAGCTCGGGAAAATACGTACGGGCTATGTCGAGCGCTTTGCGTCCGTCGGTAGCGGTGCGTACGTCATAACCTTCTTTTGTCAGATTGTACTCCAGCATCTCGACGATGTCGGCATCGTCGTCGACGACCAGAATACGATGAAGTGGTTGGGCAGTCTTGCCAGCACTCATACAGCGCAGAATTGGTGGATACCAATACGAAACAAAGACGATTGGTGCCCCGAAGTTAAACGGCTTATTGACAAGGTCACGAATCAGTAACGTATCCTTAACAAAAACTTAACAACTTGTGTACCAGACGCTTCTTTTTAAGGGGTTGACTTCCAGTAATTTGCCGCCAGGCCCTGTCCGTATTTCTACGTAGGTAATCAAGGCCGTAAATGTGGAACGGTTAAATTGGAAGTAAAACCGTAACGATTTACGGAGATAGGCAGTTTATAGGCATAGTTGTATTTTTTCGCTATCTGTATGAATAACCGATCACAGAACGTTGATCTTCCTTTTTATGCCAAACTGTGCAGCATCCTTATCTCGATAGTTATTATCGTATACGGCTTGCATGCACTCGAAGGCATACTGATTCCGCTTGTCTTTGCGATTCTGTTTTCGGTACTGCTTTTTCCACTCGTACAGCGGCTGGAAAACTGGGGTGTACCCCGCGTTTTGGCTATCGTCATCTGCTTGCTTCTGGCGCTGGCCATCGTACTGGGACTCGGCTACGTGATCTCTATGCAAATCCGCAGCTTTGCCGAAGTCGTACCCAAATTTGTGGAGCGCAGCACGGTATATGTCGACAGCCTTCGGACGCTGCTCGATGAAAAATTCAACATCGACCGGCGGCAGCAGGGGGCTGAAGTAGAAAAATACCTGAACAAGGCAATGGCCGAGGGGGGGACTATCGTCACGTCGACCTTACTGGCTACGACGAGTACGCTGACGGACGTATTTCTCGTCTTGTTATTTGGCTTCTTTTTCCTGCTCTACCGGGACTTTTTTCGGTCGTTTTTCTACAAAGCGTTCGAGGATACCCGGAAGTCGAAAATCGACGGCGTGATGGAAGGGATTTATACCGTTGTGAAAGATTACCTGGCCGGGCTGGTACTGGTCATTGTTATCATCGGTACACTGATGACAGTCGGGCTGTTAATTCTGGGAATCGACTACGCTGTATTTTTCGGCTTCTTCGGTGCCTGTCTGGTGCTGATTCCGTACTTCGGCATTTCGCTGGGATCGCTGTTGCCGGCGGCTTACGCACTGGTTACTGATGATAACCCACTGAAAGCGCTGGCCGTAATCGGGGTCTTTCTGTTCGTGCAGATGCTGGAGGGTAATTTTATTACGCCCTACATCGTCGGTTCGAAAGTTAGTATCAACCCGTTAGCGGCTATCATTGTCCTGCTGTTGTGGGAGAACGTCTGGGGCCTACCCGGTCTTATCCTGGCGCTTCCGATGACAGCGATTATCAAAGTAATTTTCGATGCTGTCGACTCGCTTAAGCCGTACGGTTTCCTGATTGGGGAAGCAGAAAAGCCTCGCCCGCCGATCCATAACCTGCAACAGTTAGCCGATCAGTTGCCGAAACGGGCCAAAAAGATTGGCGACGTACAGGAGAAGTCGTAACCGATGAACAGCTTCACAACCGGGGCCTTACGGGTCAGCTAATGGTTGCTGACCCGTAAGGTCCCGGCTTTCGTTATCAGCCTAAAAATTGAGTGGGTCGAGGTTTTTGAAATGGCCATTCATGCGGATACGCTGCTTGGTACGCTCCATGTCCGACACTACGGGTAGCACGTTGTTGAGGTGCTGAATCAGGAAAAGCTGCCGCTCGGCTTCCGACTCTAGCAGTAGTACGTCATACTCCTGGTCAATGGACAGGCCAACTTTGTGCGCCACTTTGTAGGAGAAATTCTCGTCGTCAGGATTATAGTCCACTTCGATCTGTAGCAGGTCGTATAACCGGTCGAGCCGATCGGTCAGTGCTTTTGTATGGGCGCTAAACCGGTCGCCCGGTTCGATCGTATCCACGTCACCTCCCGCATATAATTTACCCGCTACCGGGTTCTCGAAATTGACCAGTTTGAAAATACCCACCCCTTTCGACTTGATATCCATCCGGCCGTCGGGGTAGCGCTTGTGTAGCGTCGTAACGTGCATCTCCGTACCATAACCGGGCAGCTTGTTATTGATAAACGCCGGAATGCCGAAGGTCCGCTCTTCGTCGATACACTCGTTGATTAATTGCCGGTAGCGCGGCTCGAAAATATGTAGGTTCAGATCTTCGCCGGGGTAGATGACGAGGTTAAGCGGGAACAGGGCTAACGTTTTTTCCATAACGTTGAAAAGGTACGGGTTTTCAACTGAAAACCGCGTCAGAAGTCAGAAACCGCACCTGACGAGTCCGCGCTTCCGCATAAATCGGATCGGCCAGGTAACCAAGTCCCGTCACATCAGACGTACAGTCGGTGACGATAACCAGCTTCGCGACCAGTTCGGGGGCGAAATCAAGCAGTTGTTTTAGGCTGTTAGCTACGCAGTGCGACTTGGCTTCACCCATCAGGTATACCGTGTCGAAGCGATCCAACTCAGCAATCAGTGCGGTGTTGAGCTGTGTTTCGGGTACAGCCGGGTCGGGAATCTGTGCCTGAAAAATGCCGAAGTGTTCGGTCAGTGGATATAACCCTTTCTGTACGGCAACATAGTCGCGATCTCGTGCGTGTGTCCAGCTGCGCAGGGCCGTCAACAGCGTATCGTGCAGGGCGGCTCCGCGCGAACCCAGCAGGCAATGCTCGGGCCAGATCAGGTGTTGAAACTGCCCGCCGGCTTCCAGTGCGTGTACATATTGCCGGGCTTTCTCCGCTTCGAAGCGAGGTACCCACCGCCTACTGTCGACGTCAGCCCCACTGATGGGCGTGAACGGGGCTGGATGATTACCCGATGCGTCGTGCCAGAACATTGGATGCGCAATATCCAGTACATGATGCGTGTCCAGCGTCACAACGATATGGTCGATCTGTTGCGGATGCTGTTCAATCAAGTGCGCCATTCGCTGTACATCCTGATCCGCACCCGGCACAAACAGCGCCCCGTCGGGATGGCAGAAATCGAACTGCGTATCAATAATCAACAAGGCGTTACTCATGGAGTGATGGTTTTTAGTAGAGACGCGACCCTTCGCGTCTCAGTATGCGTCAGCAATACTGTGCTGTAGATGACTGAGTGCCATCTAGTACATGAGACGCAATAGACTGCGACACACACATGAACAAATCAAAATCGACCCGTTTCGATACTGCGTAATCCGTCATTGCTAAGTGCCTGTACTCCAGCAATTAGGCCCGCAAAGCGTGGGTCGGTGGTAAGCCCACGGTGGTAGCGGCTATAAATCTGCTGCATGACGACCGCGTTCTTGAACAGGCCGAAAATATAATAGTAAAGCAGATTTGATACGTCGCGTCCGCTGCGTTCGCTGTAGCGTTGGACAAATTCCTGCCGGGTCAGGTTACCGGGTAGATGAGTGAGGTTGAAAGACCGTCGAAATGCACTATCACCCGCTTCCGACCAGTACGAAAGGGCTGTCCCGACGTCCATGAGCGGATCGCCGATAGTACACATTTCCCAGTCGAGGACAGCACGGACTTCGGGCAGAAAATCGGGATTGAGAATGACGTTGTCGTATTTAAAGTCGTTGTGCAGCAGCGTCGGTGGGGGCGATACCGGCAGGGCGTCGACCAGATAGTGAAATAAGGCGTCGATTGCCGAAATGTCGTCGGTTTTTGACGCTTCATAGCGGTTGTACCACCCCGCAACTTGCCGCTGTACGTAGCCATCCGGCTTGCCTAGTTGCTGTATTCCGGTTTGATGAACATCGATGGCATGTAGCGATACCAGCGTATCCACCATCGACTGCGACAGCCGGTGCATGGTTTCGGGCAGCAGATTGAGTTGGGAAGCCATATTGGCCCGTAGAATAACCCCCGCCACCCGCGTCATAATGTAGAACGGATAGCCCAATACGGATTCATCGTCGCAGTAAGTAATCGGTATGGGAATCTGCTTGTAACCCGCCTGGTGCAGTAACGTCAGTACCCGAAACTCCCGACCCATGTCGTGCCCGCCCTTGATCGCTTTGGCACCAGCCGGCGGTCGGCGCAGTACGTAGGTCTGGCCATCTGCGGTCGTTAGAGCATAGGTTAGGTTGGAATAGCCACCCGGAAATTGCTCGATCGCGGTGAGTTGCCCGACAGTAGGGGCATGCTCGCTAAGGTAAGCCTGTAGCGCTGCCTGATCCAGCTGCTCGCCGGGCCGGACTGTTGTGGGCGAATCCGAAGTCATGCGTCGCGACGATTAGAGATTGGTTTAGATTTGCGGGTGTCGAGGCCGTAGCCTTTCAAAATGCTACGAGCCAGCGCCGTTTTGTGCACCTCATCGGCACCGTCGTATATCCGGGCACCACGCTCATGCCGGTAATACCACGGTAAAACAATGTCGTCGGTGATACCCATCGCACCATAGGTCTGAATTGCCCGGTCGATCACGGTCAGCATAACGTCGGCCACGAAAAATTTGATTTCCGAAATCTGATCGCGAACGGCCGCTGCTCCTCGTTGGTCAATGTTGTGGGCCGTTCGAAGCACCATCAGCCGGGCCGCGTCGATCTGCGCGCGGCTTTCCGCAATCCAGCCCTGCACGAACTGCTTTTCGCCCAGCATGACACCCTCTTCCAGTTCGCGGGTTGCGGCCCGTCGGCACATCAGATCCAGACACCGTTCACTGATACCAATCCAGCGCATGCAGTGGTGAATCCGACCGGGCCCTAGTCGTTCCTGCGCCAGTGTAAATCCGGCTCCTTCGTCGCCGATCAGATTGCCGAGCGGTACCCGCACATCGGTATACCGTACCTCGGCATGACTACCCCAGTGATCGGAGGGGTCGCCCATGATGCTGATGTTGCGTACCAACTCAAAACCCGGCGTGTCGGTCGGAACCAGTAGCATGCTTGCCCGGCGATGCGGGGCGGCAGCAGGGTTCGTCACGGCCATGACGATGGCAAACGCGGCTCCGTCGGCCGACGAGGTAAACCATTTATGCCCGTTGATTACCCAGCTGTCTCCGTCCCGTTCGGCTGTCGTGCCCAGTCGTGTTGGGTTCGAACCGGCAAACTCCGGCTCCGTCATGGAAAAGCACGAACGGATGTGCCCTTCCTTCAAAGGCTCCAGGTAGTGCTCGCGCAGTATAGCCGACGCGTGCCGGTGTAGCAGCTCCATGTTGCCGATGTCCGGGGCCTGACAATTGAAGGCATAATGCCCAAACGGACTCCAGGCCAGCACTTCGCTGACCTGCCCGAATTCGCACAATGACAGCCCCAGACCTCCTTCGCCGACGCTGTGCTGTAAACCCCACAGACCGGCTTTACGCACGAGTTCGCGCTTCTGATCGAGGATACGAGCGACGGTTGAAAAATTCCCCGTCAGGTGTTCTGTCGTTTCAAGCGGTACCAGTTCCGTCAGAACGAACTCGCGAATGCGCGGGACAAGCGCTTCGGTTTGCGAAGTAGCGAAGAGGGGTTCCATGTGCTAGGGTTGGGTGAATGAAACAGTCTCCGGCGACACATCGGTTGCCGGAGACAAGTGGCTAGCTGTCTTTGCGGTGCGGAATCACCGTCCAGCCTTTAGCGCCGGGCATTTCTGCCGCTACGATGTCAGCCGCTACGGTTTCCAGATTTTCTTCGTTGGTTGTGAAAAATAAACTACGAGGCTCATCGGTCCCGGTAGTCCGTACTTCATAATACTCGTTGTGGTGCTCGATGGCAGCTCGTTCGACAAGTTGGTAGTCGGCCATAATTGACAGGTAGTAAGTTAACTGTAGACTTATTTGGGGAAACGATCTGACGCAGTACCTGCTGACTCAGACGTATCGATGAGCAACTAACTAATTCCAGCCCCGACCTGTTACCGGGCATGTATCGCGGTTGTCGTAGCTGTATGGTCATGGATAGGACAGATAAAGCCGTTTCGTTAGCTAACTGACACTGAATCTGTTGCTTTTTTTTGCAAGCACTTTACTGATTGACAAACAATTCGTACCTTTGCGGTCTTAAAAATTTGAGCGTCAACGACAGTGAATCCACTACGAGCCTACGATATCAACATTGCCGGGCTGGACAACAAGCGCCACGAGTACGACTTCGAGTCGGGCGATGCGTTTTTTGCCGCGCTTGATCAGCAACTGATCGAGAAGGGGAACGTACGGACGCACCTGATTCTGGAAAAGTCGGAAACGATGATCCGGCTCGATTTTCACATTACGGGCACCGTGGAGCAAACCTGCGACCGGAGTCTGGATTTGTACGATGAGTCAATCGACACGCGGCAGATGATGCTGCTGAAGTTTGGCGATCACAATGAGGAACTGAGCGACGAAATCGAATTGATCGAACGGAACACGTCTACCGTCAATGTGGCCCGTTACATCTTCGAATTTATCGGATTGGCCTTGCCGATGAAGCGACTGCATCCCCGCTTCCGCGATGAGGACGACGAACAGGATGATGACGTCAACGGTAAGCTCGTTTATCAGTCGGATGCGCCTGATGAGAGCGATACCGACGAGCCAAAGGAAGCAATTGATCCGCGTTGGGAAGCCCTGCGCAAATTGAATAACAATTGAGTACACGGCCTCTACTAGTGTAGCTGCCCATTAAGAACGAAAAACCGAATAGATAAACTGAGCCATGGCACACCCCAAACGCCGACACTCGAGCACCCGGCGCGATAAGCGCAGAACGCACTACAAGGCTACGGCCGTTACCCTTTCGACCGACGCCCAGACGGGTGAAGTGCACGAGCGGCACCATGCCCACGTGTTCGAGGGGAATCTGTATTACAAAGGACAAATGGTCGTTGAGAATTACGCGAAAGCAGCTTAATTGTCACCCACTTATAGAAAGTATTTCGTTGACGTTCCGATTGGGATGAACGCGAAATACTTTTTTATTGCCCGTCACCTGCCTATTTTTACGCGGTTTAGTGAAAACGCTGGTTAAGAGCCGGCAGGATACTTACAGTAAGAGTCAATGAAAATAGCAGTGGACGCCATGGGCGGTGATTTTGCCCCCGAAGCTATCGTTGAGGGGGTACTAATGGCCGCTGCCGAGTTACCACAAGATGTCAACATCGTTCTGATCGGTAGGCAGTCCGTTGTTGAACCATTGCTTCAGCAGAACGAAGCGAACACGTCCGGTCGTGTCGAACTGGTGGATGCCAGCGATGTGATCGATATGGGTGAGCACCCTACAAAGGCTCTGTCGCAGAAACCCAATTCCAGCATTGGAGTTGGGTTTAAACTTTTGAAAGAAGGTACCGTCGACGCTTTTTGTAGTGCCGGTAATACAGGTGCGATGCACGTAGGTGCCCTCTTCAGCGTGAAGTCGATCGAAGGGGTACTGCGTCCCTGCATTGCAGGATTCGTCCCGCAGATTACCGGTGGTTATGCCGTTATGCTGGATATTGGTGCCAATGCCGACTGCAAGCCCGAAATGCTGGCTCAGTTCGGTGAAATCGGTTCGATCTATGCGCAGTACACATTCGGCATCGACAAGCCCCGCGTCGCCCTGATGAACATCGGATCGGAAGAGCAGAAAGGTTCGTTGGTAGCGCAGGCTGCTCACCAGTTGCTGAAAGAAAACCGACGCATCAATTTCATCGGCAACATGGAAGGCAATGAGTTTTTTGCCGGTAAAGCCGACGTTATCGTTGCGGATGGGTTCACCGGCAACGCCCTGTTCAAGTTGGGCGAGTCGTTCTACACGATGGCCAGCAAGCGAAACATTAGCGATGAGTTTCTGGATAAGACCAACTACGAGTCGGTTGGGGGGAGTCCGATTCTGGGCGTGAATGGTAACGTGATTATCGCCCATGGTATCTCATCTCCCACAGCCATTAAAAACATGATTGCCCTGGCGATTCGGCAGGTGGAATCAAACGCATACGTCAAAATTGCACAGGCCATGAGTTAGCTGATAGCGCGTACACACTGTACGCGTCGATCTGCGTTCGATTCGGCACTGCACCCTCCCAACACTGAATTATGAGTAAAGCGGCTATTACAGGAATTCACGGGTACGTACCCGACTACGTGCTGACCAATACGGAATTGGAGCGCATGGTCGATACGAACGACGAGTGGATTACGTCGCGGACGGGTATTCGGGAACGGCATATCCTGAAAGGCGAAGGCATGGGATCGTCGCACATGGGAGCAAAGGCGGTGCAGGGGCTGTTGGAAAAAACTAACACCGCACCCGAAGACATTGACCTGCTCATCTGCGCTACTACTACGCCCGATTACGTATTTCCGTGTACCGCCAACCTGATCTGCGATATGGTTGGTATTCGCAATATTGGTAGTTTCGACATTCAGGCGGCCTGTTCAGGCTTTGTCTACGCGCTGACGATTGGCTCGCAGTTTATCGAAACGGGTAAATACAAAAAGATTGTTGTCGTCGGGGCCGACAAGATGTCAGCCATCGTCGATTATACTGACCGGGCTACCTGCGTGCTATTCGGCGACGGCGCAGGGGCCGTACTGCTCGAACCCAACGAAGAGGGCTTGGGTATTATCGACTCGATCATTCGTTCGGACGGCGTGGGACAGAACCACCTGTTTCAGAAGGCAGGGGGAAGCCGGTACCCGCCAACGCATGAGACGGTAGAAAAACGCTGGCACTACGTTTATCAGGATGGTCCGTCGGTCTTCAAGTTTGCCGTTAAGAACATGGCCGACGTATCCGCCGAGATTATGGAGCGTAACAACCTGACGGGTAGCGATGTTGCCTGGTTAGTACCGCATCAAGCCAATAAACGGATCATTGACGCTACGGCACAACGCATGGGCATCGAACCGGAGCGGGTTATGATGACGATTCACAAGTACGGCAATACTACGGCGGCCACCATACCCCTGTGTTTGGCCGAATACGAGTCGCAGCTTAAAAAAGGAGATAATCTGGTATTGGCGGCTTTTGGGGGTGGGTTCACTTGGGGAGCTGCCTATGTCAAGTGGGCATATTCGTCTGAACTGTGATTCTTGTGATGATTATGATTGCACTGATTTCTAAAAATCATAGTCCATCAAACCAATCACATAAATCATAGTTCAAAACTGTCTGAACTGTGATTCTTGGGATTACGCTGATTACATTGATTTCAAAGAATCAAAGCCCGTCAGCGTAATAATACGAATCATAGTTCAGGACAAGCTCAGAAGTCACAATAGATCACAGTCAAGAATAATCATAGTACAGCAATAATGGCAACGACCGCAGACATCCGCAACGGACTGGTCCTTAACTTCAACAACGACCTATTTCAGATTACTGAATTTCAGCACGTCAAACCTGGTAAGGGGGCTGCTTTTGTTCGGACCAAGCTGAAAAGCCTGACAACGGGACGGGTAATCGACAACACGTTCAATGCGGGCGTGACGATTACGCCGGTACGGGTTGAACGGCGTAAATTCCAGTTTCTCTACAAAGACGAAGCGGGTTATAACTTCATGGATCAGGAGACGTTCGATCAGATCAATCTGGACGAGAAAATCGTTGACGGCGCTGACCTGATGAAAGAAGGGCAGGAAGTGGAGATGCTGATCAACGCTGAAACCGAAACGCCCCTGTCGTGCGAACTGCCCCCATTCGTTGAACTGGAAGTTACGTACGCAGAACCCGGTATCAAAGGCGACACTGCCAACAGCCCAAAGAAACGGGTTGAAGTTGAGTCGGGTGCAAAAATTATGGTGCCGCTCTTTATCGAGTCAGGCCAGAAAATTCGGGTCGATACCCGCACACGGGATTATGTTGAACGGGTGAAATAAACCGTTGTTCAGCGCTTACATACACTGGCTACCTATACCCTGTTACCATCTGACGACTCACTTCCCTGATTAAACCGCATGAGCACACAGGATATTCAACAACTTATTGATTTCATTTCTCAGTCGGGTCTCGACGAGGTAAACATCGAAACGAGCGATCTGAAGATCAACGTCAAGCGCTACGGTGCTGGCGTGCCTGCTGCCGCTGCGCCCGCTCCAACGATGGCGTCGATGCCTGCCGCTCCGTCGCCCACAACAGCGCCCGTTGCTTCGGCACCGACGGCTGTAGCGCAGCCTGCTGCGCCTGTTGCTGCACCAGCGGCTGCTCCGGCTGCCAATACCAACTACATCACCATTAAATCGCCAATGATCGGTACCTTCTACCGGTCGTCAAGCCCGGAGACACCTGTTTTCGCTGAAGTGGGTGATTCGATTACCGAAGGTAAGGTGGTGTGTATCGTTGAAGCGATGAAGCTATTCAACGAAATCGAGTCAGAGGTATCGGGTCGGATCGTGAAGGTGCTGGTGGAAAACGCCACGCCCGTCGAATACGATCAGCCCCTGTTCCTGGTTGAACCTATCTAATTTAATTGATGAATGACTGAATGATTGAGTGATTGAATAGGCCGGTGTAGGCTTTTCATTCAGTCACTCAATCATTCAGTCATTTTCTCATTTTAATATTATGTTCAAGAAAATTCTGATTGCTAACCGGGGTGAGATTGCACTACGCATCATCCGTACCTGTCGGGAGATGGGTATCAAAACGGTGGCTGTATACTCAACTGCCGACCGCGACAGTCTGCACGTACGTTTCGCCGATGAGGCCGTATGTATTGGCCCGCCGGTCAGCAAACAATCATACCTGAGCATTCCCAGCATCATTTCAGCCGCTGAAGTAACCGGTGCTGATGCCATTCACCCCGGCTACGGCTTCCTGTCGGAGAATGCTGAGTTTTCGCAGATCTGCGCCGATTACGGTATCAAGTTTATTGGGGCAACGGCCGAGCAGATCAACGGCATGGGCGACAAGGCAACGGCTAAGGCAACCATGAAAGAGGCTGGTGTGCCGGTTATTCCCGGTTCGGATGGTCTGCTGGAATCGATCGAGCAGGGGAAAGAACTGTCGGCCGAGATGGGTTATCCGGTAATCATCAAAGCAACAGCCGGTGGTGGTGGTCGCGGTATGCGGATTATCCGGTCGGAAGCTGACTTCGAAAAAGCGTGGAACGACGCGCGTACCGAAGCTGGTGCTGCCTTTGGTAACGATGGTTTATACCTGGAAAAATTCGTCGAAGAGCCCCGGCACATCGAAATTCAGATTGTCGGCGATCAATACGGTAAAGTGTGTCACCTGTCTGAGCGCGATTGCTCGATTCAGCGTCGGCACCAGAAACTGGTTGAAGAAACACCGTCGCCTATCATCTCGCCTGAACTGCGGGAGCAGATGGGGGCTGCTGCCATCAAAGGCGCGCAGGCCATTGGTTACGAAGGAGCCGGTACGGTAGAGTTCCTCGTCGACAAGCACGGGAAGTTCTATTTCATGGAAATGAACACCCGGATTCAGGTTGAGCACCCGATTACGGAAGAGGTGACGGATTTTGACCTGATCAAAGAGCAGATCAAGGTAGCGGCTGGCGCGGAAATTTCGGGTCGGAACTATACGCCGAAGCTGTACGCGATGGAATGCCGTATCAACGCCGAAGATCCCGGTAATGGCTTCCGTCCGTCGCCGGGTAAAATCACGGTATTGCACATGCCGGGTGGTCATGGTGTTCGCGTCGACAGCCACGTGTACACGGGCTACACCATTCCGCCTAACTACGACTCGATGATTGCCAAGCTGATCGTATCGGGGCAGTCGCGGGAGGAAGTCGTTACGCGGATGAAGCGGGCGCTACAGGAGTTTGTCATCGAAGGTATCAAAACCACGATTCCGTTCCACATCAAGCTTATGGACGATCCGGGTTTCCAGTCGGGGCAGTTTACGACGGCGTTCCTCGAAACGTTCGATTTCTCGACGCTGAAATAAAGAGTGAAAGACTGAAAGATCGAAAGTGCGACTGTCTGCATTAGCAACTATTCACTTTTTCGCTCTTTCAGTCTTTCGCTCATTGAATGCGGTAAAAAAGGTGGGGTTTGGTGCTTTGGCATCCAAACCCCACCTTTTTTATGAACCACCTTGCCACGGCAGATTACCTTGTTTTTCTCGTTTATTTCGTCATCGTCGTTGGCTATGGCTATTGGGTGTACCAGCGTCGACGTAAGGCGGAGACGAATACCACCGATTTTTTCCTGGCAGAGGGGTCGCTAACCTGGTGGGCGATTGGTGCCTCGCTGATTGCGTCGAATATTTCGGCGGAGCATTTTATCGGTATGGCGGGATCGGGTTTTGCGATGGGCCTGGCGATTTCGTCGTACGAATGGATTGCTGCGGCTACGCTCGTTATCGTGGCTGCGTTCTTCATTCCGATCTACCTGCGGAATCATATCTATACCATGCCGCAGTTCCTGGCCCAGCGCTACAGCGACACGGTCAGTACGATTCTGGCAGTTTTCTGGCTGGTCGTCTACGTTGTCGTTAACCTGACGTCGATTCTATATCTGGGGGCAATGGCTATTGAGTCGCTCGCGGGGATTTCGTTCACGACCTGTACTGTCGGACTGGCGCTGTTCGCCATTTTCATCACGCTGGGCGGTATGAAGGTAATCGGATACACCGACGTCATTCAAGTGATCGTGCTGGTTATCGGTGGCTTGGTGGTCACGTATCTGGCACTGGAGCTGGTTGCAGACCGGAGTGGGACGGCTGGCGTTATGAACGGTCTGTCGCAACTGCGCAGCCGGGCCGACAGTCATTTTCACATGTATTTCGAAAAAGGGCATCCGCACTACCTCGAATTACCGGGAATGTCGCTGGTGCTGGGGGGGATGTGGATCAACAACCTGTACTACTGGGGCTGCAATCAGTACATCGTGCAGCGGGCGCTGGGGGCTGATCTGAAAACGGCGCGCAGCGGCATTCTTTTCGCGGCTTTCCTGAAACTGATGATCCCGATCATCGCCGTTATTCCGGGCATCGCTGCGTTTGTGCTGTTCAACGAAGGATCGTTCCGGGCGGCAATGACCGATGCGTCGGGCGTTGTCAAGCCGGATCATGCGTATCCGGTGCTGATGAATCTGCTGCCGATCGGTATGAAAGGGTTGGCCTTCGCTGCGCTAACAGCCGCCGTCGTAGCGTCGTTGGCGGGAAAAGCCAATTCGATCTCGACCATATTCACACTCGACCTGTACCGGAAATACGTAGACCCGCAAGCGTCTGAACAAAAGCTTGTTCGGGTGGGCCGCTGGGCGGTTGTGCTGTCGTTCGTCGTGGCGATTGGGCTGGCTCCACTGCTCCGCTCACTCGATCAGGTCTATCAGTACATTCAGGAGTACACCAATTTTATCACCCCCGGCATTTTTGCCATTTTCCTCCTCGGTTTTTTCTGGAAGCGGGCGACTAACCGGGCGGCAATGACCGTCGCTATTCTAACACTTCCTTTGTCGATTCTGCTGAAATTCTGGCCGGAAGTAACGGGTTGGTTGGGGACGACTGCCGATCCGATTCCGTTTCTTCACCGGACGATGTGGGTGTTCTGCATCGACATACTACTGATGGTTGTCGTTACGCTGACCGATCCGGCCAGTCATCGGGCGCAGGGGGAAGTCGTTGTCGACCGGGCACTGTTTCGGGTAACGCCATCGTTTATGATCGGATCTGCCGGAATTTTTGGCGCGTTGGCAGTGCTCTACACGCTGTTCTGGTAGCCCGTCGAAACACTATAACCATTGGTGCGTTTTTGGCTATAACATGCTGATATTGATTTATTTCATACATTTACCTGATAACTATTCCTGCGATGATGATTGACCAGAATGCCCCCCTTGCCAGCCTGGAGCTGTGGGAAGACGACGTACTGAGCCGCTACCCTCAGCCGGAGCATAAGGCAAAGGAAGATTACCGGAACTACGATACGCCCGAACGCGATACGGTACGGGAATTCTACCGGCTCAACCATACGTATCAGACATACGATTTCGTACAGCAGAAAAAGGCGGAATTTCTGTCATTCGACAAGAAAGAACTGCCTGTCTGGGGGGCAATGGAGTTTCTGAACACGCTTGTCGATGATTCAGATCCTGATACCGACCTCGATCAGCTGCAACACTTGCTACAGACTGCCGAAGCCATCCGCGCCGATGGTCATCCCGATTGGTTCGTACTGACTGGTTTCCTGCACGACATGGGCAAGGTTCTGTGCCTGTTCGGCGAACCGCAGTGGGCCGTTGTCGGGGATACATTCCCAGTGGGCTGTAAGCATTCGGATAAGATCGTTTATCCCGAGTATTTCGTGAATAATCCCGATTCGTACGATGAGCGTTACAACACCAAGTATGGCGTGTATGAGCCAAACTGTGGCCTGAAAAACGTCGATATGTCGTGGGGGCACGATGAATACCTGTACCACATCACGAAAAATTACCTGCCGGAGCCTGCGCTGTACATGATCCGGTACCACTCGTTCTATTCGCAGCACCGCGAGCACGCCTACAACCACCTGCTCGACGATCACGATCACGAGATGTTCAAGTGGGTTAACAAGTTCAATCCATACGATTTGTACTCGAAGAGTCCGAAGCCACCGGTTGTCAGCGAACTCAGACCGTACTACGAAGACCTGATCGCTAAATACCTGCCTGCGACAATTCGGCTGTAAGTCTATTGTAGTCAGCAATACCCCTAAATCCCCTGAAGGGGACTTTGTTCCATCTCGGGCAAAGTCCCCTTCAGGGGATTTAGGGGTTTATGGGATTGACTTGCAATCTTTGTGATCGCTGTCTGTGCCTTTGTGTTGCTAAGAACCTATGCTCGTTGCCTGTATCACACTGTATTTACTATCGAACGTCGCCGTTGGCGCATGGGCCGCGCGTCGGGTGACGACCTCGCAGGATTTTGTGCTGGCGGGACGACGATTGCCGCTGGTACTGGCGGCATCGGTTACGTTTGCGACCTGGTTCGGTTCTGAGACGATCATGGGCGCACCAGCCATGTTTGTCGAGGGTGGGGTTCCGGCCATTATCGAAGAGCCGTTTGGGTCGGCGCTGTGCTTATTTCTGGTTGGCGCATTCTTCGCCCGGCCGCTATACCGGCTTCGCATCACCACCTTCTGCGATTACTTCCGTATTCGTTTTGGCCGACCGGCTGAACTGCTGTCGGCCATCCTGATTATCCCATCGTATTTTAGCTGGATAGCGGCTCAACTGGTAGCAATTGGCATTGTACTCAACGTCGTGACGGGTTTTCCGCAGGAATACTGCGTACTGGGAAGCGCCATCGTCGTGATGGCCTACACGCTGCTGGGGGGAATGTGGTCGATTTCGATTACTGACTTTTTCCATAACCTCATCATCATTGTGGCGCTGGCCATCCTGGCTGTCGGTCTGTGGCAGGATACGGGGGGCTGGTCAGCCATGCATAAACAGGTATCGCCCGATTTCTTTCGGTTTCTACCCCACAACACGGTCCGCGACTGGGTCGCTTATCTGGCGGCCTGGTTCACCATTGGGCTGGGATCGATTCCGCAGCAGGACATTTTTCAGCGCGTGATGGCGGCTAAGACGGAAGATACGTCGGTTCGGGCGTCTTATCTGGCATCGGGTCTGTACCTGACGGTTGCGATGCTGCCGCTGTTTATTGCCTTCAGTGCGCGGATGCTTCACCCTGACTTACCGGCTGACAATCAGCTGATCATTCCGAACATGGTGATGCGACACGGGAGCCTGCCGCTTCAGATTCTCTTCTTTGGGGCTGTAACGTCGGCTATCCTGAGCGTGTCGAGTGGCGCCATTCTGGCGCCGGCCACCGTGTTTGGCGAAAACGTAGTCCGCTACTTCCGACCGAACCTGAGTGACGCAGACCTGCTGAAAACAATCCGCTGGGCCATCGTCGTCATCACGCTGATCTGTGTCTGGATGAGTACCGCCCGCGATACGAATATTTTCGATCTGGTTGGTGAATCGTCGGCCTTTAGTCTGGTATCGTTATTCGTGCCGCTCACGGCGGGGATCTACTGGAAACGGGCGACACTGGCGGGTTGTCTATGGTCGATGGGGCTGGGTTTAGTCGTATGGCTATTCTGCCTGTGGATCGACACCAACTATGCGCCCATGATGTGGGGTTTACTCATCAGCGCAGTGGCTATGGTTGTGATTAGTCTGCTGAAAAGACAATAAAATCACCTGTTTATATAAACTAAAGTAGTACATAATTTTGTCTATAGTTTGATTGGCCAAATAAAATATCTGTATTTGCTGGCTTTGGTAGCTGATTTTTATCTAATCTGTCGTACTTTCACAAGCAGGAGCTGATATACAGCTATTTGCGAAGAATA
The DNA here is from genome assembly GCF_003002825.1 of Spirosoma oryzae. Lineage (GTDB taxonomy): Bacteria > Bacteroidota > Bacteroidia > Cytophagales > Spirosomataceae > Spirosoma > Spirosoma oryzae. The sequence continues at coordinate 100,784 of NZ_PVTE01000002.1, read as the reverse complement.
AGTAAATTTCATCTATAAATAGATCAAAAAGTACGGTTTATGTCTTCACAACTATCGCGTAGAGACTGGCTTCGTGCCAGTGGGTTGCTAACGGCGGGGCTCGGTCTAAGCCGCGTTTCTGTTGCGGAAGTGAGCCATGTAGCGGCTCCGCTTGCGTCCACGTTCGTCAACGAGTTCAGCTTCATCGACGATCCGTTTTCGAAAATGAACAAGCTGCGGGCGCGGCTGTTGGCCAACGAAAACCCGCTGGGCATTTCGCCAGCTGCTAAAGAAGCGATGTGCAAAGCTGCTGAACTGGGGAACCGCTATGCCTGGACAGAGTTTGCCCAGTTGAAAAAGTTGATCGCTGATGATGAACTGGTGACACCTGCTAACATTATGCTGTCACCCGGCTCGTCGGATATTCTGATGGCGTCGGCCGATTATTTTGCCAAGGATGGTGGTACGATCCTGACGAGTGCGATGACATACGACGATCTGCTGGAGCGGTCGGCGAAATTTGGAGCCAAAATCGTCGCGGTACCAATGACGAAAGAGTATAAATACGATCTGGCAACGATCAAGGCAAAGATTACGCCCGACGTCAAACTGGTGTATCTGGTTAATCCAAACAACCCGACCGGAACCGTTGTCCCGACCGCTGAGCTGGAATCATTCATTCGGGAGGTAGCGCCCAAAGTGCCGGTGTTCCTCGATGAAGCCTACATCGATTTCTACGAACCCGCTGATCGGCCCAAGCTGGGTAAACTGGTCGCTGAAGGACAGAATGTTATTCTGGCCCGCACGTTCTCGAAAATCCACGGCTTTGCCGGGTTACGACTGGGTTATGCCATTGCGAAACCTGAGTTGCTGAAAGCTATCAAACCCTACACAAACGGCGAGTTCGCTGTCAGCATCACGACCCTGATGGCCGGTGTTGCCAGTTATCAGGACAAGGACTGGCAGAACCACTGCCGGGCGGAGAATGCCAAAGCCCGAGACTACACGAGTAAAGCGTTGGCAGGCATGGGCTACGACGTGATTCCCTCGTCGGCCAATTTCATCCTGTTCCCGATCCGAATGAAAACCAAAACGTTCAGCAACGCCATGTTTGCCAACGGAATCGGTATCCAGACCCGTGATTTCGATGGACAACCGTACTGCCGAGTCAGTATTGGTACGATGGACGAAATGACCGCTTTTATCGATAGTTTCAAAAAAGTCGTGGGCTGATTCGTTGACTTTTTCCAGTAGAAAAATTAGTCGATCGTCCCACTTTCCTCTCTATGACCCGACGTGATTTTATTAATGCTACAAGTGCCAGTTACGCGAGTCTGCTAGCCTGGGGGTTGTTACAGCCCGCGCCCGCTAATGCCCTCGATCTACCCGTCAACGGGAAGCAAACCGATGGTAAAGGGCGAAAGGTTATAGTGCTGGGTGCTGGCCTGGCGGGTATGGCGACAGCCTATCAGCTCGGTAAACTTGGCTACGACTGTACCGTACTGGAAGCCCGTTCGCGCGCCGGCGGCCGCGTCTGGACGGTACGGGGCGGTACGAAAGAAACCGAACTGGGTGGTACTCCGCAGGCCTGTTCATTTGAGAATGGCTTGTATTTCAACGGTGGAGCTGCCCGTATTCCCCATCATCACCAGCTTACGTTGCAATACTGCCGGGAACTGGGCGTACCGCTTGAAATCTTCAACGGAAACAATGAAGCCGCCTATCTCTTCAACGACGGAGGAACGGGGCCGATGGCAAATCGGCGGATTCGTATCAAGGAGTATCACAACGATATGCGCGGCTACACCGCCGAGTTGCTGGCCAAATCGCTCGATCAGCACGCGCTCGATCAGGAGCTGACAAAGGAAGACGTTGAGAAACTGATCGACTTCCTGAAAAACGAAGGTGATCTGAATACGGCACACCTGTATAAGGGCACGAACCGGCGGGGGTATAAAACAAAGGGTGAACCCGGTGCCGGGCCAACTCCCGGCGATATGGCCGACCCATTCGGCCTGACCGATCTGCTGCGTTCGGGTTTCATGCAGCCCGTATTCTACAACGTCGGCGACTACATCTATGAGCAGCAGACAACGCTGATGCAGCCGGTCGGCGGCATGGATGCAATCCCACGCGCTCTGGAAAAGAAACTGACGGGTAAAATTCTGTTCAATGCGCCCGTTACGGAGTTGCGCAAGACCGACAACGGCGTACGAATTGTTTACCAGAAAGACGGAAAACCGCAGGAGGTTACGGCTGAGTTTTGCGTCTGCACGTTGCCGTTGCCCATGCTGAAAAATCTGGAGTCCGACCTGTCTGGAACGATAAAGCGAGCAGCCGATTTCGTCCCGTACATCAAGACCGGTAAGATTGGCCTGCAATTCAAACGACGCTTCTGGGAGGAAGACGACTGGATTTACGGCGGTATTTCGCGTACGAACATGGACATCAATCAGATCTGGTATCCGTCGTTTGGGTTTCAGGGGCGGAAGGGTGTCCTGATCGGCTATTACAATTTTTACGGTCGGGCGGAAGCTGTCGGGGCAATGTCGGTCGCTGAACGGGAGAAAATGGCGCTGGAGCAGGGGGGCAAGATTCATCCGCAATATCCGGCCGAATTCGATAATTCGTTCTCGCTGGCCTGGCACCGAATTCCCTATAATGCGGGCGGCTGGGCAACCTACGATGAGGCTACCCGCCGGAAATACTACCCGGCGCTGCTCGAACCGGATGGAAACGTGTATTTTGCCGGAGAACATACCACCTACCTGACGGCCTGGATGGCTGGCGCACTGACGTCGGCGCACCGCACTGTTGAAGCAATTCATGCCCGCGTTGGGGCCTATACCAAGAAATAAACGACTAACTCACTATGAAGCATAATCTGCTGGCTATCCTCTTTTTCTGCGTCTGTGCCATCACAACGCAGTTTTTCAGTCAACGCGTTCTGGCGCAAACCGCAGCGTCGGCGGGAATGACGGAAGAGCAGGCCAAGGCGATCAAAGCCATCAAAATCGCCAATCTCGATAAAGACACCTACTTCAAGTCGGGCGGCTATATCCTGGATCGGTACGAAGAGCGTCCGGCCTACGTGTTTACGTACAGTGACGGCATCACCCGCAAGATTTATCTCTACAAGATATTTGCGGCTACCGACACCAAAGAGCTAGGGTTGCTGGCGATCTATCAAAATGGTAAAACCAACGACGTAAAATCGTTTGTGATTCCCGGCGAATCTGCCGACCGGAAAGCATGGGATCTGTACATCGATGATCTGAAATACGTCGGAGAGAAAGAACCCGGCCTGATGTCGACGCTAACATTTGTGCTATCGCGCGAAATGGCGTCGCTGCTGAGCGGTGGTGGGGCGAAAAGCGAAGATGGTAGCAAGAAGAAGGAAGAGTATAACTTCTGCTTTGCCGCCGACGCCCCCGTGTTGCTGCCTGACGGTTCGGCAAAGGCCATCGCGGCCGTGCAGGCAGGTGAATCGATCAGGGCGTACGACGTAAAAACGAAAACCCAGCTTACGACCCGTGTTACCCGCGTCGATAGACACGACGGTCAGTTCACACTGACGGGTGTATGGCTATCACCGATAAGTGAACTGTCGGCTGATAAGCAGGCTGCACCAATGGCACCCGTATTGCTCGAAGCAACCGCTAATCACCCCGTGCTGACCGCATCGGGTCGGAAACCGATGAGCGAACTGACAACGGCTGACGTACTGTATCGGCTTGAGAATGGGAAAGCTGTAGCGTACCGAATTGTCAAAGCCGAGAAAACAACCCGTACCGTATCCACGGTCTACAACCTGGCCACCGAAACAGGTGCCTACATCGTTGCGGAAACGGTAGTGTTGGATAAATGAGCTTAATGGTTGAGGTTCAACGTTTAAAGTTGCTTCCTTTTATGACTAGCCGTCAACCTTAAACATTGAATAATAAACATTAAACCCAAAAGCAAGAACGGCCAGACTTACAGTCCGGCCGTTCTTGCTTTTGGGTAATACTATCGATTAGCGTACGTCTGTTTTCTGTTTGCTGGTTTGCTCGTACTTTTGCTGCTAATAAAAACCGTATGCATGCATACTAATTTTTAAATCAGCATGGCAGAAGCATTCATTTACGACGCCGTCCGAACGCCACGCGGACGCGGGAAGAGCGATGGCTCTTTGCACGACGTACAGCCGGTCGATCTGTTGGCGCACGTGTTGCGGCACCTGCGCGATCGCAATCAGCTAGATACCGCGCTGGTCGATGACGTGATTATGGGCTGCGTCACGCCAATAGGAGAGCAGGGGGGCGATATTGCCCGAACCGCCGTACTGGAAGCCGGATACGCCGAAACGGTGGCTGGCGTGCAACTCAATCGCTTCTGCTCGTCAGGGCTGGAAGCGATTAACATGGCCGGGGCTTACGTCATGTCGGGGCAGGTCGATGCTATCATTGCGGGTGGGGTTGAATCGATGTCGCGGGTGCCGATGGGATCTGACGGCGGTGCGCTGTTTATGAACCCGTCGATCGTAGCCCGGCATAACATCGTCCCGCAGGGCATCTCCGCCGATCTGATCGCTACCATCCACGGCTACTCCCGTACCGACGTCGACGCGTATGCCGCCGAATCGTACCGTCGGGCCGTAGCTGCACAAGCTGCTGACCGATTTAGCCGAACGCTCGTACCGGTATATGATGAGCTTGGTTTACGACTACTCGACCGCGATGAGGGCGTACGACCCGATACGACGGTGGAAAGTCTGGGTAAGCTGAAACCTGCTTTTGAAGCGATGGGTAAACTGGGCCTTGATGCACTGGCCCTGCTCAAGTACGCCGACCAGGCCCGGATCAACCACGTACATCATGCCGGAAACTCGTCGCAGATTGTCGACGGTGCGGCCGGGTTACTAATTGGTAATCGGGCGTTTGGGGAGAAAACCGGGCTGAAACCCCGCGCCCGTATCAAAGCGTTTGCCGTGGTCGGGTCCGAACCGACAATCATGCTGACCGGGCCTGTACCCGCCACCCGTAAAGTCCTGAAACGGGCGGGTATGACTATCGCCGATATTGATCTGTTCGAAGTAAACGAAGCCTTTGCCGCCATTCCGATGGTATTTATGGACGAGTTAGACGTCGATCATAGCTGCGTCAACGTTAATGGTGGATCAATTGCTCTGGGTCATCCGCTGGGTGCTACCGGTGCTATCATTTCGGCGACGCTCATCGACGAACTGGAACGGTCAGATAAGCAGTTCGGGCTGGCTACACTGTGTATCGGCGGAGGTATGGGCATCGCTACCATTTTTGAACGGGTATAACCATGATACACTACACAGTCGATAAAGGCGTGGCAGTCATTGCCTGGGAAATGACGTCATCGCCCATGAATGTGCTCAATGATGAGTCGATTCCCCAGTTCGAAGCCGCGCTGAACCGAGCCTACACCGACGAAGCTGTAACGGGTATTATTATCACGTCGAACAAGCCGGAATTTGTAGCCGGGGCCGACTTAAAGATGATTCTGCGAAACAGCGATAAAGATCCGGCCGAGATGCTTAAGGTATCGACAGAACTGAACCGGGTCTTTCGTAGTATCGAGACGTCGGGTAAGCCAACCGTGGCGGCCATCAACGGCACGGCACTGGGTGGGGGCTACGAAATCTGTCTGGCCTGTCACTACCGTATTGCCCTCAATAACCCGAAGACCTTGATCGGTCTGGTCGAGGTAACGATTGGCTTGCTACCGGGGGCGGGCGGGACGCAGCGGCTACCACGCATGCTGGGGCTACAGGCAGCGTTACCGCTGATTCTTGAAGGCAGAAAAGTGGATGTCAGTGAAGCGGCACAGATCGGCATGGTCGACGCCGTTGCCGATAGTCCGGAAGCGATGATGGCAATGGCCCGCGCCTGGATCGCGGCTAACCCCAATCCCGTAAAACCCTGGGATCAGATCGATAAGAAGACGGGGAAGATCGTCGGTAAGGACAATGTCAAGGTGCCGGGCGGAAATGTGCAGTCACCTGTCGGGGTACAGACGTTCAGCGCCGGTACGGCCATGCTGATGGACAAAACCAAAGGCAACTACCCGGCTCCACTGGCGATCATGGCCTGCGTGTACGAGGGTTTACAGGTCAACATCGACCGGGCCCTGCTGATTGAAGCGCGGTATTTTGTAAAGGTTGCTACCTCAAACGTTGCCCGTGGCATGATTCAAACCATGTTTCTGGGTTTGAATGAAGCCAACAAAGGTGCCAGTCGACCGAAAGATCAACCCAAAACCGACGTTAAGAAACTGGGTGTGCTGGGAGCCGGTATGATGGGGGCCGGTATCGCGTATGTGTCCGCGCAGGCTGGTATCGACGTCGTGCTGAAAGACGTGTCGATCGATGCGGCTGAGCGCGGCAAAGAGTACACGCGCTCACTTTTGCAGAAAGCAAGCGAGCGGGGGAAAATGGACGCAGTGGCCGCTGATTTTACGCTGAACCGCATCAGGACAACTACCGCTGCCGCCGATTTACAAGGGTGCGACCTGATTATCGAAGCGGTGTTTGAAAACCGTGACCTTAAAGCGCAGGTGACGCAGGAAGCTGAACCGATGCTGGCTGAAACGGGTGTATTGGCGTCGAATACCTCAACGCTGCCCATTAGCGGTCTGGCAACGGCATCGGCTCACCCCGATAACTTTATTGGTATCCATTTCTTCTCACCTGTCGATAAGATGATGCTTGTCGAAATTATCGTGGGTAAGCAAACGTCGGATTATGCCTTGGCTGTGGCGATGGATTATGTCCGCAAAATTCGGAAGACGCCTATTGTCGTCAACGATTCCCGTGGTTTCTACACGTCCCGTTGTTTCGGTACGTATTCAGCCGAAGGCATGGAATTGCTACGCGATGGCACTAACCCGATCCTGATCGAAAACGCGGGTAAAGATGCTGGTATGCCCGTCGGGCCGCTGGCCATTACCGATGAAGTGTCGCTGGAACTCGTCTATAAAATCGCCGGTCAGGGCGTACGAGACGGAGCCATCAGCGATGACGATACGAGCTATCAGGTAGCGAAACAGTTCGTCGACGCTGGACGGCTGGGCAGAAAGGCGAAAGCGGGTTTTTACGACTATCCCGAGAATGGTCCGAAGCAACTGTGGCCGGGCTTGAGCGAACTGTTCGTACGAGCTGCCAATCAACCCACTGTTGAGGAGGTGAAGACGCGGTTGCTTTATCGACAGGCTATCGAAGCGGCTCGCTGTTTTGAGGAAGGTGTCGTTCGTACCAAACTAGATGCGGACCTTGGCTCAATTCTGGGCTGGGGCTTCCCGGCGTACACGGGCGGGGCGTTGTCGTTTATTGACTTCGTTGGTCCCGACACGTTTGTTCGTACCTGCGACCGGTTGGCCGATCAATACGGAGAACGCTTTCGCCCAACCGAAGCCCTGCGCAGACGAGTTGCTGAGCCGGTAGCGGTCGTTTAACAGAATAGCGAAACGCAGAAAAAGCGGCCAATTGACCGCTTTTTCTGCGTTAGAACGGCTGCCATCACTGTAAACCGTAAACTGTATACTATAAACCGACTCTACCGGCCCGGCTGTTGTTGTGGCATTTGCGGTGGCATCATCTGACCCGGTTTGCCTTTCTGTACGTCGAGCAGATCGATGTCGAAAATCAGCACCGAGTTGGCCGGAATCGTTGGATTACCCCGTGGACCGTAAGCCAGGCCCGACGGAATATACAGCGTTGCTTTTTCACCCTTGCGCATCTTCATGATGCCTTCTTCCCAGCCCGGGATTACCATGCCGACGCCAACTTTAAGCTGGAACGGCTTGCCACCCGCCTGTGGGTTGGTCAGGTTGCTGTCGAACACCTTGCCGTTCATCAGCTTCCCGGTGTAATTCACGGAGATATCGTCACCAGCCGTTGGCATTGCACCGGCACCGGGCTGCGTGGTTACCACATAGACACCATTGGTCGTTTTCTGCGCTTTGCCGGTCAGGTTGTTTTTCGCCAGATACGCCGTGATCGCTTTGTCGTCGGTCACTTTCTGCTTATCGAAGTCAGCAGCCTGTGCTTTCTTGAATTCGTCTTCCGACTGAATGTTCAGAATTTTTACGGCGATCCCAATGTCGCTGCCTTTGGTTACGCCCGGAGGCATGGGCTGCATGTTACGGGTAAACAGCGAGTCGGCACTTACGTAGAACGTTGCGCTGTCGCCTTTGCCCAGCATGGTCAAACCTTCTTCGAAGCTGCCTTTGAATGGTGGAACCTGAAGCAGCATCTGGAAGGGAGCCCCTTCTTTATGTGTGTCGCGCAGTACCGAATCTTTGCTGTTCATCAGCGTCAGGTGCAGCGTCAGAACGTCACCGACTTTACCTTTCCGGCTATTTTCGTCCTCCTGTTCGTGGATCTGGTATTTCAGGCCATTCTGAGTGACCTCTACGCGGTTTTTACCGCAGGACGCCATCACGGCGACGAGTAGTGCGGCTTGCCCGAAGTGTTTAAGGGACATAAGTGGTTTTACTAGTTTACAAACGAATGTGTTGGAAAGAGACCTGCACTTGTCAGACGGTAGCCAGTAGCTTCGACTGATACTGGGGCAAGACAGCCAGTACCTGCTGTTCGGTTTCAGCGAGTGTTAACTTGGAACGACCACCGGCAGCATTCCGATGCCCGCCACCGTTAAAATGTGCGCTTGCCAGGTCGCGCACCGAAAAATCACCAACCGAGCGAAACGAAATCCGAATCTCTTCACCACGGTCGATCAGAATGGCAGCCATAACGACGCCCTGAACCGCCAGTGCGTAGTTGACCATCCCCTCCGTATCACCCGTTTTCGATCGGTACGTTTTCAATTCGTCTTCGGTCAGCGTGATATACGCGAAGCGATACTCGGGTAGCACCTTCAGCTTCTCGTTCAGTACGTAACCGAGCAGCCGGAACTTATCGAGCGACACGTTGTCGAAAATCCGGCGGTGAATGGTGCTAACGTCGATACCGATGTCGATCAATGCACCCGCAATCCGGTGGACGTTACCCGTCGTGTTGGAGTGGCGAAATGAACCTGTATCGGTCATTAGACCCGCGTAGATACACTCGGCGATCGGCACGTCGATCAGGTCCTGATCGCCCAACTCCGTAATAAGCTGAAAGATCAACTCGGCCGTTGCCGCTGCTGCCGGGCTCCACAGAGCCAGATCGGCAAATGATTCGGGTTCGAGGTGGTGATCGATAAGTACTTTTTTCGCCCGTGCCTGCCGGACCATGGGCGCTAGTTCCTTGATACGGTCGATAGCGGAAAAGTCCAGACAGAAAATAGCGCTGGCTTCGTCAATCAGTTGCGAAACGACTACCCGCTGCTTTTCTTCGAAAGCGATTACGCTATCGTTGCCTGCCATCCAGTGCAGATTCTGCGGGTACTCAGTCGGAGTAACAACGGTAACCCGATGCCCCTTTTTTCGGAGATACCCAGCCAGCGCCAGCGATGAGCCCATCGCGTCGGCATCGGGATTTTGGTGGGTGGTAATCAGCACGGTTTGCGGTTCAGCAAGCAGCCGGCCAATTGCGTCAATGTCCTGCATAGAAGAAGGGCCGCAGCCCTAATCGAAACTCAAAAGTACGAATATTTTGGATACCAGCGGGTTTAGTCGACCGGTGGCTTTCTAGTGGAATCTGCCTACTTTTGCCCCACCCCGAATAGGGGAAAATTTTAGTTGAATAACCAAACACAGTAATGACAACGAATCGTACGTTCACCATGATCAAGCCCGACGCGGTCGAAGGCGGTCATACCGGTGCAATCATACGCATGATCGAGGAAGCAGGCTTCCGCATCGTAGCCATCAGAAAAACACAGCTGACCCCGGAGCGGGCCGGCCAATTTTACGCCGTGCACCGCGAGCGGCCGTTCTACAACGACCTCCGCGCGTACATGTCGTCGGGGGCAATCATCCCCATGATTCTGGAGAAGGACAACGCTGTTGCGGACTTCCGCAAGTTGATCGGCGCTACCAATCCGGCCCAGGCCGAAGAAGGTACCATTCGGAAACTATATGCCCGGTCTATGGAAGCCAATGCAGTTCACGGATCAGACTCTGACGAAAACGCCGAGATTGAGAGTAACTTCTTCTTCGCAGGTACGGAGCAGTACTAATGATGACCAGCTTACAAAAAAAAGCGCCTGTATGTCAGGCGCTTTTTTTTGTAAGCTATTCCAACGATTCCGTTACAAATGAGGTCATTAGTACATAACCAATCTAGGCGACCGTCATGAAAACGCTGTTAGGCTCGTTTGTGATTATGCTAGTGCTGGGGTGTGAGAAGCAACAGGATGTTAACCCGGACTGTATCTGTACGCAACAGTATCAACCCGTTTGTGGAAGCGACGGCAAAACGTACGGCAATGCCTGCGAAGCTACCTGCGCAGGTGTAAGCTATACAGAAGGAAATTGTACACCGGGATCTTGAACTGTGATTGTCCTGAACTATGATTCGTTTGATTTCACTGATTGACTGTGATTTTTCTTTTCGAAATCATAGTCAATCAGTGAAATCAAACGAATCACAGTTCAGGACAATCAATCATAAAAATCATAGTTCAAGACGATTCTTCTCGTAGTATTTACAGAAGTCGCGCAGATCACAGCTGTCACATTTAGGTGTACGGGCCAAACAGACGTAGCGACCATGCAGAATGAGCCAGTGGTGTGCTTTAGGTACGTATGTCTTCGGAATATGCGCCATAAGCGCTTTTTCGACCGCCAGGGGCGTAGTAGCCGTCAGTGGAGCCAGTCCTAATCGGTGCGACACCCGAAACACATGCGTATCGACTGCCATAGTTGGCTCGTTGTATATAACCGATAGAATGACGTGGGCCGTTTTACGACCTACCCCCGGCAAACTCTGCAAATCGGCCAGCGTTGTCGGAATTTCTCCGCCGAACCGTTCCATGATGGCCCGCGCCATACCGACCAGATGTTTAGCCTTGTTGTTAGGGTACGAGACACTTCGGATATACGTAAACACCTCATCCGACGAAGCGGCTGCCAACGATTCCGGTTCTGGAAAGCGCGCAAATAACGCGGGCGTAATCTGATTGATACGCTTATCGGTACACTGAGCCGACAGAATGACAGCCGTCAATAGCTCGAACGGATTCGAGAAATTGAGTTCGGTCTTGGGTTCCGGGTAGTGTTCGGTAAAGTAGTCGATGAACCGGCGGAACCGTTCCTTTTTAAGCATAACGAGATGCACCCGGACGGAAACGCCCGGGTGGTCAACACCAAAAATCCACCAGACCGCTACGCGTTGCGCAGTTGTGCCGGCGGATTTAACGGATGATTTCGAGAATAGTTGAGGATATTGTCGACCGCGCTGGGGCGAGGTTGCCGTTCGATTTTATTCAACATCGACCGCATCTCAAGCGCGTCGAGGAAGAAGGTAGTCAGTTCCGGCTCCGACATCAGGGCTTCTTCTATGAGCAGACTTTCTTCGGGTGAAGTCTCTTCATAGACATACCGGATCACATCATCTTGGGTAAATGTTTTTATCATAACTCGGCGAACGTTTGCTTAGTTGCTTACGCAGGTTGATTAACGCGTAACGCATACGTCCCAATGCCGTGTTAATGCTGACTCCGGTCGCGTCGGCAATCTCCTGGAAACTCATTTCCTCGTAGTGCCGCATAATCAGAACCTGCCGTTGCTGCTCAGGCAATCGCTGAATCAGTTCGCGCAGGTGCTCGTGTGTCTCCTGCCGAATCTGCATTGACTCAACTGAATCTTCTGCAAACTCAAGCGTATTGAACACGCTGCTCCCGTCTTCAAACACTACACTGGGGTAGCGTTTATCTTTGCGGAAATAGTCAATAGCCAAGTTGTGGGCGATCCTGATAATCCAGGGAAGGAACTTGCCTTCTTCGTTGTATTTACCCGACTTGATGGTGTCTACGGCCTTGATGAACGTATCCTGCATTAAGTCTTCAGCTATGTATTGATCTTTTACAATCAGATAGATAGTTGTGTAAATCTTCGATTTGTGCCGTTGCACAAGCTTCGCGAAGGCTTTTTCATTACCACGGATGTACAGGGAAATCAACTCACTGTCGTTTACCTGGGCTTTTTCCATTTTCAGTAAGACTATAAGGTAACGTAGAGCCGTGTTTCGATAGTGTGCGCTGGAGTTATGTTTTTAGGAAATATTAATGGGCAGAAGTCAAAATAAAGGGATTATTCGCTCATTTCCAAGTGGACAAATCAAATAATCTGCCAAATCTGCCAAATTCTCCGACTAATTTCGGTAAAATCTATTTTGCAGGATAAGCCTTACTAAACGGCGTCATTAAGGCTTATTTATAGATTATGTTGACCTATACCATGAATTTGTGGTATAGACCGTATAGCGAATACAATAGTTTAATCAGAAGTAGAATTTTTACTATACCAAGAATGTAACCACTCAGATACATTTCGGCAAGCTATTGCATTTTAACCTGTTTTTATGCTAGGCCAGCTTCAGGCGCTTTTCGATCAGCAAAATAAACAGGTGAATCACTTTGATGTGAATTTCCTGAATCCGGTCGGCATAGCCGAAATGTGGCACGCGAATTTCTACGTCTGCCTGTCCGGCCAGTTTACCGCCGTCTTTACCCGTAAGTAATACAACGCGCATACCCCGCTGCCGGGCAGCTTCGACGGCCCGAATTATGTTGGCTGAATTGCCGCTCGTACTCAATCCCAACAGGACATCGCCTTCGTTACCCAGGCCTTCGATAAAGCGGGAGAATACGTGGTCGTAGCCGAAATCATTGCTGACGCAGGAGAGGTGGCTAACATCAGAGATGGCGATCGCAGCCAACGCGCGCCGGTTATCACGGTAGCGGCCCGATAGTTCTTCGGCGAAATGCATGGCGTCGCAGTGCGAGCCGCCATTACCGCAGGAGATAATTTTACGGCCGTTTCCGATAGCGTCGGCCATAAGTTGAGCTGCCTGGTCAATAGCTGTCAGATGGTCAGGGTTAGCCAGAAAAGCGTTCAGTACCGTCTGCGCTTCGGTCAGCTCACTACGAATAAGGTCAAGCATTGGTAAATTCTGAAATGAGAGGTAAAGTTGCCAGATTGACGGCCGTTCTGCAAGTACCGGTGTTTATGCGTCTGTGAAGCAGCTAGAACACCAGACTGCGGTAGGGGACGTTCCAGCGCAGGGCGATGCTGGCTGTACGATCGGTGTAGCTGTCGGGGCGGTACTGGCTATCCTGGAAACGATACAGCACACGACCTTCCAGAAAGACATTGTGTTTGATCATGTACGACGCCCGCAGGTCGGCGTAGGTTGCAATGGTTTTGCGACCCTGCCCAATGAAGTTGCCGTAGTCTCGAAACCGGTCGTCATAGTTCAGTAGAATGTTACCGCCATAATTACGGCCCGGCGGGTCGGTGCCGTACATCATCACGCTGAACGTGCCTGTGCCGGACAGCCGTTTGTTCTGGTACCGTACAATCCCGATGCCTTCCAGAAAATTAGCACCCAGCGGATGAGCCAGCGGCTGGCTGTAATGCACATAGTTGGCCTGACTGGCCGTAACGCCCGTGGCTGGTGTCGTTATGTGCGAATACGTGTACGGACGAGCCAGATTCATCTCAACCTGCAAGTCTAGATTCGGTACATTCAAGACGTCGATGTACTTGCCGCCAAGCTGAAACGCATACTTGTTGGTATATCGGCCATTCCCCGCAATTATGTCTTTTAGAATAAACTCATCCAGCATAAACTGGGTGTAAAAGAGAAAATGCGTCGCTAGGTTGGCTTTGAAGTCGAGTCCAATCATTGCGTTATCGGCACTACCCCGATACGACTCGACAAACCGGTAAAAAATGACCGGATTCAGGTAGTTGAGTTCCAGTCGATCGCGGCTGAATACCTCGGCTTCAAACACGCCCACGTTGAATTTCGGAGAGATATTGATGCTCAGGTGGTGCATCGCTGCATACTTATTCGGGTTCAGCGTGCTGGCACCCACAACTAGGTCCTGCGTATTCTGTAGTTCGGTGAACAGATTGGTATACTGGATATTTTTACCGAGCCGGGTGGTCAGTTTCAGGAACAGATAAGGAGCGGCATTATCCGAAAGTAGCAATGACCGGAAGCCGTTGCCGATGAAGTTACGATCGTGACCAAACTGAAGGTTAATGATTTTGGCCACGTTAAACGTGAAATACCCCCGAGCGGTCAGAAAGTCAGTACCCCGCCCGCCCGAGCCAAACGGTTTGGAAAAACTTTCGCCGGGTGCGTAGCCCCCTGTTTGTCCACTCCGTAGATAGAGCCGCGACTGATCGTTGATGTAGTAAGGGAAAAATGCCTGGTTGTCGGCGAAATACGAGTAGAAGCCGATCTTCTTCGCAATACTACCGCGAATCTCAAGGCCACGGGTATTGATAAACGTCTGCTGGTTAAGGGCACTGGCATTGTCGGGCAAACCCGTCACGTTATCGAAACCGACACCGAAGTTAACGACAGGGCTAACATGCAGGTCGAAATCTGGCGTTTGCAGGTTGTAGAAGTCTGCTTTCTTCTTGTAGAAAACGCCAAATAAAGGTCGGCGACTATCGCCCGGAGCCGTTGGCACCTGCTGCCGCCGGACGGCCATCGCTTGCCGCGCCGAATCGCTGAGGGGATCTTTCACCCACTCCCAACTGTCGTCGCGCAGGTAGTTGAGGTTGAAATAGTCCGTGTCGGAAAAGTCAGGTGCCGGGTGGGCTAATAAGCTGTCGGTCAGTTGAACGACACTTTGTCGATTGTATGGTTTTGTTGTCGAGTGAAAGCCCTCAGCCCAGCGACCCTGCCGGATTTCGTAGCGATCAATAAGGTGGTAATAGTCAGCGTTGAGCGGAACGAAGGGGCTTTGCGCGAAAGTCGGCAGCGAGAAAAAAAGAAGCCCGAACAGATAGAGGTATGTACGCATAAACAGTGGTTAACCTTACAAACCGGTCGTATTCACTAGTAGGTCGATAAGGGTACTGTGGAAGGTGTCAAATTAGGTAATTGGTTTGGATATACGCTAACTGGGGGGCTAATTTACGTCGAATCAGATACGCCCCCTATGTTTGTTTTTGCACAGCAACCTTCGCTGGCCAACCAGTACGTTGCCGAACTCCGCGATGTCACGCTTCAAAAAGACCGACTGCGGTTTCGACGGAATCTGGAACGCCTGGGCGAGCTGATGGCCTACGAAATATCAAAGGAAATGCCCTATCAGACCGTCGACGTGAAAACTCCGCTGGGTATTGCATCGACGGAATTGCTGCGGCAACAACCAGTACTGGCTACAATTTTACGGGCCGGTCTGCCTTTTCACCAAGGATTTGCCAATTATTTCGATGGAGCGGAAAATGCATTCGCTGGCGCTTACCGGGGCTATAGCGCCGGTGACGACGAAGCATTCGAAATCGCCATGGACTACATTGTGGCCCCTGACCTAAGCGGTAAAACGCTGATCCTCTGCGATCCTATGCTGGCGACCGGCAAGTCGCTGGAGAAGGTGTACCACGCTTTGTTACGCTACGGTATACCGGCCCAGACGCACATTGCCGCCATACTGGCCAGCCCCGAAGGCATACGGCATGTACAGCGGCAATTGCCACAATGTAGACTCTGGCTGGGGGCAATTGACGATCACCTCAACGATCATTTCTACATCGTTCCCGGATTGGGCGACGCGGGTGACCTGGCCTTCGGGCCGAAAGTGTAATGTTGCTTTACGGTTTTTGGTATACAGTTTTCGGTGTTCCGTCGTGCAACAGCTACTGTTGTGAGTATGGCGAATAACCGTAAACTGTATACCGAAAACCGAAAACTGACTACCGAAGGTCTACTACTTCCACGCCGGGGTATTTTGACTTGTCGAAGGTGAAGAGAGCGTCTGGAGCAGGAACGTTGGGCCTAAAGCTGGTGATCGTGTAGGTCGTCCGCTTGCCGTTTTTGTCGGTGATGGTCCAGTTGCGAATCATCTTGTTGGCTTTATCGATCGACAGCCGGACGGAACCAATCGTGTTATTGGCTTTGGTGGGCTTCAGCTCAATGACGTCGAGACTACGGCCACCCTGCTTCTGCTCACTGACGTATCGGTACGTATAGCCTTTCTGGTATACGGTGTAAATCTGCGCCGGATTGAGTTCGCTGGCCGAGCCGCTTTCGTAATCCTGCACGTTGATCTCCTTTGCTTCCTTCGAATAGGTGTACATCGTCTTCCCATCGGTAAAGACTTCCTGCCCGTCGAGTTTCAGTCGGAATTTATTGTCTTTAACCGTAATAGTACCGGTTGCGCTGGACCCGCTGTTTGCGTAGGTAAACGCAGCCTGGTACGACTTCAGTGCTTTGTATTGCTGGCTCATTGCGTCGAGGATAGCCTGCGCCTTGGGATCTTTCTGTGCGAATACGGAGCTGCTGAGTAACAGGCAAAAGCTGGCAAAGCCAATCAGTGATCGAATCATTTGATAAGTCGGTTGATAACGAGTTAGAAACAAAAATTCCAGCCTCGTCAGGAAGCTGGAATCCTGTAGGCTTCCATTAGACGGTAGAAAGCCGGGAAAAGTTTAGCGCCGGTAATGAACAAACCAGTTAGTCGCCCTTCAGCCGCTTGAGCATCTCTTCCAGCATCGTCAGGTCGGATACCAGCACGTCGCGGGCTTTGCTGCCTTCGAACGGACCAACAATTCGGGCTGCTTCCAGCTGATCGATCAGGCGACCGGCCCGGTTGTACCCCAGCTTGAGTTTACGCTGAATCAGTGACGTACTACCCTGCTGATGAATGACGATCAGGCGGGCGGCTTCGTCGAACATCGGGTCGCGGTTGTCGAGGTCGACATCCTTCTCTTCACCCTGACCACCGTCATCACCGACGAACTCGGGCAGCGCGTAGGCATCGTCGTAGCCGCGCTGATTGCCAACAAATTCGCAGATGCCCTCAATCTCGTCGGTATCAACGAACGGACATTGCAAACGAATAAGATCAGAGTTTGACGACAGCAACATATCCCCCATACCGACCAGCTGTTCGGCACCACCCGTGTCCAGAATGGTGCGTGAGTCGATTTTGGACGTTACCTTAAACGACAGACGAGCCGGGAAGTTGGCTTTGATCAGACCGGTAATGACATTGACCGACGGCCGCTGCGTGGCCACGACAAGGTGAATTCCGATGGCCCGCGCCAACTGAGCCAGTCGGGCAATGGGCTGTTCGACTTCCTTACCAGCGGTCATCATCAAATCTGCCAGCTCGTCAATGATTAGTACGATGTAGGGTAGGTAACGGTGTCCTTTTTCAGGGTTTAGCTTCCGGCGCGTAAACTTGGCGTTGTACTCTTTCAGGTTCCGGCAACCCGCTTCTTTTAACAGATTGTACCGGTTATCCATCTCGATACAAAGCGAGTTGAGCGTGTTGACAACCTTCTTGGTATCGGTGATGATCGGCTCGTCTGAATCGGGCAGTTTAGCCAGGAAGTGGCGTTCCAGTTTGTTGAAAAGCGTTAACTCCACCTTCTTCGGATCGACCAGCACCAGCTTCAGTTGCGACGGGTGTTTCTTGTAGATGAGTGACGTAAGCAGCACGTTCAGCCCTACCGACTTACCCTGACCTGTCGCACCGGCCATGAGCAGGTGGGGCATTTTGGCCAGATCCGCGACGTAGATTTCGTTGGAGATCGTTTTCCCGAGTACGACGGGCAATTCGAACTTGCTGTTGTTGAATATATCGCTGGTGATAACCGACCGCATCGACACCATCTCGCGATTCTTGTTCGGCACCTCGATCCCGATTGTCCCCATACCCGGCATCGGCGCAATAATCCGGATGCCTAGGGCAGCCAGGTTCAACGCGATGTCGTCTTCCAGGCTCTTGATCTTAGAGATACGAACCCCTTCGGCCGGCACAATCTCGTACAGCGTAACCGTCGGCCCAATCGATGCCTGAATCGAATCGATACGAATGCCGAAGTTGCGCAGCGTGTTTTCGATCCGCTCTTTGTTGGCCGTCAGTTCGTCAGACGATACCTGCGCCCGCTGGTTGTTTTGGTATTCCGTCAGCAACTCGCTGGTCGGATACTGGTATTGCGGCAGGTCGAGCGTCGAGTCGTAAAGACCATGCTGCGCTACCAGATCGTCCTCTTCGAACGGGTCCGGTTCATACGTCGGTGCCGGGGTAACGCCCGATTCGGTTGTGTCGGTTGATGCGTTGGGCACATCAACGTTACTCTTGACCGTCAGGGGAACCCCCGTTGTCGGCAGGCTTTCTGTCGCCTGAATGGACTGTATGGGTTGTGGCGTTGCTGAAACTGCGTCGATAACTTCGTCATCATGTTCGTCGACGACAGCCGGTTGCGGTTCCGGCCTGGTGTACATGGGTCGCACAGGGGCTACTGGTTCAGCAGCGGGCTCTTCGTCCTCGTCGGTGTCCACGTTTGCCGGATTGCTGCCTGCGTTCGATCGACGGGTGAACAGGTCCGTCGGAAAGCTGGGCAGCCGGATGTTCTGAATGTCGATAAAGTAAACCAGGAATAGAAACAGGCCGAAGCCAATAAAGGCCAGACTACCCCAGCCGAACAGGCTATACAGTGCCGAGTTGACCTCATAGCCGATACCGCCACTCCACACACTGGCTGTTTCGGCCGAGTTAGTAACCAGTACGATGTACCCACAAACCAGACTGCTCCAGAGGGCGGTGAAAAGCAGACCGATCGTCGTTCGACGCAGCGGGAACGGTTCGGCACCCGTCGACAGTTTCAGCCCCGCCAGCAGCAGGACCAACGGCAACGCCATTGCCCCTATACCAAACCAGCGAAACACGAAAACGTGGGCTATATACGCGCCAACCAACCCGGCCCAGTTACGCGTCTCAGCGCCCGAGTCGACTAGTGGCTCGGATAGTGCTGAGCCGACAACGCTTTGATCGTCGGCACCGGTCGTCATATACGACGCAAAGGCAATCAGCAGACCAATAGCCAACAGCATCAGTAAAACGCCCAGTACCAGGATTGAGCGCCGATCGCTAAGCCATCGGTTGATAGACCCGCCAATGTCAAACGCTGGACGTGCCGGTCGGGCAGGGCGCGTTGAGCGAGCGGAGGCCGGAGAAGGCCTCGGAGAAACAGGTCGTGACGTCGTTGGTTGTGCCATAAATTGGGAGAGGGCTGTAGGCGGCAACAGTAAATTTCCCGAAATTTCCTGAAATCCGGTGCGAAAAAAGTGGGCGACCGCCGAAAAGCAAGGCAGCGGTCAATACAAACCATTGGTTAAGTCCGATGGCTATACGTATTCGTTAGCGCAGAATGTGTTTTTGTTAGTACAAAATGCGTTCGGTGCGCGGTTTTCTACCGCAGCAGCCCCCGATTGATTCGTTTGGCAACCGCCGGTCCTTCGTAAATAAAACCCGTGTATAGTTGCACCAGACTGGCACCGGCCGCCAGCTTTTCGCGCGCGTCGTCGGCTGAGTTGATACCGCCAACCCCGATAATCGGGAATGAACCGCCTGACTGCTGATGCAGGTAGCGGATTACTTCCGTTGAGCGCTCCCGAACTGGTTTGCCACTAACGCCCCCCGGTCCCATCTGTTCAACTGTTTTTGCGGGTGTGGCAAGGCATTCCCGACTGATGGTTGTATTCGTCGCGATTACCCCGGCAATACCTGTATCGGCCACAATGCCAATAATATCGTCAAGCTGACCATTGGTCAGATCGGGTGCAATTTTGAGGAGAATGGGCTTGGGATTCGGTCGGTCCTTGTTTTCCTTTTGTAGCGCCGACAGCAGCCGGGTCAGGGGTTCCCGCTCCTGCAAGTCGCGCAGGCCCGGCGTGTTGGGCGAACTGACATTGACGGCGAAATAATCGACGGCGTCAAACAGTTCCCGGAAACAGATCAGGTAGTCAGACAGGGCGCTTTCATTGGCCGTGTCTTTGTTTTTGCCAATGTTGCCCCCGATGATAACCCGTCGGGTGCCCTTCGCCTGCGCGAACTGACGAAGCCGGCCGGCAGCAGGGCCAGACCCCCGGTTGTTGAACCCCATTCGGTTAATTAATCCCTGATCGGCTTTGAGCCGGAACAGGCGGGGACGCGGATTACCGGGCTGGGGGCGGGGCGTTACCGTACCAATTTCGACAAAGCCGAAACCCAAATCGCTTAGTTCGCTAACCAGCTCGGCGTTTTTGTCGAATCCAGCGGCTAATCCTACCGGGTTGGGGAAGGTTAGGCCGAATACGGTGCGGGCGAGTCGTGGATCGTCAATTGTGTAAACCTTACGGGCTAATGCGGCCATACCGGGCACAGCAAAGGCCAGTTTCAGCATTGTCGTCGCAAAATGGTGGATCGTTTCAGCGTCGAAACGAAAGAGTATCGGTAGGATTAATCGGCGGTACATAGGACAAAAGTACGGCACCAGTTGACTTACCCGAACAGATCCGATGAAAGATAACGGTCGCCCCGGTCGCAGATGATGCAGACGATCAGTGCGTCGGTCACGCCGTCGGCGGCCAGTTCGTTGGCCAGTTGTAGTGCTGCCCAGGTCGAACCCCCGCTGCTCATACCTGCAAAGACACCTTCAACGCTGGCCAATCGACGGGTAGTTTCCGTTGCCTGCTGCTCCGATACCTCGATAACCCGATCGACGCGTGATGGGTCGAAAATTTGGGGTAAGTATTCAACTGGCCACTTCCGGATTCCTGGAATCGACGAACCGTCGGTTGGCTGGCAACCCACAATCTGTACGGCCGGATTTTGCTCTTTCAGGTACCGTGAGGTACCCATGATGGTACCGGTCGTTCCCATCGACGAAACGAAATGTGTTACCTTTCCGTTGGTGTCGCGCCAGATTTCAGGGCCCGTCGTGCGGTAATGGGCCATGTAATTGTCTGGGTTCGCAAATTGATTGAGCAGCAGATAGCCGCCCTTTGCCACTTGTGCCTCGGCATAATCGCGGGCTCCTTCGATGGTCTCCGTCAGAATGACTTTTGCACCGAAGGCTTCCATCGTCAGCACCCGTTCGCGGGTGGAGTTGGCGGGCATAACCAGTTCAATGGGAATGTCGTATAGCCGGGCGATCATGGCCAGCGCAATGCCGGTATTACCGCTTGTGGCTTCGATAAGGGTTATACCGGGTTGAATTTCACCGCGTTCCAGCGCGCCCTGAATCATGCTGGCGGCTGCTCGATCTTTTACGCTACCTCCCGGATTGTTACCCTCCAGTTTGGCCAGAATACGAATATTGGGATGGGGATTGAGCCGCGATAAGTCAACCATCGGCGTATTGCCGACCAGTTCTAGCAGGGTAGCCATTGTAAGAAAATCAAGCTTATGTATTGGCTGAAAAGTCAGAATGGAGGTATTAAGTTCGATTTTGTACGCCCAGCCAACTGAATACAGGTGTAACTAACGCCCACTCACACAGCAATACTCATTTATTGATCGTTCATACATAATCTAATTGCTAGATTACCAAGAATGAACTAACATTGTTGTCTTGTTTGATGACAGGTTATGGTCTGTTTGTCAGCAGTTTATACTAACTCCACACTACATGGTTCTTTTTATGAAAGCGCTAAAGAATACCAGTCTGTACCCGCTTGGTAGCCCTAACGTCGAGCAACTCGCTCAGCAGTTCGCTATCCCCGATCTTACGCTGCCATTCTGGCGGTTTCGTCGGAAAATGCCAGCCCATCGTATTGTTCGGCTGGAAGGAGAAGGGAACTACACGCTCTTTCACTTTGCTGACGGAAGTCAGCTAATGGTATCGCTGACGCTGAAGAAGATGCAAAGTCGCCTGCCGGCCAATGTCTTTGTTCGGCTGCATAAGAAAAACATCATTAACCTGATGTACCTGAACGAGATCCATCCTGATCGGTTCAGTACGGGCAAATCGCACCTGAGTGTCAGTTTGTTGAATGGCGATCGCGTTGACGTATCGCGTCGGAAAGCCAACGAATTCATGCAACAGGTGCAGGGATTCCGGCAGGAGTTGCTGATAAAAAAATCAACTTCAGCTGCGATGCCAACGGCCTAACGCAACGAATAGACTTGTGCATTATTGAAGAAGGGGAGGTGGCCAGGCTATCTCCCCTTTTTTTACATCTGGCGGACAGGGCTGTTTAAGAAGGAAAGGTTTTTACCTTTGTAAACTACCGGCCCACTAACCGGTGTGGTTATGACGCATCAACTTGTACTTCGTAAGCCGCTGGCTTTCTTTGATCTCGAAACAACCGGTATCAATACCGCCAAAGACCGGATTATCGATATCTGCATTATCAAGGCCATGCCTAACGGCGAGGTGACGACAAAAAAGCAGCGGGTCAATCCCGGTATGCCGATTCCAATTGAATCGAGTCTGATTCATGGCCTGTACGACGACGACGTGGCCGACTGCCCGCCGTTTAAAGCTGTTGCAAAAGGACTGGCGCAGTTTATGGAAGGCTGCGACCTGGCAGGTTTCAACAGCAACCGCTTCGACGTGCCGCTGCTGGTCGAAGAATTTCTCCGCGCCGACGTTAACTTCGACGTCAGAAATCGCCGACTGATCGATGCGCAGCGCATTTTTCATCTGATGGAACCCCGTAATCTGGCGGCAGCATACCGATTTTACTGCAACAAAGAGCTTGTTGGGGCTCACGGAGCCGAAGCCGACACGATCGCGACGCTCGAAGTACTCAACGCGCAGGTACAGCGGTATGTCGGGATGGTTGCCAAGGCGGATAATGGTGCTGACCTGATTTTCAACAACGACGTGGACATGCTGCATCAGTTGACCGCTAACCGAAACGTAGATCTGGCCGGCCGTATCGTGTTAAACGAGAAAGGCGAAGAGGTCGTCAACTTCGGAAAAAACAAGGGCGTACCGGTGCTGGACGTATTCAAAAAGGAGCCTTCGTTTTTCGACTGGGTTCAGAAGGGCGATTTCCCGCTCGATACCAAACGCCGACTGACCGAGATTCGCTTACGAACGCTTAGTCAGGGCAAGTGACGGGCCTTGCGCCCGACTAATTGAATAATAATTACCTTTGCGGCACCTTCTATTAACCGGCAAGCCATGCAACCCACGCAGGACGTTCTCATTCCGGAAGTCATCCAGCAAATTCCCCTTACCTACTACCTCATTTTAAGCACGGTACTGTTTATCATCGGCATTATTGGGGTACTGACCCGGCGGAACGCCATCATCATTTTCATGTCGATTGAATTGATGCTTAACGCGGTCAACTTACTGCTGATTGCGTTCTCATCGTACAAGTCCGACTCAGCGGGTCAGGTATTCGTCTTCTTTATCATGGCCGTGGCCGCTGCGGAAGTGTCGGTCGGGCTGGCTATTATTGTGATGATTTACCGCAATACCCGCTCAATCGACGTCGGATTACTTAATAAATTGAAATGGTAAGGAGCCGACGGGTAGACACTGTTTACCACTAGGTCATTTGCTCAGTAGCTTATTTTTCAAGCCCTTATGCAGATAGGATTACTCTGTGCCCTGATTCCCCTGCTTCCGTTACTTGGTTTCGTGATCAACGGAGTTGGGTTTCGGCGCGTACCAACCGGACTGGTTGGCGGTATTGCCACGCTGGCGGTGCTGGCTTCGTTTCTGATCGTCGTATCGCTGTTCATGAGTTTCCCGGCGGAGGGCGGTCCGCAGATCGTACCGCTGTTCGACTGGATCAGCGTCGGCGACCTGCACATTCCGTTTTCGTTTCAGATCGATCAGCTGAGCCTGCTGATGCTGCTCGTCGTGACGGGCGTCGGTACACTGATTCACCTGTACAGTATCGGCTACATGCACCACGATGAAGGATTTGGCAAGTTCATGGCATTCCTGAACCTGTTTATTTTCTTCATGCTGCTGCTGGTGATGGGGGCCAACTACGTCATCATGTTTATTGGCTGGGAAGGCGTAGGGCTTTGCTCATACCTGCTCATTGGCTTCTGGAACAAGAACGTCAGCTACAACAACGCAGCTCGTAAAGCTTTCGTGATGAACCGCATCGGTGACCTCGGTTTCCTGCTCGGTATCTTCACGATCATCAACACCTTCGGCACGGTAGAATACGTAGACGTGTTTAAACAGGCAACGAGCCTGCCTATGGGCGATACGACGGTGCTGGTTATCGCGCTGCTGCTATTCGTTGGGGCAATGGGTAAGTCGGCGCAGGTACCGTTGTACACCTGGCTTCCCGACGCCATGGCCGGTCCGACCCCCGTGTCGGCGCTGATCCACGCGGCAACGATGGTAACCGCCGGTATATACATGGTCGTTCGGTCGAACGTACTATACACGCTGGCTCCGCAGGCGCTCGAAGTGGTTGGTATTATCGCGATCATCACCGCGCTACTGGCTGCGTCGATCGGTCTGCTGCAAAACGACATTAAAAAAGTACTGGCTTACTCGACTGTTTCGCAACTGGGCTACATGTTCCTCGGCCTGAGCGCGACGGCGTACACGGCTGGCATGTTCCATGTTATTACCCACGCGTTCTTCAAAGCGTTGCTGTTCCTGGGGGCCGGTAGTGTTATTCACGCGATGTCTAACGAACAGGATATTCGTAAAATGGGTGGCTTACGGAAAGCGTTGCCCGTCACGTTTATCACCTTCGCTATCGGTACGTGGGCCATTTCTGGTCTGCCGCCGTTTGCCGGTTTCTTCTCAAAAGATGAAATTCTGGCGCATGTGTTCGAGCACAGCAAGGTACTCTGGGCACTGGGCGTACTGGGGTCCGGCCTGACTTCCTTCTATATGTTCCGCCTGTTGTTCCTAACCTTCTTTGGTGAATTCCGGGGTACGGCCGAACAAAAGCACCATCTGCACGAGTCGCCGGCTACCATGACGATTCCGCTGATCATACTGGCGATTTTGTCGGCAGTTGGTGGAGCCCTGAACCTGCCCGGTGGCGGCTGGCTGAGCCATTTTCTGGAGCCGATCTTCGAAGGATCACGGCAGGTCAACCCCGAAGCGTTTGCCGAGTCGACTATCGAGCACAGCACGGAGTATGTGCTGATGGCCGTTTCGGCCGGCGTTGCCCTCCTGGCTCTGATCGCTGCCTATGTGATGTACATTAGTCGCAAGGCCGTTCCCGCGTCCGACGAAGCCGACCGGTCGATGCCTGAGCAGGTCATCTACAACAAATACTACGTTGACGAACTGTACGAAGCGGCTATCGTTCGGCCAATTCGTAGCATGGGCGATACATTCTACAGCTTTGGCGAATTCGCCGTCGACGGACTGGTCAATGGCGTCGCCTGGCTGGTGAAGCAGAGTTCGGCGCAGCTCCGTCGGTTGCAGAGCGGTTCGATTGGCTTCTACGTCTTTGCCATGGTGTTGAGTATCGTGCTCATCTTTGCCCTGCGGTTTTTCATTCGTTTCTAACGGACACAGTGGATTTTTCCGGCTGATCTGCTTTTATACGCATCTATGCTCACGCTTGCACTTATCCTCTTTCCTGCGCTGACCGCCTGCCTGCTGCTGCTGACTAACAGCGGTACGACCCGGCAACTGGCTTTCGGCGCTGCCCTGATTGAAACGGCCCTGGCCATCTACGCCTTCAGCACGTTTACCCCCAACGCTACCTCCCAGTTTGGGTTCGATTACCCCTGGATTCCATCACTGGGGATTCGGCTTAGCGCGGGTATAGACGGTATCAGCCTGCTGCTGACCCTGCTAACGGGTATCCTGGTGCCGCTGATCGTACTGTCGACGTTCAACCGTGCGTATGAACGGCCCGGTACATTCTACGCGCTGATGCTGTTTATGCAATCGGCGCTGATGGGCGTGTTTACCGCCCGTGATGGCTTCCTGTTCTATTTTTTCTTCGAAGCTGCGCTGATTCCCATCTATTTCCTGGCCGCGATGTGGGGTGGGGCCAACCGCATTCCCGTTACATTCAAATTCTTTATCTACACGATCTTCGGTAGCTTATTTATGCTGCTGGCACTGGTGTACCTGTATTACCAGACGCCGGCAACAACAGGTTCGGCACACTCATCGGCCATTGTTGACTTCTACAAACTGAAACTGTCGGCCTCGGCGCAGGGATGGGTGTTCTGGGCGTTCTTCATTGCCTTTGCGATCAAGATGCCGGTGTTCCCCTTCCACACCTGGCAACCCGATACATACGTTGAATCGCCCACGCCGGCTACGATGCTGCTGGCGGGGATCATGCTGAAAATGGGTATCTATGGCCTGATCCGGTTCATTCTACCCGTTACACCAATTGGTATCGAAACCTGGGGGCAAACGGCAATCATTCTATCAGTCATTGGCATTGTGTATGGATCGATCATCGCGATCCGGCAGCGCGATATGAAACGACTGATTGCCTACTCGTCGTTTTCGCACGTAGGCCTGATGGCCGCTGGTGTGTTTTCACAGACTGAAACAGGCTTACAGGGCGCACTGATTCAAATGCTGGCGCACGGTGTCAACGTGGTGGGCTTGTTCTTCGTCGCCGACGTGATCTATTCGCGGACCGACACCCGCCAGCTCGATCAACTGGGCGGTATCACGCGCACGACGCCAAAGCTGACCGTGTATTTCATGATTATCATGCTCGGTAGTGTTGCCCTGCCACTGACTAACGGCTTCATCGGTGAATTTCTGCTGCTGCACGGTGTGTACAGCTACAATCATTACCTGGGACTGGCGGCTGGCTTCACAATCATCTTCGGGGCGGTCTATCTGCTGCGGATGTTCCAGAAAGCCATGTTTGGCCCGACGACTGCCCGCACCGAATCATTCGCTGACCTGACCCTGTCGGAAAGCTGGGTATTCGTCCCGCTGGTTGTGCTTGTATTCTGGATGGGCGTGTACCCCCAGACGTTCATGAAAATGACCGAACCCGCTGTTGCCAACCTGATGAAATACATCGGCACGACGGCTATTTCGATGAAATAAAATTGACCCGACGGGTGGCTTATGAGCCCGTCAAAACCATACATCAATGTTCCCCATTGTTCTCCTGTCGGTTTTTGCTGTCGTTCTGCTGTTTCTCGGCTTTCTGAAGTCGCGGTCGGTACTGTTACCAGCAACACTACTGTTTCTGGTGGCGGCACTGGTTGCCAATTTCCTCGACTGGAATAAAACGTATTTGTACTTCAATAGCATGCTCCGGACCGATAACCTGTCGATGGTATTTACCGCCATTGTCCTGCTATCGTCGTTTCTGGTTGTAGCCCTGTCGGGTTCGTTTGAAGATGACGAAGCCGCTCAGCCCGCCGAGTACTACGCAATCATCCTGTTTTCCTTGGTCGGTGCCATCATGATGATTGGTTACGAAAACCTGGTCATGCTGTTCGTCGGGGTCGAAATTCTATCGGTCGCGATGTACATACTGACGGGTAGCGACAAACGGAATCTACGCTCGAACGAAGCGGCTCTGAAATACTTTCTGATGGGCGCTTTCGCCACCGGAATCATGCTGTTTGGCATGGCGCTGCTGTACGGCGCTTCCGGGTCGTTTACACTGGCTGGTATCGCCAGCTACGCGTCGCATGCCCAGCAGGGATTATCCCTGATTTTCTATGTTGGTCTGCTCATGCTGCTGGTCGGCCTGCTGTTCAAAGTATCGGCGGCTCCGTTTCATTTCTGGACCCCCGATGTATACGACGGTGCCCCAACCATTTTTACGGCGTACATGTCTACGGTGGTAAAAACGGCTGGTTTTGCGGCATTGCTGCACTTGCTGGCTGCGTCGTTCACCTATGTGTATTCGTTCTGGGGCATCATCCTGGCGGTGGTTACGGCTATTACGCTGATTGCGGGTAACGTAACGGCTGTTTACCAGAACAGCTTCAAGCGGATGATGGCGTATTCGAGTATTTCGCACGCCGGCTACCTGCTGATCGGTCTGGCGGCCCTGAGCGCTCAATCGCGGCAGGCTATCGTCTTTTATTCGCTGGCGTATTCGATTGCCACAATTTCGGCGTTCGGTGTGCTGATGCTGGTCACGCGGCAACGTGGGATGCAGACCTTGAGCAGTAATCCGTTGAGCAATGAAAGCTTCGATGCATTCAACGGATTAGCCAAGCAAAACCCACTGCTCGGGCTGGCAATGGCAACGTCGATGCTGTCGCTGGCGGGTATTCCGCTGACGGCTGGTTTCTGGGGGAAATTTTATATGTTCTCAACGGCTGTTGAACGCGGTCAGATCTGGCTACTGGTCGTTGCCGTGCTGATGTCAGCCGTCGGTATCTACTACTACTTCCGGGTAATCATCGCCATGTACTTCCGCGACGGCGCTACCGAGCCTATCCGTATATCGCCCGTATTTCGGTATGTGCTGGTAGCTGCGATCATACTGACGATCGGCCTCGGGGTCGCTCCGGGCTTACTACAGGGGCTTTTTTAAAAGGCCGCACACTCAGTTGTCATCACCCGACGGGCCACGTCTGCGGGTGAATGTGTAGTTTTGCGAATCATCATCCTATAAAGAGTAGCGTAGCTTCCGGTTATCTGCTCGGCAAAGCCTGTGAACGTGAGCGAGATCCAACCGCCGAAGACAAGAGAGTATCGTGATTTATTCACATTCTTTCTAACGGCTTTGCTAGGGGCATCGATCAATTTCGTCAGTCAGGTCGTTTATCGCGAATACCTAGGCGCTTCATTCGCCAATAGCGTGCTACTTGGCTACCTGACGGCTACGGTGCTGACGTTTATACCGACAAAGAAATACGCGTTCGCAGCCGCTAAAACAGGAAATACAGGTCGGGAAGCTGTAAAGTTTCTGGGTATCGCACTGGTTGCGCTGGTTGTGCAGGTCTATGTGTCGAAGTTTACCCTCGACTGGGTCGCCAATCCATTATTTCCCGAATTACCACAGTGGGCTCGTGAAAAAGGCTCGCACGTTGTCGGCATGGGCATGAGTTTTCTGGCTAATTATTTTGGGCACAAACTACTGACGTTCCGCAGTACCGGGGTTTACGATAGAATCAAGTCGCGTAACCGGTAGATAGACTTCGAATAGTATAAACAGAAATTAGATTATTTGACGATCCAGTGCGCATTAGTCGTGCTGGATCGTGTCTTTTTTGTACTTTCTCGAAATGATTTATATTTGCGACTTAAACGTTTACCTGCCATAACAATGAAAAAAGTTTTTGCACTCCTGTTCATCGGTAGCACCCTGACGTTCGCTGCCTGCCAAAGCAAACCTAAAACGGAAGAAACGACGACCGATTCAACCGTAACGACGATGTCGACCGATACGACGATGATGGCTACGGATTCGGCTGTATCGGCTACGGTCACCACGACTGAGTCGGTTTCGGCTGCTGCTGACAGCGCTAAGTAAGCGTAGCCCATCAGAATGTCTGCGAAAAGCCTTATTTTTATAAGGCTTTTTTTGTTTTTATACCTTGACAGATCAGTTCGTCACACTTGTCCCGGCAGTGGCCGCAGCATACTGCCAGCAGCTTCATCAGACATACGGATTTATCTTTCGGGTGGTGCGGCCCCGCCGGACCCGGCTAGGCGATTTTCGGGTGCTGCCTACGGGGCAAACACAGATCACCGTCAATGCAGACCTGAACCCGTGGAGTTTCCTGATTACTTATGTCCATGAAGTAGCCCATGCGCATGTGCACCGGTACCGGCGTCGGCGAACTGCCCCGCACGGACCAGCCTGGCAGCAAGCCTTTCAACAACTGATGCAACCCCTGCTTACGGAGACTATATTCCCGGTTGCGATGCTGGAGCCGTTGCGGCAGTATTTACAAAAGCCGGCTGCGACCACCTATGCCCATCCGGCGCTGATGATGGCATTGCGGGCACACGAACAACAGTCTTTATCCGGCGCAACTGCGACACGCGTTCTCCTGCGGGACGTGCGCGAGGGGACAACATTTATCATTGGTAAAAAGAAATTCGTTCGGGGTACGTTGCGCCGGACACGCGTCGTTTGTAAAGAACTGGCGTCGGGAAAGTCTTACGCAGTACTGGCTCATGCATGGGTGGAAACGATTTAATAAAGGCTGGCTTGTTGTCGGGCTGCTTATGCTGGGCAGACTGGTTGCCTATAGTCAAAGCAACGGACCTGCTGAGTCAGTGCTGAAACAGGGTATATGGGTCAAGATCGGGGTGACGCAGGCTGGCGTTTACCGGCTCGATCAGGCCACACTGGCTGGTATTAATCCCGCGTTTGTGCAGGCCGATCCCCGGTTGTTGCGACTCTATGGAAACGGGGGAGCCATGTTGCCCCAACCAAACGCTATCCCGCGTGCTGCCGATCTAACCGAGAATGCTATCCAGGTGACGGGTGAAAGTGACGGGCGCTTCGATGCCAGCGACGCTTTACTTTTCTTCGGACAAAGTCCCAACGTCGTTCGGTACGATACCACAAACCGGCGGTTTACACACCTGACCAATGTCTACGCCGATACCACGTTTTATTTTCTGACGATCGGTACTGTACCCGGCTTGCGCATTGCGGCCAAAGCGACGGGTAAACTAAGTGACACGTCGAGCATCACGACGTTTACCGATTACCAGTTTCACGAACTGGACAGTCAGAAACTTCCTACCAGTGCGCCTAACCCGTCGATGAACTCGGGGCGGGAATGGCTTGGGGAGTTCATGACGCTTGATACGACAAAGACAATCGCGTTTACGGCCCCTGATTTCGTCAATGGCTCGCCTGTCCGGGTACGTTTCTCGGCTGTAGTAGCCTCAACTCAGCCGACTCAATTTGCTGTTTCGGTCAATGGACAACTGGCAGGAACCATGGCAATGCCTGTAATCTCCGGGACAGAATATGATTATCAGGCGGCTAGCCGAAGTGATACGTTCAGGCTTCCGGCTGTCACGGGCAACGCCATGCAAACCGCGATTACGTTTCAGAATAACCGGAACTTTGGGGCACAGGCTTACCTCGATTACATCGGTGTCGAATTTCGGCGTTCGCTGCAAATGCCGACCACGCTGACCTGGGTACGGCGGTTACCGGCCGGTAACGCAAGACTGAAACAGGCAACGAGTGCGCTGCGAATCTGGGACGTAACCAACCCGCTGGTTCCAGCCAGCCAGGATTATTCTCTCAATGGCGCGTCGGAAGCCCGCTGGCAAACGACCAAGCTAAGCGATTACCTTCTTTTTACGGATAGTCAGCTGCTGGCACCGGTGTCTGCGCAGGTAATCGGTAATCAGAATCTGCGGGCGCAGAAAACCCCCGATCTGCTGCTGATTACCGCGCCACTGTGGCAGTCGGAAGCCGAGCGATTGGCTACGTTCCGGCGTAGTAACGACAAGCTGGATGTGCTCGTCATTACGGCGCAGCAAGTGTACAATGAGTTTGGTTCGGGTCAGCCGGACCCAACGGCTATCCGCGATGCCGTTCGTTACTTTTATCAAAAAGACCCTGCCAAGCTGCGGTATCTGCTGCTGATGGGTGACGCGACGTACGACTATCGTATGCATAACCGCAACAACGGGATGGATGCGACCAAACTGGCTAATACCATACCGGTTTATGAAAGTCGGGAATCGATGCACCCCATTTATAGCTACTCCTCCGATGATTATTTCGGATTTATGGGTGAGAACGAAGGCGAATGGGTCGAGACAGATCAGGGCGATTTATTGGTCGACATAGGCATCGGGCGCTTGCCCGTAAAAACGGTGGCCGAAGCCAGAGCCGTGGTCGATAAGCTGATCAACTACAGCTCCGACCGTACACAGCGGGGCGACTGGCAGACCAAGGTGATGCTTATCGCCGATGATGGTGACTTCAACATTCACCAGAGTGACGCCGATAGGCTGGCGAGTCAGGTCGAAACGCAGTCGCCCGCTTATCAGGCCGAACGGGTGTTTCTTGATTCCTACCCACAGGAAGTTACGGCACTGGGCCCCCGAGCGCCCGCCGTCGAGCAACTGATCGACAAGGCGGTTGAAGAGGGGCGGCTTATCATCAACTACAACGGGCACGGTGGAACGTCGGGGCTGGCTCAGGAGCAGATCGTAACGGAAGGTAGTATACTGCGCTGGACGAATCGCCGGTTGCCGCTAATGGTTACGGCGACCTGCCAGTTTGGCCGTTACGATGATCCATCCCTTGTATCGGGCGCTGAACTGGCTCTGCTGAGTAGTAAGGGAGGAGCCATTGGTTTGCTAACGACCAGTCGGCCTGTATTCTCGAACAGCAACATGCTGGTGAACACGGCGTTCTACGCATCGGTATTCAAACCGGTCAACGGACAGATGCCCCGTTTGGGCGATATGATGCGGGCTACAAAAAACAACAGTCTGCACGGACGCGATAACCGAAATTTTGCTTTGCTGGGTGACCCGTCGGCCCGGCTGGCTTATCCGCAGGCGCAGGCCGTACTGACCAGCGTCAATAGCCGAAGCGTAACTGCTGGAAAAACGGATACGCTACGGGCCCTGCAAACCGTCGAACTGGCGGGCGAAATTCGCGCGCAAAGTCAGCTGATTTCCTCATTCACGGGTACGATGCGACTCGTGCTATACGATAAGCCGACTACACTGACCACACTCGGCACAGAAAGTGCTAAGATGAGTTACCAGGCTCTTACAAACACGCTGTTCGTTGGGCGTATCCCGGTGCGCAACGGACAGTTCTCTGCACGCTTTACCATGCCTAAAGACATTGATTATACCGTCGGCGGGGCCAAGCTGTACATGTATGCCATTCAGGCCGACAGTTTGCTCGACGCCGTAGGCAATAGCGAAAGCCTGTTGGTTGGGGGTAGCGTTACCGTCGATAGTGTCGATACGCAGCCGCCGGTCATTCAACTGTCCATTGACGGTAGTAGTCTCGATGGCGAGTCGATTCGGGTAGCGGGACCAGCCGTGACGCTTCGGGTGAAATTGAGTGATAATAAAGGTATTAACATCGCCCGAGCGGGGCTGGGGCACGAACTGACAGCGCAGCTGACGGGGCAAACACCGGTGGTGCTCAACGACTATTACGTGGCGACGAGCAGTGATGGGCGGCAGGGTGAAGTCGTTTACACATTTCAGAGCGTAACGCCCGGCCAGTATACCGTCCAGGTGAAAGCCTGGGATTTAAGCAATAATCCCGCAGCGAAGGCGTTGGCATTTAGAGTTTCAGAAAAGCCCGGTCTGCAAATCGATAGGGTGCAGGCGACTCCTAACCCAATCAGTACACAGTCAACGTTACTAGCAACGCACAACCGATCCGGCGAATCCCTCGACTGGACACTGAGTATTTACGATATGAATGGGCGGATGATCAACCAGCAAGTAGGCCAGTGTAACTACTGCGCGGGTTCAGTTGAACTAGGAAACTGGAACGGGCAGGGCATGGCCGGTCAGGCGATGCCGAATGGAATTTACCTCTACCGGGTGCAACTCCGCTCCGAAGCCGACGGCTCATCGACCCAAACGAGCGGACGGCTGATGTTACTGCGTTAGCCAACATTGATACACTGTTTTTTCTAACCAACGAATCCTAGTACTTTTGGCCGGTCAGGGCTGTTTTATTCACCGTTGTCAGTCGCTGTTGCCACCAACACACTCTGTATGAAGCGCAAATTTTTTCGTATTCTACTTGGTATTTGCAGTCCCGTTTTCTTCGTCGCTACCACCCAGGCGCAGACGACACCAGTAAATCCTGCTGGACAGACGCTTAACGCACCAACTGCAGCGGTTCCGTTCCTGAATTTCACGCCCGATGCCCGGTCGGGGGGGCTTGGGGAAGCCGGTGTCGCGCTTGGCGATGCTGATGCTAACTCGATTCACTGGAACCCGTCGAAGCTTGTGTTTGCGCGGCAGAAAGCAGGTGCCACTGTTTCCTATACGCCCTGGCTGCGCGAACTGATCGGAGATATGTACTATACGAACCTGAGTGCGTACTCCAAGCTGGGTAAGAACTCGGTTATCGGTGGTTCGCTGCTGTACTTCGACTTAGGAACCGTAAACTTCACCACCGCCAATGGTGTACAGGCCGGTACGTTCAACTCGCGTGAATACGCCATAACCGCATCGTACTCGCAGCGGCTGTCGCAGAACTTCTCGCTGGGCGTAAACCTGAAATACCTGAACTCGAACCTGGCATCAGGGGCATCGGCCTACGGGCTACAGCCGGGTGCCACAGCCGCTGCCGACATTGGTGCGTTCTACCGCAACGAAGTGCGCGACAACTCGACCGGTAAAGGATTGGGCTGGGCATTTGGGGCTATGCTCTCCAACTTGGGTGGCCGATTGAACTACGGTGGTCTGGAACGGTATTACATCCCGACCAATCTGCGTCTCGGTACGACTGTTACCTACTACGCCGATCAGTACAATAAATTCAATTTCCTGCTCGACTTCAACAAGTTGATGGTGCCGACACCGGGCGGAAGTGCTAACCCAAACAATTATTTCAGCTCGGTATTTGGCTCATTTGCCGACGCGCCAGGCGGTTTCAGCGAGGAACTGAAAGAGGTTATCGTCTCGACGGGTGTCGAGTACTGGTACAACGAACAGTTTGCCGTGCGCGGTGGCTACTACCACGAATCGGCTCAGAAAGGGGGACGCCGATACATCACGACCGGTATCGGTTTGCGACTGGCCCAACAGTTTGGTGTTGATTTCTCGTATCTGCTGCCCGTTCAGCAGGGGAACCCACTGGCCAACACCTTCCGGCTGTCGCTTATTATCAACTTCCCCAGCCGTACCGTCGGTACAAACGATACGGCCGTCGACGACAACGAAGAATAATTTTTATACCCACTCGGCACGGATTGGGCAAAAGAGCATCTCATTACCGGAGGCTTTTTTGCCCAATTGTCCTATATAGCCAGCCTGCCGATACCACAGCGTTGGCTCCCATAAACGTCATGATTCTCGATAGAACCCAACCCCCCGCTTTTCAGGCCATACAGGAAGTCCGGCTACCATCGCTCGATGCGTTTACACTTGACAATGGTGTTGTTCTGAATCTGATTAGCGTTCCTAATCAGCCTGTCCTTCGGCTGGAATGCATTTTCGATGCCGGTACCTGGCATGAGCAGGCCCCAACATCCGCGTTCTTCGCGCTGAAAATGCTTAGTGAAGGCACACCCGGCCGTACGTCGGCGCAGCTCAGCGAGTATTTCGATGGCTATGGGGCTTTCCTCGAACTCAACAGTGGTCCCGATCGATCCAGCGTCGTGGTGTATTGCCTGACAAAGTTTCTGCCCGCTGTACTGCCGGTGCTTTGCGAAATGATTACGGAATCGACGTTTCCGCAGAAGGAACTTGATGATTTGCGGAACATCACTACGCAGAATCTGCGCGTCAACTACGAGAAGAACGCGTATTTGGCCGGGGTACTGTTCCGGGCAAAAGTCTTCGGGCCGACACATCCGTACGGCCGCAGCCAAAATCCGGAAGCTGTCGACCAACTGACCCGTGCTGACGTGACTGCATTCTACGAGCGGGCGATTAAAAATCGGCCGTTTCAGGTGTTGCTGGCGGGTCAGGCAACCGCCATCGAGGTGGAGCAGATCAACCGCACACTGGGGCAGTTGCCGATTCAGCATACACAACTGGATGACGTGAGCCTTCCGGCGCTACCTAATGACATGATGCCTACGCTGGCCGAAAAAGAAGACAGTGTGCAGTCGTCGATTCGGGTAGGTCGTCGGTTGTTTACCCGTACGCACCCCGATTTCTTCAAGATGCTGGTGACCAACGAAGTGCTGGGTGGCTATTTCGGATCACGGCTGATGAAGAATATCCGCGAGGAAAAAGGATTCACGTATGGTATTTCGTCAAACATGCCATCGTTCCGGCGCGACGGCTATTTCCTGATCGGCACCGATGTAAAGCGTGAGAATACGCAGGAGACACTGGATGAGGTACATAAAGAAATTCGGCGCTTACAGACCGAGCCGGTCGAGGCTGACGAACTCAACACGGTAAAAAACTTTATGGCCGGTGAGTTTGTCGGCTCGCTGAATACGCCGTTCGAAATTGCTGATCGGTACAAAGTCATTCTGTTCGATGGCCTGCCCGCCGACTTTCTCACGACATACATTCAGCGTATCCGGGCGGTGAGTGCCGACGATATTCTGGCAATGACCAACCAATACCTGAATGCGGATCAGTTACAGGAGGTCGTAGTAGGTGGAAAGTAGCAGAAATCGACGGATTATTTCAATAACAAGGTCCATTGCGAACGGAAAGTTGGCCTTCGGACGGAAATGCCTTAATTTTGAGGTTACAAATGCGCGACCGACCGGTTATATGTATAGTCAACCGGTCACTTACCCAAATTCATGAACGTTCTGATTATTATCGCCACCACAGTGGTCGCTTACCTGCTCGGGTCGATTCCAACGGCAGTATGGTACGGACAAGGATTTTTTGGCGTCGATGTCCGACAACACGGTAGCGGTAATGCTGGCGCCACGAACACGTTCCGGGTACTGGGTAAGCGGGCTGGTACGGTGGTGATGCTGGTCGACGTGCTAAAAGGATATACAGCCGCCATTCTGTCGTCGATTCTGTGGTTTTGCAATGTGACGACGGAAGGGGAAATACTGACCTTCGAAATCGTTTTCGGTATTGTCGCGGTGCTGGGACACCTATACCCGGTTTTTGCGGGCTTCAAAGGTGGAAAAGGCGTAGCAACATTGTTGGGTATGGTGCTGGCCATTCATCCCGAAATGGCACTGATCTGCATCGGTATCTTTCTGCTGGTCGTCATCTCGTCACAATACGTGTCTCTGGGCTCTATTCTGGCTGCATTGGCCTTCCCCGTCCTGTTGTTGCTTCAAATCTTTGGGCAGCAGGAAAGTCCGCTACTTATCGTGTTTGGCTTTATCATGTTTCTGCTCGTCGTGCTGACGCATAAAAAGAACATCCGCCGGCTGCTACACGGACAGGAAAACCGTACGGTACTGATTCAATTGAAGAAGAAACGGGACTAACCGAAAACAACTGGCTTCTTATTCTGTCGCCCCGCCGTTGCGCAAAAGTTGCGTACCTTCGGGGCGATTTTTTTGCCATTCCGATTCAATCGAATGGTAGCGAATAACGAAGACTGATCTATGACAACATACCTCGAAGCCAATAAACAGCGCTTTCTGGACGAATTGCTTGAACTGCTGCGTATTCCGTCAGTGTCAGCCGACTCAGCTTTCAGCAGCGACGTGCGCCGGGCGGCTGAGTACGTCCGTGACAAACTAACCGCTGCCGGACTCGACAAAGCACAACTGTTCGAGACGCCCGGCCATCCGGTCGTCTACGCCGAAAAACTGGTCGATCCGGCCCGTCCGACGGTATTGGTCTACGGCCACTACGACGTGCAGCCCGCTGATCCGTACGAGCTGTGGCAGTCGCCCCCGTTTGAGCCGACGATTCGCAACGAGCGCATCTACGCACGGGGAGCCTGCGACGACAAGGGGCAGTTTTACATGCACATCAAAGCGATCGAAACGATGCTGGCAACCGATGGGTTGCCCTGCAACGTGAAAGTGATGATCGAAGGCGAAGAGGAAGTTGGCTCCGACCACCTCGGTACGTTCGTCGCCGAGCACCGCGACATGCTCAAAGCCGACGTCATTCTGATTTCTGATACCAGCATTATTTCCAACGAAACACCGTCGCTCGAAACAGGGCTGCGGGGGCTGTCGTATGTTGAAGTAGAGGTGACCGGCCCCAACCGTGATCTGCATTCGGGGGTGTACGGTGGTGGTGTGCAGAACCCGATCAATGCATTGGCGACCATGATTGCGTCGCTGCATGATGAGCAGGGGCGTATCACTATCCCTGGCTTTTACGATACCGTTGTCGATCTGAGCGAGGCCGAACGGGCTGAACTGGCGAAAGCGCCGTTTAGCCTTGACGAGTACAAACAGGATCTGGCGATCAACGACGTGGCGGGCGAAGCGGGCTATTCAACCAACGAACGGACGTCGATTCGGCCTACGCTGGACGTGAACGGCATCTGGGGTGGGTACACGGGCGAGGGGGCCAAGACGGTACTGCCGTCGAAAGCGTTCGCGAAAATCAGCATGCGGCTGGTGCCCAACCAAACGCCCGACGAGATCACCGACCTGTTTACCAAGCATTTCACGGCTATCGCGCCGGCTGGCGTAACGGTACAGGTGCGGCCCCACCACGGCGGCTTACCTTACGTAACTCCTACCGACTCCGTCGAGTTTGAAGCCGCCAGTAAAGCCTTCGAAGATGCCTGGGGTAAGAAACCGATTCCGACGCGGGGTGGGGGAAGTATTCCCATTGTGGCGCTGTTCGAACAGGAACTGGGCATCAAATCGATTCTGATGGGTTTCGGCCTGGATAGCGACGCCCTGCACTCGCCTAACGAGAGCTATGGCCTGTTCAACTTCTTCAAAGGAATCGAGACGATTCCCTACTTCTACAAAAATTACGCGGCTTTAAAATCGTAACGATAAAGGGGGCCGCGCCCGGCCCCTTTTTTGTATCCGTATGACCAAACGTTTACTCATGCTTTGCCTGGCCGTGCCGATGACTCTGTCGGTACTGGCGCAACAGGCCCCGAAGACCACCTCGCCAACATCGCGTACGCTGACACCGGCTGAGCAACGGCAAAAAGAAAAAATTGACCGCGAAGTGCAGCGCGAACGGCAGATTCGGGCCGAATGGTTGCAGAAGCAGCGCGAATATGAAGCCCGTAAAGCGGAGAAAGAGCGGCAACGACAAGCGAAGAAGGCTGAGCGGGAAGGTGTAGTCAGCCCCCGCCCCACGTCGCCACCAACGGATACCCCAGTCCCTGCAACCACCGTAAATCCAGCCCCGACGGCCCCGGCAGAACCACCCGCACCGCCGAAACCATCGCGTCGGGAAGAGCGCGAACGGCGGAAGCGGGAAAATGCGCCGGCGGTTGTTGCCCCGCAACCTACTCCGGCTGTTACGCCAGCCCCTGATCCGGTACCGGCTGAACCTGCCAAACCGGCACGGGTCAAACCAGAGCGGGTGAAGCCAGAACGAGTGAAGCGTTCCCGGGTAACGGCCACGCCCGTTACCGATTCGGCCGGTACTGTCGTTGCTGGAGTTGATCCGGCCGAAAGCCGTCCCCGCAAGGAATTTCTGCCCCGTGGGCACCTGTTCGAGCCAATTCTGCTCGACCCGCTTGAAGCGCAGACCTACGGTAGTGTGTTACCGCTCTACCTGACCAACGGCGAACGGTATGTCGGTAGTATTGTTCCGTTCGCGTTCGGATTCAATAAGCCATTCTATCGGCGCACGACCGCACCGGGCCGGTCGGAGGAAATCGTGCTGGATCTCGCGTCCTTCACGCAATTCGAAGTCTATTTCGATCAGATTACCCGGTACCAGCGTCGGCAGATCATGAATAACGACTACAAGGTCAGTATTCAATACAACCTGCGCCGGGGTGCCAATAATTACCGGTTCCGGGTGTATCATCTGTCGTCGCACTTGGGTGATGACTACATCTACCGCAATCGGATTACGGCCCCGTCGACCAATTCGGTCAATTACGAGCAGCTCGACGCCATGTATTCCCGTACATTCCGCGACTGGCGTGTGTATGGTGGACTAGGCGTTACCCTGCGCAAACCGGAGGAGCGGAAGCCGCTGAGTGCCCAGTTTGGGGCTTTCTATAAAAAACCATCCCAGCAGGCGGCCCGGCTGGTTGGTGGAGTCGATGTGAAGTTCTTTCAGGAAACCGAGTTTCGCCCCGGTATTCACGCAGGCGTCGGAGTGGAAGTAGGCCGGACGGCCAACAACCTGACCTTCCTGGCAGAAACGTATTCGGGCTTTCGGCCATACAGTCAGTACGAAAACCAGACAATTTTCTGGCTGGGGGTTGGTGTCTACCTGAACCCATTCTGATTAGAAAAAGTAGTCGGCTGTCTTGTGATAGCCTAACGCCACTCGTATGCTCCGCAACACACTGATTGCTTTTTTCCTGTCTATCGCGCTGTTCACGCAGGCTCAGCCGTTCGGCAAACTCGTTCGTAAGACGCCCGGCGTGGTATCGTTTACCTTCCGCGACAGCTTCGGGAAGGACGTACCGGGTACGCTCGACATGATTAAGTCGATGGGAATCACGGACCTCGAACTGTCGAATCTGTTCGGGCAAACGGCACCGGCCATGCGAGCGTTACTCGATCAGCGGGGCATCAAATGCAGTAGCTACGGCGTCAACTACGACGACATTGTCAAAACGCCGGATTCCGTACTGGTACGGGCAAAAGCGCTCGGAGCCAACTACGTGCGTGTCGCCTGGATTCCGCATCAGGGTGAGTTGTCGCCCGAAGTTGCGAAACAGGCTATTGCCGACTTCAACAAGTTCGGTAAGCTGGCCAACGCGCAGGGACTACTGTTCTGCTACCATAATCACGGGTATGAATTCCACCCTTACGAGTCGGGTACGCTATTCGACTACATCGTGCAGCAGACCAATCCTGATTACGTTAGCTTCGAAATGGACATTGCCTGGACCTACCTGCCGGGTCAGAATCCGGCGGCTCTGCTGGCGAAGTATCCCAAGCGGTTCCGGCTCATGCACCTCAAAGACGTGCGGAAAGGCGTTGCGGGAAACGACCAGGGAAAGCTAGCCCCGGAGAATTCGGTCGTGTTGGGAACCGGTCAGCTTGATATGCCCGCGATTCTGAAAGCGGCCCGGAAGACGTCGGTTGAGCATCTGTATATCGAAGACGAAAGTCCGGCGGCTCCGCAGCAGGTACCACAGACACTGGTTTATCTGAAGCAGTTATAAGCGCGGTTGCGTACCTTTACGACTTGTTTTCCCGCTTCAATGGACTTATCAGCACTTACCGCTATCTCTCCCGTCGACGGGCGCTACCGTCGTCAGGTTGAGACCTTGGCTCCTTATTTTTCCGAATTTGGCCTGATTCATTACCGCGTCAGGATCGAGATTGAGTATTTCATCGCCCTGTGTGAGTGGCCGATTCCGCAGCTTGATGGCGTTACGGCCGATCAGTTTCCGGCGCTTCGGGCCATTTACGAACAGTTTTCTGAAGCCGATGCGCAGCGCATCAAAGACATCGAGAAAACGACCAATCACGACGTCAAGGCGGTTGAGTATTTCATCAAGGAAAAGCTGAAAGGGTCGCCCGTTGAGCCGTACCTGGAGTTTGTTCACTTCGGTCTGACGTCGCAGGATATCAACAACACGGCTATTCCGTTGTCGTTGGCTGAAGCACGGTCGATGGAGATCGAACCGCTCTATCGGCAGGTCTATCAGCGATTGCAGCAGCTTGCCGACCAATGGGACGCTATCCCGATGCTGGCCCGCACACACGGGCAGCCAGCGTCGCCAACCCGGCTGGGTAAAGAGATTCGCGTGTTCGTTGAGCGCATCGAGAAGCAGCTTCACTTACTGAGTGACATTCCGACGGCGGCTAAGTTCGGTGGGGCAACGGGTAATTTCAACGCGCATGCTGTTGCTTATCCGCACGAAGACTGGAAGCAATTCGGCAATCAGTTCGTCGAAAAGCTGGGTATGGTTCGTAGTCAGTTCACGACGCAGATTGAACATTACGACATGCTGGCGGCTCTGCTCGACGCATTCCGGCGGCTAAATACTATCCTGATCGACCTTGACCGCGACATGTGGACGTACGTGTCGATGAATTACTTCAAACAGAAACTGAAAGAAGGAGAAGTCGGCTCATCGGCGATGCCGCACAAGGTGAACCCCATCGACTTCGAAAACTCGGAAGGTAATCTGGGAATTGCCAACGCGCTGTTTGAACATCTATCAGGTAAACTGCCTATCTCGCGGCTTCAGCGCGATCTGACCGATTCGACAGTGCTTCGCAGTATTGGCGTTCCCTTTGCGCACTCGGTCATCGCGCTTAAATCGCTGCTTAAGGGGCTCGATAAACTGGAACTGAATCAGGCGGCTATCAATGCCGATCTGGAAGATAACTGGGCTGTCGTGGCCGAAGCCATTCAAACGATTCTCCGTCGGGAAGGCTATCCGCAACCTTACGAAGCGCTGAAAGCGCTGACACGCACCAATACAAAAATTACCGCTGATACAATTCGTCAGTTTGTCGATGAACTGAACGTATCCGACGCCGTAAAAACCGAACTGCGCGCCATCACGCCGTTTACATATACAGGTTTGTAATCGGTTTTCGGTTTACAGTATTCGGTGTATCGCCCCGTCGGACCACCGAATACTGTAGACCGAAAACTGTAAACCGACTACCCGTTCGACAACTCCGTTGCCCGCTGTTGGGCGGCTTTGATACCGGTGACGAGTGTTTCGGCGAGGTCGCCCTGTTCGAAGGCACGCAGAGCCGCTTCCGTAGTACCACCCTTCGACGCCACCGCTTTAATCAGATCGTCCAGCGATTTATCGGCCGTGTTGATAAGGTGGTAGGCTCCCAGCATGGTCTGCTTCACCAATAACGACGATACGGCATCGTCAAAACCCATCTGCCGACCAGCGTCGACCATAGCTTTTACCACGTAGTAGAAATAAGCCGGGCCGCTACCGCTTAGTGCCGTAACCGCGTCGAGCATCGCTTCGTCTTCCAGAAAAATCGACCGTCCTGTCGCGTTGATGAGGTTTTCGACCCGGCGCAGGCTCGTCATATCGACTTCTTTCGCGGCTGTAAAACCGGTAATACCCATGCCCAGCATAGCAGGCGTGTTCGGCATGGCCCGCACGACGAGCTTGTGGTTCAACTTGTCCTGAATCTGACCAATTGGAATACCGGCCATGATGGACAGAATCATCTGATTGGGCTGAATAACATCGCGCAGTGCTTCGTGGACGCTATTGAAATCCTGTGGCTTGACCGACAGAATAATCAGATCGACTTCCCCGACGCGGGGGCCGATCGTATCAACGACTACGCCCGCTTTTTCCTGCTTCAGACTAGCCGACCGGTCGGCGCTTTTTTCGATAAGCAGCAGGTTTTCGGTTGATACCAGGTTGTATTGTAAAAACGACTTGGCGAACGCCATGCCCATGTTGCCACAACCGACAATTGCGATTCTCATAAAAGTAATGGGGGTAAAGAATGTCGTAACGGACTTGTCGATGAAGCAGTGCCGGTTGCGCAGGGCAGGCGGCACGAAAAAGGGTCAGGCT
The DNA here is from genome assembly GCF_003002825.1 of Spirosoma oryzae. Lineage (GTDB taxonomy): Bacteria > Bacteroidota > Bacteroidia > Cytophagales > Spirosomataceae > Spirosoma > Spirosoma oryzae. The sequence goes on along the minus strand of NZ_PVTE01000002.1, from coordinate 57,784 downwards.
GTTAGACCTGACCCGGCAAAAATACGAAAGACGTTGCGGCTATTTCAACACTTCGTCGAGCTTGGCTTCGAGCGCGTCGCCCCGCAGGTTTTTGGCAATGATCTTTCCTTCCTTGTCCAACAGGAACGTCGCCGGAATGGCCTGAACACCGTACTGCTGAGCCGCTGCCGATTGCCAGAATTTCAGATCCGACACGTGGGTCCAGGGTAGGTTGTCGTTACGAATGGCGCGTTCCCACTCGCCTTTGGTACGATCGAGCGATACGCTGTAGATCGTAAAACCTTTGTCTTTGAACTTGTTGTACATCCGCACGACGTTCGGATTCTCGGCCCGGCAGGGACCGCACCAACTCGCCCAGAAGTCGACCAGTACGTAATTGCCCCGCAGTGATGACAGGGCCACTGCCTTGCCTGTCGTGTCGTTGAGGGCAATGTCGGGAGCTACCGAGCCGACCATAACGCCCTTGATGCGCGTTACCCGGCCGATCAGCGCCTGTGCGTGCGGACTGTTCGGATTGTCTTTTTTGAACCGCTCCGCCAGTTGATCGTAGGTGTCGAAGTCCGTATCGATATTGATGAAGTTGAGCGCAAACAGCGACGCCAGGGAAGTGCCCATTTCAGGCAGCATCGCTTTCACTTTACTGACGACGTCGGCTTCAGCTTTCTGATACTCTTCCTCAATCTGCGTGATTCGCTTGGTATCCTTTTTCTCGGTGGCGGCTGCAATCTGCTTGTTCCAGGTGGCTACGCGCGACTCCATGCTGTTACGAAGCGTCATCAGCTTGTCGTAATACTCCATGTTTTTGGAGCCGGTAATGGTTGCCTTACCCACCTCACCAGTCTTGGCGTTCATCTTGAACCCGTCGGCAACGACATTGAGCGTTTCCCCCCCTTCGACCAGCAGGGCCATTTTTTGATTGCCACCAACGTTCAGGACCAGTACTTCACCGCCGTCGGCTACGTTGCTTTTCAGCGAGAAGGCGTTACTGTTGTCGACTTTGGCGGAGTCGATTTTGCGGGTTGGCTGTCCGTTGGTTTCCAGATACACATAGCTGCCCGGCGTTGCCCGTTTAACAGTGCCGGTGACCGTAAAAGGCTTCGTTCCCTGTGCCAGTGCGGCAACGGAAGTCAACAGGCCTACGACTAAAACTATCGTTCGTTTCATGCTTACTGTAACGTCTTAACGACGAGTTGGTTGACTAATTTAGGATCGGCTGAGCCTTTCGACTTTTTCATCACTTCGCCGACGAACATACCGAGCAGGTTCTTTTTACCTTTCCGGTATTGCTCCACCTTATCGGGCCATTCGGCTAATACGCTCTCTACCAACGTTTGCAGCGCGTCGGTATTGCGGTTCTGAATCAATCCGTGCTGCTGGGCCAAGTCGGCGGGGCTGGTTTCCAGGTTCGTGAGCATTAGCGTAAACACCTGCTGCGCTGCCGTTTGGCTGACAGTTTCGTTCAGCACCAGACCAATGAGGGCTGCGAGCTGCGAAGCGGATACCGGAAATTGCCGGTCGCGCAGGGTTTTCTCGTTGAGATGCCCTTTGACAGGCCCCATGATCCAATTCGACACCGCTTTGTAAGCCGCCGGACTAATTTTGTCAGTAGGCAGGGCGGCACAGGTTTCCTCGTAGTAATCGGCCAGTTCCTTCGCGTCCGTCAGTAGTGTTGCGTCGTAGGCGGGCAGGCCGTAGTGATCGGTGAATCGAGCTAACCGGGCCGACGGTAGCATGGGCATGGCCGCTTCAATGTCGGCCAGCCAGGCATCGGAAATGACAACTGGTGCCAGATCGGGGTCGGGGAAATACCGGTAGTCGTTCATCGTTTCTTTCTCACGCATACCCGCACTCAAACCCGTGCTGGCGTCGAAGGTGCGGGTTTCCTGAATGAGCGTGCCGCCCGCTTCGGTGACATCGATCTGCCGCTGAATCTCGCTGTCGACAGCCCGCATGACGTTACGGATCGAGTTCAGGTTCTTGACTTCAACCTTCGTACCGAGGTAAGTCGCGCCCACCGGCCGAATCGACACGTTGACGTCACACCGTAACGAGCCCTCTTCCATGTTCCCGTCGCAGATGTCGAGGTAGCGTACCAGCCGCCGGACTTCGGTCAGGTATTGCCCCGCTTCATCGGCAGTACGTATACATGGCTCCGTTACCATTTCGATCAATGGCGTGCCCGCCCGGTTGTAGTCGAGCTGCGTGGTCCAGTCGCTGCCGTCGTGAATCGATTTACCCGCATCCTCCTCTAAATGAATGTGATGCAGCTGAATTTCAGTTTGGTACGATTCGCCCGTGACTGGATCTTTCGCCGTGATGGGTACGGTGCCGCCAACGCAGATCGGCCCTTTATCCTGCGACAGCTGATAGCCCTTTGGCAGATCAGGGTAGAAATAGTTTTTCCGCGCAAACACATTGTGCCGTGTGATCTCGCTACCGACCGCCAGCCCGATTCGAACGGCGTATTCAACGGCCTGTCGATTGGCTTTGGGCAGGGTGCCGGGGTGGCCCAGGGTAATTACGCTAACGTGCGTATTGGGTTCACCGCCGAAAGCGTTGGTGTCAGCTGCAAACATCTTACTGTGTGTAAGTAGCTGGCAATGAACTTCCAGGCCGATAACGGCTTCGTAGCGGGTCTGAACATCGGAGGAACGGGGCGTGTCGGCAACCATGGCATTAAAAATCGTTTAGACAAAGGTAAGCCGAAAAAGCGGTACGGTGCGCCCAAGGCCGTCTGTACGTCAATATGGGTGAACAGACGCTCTTATCGAATCGAGCAGGCTATCGGTAGAGAGGTAAACAGCAACCATTCGGTGACCACTTATACAATTCTTTGCCAACATCTGGGTAAACACTGGGTTAGGGAGAAATTAACCAAGTTAACTACTAGATTTTATGGTCTTATTTCTACGCACCCGCTACCTGTGGTGCTTACTCTGCATGTGCCATGCACTATGCCTCAGGCCCGGGTATGCCCAGACACCCGCAATTAGCCCATCGACTACCGCGCAACGTACCCTTTCCGGGCGCGTCACGACGACCACTGGTGAAGCGCTACCCGGTGTAACAATCGTTCAGAAAGGAACAACGCAGGGCACGACAACCGACGTCAACGGCAACTTTCAGCTATCCGTCGGCAATCAGAATGCAACGCTGACGGTTAGCTACATCGGCTACGTTACACAGCAAGTGCCTGTTGGCTCGCAGACGTCGTTTACCATCCAGCTCAAAGAAGATGCCCAGGCGCTCAGCGAAGTGGTCGTCGTTGGGTACGGCACGCAAAAACGGGCGACCCTGACCGGCGCGGTAGCTGAAGTGTCGGGCCGCGACCTGGTGCAAAGTCCACAACCGAACCTGGCGAACTCGCTTGTTGGCCGAACGCCGGGGCTGATTGCCTTGAACCGGTCCGGTGAGCCGGGTCGGGACGGGTCTCAGTTTTTTATTCGGGGCCGATCAACATTAGGTGACCCGAACCCGCTTATCGTTATCGACGGGGTGGCGAACCGGCTGGGTGGGCTGGACCGACTCGATCCTAATGAGATTGAAAGCGTATCGGTGCTGAAAGACGCGTCGGCGTCGATTTACGGGGCGCAGGCGGCCAACGGCGTTATTCTGGTGACGACAAGGCGCGGTACCAAGGGCAAACCGCAGATTACCTATAATTTCAACCAGGGATTCTCGACACCGACGCGTCTACCGAAAATGGCTGATGCGGCTACCTATGCCCAGATTCTGAACGAGATCCAATACTATTCAAATCCGGGTAGAGGACTGAACCAGCGATACACCGACGAACAGATTCAGAAATTTCGCGACGGTTCGGACCCGCTCAATTACCCCAATACAAACTGGTTACAGACGGTGCTGCGTTCGGCAGCTCCACAGCATCGGCATACGCTCGGTATCAGTGGAGGAAACGATGACATCCGCTATCTGGTGTCATTCGGGAATCTGTTTCAGGATGGTATCTACAAAAACGGGACGGCCAAGTATAACCAATACAGCCTGCGTGCTAACGTCGACGCGAACGTGGGCAAAAATCTGACAGTGGGCGTCGACATAAACGGGCGGCAGGAAGATCGAAACTACCCGCTCGACTCCGCCGGCCGTATTTTCCGGTACGCGTTGCGGGCCTATCCAACGCTGGTGGCGGTTTATCCTAACGGGCTGCCGGGGTCGGGTACCGATCAGGGCCGAAATCCGGTACTACAGGTTACCGATGCGCTTGGCTATCAGCGCGACCGGCGCGGCTACATCAATGCAACCGTTCGTCTGCGGGAAAACCTGCCGTTCCTGCCCGGTTTTTCCGTCGATGGCTTCGCTGCCCTTGATAAGTTGTATCAGTTCAACAAGCAGTGGTCGATTCCCTGGACGACGTACAATTACAACGCCACTACCGGACAGTATGCGTCACAAGTCAACCCGCCCAGTGTGCCCGGTTTGTTACAGGGGCAGACAAACGTGACACAGATCACGCTTAACGCCCGCGTCAACTACGACCGCACGTTCGGGCCGAACAAGTTGTCGGCTTTTCTGGCGTACGAGCAGAGCACGTACAACAGTACCCTGTTTACGGCCTACCGCAGCAGCTTCGTCAGCACCAGTATTGCCGATTTTTACGCGGGTAGTGAAAGCGACCGGGTGAGCGGGCAACCGTTTGCATCGGCGCGGCAGAACTACTTCGGACGGGTACAGTACAATCTTAAGGATCGCTACCTGGCCGAATTTCAGGGTCGTTACGATGGATCGCAGAATTTTGCCAGCAATCAGCGATTCGGCTTCTTTCCTGCCTTGCTGCTGGGCTGGCGCATTTCTGATGAACCCTGGTTCAAAACGTCGGGTACGGCATTCGTCAACAGTTTGAAGATGCGGGCGTCGTACGGTTTGCTGGGTAACGACCGGATTGCGCAGTTTCAGTATCTGGCGTCGTACGTATTCGATCCCGGCTATATCCTGGGCGATTCCCCCGTGCGGCAACCCGGCCTGACAGCGAGCACGGAACCGAACCCGAACGTGACCTGGGAGAAAGCACAGACGGCTAATATCGCGATTGACGGCGTTTTATTCGACGGCAAGCTGAACGTGACGTTCGACTATTTCAACACGCTGCGTAACGACATACTGATTCGGCGTAATGTATCGGTGCCCGACTATACCGGCCTGGTACTGCCCAACGAAAATCTGGGTCGACTCACGAACAAGGGCTTCGACTTTCAGATTACCCACAACAATACCTACGGACCGATCAATGTGTCGGTTGGGACCAACTTCACCTACGCTCGTAACCGGGTGCAGTTTCTGGATGAGGTGTCGGGCCTGCCGACCTATCAGCAGCAGACGGGCCAGTCGATCAGTGATCCCAGTTACGGTGGGTTGCTTTACCGTAGTCAGGGCATTTTCCGGACGCAGGCTGAGGTCGACGCCTATCCGCATGTGCTGGGGGCCGGTCCGGGCGATATTAAGCTGGAAGACGTGGATGGTAATGGCGTAATAGACGCGAACGACCGTATCCGGCCTCGCTACAGCAACGTTCCCGAAATCGTCTACGGCGTACCGATCAACCTGATCTGGCGCGGTATCGACCTGAACATTCTGGTGCAGGGGCAGGCGCATGTGTCGCAGTACCTGCTGCTCGAATCGGGATCGACGGGTAATTTCTTCGCGCAGGATGCCGCCAACCGCTGGAGCCCCACCAATCCCGATGGTACGTTTCCGCGTGTGTCGAGCGAGATGTTGAACAGCGTCAATGGCGTCTATCAAAACACATACTGGCTGAAAAATGCGGCTTTCACCCGGCTGAAAAACGTACAGATCGGCTACAATCTGCCGAAGACGTTGCTCGATAAATTTAAGATCCAGTCGCTGCGTGTCTATGCCAGCGGCTTCAACCTGTTGACGTTCGATCAACTCAAGACGATCGACCCCGAAGGTGGCTCAGCGCAGGGCTGGTTTTACCCACAGCAGCGCGTTTATAATCTCGGCCTTAGCGCACGATTCTAATAATGACTGAATGATGGATTGACGGAATGGTTGAATAAAAGCTTAAGCCAGCCCATTCTGTCTGTTGATCATCTACGCTGTCATTCGATCACTCAATAAGTTAGCTATGAAATCGCTCTTTCTCTCATTCATTCTTTCGCTCTTTTTATTCTCCTGCTCGCATGACCTGTTGGACAAAGCACCTGTCGATCGTATCAGCGAGGACGCTGTCTGGACCGATGCTGCGCTGGTGCAGACGTTTGTCAACTCGAAATACCGCGATCTGAGTTTTGGCTTCAACTGGAACGGCGATGAACTCATGTGGGCGTCGGCATCCGACGAATCGCTTTTCAGCCACGATTACGGAATGTGGGCCATCAACAAAGGCGAGCTGACCCCAGCGAATCTGGCTATTCTGAGCAGTGGACCGACGGAGTACAACGGCAACATGAATCCCTGGAGCAAGAACTACCGCTACATCCGCGACAGTAATATCTTTTTCGGGAAGATTGCATCTGTGCCGATGGACTCAACATTACGCCGGCAGCTAACCGGGGAGATGACGTTTCTACGTGCATTCCGCTACTTCGATCTGGTCCGCAACTACGGTGGTGTCCCGTTGATTACGCAGTCGTTTGGGCTGGGCGATGACTATGCCGCTACCCGTCGGGCAACGCTTGATGAAAGCATAAACTTCGTGGTTAGCGAGGCTGATAAAGCAGCTGCTTTACTGCCGGTTTCGTACACGGGTGCGGACGTTGGGCGGGCTACAAAAGGCGCTGCACTGGCGCTGAAAGCCCGAATGCTACTGTATGCAGCCTCGCCACTGTATGCGTCGTCAACGAGTACGGCCCGCTGGCAGGCAGCCGCACAGGCTGCGCAGGCTGTACTTGACCTGAACGCGTACCAACTGTATCCCAACTATCAGCAGTTGTTTTTAATAGCCAACAACAGCGAAGTGATCTTTAACCGGATTGAAGCGCAGCAGGGCGATAGCTTCCTGAATCTGGAGCGGTGGAACGGTCCGAACGGATACGGTGGCTGGGGCGGCAATGTACCTACACAAACGCTGGTCGATGCCTACGAGACACTGGACGGCCGCTCTATAACGGACGCTAGCTCTGGCTACGATGCGCAGAACCCCTATGCCAATCGCGATCCCCGACTAGCTGCTACCGTGCTCTACAACGGCTTACCGTACCGGGGGCGGGCGCTGGAAACGTTTCGGCCGGGTGGACTGGATAGCCCCGACGGACCAGAGTCGTTCAACACCTCACCGACGGGGTATTACCTGCGCAAGTTTATTACTGAGTCGCGCGACTTGGGCTCGGCTACGGGCAGTCAAGCACCCTGGATTTATTTTCGGCTGGGAGAGGTGTTGCTGAATTATGCGGAAGCGCAGAACGAAGCCGCCGGTCCTGACGCGAGTGTCTATACGGCCATCAACCGGATACGGGCGCGTGCGTCGATGCCTGCCCTGCCCGCTGGATTGTCACAGGCGCAGATGCGCGATCGAATTCGACACGAACGGCAGGTTGAACTGGCCTATGAAGAGCATCGCTACTACGACGTTCGTCGGTGGAAAATAGCGGGTACAACCGAGAATTTGCCGGTACGTGGCGCTGCTATCACAAAGGATGCCTCCGGGAAACTGCAGTTTGCCTATCCTTCCGTGCAGGAACGGCGATTCAACGAGCGAAACTACTTCCTGCCGATACCGCTCAAGGAAACGCAGGCCAATCCTGCCCTAACACAGAATGCGGGTTATTGATTGAGTCAATCGTTCTCCCTCTTTACTCTTTTATGGTTTTATCTAGCGTTGCAAGCAGGTTCTTTCACCCCTAAATCCCTTGAAGGCAGGGCTGTCAAGTACTTAAATTAATGCTGACATTAGCCAAATTCCCTTCGGTCCATCTACCCCACAGCCCCCTAAAGGGGGAGTTGTTTCTTCGCGGAACGCTCCCCCTTTAGGGGGCTGGGGGGTAGATGGTCTAGAACTTAACAGTCTGCTCTTCAAGAGGATTTAGGGGTGGATAGATCCCCAAAATAGCGTCGCAGTAGGAGGGAGAACGATTAATCCTTCGTGAATAAAGCTGGCTTGTCGCGGTGCGTACGGTAGGCTAGCCAGATAACAACGGCCATCGTGATACTAAACCAGATGAACGGTAGCCGAAGGTCGAGTGCTGACAGTGCCCCGAACAATAGCGTCGTAACCAGACTGGCGAATCCCTGCATCCCCTGTACCAGGCCAAACAGGGTTCCCCGGTCAGCCTCTTCAGTACGCTCGGCGATCAACCCTTCCACAATACCCGAAATCAGGCCAATGCTCAGACAGTCGATGGCCACTAACCCGTACAGAACCAGCGTCGACGTACCTACCAGACTGTAACCGATCAGCACGGGTACGCCCAGTATGGCAAACCACAGTACGGTTTTTGTTTGATTAAGCCGATCAGTCAGGAAGCGGTAGAAGACAAACGACGTGATGACGCTGAATCCACCGTAGTAAATGAAAAAGTAGGAAATCGCTTTCGTGCCGAATTGTAACGGTCCCAGCGCCAGATATGTGACGAAATACGTGTAATATCCCTGCGTTAGCGCCAATACCGTTCGGGTCAGGACCAGCGTTTGAAGACCCGGTCGCTCGGCTTCTTTCTCGACAAGCTGCCGCCACAACGCAACCGGATTGATTGATTCAAAAATCGTTTGCTTCAGCTTACTCCGATCTAATTCTTCCTTCTTGGGGCAGGTTTCGCCGATTAACAGGCTGGTACCAATGTTGAGCACCGACAATCCCAATGCTATGTAGATGATGTAATTGGTTTGTTCTTTCTCGGGAATCGTGAAAATTGTCAGCAACCCGCCCGCTACCATTGGCCCCAGGACGTTCCCCAACGACACGATAGTGCCCTGAATACCTAAATTTTTGACGAGGTTTTCCTTCGGCGATACATCGGTAATGGCGGATCGTACCGTCGCAAACATGCCATTCGTTAACCCATCACTAACGCGATTAACTAATAGTAGACCAGCTTTTACGGGAAGCAGCAATAGATTGGCAAGCGCCGTACCGACACTCGATACAATCAGGATAGGCCGGCGACCAACGGCATCCGCTAGTTTTCCCAACAGCGGACCAGAAAAGAGTTGAAGCCCCAGGAATAAGGCCGTAGCCCCTGATAGCCACAGTTCGGGATGTGATCGACCGGCAACGAATTGGGGCATTACGGGCGAGATAGCCGCTCCGACTACTACATCAATTAAAACGAGCGCGTAAATCAGCAGCAACTGACGATTCTTGACCATGAACAGTCAAGAGAGCGATTAGCCGTAATGTTCAGACAATCAGGTAAATCGTCTGCGAATTTAATGCTATATCACCCGGAGCCGGTACTTCAGGTACGTTTGTGCCAGTAGAATGATTTTCTGTGGGTTCGGTACCCGTATACGTTGATTGCTGATTGTAGTCGCTGATAACCGTTTTATCTTCCGGAATAGCGTCAGATAGTAGGTATACGCCAGATAGACGCCCATGCGCGCGCCGGCCGGCAGCTTTAGAATACCTTTCAGCGCATCGTCGAAGTCGTGCTGTATATCTGCTTCGATCTGCTGCTTGGCTTTTTGGCCGAACGCCTGAAAGTCGACGCCGGGAAAATAGGTGCGCCCCCGATCGGCAAAATCGCTTTTAAGGTCACGCAAAAAGTTTACCTTCTGAAAGGCAGCCCCCAGCTTGCGGGCTGACTCACGCAGTCGATCGTATTCAGCACAGTCGCCTTCGCAGAACACGCGCAGGCACATCAGCCCTACCACTTCCGCCGATCCATATATGTATTCGTTATAACCATCCGCGTCATACTGCTGATTATACAGATCCATTTCCATGCTGTGCAGGAACGCATCGATCAGCGGCCGGTCGATGTTGTACTGCCGAACGACTAGTTGAAACGAATGCAGCACCGGATTCAGGCTAATTCCTTCTTCAATCGCCTGATAGGTATCGTGCCGGAATCGGTCGAGCAGCGTTTTCTTATCGTAATCGTGAAAGGTATCGACAATCTCATCGGCGTAGCGCACGAAGCCGTAGATGGCATATATAGGCAAATGAAACTTACGATCGAGCGTTTTGATGCCCAGCGTGAATGAGGTACTATATCGCTCCGTGACGAGTTTGCTGCATTCAAGGGCGGTGTTGTTAAACAGGGCCATCATAGGCGTCATGGAGTGGGGTTAGGCGTTTTTTGGCAAGTGAGGTGTAAATTAACTGAATTCTTTGGCAACCTCGTCGGCGACGACCAGTCCCGAAATAAGCGACGGCGGAACGCCTGGCCCTGGAACGGTCAGTTGGCCGGTATAGAACAGATTGTTTACCCGTTTGTTCTTCAGCGATGGCTTCAGCAGGGCCGTTTGCTTCAGCGTATTGGCCAAGCCATACGCATTACCACGAAACGCGTTGTAATCCTGCTTGAAGTCGGTATGGGCGTAACTGCGTTTGAAGACAATGTGATTGCGAATGTCGGTACCCGTATACGTTTCGAGCCGATCCATGAGCATGGTAAAGTAGCGTTCACGCGTTTCCTCATCATCAGCCAGGTCAGGTGCCACCGGAATCAGCAGAAATAGATTCTCGTAACCTGCCGGGGCAACACTGGGATCAGTTTTCGACGGAGCCGATGCGTAGAAGAGGGGTTTCGTTGGCCAGCGGGGCGTTTCGTAGATCTCCTGAGCGTGCAGCTTGAAGTCCTCGTCGAAGAACAGGTTGTGGTGCTGTAACTTGGGAATACGCTTGTTGACGCCCAGATAAAACAGAAGTGAGGAAGGGGCCATCACGCGGCTTTTCCAGTAAGCATCGTCATAGTTGCGGGTACCATCCGTCAGTAGCGCGCTGTCAACGTGCTGATAATCCGCTCCGGCAACAACGACGTCCGTTTCGAAAACGCCCTTGTCTGTTACAATCCGTTTCGCTTGCCGATTAGTAACCTCGATCGACTGTACGGTTTGATTCAGCAGAATCTTAACGCCTTTTTCTTCCGCCAGACTAACCATGGCTTTCACGATTTCGTGCATGCCCCCCATCGGATACCAGGTACCCAGCGCCATTTCGGCATAATTCATCAGACTGTACATGGCTGGTGTGTTCTCCGGCGTAGCCCCCAGAAACAGTACTGGAAATTCAACGATTTCAAGTAAGCGGGGATGCTGGAAATACTTACGGGCATGGCTCGCCAATGATTGAAAAATATCCAGTCGCGCTACGTCGGCTAGTAGCTTCAGACTGATAAATTCTGTGAGCGAACGGCTCGGCTTCCACACGAATTTGTGCATGCCAACCTCGTATTTATAGGCAGCCTGTTCCAGAAATGACCGCAGGCGGGGGCCACTGCCCGGCTCGAACTGGTCAAACAGCGTAGCTAAATTGTCGAGACCAGCAGGGAGATCAACGGCTTCCTCAGGTCCGAAAATGACTTTATAGGAAGGATCGAGTCGGACTAGATTGTAGTAATCGGCGGTTTTCTTACCGAATCGTTCGAAATACGTGTCGAATACGTCGGGCATCCAGTACCAGCTTGGCCCCATGTCGAACGTAAAGCCATCGGCCTGGAAAACGCGGGCCCGGCCACCGGCCATACTGTTTTTTTCAAGAATCGTAACGTCGTATCCTTTTTGAGCCAGCGAGGTAGCGGCTGCCAGTCCGGCGAAGCCGGCACCAATGACGAGAATGCGTTTGGGCATTAGGAGGAAGTAAAAAACCGACTGAATGTCGGTTATGCAACTGTTTGGAACAAAAAAAAGTTGGACGGAACTCCATCCAACTTTTCGAACCTTCCTCTTTTTTAACCAAAAACTACTCAATCAATATTACTTAGACGACGTTTCGTCAAAAAGTATCGCTTACGCGTTGTAATGTGCATAAACTTTTAATTGATCTTTTAATTCTTTGCGGGCAATGTGAATCCGGTTCTTAACGGTACCGATGGGTATATCGAGCTTTGCTGCGATCTCATGGTACTTAAAACCCCGGAAGTGCATCATGAACGGCGTACGATACGTGTCGTCAAGTCCGTTCACAGCCCGGTTGATATCTTCCTGTGCAAACGAAGAGTAAGCCATGTTGTCCGTGCTGCTCTCCGTCGAGTTGATATAATGTAGGTTGTCCGTTGTGTCGATGAATGTGTTTTTACGAACCATCCGTTGATAGTTGGTAATGAACGTATTTTTCATGATGGTGTACAACCATGCTTTCAGGTTTGTACCATCTGTGTATTTATCACGATTCGTAAACGCCTTCAGCAGTGTATCCTGCAACAGGTCGTTTGCGTCTTCTACATCTTTCGTCAGCCGAAGGGCAAAAGGGCGCAACGACTTGGATACTTTACCGATGTGATAGGTGAATTCGAGCGCGGTCATGATCTATGTCTGTTTTTCTGTTGAATGCTAGTTGTCTACGGTTTTGCAAAAAGTTGACCAGCAATGCCACTCCCTTTGTTACGGCTCTGTTAATCGGTTGTATGTGTTTGTTATACAGGTATTTATAAAAATAGTTGACTTGTGCCAAAAAAAAATCAAACAAAAACGCTCGAAAATAGTGTAGAAGAATTTTCCCCAATGTGTGGATGTGTGGTGTGGAACGCTGTTTAAGATAATCAGCGCACTGTTAAACAAAAAGTCTCTATTTGTTGGAAATAATCATATAGATAATTGATAAAAAACAAAAAAGCCCCACATTGGCCTAAATGTGGGGAACCGTGTAATGCATGTATGTGCCACAAGGGTCACTTACTGATGACAACGGGTCAAAATCAGACAAGGCCCTCCCGTAACAGATCGTGTAAATGAACGAAGCCGACCACTGTCTCGCCTTCCGCTACAATCAACTGGGTTATGTTTCGCTCCTGCATTATCTGGAGCGCCGAAACCGCGAACTCGTCGGGGGGAACGCAAACGGGTGCCGGTGTCATAACGTCACGGGCGTGCAGGTCGAGAAAGGAGTCATGTTCGTACGCCATACGCCGAATGTCACCGTCGGTGATGATCCCACGAAGTTTGTTGTCTGCGTCAACAACAGCCGTAGCCCCCAGGCGATTTGCTGAAATAGAGAAAATAACTTCCTTGACGGCAGTCTCCGGTGACACACGGGGGCACTGGTTGTGGGGAAAGATATCAGCCACCTTCAAATAAAGCTTTTTACCAAGTGATCCGCCCGGATGGTATCGGGCAAAATCGCTGCGGGTAAAGTCGCGGGCTTCCAGCAGCGCTACGGCCAGCGCATCGCCTAGTGCCAAAGCCACCGTCGTACTGGTTGTCGGGGCGAGGTCAAGTGGATCAGCTTCGCAGGCACAGTAAGCGTGCAGAATATAGTCGGACTGACGGGCCAGATAGGAGTCCCGATCGCTCACCATCGCTACGAGGGGGACTGTGATGCGCCGAAGCAGCGGAACCAGCACCTTTATCTCGGCCGTGTTACCGCTCTTTGAGAGAATCAGGGCCACGTCGTTTGCCTGAAGCATACCGAGGTCGCCGTGGATGGCGTCGGCTGCGTGCATGAATAAAGCCGGGGTACCGGTTGAATTTAGCGTTGCAACGATCTTCTGACCGATCAGTGCGCTCTTTCCCACACCACTGACGACGACCCGGCCGGTGGCAGTTAAAATCGTTTGCACGACAGCTACAAACTGGTCGTCCAGCAGGTCGACTGCCTGACGAATGGCATCGGCTTCAGCCAGCATCACCGCCTGTGCCGTGTTTTTGGGATTTTTTAGTACTTTCAACGGTCGTTATCGCGATGAAGAATAGTTTGCTCTGTATATTCGCTATCAGTAGAAGCAAAGATACGCAAGCGAATTAGCGTAAAGTAACTTTTGTACGATTTGTAGAATGATGCAGGTTGATCAGACAGTCTATACGACTCTCAAAGAACGCCTAAAGGAAATTTTTGGCTACAATCAGTTCCGGGGCGATCAGGAAGCGATTATCCATAGCATCCTGTCCGGGTATAATACATTCGTGATTATGCCGACCGGAGCCGGCAAATCACTCTGCTATCAACTGCCTGCTATTGTTAGCGAGGGCACTGCGGTGGTTATTTCACCGCTGATTGCCCTGATGAAAAATCAGGTAGACCAGCTAAACGCCTTCGGTATCAACGCGCAATTTTTGAATTCGACGCTGTCGAAAACGGAAATGAACCGTGTCAAACGCGATACGCTGAACGGTACATTGAAGCTGTTATACATCGCGCCGGAGTCGCTGACGAAAGAAGAAAATTTGGATTTTTTAAAGAAAGCCAATATTTCGTTTGTCGCTATCGACGAAGCACACTGTATCTCGGAGTGGGGGCATGACTTCCGGCCGGAATACCGAAAAATTCGGGGCATCGTCGATAACATCGGTAATCTCCCCGTTATCGCGCTGACGGCTACCGCTACGCCGAAAGTGCAGCAGGATATTCAGAAAAACCTCCAGATGGAGGATGCTCACCTTTATAAAACGTCGTTTAATCGAAAGAATCTTTACTACGAAATCAAGCCGAAGGTTGACGCCAAGAAGCAGCTCATTAAATACGTCAAACAGCACAAAGGCAAGTCCGGTATCATTTACTGCCTGAGCCGTAAAACGGTTGAAGAAATTGCCGAGTTGTTGAGCGTAAATGACGTAAAGGCGCTGCCGTACCATGCCGGCCTGGACCCGCAAACCCGGATGCACAATCAGGACGCGTTTCTGAATGAAGACGTCGATGTCGTCTGTGCGACAATTGCCTTCGGGATGGGTATCGATAAACCCGACGTTCGGTTTGTTATCCACTACGATGCCCCCAAGTCGCTTGAAGGGTACTATCAGGAAACCGGTCGGGCCGGACGCGATGGGCTGGAAGGTAACTGCGTGATGTTCTACAGCTACGACGACATTCAGAAGCTGGAGAAATTCAATAAAGATAAGTCGGTAACGGAGCGGGATAACGCCAAACACCTGCTGGGTGAGATGGTATCGTACGCCAACCTGGGTGTATGCCGTCGTCGGCAGTTGCTGGGTTATTTCGGGGAATACATGGAGAAAGACTGTGGTTTCTGCGATAACTGTGTCAAGCCCGCGCCGACGTTTAAAGTGCAAAACGAGGTGGTACTGGCGCTGCAAACCGTTCTGCAAACCGATCAGCGCTTCGACGTTACGCACCTGAGCGACGTACTGACGGCAACGTCGAACCAGTACGTAACCAGTTACGAGCACAATCGGCTCGACGTGTATGGTAAGGGTCGTGAGTTCAACGAGACAGCTGAGTTCTGGTGTTCCCTCATCAAACAGATAACGATCTACGGGTATCTGGAAAAGGATGTCGATAACTACGGCATTCTAAAGCTGACGCAGCGGGGTATGAATTACATCGAGGACCCGTATCCGCTGACGCTACACAAAAACCACGATTACGACCACCTGCCGACCGACGAAGACGAGGATAAAGATGCTGCGCCAACGTCGGGTGGGGCCGCTTACGATCAGGAGTTGCTGGGTTTGCTGAAAGCCCTGCGCAAGAAGGTGGCCAAGGAGAAAAACCTGCCCCCGTACGTTATTTTCCAGGACCCGTCGATGGAAGAGATGGCCACGACCTATCCCACGACGCGGGAGGAAATGGCGCAAATCAATGGTGTCGGGCTGGGCAAAGTGCAGAAGTTCGGGCGACCGTTTATCGAACTGATCGCCAAGTACGTCGAAGACAACGACATTGAAACCGCGAAAGACGTCGTTATCAAGTCGACTGTCAACAAATCAAAAGTCAAGATTTACATCATTCAGCAGATTGACCGGAAGGTCGACCTCGACGAGATTGCCGAATCGAAGTCGCTACAGATGGAAGATCTGATGGAAGAAATCGAACACATCTGTTACTCTGGTACGCGGCTCAACCTCGATTACTACATCAACCAAGTGATGGACGAGGACCGGCAGGACGAGATTTTTGATTATTTCATGCAAGCCGAAACCGACAACATTGCCGTGGCAATGGAGCAGTTCGGTGGCGACGATTTTACCGAGCAGGATCTGCGTCTGATGCGCATCAAATTCCTGTCGGAAGTAGCTAACTAAGTCAATTGGGGCGGTTGCCGCAACGGACTAATTTTGTAGTGATGAACATACTTTTACTTGGCTCGGGTGGTCGGGAGCACGCATTTGCCTGGAAACTGACCCAGAGTCCACTCTGCGATACGCTGCTGGTTGCACCGGGAAATGCCGGGACGGCGCAGGTTGCTACCAACGTACCTGTATCAGCCACTGATTTTCCGGCCATTGCCGATCTCATTCGCACCCGAAGCATTGATCTGCTAATCGTTGGACCGGAGGAACCACTCGTCAAAGGCGTCGTCGATTACATGCGGCAGCAGCCTGATCTGGCGAAATTGCCAATTGTCGGTCCAGACGCGGAGGGCGCTCAACTGGAAGGTAGCAAAGATTTTTCCAAGCAGTTTATGCAGCGACATGGTATCCCCACGGCTGCCTCACAAACCTTTACGGCTGATACACTCAACGAAGGATTGGCCTATCTGGAAAGTCATTCGCTGCCCATCGTGTTGAAAGCCGACGGTCTGGCGGCAGGTAAGGGCGTCATCATTGCCGAAACCGTGGCTGAAGCGCAGCAGACGCTGACCGACATGCTGAGCAACGGTCGGTTCGGGTCTGCTGGTAATAAAGTGGTTATCGAGCAGTTTCTGCGGGGCATTGAACTATCGGTTTTCGTACTGTCCGATGGAGTGAACTACAAGATTTTACCCGAAGCAAAGGATTACAAGCGCATTGGTGAAGGCGATACAGGGCCGAACACAGGCGGTATGGGCGCTGTGTCGCCGGTTGTGTTTGCCACGCCGTCGTTTTTGAGCAAAGTCGAGGAGAAAGTCGTCAAGCCGACATTAGCCGGTTTGCAGCAGGACGGTATTCAATACCGGGGCTTTATTTTCATCGGATTGATGAAAGTAAATGGCGAACCCTACGTGATCGAATACAACGCGCGCATGGGCGACCCGGAAACGGAAGTCGTACTGCCGCGTATTCAGACTGATTTCGCTGAGTTAATGATGGCGGCTGCACAGGGTAAACTGGCGAACATCGATTTGCAGGTGTCGCCCCAGACAGCCGTGACGACTGTCGTTGTGTCAGGCGGATATCCCGATGGCTACGAGACGGGTAAAATCATTTCGGAACTCGATCGTTTAGAAGACGTGACTGCGTTTCATGCGGGCACAAAAGCGGAGGACGGTCAGATTCTGACCAATGGTGGGCGGGTACTGGTGCTCACAGCACAGGCTAACTCACTCGAAAACGCCGTTCGGAAGTCGCAGGAAGCGGCCCGGCGGGTACAGTTTGACGGGAAGCAATACCGGAAAGACATCGGGCTCGACCTGATTCGGTATTCTGATTAGAAGGAAGTGATGAAGTTGTGAAGTTGTATAGTTATGAAGTTGTATGGTTATAAAGTTGGCTGGCGCATTAGTACACCGGCAGAGCTAACTTTACAACCATGAAACTTTATGACTTTACAACCCTATAAGTTCACAACCATACAACTATAAACGTTATGTCATGCAAATCGTGTGCAACCGGCGGGTGTGGAACCCAGCGCGGAGCCGCCGACAAGCCGGGAGAGAAAACGGCGACGGCAGGCTGCGGCAGTGGTGGATGTAGCACGGGCGGTTGCAATAAATTGAATTCATTCGACTGGCTGAGCGATATTGCCATGCCCGGTCCGAAAAAATACGACGTCATTGAAGTTAAGTTCAAAGGCGGACGAAAAGAATATTACCGGAATGTGCATCAGCTCGACCTGACAACCGGCGATTACGTCGTGGTTGAGATGCAATCGGGCTTTCACATTGGCTCGGTATCCCTACAGGGCGAACTGGTGCGGTTACAGGTGAAAAAACGAAGTGTCAAGATCAACGACGACACCAAGGTTATTCATCGGATTGCTACACCGAAAGACATGGATCGGCACGAGCAGGCGATGCTGCGCGACTTGCCGGCCTTGTACCGCGCTCGTGAAATCATCCGGGAGCTAAAGCTGAACATGAAACTCTCTGATGTGGAGTTTCAGTCGGACAATACGAAAGCAACGTTCTACTATTCGTCGGAAGAGCGAGTCGATTTTCGGGAATTGATCAAGATGCTGGCCAGCGAGTTCAAAGCCCGGATTGAAATGCGGCAGATCAGTCTGCGGCAGGAAGCCGGACGGCTCGGCGGTATTGGCTCGTGTGGTCGTGAGCTGTGTTGCTCGACCTGGCTTACCGACTTCAAGAATATCGCGACGTCGGCGGCCCGGTATCAGAACCTGTCGCTGAATCCGGCTAAACTGTCGGGGCAGTGTGGGCGACTCAAGTGCTGCCTGAACTACGAACTGGATACGTACATGGACGCCCTGCGCGACATTCCAGCCGTGGATAAGCCGCTCGAAACGCAGAAAGGGCGGGCATGGCTACAGAAGACGGATATCTTCCGCAAGCTGATGTGGTTTGGCTACAGTTCGGAAAGTACTTGGCATCCGTTGCCGATCAACCGGGTCATGGAAATTCTTGAGTTGAACAAGCGGGGCGTTATCCCGGAATCGTTCGATGTACTGACGCCAATCGGTGACAAGGAGCCGGTCAAGGCAGCCGCGTTAAACAGTGACCTGCAAAAGCTCGACGCCAAGTATGCCACGCGTAGTAGCAGTAGCGCCAAAAAGAAAAAGAAGAAGCCTAAAGGGAGTGGGGGGAGCAATACCGCCGGAACGCCCAAGTCAGCCAATAACGGTAACGCTTAAAACGGAAAAAGCCCGACCTGCGCAGGTCGGGCTTTTTCCGTTTTAAGCCTACAAGCCGGCTTTCGTTGTAATTAGCAGCAGTCCGTGTTTAGCGTTTGGTCCGTACAGCGCAACGGCCTTCTCGCCATCCATACTTGTGATCGATGCCACATCGCTCTGCTTGAGTCGTCTGATCTGCTTGACGGTGGCTACGTTACCATCCAGAATATAGGTTGGTTCCCCTTTCGTGCGGTCGCGTAACCAACCGGGTGCTACCCGTCTGACGGCGGGGTCCTGCCTGGCTATCGTTCTGAAGTTTGTATCCAGGTGCGTGCCGGGCATAATAATCGGTGGCGGTGGCTGGTACGGCGATTGTCTATTTGGCCTCGGTTTCTGCGCGGGTACGGAGTCTGACGTGGCTGTGTGATCCGCCAGACAGGTCGTAAAAGGGGTAACCACTAGTACTAAGAAGAGAAGCCGTTTCATCCGTCAGGTTCGTGTTGGTATATAACGCTTCTTTGACGATTAATCGCACCTGCTGGTTTAACGTACCGATCAACGGGGCTGGTTTATCAAAAATCGCCCGTGTAAAAGGGGCTAAAGACGTAGTAACTGCTATCCCGGTTTGCACGCTTGGGCTCTGTCTGGATAAACAAGGCAAAACGGGGGGTGGGGTTATCGCGCCGAAACCAGTTTCTGAATGGACGCTCTTTCGTATGCAGCCGCGCTACTTCCCGTATGTGAATGGTCGCAACGTCGGCCGCCGTCGATCGGATGTTATTGATAAAGATTTCGGTCGTCGGTAGAAACTCGTCGTAAACTTTCAGATGATCGTCCTTCGTTCGTTCGACCAGCGCGTCTTTGTTGTGGAAAAAAGTCGCTTCCAACAACTGGTTCATCGTAAACGAATACGAGTCGCCCAATGGGTGTTTGGATAGATCAGCTGCCTGAAGGAGTGTAAAGAACGCTTGTCGATTTATGTCGAATGGCAGTACCTTTCCCCGCGTCTGAATCATCAGCTGATACGGAAGAATAGTGTGATCGGCTCCCCGGAGATTCTCGAACTGATGCATCAGAAACAACTCGTCGACCTGGTCGGGGGATAGCTGAGCGAGTGCGTCGGGCGTTGCTTTTTTACCATCGATGAAGATAGCCGTATCCCATTGATGGTCGGGCGATAACTGTAGCTTATCCTGCTTAACAGACACCAGGATTGGCTCGCCATAGGTTATCTCCGTACGTTTTTTGTCGGTAAACAACGCCATGTGCCGATACCAGAAACCTGTGTCTTCCAGATCCGCAACCAATGCCCGCGTCGGGCTCGTGGCTGGCAGTGCTCCAGCATAACGCGTTACCGGCTGATCGGTTGTATGTCGGCAAGCCAGAATGATTAAGCCAACAGCACCCAGCCACGCGGCATACCGTACGAACGCCAGCGGGCCCGACCGTTGCCGGTTCATCATCCGGATACGATCGCGGAGGCCAAAACCTGTAAATCGATTCGTAAAGGCGTACATAGCAATCGCTATTTATTGGTCGTATATAACAGCAGGGCAACAGGTGTAATGTGCTTACTTACGGGGTCATAGCTTGATCTCTTGACGACGGCGTAGAGCTTGTCGACGGTCCATAGATTGATTGCCTCAGCATCGACAGGTTCATTATTAATGTAAATAGATGCCGATCGACAGTCGTTGTCGACAACCAATGATTTGTCGGCTTTTACTAAAATGCCACTGCTCTTCGTAGACTTGTTATCGAAATAAAGTCGGTCGTAACGGGTTGAAAGTAGATTCCTTCCTTGAAGCTTAGATGGGGTTGCCGCAAGGGCAGATTCAGGGTCACTGCCAACAAAAGTAGCCGCTGATTTGGTATCAATACTGGCGAGTGATTTGAGTTCTTCGGGGAAATAGAGAGCATAGTCATCTACAGTACCTATCCCTCTGTGCCCCCGCCGGCTGCCAACCGAAAGATGACCAGCAATTGCCTTTATTGGATTGCCGTTGTCATTGACTGTGTCTCTAAAGGCAGTCATCCCCGAGCCAGGCTCGATGACGGTAATGTCAATTCGATCAATGTATTGATAGCCAGGATTGTACTTGATCTCTCGCAATTGCAGTTTACAACCATGCTTGGCAAGCTCACGCTGGAGCCCGTTAAACTCGTCCAATGTCGTTCTAGGAGTAATAACCCAGTGTAAAACATCTTCTTTATAAGCGACTAACTTAGAGTCGCTGTGGTAGATAGAATCGGTCCGAGCAATTTTTGATGAATCTATGGATACCGCGACCACAGATTGTTCTAGACTATCTTGTCTGACTTCTGAGTTATTTAACTCAACCACAGAGTCTGTAGTTAGCGGTAAATCATTCGTATATATTTTGATACTTTTTACAGGCTCAGCTACAAATGACCGCGCTACGGGTTCGGCCACCTGTGTGGCGATCTGCTCGGCCTTGTGGCGCGCAAAGGCCGTAACTACCGCCAGGCTCAACACCATAACGACTGGGTAGTTAAGCGCCTTAAACCAGCGTGACCGCTGCCGGTTCATCATCCGGATACGATCGCGAAGCTGCGACGTGCTGAAGGAGTTCACAATGGGTGTCGTTCCCGATGCCAGACTTACTTTGAGCAGATTGTACTGATACGATCGGGCGTCGATACCCTCAGCCAGTACTGCCTGATCGGCGCAAAATTCAAGTGTCTGGTGAACCAGTTTTCGGAACAGATAAGCCGCCGGATTCATCCAGAAAACGATGCACACCCCCTCGGCCATCAGCATATCCAGGCTGTGTCGCTGCCGGACATGGACGCGTTCGTGCCGCAGAATCTGCTCCAGCTCGTCGCCCGTGTGTCGAGCTGGGTTGAGTACTATCCATCGGAAGAACGAGAAAGGAGCGTCGACCACCGGGTTCGTTACCAGCGTAAAGGTGTCATAAGGCTGTCGGGCCGAACGATGGACAAGCCGCCGAATGGAAACGAGCTGAACCAGGAAACGGATAAACAGACTACCGACGCCTACCAGATAAAGGCCGATCAGCGCCAGTTGCCACGACCAGCCAAACCGGGCCAATCGACGGGCGGGTGTAACGGGGTAGGAGCGGCCGTTCGGAAACGTGATTGTCACGGGGGGCGCTACCGGTGTACGCGGTAGTACGCTCGGCGCAATCACCCGAGCGGTGTGTTGCATGGCAGATCGTACGCGTTGCGGACGCCAGTCAGGAAACTGTAGCGCCGGGAGCACCAGTACCGACAAAACGCCCAGCCAGAGCATAAGCCGGTTGGTGTTGAAAAACGTCTCGCGCCGGAGCAGTAAGTAAAAGGCAACGCTTACCACGATCAGCAGACCATTGGCCAGCAACACATAACGCAGCGTTTCCATTGGAGAAGAATTTGGTGTGGTGAAGCGAAAAGCCCGTTACTTTTTCTGTTCGATCAGCGATAGAATCTCGCGTAACTCGTCGGCCGAGATTTTCTCGTTCTCCGCAAAGTAGCTGACCAGATTCTTGTACGAATTATCGAAGTAGTCACCGACAACCTTTTTCAGGACGAACCGATTCTGGTAGAACTCTTTCGAGACAATGGGGTAGTACTCATGGGTGTTGCCGTAAGCTTTATGACCCACGTACCCTTTTTCTTCCAGGTTGCGAATAATGGTCGACACTGTATTGTAATGCAGTGGTGGATTGTCGAAGAGCGGCACCATGTCTTTTACATAGGCCTGCTCCATCTTCCACAATACCCGCATCACTTCTTCCTCTTTAGCGGTCAGCTTTTCCATAAATCAAATTTATAACTAGTTTTCTCGTTTCCAAACTATCGTCATAGTTTTTTTGCGGTTTGGCACCCACCGCTACCTGTCGTAGCTTTGCAACTTCGTATAGTACGCTATGAAACAAACGGTTTGGGCGTTGGTACTGTTGGTCGGCTTGCTCGTCGGCTGCGATTCTAATGCCGTTTTCAACGAATACACTGATATCGACGACGGTAAATGGTACATCAAGAATGCACCGTCGTTTACGTTTGAGATCAAGGACGCGTCGATTCCATATAATCTCTACTACAACCTGCGCAATAGTCTGTCGTACGGGTATTACAACCTATACCTGACCCGCTATCTGCGTGATAGTTCAGGAAAGGAAATCGAGTCGAAACTGGATGAGCTGATCCTGATGGACCCCAAAACGGGTAAGCCGAATGGCGATGGGCTAGGGGATTTGTTCGACCACAAGTTTCTGTTTAAACGAAACTACCTGTTTCCAAAACCGGGCAAGTACACCATTCAGCTTCGGCAGTATATGCGGCAAGATCCGCTGCTGAACGTGCAGAGCGTTGGTATCAGCGTCGAGCGGGCCAAGCCAGCCAATTCATCAAACTGATGGTGTTCCGAATCATTCGCGCCAATTACGCCTTTTTTCTGCCGTACCTGCTGCTGCTGATCGTAGTCGGCGTGTTACAGTTAACACGTTCGCAGGAGCAACTGATGCAATGGGTCAATGTGCGTAATGCGCCCGCAGCCGACGAAGTCTTTCCATACGTAACCTATCTGGGCGACGGTGTTTTCTTTGTGCTCGTCTGTCTGCTTCTGGCAATCAATAATCGCCGAATTGGATTGATGGCTTTCGCCAGCTTTGCCCTGTCGTCGCTGGTGTCGCTATTTCTCAAACAGGTTGTCTTCTCAGACTCGCTTCGGCCCTTGAAAACGTTTGAGCATTCGACGTATCAATACCACATCATTAAAGGGCTGGACATTCATAGCTACAACAGCTTTCCGTCGGGGCATACGACATCGGCTTTTGCGTTGTTTGGTATGCTGGCACTACTGGACGAGCGGAAGGGGCGGGGCTGGTTTTTTCTGGTGATAGCTGCGCTGACGGGCTACTCGCGGGTGTATCTCTTCCAGCATTTCGTGGAGGATGCATACGTGGGATCGACCATCGGGACCGTTTCGACGGTGGTGGTTTATCTGCTGATGTATCGCTGGGTTGCACAGGACCAAAAAAAAGGCCGGCCAACTGTATAAGCTGGCCGGTCGAAAGGTATACGGTCAATACGATTACCGAAGCCGGTCGGCTCCGCGAACCAGCTTCTCGTCGCGTCGAATAAAACGATTCGCCAGTGCATTGAAGATCAGCGCAGCAACAAGTGCGTAGAAGCCGAGTTGATACTCGCCCTGATCGCCGGGACTACCGTAGCTCTTGCTAGTGTATAAAGTCCGGTACAGTACGATACCCATGATAGCAGTCAGCATAATGGCGTTAATCGCACACAGGGCTGTTTGTGTCAGGCGATTCCGGTATTGGAAAACTGTATAGAGTGCGACCAGGCCAACGATGGCGATCAGCAGCGCCAGGTACCAGACGGGCGTAACGGCCGTGCTGGGTGCTACTTGCTGCGGAAGCCCAGCCTGCGCTGCCACAACCTGCTGCTGACTGTATTCCAGCGCCGTCAGGTGCGCCATTTCCGACGGTTTTGCCCCCATTTTTTCCCAGATTGGGTTGGACAGGGCGACGACCATGCAAATGGTAATGAGTACTAAAAATATGCTTTGAACGCGTTGAATCATAGATACGTCTGTAAGGTTGTATAGTGCAAAAGTAGCCGAAAAAGTAATGGTATGAATACGGCAATTCGGGTGATCATGACGGCCGACGGATCACACACGCTGGTGAACGGCGATTTAGAGAAAAGTTATCATTCTGTCTACGGAGCCTGGCAGGAGTCACAGCGGGTTTATATCGAACTCGGCTTGTTTCCGGCTTTCGATCGATTTGCGGCCGAACCGATCAATTTGTTTGAGATGGGCTTCGGTTCCGGCCTGAATGCCCTCCTGACTCTTCGCGAAGCCGAGCGGCTCCAGCGGCCTGTTCACTACGTAAGTATCGACACTGAGCCGGTCCCGTTAGCGGAAGCGCGCCGGTTGAATTATGATCAACTACTGGCCACGACTCAACTGGCCGCGCTGCACGAAGCTCCCTGGAATGAAGCAGTGGCTATCACGCCATTCTTTACCCTGGAAAAACGACAGGTGAGTTTGCAGGAGTTCAACACGGAGCACCAATTCCAGCTCATCTACTTCGATGCCTTTTCGCCGACCTCGCAGCCGGAGCTTTGGGAAGTCGATATGTTTTCGAAACTGGCGGGGTTCTTGTTACCCGGTGGATTACTGACAACGTACTGTTCCAAAAGCATTGTTCAACGGGCGATGCGGGCGGCTGGTTTGACCGTTGAAAAGCACTCCGGCCCGCGCCACAAACGGGATGTTTTACGAGCGGTCAAAAATTGAGTAGCCGCTAATTTTATGGCCTGTTGAACGTTACAGAAAGGGACACTCCTCCATCAATCAACGCCCGTCCGACTATGACTCGTTTTCTGCTGCTTGCCGCTACACTGGGGCTGTTTGCGCTCTGTGCGTTTCGGCTTCCCGCGCCTGCTTCCGAATCAGCTTCCGTTAAATCCGAGCCTAAACATATAAAGTGGCTGACGATTCAGGAAGCGTATGCCCTCACGCAGAAGCAACCGCGCAAATTCGTGATCGATGTGTATACCGACTGGTGTGGCTGGTGCAAAGTAATGGACCGGGAAACCTTCTCGAAACCTGCTATAGTCGACTATGTCAACGCCAATTATTACCCCGTTCGCTTCAACGCGGAACAAACGGCCGACGTGACACTGGGCAAGCAGACGTTCAAATACATAAGCGGAGGAAGTCGGGGAGTACACGAACTGGCTGCGGCTTTGCTCAAAAATCAGATGAGCTACCCCACGACGGTGTTTATGGACGAAAAATTCAATTTGATTCAGCCTATTCCCGGCTATCTGAAGCCTCAATTGTTCCACCAGATCATCACGTATTTCGGCGGCAACAACCACCAGAAAGAACCCTTCGATCAATACAAGGACGGTACGTATGCCCGGGCTTACAAAACGTCGGTGGCGGGTCAGTAGCTAGCAAAAAATTTGGTCATAGTGTGAAAGCGCAGTTCGCCGGCTGTGCTTTTTTGCGTATAGAAGAAGTAAATAAACTGTAAATTTGACCCTTTACACTCAACAAAAGTTTACGTGTACTTCATGAATCAGCAACTAACCAAACTGGTGTTTGTAGCGCTTGCCTTGCAGGCTACAGGCGCAATGGCCCATATTCTGGTACCACCGGTTAAAAAACCCTTACCCGTAGCCCCGATTGCCACCCGGAAGTTTATCGATCCGCAGAACATGGACATGTCGGTCAAACCGGGTGACAACTTCTATTTGTATGCTAACGGCAACTGGCTGAAGAAAAACGAGATTCCGGCGTCGAAAACGTCGTGGGGTAGTTTCAACGAACTGCGCGACAAAAGCGTAGCCGCCATGAAAACGCTGCTGGACGATGCCGCTAAAACCACGACGAAGGGACGACTGTACCAGATGGTCGGCGACTTTTACAGCAGTGGGATGGACACCGCTGCGATCGACCAGCGTGGTTTTGATCCGATCAAGGCTGACCTGGCCCGTATCGAGAAAGTCAACAACAAGACGGTGTTCTTCGACGAATTGGCTTACCAGCGATCGCAGGGCAACGGGATGCTGTTCAACTTCGGCATCACGCAGGATCGTAAAAATGTCAGCAAATACCTGCCTTCCTTTGGGCAGGGGGGCACCTCGCTTCCCGACCGCGACTATTACCTGAAAAACGATGGTCGCAGTCAGAAGATACGCGATGCTTACCGAGACAACGTGACGAAGATGTTCGCGCTGATCGGTGAAGAACCTACCCAAGCATCGCAGGACGCGGACGTGATTATGCGGATGGAAACGGCACTGGCAAAAGCCCAGATGTCGCGGGTCGAGATGCGCGATCCGTATAAAACCTACAATAAGTTAACCGTTGCCAGTTTCAGTCAGCAGACACCCGGTATTAACTGGGCTGACCAACTGGTAAAGTTTGGTGTACGTAATCAGGACACGGTGCTGGTACAAAATCCGACCTTCTATAAGTCGCTCGACAGTCTTGTTACGGCTACGCCCATCGAAGACTTGCGCACGTACATGCGTTGGAACATCATCAAGGACGGCGCACCGTATCTGAGCGACGCGTTCGTCAAACAGAATTTCGCGTTCTCACGCGTTCTGACGGGGCAAAAAGTACAGACACCCCGCTGGGAACGCATTAGCGGCCTGATCGACGGGTCACTGGGTGATTTACTGGGTCAGCTCTATGTGCAAACGTACTTCAAGCCGGAGGCCAAGCAGCGCATGCTGACGCTGGTCGATAACCTGGAAGCGTCGTACAAGGAGCACATTAAAAACCTCGACTGGATGAGCGAGGAGACCAAGAAACGGGCGCTAAACAAACTGACGTCATTCAAACGTAAAATCGGCTACCCCGACAAATGGAAGAATTACGACGGTGTAACCATCGCCCGCAATGACTTCTATGGTAATGTAAAATCGGTCAGTAAGTGGCGGTATAACTACATGATCAATCGTCTGGGCAAGCCCGTCGACAAGACGGAGTGGAGCATGACGCCCCCCACGGTTAATGCGTATTACAGTCCTGTCAACAACGAGATTGCGTTCCCGGCGGCTATTCTGCAATTTCCTTTCTTTGACTTCGATGCCGACGATGCCGTCAACTACGGTGGTATCGGTGCCGTAATCGGTCATGAGATGACGCACGGTTTCGATGATTCAGGCCGTCAGTACGACGCCGATGGAACCCTCCGCGATTGGTGGACAAAAGATGACGCTGACAACTTCAAGAAGCGGGCTGACCAGGTTAAGGAGCAATTCTTTGGTTTCAAAGTGCTTGATTCGCTGAAAGTAAACGGCCAACTGACGCTCGGCGAAAACCTGGCAGATCTCGGCGGACTGGCTATCGCGTACGATGCGTTTAAGAAAACGGCACAGGGTAAAGCAAGCGGAAAAAAAGCCATGATTGACGGCTTCACACCCGATCAGCGATTCTTTTTGTCGTGGGCGCAGGTATGGCGTGTCAATATGTTGCCGGAACAGCAGGCACAACAGATCATGACCGACCCGCACGCACCGGGTATGTATCGTTGCAACGGGCCGCTGTCAAATATCACTGCTTGGTATCAGGCGTTCAATGTGCAACCGGACAATAAGATGTATAAAAAGCCGGAAGACCGTATCAAAGTCTGGTAATTGTCACGCTTAGAAACAACTCGTCAAAAGCCGCATCTTGTTAGCAGGATGCGGCTTTTTCATGACCGACATCGTACGTTTGTTCTACGAAGCCAACCCCCTGACTAATGAAACACGTATTGCTCTGTAGTATCGTCGTTCTATCCATTGCTGGCTGTCAATCGAAGCCAAAGCAGCAGAACACGCCGACTGAAACGACAATCACGGCCGATAGTGCTGCCAGCCTGGCGAAACGCCCCGGCCCGGACGCTCCTCGGTCTGCCGCTGACCGGCTTGTTCGGGCTTTGTATTTTGAACACCAGAAGACGGAAAACCCTTTCCGCACAACCAGCGATCAGGCTCTCGTTGAGCAATTTTTTACAAAGCCGACTGCCGCGCTGATCTGGAAAAGCAAGCCCATGCTCAAAAAAGAGTTGCTATTCAAAGCACCAGATAGCGAGGTGAAAAAGATGTGGGTCGAGCCAGCCGCAGTAGGTGGCAGCCGGGCTGTCGTATACACGACATTTGAAGAGAAGGGGCGTAAAAAAGAAATTCGACTAGAGCTGACGCAGACAGCAGGGCGGTGGCGTATTGAAGAGATGACATACCCGGATGGATCACGGCTGACCCAAGTGCTCAAGTGAGCTAAAAGACAGAACAAAAAGAATTATTTTTGAGATACGTGTTGACAACACGATTTTATCGTGTAGTTTTGCAACTCCAAACCGGGAACGGGGCGGAAAATGTTCTTTACAAGTTGTATTGGGGAGTTTCCAGAGTGGCCAAATGGATCAGACTGTAAATCTGCTGGCGTACGCCTTCGGAGGTTCGAATCCTCCACTCCCCACCAAAAAGAAGTTATAAAGTTCTATAGTTAGAGAGTTATAAAGTTGAATTGCAAGTTGCAGGCAGCTATATAACTGTAAAACCTTACGACTCTATAACTTCTTTTTTTGCGGAAGTAGCTCAATTGGTAGAGCGATAGCCTTCCAAGCTATAGGTTGCGGGTTCGAGACCCGTCTTCCGCTCCAGTACAGTACAAAAAGCCGTTATAGCTCAGCGGTAGAGCACTTCCTTGGTAAGGAAGAGGTCCGGGGTTCAAGTCCCCGTAACGGCTCAAGACTTCTTCGGGAGTCTTTTTTAAATTGAAGCCGCCCGTGCGGTTTTAGGCCGAAACGGTGTCAGTTCTCAATTGGAGTTGATCGCGTCCGGCTTGATTGACGTTCAGCGAGTTCATCCAAAAACAAACAACAGTTCACAATAGCGTTTTAAAAACATGGCAAAAGAGAATTTTGACCGCTCGAAACCGCACGTAAACATCGGTACGATTGGTCACGTTGACCACGGTAAAACGACGCTGACGGCTGCCATTACGAAAGTGCTGGCCGAAAAGGGTCTGGCCGCAATTCGGGACTTCTCCTCGATTGACAACGCTCCCGAAGAAAAAGAGCGTGGTATCACCATCAATACATCGCACGTTGAGTACGCTACGGCTAACCGCCACTATGCGCACGTTGACTGCCCAGGTCACGCCGACTATGTGAAGAACATGGTAACGGGTGCCGCTCAAATGGACGGCGCTATCCTCGTGGTAGCTGCTACTGACGGACCAATGCCCCAGACTCGTGAGCACATCCTGCTCGCTCGTCAGGTAGGTGTACCTCAGCTGGTAGTGTTCATGAACAAAGTCGATATGGTCGACGATCCTGAACTGCTGGAACTGGTTGAAATGGAGATCCGCGAACTGCTGAGCTTCTATAACTTCGATGGCGATAACATCCCTGTTATTCAAGGTTCGGCTCTTGGTGGTCTGAACGGCGATGCTAAATGGGTTGCTACGATCGAAGACCTGATGCAGAACGTGGATGATTTCATCCCCCTGCCTCCTCGTCAGACGGATCTGCCGTTCCTGATGCCGGTCGAAGACGTGTTCTCGATCACGGGTCGTGGTACGGTTGCTACCGGCCGTATCGAGCGCGGTGTTATCAACTCGGGTGAGCCTGTTGAGATCCTGGGTATGGGTGCTGAGAACCTGAAGTCGGTTGTAACCGGTGTTGAAATGTTCCGGAAAATTCTGGACCGTGGTGAAGCTGGTGACAACGTAGGTCTGCTGCTCCGTGGTATCGAGAAAACCGATATCCGTCGTGGTATGGTAATCTGTAAGCCTGGTTCGGTAACCCCGCACCTGAAGTTCAAGGCTGAGGTTTACGTTCTGTCGAAAGAAGAAGGTGGCCGTCATACGCCATTCTTTAACAAATACCGTCCTCAGTTCTACTTCCGTACCACGGACGTAACGGGCGAGATCATCCTGCCAGCTGGCGTTGAGATGGTTATGCCGGGCGATAACATCACGATCGAAGTAAGTCTGATCAACAAAATCGCTATGGAAAAAGGTCTCCGTTTCGCTATCCGCGAAGGTGGTCGTACCGTAGGTGCTGGTCAGGTTACCGAAATCCTCGACTAGTAAGTGAGAAAAACAAGTGCATTTCTTCACGGAGATGCACTTGTTTTTTTAAGATTGTTTCGTACTTTTGCAGTCCGTTTCGGAAGCAAGCCGTAACGGAATTTTTTTAGGCAGCAGCACGGCTCGTCGATATACGGGTGTAGTTCAAGGGTAGAATAGCGGTCTCCAAAACCGTTGATGGGAGTTCGAATCTCTCCACCCGTGCTAATCCTGATTCTATAATGGACAAGTTTGTTTCGTTCCTGAAGGCCTCCTGGGAGGAAGTTCAGCATAACGTGACTTGGCCTAAATTCAGCGATCTCCAGTCTAGTTCAACGCTGGTACTGGTAGCGTCGCTGATTTTTGCGCTGATGGTTGGGCTGATTGATTTGGTATTCGAGAATGCGCTTAATGCGTTCTACCAGTCATTTTAAGGCCGGTTGCTAAATCAGCTCCATTGTCGGCAGCAGATTAGTAACCTCTAACGATAGTTTCTTATGAGCGGCATACAATGGTACGTGATCCGGGCCGTTTCGGGACAGGAAAAGAAAATCAAGTCTTATCTCGATAACGAAATCATCCGGCAAAAGTTGGACGAAGTGATTCCTCAGGTACTTATTCCTGCGGAAAAGGTATACGAAATGCGCAACGGCAAGAAGCGCGTTCGGGAAAAATCGTTCTTCCCGGGCTATATCCTGATTTCGGCCGATTTGGGTAACAACCGTGCCCTTGACATGATACTCAACATGCCTGGCGTATTGGGTTTCCTGGGAAATTCACAGGTTGGTACAACATCGAAAGTTCCTGTTCCATTGCGTGAAGCCGAAGTACGCCGGATTTTGGGTAAGGCCGAGGAAGAAGCACAGGAAGTAGCGGCCCCAACCGTAGCGTACATCAAAGGTGAATCGGTGAAAGTTGTCGACGGTCCATTCGGTGGATTCATCGGTACAGTAGAAGAAGTATTTGACGACCGGAAGAAACTGAACGTCGTTGTGAAAATATTTGGCCGGAATACTCCGGTAGAACTCAGTTACGCACAAGTAGAGAAGGAAGCTTAGTTGGTTCAACTAAACTTCCGAGACGCGGCATCTTATGCTTCCCTCAGAAGATGACCCGTCAGCAGTAGTTGATTTGATGCGAGAGGGGTGCGGGCCGGTTATGTGACGAATTGGCTAAGAACCTTAAGCAACAGCGGGGCCGCCCGTGCGGTCGTAACTAAATTACCACAATGGCAAAAGAAGTAGGTGGCTATGTAAAGCTGCAAGTCAAAGGCGGGCAGGCTAACCCCTCACCTCCGATCGGTCCTGCGTTGGGTTCCAAAGGTTTGAATATCATGGAATTCTGCAAGCAGTTCAATGGCCGTACGCAGGACAAGATGGGTATGGTATTGCCAGTTTTGATTACGTATTACAAGGATAAGTCCTTTGATTTCGTCATCAAAACGCCCCCTGCGCCGATCCTGCTGATGGAAGCAGCTAAACTGAAAGGTGGCTCTGCTCAACCCAACCGGAAAAAAGTTGGTTCAGTAACGTGGGATCAGGTTCGGACCATTGCCGAAACCAAGATGCCCGACCTTAACTGCTTCACAGTTGAGTCGGCAATGCGTCAGGTGGCTGGAACGGCCCGCAGCATGGGTATCACCGTCAGCGGTGCTTCCCCCTTTGAGAACTAACAGACTTGCTGAGCAAACACAGGAATGGGTAAGCTAACGAAAAAACAAAAAGAAGCACTCACTAAGTACGATGCTGCTAAAGAATACTCGCTCCAACAGGCAGCTGAGATTCTGAAGGAGATCTCGTACACGAAGTTTGATGCTTCTGTGGACATTGATGTCCGGTTGGGCGTCGATCCGCGTAAAGCCGACCAAATGGTACGTGGCGTTGCTACGCTGCCCCACGGTACGGGTAAAACGGTTCGCGTTCTGGTGCTTTGCACCCCGGACAAGGAGAACGAAGCGAAAGAAGCCGGAGCTGATTATGTTGGCCTCGACGATTACATTCAGAAGATCGAACAAGGCTGGACGGACATCGACGTGATTATCACGATGCCGAACGTTATGGCCAAAGTTGGTCGTTTGGGTAAAGTGCTTGGTCCCCGTGGTCTAATGCCAAACCCGAAGTCGGGTACGGTAACGCCAGAGGTGGGTAAGGCTGTTCGCGAAGTGAAAGCTGGTAAAATTGACTTCAAAGTCGACAAAACCGGTATCATTCATACCAGCATTGGTAAAGTATCGTTTACGCCGGAAAAACTGGCTGAGAACGCGCAGGAAATTATCGCTACGCTAATGCGTCTTAAGCCTTCGTCGGCTAAAGGCACTTACGTAAAAACGATCAACCTGTCGAGCACGATGAGTCCGGGAGTAACGATTGACAAAGGCACAGTAGCCGGTATATAAGCCATGAAGCGCGAGGACAAAGGAGCAATTATTGAGGAATTGACTGAAAAGTTTCAGTCGACTCCCTTCTTCTACATCACGGAAGCCAATGGCATGACGGTAGCCGAAGTCAACGAACTTCGTCGGAAATGCTTTGAGCAGGGGATCGAGTACAAAGTGGTGAAAAACACCTTCATTAAGAAGGCACTCGAAACCCTGGACGCGGATTATTCCTCGTTCAACGACACGGTGTTGCAAGGACAGTCAGCGGTGATGTTTCACCCTGAGAATGCCAAAGCACCGGCAAAACTCATCAAAGAGTTTCGCAGAACAAATGATAAGCTACAATTGAAAGGTGCGTCGATCGACAACAGCCTGTTCATTGGTGCTGATCAGCTTGATACGCTCATCGCGCTGAAAAGCAAAGAGGAGCTTATTGGCGAAATCGTTGGTCTGCTGCAATCGCCTGCCAAGAACGTTATTTCGGCGCTTCAAGGCGGTGGCAACAAACTGGCTGGTATCCTCAAAACGCTGTCGGAGCGCGAGGAAGCTGCTTAATTACCATCCGACTTTTTTATTCAATCTTGTATCACAATCAAATTTAGAATACGACAATGGCAGATTTGAAAGCGTTCGCTGAGCAGCTTGTAAGCCTGACGGTTAAAGAAGTAAACGAACTGGCTACCATTCTGAAAGATGAGTACGGTATCGAACCCGCAGCTGCGGCTCCGGTAATGGTTGCTGGTGGTGCAGGTGCAGGTGATGCTGCTCCAGCTGCTGCTGAAAAAACCTCGTTTGACGTTATCCTGAAGTCGGCTGGTGCTGCTAAACTGGCTGTGGTGAAACTGGTTAAAGACCTGACCGGTCTGGGCCTGAAAGAAGCCAAAGAACTGGTAGACGGCGCTCCGAAACCAGTTAAAGAAGGCGTAGCTAAAGACGAAGCTGAGTCGCTGCGTAAGCAACTCGAAGAAGCTGGTGCTGAAGTTGAAGTAAAATAAGCAACCGCTTACTTACATATTGCTCTAAGCAGGAGAGGCCAGACAAAACGTCTGGTCTTTTCCTGCTTAGAGATTTTTTGTCTATGCACTTGCAAAAGACAAACTTATTTTTATTGCCATACGTTGTCTACTCACACCCCTTAGGTCGGGTAACGACCGGGGTCTGATTAGCCGCTCAGTCAGAGTGCTGTCGCAACGCTTCGCAACACACTCATATAGAATCGGTTACGCAACTAAACGAAGTACAATCTTGGCTACAAACGCGAAAATCAGTACGCGCAAAAATTTTGCGACGATTCAGCCAGTGATTGAATATCCTGATTTTTTGGATATTCAGGTTAAATCCTTCAAAGATTTTTTTCAGCTCGACACGCCTTCGAACCAACGTTCGGAAGAAGGCCTGTTCAAGGTGTTTCAGGAGAACTTCCCAATTTCCGATTCACGCGAGAACTTCAAGCTGGAATTTATTGACTATTCGGTCGATCCGCCAAAATACTCGGTGGATGAGTCAATTGACCGGGGACTGACTTACTCAGTTCCGCTTAAAGCAAAGTTGCGGTTGTCTAACAACGACCCCGACAATGAAGATTTCGAAACGATCGAGCAGGAAGTATTCTTGGGGAACATCCCATATATGACCGAAAAGGGCTCTTTCGTCATTAACGGTGCCGAACGTGTGATTGTTTCACAGCTACACCGGTCGCCGGGCGTGTTCTTCTCGATGAGTAAGCACACAAACGGTACGAAGCTGTATTCGGCCCGTATTATTCCGTTTAAAGGCTCGTGGATCGAGTTTTCGACGGACGTTAACAACGTCATGTATGCGTACATTGACCGGAAGAAGAAATTCCCGGTAACGACGCTGCTGCGTGCTATTGGATTCGGTTCGGATAAAGATATTCTGGATCTGTTTGGTCTGTCGGAGGAAGTTCCCGCTACGCAGGCTAACCTGAAAAAAGCAATTGGTCGGCGGTTAGCTGCCCGGGTGCTTCGTACCTGGACGGAAGACTTCGTTGATGAAGATACAGGTGAAGTTGTATCGATCAGCCGAAACGAGGTGCTCATGGAGCGTGACTCGGCCATCTCGGTTGACGATATTGATACGATTTTGAATTCAGGCCAAAAGTCGGTCATCCTGCACAAGGAAGACATGAACATGGCCGATTACAACATCATCTACAATACGCTGCAAAAAGATAGCTCTAACTCGGAAAAAGAGGCTGTAGAGCAAATCTATCGGCAGTTGCGTAATGCAGATGCGCCTGATGAGCAGGCGGCTCGTGAAATCATTCAGAGCCTTTTCTTCTCTGACAAGCGCTACGATCTTGGTGATGTAGGTCGCTATCGGATCAACAAGAAACTGAATCTGGAGATTTCTTCAGACATGAAAGTACTGACCACGGAAGACATCGTGTCGATCGTGAAGTACCTGATCGGTCTGATCAACTCGAAGGCGGTTGTCGATGATATTGACCACCTGAGCAACCGGCGTGTTCGTACTGTCGGTGAGCAGCTGTACGCGCAGTTTGGCGTAGGTCTGGCTCGTATGGCACGGACGATCAAAGAGCGGATGAACGTTCGGGACAACGAGGATTTCAAGCCCGTCGACCTGATTAACGCCCGTACGCTGTCGTCGGTAATCAACTCGTTCTTCGGTACCAATCAGCTGTCGCAGTTCATGGACCAAACCAACCCGCTGGCCGAGGTGACGCACAAGCGTCGTATGTCGGCACTGGGACCTGGTGGTCTGTCGCGTGAGCGGGCAGGTTTTGAGGTTCGTGACGTACACTACACGCACTACGGTCGTCTGTGTACGATTGAAACGCCGGAAGGACCGAACATTGGTCTGATCTCGTCGCTTTGCGTTTACGCGAAGATCAACAGCATGGGATTCATCGAGACGCCGTACCGGGTTATCGAAAACGGTAAGGTCTCGATGGATAAGCCGGTGATGTATCTGACGGCCGAAGAAGAAGATACGCACTACATCGCGCAGGCAAACGCGGGTGTCGATAAGAAAGGTAACTTCCATGTCGATCGGCTGAAGGCTCGCTTCGAAGGTGACTTCCCTATGGCCGAGCCCGCGAACGTAACGTTTATGGACATTGCGCCAAACCAGATTGTATCGGTTGCTGCGTCGATGATTCCGTTCCTTGAGCACGACGATGCTAACCGGGCACTGATGGGCTCGAACATGCAACGTCAGGCCGTACCGCTGCTCCGCC
The DNA here is from genome assembly GCF_003002825.1 of Spirosoma oryzae. Lineage (GTDB taxonomy): Bacteria > Bacteroidota > Bacteroidia > Cytophagales > Spirosomataceae > Spirosoma > Spirosoma oryzae. The sequence continues at coordinate 21,879 of NZ_PVTE01000002.1, read as the reverse complement.
CCGAAGCACCGATTGTCGGTACGGGTCTGGAAGGTCGGGTTGCCGTTGACTCACGGACGCTGGTGATCGCTGAATCGGATGGGGTGATCGACTTCGTTGACTCGACTAAGATTGTGGTTCGCTACAACCTGGACAACGATCAGCTGGCGGTTACCTTCGACGAAGACGTTAAAACGTATAACCTGATCAAGTTCCGTCGGACGAACCAGGATACCTGCATCAACATCAAACCAACTGTCTTCAAGGGACAGAAGGTGAAGAAAGGCGATGTGCTTTGCGAAGGCTACGCTACGCAGGCGGGTGAACTGGCGCTTGGTCGGAACATGAAAGTCGCGTTCATGCCCTGGCAGGGGTACAACTTCGAGGATGCTATTGTAATCTCGGAGCGGGTTGTTCGCGAAGATATCTTCACGTCGATTCACATTGAAGAGTTTGAACTGGAAGTTCGGGATACGAAGCGTGGTGAAGAGGAATTAACCTCGGAGATCCCGAACGTATCGGAAGAAACCGTTCGTAACCTCGATGAGAATGGTATCGTACGTATCGGTACGGAGGTTAAGGAAGGCGACATCCTGATCGGTAAGATTACGCCGAAAGGAGAAAGCGATCCGACACCGGAAGAAAAACTGCTGCGGGCGATCTTCGGTGACAAAGCTGGCGACGTGAAAGATGCGTCGAAGAAAGCACCACCCTCCTTGAAAGGCGTTGTTATCGACACCAAACTGTTTGCGCGTCCGGCAAAAGAAGACCGGGGTAAGCACAAAGAAGAGGTGAAGGTGCTGATGAAGAAATACGGCCGTGAGCTGAATGACTTCCGCGCCCGGATGATCGACAAAGCGGTTGCGCTGCTGGAAGGTAAAACCAGTGCTGGCGTGAAGCACAAATTTGGTGACGAAATCGTCAGCAAAGGCGTGAAGTTCAACCGGAAGAACATCACGGACAACCTGTTCCCTGACAAGAACAACTACCGTGATGAAAGCAGCTACGCTGTTCCCGAAGAAGCGAACCTGTTGTCGGATCTGAATTTGAGTGACTGGACCGACGACGAGAAAACGAACGAGATGGTTGTGTCGCTGGTGAAGAACTACAACAACCGTCGGAGCGAAATCACAGGTCGGTTCAAGCGGGAGCGTTTCTCACTTGAAGTTGGTGACGAGCTGCCTGCGGGTATCGTGAAGCTGGCTAAAGTGTACATCGCCAAGAAGCGTAAGCTGAAAGTAGGTGACAAAATGGCTGGTCGTCACGGTAACAAAGGGGTTGTTGCCCGGATCGTTCGTGACGAAGACATGCCGTTCTTGGCTGACGGAACCAAGGTTGACATCGTGCTGAACCCACTTGGCGTACCAAGCCGGATGAACCTCGGTCAGATCTACGAAACGGTATTAGCGTGGGCCGGTCAAAAACTTGACCGTAAATACGCGACGCCGATTTTCGACGGTGCTACCGAACAGCAGGTTGTCGACGAACTGGATGCCGCTGGTCTGCCATCGTTTGGCCGTACGTACCTGTACAACGGTCTGACGGGTGAGCGTTTCGACCAGAAAGTAACGGTTGGTATCATCTACATGCTGAAACTGGGTCACCTGGTTGACGACAAGATGCACGCCCGTTCGATCGGCCCCTACTCGCTCATCACGCAGCAGCCGCTGGGTGGTAAAGCCCAGTTCGGTGGTCAGCGCTTCGGTGAGATGGAGGTGTGGGCGCTCGAAGCATTCGGTGCGTCGAACATCCTGCAGGAAATCCTGACCGTGAAGTCGGATGACGTTGTCGGTCGTGCTAAAGCATACGAGGCTATCGTGAAAGGGGAAAACCTGCCGAAGCCGAATATTCCGGAGTCATTCAATGTACTCGTTCACGAGTTGCGCGGTCTGGCCCTTGAAATTACGTTAGAGTAAAGGGGTTTACGGTTTATAGTTTTCGGTTTACGGTTAGTCAATGAGGAGGAGTTTCCTGTGTTGACTTACCGTAAACCGAAAGCTGTAAGCCGAATACCTTTCGTTTAAAACCTATAATCTCCAACCAATGTCGTTCAAAAAGAACAAGAAACTCAATAGCGACTTCCAGAGCGTGACGATCAGCCTGGCGTCGCCGGAGTCTATTTTGGAGAGTTCCTACGGCGAAGTGACACAGCCGGAGACCATCAATTACCGGACGTACAAACCCGAAATGGGCGGCTTGTTCTGCGAGCGCATTTTCGGACCGGTGAAAGACTGGGAGTGTCATTGCGGTAAGTACAAACGGATTCGTTACAAAGGCATTATCTGCGACCGTTGCGGTGTAGAGGTGACCGAGAAAAAAGTTCGCCGGGAGCGTATGGGCCACATCGAACTGGTGGTGCCTGTTGCGCATATCTGGTATTTCCGTTCGCTGCCTAATAAAATCGGATACCTGCTGGGGCTGTCGACGAAGAAACTCGATCAGGTTATCTATTACGAACGGTACGTTGTCGTTCAGCCGGGTGTGAAAGCCGAAGATGGTATCAACCAGCTCGACTTCCTGACCGAAGACGAATACCTCGACATCATCGACAAGCTGCCCAGCACAAACCAGCATCTGGAGGATAAGGACCCGAACAAGTTCATCGCCAAGATGGGTGCGGAAGCGCTGGAAATGCTGCTGTCACGCGTAGCGCTCGACGAACTGTCGTACTCGTTGCGCCACGCTGCTGCTACGGATACGTCACAGCAGCGGAAAGCGGAAGCGCTGAAGCGGCTGAAAGTCGTTGAAGCATTCCGGGAGGCAAACGGCCGGATTGAAAACCGTCCCGAGTGGATGGTAATCAAAATGGTACCCGTTATTCCCCCCGAGTTGCGCCCACTCGTCCCGCTCGACGGTGGCCGGTTTGCCACGTCTGACTTGAACGATCTGTATCGCCGGGTTATCATTCGGAACAACCGTCTGAAACGCCTGATCGAGATCAAAGCGCCGGAGGTAATTCTGCGGAACGAGAAGCGGATGTTGCAGGAAGCTGTCGACTCGCTGTTCGATAACTCGCGTAAGGTAAACGCCGTTCGTTCGGAAGGTAACCGCGCCCTGAAGTCACTGTCTGACATGCTGAAGGGTAAGCAGGGCCGTTTCCGTCAGAACCTGCTTGGTAAGCGTGTCGACTATTCGGGTCGTTCGGTTATCGTCGTTGGTCCTGAACTGAAACTACACGAGTGTGGTCTGCCGAAAGACATGGCGGCCGAGCTGTTCAAGCCGTTCGTTATCCGTAAGCTCATCGAGCGGGGTATCGTGAAGACGGTAAAGTCGGCGAAGAAAATCGTTGACCGGAAAGACCCCGTTATCTGGGACATTCTGGAAAATGTGCTGAAAGGACATCCTGTTCTGCTGAACCGGGCTCCGACGCTGCACCGTCTCGGTATTCAGGCATTCCAGCCGAAGCTGATCGAAGGAAAAGCCATTCAGCTGCACCCACTCGTCTGTACCGCCTTCAACGCTGACTTTGACGGTGACCAGATGGCTGTGCACGTACCACTGGGACAGGAAGCTGTGCTGGAAGCGTCGCTGCTGATGCTGGCATCGCACAATATTCTGAACCCGGCCAACGGCGCGCCGATCACCGTACCGTCGCAAGACATGGTGCTTGGTCTGTACTACGTAACGAAGGGTCGTAAGTCAACGCCTGAATACCCGATTCCGGGCGAAGGCATGACGTTCTACGGTGCCGAAGAGGTAATCATCGGTATCAACGAAGGTAAAATCTCGAAACACGCCAATATCAAGTGCCGGGTGAAAGTCCGGGATGAGAGCGGGCAGATCGTTGAGAAAGTAATCGATACCGTTGCGGGTCGGCTGCTGTTCAACCAGGCTGTACCAGAAGAGGTTGGTTATATCAATGAACTGCTGACAAAGAAAAAACTCCAGCAGATCATTGCGCTGATCTTTAAAATTTCGGGTGGTGCCCGTACGGCTCAGTTCCTCGACGAAATCAAAGAACTTGGTTTCCAGATGGCCTTCAAAGGTGGTCTGTCGATCGGTCTGAGCGACGTGATGATTCCAGAAGCCAAGCAGCCGCTCGTTGATGAAGCGAAAGCGGAAGTGCAGGGCGTATGGGATAACTACCTAATGGGTCTGATTACGGAAAACGAACGCTACAACCAGGTTATCGATATCTGGACGCGGGTAAACTCGCGCCTGACCGAAACGCTGATGAAGCAGCTCGAAGCCGATCAGGGTGGTTTCAACTCGATCTACATGATGATGCACTCGGGAGCCCGTGGTTCGCGTGAGCAGATTCGTCAGCTGGGTGGTATGCGGGGGCTGATGGCCAAGCCGCAGAAAAACCTGCAGGGATCGGTTGGTGAGATCATCGAAAACCCGATTCTGTCGAACTTCAAAGAAGGTCTCGACGTACTGGAGTACTTTATCTCGACGCACGGTGCGCGGAAAGGTCTGGCCGATACGGCGTTGAAAACCGCCGATGCCGGTTACCTGACCCGTCGTCTGCACGATGTAGCCCAGGATGTTATCATTGTCGAAGACGACTGTGGTACGCTGCGTGGTCTACAGGTGTCGGCGCTGAAAGATAACGAAGACATCGTTGAACCTCTGTCGGAGCGGATTCTGGGCCGTACAACGGTACACGACGTATTCGATCCGCTGGTAAAAGATGCCGACGGTAAGCCGCTGAAAATTGTCGGTTCTGGTGAATTGATCACGGAAGAAATTGCCGCAGCGATCGACGAAACCAGCATCGAAACGGTTGAAATCCGGTCGGTACTGACCTGCGAAGCTCGTCAGGGCGTGTGCGCGAAGTGTTATGGTCGTAACCTGGCGTCGGGTCGTATGGTCGACATCGGGGAAGCTGTGGGCGTTATCGCATCGCAGTCAATCGGTGAGCCGGGTACGCAGCTGACTCTCCGTACCTTCCACGTGGGTGGTACGGCGTCGAACATCGCGGTCGACGCATCGATCAAAGCGAAGTTTGACGGTCTGGTTGAGTTCGAAGAAATGCGGACCGTAGAATCGGAAGATGCTGAAGGTAACGCACAGACGGTTGTTATGGGTCGTTCGGGTGAAGTCCGGATCGTTGATCCACAAGACCGTAACATCGTTCTTATCAGCAACAACGTACCATACGGTGCTTTCCTGCGGGTGAAAGACGGTCAACTGGTGAAGAAAGGCGACGACATTTGTGCGTGGGACCCTTACAACGCCGTTATTCTGTCTGAACTGACGGGTTCGCTGAACTTCGACGCGATTGAAGATGGTATTACCTACCGGGAAGAGTTTGACGAACAGACGGGCTTCCAGGAGATGGTTATCATCGAAACCCGCGACAAAGCGAAAAACCCAGCCATCGTAGTACAAGGCACGACAACGCTGTCGCTGCACCTGCCCGATGCTGATTCGTCAGGGTTGCTACAGAAAAGCTACAACCTGCCGGTTGGTTCGCGTCTGGTCGTGAAAGCAGGTCAGAAAATCAAAGCGGGTCAGCCGTTGGCGAAGATTCCGCGTAACGTTGGTAAAACCCGCGACATTACCGGTGGTCTGCCACGGGTAACGGAACTGTTCGAAGCACGTAACCCGTCGAACCCGGCGGTTGTCAGTGAAATCGACGGTGTCGTTACATACGGTACGATCAAGCGTGGTAACCGCGAAATCTTCATCGAGTCGAAAGACGGTACGAAGAAGAAGTACCTGGTACCGCTGTCGAAGTTTATCCTTGTACAGGATAATGACTTCGTCCGGGCTGGCGCTCCGCTGTCTGATGGTGCCATTACGCCGAGCGACATTCTGGCCATCAAAGGTCCGACAGCCGTTCAGGAGTACCTGGTGAACGAGATTCAGGAAGTATACCGCTTGCAAGGGGTGAAAATCAACGATAAGCACATTGAAGCCATTGTTCGGCAGATGATGCAGAAAGTTGAGATCATCGACTCGGGTGATACCAACTTCCTCGAAGGTCAGGTTGTCGACAAATGGGCTTTCCGCGAAGAGAATGACAAAGTTCTCGATGCGAAAGTGGTTGTCGACGCGGGCGATTCTCCAAACGTGAAGCCTGGGCAGATCGTTACGAGCCGTCAGCTGCGTGATGAAAACTCAAGCCTGAAACGGCGTGACATGGCGCTCGTACAAGTTCGTGATGCTATGGCTGCTGTATCGCAACCGACGCTGATGGGTATCACCCAGTCATCGCTCGGTACAGATAGCTTCATCTCGGCTGCTTCGTTCCAGGAAACGACGAAAGTACTGAGCGAAGCGTCGATCCGTGGTAAGCGTGACATGCTCGACGGTCTCAAAGAGAACGTTATCGTCGGTCACCTGATTCCGGCCGGTACGGGTATCCGTCGCTACCTAAACGCAATCGTAGGTTCGAAAGAAGAACTCGAAACGATCACCGAATCGAAAGAGCAATTCACCAAGAGCAAGCGTAAAGCACTGGCCTAGCCAGAGATATACTAAAAACGGCAAAGCCACTTCGGGAAACTGAGGTGGCTTTGCCGTTTTTTAAATAATCTTGTCAATAAATACCCTTATAGTGCTGTGCTTAGGTCGTGAATGATTTTCCTGTATATGCTAAACAAAAGGGGATTCTTCGGGCTTGAACGTTGACAGACAACACATAATCTTATGCAACTGAACGCTGGCTGTGAACTACAATTCGATGCCAAAGAGACAACCCCGTTGATCCTGATGCTGCGGCCCCGCTCAGGTGATGGCCAATGGATCATGAAAGAGGAGTACGATATTACCCCCGCCGTAACGGTGACCGAATTTACCGATATGTACGGTAACCTGTGTCAGCGCGTCATTGCGCCCGAAGGCCCTTTTTCGATTAATTTCTCGGCAACTGTACAGACCGCCGATGACATCGACGTCGCGCCCGGAGCGCCGTACACGCCCATCGAGGAGTTGCCCGACGAGCTACTGCACTATACCTTGCCGAGCCGTTACTGTCAGTCGGACATGCAGGGTAATTTAGCTGCTGACATTACCAACGGTGCGTTACCGGGCTATGACCAGGTCGAAGCGATCCGCAGCTGGATTCATACCAACATAAAATACCAGTATGGGACAAGTAACGCCAGCACGTCGGCCGTCGATACGGCACAGAGTCGGGTTGGCGTGTGTCGGGATTATACCCACCTGGGCATTTCATTATGCCGGTCGTTGAATATTCCGGCGCGTATGGTCGTTGGCTACCTGTACAAGCTTGATCCGATGGACATGCATGCCTGGTTTGAAGCCTACGTCGGTGGGCGCTGGTATACGTTCGACGCCACACAGGATAAACCCCGGGGTAATCGTATCACCGTTGCGTACGGGCGTGATGCTGCCGATGTAGCCTTTACCACGCAGTTCGGGAATATGGATCTGAATACAATGCGTGTGTGGGTCGACGCGGTCGATGAAGCTGAGGCTGAAAAAAAAGCTGTTGAGCCGGCAACGGTTCCGGCCGAAGCGGGGTCTACCAACCAAACAACTACCGCTGCATAAGACCATGAAAACTCCGCTACTATCCGTCACGGCCCTGCTGCTGACAAGTTGGCTGACCGGTTGTCAGCAAACCAACGATATCGAACCCCAGAGTCTGGCGCGATCGGTAGCCGGCACCTACAAAACGAACGCCTTTGTCAACCCGCTTTTCGTGGAGCTGACTACAGGGCAATTGCCACAGTTACTTGTCAAACCAGAAACAGATAGCACGGTTACACTGGTCTACACGCAATTCCACCCGACGAAGACAGCGCAGCAACTTTCGCACGTCTTGTTACAGCGCAACGGGGACGTTGTTACGCTTAAGCAGGCGGGAAAGACTATCGGCAGCTGGCAATGGGATCGTATTTTCACCAGTAATGGAATGGAAACGCAGGCAAACGTGCTGCAGTTGACTAACCAAAGCGGGCAGGATAGCAGTCTATCGTTCACCGGTTATCGCGATTAGTATTACCCTACAGCAGAAAAGCACCGGACGTTGGCCCGGTGCTTTTCTGTTGTGTACTATGTCGACTTAGCGAATGGCGAATTCGCCGGCTCCGATGCGGAAACCTTCCGAGTACAGTTCAACCGTGTACTTACCAGGCTTGTAAGGAATACCGCGCGAATACAGCAGTTCAACGTTTTGGTTGTTGTTTGTATAGCTAACTGTTTGCTTCGTCGTGTAGATGGTTTCATTGCCATCGACGGTGAACGTACCCGATCCGTTAGCCATGTCCGACACAACGGCACCATTTGGGTCAAGCACCCGAACGTAGACTTCTTTCGGTTCTTCGCGAGTCAGCGGATTGTCGAGTAGCGTGTAGGTCAGTTTGATCTTGTCAAGCTTCTTCGCCTTGTACGAATCATCTTCCTTCACTTTGCCCCGGGCGTTCACCGCAAATACTTTTACGTTTTGTGCCCGCAATGCCGAAGCCCGCGTCACTTTGGTGCTGAGTTCCTGATTTTGGCTGGCGTATGTTGTAACCGAGTCCCGGAGTACCTGGCGCTGTGTTTTCAAGCCCGTATTTTCCTCGTCAAGCACTTTGACGTTCGACGCCAATGTTACGTTTTCGCGTTGCAGATTGGCAATCAGAGTATCTTTCTCGACCAGGAATGCTTCGTACTGCTTGATTTTCGCTTCGTATTTCGCAATCGAAACACGGTTACCACGACGGAGCGACGCCTTGTCCTGTTCCAGTTGCGCTTTTACTTTCTCTAATTCTGTAACGTCACCACCTAGTTTCTGAACTTCGGCGATTTTGGCATCCAGTGCCGTCGAGATAGAATCTAACTTGGTGCGGGTAGTCGACAACTCTTCGACACGCTCCGAAATGGTGACTTCCTGGCTTTCCGATTCCTTTTTCTGATCGAAATACAGATAGCTGGATACGCCTGCCAGACCCGTCATGATAATGAGGGCGGCTAAGAGAGCACCATTTGTTTTGGAGCGTTGGGGATTGTTGTTTTCCATACTGATTTTTCAGTTTAACGGTTTAACATGCACTCGAACTACGTGTAGAAGGTGTTCCGTCAGACAGCTGGCTGGGTTAGTTGAAAGAGCTGCGTGAAGGCAAAATGCCAGTCACAGGCAGTACCGTAACGCTATGCGCTTTGGCAATATTGTCTACCATAACTAGAGAAAATCAAGCAAAGTTCATAGCCAATCAATTGACAGACAATCTGTTTAGTGTCTAACTGAATGTTTATTAAACGGTTGGGCGGGTTGTGGAGGCTGTTTCTACGACCTTACGCTCCGCAAAACAACCATCGTAGACAAGCGGTTAGGGCGGATAAAAAAAGTCATGCCCGAATTACCCGAAGTAGAGATAAGACGTCAGTATCTGGAGTCGTCCGCGCTCAATCAGCCCATTCAACACATTGACGTGGAAGATAAGAAGCTGCTGACAACCGACTATGCACAGCTTCAGCAGGCGCTCGATGGTCGGCAGTTTACGGGTACCTATCGGGTGGGCAAAAATCTGTTTGTCTATACCGACGATCCTGACATAATCGTTCGCATGCACTTCGGCATGACAGGCGATCTTGAATACTACCACGCGTCACTTGACCGGCCTCGGTTCGCCCGAATCGTTTTTGAATTTACAAGCGGCTTCAATCTGGGATTCCTGTGTCCGCGAAAATTCGAGCGGGTTGGTCTGGTGAAGGATATCGATGCGTTTCTGAAAGCGAAGAAGATCGGCTCCGATGCACTGGCTATTTCACTGGACGAACTGACGCAGCGGGTTCGGACCAGGAAGTCACCCATCAAACCGGTTTTACTCGATCAACAGGTCGTGGCCGGTATTGGCAACTGGATTGTCGATGAGGTACTGTTTCAGGCATTTATTCATCCCGAGCAACGGGCGAACACACTTACCGATGCGCAGTTGGAGCAGCTTCACCGCTCGATCCGGTATGTGCTGGAAACGGCTATTCAGCATGAGGCCGCTTATCGGAATTTCCCTGCTGATTTCCTGATTCACGTGCGTGAGTGGGACGACTCCCCGTACGATGATGTCGACGCACACAAGTTCTGCCCACGTTGCCAGACTCGGATCGAACGGATAACCGTAGGCGGACGTACCACGTTTTTCTGCCCGAACGAGCAGCGGTTGCCTTTATAGATCGTTGATGTTCCCAAAGCCTATGACGTCGCGGTACACGGGGTCGTCGGTGAGTTCACTGGCTCGCATCAGCTTCTCGGAGCCGTAACGGGCCTTTAAATCGTACAGCGTCTGACGAAGTTTGTCCTTACGACTTGTATCGGCGAATAAGTCGAGCGGAACCTGTTCGGCAAGCACAAACCGGAAAACGGCCACGGTCATGGATCGAAGCTGCCCGTTCAGCACTGCCTGACGAGGATGCCGTTTCTGAAACGCTACGATGCGTTGCTGAATCAGTTCGTACAGTTCGGGCCCATCCTGTTTAGGTGGTTGTAGTTTGATTTCGCACTGGTATGTCTGGCCTGACTGGTAACGGCAGGAGAACGACAGTTCCTGGCAGAAGACGGCGTGCTGCACCATACGCCGTTCTAAAGTCAGGCAAAGTGCTCTGAGCAGTTCGGCCAGCTTATCCGGTGTACCCCGCTGCTCTGCTGAGATCGTACGCATAGCCGACATACTTTTGTATGCTTCACTGGGCTCCAGATCGACTTCACCGCCGAAATTCAGCCGGATGTGCCAGCGCCAGCCAATTACACTTTGACAAACGGCTTTCAGGTGTTCGGGTGAGGAATAACGCAGATCGATAGGCGTATTGATGTTGTGCCGTTGCAGCCGCTCGGCCATTCGGTGGCCGATGCCCGGTAGATCGGTAAGCCGGAGCGTTTGTAAAATGCCGTCGAGCGTGTCGGGTGCGATCAAGGTAAGCCCGTCGGGTTTTTGTACGTCGGAAGCCAGTTTTGCCAGAAACGCATTCGGTGCGATACCGATTGAGCAGCGCAGATAATCGCCTACCCGCTCCCGGATAGCTCGTTTGATCGCCTGCGCAACGTGGCGGGGATCAGGATAGGCAAGCTGATAATTAGTCAGGTCGACAATCGCTTCGTCAATGCTTTTCGGCAGCACATCGTCGCAGAACGTTCGCAGCAAGGCGATGATTTTAACGTGAAATTCGCGGTACCGCGCCGGGTGTGTCTCGACCGGTATAAGGTCAGGGCAAAGTACCATGGCTTCATCCAGCCGCATCCCGGTTTTGACGCCCCGTTGTTTGGCTTCGATCGACGGTGAAATTACGCACCCTTGCCGGCCCGTATAGACGCATACACCCACCGGCCGGCCGCGTAGCCAAAAATTTACCTGCTGCTCGCAGGACGCGAAAAAACTGTTCATATCGATAAACAGCACAGTAGGGGCCGTATTGGCGTGCAGACGGTTCCGGTTCATAAACAGACAGATGAAAAGCACACAGTATGCGCGTATTCTGTACGGAATTATTGTAGATTTGACCAACGTTTTGTGAGCAATATAATATAGTTGTATTATATTATACATTGAACTATACTATATAGCATGAAAAAATGTTTGGACGATATGAGCAAGCCCGTAGCCATACAAGAGCGACTGAAGCAGGTTTTTGATGCTTTGGGGATTACTATTTATCAGATCGCTAAGGAGTTAGGCGAGAACCCGTCCAAATTCTACAACATTCTGAACGGGCGTGCCAAGCCATCATACGATACCATGATGAGTTTGCTGACCTGCTATCCCCAAATCAGCGCCGATTACCTGATTCGGGGTATTCTGCCCGTGCTTAATTCGGCCGATTCGAACGCCCGAATCAGTGCTGCCGATGACGACACGGTAGAAGTGCCGTTTGTTCCGGTTCGCTTTTACGCCAGTTTTGTCGAGAGCTTCGCCGACGGCAACAACATGACGGAAGTAGAGCCATTTCGTGTGCGGAAAACTGTAACGAAAGGGCACAAGAACGCCGTCGTGATCGAGATTTCCGGGAACAGTATGAGCCCCCAGCTAGCGCACGGAGCCAAAGTATTGGCTGTACCTGTCAGCGAAAGTGATTGGGAATACCAGTCGGGTGGTGTGTTTGCGGTCATGTACCGGGATTATTTTGTTGTCAAACGTATCCGCGACAACGAACTCCTGACGCGCAACTACCTGACACTGCATTCCGACAACCCCAACGGCGGCAACGTAACGGTAGCCCTCCAGGATATTCGTGGTCTCTGGAAAATCGTCACCATCGTAGAAGCCCCCGTCGAGTAATTCTTTGCGTTACATTCGTATCGTTATCTGTAGATTGATGAACTGGCAGGAATACATACATACAGATTCAGCTGTTCTGGCGGGTAAGCCCGTCATCAAGGGCACCCGGATTTCTGTCGAACTGATTTTGGAACGGTTAGCAAACGGCTGGACCGAACAGATGATTCTTGAGAGTTATCCCCATTTACCCAAGAATGCCTTGCCGGCAGTATATACTTTTCTGCTCGAAAACATTCGGGAAGATGTCTTTCAAATCCCGACTACGCTGCGTCAGGCGTCATGAGCACTATGCTGCGCTGGCTAGCTGACGAACACTTCCCAATGCCCGCATTTACCAGACTGGTCGACGCTGGTCTGGATATAAGGCATGTCGCAATAGAGCAGTGGGGTTTGTCTGACACTGCTGTCATGCAAATGGCTATCGATCAACAACGAATCGTTATCACGTTTGACGGAGACCATGGAACGTTGGTCTTTAAAGACGGGTATCGTCCGATTGGCATCGTTTATTTTCGGATCGATGACTATCTTCCCGAGACCCCTGCCTATATCCTACTCGATCTGCTGGCGTCTAACCTGGTATTTATTGGATACATCACCGTTGTTGAGAAAGAAATGATACGGCAACGGGTAATTCCGAATACGTAGTGCAGCTATACGGCTTGATCCGTTGGACGGAGGGCGTCCTGCTGATGAGCCCAGAGATCGCGGAAGACAGGGCTATGCTGACGCAAGTGTGAAAACGTACCCGCATCGACAATGCGCCCGTCATCCATGATGTATACGTAATCGAAGAGCGGCAGCAGATGAAGCCGGTGAAGGGTGGAAACGACAGCCTTATCCGCAAACTCACGAAACAACTCCCGATAAACAGCTAGCTCTGTCTTCGGATCGACGCTGCTGGTTGGTTCGTCCAGCAGCACAATCGTACTGGTGCGGGCTGCCAGAATACCCCGTGCCAGCGCCAGCCGTTGCCGCTGCCCGCCCGACAGATTTACCCCTTTTTCCTGGATATTGGTAGCCAACCCATGCGGGAGTTGCTGAACAACCGTATCGAACCGGGCGGCCCGACAAACTGCATCGATTGTCTCGGCATCGAACGGCAGGCCCAGCGTGATGTTATACGTGATCGTGTTCTCGAAAATTTCTGGTTCCTGCGGAAACAGCGTGACCGTGTTCGCAACAGCATTCAGTGACGAGGTCAATTTGTCATCGATCCGAACGGTTAGGCCGGGCTCGGGCTGGTACAAACCGCGCAACAGCGTCAGTAACGTGCTCTTGCCCGAACCACTTGATCCAATGAACGCAACGCGCTGACCCCGACGTAACGTGATCGACAGTTTGTCAAGCGTGGCGCTGCGACGGGCAACCGTGTGGGAAAAGCTGAGGTCGTCGATCGTGATCGATTGCCAGCGGTCGGGTAATGTTTCATGGACCGGGCGTTCGTAGCGGGCGTAGGCTTCACCGATGCTGCGTGCTGTCTGCACGTCGGCGTTGTGGCGAACAACCTCGGTATACTGGTAAGCGACATCGTGAAAAACACTGGTAAACTGGTTAACGTAACCCAGTAACGTCACGAGTCCACCCACTAGAAATACAGTACCGGGCGTATAATGCTCGTAGACGTAACCAGCCGCCAATACGATATAAATCAGCGTAACGAGTAGGTACGCCACAAACCATTTCCACTCGTTGATCCGGACCTGTCGCATAAACGGCGGCAATACAGCGGCCACTTTCCCGGCCAGACTGTGCTGCATGCGCTCCTCCAGTCGCAGGGTGATAACCGTAAGAATATTCGATAAGCTATCGAACAGCGTCGACGATACCACGTGTTCGCCCTCGTTGGTCTCGTCCAGCGCCCGCATGAACGGTCGATCGAAGCGCAGAATTACCCAGATCGTAAACGCACCCAGTCCCAAGCCGATCAGGCCGAAGTAAGGCGAGAAATACAGGATGGCGGCAAACGAAAAAATAAGCTTCAGAAAGGCGTGGAGATACACAAAGCCGTCCTGAAAAAAGGTCTTGAGCGCGTCGTAGGCCTTACGAATGCGGTTGATTGTAGCCCCGCTGTGGTGGTCTTTGTGCCAGCCGACCGGCAGGTGCAGTGTATGATGGAACAATTCATCCAGAAAATTGCGGCTTACGTTGAACGCCAGTCGACGCTCCATAATCCGGGCAGGGCCGTGAAAAGCCCATTCGATTAGCATGAGTCCCACGTAGCCGCCTGCATACAGCCATAACGTTTGTAGTATGTCGGCATGGTTTTGCTGAAGTCGGCCAACGAACCAGCCGAATAATAATGGATTAAGTGAACTGGCGACATTGGCCAGTACAAACATAAAATAGACGAGTACGTACCGGCGCTTTTCGTGCCGGGCGTAGGTCCAGGCTGTGCGAAGCAGCGCGATATACGGATTTTGCATGATTCCAAGGAGGGGCCTGTTAGTGGCAGTGGGGAGACGCTCACTAACTATAGCCAAAAGTAAGCCATAGTGCAACGATATTCTCGGCTGTAACGTTGCTATTGTGATTGACTTTCAGTAATTTTGCGACCTGATTTGCAGAAGGGTGTTTATTGCTCGCTTTGCATTTCGGCAAGAGTAGAAAACCATAACTTTCTGTATACAAGCTAATGGCTCGCGATTTAAAGTTCACGAGAAACATCGGTATCGCTGCCCACATCGACGCGGGTAAAACGACGACGACCGAACGCATTCTGTACTATGCCGGCGTAAGCCACAAAATTGGTGAAGTACACGATGGTGCTGCTACCATGGACTGGATGGAGCAGGAGCAGGAGCGCGGTATCACGATTACCTCGGCCGCTACTACCGTCGACTGGACCTATCGGGACCAGAAGTATCACATCAACATCATCGACACACCGGGTCACGTTGACTTCACCGTTGAAGTAAACCGCTCGCTGCGCGTTCTTGATGGTCTGGTGTTCCTGTTCAGCGCCGTTGACGGTGTTGAGCCCCAGTCGGAAACCAACTGGCGTCTGGCCAACAACTACAACGTTGCTCGTCTGGGCTTCGTAAACAAAATGGACCGTTCGGGTGCCGACTTCCTGAACGTGTGCAAGCAGGTGAAGGAAATGCTCGGTTCGTACGCTGTCCCCCTTCAGCTGCCAATTGGCGAAGAAGACGGGTTCAAAGGTGTTGTCGATCTGGTGAACTTCCGGGGTCTGATCTGGAATGAGTCGGATAAAGGCATGACCTTCGAAGTTGTCCCCATCCCCGACGATATGCTGGATGAGGCTACCGAATGGCGTGAAAAATTACTGGAAGCGGTTGCCGAATTCGACGACACGCTGATGGAGAAATACTTCGAAGATCCTGAGTCGATCTCGGAAGACGAAATTCTGGAAGCGCTTCGTAAGGCAACGATCAGCATGAAGATCGTTCCGATGCTTTGCGGTTCGTCGTTCAAAAACAAAGGTGTTCAAACTATGCTCGATTACGTGATGGCCCTGTTGCCCTCGCCCCTCGACAAGGAGAACATCAAAGGTACCAACCCGGACACGGGCGAGGAAATCTCGCGTAAACCGAGCGCAAGCGATCCGTTCTCGGCGCTGGCGTTCAAAATCGCTACTGATCCTTACGTTGGCCGCCTGTGCTTCATCCGCTCGTACTCGGGTGTGCTGGAGTCGGGTTCATACGTCCTGAACAACCGGTCGGGCAACAAAGAGCGTATCTCGCGTATCTTCCAGATGCACGCCAACAAGCAGAACCAGATCGAACGGCTGGAAGCTGGTGATATCGGTGCCGTTGTTGGTTTCAAAGACATCAAGACCGGCGATACGCTGTCGGATGAAAAGAATCCGATTATCCTGGAATCGATGATTTTCCCAGAGCCTGTTATTGGTTATGCGATCGAGCCGAAGAAAACGGCCGACCAGGATAACTTCTCGAAGGCTATCGGTAAACTGATCGAAGAAGATCCAACGCTGAAAGTCGAGTCGAATGAAGAAACGGGTCAGACCATCATCCGGGGTATGGGTGAGCTTCACCTTGAGATCATCATCGACCGGATGCGTCGTGAGTTCAAGGTAGAAGTAAACCAGGGTGCTCCCCAGGTAGCGTACAAGGAGAAACTGACCAAGAACATCGAACACCGTGAGGTATACAAGAAGCAAACGGGTGGTCGCGGTAAATTCGCCGACATCGTGTTTGAGCTTGGACCCCGCGATCAGGACGAGCAAGGCGTTATTCAGCCAGGTCTGGACTTCGTAAACGGTATCGTTGGTGGTGTTATTCCTCGTGAATTCATTCCGGCTGTTCAGAAAGGTTTTGATGAGTCGCTGAAAAACGGTCCGTTGGCTGGCTTCCCGCTGGAAAGCATGAAAGTGCGTTTGTTCCACGGTTCGTACCACGACGTTGACTCCGACTCACTGTCGTTTGAAATGGCAGCTCGTCTGGGTTTCCGCGAAGCAGCTCGTCAGGCTGGTCCGAAACTGCTCGAACCAATCATGGCTGTTGAAGTACTGACGCCGGAAGAATATACCGGTCCGATCACGGGTGACTTGAACCGTCGCCGGGGTGTGATGAAAGGTATGGATTCGAAAGCTGGTTCGCAGGTAATCAAAGCTGACGTTCCCCTGTCAGAACTGTTTGGTTACGTAACCGACCTGCGTACGATGTCGTCGGGTCGTGCTACGGCTAACCTGACCTTCTCGCACTACGAAGTTGTTCCCCAGAACATTTCGGATGCAGTTGTCGCTAAAGAAAAAGGTAGCAAGTAATACAAGGCATTGGGCAACCGGTCAGCACTGACCGGTTGCCCATTTTTTGTGCCGTCGGAGTAAATGGTTCTTTCGGCGGTGCTCACTTTAACACATAACGAACCACAACACAATGAGCCAAAAAATTCGGATTAAACTGAAGTCGTTCGATCACATGCTGGTCGACAAGTCGGCTGAGAAAATCGTGAAAGCGGTTAAGTCGACGGGTGCTATCGTTAGCGGCCCCATCCCCCTGCCAACAGACAAGGAGATTTACACCGTTCTGCGGTCGCCCCACGTCAACAAAAAAGCGCGTGAGCAATTCCAGCTTTGCACCTACAAGCGACTGGTTGACATCTACAGCAGCAGCGCAAAAACCGTTGATGCCCTGATGAAACTCGAGCTGCCCAGCGGTGTCGACGTTGAAATCAAAGTTTAAGTTCGTATTGCCTCAGGCAAGTAAAGCCGCTGACTTGATGTACGCATCAGTCAGCGGCTTTTTCATTGGTATTGGTTAGCTCTGGCGATTCTTCGGGCAGTCAACTACCATGGTGTTCGTAACCGCTGAATTGCCACCAAATGCGAAAGCAGCACAATCGGTACGACGACGGAAGGAAGCCACACAAACGGAAAGTAGGAAATGGCGATGTTTGGCTGGTCGAAGGCGGTTTGCTGAAAGGGTGTCGGTGCCGCCAATATGGCGGTCAGAACGATGTTTATCAGTAGACCCAGACAGGCCATGTTCCAGAGAAGCAGCATCCGTCGGGTGATTTTTTTGCGCACGAATGCCAGGTAGTACACGAGCGGTGCCGTCAGCCCTGCTAGTATATCGAAATTACTGCCGTCAAACGTCATAGACGCTGGAACGGCTTTGTGAACAAACAACAGGTAGAGTACGATCTCGACAACGATTCGTACGGAGTGCAGCAAGGTTAACTGCTCAAGTCGGAGCGTGTCGATAAAGTGTTGCCCTTTTTTGCTGACAAACAGAGCAACGATAACGAGCAGTGGCGGGCCAATCAGAAAAGCTAGGCGGGGTGGAGTCGTATCGGTACGCTCATAAAAGCCAGCGAGAGCCATAACCGCCTGTGAAGCAAGCCAACCCTGCAAGACGACTAAAGTCGTGCGGTTGTAATTAGTGGCCCTGTAGAAAAGCCAGACTGTACTGATTGCGATCAGTATAAACAATACGGAAATATAAACCGGAAGACCGGGGAGCATGGCTAGCGAATTAGTTTGGTGAATGTACAAATCAATAGTATAAGTTTAGTCTTTCATTAGGATACGATAAAAACCAAAACGGTTACCCGCTCGTATGCATCAGGTAGTTTACGTTGCCGGTCTAATGTATT
Organism: Spirosoma oryzae; assembly: GCF_003002825.1. Classification (GTDB taxonomy): domain Bacteria; phylum Bacteroidota; class Bacteroidia; order Cytophagales; family Spirosomataceae; genus Spirosoma; species Spirosoma oryzae. The sequence goes on along the minus strand of NZ_PVTE01000002.1, from coordinate 3,655 downwards.
GATCGTCAACGTTTCTGATTTGCTAATTTCTACTGTTTATTGTGTCTTCACCATATGGGTCGAAAAGCTACGTATCGTTTGTACGCGTGTATCGCTGGGATCTATCTTATATTGATAACTGCTGCCAATGCACAGCCAGCGCTGATTACACTCACTGCCAGTAATTCGCTATCCTGTGAGCAGAAACAGGCAACACTGGTCGCTGTAAGTAATTGTGTGGCTGGCTCAGCCTATCAGTTTACGGGCCCCGACGGCTTTGTTGCAATGAACACAACGGGTGTTATCAGCGTATCGGTCGACGGGAGTTATAGCGTAGCAGTCGACAATGGAGCAGGTTGTAAGGGAAGCGCGAGCGTAGTGGTTGGGAGTACACTGCACCCCGATTACCTGCCGCTCGTTGATCTATACAATTCGACAGGTGGGGCCAATTGGACAAACAAAAGTGGTTGGCTTGGTAACTGCGATCCGTGCAGCGGCTGGTTTGGCATACGCTGCGCCAACGGACGGGTGACGAACATTAGCTTCGCTTCTGACTTTCCCGGCAATAACTTGAATGGAACCGTACCGCAAACGATCGGTAAGCTTAGTGCGCTGACTACGCTCAACCTGTCCTACCAGCCGGATTTACGGGGTTCGATTCCGGCTTCAATTGGAAATCTGAGCAATCTTCAGGATATAAACCTGGCGTATACGCATTGCAGCGGATTCGTTTTAGATAAACTAACCAGCCTGACCGCGCTCCAGTCGGTCGATATCAGCTACGCTAATTTTGTCGGAACGATACCTGAGACAATCGCCAACCTGTCGCAGCTGAAAGTCTTCAACTGTGGCGCGAATGCCGGCCTTGGCGGAAACATTCCTGCGAGCGTAGGTAACCTGACAAAACTCGAAAGACTGGTGTTAGGCACGAATCAATTTACGGGTACCGTACCTGCCAGTTTGGGTAATCTGACAGCTTTGACGACGCTTTACCTGTCAGATAATCAGCTAACAGGCTCAATTCCGGCTGAGTTGGGCAAGCTGACGCAGCTTCAGACGCTGTATCTCTCGGGTAATCAGTTGGCGGGTGCGATCCCGGAGCAGTTAGGGAATCTAACACAGATCAAAAGACTAGGCGTTGACAACAACCAGTTGAGTGGCACTATACCAACAAGCCTGAGTGCACTGACGCAGGCTGAATATTTGTATTTCGGACAGAATCGACTGGTAGGTTCGGTACCTGACGTGTTTGGTTCATTCGCCAAACTAACCGAACTAACGCTGAACGATAATCAACTAATGGGTAGCATACCGGCCTCCCTCGGTAGCGTACCGACCCTGCACTACCTGCAACTTCAGAATAATAAGCTGACCGGCTGCATTCCGTCGTCATTCACGGCGCTCTGTGGAAAAACTGTGGACATCAGCAATAACGTTGGTCTACCCGCCTGGAATGAGTTCTGCGACAGCGGCTACAACGGCTTGGTAACGGTTACCAACGGTAGCTGGCAGGACCCGGCGACATGGTCGTGTGGGCGGGTGCCTGCGCTGACCGACATCGTTACGCTTCGACATGCCGTTACTGTCAAAGCGGGTAGCGCATCGCAGGCCCGACGAATCGACTATGACGGACTGGCTAAACTGATTTACGAAGCCGGGGGGATAACCAAACTAGGAAACTAACTATAACGAAAAAGCCGGACAACAGTGTCCGGCTTTTTCGTTAGGCGGTAGCCCCTTCTTTCAATCGTTCGGCGTTCTCGGTAATGCGGAGCTGCTCGATAAACTCGCTGATACCGCCGTCCATAACGGCCGGCAGGTTGTAAACGGTCATGCCAATGCGGTGATCGGTGACGCGGCTTTGCGGATAGTTATACGTCCTGATTTTGTCGGAACGGTCGCCACTGCCGACCATCGTCTTGCGTTGCGAGGCAATCGCATCGTTGTGCTTCTGCAACTCGATTTCGTACAGCCGTGACCGCAATACTGTTAACGCCTTGTCGAAGTTTTTAAGCTGCGACCGCTCGTCCTGACATTGCACGACGAGACCTGTCGGCAGGTGCGTCAGGCGAACGGCGGAATAGGTCGTGTTGACCGACTGTCCACCCGCACCCGACGAACAGAAGGTATCCTTGCGAATGTCGTTCATGTTCAGTTCGACGTCCACTTCTTCTGCTTCGGGTAGTACGGCCACGCTGGCGGCAGAGGTATGGATTCGTCCCTGAGTTTCGGTAGCCGGCACACGCTGCACGCGGTGTACGCCCGACTCAAACTTGAGCTTACCGTAGACGTCTTCACCTTCTACCTCGGTTATGATCTCTTTGTAACCACCCGACGTGCCTTCAGTATAATCGACCAGCGACATGCGCCAGCCCATTTTCTCGCAGAAACGCTGGTACATGCGGAACAGATCGCCCGCGAAAATGGCTGCTTCGTCGCCCCCGGTACCACCCCTGATTTCGAGAATCACGTTTTTGCTGTCGTTCGGGTCTTTCGGAATCAGCATCTCTTTGAGCACCTCTTCCATCGGTTCCCGGCGGGGGATTAGCTCATCGAGTTCGGCTTTTGCCAGTTCGCGGAAATCCTCGTCTTTCTCCGTCGCGATAATCTGTTTGGCGTTGTCAATCTCTTCCAGCAACTGCTTATAGGCCTGATACTGGTTGACGATTTTTTCGAGGTCTTTGTATTCCTTGCTCAGCTTCATAAAGCGTTTCTGGTCGGAGACAACCTCCGGCTGAACGATTTGCTGGGCAACTTCGTCGAAGCGTTCGCGAATTGCTTCTAACTGATCGAGCATGATGTATGATGAAAAATCCGCCGGTTTCTGTGGCAGATGATAGATAACAAACGAATAAACAAAAGTACGAAAAATAGGGCAGTTACGATGACCGGCTCATTTGCAACCAAGCCCGGCAGGTGTGTGTTGTTACCGGAAACACCATATCATCTTTCGCTGTCATGAATCGCCTGACATCCCTGACTAGTGCGCTTTTGCTTGCTGTTGTGATAACCCGCTGCACACCCGACCGTGTGAAGTATACGCCTGAGCTGAAGCAGCAGATGGCCGATATGAAAATCAAACGGGTCACCAACGCCGATCTGGTGGAGACGGTCGACGAACTGGGCGGTAAAGTGACGGCGGTTGTCGAGAAAGAACTGACCGACAGCTTGACAAAAGCGGCTGACGCAGGCCGGAAGGCGCAACTATGCCAGTTACAAAACCTGCCCCGGCTCGACGCGATCAGTAAGAAATATGGTGTGACGATTCAACTGCTTGGCCCGGCCGACGTACAGAATAAGACGCTGGATGCGAAGGAGCGGGAAGTGCTGGATGCTTACCTTTATAACGCTGAACAGAAGCAGTCGCAGATTGCCAATATTCAGAAAATCAACGATACGACGTACATCTATAACGCGGCTGTTCCGACTGAGAACGTGATCTGCCAGATTTGTTTTGGTACCGAAAAAACGCCGTTGGCCGTATGGCGGCTGGCAATCAATAAACGCGATGTCGTGTTGCGGATGAATGCCTCGGTCAAGAAAAAGCCGGCTAACTAAGCCGATACGATAAACGACTGCTTAGAGTCTATCCGAAAATAGGGAAAGCCTGACGAGTTGAGCAATTTTGTGGTATCTCACATCACAATATTGCTCACCATGCAGGCTTTCGGCTACG
>NZ_PVTE01000001.1 GCF_003002825.1 Spirosoma oryzae | reverse complement strand
GAGTCGGCCAACAAGACGTCCCGTAGTAGGTCGTGGCGGGCTTGCAAGTGTTCACAGAGACAATCGATCAAGGGCTCAAAATGCCAGCCGATCTGGTTAAGTCGATAGCTAACAGCCTGGTAAGACGGTAATTTGGGGAACCAGCCTTCCCAATGCTCGGTGATATAGTCGTAGGTCTGACGCAGGGTGGATCGTTGCTTGATGAGACCGAAGAGATAGATCGTCATCAGTTCCTGATCGGTAAAGGCTGGGCAGCAATTATTGCTCAGTCGTTGGTAATGCAGGGCTGAATGCGTAGCATAGTACCGGGCTGGCGTACCAGCGGCAAACGTAGTCGTAGAGGGCAATGAGTTGTAGTTCGGGGCCGCCCGTGCGGTAGCATTCTACAAAATTACCCACTACGCTACGGTTGCTGTTTTCTACTTTTGATTCACATTTTTAGGTCTGGTTATCAGCCAGTAAAAACGGGAACCTGTGGCAGGTTCCCGTTTTTGCTGGTACGAGTCGTCAGAACTGGAAGAAAGCCCGTGCCCGTATCCCGCCAGATAGCGTGCTGACCCAGTCCGGATCGGGTTGTGAGGTGATGCTCAGTACCGGCCCCGCCTGAACACCCCAGTGCTTTTTGCGCCATTCGATGTTTGCACCAAGGGTCATGTTGTTGAAGACCGATACGCTCCGGGTTTCGCAGAAGTCTTTTTTGCCCAGTTCAGGGCCATTGCCCGCTGGAGGGAACACGGGGAATAACGGTTTCTGCTGAAGGATGTAAGAGCCCTGTTCCTGACTCTTCAGATTCAGGTTCGTTCCCAGCGTCGGTGTCAGGGCAATGGATGAACTGATCGGTAGCCGATAACCAACCGTAATCGGCATAATCAGCCGGACAGTTTCCAGCCTGATGTCGAAAATGTCATGCCGGTTCGGTGCGCCCAAAGCGGGATACTGTCGGCGAAACTCTTTCAGGTTGCTGTTTACCTTTCTGAAATCGTCTTCGTCCCGGAAGGTGCCATTGTCGAATGAGGCCCGGCTCAGGCCAACGCTGAACGTCAGGTGTTTACCGATGAGCGCTTCGACAAAACCACCGGCGCTCCACAGCTTCCCGTAGAGATCACCCCCCGGCCCGACGCGTAGCTTTATAAGAGACGGAAGAGACTGCTGCGCCGGTTTGGTAGAAACATCTTTCGCCTGACCGGATTTGCCGGATTGGGCTACGCTTGCTCCACCAACGACGACCGTACGGGCAGGTCGCATTCGTCGGCTTCGCTGCATGAGTCGTTGTTCCCAAGCTACCTGTCCCAACTGTACCGGCTGTATCTGAATCGGTTCCGCCTGAATCGTGACAGATCCACTGGTTTCGCCACTTGCTGGCACATTGCCAGCCGCCCGGTCTGTTGCGGATTCATACGATTCAATCTGGGTAGTAGGTCGGTTTGTGCCGACTGCTGCACCGTTGCCGGTTGCCGCATACGAATCGACAGCGCCAGCGTTACGAACGACGCCGTCGTTCAGGTTGCCCTTCGTACGATTGCGCTCGCGACGAGTGCTGGTACCTGCCTTGTCGGCAACAGGCCGGGTTCGGTCCGGGCGTGACAGGGCTGACTGCCCGGTTACTACGGCCGGCTGGTCGTTGGCGTTGACTGTGGGCTCATCGGTGGCTGGCTTTGCCGTACCGGCTTCGTTTGGCTGATCGGTCTTTGTCAACTGTTCGCCTGATGCTCCGCTCTGATCAGTCGATTGGTTCCCGGCACCGGCTTTTGGGGTTGACGCCATACGGGTATCACCAGACGGATCGGCTTGCGAAGAATGTCGATCCAATACCGTCGGGCGACTGACAGGTGCCGTCGGCGATTCAGGTTCAGTGGCCATCCGCTGGCCCGTTTCAGGATCAGCCGTGCGGGCTAGTCGCTCTGTTCGTTGTTGGGCATTACCTGGTACGCGGATGTAGCGATCGACGTAGACCGTATCCCGAATTACCGTTGGCGACGGTTGTTGCGCATTCGTCGACCTTTCAGGAACAATCATGCCGGGCGTGGTGACGCCCGGCGTCGCCACGCCGGGTAAGCCTGTCGGCCGGTCCGTGCGATTCGCCATCGGCGTGTCGGTGGTAATGACACGGGCCGAATCAGCCTGTGTAGGAGTGGGTTGACTCACGGCCTGAGTCGAGTTACGTAGACGGTTTAATTCATAGGTCTGGTACAGGGTAGTCCCTAAAAACAGTACAGTTCCAGCGGCACCGGCTACGATGAGCCGGGCGGCCTGTCCCGAAAAAACGCGGGGGCGCGGGGGCAGCGCGTTGGGGAGCGGACCCGCCTGTTTCAGCATGGCCTGCATTTTCGTCCAGTCCCGTTCGGAAAAGTCGGGGCGGATACTGTCCAGCTTTCGCCGGATACTATCGGCAAATCGGTCAGTTTTCATAGTAACGCATAGGGCCGTCGGGGCCGGAGTTGTTGTGAAGAAGAGCGGCTTCCTTGATGAGAACCTGTAATTTTTGGCGGGCGCGGGCAAAGTTCGACCGAACGGTAGCTTCGTTGTGCGACAGCAGTCCGGCGATTTCGTGGAGCGTATACCCGTCGACCACGTGCATCATGAACACGGTGCGGTACGTAGGAGAAAGTTGCTGAACGAGCGCCAGAATTTCGTCGGCTGCCATCCGGTCAACGATATTGTCGTCGAACGCTACCTGCTCACCTGATTCGAGGTCGCTATGCTGGTCGTAGCGCTGATTCCGTCGGTAATGACTGATAGCGGTGTTGACCAGAATCGTGCGCAGCCACGCTTTGAATGGCTGCGAGTCGTCGTAGCGATCCAGGTGCTGAAATACTTTCAGGAATCCCTCGTTCAGCACATCTTCGGCTTCTTCCCGGCTCGATGTGTAGCGCAGGCAGATGCTTTTCGCATAGCCGAAGAACTGTTTGAACAGGGTACGCTGCGCCCGTGGATCGCCGGTGCGGCAGGCCTGGATAACGCTGGGGAGGTCAGCTTCCGAGAACGACGGCGATTTTCTGAACAGCAAGGCCCGTGGTAGTTAAAATAGAACTTGGCATAGAGTCTATGCCGGTACGCGCATGCGTCACGAACCGTTGCATAAAGCAACAAAAGAAAGCATCTATTTCTTACGATTCGCTGCCACGTTTGAAAACAGCCGTACGTAACGAGTATAGAAGACGGTTTAGTCCACTGCACGATGAAAATACTGGTAATTGGTGATCAGCACACGACGGGTTATGGCCTGCCAGCCGGGCAGATAGGGTTTGTCGGGCACTTTGTTCGGCAGATCAGCCGGGCGGGGCAGGCGGTTACGGCCGAAACGCACCCCAGCACCCGCCTGACTGACGTACAGGCGTTACTGAGCCAGTTGCCGCTGGAGAATTACGATCTGATTATCTGGCAATGTGGCGAAGGATGTTGGCCAGGACCAGCCAAGCCAACGGGCCGACTGGCAGCTGTCGGAACGTGGATTCGACAGCGATTTTTTTTCGGGTCGGCAGGCGCTGTTGGTGTGCCGGAGAATACGGTTGAGCTGATGGCCGTGCTACAACGTCTGCGCCCACACCGCCACAAAGTGCTCATCATGACACCAGCCCCCACACCGAACCGATACCTGTATCCATGGTGTGAGCAGGGACGGCAGGTGTTGTTACGCCAGGGGCAACAACAGGACTTCAGTGTATTCGATACCAGCCGTCACGTCCGCCCGACGCCGGAGTACTTTCTCGATCGTCTGCCTGCCTTCATGAATGCCGTTGCGCACGAACTCGTTGGCCGCGCCCTGTTTGATTTCTACCAGGCTACCCCAACGATTGTCGCCATCCGGTCGGTGAGAAAGAATTGACGGTATTCGGTTTACAGTTTTCGGTGTACGTTCGGGTAGTCCTGTCCATAACGCCGTATGCCGTAAACCGAAAACTATAAGCCTTGAACCCTAAACTACCACCTCCCGGTGCTGGGTAGGTTCTGAGACGGGTTTTTCCGGCTCGACATCCTTGCGCCGGCTCATGTAGGTGTAAATCACCGGTACGACATAGAGCGTCAGCACCAGCGAGAACAGTAATCCGCCAACGATAACGATCCCGAGCGGAACGCGGCTTTTCGACGCGGCACCCAGTGCAAGGGCTAGGGGGAGGGCACCGAAGGCCGCCACCAGGGTCGTCATCAGAATGGGACGCAGGCGCAACGCGGCCGATTCGACGGCGGCCTCGAATTTATTCTTGCCCGTCAGCCGCTGTTCGTTGGCAAATTCCACGATCAGAATCCCGTTTTTCGTCACCAGCCCGACCAGCATGATGATACCAATCTGGCTAAAGATGTTCAGCGTCTGATTGAACATCCAAAGTGAGAACACTGCGCCAGCCAGCGCCAGCGGTACGGTAATCATGATGATGAGCGGATCGATAAACGAATCGAACTGGGCGGCCAGAATCAGGTATACCAGAACGAGGGCGAGTCCGAAAGCAAATAACGTGTTCGATGAACTCTCGGCGTAGTCGCGCGATGGGCCCGACAGAGCCGTCTGAAAACTCTGATCGAGGACCCGGGCCGCAATAGCGTTCATCGCAGCCACGCCATCACCAATCGTTTTACCGGGAGCCAGACTGGCCGATACCGTTGCCGACTTGAAGCGGTTATAGTGGTACACCTGCGGAGGGCTACTGACCTCCTGAAACTTCACCAGGTTGTCGAGCTGAATCAGTTCGCCCTGATTCGAGCGGACGTAAAACGATTGAAGCTTATCTGGCGCGTCGCGATCCCGTCGGTCGACCTGCCCGATTACCTGGTATTGCTTGCCATTCATCAGGAAGTAGGCCAGCCGGCGGTTACTGAGTGCGAGTTGCAGCGTCTGCGCGACGTCCTGTACCGAGATGCCCAGATTGGTTGCTTTTTCCCGGTCGATACTGATGTTCAGCTCGGGCTTGTTGAATTTCAGATCGACGTCGGAGTTCTGGAACGTCGGGTCTTTGGCCACTTCGTCGAGGAACAGCGGCAATTTCTGCCGCAGCTTGTCGAAGTTCAGATTTTGCAACACAAACTGAACCGGTAACCCACCGCCCCGGCCCACCTGAATCGTTTGATCCTGCGTGGCGAACATGCGCGCTTCGCTGAATTTTTTCAGGTTTTTGGTGATGTAATCGACAATGTCCTGCTGCGAACGGGTCCGCTCGGTTGGTTCAGACAGGTTGACGATGACAAATGACGAGTTGACGGCCCCTGCGCCCGAGAAACCGGGAGCTACCACGCTGAATGCCAGCCGTGTTTCGGGGATCGAATCGAGCACAAACTGCATGACCCGGTCGGTAACGTTGGCCTGCGATTCGTAGCTCGTTCCTTCCGGCGAGGTAATGGCGATACGGGTGCGACTGCGATCTTCCAGGGGGGCCAGCTCCGATTTGAGCAATGAACCCAGCCCTACGATCAGCAACAGACAGGCGGCAATCATAACGAATGCCCAGCCCCGCTTTTTCATGAACGTATCGAGCGACTGCCGGTAGCTGTCGTCCAGCCATTGAAAAAACGGCTCCGTTTTCTGGTAGAACCACGACCGTTTGCTGTGATCTTTAGCGGTCATCTTCACGCTGAGCACCGGCGTCAGCGTCAGCGACACGAAGGCCGAAATCAGGACGGCCCCGGCTACGACGATCCCGAATTCTCGGAACAGCCGACCCACGAAACCTTCCAGGAAAATGATGGGCAGGAACACGACCGCCAGCGTAATCGACGTAGCCAGCACGGCGAAGAAAATCTCGTTGGAGCCTTCCTTGGCCGCCTGCTGGGTGTCCATGCCCTGCTCGATTTTCTTGTAGATATTTTCCGTAACGACGATACCGTCGTCGACCACGAGTCCCGTTGCCAGTACGATACCCAGTAGGGTTAACACGTTGATACTGAAGTCGGCAACGTACATGATAAAGAACGCGCCGATCAGCGAAACGGGAATGTCGATCAGCGGGCGGAAGGCGATCAGCCAGTCGCGGAAGAACAGGTAAATGACCAGTACGACCAGTACAAACGACAGGAGCAGCGTTTCGCCCACTTCTTCGATGGCCCGCCGGATAAACGTACTGCGGTCGATACCGATGCTGACGATGATGTCTTTGGGCAGGTCTTTTTTCAGCGCGTCGAACCGCTTGTAGAACTCGTCGGCGATGCTGACGTAGTTGGCACCCGGTTGCGGAATCAGTACCAGGATAACCCCCACCGCCCCGTTCTGCTTCGAAATGGTTTCTTCGTTTTCGGCACCCAGCGTCGCGTAGCCTACGTCCTTGAACCGAACGATCTGGTTAGCCGTCTGGCGCAGAATCAGGTTATTGAAATCCTCTTCCGTCGTCAGGCGGCCAACGGCTTTTACCGTAAGCTCAGTCGTGTTACCGTACACTTTACCACTGGGTAGCTCGACGTTCTGCGCGTTCAAAGCCGCCTGAATATCCTGCGAGGTCAGGCGGTAGGCCGACAGTTTGATCGGGTCGATCCAGAGTCGCATGGCCTGCCGTTTCAGCCCGTAGATATTCGCCTGACTGACGCCCGGAATCGTTTGTAATCGTTCCTGAAGCACGTTTTCCGCGTAGTCCGACAACTGCGTCGGGTTGCGGGTCGTGCTCTGTACGGTCATGAAAATGATGGGGTCCGAGTTGGCATCGGCTTTGGTGACGACCGGCGGGGCGTCGATGTCCTGGGGGAGCTGCCGCTGGGCCTGAGCTACCTTGTCGCGCACGTCGTTGGCCGCCCGTTCCAGATCGACGTCGAGGTTGAATTCAACGGTGATCGTGCTGGCACCGAGCGCACTGTTCGAGGAAATCGTGCGGATACCTTCGACACTGTTCAGCGACTTCTCGATAGGCTCGGTAATCTGCGACTCCACGATATCGGGGTTGGCCCCCGTGTAATTCGTACGTACCGTAATTACCGGCGGGTCGATGGCCGGGTATTCGCGGACGCCCAGAAACGTAAAGCCAATAACCCCGAACAGCACGATGACGATCGACATCACCATGGCCAGTACGGGGCGGTTCAGACTTAGTTCGGGTAAACTCATGGCTTTGTTGAGTTGTCTATTTTTGTAGTTGTAAAGTTGTAGAGTTATTAAGTTATATAGTTGCCGGCGTCAGCGAGGAAGCGTCAGTCCCGGCGGGGACCGCAACTTTACAACTCTATAACTTTTCAACTATAAAACGTTACTTAGTTGCCACTTTAGGGCCCGCATCCGGCAGCGTGATCGTCTTGCCAACCTTAACCGGGGCGTCGGGTTTGAGGAACAGCAAACCTGTCGTTGCCACCGTATCGCCCGCCGTCAGGCCCGACAGCACCTGAATCGAGCCCGGCGTACGCAGCCCCGTCACAATATCTTTAAACTGGGCCTTCCCGCCTTTGATAACGACAACCTGATTGGTTCGTGTTTGCGGAATGACGGCCTGGGTTGGTACGACCAGCGCATTGTTGGTCTGTACCGTCAGGGTCACGCGGGCGAATGTTCCCGGCCGAAACCGACTCGACGCATTTGCCACCCGTGCCCGTATACGCAGGTTGCGGGTCTGCTCTTCCACGCCCGGCTCAATGGCATAGACGATACCCTGACTGGGGGTGTTGCTGCCGTCGACCTGAAACGTAATGGATGAACCTGACTTAACGGACGGGCCGTACTTTTCTGGAATCGAGAAGTCGAGTTTGAGCGACGATACCTGCTGCAACCGGGCAATCAGTGTGTTGGGCGATACGAGGGCACCGGCACTGACGTTTCGCAAGCCGATGACGCCCGAAAACGGAGCCCGAATCTCGGTCCGCTGTAAATTTGCCTTCACCAGATCGATGTCGGCCAGCGACGAGCGCAGGTTGGTGGTGACAATGTCGTATTCCTGCTGGCTGATACCACCCCGCTCCAGCAGTTGCTTGTTTCGTTCTTCGGTGCGCCGGGCGTTGTCGGCCTGGGCCTGTAGCTTTTGAAGCTGCGCCCGCAAATCTGCGTCGAACAGTTTTACCAGCAGTTGCCCTTTCGATACGGGCTGGCCTTCCTGAATGTTTAGTTGTGTAATCCGGGCCGATATTTCGGGGTAGATGTCTACCTGCTCAGCGGCCAGCAGCGAGCCACTCGTAATGACGTTCTCCTTGATGTCCTGCGCCCGTACGACGTACGCAACGACGGCGGGAGCCGGACCTTTACCGGCGCTTCCGTCTTTGCTTGCTGCGCCCTTCTTCTCCCCACCACCCCCACCACCAGGAGCGGAGCCGGGAGCCGGATGCAGGACTTTATTGTAGACGATAATCCCGCCGAGTACTAACACGACGAGGCCGATAGCAATCCATCTTTTCACAGAAACAACGTTGCAAGGGGAGGAACGAATACGAAACGAAACGGTTTGGGCGTTTGCGGCCCATCTGCAAAACTAGACGCCCGGCCTGTCATAACAACGTACGGGTGCGGGAGAATCGCCGATTTTTCGACGGAATCGCCGTTTTTTTTAGCCGAATCGCCTGAAATCTTGTTTAAGTAAAAAGATTTCAGCCCGGCATAGACAAGTGAAAATCAGGCTCGATTGGCTGTCTAAAAGCAATCAATCCGCTGTATATACCCTACTAAAGGAAACCATCAAGCAATAATTAGGGTTAAAAATTGGTTAAAAATAATACGGTGATGTAGTTTTGATGCATCACCAATTACCAAACAGGTTCCACAATACACACATGGCTGTTACTGCTACGGTCGAGCCACAACCAACACCCACCCAACGGCTCATCCGGTTGTTATCCACCGAAAAACAGGATATCGTTTACGTTTATCTGTACGCCATCGTAGCCGGGCTTATTAGTCTGTCACTACCGCTGGGAACGCAGGCCGTCTTTACGCTGGTCTCAAGCGGAACGGTCTTCAGTTCCATTTACGTCCTGATCGGTCTGGTCATCTTCGGTATCATCGTGTCGGGCTTGTTGCTGATTGCCCAGCACACGCTGGTCGAGATTCTACAGCAGCGGGTCTTCGCCAAAGCGGCTCTCGAATACACTTATCGCCTGCCCCGCATCGATTCAGAAGCGTTGAAGCAGTACTACCCGCCCGAGCTGATGAATCGGTTCTTCGACGTGCTGACGATTCAGAAAGCAATGCCCAAACTGCTGGTCGATCTCACCACCGCCGGGGTACAGATTATATTCGGATTGCTGCTGCTGATTGCCTATCACCCCATTTTCATTGCCTTTGCCATTTTCGTCGTGCTGGCAGTATGGCTCATTACCAAAATTTTTGCGCCGAGCGGTATCGAGACTAGTCTGGCCGAGTCGAAATACAAGTATAAGGTGGTTGCGCTGCTGGAAAAGATGGCGGCCGACCTGCCCGAAGAAACCGTTATTCCCGACGATCAGAAGGAGTCGATGGGACACATGGACGAACTGGTGGCGTCCTATGTGGCCAAGCGGCAGGCGCATTTCAGCGTCATCAAGAAATTCATGTACAGTGGGGTTGCGTTTAAAGTCATCGTTGTCGGTGGACTGCTGATTATGGGAACCTCGCTGGTGGTTAGCCGGCAGATGTCGCTAGGGCAGTTTGTCGCTTCTGAGCTTGTCATTGTCATCATCACGGGGGCGGTCGATAAGTTTCTGACCGGGATCGAGACCATCTTCGATACGCTGGCCGGCGTCGAAAAGGTAGCCAACGTGACCGATCTGCCACTGGCGATTGCTCCCGAACACGCTGAATAAGTACGTACCAATCGCTGATAGAAGCTACCGCACATACCTATGCTAAACATATCTAACGATCGGATTGACACGGACGATCTGGACCGTTACCCGCTTAAAACTTTACAGGAGTTACCCCATCCGGACAGTGCCCGCCGACTGGGTCGCTGGATGACTTTTTTCCTGATCGTCGGTATTATCGTGATGTTTCTGCCCTGGCGGCAAAATATCACCGGTACCGGAAAGATTACGGCGCTGACCCCCAAGGATCGGCCCCAAACCGTTCAGAATGCGGTAGCCGGCCGGATCGAACGCTGGCTGGTCAAGGACGGTGACTACGTGAAGAAAGGCGATACGCTGCTGGTTATTTCCGACATCAAAGACGAATATTTTGACCCCAACCTGCCACAGCGACTCGACGAGCAGCTGGCCGCAAAAATAGGCTCGCAAGACGCGTACGAAGCCAAAATCACAGCGTTGGATGGTCAGATTGCGGCCCTTGATGCAGGTGTTAAAGTAAGTCTGGAGGCCGCCCGGAACCGGGTAAAACAGGCGCAGTATAAACTCGACTCCGACATTGCCGATCTGCGGGCCGCTCAGCGAAACTACCAGATTGCGCTCGACCGGATTGCCCGGTATGAAAAAGCCTATCAGGATGGGTTGATTTCGCTGACCGATCTGGAAACGCGCCGTCGGACGGTACAGCAGGAGAATGCACTCGTCGTGACCGAGCAAAACGTGGTAGCTACCTCACGGCAGGCCCTGCTGAACGCCCGGCTTGACCTCGGCACCATCGAAGCGAAATACCGGGAAGATCTGGCAAAAGCAAAGTCAGACCGCAGTTCGGCCGTGTCGAGCCGCACGCAGACGGAGGGCGAAATCGCTCAGCTTCGGAACAAGATCACGAACGTCGATATCCGGCGTGACCGGTACGTCGTGCGGGCCCCGCAGAATGGTTATGTCGTACAGCCCGCCAAAACGGGTATTGGTGAAACCATCAAGGAAGGCGAACCCATCGCGACCCTACAGCCCGACCGGCCCCAACTGGCGGTTGAACTCTACGTTCGGGCGATGGATGTACCGCTGATTCAGCACGGGCGGATCGTACGGCTTCAGTTCGACGGCTGGCCTGCCATTCAGTTTTCGGGCTGGCCGAGTGTCGCCGTTGGTACATTTGCTGGTAAAGTAGCGGTTATCGATGCGGTCAGCAGTACGAACGGGACGTACCGGCTGCTGATAACGCCAACGACACAAGCTGGTGACCAGCCCTGGCCCGAGCAGTTGCGGATCGGGTCAGGTGTGTATGGCTGGGTGATGCTCGATGATGTGCCGATCTGGTACGAACTGTGGCGAATGTTGAACGGATTCCCGCCTAGTCTACAGGCAGAGCCGGAGAAAGGGGTGAAGCTATGAGTCGGCTGGCGCTAACACGCAGGCATCTGACAGCCTGGCTGGTGGGGGTGATCGCTGTAGCACCGCTGCTGACTAACGGACAGGCACCGACTCGTACGATCGACACGACGATGTTTCCGGCGCAGACGTTTTACGAGATCATCCGGCAGAATCACCCCATTATCCGGCAGGCGGGCTTGTTCGGCGAAGAAGCCCGGCAGGTGCTCATGCAGGCGCGGGGTGCGTTCGACCCCAAACTGGTGACGCACTACGACCGGAAGGAGTTCGGTAATGATCTGTACTACGATCACTGGCAGAACAAACTGGCGGTGCCTATCTGGCCGGGTGGTATTGACCTGAACATCTCCTATGATCGGAATGACCCGCGTGGCCGCTACATCAACCCTGAAGAACGCACACCGCCAACCGGTCTGACGGGCGTTGGCCTAAGCCTGCCCATTGGTAAAACGATGCTCATCGATGCCCGGCGTAATGCTGTCCGGCAGGCCCGGCTGGCGCAGACGATGGCCGAAGCTGACCGACTCTCACTGGTCAACAAGACGCTGTACGACGCGGCTAAAAGCTACTGGGACTGGTTTCTGGCGCACCGGCAGCGGGTGCTGCTGACCGAAGGGTTCGAACTGGCGAACACCCGATTTGTAGCGCTGCGGACGCAGGCACTGCTGGGCGAAATCGCGACGATCGATACTACGGAAGCGCTCATTACGGTGCAGGATCGGCTAGTGCAACAGCAGCAGGCTGTACTCGATGAGCGGAACGCCCGGTTGCGGGTCAATACGTTTTTGTGGAACCCTGAGGGACAGCCGACCGAACTGCCTGAACAGACGATTCCCCAGTTGACTTCACCCCTGATTCCGGCGGATACACTGTTGCAGCCCCTGCTGGCACAGGCAGCGCAGCAACACCCCGAACTGCTGAAACTCGATACGAAGATCGGACAACTAACCCTGGAAGAACGCTGGCGGCAGGCGCTGGTACAACCGCAGATTGCGCTTAGTGCCAGCCTGTTGAGTCAGACGCCGTCTGTCGATGAGCGGTACGACTGGAGTAGCTACTATGCCTTCCGGCCGCAAAACTACAAGGTGGGACTTGACGTTGTCTTTCCGCTGTTTCTTCGGAAAGAGCGGGGGAAACTGCGGGAGGTGCAGTTGAAAAATCAGCAGACAGCACTCGAACGGCAGCAGACCGGTCGTGACGTCATGAACGGCGTACAGTCGGCTTACAATCAGTTACAGATATTGGCCCGGCAAGTGGTCATACAGCAGCAGACCATACAAAACCAGACTATTCTGGTACGGGGTGAGCAGGCGAAATTCGAACTGGGGGAGAGTTCGTTGTTTTTGATAAACTCCCGCGAAAGTAAACTGATCGACCTGCGTATCAAGGGTGAAGAACTAAAAGCGAAGTACCAGAAAGCCGTAGCCCAGCTGTACTATGCCGCTGGTGGCGCGTTGTAGCGTCTATAATGCTGGTAATACTGCGTACCTTACCCGTCCAGTACTACCAGCAACTCGCTGATCATCATGGCGGTAGCGCCCCAGACGCGGTGCCCCTGGATCTGGTAAAACGGCGCATCGACCGTCATGCCCCGTACTTCGATTTTACTGTCACCAACGATCGTTTCGTCCAGCAGGGTATCGAGGTCGACTTCGACGATGTCTTCTACTTCGCGCGGGTCGGGGTAAAAGTCGGGGCGATACGGCAGGATGCCGACCACGGGCTGTACGTAGAAATTACTGGGCGGAATAAATAACTCCGTGAGCAGTCCCAGCACTTTAACGTCGGACACCCGAATGCCAACTTCTTCCTGGGCTTCCCGAAGCGCCGTGCGGGTCAGGTTTTCGTCGAAACGCTCCATGCGCCCGCCCGGAAACGCCATTTGTCCGGCGTGTACACCGTCGTATTGCGGGCGTAGAATCAGCGGCAGATAGATCGAATGCTGATACGGGTAAAAGCACAACAACACCGCCGACCGCCGGGTACGCTCGTTCGGCTTGATACCCAGCCGGGTACGAGCCGACGACGCCATTTTCCGGTGTGCTGCCTCGCCGGGCAGGGGCTGCTGGAGCCGCTGCCGCAAACGTTCGCTGAAAACCTGGAAACTGGTGTCGATCATGGTGTCGGTTAATGGTAGTTGGTTTTCAGTTTTCGGTACACGGTTTTCGATCGCAAGACAAACCGTAAACCGTGTGCCGAAAACCGTAAACCTTACTTATATAGCTTAACTAATTCCTCGGCGCAACGTTCACCGTCCATCGCTGCTGAAACGATTCCCCCGGCATAACCGGCCCCTTCGCCACACGGAAACAACCGTCGAACGGCCACGTGTTCGCAGGTGTCGCGGTCGCGCGGAATCCGGACGGGGGACGACGTACGGCTTTCGACGCCGATGATCTGTCCGTCGTTGCTCAGGTAACCCCGCATCTTGCGACCAAAGTCACGCAGGCCCTGTTGCAGCGGCTGGGCAATGTGATCGGGCAACACCTCGTACATGTCGACCGACCGTAAGCCCGGCTGGTAGGACGTCGGCAACAGGCTGGCCGACACCCGTCCGTCGACAAAATCGGCCACGCGCTGCGCCGGAGCGATCTGATCCTGCCCCGGATCGCCCGCGCTACCGACTCGGCAGGCCCAGCGTTCGAGATCCTGTTGCAGGGCCAGACCCGCCAGCGGACCTTCGTCGGCATACGGTTTCAGATCGGTATCGGTGATGGCAACGACCAGGCCTGAATTGGCAAACTTCGAGTCGCGCCGGGAAGGCGACATGCCGTTGACGACCAACTCACCGGGGGCTGTCGCTGCCGGAACGATAAAACCGCCCGGACACATACAAAACGAGAAAACGCCCCGATCTACCCGGTTGAACCGCGTTTGGGTCACCAGACTGTACGACGCTGCGGGTAGATAATCTCCCCGGTCGGGCCGGTGGTATTGAAACCGGTCGATGAGTTGTTGCTGATGCTCAATGCGTACGCCCATGGCAAAAGGCTTCGCTTCGATGCGGACGTTGCGGTCGTGGAGCAGGTGAAAAATATCCCGCGCCGAATGACCCGTCGCCAGAATAACGCCGATGCCGTGCAGGGCTTCGCCGTTTGCCAGCACGACGCCTTTCAACTCGCCCTGTTCCAGAATCAGGTCGGTGACTTTCGTGTCGAAACGAACCTCGCCACCGGCCTGCCGGATCGATTCGCGCAGGTCGGCCACGACGTTGGGGAGTTTGTTGGTGCCGATGTGCGGATGGGCGTCGACCAGAATCTGCTCGGTGGCCCCGTGTGCGACGAAGATTTCCAGAATCCGGCGGACGTCGCCCCGTTTGGTAGAACGGGTGTACAGTTTACCGTCGGAATACGTACCGGCCCCGCCTTCGCCGAAGCAGTAGTTCGACTCCGGGTTGACGATATGGTCTTTGTTGATCGCTGCCAGGTCCCGTCGGCGGGCGCGTACGTCGCTGCCCCGTTCGAGCACGATGGGTTTGATGCCCAGTTCGATCAGGCGCAGCGCAGCGAACAGACCCGCCGGACCCGCACCCACAACGATGGCCTGGGGGGCATGGGTAACGTCCTGCCGGGGCTTCTGATAGCGAATAAGCGGGGGCGGGGTTTCACCGATAAATACCTCGGTATCGACCTGTACCCGAACCTGCCGGTTGCGGGCATCGATGGATTGCCGTTTTTTACGAACCACAACCGGTTCGTCGGCCGGGAGCCGTAACTGTCGGCTGATATGGTCCCGAAACTGATCGTCGTCGAGCGCCAGTTCCGGCGGAAGCGTAAGTGTGAGTTGATGAATCATACAAAAGGCGGGTGGTTATCCCGCAGCGAGTAAGGCAAATTAAGCCTTTTATCGCAACGATGGTAGCGTTGTTTGGGTTCAGTGGACAAGTATCCGTACGACGTAGGCAAAACAGGCCCCTTTACCAGCGACGCTGCGTCGGTCAACCCGTGTCCATATGGCCATCATTTCGAAAAAGAAAAAACCCTTTCCCATCAGCGACGGCCTGCGTACGTACCTGCGCGACTACGATCGGGAAACGCCGACCAGTATTTCGTATGCCGATCTGAAACGGGCCGATACGTCGTTTGCCGTGCTGGACCGCAATGGGCGCGACACGCTCTGGGAAACGATGCTGTACCCGCCTTCCGAGCTGAACGACATTCACCTGGCACTCCGGACGATCTACGCCTATCTGAAATCGGACGGCGACCTGAACGTGACCAGTCACCTGCGCATCGACCGGGTCGATCTGTGCACCTACGGCAACACCATGCCGTTTCGGGTACGTATCGTCAACCAGGTCAACGATAATTTCGATTACTTCTACGTCAAAAACGCGGATGCCTCGCGGATTTACGGCCTGGAACTGGAAGATATTCTCTCACCCAATCAGGTGAGTTACCTGACGAGTGGGGAAACGCTCGTCGAGGAACATATCGTGGGTATTCCGGGCGACGTATTCCTGGAAAACCGGCTGACCGATCCGGATCTGAATCCGATCCGGCTGTGCAAGGAATTCGTCAAATTCAACGAACGCTGCTTTCTCCGCTTGCTGGGCGACATGCACTCGGCCAATTTCGTGGTCGACGTGACGCCCGATTTTGAAGAAATGTACTACCGTATCCGGGCTATCGACTTCGACCAGCAATGTTACGAAGGCAAAAAGTCGGTGTACATGCCACAGTATTTCCGGCAAAACAACGCGCTGATCGAACTGGGGGTGCGGTACATGACGCCGGAAAGCGTGCGGCAGTATCAGGTCGAGGAGCGGGCGCAGATTGCCAGCCGGATTCGGATCGAGCACGCCCGGCTGACTAATCTGCTGACCCTGATGCGCCGGGAAACGCTGTCGTCGCCCGACCGCATCGCCCAGCTACGTCACGAACTGAACCGCCATTACCGCAGCGACCGCTTTTCGCCCTGCCAGACTATGGGCGAACTCCTCGAAGAAAGCCTGAGCTGGCTGGTGAGCGCTCACTAGATCAGGGTTTGCAGAAGTTCGATCTCTGCCTGGAGTTCCGATTCCAGTTCAACAATCCGGGCTTCGCCCTCACCGGCACTGGCCAGTTGCTCAACCTCACTCGCCAGTGTCGCCAGGATGCCGAAGCTTAGGTTGAGCGCACTGCCTTTTAGTTTGTGCGCCACGGCCTTTACCTCGGTCCAGTCGCGCCGGGTCCGGTGGTGGTGCAGTTCGGCCGGAAAGCCGGCCAGGTAGTCGTTGACTTCGCTCAGCAGTTCAGTCATAAAGGCCTTGTCGCCACCGACGCGCGCGCGAAGCTCTTCTTCATCAAAATGGGCAGTCATCGATAGGGTAGCGATTGGTTGGTTGGGCATGGGTGGGGCAGGGACTACTGGTTCCGGTGCGGGTAACCACTGGTGCAAAATACGGGCAATGGTGTCTTTTACGACGGGTTTGGTAATATAATCGTTCATCCCTGCGTTCAGGCAACGCTCCCGTTCTGACTTCATAATGCCTGCCGTCAGCGCAATGATCGGTACGGTCTGACCGGCGTCGAGCGCCCGAATGGCGGCCGTTGCCTCGTAGCCGTTCATCTCCGGCATCTGAATATCCATCAGAATCAGATCGGGTTTCGAGCGGATAAACACGTCGACGCCTTCCCGGCCATTTTGTGCCGTCAGCAGATTGATAGTGGGCGAAACGCTGCGCAGGATGGCACTGGCCAGCATCATGTTGACCGAATTGTCTTCGACAATCAGTACCGTCTGTTCGCCGACCAGTGGCGTCGCTGGCGCAACGGGGGCTGATAGCGGGATCGGTAGCGACTGCGGTTGATGGATCTGAGCGAGTGCCTGAAAAAACGGCTGAATTTTGATTGGCTTGATCAAATGCTGCTGTACCGACAGCGTGTGGCAAACGGCTTCCACGTACGCGTCGTCGGCGGAGCTGCCCAGCAGGATAATCGGTAACTGATCGGCCGAATAGTTGAGCGTGCGCCGAATCTGGCGGATCGTTTCGATTCCGTCCATGTACGGCATGTGGTAATCCATCAGAACCAGGTCGTAAACAGGGCCCCGCTTCAGTTTCTCCAGGGCGTCGATGCCGTTACTGGACTGGTCCGACGCAATTCCCTTCAGGTTCAGCATGTTCTGGACGATCAGCCGGTTGGTAGCGTTGTCGTCGACGATCAGCACCCGGTCGAGACCGGTGATAATCGCGCAGTCGAGCGGCTCGCCCGGCTCGGCCCGGAACAGTACGTCGAAGAAAAAGGTACTGCCTTGATTTTCAACGCTCGTCAGTTGTAGGTGACTACCCATCAGACTCAGCAACTTGTTGGAGATGGTTAGTCCCAGCCCCGTGCCGCCGAAACGTCGGGTCGTCGATGAGTCGGCCTGCGCGAAGGCGTCGAAAATCTTCTGCTGATGTTGCGGAGCAATGCCAATCCCGCTGTCCTGCACTTCGAACCGGAAAGCGATCTGATCGGCAGTAGGGCCAGGCCGCACGTCGACGCGCAGTTCGATTTCGCCGTATTCGGTAAACTTGACCGCGTTACCCAGCAGGTTGACCAGAATCTGCCGCAGCCGGACCGGGTCGGTCCAGATGTAGCGCGGTACGTCGGGGGCAATGTTCAGCAGCATTTCCAGTCCCTTCTGGTGCGCCTGGTACTTGATCATGTCCGCTACCTGACTGCCGATGTCGTAGAGGTCTGTTTTTTCGATCGACAGGTCGAGCTTGCCTGCTTCAATTTTTGAGAAGTCGAGGATGTCGCTGATTACGTCGAGCAGGGAGTTGGCCGAGTGGTACACCGTCGACATATATTCCTGCTGTAGAGGGTCGAGCTGGGTGCGCATGAGCAGGTCCGTAAAACCGATTACCCCGTTGAGTGGCGTACGGATTTCGTGGCTCATATTCGCCAGAAACTCCGACTTCGACCGGCTGGCTTCTTCGGCATGCTGCCGCGCCCGGATTAGCTCGGTTTCGCTGTGCTTGCGGGCGGTAACATCCTGAAAATAACCGTGCCAGAGCGTACTGTCGGCCAGTTGTTCGGGTACGGAATCGGCATGAATCCAGCGCTCCCCCTGCCGGGGTAGCACGACCCGGAAGTCGGCATTCCAGTTGGTAAGCGTCGTGCGCGAGAGTCGGGAGGTCTCTATCAGAGCCGGCATATCCTCTGGATGAATGCGCGACAATAGGGTTTCGGCGACTGTATCGGTGGCGTTCAGGTCGAGTTCGAACAACTCCGTCGCACCGGTCGACAGGTAGGGGAAGGCGATATGGCCATCGTCGAACGACTGAAACAGATACAAACAGCCCGGCACCCGATCCGAAAGCTTGCGGAGCATATCCGCCGATTCCTGCGCCAGTCGCTGCGTACGTTTCTGCTCGTCAATATCCTGAAACGTGCCTATCAGCGCCACACACTGTCCGTCGACAAACTTACCCTGGCCGACGGCCCGCACCCACAGTTCCCTGCCTGTGTAGGTGCTGATCTGCAAATCGAGCGCGTACGGGGTGCCCTGTTCGATGCAGGTGGCAACGGCTTTGGTAATCGTATCCCGGCTGTGACCTTCCTTGTAAAAATTAATGGCCGTCTCCAGCGTGGGTACGTAGTCGTCGGGTACTTCGTGGATTTCCCGGGTGATGCGGGAGAAGTAGATATCCTGTGTTTGCAGGTTCAACTCCCAGCCGCCCACTCGGGCAACCTGGTTGGTCCGTTCCAGCATGTCGGAGGTGCGCTGGAGTTCGAGTTCGGCCTGCTTGCGCGCGGTGATGTCGAGACTGATACCCAACAGGCCGGCCGGCTTTCCCTGCTCGTCGTAGAGCGGAATTTTAGAACTTAAAAACCAGCAACTGTCGTGGCCATGCCGGGCGTTCAGCGTTTCCTGACCAAGCATCGGTATGCCACTGTTCATCACCAGCTGATCTTCCAGAATCGACTGGCGGGCCGACTCCGCCGGATAAAGCTCATAATCGCTCTTGCCGATGATGTCGCGGGCACTGGTGGCACCCATGTACATGTACTCCGCCCGGTTGACAAACAGCTTTCTGGATTCCGTATCCTTTATGTAGATAAGAATCGGCAGGCTGTCCATGATGGTCCGGAGCAGCGAATTGCTCGTGACCGTGTGGAGCAGCGAATCCAGGGGGGCGGTGGGCAGCGCGGGCGTATCCGCACCGGCAGGCTGGGCCGACTGGCTGGTGGGCAGGCAGGTACAGGCCGTCAGTCGGCGGGCCGACCCATCGGGGCCACTGAGCAGTCGCGTCCGGGTACGTACGGTCACCCGATGGCCGGCCTGGTGGGTAACCTGATGAACGGCTTCGCGCTCCGACTGCGTGGCCAGCGCCGTGTCCGTAGCCAGTAGCGACGCCAGTAAGCCGGGGGGCAAAGCGGTAGCATACCCCAGGGCAGTCCAGAACGCCGGACTAACGTAGGCATATGCCGAATCGGCCGGATTGTCGTAGATAAATCCGTGCAGCCCGTAGCGTTGACTGAAATCGAAAAGGGAAATATCCCCGCTCAGAAGTGTAACAAACTCCTGCTTAACCGCGCCCGTCGTTATCAATGTGTAGTAGTGCGTTATGGATGGCTTACCTGTAAAACCACCGTTTTAGTAGGCTATTTAGGGGCTGTACAAATATTGTGCAACTCGCCAATTGTGCCGTAAAATAGCCCGGCGGTTAGTGGGTATTGCCGAAAAAAGCGTATATCGCTTAACATCTGATGACCCTACCTGGTTGACGTGTTTATGCAAGCTCAGACCCCTTCTGCCACTACGGTGCGCGGCAAAACCGACCTGTTTGACGCCCCTGATTTTTACTGCCTTGACGACTTGCTAACGGCCGAGCACAAACTGGTTCGGTCGGCGGTGCGCGATTTTGTCAAGCGTGAAATGACCCCTATCGTCGAGGAGTACGCCCAACGTTGTGAATTTCCCCGGCAGCTCGTACCAAAGTTTGGCCAGATCGGTGTGTTCGGTGCGACCATTCCCGTTGAATATGGCGGTGGTGGACTCGACCAGATTTCCTACGGACTGATGACGCAGGAAATCGAACGGGGCGATTCGGGGATGCGTTCCTGCGTATCGGTACAAAGCTCGCTGGTGATGTACCCGATCTGGGCATTCGGGTCGGAAGACCAGAAGCGCAGATACCTGCCCGATCTGGCGAAAGGTAAATTGCTGGGCTGTTTCGGCCTGACGGAGCCGAACCACGGCTCTGACCCCGGCAGCCTGGAAACCAACTTTATTGAACGCAGCGATTACTACGTGCTGAACGGATCGAAGCTGTGGATTACCAACGCCCCCCTGGCCGACATTGCCATCATATGGGCGCGCAACGAGCAGGGTAAAATCCGGGCGTTGATCGTTCCCTGCGACAGCGACGGCGTTACCGTTGGCGATATTCCGAATAAATGGTCGTTACGGGCCAGCAGCACGGGGCAGCTTTCGTTTCAGGATGTGCGGGTACCCAAGGAAAACCTGCTGCCCGAAGCCTACGGGCTGAAAAGTGCGCTCAGGTGTCTCGATCAGGCCCGCTACGGCATTGCCTGGGGATCGCTGGGCGTAGCGATGGAATGTTACGAGGTCGCCCGGCGCTATGCCCTGGAACGGGTGCAGTTTCGCAAGCCGATCGCCAGTTTTCAGCTCGTTCAGAAAAAGCTGGCCGAAATGCTGACGGATATCACCCAGGCGCAGCTACTCTGCTGGCGGCTGGGGACCCTTAAAAACGAAGACAAGGCAACGACGGCCCAGATCTCGATGGCCAAGCGCAACAACGTGGAAATCGCCCAGCGGGTGGCGCGGGAAGCCCGGCAGATTCTGGGCGGCATGGGCATCGTCGGTGACTATCCGATCATGCGGCATCTGATGAACCTTGAATCCGTCAGCACCTACGAAGGCACACACGACATCCACCTGCTGATTCTGGGGAGCGAAATCACCGGAATACCGGCGTACAAGTAACGAAACAGGGTAAAGATAGGGGCGGGTGCGCCAGGTGTCCGGCCGAATCGCGTACTTGCCCGTCTAATCAGTAACCAAATAACGACCATGAAATTTCAGTCAACCGTACTGCTGCTTGCTTGTCCACTGCTTGTATGGGCACAAAACGGCTCATATACGGTGAACGGCAAACTAAACGGGGTGTCGGCACCGGCCAAGGCCTACCTGCGGTATGGGGCCGGACCGGCCATGAAACTGGATTCGAGCCAGATTCAGAACGGTACCTTCTCGTTCAAGGGAACCGTCGACAAACCAACGCAGGCAACCATCCTGATCGATCGGGTGGGTACAGGGTTCAGTAACCGGCGGCCTACCGCGTCGGAGATGATCTACCTGGAGCCCGGTACCATCATGATCACCAGCCCGGACTCGCTCGACAATGCCGTCCTGAGTGGTACACCCTTAAACACCGATTACCAGAAACTGCGTGTGGCGCTGAAGCCGTCGATAAAAAAAATGGCGCTGCTCATGAGCGATTACCAGAAAGCTACTCCGCAGCAGCGGACTGACAAAACGTTCCGCGAATCGCTCGACAATCAATACGAGGTAATCGAAGCCGAGCAACGGCAGGTGCGGGCTGATTTCATCAAGGCTAACCCCAACTCCCCCGTTAGCTTGTACGCCTTGCAACGCTACGGGGGCTATGCACCGGACTATGCCGACCTGAAGCCGAAATTCGATGGTTTGTCAGAAGCAGTCCGTACCAGTGCCGACGGGCAGGCATACGCGAAAACGCTGACGACACTGAAAGCAACGTCGGTCGGTGCGATAGCCCCTGATTTTACGCAGGCCGATACGCTGGGTAAAGCGGTTTCGCTGCGTGATTTCCGGGGAAAATACGTGCTGGTTGATTTCTGGGCGAGCTGGTGCGGTCCCTGCCGACAGGAAAACCCCAACGTTGTGAAAGCCTACAATCAGTACAAAGACAAAAACTTTACCGTACTGGGCGTATCGCTTGACCGGCCGGGGGCAAAAGATGCCTGGATCAATGCCATTCACAAGGATAACCTGACCTGGACGCAGGTGTCGGACCTGAAATTCTGGGACAACGAGGTAGCGCGGCAGTATGGTATCCGTTCGATTCCGCAGAACTTCCTGATCGGTCCCGACGGAACGATTGTCGCCAAAAATATACGGGGTGAAGCGCTCAGCAAGAAAATAGCCGAAGTAACGGGCGGCAACTAAACCGATTGGTACGGGTTATTCAGTACACGGATCATCCGTCCCGATTTTCGTACACAACGTTACCAACAAATGAGCACAACAGCCCTCACTAAAAACGAGTCGACGCGCCGGTTCGAACTGACCGTGGACGACAAGCCCGCCTTTATCGTCTACGAGCCCCTGGGCGACTCGGTCCTGGCGCTTACGCACACCGAAGTCGATCCGGCCCTGGAAGGCAAGGGTGTAGGCTCGAAACTGGTTGAAGAAACGCTACAGTATATCGACAACCAAGGTATGCGAATTGTACCGACCTGCCCGTTCGTGAGTGCGTACATCAAACGCCACCCCGACTGGAAACGGTTGCTGGCCGACGATAACGCAGTTTTTTAAGTAAGGCCAGTCGCACACCGTATCCGTCACAGCCCTGAGCAAGTCAGTTGCTCAGGGCTGTGACGTTAGCATTGACTTGCGTTGTTTGTGTCGGCATCCTGCCGGGCGATGGCTACTCCCCGGTCAATGATCAACCGCAACTGACTGTAGCTGGGCGGCTTGACCAGGTAGTCGTCTGCGCCTAGCCTGGCCGTTCGCTGCCGATCGCGCATATCATCGGATGTGGTCAGGACCACGACTGGAATCGTCTGCCACGCATTATTTTCCTTGATGACCTTAAGCGTGGCAAAGCCATCCATACGCGGCATGTTCAGATCCAGCAGGATCAGATTGGGGTAAGCGCCGGTAGTTGTTTGGGTTAAGCGGTCAATGATGCCTACACCATCCGTAAATTCGTCAATTCGGCAGGGGGTAGTATGCTGTTGGAAGGCCTGCCGCAACAATAGACGGTCGTCTTCGTCGTCGTCAACCAGGTAGATCAATAGGTCATTCATTGTTGGATAAGTTCGGTGAGTAGGGTGTCTCTCAAGGAGACAAGGGGACTGGAGCAGGCCAAACGGCCAGGCTGTAAAAGTACGTACAGTTGTATGGTATACCGGTCAATCAGAAACGTAGATGACGGACATTTCGTATGTAATTTGTTGAATTGATCTTGGAAAAATAGTATAAAAAAACCGGGAAAGCGCCTGTCTTTCCCGGTTTTTTTATGCTTGTTGCTACGGCTTCTAGCGATTCATCGAGATCAGGAATTCTTCGTTGCTGCGCGTGCCTTTCATACGTTCCAGCAGGAAATCCATGCTTTCCATCGAATTCATGTCGGCCATGTGTTTCCGCAGAATCCAGACGCGTTGCAGGGTTTCTTTATCCAGCAGCAGATCTTCCCGGCGAGTACCCGACGCTAGTACGTCGACGGCTGGGTAAACGCGTTTGTTGGCCAGTTTGCGATCGAGCTGCAACTCCATGTTGCCCGTTCCTTTGAATTCTTCGAAGATCACTTCGTCCATCTTCGAACCGGTATCGATGAGCGCCGTGGCAATGATGGTCAGCGAGCCGCCGTTCTCGACGTTGCGGGCTGCGCCGAAGAACCGCTTGGGCCGGTGCAGGGCGTTGGCGTCGACACCACCCGACAGAATTTTACCGGACGACGGGACAACGGTGTTGTACGCGCGCGCCAACCGGGTAATCGAATCGAGGAGGATAACGACGTCATGGCCGCACTCGACCATGCGTTTGGCTTTTTCCAGTACCATGCTCGATACTTTCACGTGCCGGTCCGCCTGCTCATCGAATGTAGAGGAAATAACTTCGGCGTTGACACTCCGCGCCATATCGGTCACCTCTTCGGGCCGCTCATCGATCAGCAGTACGATCAGGTACACCTCCGGGTGGTTGCGGGTGATGGCGTTGGCAATTTCCTTCAGCAGCACCGTTTTACCCGTTTTGGGCTGCGCGACGATCATGCCTCGCTGGCCTTTCCCAATGGGTGCGAACAGATCGAGCACGCGCGACGAATAGTTTTCGGGCTTGTTGCTCAGGTGCAGCTGCTCTTCCGGAAAGAGCGGAGTCAGGTATTCGAACGGAATCCGGTCGCGGATTTCCTCCGTCGTCTTACCGTTGACGGTCGTGATGCGCAGCAGGGCAAAATACTTCTCTCCTTCCTTGGGCGGACGAATCGCGCCCTGTACCGTATCGCCCGTCTTCAGACCAAACAGTTTGATCTGCGAAGGCGACACGTAAATATCGTCCGGACTGGCGAGATAGTTGTAATCGGCCGAGCGCAGGAATCCATAGCCACCGTCGGACATGATTTCCAGTACGCCCTGATTTTCGATGATTCCATCGAACTCCCGAATGTGCTGGTTATACTGCCGCCGGATGCGGTTCTGGTATTCCTGGGCCTCCCGGGATAACTGGGGTGCCGCTGGCTGAGCGGCCGTGCTGGCTGCGTCGGTTGGTTGATCCGCCTGTATGGGCTGCGCGGGTTGTTCGGCTCCATTCGCGGGCGTATCGTTCTGGGCCGGGGTGGCCTGCTGCTGATTGCCGGCGGTGTCCGCGCTGACGACTGTTGGGGTCAGGAAATCGTCCTCGGTCTGGGTGTTGAGTCGATTTGCCGACTCGTCGGTGACGGCCCGTTGCGTACGGGGCCGCTGATCGCGGTCGCGCCGGGCGAACGTGTCGCGTTGCTGCGTGTTGTCGCGCTGCTGCGTCGCATCCCGGTTGTCGCGGTTATCCCGCTGCGTATTGTCGCGCTGATCGCGGTCGCGGGGGTACCCGCCGGTAGCGTCCTGCCGAAACCGGTTGTTGTCGCGCCCGTCCCGTCCGTTACCCGATTCCCGTCCATTGCCAGCTGGTGATTGCTGACCATCCGTTCGTTGGTTACGCTGCCGGTTCTGGTTTTGATCGTTCCGCGTCGACGAATCGCGATTGACTTCATACCGCTGCCGGTTCGGATTCGACGGATTCTGATTACCTGCTCGATTGTCGACTCGGTTTGTGGGCGCAGTAGCTGGTGCCGTCGGTTGCTCAGTCTGAGCCGGTTGCGCGTCTTCCGGAAATGTGCCTGGCTTCGTTTCGACAGCCGCTGCATCCACCGTAGCAGTCATGCCGTCTTCCGGTGTCGGTGCCGGATTGTCCGACGCATCAGCGTCGCGCCGTATACGTTGCCGGGTTCGGACGGTTGGCTCGCCTTCGCCGGTTGGCGTCACGGCGGGTGTTGATGGCGCTTCGGCAACGGCTACCGGTGCTGTTTCTGCGATGGTCGGCTCCGGTGCCGGCTGGGGCGTGGCTACTTCCACAGCGGCAGTGGAAGCAGCGGTTGTGGGAGCCGCGCCCGCATCGGTAGTCGAGACTGGTTTTTTTCGGCTTCGTTTAGCCGGTGTCGTAGCCGGTTCAGCGGGGGCAGCTTCGGATGCTGCTGCTGGGTTAACCGACTGTTGGTCAAGGATTTTGTTAACTAGTTCTTTCTTCGGAAGCTTGGTGGCGTCGCGAATGCCAACTTCATCGGCAATGCCGCGAAGCTCAGAAACCAGCTTCATCGTCAAGTCGTCAATGGTATACATACAGTGCTAGGAGCAGTAAATCGTACAGAGGTGCGGTCGCACGGCGGTAGAATGAATGAAAAGGTCGAACCGGATTCGGTAAAAGAGCGGGTAAAAACAGCGAACTGACCGCATACCTGTAACAGGCAATCAGCAGCCGACATGCCCAACCACTCGCTGAGAGTCAGGTGCGTACGCAGGGGAAACGGGTCAAAGTGAAAATGTGATTTGTCTGATCCGAATATGAAAGGCTAGTGCAGCCAGACACGGACGTTGACAATGGTTGGGAAGTCAGTAGCGACAGATACGTGCGGGGCGGGATCGCTACGCGTATCATACTGACAAAGGCAAAGATAGGTTATGGTGATACGTTTGTCAATAGAAACACCGGACATGAGAAAAAGTTTGTGTCGCTCTGGAGGGTGATTGTCATGCTATTACCCTTAAAAAAGCTTAAAACGGCAAATTTTGATATGGTTTGTACCCATGTCCAGCGTTAGCCTACCGATATTTGCTGCTGGTAATTGAGCGTACGGACCATTACGGTAGCATGAATCTGGTAGTCGATTGGGGCAATTCAAGGCTGAAAGCAGGCTGGTTCGACACAACGGAATTGGTCAGGACAGACCATTTCGGTACGGCAGAAGCAATGCTGCAGGCCCTGACAACGCCGGGTCGTCCGCAGCCGGACCAGGTCATCGTATCGTCGACGAGTCGGTCGGAAGCGAGTATCCGGCAGGAACTGGCTCGGTTAACCGATACTTTGTACGTCTTTGACAACCGGATGCCGGTGCCGATTCAGAATGGCTACGAGACGCCCCAGACGTTAGGAGCCGATCGACTGGCGGCTGCGGTAGGGGCGACCGCGCTATTTCCGGACCGCGCCTGTCTTGTGCTGGACCTGGGCACGTGTCTGACGGCCGATCTGGTCGATGATACGGGAACGTTCCGGGGTGGGTTGATTGCCCCCGGACTGCACATGCGGTTTCAGGCGATGCACGAGCATACAGCCCGGCTCCCGCTGATCGAGAACCCGCTGGCTGACGCGGACTGGCCTGCGCTTACGGCCCGTACGACCCGTGATGCGCTGCGGAGCGGGGTACTGAATGGGCTTGGCTTTGAACTAAACGGCCTGATCGGTGCCCACCGGGACGTCTGGCCTGATTTAGCCGTACTGTTGTGCGGGGGCGATGGGCCGGTTTTGAGAAGTCGGCTGAAAGAGCCGATATTTGCAGTGCCGGAACTGGTACTGATTGGACTGAATCGAATTTTACGCCATAATGTTGAGAATTTACGCACGGGTAGGCCGGCTAATTGGAAGTAGTGTACTGGCAATAGTACTGGTATCGTCGCTGGCACACGGACAAGGGCTGGGTAACACACCCTATTCGGCGCTTGGGCTGGGCGATATGTATCCGGTAGGCAATGCCGCAAACCTCGGAATGGGGGGCGTCGGTATCAGCAACCCAAACCCATTTTACCTGAACCTACAGAATCCGGCTTTGCTGGCAACACGCCCGCCAGTTACCGTATTTGAGGTTGGTTTGCAGGGGCTGTCCCGTTCGCTGACGCAACAGACGGGTACGAGTACGCAGAATCAAAAAAACTTCGGGGCCAACCTGGGGTATCTGGCCGTGGCGTTTCCGGCCAATCCGCGCTGGAGCATGTCGATTAACCTGCGCCCGTTTACCTATGTCAACTACGCCACGGCGCAAACCCAGCTGGTGCCGGGAACGAACCGAACGGGTGTATATACGTACGAAGGGTCGGGTGGTCTGAACAAGGCTTCGTTTGCGACGGGGCTGAAGTTGTTCGAGAAAAAGAACGTATACATCGGTGGGGAGGCTTCGTTCCTGTTCGGAAACATTACCAACTCATCGTCGGCGTACGTGCTGATCAACGGTAACGGCACCGACACACAGATCAACCTCCTGAACCGGGTCAACTACGGCGATGTGGTGTTCAAGCTGGGGGCTGCCTGGCGTCCGAAGCTAAGTGAGAACTGGACGCTCAACCTGGGAGCAACCTACGATCCGGAAACACGGGTGCGGGGTACGCAGACCGATATCTATCAACTTACGCAGGGCGCTTCCCCGCTGGCCGTTCCCGATACGGCTCGCATCAATGCGTCGGGTAAATCAACGCTGCCGCAGCAAATCCACGGGGGCATCAGTATCGAGCGGAACAACCGCTTTACGGCAGGTGTCGACGTAGGCTATCAGCAGTGGAGCCGGTTTACGAACGCCAACAGCGTGAATGCTGGTTTGCTGGACGCCATCACGACAGCCGTTGGGTTTGAACTGACGCCTAAACCAAACTCAACCCGCTACCGCGACCTGATTACGTACCGGGCCGGTGCGCAGTATAACCAAATGCCTTACGAGATTGCGGGTGCGCGCATTAAAGACATGAACGTGAGCGCCGGCTTTTCGCTGCCGCTGGGTCGCTACCGCGTCAATCAGGTGACGATGTCGCTGATCTATGGACAGCGTGGCATGCTGGTTCCGAGTCAGGTGCGCGAGCAATACCTGCGTGTTGCGCTCGGTTTCTCACTCGCTGATCGCTGGTTTATCAAACGGGTTATCGATTAGTGTTGTTAGGTAGACGATAGCTATCAACGCGAACGAGTTACCATGTTACAAAACCACACGAAACGAGGAGTAGTGGCTGGTCTGCTTACCGGCCTGCTCATAACCCTGTTTGGGTGCGAGGAAGCCAAGACAACCAAGAAAGTAGTGCCTTTCAACGGCCCCATCGAGACGATCAACAACGTTGAGATGCACTACAGCGAGGCTGCACAATTGAAGGTGACGCTGAAAACGCCCAAGCAATTACGGTACCTAAACGACGACCGCAAGTACCCCCAGCAGGTCAATATCGTCTTTTACAACCCGGCTGGGCAACCTGTTACGACGCTGCGTTCCGACTCCGGTCGGTACGACAAGGCCAAGGATTTGTACACGGTGATGGGAAACGTTGTCGTAATCAACACGCAAAAACAGGAAAAGCTGCTGACGCCCGCGCTCAACTGGAAGCCCAGTACCAAAAAAGTATATACCGAGCAGCGCGTCACGATTATCAGCCAGCTCACGGGCGAAAAGCTGTATGGTATCGGTATGGATGCGAACCAGGATTTTTCGCAGTACTCGATCCGCAAACCCACCGGTATCTTCAACGTAGACGGCGGTATTTAACGAGGTGCCCCGGACCGTAAGCGCCGGGGTATTTTTATTGCTTCGGACGGCAGTTCTCCAGTTGGGGTTTCACCGTGTTCAGGCTGGTCAACTGCGTCTCCTTACCCCATTCATTGTAAATGTAGGTAACCAGTTCGGCTACTTCGAGGTCACTCAGCTGGGGCTGGGCAGGCATCACGCGGTTATACGTCTTGCCATTCACAACGACCGGACCCTGCATGCCGTACCGAATCAGGCAGATCACGGAGTCTTTATGCTGGAGATAATCTGAGTTGGCAATGGGGGGATAAAGAGCCGCTAACCCCTGTCCCTTGGGCTGGTGGCAGTTCGCACAGTAATTCTGGTAAAGCAGAATTCCCTCGGTAATGTATTTCTGCCGCTTGATTTCTTCATCACTCTGGCAGGAAACAAACCCCATGGTCAGGAATAACGCACTAACGAACGCGCAAAGAAGCTTCCTCATGATTTGTATTCGGTCAATAGCCGGTCTATGTCATTCAGTAGCTTGTCGGTACCGGCTGCGGTCGTGCCATCGTAAATGCCTCGTATGTGCCGGTCTTTGTCGACCAGAATAAAGGCTCCGCTGTGAACGACGCCCCCCGGTACCGACGAATCCTCCTGCGCAGTAACCATGTAGCTGTTCTGGCCAATGTCGTATATCTTGTCGCGATCACCCGTGAGGAATAACCATTGCTTACCGGTCACGCCCAGATTAGCCGCAAATTCGTTCAGCACAGAAACGGAATCGTGCCGTGGGTCGATCGAATGCGAAAGCAGCATCACGTCGGGATTTCCTTTGTATTTCTCGTATACCCGCTTGAGCTGTACTTTCATTTTCGGGCAGATGGTGGGACAACTCGTGAAAAAGAAGTCGGCCACGTAAATCTTCCCGGCTACCGTCTTCGCCGTAACCGTGTCGTTGTACTGATCGACAAAGGCGAAGTCCGGAATCTGGTGCGCTACTGAATCGGTTACGGTTTTACCGTCGACAGTGCGGGTAATGACTTCTTTTTCCCCCAGAACAGGCAACTTGTCGCCGGCTGAATTACAGGCAAACACACAACACAATAGACTGGCAGACAGCAGGCTGGCTTTAAGGGGTCGCCAGAAACTGGCGGGTATGGTCGAGACTTTCATTGACTTTGTTTTTAACGTCGGTAATGCTGGCTTTTTGCTGGTCGAGGTACCGAAGAGCCTCGTCGGTGGGTAGGGTAGCCAGTGTATCGTAGCGGTACTGCGCCATCCAGTGGGTCATCAGGCTGTCGGCTACGCGTAGATCGCGCAACAGTCGCCGGGCCTGACTACGCTCTTCGTCGAGCCGCAGGGCACTCGACGCCGTACCGGTTTCTGCCGTACTGTCGAGCGTTTGCAGCCGACTCGCCAACTGCCGTTGTGCGCGGGTAAGGTCGTCCATCTGCGGCATGACAGCATCGTGAATGGACAGTACATCTTTTTCCGCCTGGTCAACGGCTGGTCGATCCGTGTCAGAGCAGGCTGTCAGCCAGCATGCCGTCAATACTGCGGCAACCGGCAACCCTAATCGAGTGGACATAAACCAATAAACTGTATTCGAATGGTGGTAGGGGTATGCATTATTTCGCTGACACGCTGCTGCGCTGTTTCAGAATCTCGCGGGCGTTTTTCAGTGCACTCGCCGACGGGTTTTTCCCGCCGATCATCTGCGCAATTTCGTGCACCCGTTCGTCGAAGGTCAGCTTTCTGATACGGCTGACGGTTTTATCGGCCGAATGGTCCTTATAGACGAAGTAGTGCGCCGTGCCCTGCCCGGCAATCTGGTGCAGGTGTGTAATGGCAATAATCTGGTGACTACTCGACATATCGCGCATCATATTGCCCATCTTAATCGCGATTTCGCCGGAAATACCCGTGTCGATTTCGTCGAAGATAATCGTCGGAAGGGATCGTTTGCTGGCCAGAATGTATTTGATCGCCAGCATGAGCCGGGAAAATTCACCACCCGACGCGACGGCCTTAAGCTGCTGGGGCTGAATGCCTTTGTTGGCACTGAACAGAAACGAAATGGTATCGATACCAACCGGGCCGGGCTTACTGGTTTCAGCCTTGATATGCAGCGATGCGTTGGGCATACCCAGGTCGTTGAGCAAACTGCCAATCTCGGTTTCGATCAGCGGGAGTATACCCAGCCGCGATTCCGACAGTTCGTGCGCCCCTTCCATCAATTGCTTGCGGGCGGCTTCGGCTTCGGCTTTCGCTGCCGCCAGGTTGTCGTCCAGATTTAGTACCGTGTTGACTTTACGACCCAGTTCCTCGCGCAGGGTTATCAGATCGGCGACGGTAGCCGCCTGGTGCTTGGTCTGCAACTGGTAGAGCAGGTTCAACCGCTCCCGAATCGTATCGGCGCGGGTATCGTCGACCTCGACGTTGTCCTGTTCCGTGCTGATTTCAAGCGCCAGATCGCGCAACTCGATTAGCGCGCTCTGCGCCCGCTGCTGCAACTGTTCGTACTGATCCGACAATTTACTGATGTACGACAGGTTGCTCACCGCGCCCTTCAAAAAGTCGATGACCGACTGTTCGGCGTTATCGAGGTACTCGTACGCCAGTTGTAGCCGTTCCTTGATGTCGCCGGCGTTTTCCAGGATGGTCAGTTCCTGCTCCAGCGTTTCCTGCTCGGTAGCCTGTAGCTGCGCTTTAGTCAGTTCGTCGTACAGGAAGCTATTATAATCGAACTCCTTACGCATGGCTGCAGCCTCCGACTGAAGCTTGTCGTAAACAGTACGGGCGGTCCGATACGCCTGATAATCCGTGCGATACCGGCGCAACTGCGTTTCATTTTGCGCGTAGGTATCGACTATTTCCAGCTGATAGTCGTTGGAGCCCAACAGCACCGAGTCGTGCTGCGAGTGGATATCCATCAACTCACTCGTGACGCGTCGGAGAATTTCCAGATTAACGGGGGTGTCGTTGACGAAGGCGCGGGACTTTCCGCTGACGCCAATTTCACGACGAACAATACATGTATCGGAGAAGTCGAGTTCTTCCTCGTCGAAGATCTGCTCGATGCGATACCCTGAGACGGCAAACGTACCCTCGATAACGCATTTCTTGTCCGGGTTATAGAGCACGCGTGTGTCGGCCCGGTTGCCCAGCAACAGCCCGATTGCCCCCAACATGATCGATTTGCCAGCTCCGGTTTCCCCCGTGATAATGTTCAATTCACGGTCGGGGCGAAGTTCAAGCTCGTCAATCAGCGCATAATTCTTAATCAGTAGATGCGACAACATAAAGGAAGGGGTCTCACTGTATCAACACGTCGGGAAGGAGCACGGTTCAAAAACGGTATACGGTTTACAGTTTTCGGTGTGTCCCGGTTAGTAGCCCTGCTATGCTTGGTTAAACCATAAACCGTATACTGAAAACCCCAATCCGAAACCTATCCCCCAATCAACTTACGGTACGTCTCGGTCTTTGACGGGTCCAGGTACGATAACAGGTCGAATGCCTGCTTGCGCTCGGCGGGTGTGCCCTCAAACAGAATGTTGTACAGCTCCGTCGACTTTGCATCGAAGAACGAGTTAATCAGCACAGAATTAGGTAGTTGCAGGCCAATTCGGCGAATCGTGCTGAGCATGTCGAGCGTCTGCTTCCGCATTTGAATCGGGTTGGCTGCGAACTGATCCAGGCCGAGCCGGTGATACGTGTACTGCGCGTCGCGAAAGGGGAGCAGCTGCTGATTTTGCATGTTTTCGATCAGCCAGAAGCGATTTCGCCGGTCACCCCCGGTTTGCCAGGCCCCGTTCGCAGACCCCTGTTGAGCGAGGTTGGTGATGGCGTAGGCACGCTGAATGAATAGGTTACCGCCCTGCTTGCTGAAAGTGTCGTAATCCGTCGCCAGAATGACATTCGCGTAAAACCCCAGCAACGACGTCAGGTCGTCGGAATACTGGTTCTCCCGAAAATAAACCGGTGTCGTGGGCAGGTAGATGAAATTGAAGGCCCGGTCGACGTAGCTGAGCGTCGTCGTTTCGTAGTTGGTCCCGTACACGGGGCGTGTCACGACAATCTGGGCTGTAGCTTCGAAAGCGCCCTGCGTCAACGACTTGATCAGGTTAATATTCAGCGAGCAGTTGATGCGTTCGGAGGGCGTAAACTGATCGTTGCTCCACCGGCGTGTGTTCATGAACTCGCTGATGATCCCTTTCAACTGGTTGACGTAGGAAAAATCGGTTTTCTGCTGCGCGAACAACTGGTCGGAATTGACTGTCACCGTGCAGTTCAATTCCTGGGCCTGCACCGAACCGATGGTCAGGCCAAGCAGCAAACAAAGTGTACGAAGTGTTTTCATGCGGAGGGGGCCGTCATTGCCCTGGCAACAAGATCGAGCAAATCCTGCGCCACAGCATCTTTCGATTTCAACGCAAACTCATGCGTTTGGCCGGCCTTATCCATAACGGTAATCTTGTTGGTGTCGTATCCGAAACCCGCGCCGGTGTCCCGTAATGAATTCAGCACAATCCAGTCCAGGTGCTTGCGTTGTAGCTTGTCCAGGGCATTGGCATGCTCGTTGTCGGTTTCGAGTGCGAAGCCCATCAGCCACTGACCAGGCTGCTTCCGCGCACCCAGCGTAGCCGCAATATCGGTGGTTCGGGTCAGATCCAGCGCGAATTCTGATTCTTTCTTTTTGATTTTCAGATCGGCTACGTGCAGGGGGGTGTAATCGGCAACGGCTGCGTTGAGAATCAACAGATCAGCGCCGGGAAATTCCGCAGCCGTGGCGTCAAACATGTCCTTTGCCGAACGAACGTCGATCCGTCGAACGCCCGGTGCGGGTAGGGGCAGCGCCGTCGGACCACTAACGAGGGTCACCTGTGCGCCCGCCAGGGCGAAGGCTCGTGCAATGGCGTAGCCCATCTTTCCCGTCGAATGATTACTGATGTAGCGCACAGGGTCGAGTGGCTCCTGCGTTGGCCCCGCCGTGATCAGAATGTGTCGCCCGACCAGTTCGGGACGCCGGGAGAAGTGCGCCGTCAGCGTCTGTACGATGGTTTCCGGTTCGGCGAGTCGTCCTTCGCCAACCAGTCCGCTCGCTAGTTCACCGTATTCAGCATTAATGATCTGATTCCCAAACGAGCGTAGCCGAGCCAGGTTGCCCGTGGTGGCGGGATGCTGGTACATGTCGAGGTCCATGGCTGGTGCAAAAAACACCGGACAGCGCGCCGACAGATACATGGCCGACAACAGATCGTCGGCCAGGCCATTGGCGCACCGAGCCAGTGTGTGTGCCGAGGCCGGTGCGACGACCAGGACGTCGGCCCACAGCCCCAGCTCGACATGGTTTGTCCATTCACCGGTTTGTGCGTTGGCGACGAACTGCGTCAGAACGGGACGTTTCGATAGTGTTGCCAGGGTGAGTGGCGTGATAAACGTTTGCGCTGACTCGGTCATAACGACCTGTACGTCAGCGCCAGCCTTGACCAGTAGCCGAACCAGAAGGGCTGATTTGTACGCCGATATACTCCCCGTAACGCCGAGTAAAATTCGTTTTCCAGCTAACATGGGGGGGAAGAAAGAAGTGAGAAGAAAGAGAAAAGACGTTAGATGGGAGAAGGTTATTCCAAGCTGGCAGCGATAGGCAAACTGCCAATCGCTTTGTCTCCGCTTTCTTCTTTTCTCTTTCATCTACCATCTTTCGTCTAAAAAAGAACAACCGCCCGACAAGGATGCCGCGCGG
Source organism: Spirosoma oryzae (assembly GCF_003002825.1). GTDB lineage: Bacteria > Bacteroidota > Bacteroidia > Cytophagales > Spirosomataceae > Spirosoma > Spirosoma oryzae. Next base: position 443,513 of record NZ_PVTE01000001.1, on the reverse strand, counting down.
TTGCCGAAACGAAGGAAGCTGACTACTGCTGTGGCTCTTCGTCGTTGTAACGCCAGTAGACTTTGCCTTCCAGAAACTCGTCGGTAGCCGTCGAGGTGGGCTTGGGCATGCGCTCGTAAAATTTCGAGATTTCGATCTGCTCGCGGTTTTCGAACACTTCTTCGAGGTTATCGACAGCTGACACGAACTCCGACAGCTTACTGCTTAGTTCTTCTTTATTTTTTACGGCAATCTGACGAGCCCGTTTCGAGATGATTGAAACCGATTCGTAGAGGTTGCCCGTTTCCTTCGCGATTTTGTCGTTGTCGCGCGTAATGATCGATTGGTTGGTTGCCATAGTCGCTGATTATCAATGCGTAGTTAATGTCGGCCTGTGCTTACTGCCGGGCGGCCGTTACTTTACCGGGGCGGTCGGCAGGGGCTTGTTTTTGCAACTGCTTTTCCTTGGCCCGCTCTTTTTCCAGTTTGGTCAGCCGATCGATTTCTTTCTGGCTTGACTCAAACATCTTTTCGGCCTGTTTCAGGTATTTACTACTTGGGTACCGGTCGATGAATCCCTGGTAGTAATTCATTGTCTCCTGATAACGTTCCTTTTGCTTTGTTTCCAGACTGTTTTTCGCCAGGCTATACTCGGCGTCGACTTTCAGGAATGCCAGTTCTTCGTTGTACTGCGAATCGGGAAAATCGCGCTGAAAATTGTTGATCGAAATAACCGACGACTTGTACGAAGCGATGTTGAAGCCGCTGGTCTTAAAATACAGCTTGGCTTTTTCATAGGCCTTACGTTCCAGTTTCTGCCGCAAATCCAGAATCATCTTCGTGGCGTCGTCGCGGTATTGACTGTCAGGATAGTTGTTGATAAAATCCTGCAAGGCTGAAGTGGCCGTCAGTGTGTTCGACTGATCGAGGTTATAGTCCGGCGCGTCTTTGTACAGCGAATAGGCGTACATATACATCGCTTCCTGTGCGTGTTCACTCCGGGCAAACGTTTCGTAAAACTTCTTGAACAGGGTAGAGCTCAACAGGTACTGCTGCTGCCTGAACTGGGTGTAGGCATAGTAAAACTGCGCCATTTCCGATTCGGTACTACCTTTCAGTACCGGAATCAGTTCTTCAAACAGAAGGCCAGCATGGTACCAGTCCTTCTTTTCATAATACTGAAGGGCGGCTTTATATTTCTGGTCGTCGGTGCCGGTTTTCTGAAGCTTGTTGAATGAGCTACAGGAAACGAGTAGGCCAAAACAACAGACGATGGCCAACAGCCGGGCAAAACGAAGGTGTTGCATGCGAGCAAAGTTACGAAAAAATACGGGCTACACCCCTAAAACGTTGGTGCAGCCCGTATAGTGCGGCCCGAACGGGCGACTAACCGTTCCGTTATGATTTTTTAAGAAGTATGGACAAGCTTACTGATGGCGCACCAGGAGTTTTTTGGTGGCCACTTTCTTTCCGTCGACTGACAGCTGGTAGAAATAGTAGCCGGTCATCAGATCGCTCGTCGCGATGCGCAGTTTGCGGTCGTTCTTCGCCAGTTCGTATTCGCCGATGGGCGAGCCCAAAACGTTAATCAGTACCAGTTTGGCTTCATTGGCCGAGCCCGTATACTGATACGAGATCTCTGCGTAATCGTTCGCTGGATTCGGGTAGATGTTCGAGACAACAATGTGTTCGTTAGCAAACATCAGGTTGTCGTCGCGGCCTTCTGCCTCAGCAGCTATCTTGGCTTCGGCAGCACTCGCAGATTCTGAACCAGCCGAGGAGCGGGACGGCGTTTTTGCGCCCGCCCGGCCTACCAGTAACGATCGGTAATATTCATTGATCGGGGCATTCTTGCTCACCGAAATAGAGCGATCCAGCGATGGAGCAGCCGGTTTTTTCATCAGCGAAAACCGCTGATTGGGAAGGCCGGCTGCGGTCGGTTTGCGCCCACCGCCCGTCCGGCCCAACTCCAGCCGACTACCCTTGTGGGCATCGGAGTCGCGCGGGGCAAGCTGCGCCCGGAGCGGGGAGTTGACCGACAGTAAGCCGGCGAGTAAACCAAAAAGTATAATTTGTTTCATGAACAGTCGTTTCAGATACACACGTACTCACCGCAAACCTATCAGGCACAAAAGAGAAAGTCAACGTGCGTCTAATTTAAATATTGTTAAATCCGTTAATTTATACTCCTTGGAACCTCTTTTTTAGCCAAAGGTTTAATGGCCGGTTTCTTTTTAATGAGTCGGCGGGTCGCCGGCTTTTCCTGCGGTGGTGTTTCCAGCCAAAGCACCTGATTCTTCGTTGGTTTTTCTTCCTCGCGCCAGCGGAATCCATCCAGTTCCTGTGTATCCGAACTGAACTCCTGCGGTGGAACAAACTGCGCGTCGGGACGGCCGTAGAACCGGATTCGTTTCACCTTGTTGTCGGCAAACTCCAGGTTCATGCGACTACATTCCACATGATTCATGCCAATGAGTTTGTTTTTGTCGTCCAGCGCGAAGTAAATGCTCTGTCCGTTCCCGTCGACTAAGACCCGTTCCAGCTCGGTGCGCTCCTGCTGACCGATCGTTACGGACCGTACCGGCGTTGTTCGGGAGGCAGGTACCGACTTACCCGCGCGTCTGGCTGTTGTCACGTTCGTTGGTTTGGCTGTCACCGGTGTCAGTTTCGTGGCGAACAGCGCGGTAATCGTTCGTCCCTTTACCTGATTGAAGTTGTTCAACGTATCGAGCGAAATCGAGAAGGCATGTCCCCGCAGAAACATGGTGTTGATCTTATCGTTCTTCATCAATGCACGCATCGAATCCGCTTCCATCTGATAACGATTCTGACTCCAGATAATCGGCTTTTTATAGAAATACAGCGTGGAGTCGATGGTATCGTAGATCAACGAGTCACACTTACTCTGCAAATCCGTTTTGTAAACGAAGACGTTTTTCTGGCCCAGCAAGCGCCGGGCATTGGTTACCTTGTTATCGAAGGAAAACAGCGTGTCGGCCCGCATGTACAGCGTGTCGTTGCTGACAACGCTCTTCGCTACGGGGTGCCCCGTCACCCGCGATACCCCGGCTTTGCCGTTGTAGCGTACGTGATCGCCCGTAATGACCGCCTTTTTGTCTTTTGCTACCATGATTACATGCCCGTTGGCAATACCCAGATCCGCCAGATTGTCGTAGTAAAGCGTATCGCCCGTCAGCCGGTATTTGGGCGTTTCGACAGTGGCCCGGCGCTGAAAATTGGAGATACCACTAACGGTATTGTACTGTCCCGCCACAGCCGTCAGCACGCCATCCTTATTGACGATACGCGTCGGGCCTTGAAACGTTGCAATTCGGGTGGTGGAATTGTACAATAACGAGTCTGCGGTCAGGGTTCCCTTGGGGTTGACCAGCTTGACATCCTGCCGGAACGTAAAGAGTTTTGTGCGCGTATCGTAAAAACCTTCCCGACTGGTCAGCACGTTTTCCTTGTCTACGATACGGCCCGGTGTGGGATAATGCGCGATACCGGAAATCAGATCGTAATCGAGTTTAGCGGTTGTTAGCGTCATTTTCCGGTCGCGCAGCACCACATGCCCACTCACGTTCGCCTGCCGCACGTTACCGTAGTAAAACATAGTGTCGCCCCGTACGCTAACCGTATCGCCCTGTACCAGTCGTACATTGCCGTAAGCCTCGATTACGTTCGTCGTTGCGTTCTGAACGGCCAGATCGCAGTACATTAGCATGCCTTTCTGACGAAACTGCACGTTGTTGTACACCCGCTTGATGACCTGACCGGGCACGTTGACACCGACCAGACTGTCGGCCCGCAGTAACTCGATCTTGTCGCCGGTTGGTCGGCCCGGCTGCGCCCTGACAATCGGCGATAGCCCGGCCAGTAGCAACAAAAGCAGAACCGTGATGCGGAATGAGTAACGTACCATAGTACAAAACTACGGCTTCGGCCTGAAACCGGATGTTTGAGCGGGATTTTTTAGGATTTATTAACGATAACCAGCTGGCTGACAGCACCACGCAGACGCTCCTGGCCGTTAGTGGTGGCCTGGATTCGACGGTGATGGCTGCGTTGTTTCAGCAGGCTGGTCTGCCCTTTGCCATCGCTCACGTCAACTTCGGCCTTCGCGGGCAGGAGTCGGACGATGATGCGCTATTTGTAGAAGAACTGGCAAACCGCTATCAGGTTCCCTTTCACACGATTCGTTTTCAGACGGCGCAAGTCGCTGTCGAGCGGGGAGAGTCCATTCAGATGGTAGCCCGTGAACTGCGTTATCAGTGGTTTGGCGAGATACGCCGACAATACGGGTACGACAGCGTTGCAACGGCACACCACCTGAACGATGTGCTGGAGACAATGCTCCTTAACCTGACGCGGGGTACGGGACTGGCTGGCCTGCATGGAATTGCCGTCCGGCAGGAACACCCGACGGTTGGGGCACTGATTCGGCCGCTGTTGTTCGCCAGCCGTGAACAACTGGAAACGTACGCAGCCGCGCGCAGCCTGAAACACCGCGACGATCGATCGAATGCCGACGACTACTACGCCCGTAATCGAATCCGCCACCACGCCGTCCCTGCATTGACTGGTATCAATCCGGGTTTGTGGGCGACGCTGCCGCGTACGGTGGAACGGCTCCGGGCGGCCGAACAACTCATGCAGCTTGAACTGAATCGCTCGTGGCAACAGCTGATTCAGACCGAGCCGGACGGCGCGATTCGCCTGCCGATCAATGGCTTACTGGCGCTGGAAGAAGGAGCTTTTCGATTGTCGGAGTGGCTACAGCCGTACGGATTTACCCGTGAGCAGAGCCGACAAGCCTGGGCGATGCTGATGCGTGAGCCGGGGCAACAGTTGCGTTCTGCTACGCATCAGCTTACGCACGAGCGGGGTTTTCTGTTACTTTCTTTGGTGAAGGTAACGGTGTTAAGTAGCTGTAAAACAACGATTCAGGGATTGTTAGAGACTCGTAACAGGCGGGTATGTGGTCAACTGATCTGTTGCTCATACCACAGTAAGCCGGATGGCTTTGTGCCAGAAACCGACAAGGCTGTTGCCTGGCTCGATGCTGACCGGCTGATCGATCCACTGACCATCCGTGTCTGGCAGCCGGGCGACCGATTTCGACCACTGGGTCTTGCCGGCACCAAACTGGTGAGCGACCTGCTGAATGAGTTAAAACTGGAACAACGCGAGCGGGCGCAAACGCTCGTGCTTGTATCGGGCGATACCATCGCGTGGGTCGTGGGTTGCCGGATTGGGCACCAATTTCGCGTTCGGGCCGGTTCCCGCCGACTGATCCGGCTGGCAGTAGCATCGACCGGTGAGTAGGATAAGCTACCCAATGCATAAAATCTATAGACCCAATTGTAACCTGCTCGCTCGGTTACGGTCAATAGAGCAGTAGGTAGTTTGGCCGTTCGCCGGCAAAAAACCGCAAACTGGCATTTTATTTGATACGTCTAGCCAGTACTTAGTAGCTAGTTCATACCGGGTAATCCATACCGTATAGTTCATACTGGGTACACCATCGTTTACTGCACACATGAATCAAATTTTCCGCTTCGTTTTGTTAATAGGGTTGGGCTTTAGCTCGCTCAGCGGCTATGCGCAAAGCGCCCGATTACGTACGGCCAACCGGCAGTTCGATAATCTGAGCTATGTGAGCGCCGTACGGGCTTACGAAGACTTCCTCCGTGTCGACCGCAAGAAAGAGCCTGCCGAGACGCGCGAAGCCCTGACCAAACTAGCGTACAGCTACCGGAAACTGGAAGATACCCGTAATGCCGAGCGCGTTTACGCGGATCTGATCAAGGAATACCCGGACCTCGACAGCGAAATCTATTTGTACTATGCTCAGGCGCTGGCGGCCAACGGTAAATACCGGGAATCGCAGAAATACTACAGCCAATACGGTGAAAAGCAAAGTCAGGACCTGCGCGGAAAACGATTTGCGGTGTCGTATATGGACATGGGGCGGTTTTATCAGGACTCCTCGTCGTACCGGGTGAGTAGCTTGCCAATCAACTCCCGCCAGGCCGATTTCAGTCCGATGTACTATAAAAACGGGCTTGTATTTGTATCGGCACGGGACGAATCGGGCGTTGTCAAGCGGGTATTCAGCTGGAACCAAACGCCCTTCCTCGATCTGTATTTCCACCCCGACACGGTTCAGCTGCGTGTCGCGCCGGCCGAGACCGTACGCAATCCGGGCACGGCTGTACTGGGTGGTGGTAACGAACCCAGCCTAACGATGCCCGAAGCGACGACCGCTGAAATGCAGACGCTTACCAAAGCGCAGGTTTTCAGCCGGACGCTGAATACGAAATACCACGAAGGGCCCATGACGTTTACCCGTGACCAGACAACGATCGTCTTTACCCGCAACAACGCCAGCAAGGGTAAATCGGGCAAGAGTTCGGACGGGATTCGGAAACTGAAGCTGTATACGTCAGTCAATCGGAACGGCAAGTGGGTCGATATTCAGGAAGTGCCGTTCAACAGCAACGAATATTCGGTGGGGCACCCCGCCTTTGCCCCCGATGACAGCAAGATGTACTTCGTATCGGACATGCCGGGTGGCTACGGTGGTACGGACATTTACGTGGTTGAGTACAACAACGGTCAGTGGGGCACGCCCGTCAACATGGGTAAAGACATCAATACGGAAGGCAACGAGATGTTTCCGTATGCCGATGCGGCCGGCAACCTGTACTTTTCGTCGGATGGACACGAAGGGCTCGGTGGCCTTGACGTATTCCTGGCTGAACTGAAAGATGGTGTTGCCTACCGGGGGGTGCAGAACCTGGGCGCCCCCATCAACTCGGACAAAGACGATTTTGGTTTTATCGCCGATCGGGGCCGTACGTCGGGGTACTTCAGTAGTAACCGAAAAAAGGGGATTAGTGATGATGATATTTATTCGTTCCGGCGTGCCTGTAAGCAACTCAATATCTTTGTCTACGATAAAAAGACGGGAGCGCCCATCGAACTGGCCGATGTTCGGATTCTGCGGAATGGCTCGAATCAGGAGTTGCAGGTAACGAACAGCGAAGGAAGTACCAACCTATGTCTGGAATCGAATACGGAGTATGAATTCCGGGCGGTGAAAGATGGTTATGCGCTGAATAGTGTCCGTTTCTCCACCCTTACGCAGTCGCCACAACCGGTGATGAGCGTATCGATCTACCTGACGAAGAGCGAGAATACCCTGGTTCGTGGGGTGGTAAAAACGGAAGTAAACCAGAAGCCAGCGCAGGGCGTGAAGGTGACCCTTCGCAACGACCGCGACAAAAGCGAACAAAGCGTAATCACCGGACCGGATGGCGGCTACGAGTTTACGACCAAGCCGAACGCGCCGTATACGATCACCGCACAGAAAGATAAGTATGCTACCAAAAAAGCACCGCTTGCCAAAGGGAAGCGTACCGGTCGGGCCGTGACGGACTCGATCGGGCTGTACGGCGTGGGCGATGTGTTTCAGTTGAAAAACATCTACTACGATCTGGATAAGTTCTTTATTCGGGCCGACGCAGCCCGCGAACTCGATCATGTGCTGGCGATTCTGAAAGAGTATCCGAAGATGAAAATCGAACTGCGCTCTCATACCGATGCGCGCGCAACCGACACGTATAACATGCGTTTGTCGGAAAACCGGGCACGGGCAGCCATGGACTATCTGGTCGCACGGGGCATCACGCCCAGCCGGCTGTCGGCGCACGGCTACGGGGAAAGTGAGATCGTCAATGGCTGCGTCGACGGGGTTGCCTGCGCCGAAAGCGAGCACCAGAAAAACCGACGGACCGAATTCAAGATTCTGGCCGTCGAGTAAAAACGACCTGACCCGTTCAGGACAGCCGCCCGATTTGGTAACGACCGAATCGGGCGGCTGCTTTTGTTCCCTATAACGGCAAACACTTGCCTGACATGACCCGTTTGTACAGAAAACAACCTGAAAAATGCGTTTTACAAACAAAGTGTGCATCGTCACCGGTGCAACGTCGGGAATAGGTCGGGCCACGGCCGAGCGAATGGGTGAGGAGGGCGGTAAAGTGGTTGTGGTCGGGCGCGCCGACGATCGGGGACACGAAGTTGTTCAGTATATCGTGGACAAAGGCAGTGACGCGTTTTTTGCCGACATCGATCTCAGCGATCCCAGCCTGATTCAGAACGTCGTCGACGAGACGATCGCACGCTGGGGGCAAATCGATATAGTCGTCAACGATGCCGCCATGATGACTTTCGACCCCATCGTAGACCTGTCGCTTGAGGACTGGGAAAAGGTGCAGACGGTGAACATGCGGTCGGTTTTTCTGCTCTGCAAACTGACAATCCCGCACATCAACGGCGGGGCCATCGTCAATGTCAGTTCGGTTCACGCGTTTCAGACCACGGCCAATGTGGTGCCGTATGCGGCCAGCAAAGGAGCGATGGAAGCCTTTACGCGGGGTCTGTCGCTGGAAAACGACATTGCTAAAGTCCGGGTCAATTGCGTAGCGCCCGGTGCCGTCGACACGCCTATGCTGTGGGACAATCCGAATGTAAAGAGCGGTAAAGAGAAAATTACCGGTGCTATCGGTAAGCCGGAAGACATTGCTTCGGCGATCTGTTACCTGGCGTCGGACGAAGCCCGGTTCATCAACGGTACGACGCTGGCTGTCGATGGCGGGCGATTAGCACAGTTGTAACCGAACCCGATCCGGAACGGTAGCAAAAGCCATCGGTTTACTTTTGGGGTAAAGAACCGACATGAACCGCATCGCTATACTCGGCGCTTTGCTCTGCTCGCTGGGGATGACTGCCTGGCTGACAGGCCGCGAACCCGACCCGGCCACGGAATGGCCTGAATACCTGGGCGGACCCGACCGCAATCATTATTCGACGCTGCGTCAGATCAACACCGACAATGTCAGTCAGTTAAAGCCAGTCTGGGAGTTTCACACGGGCGACTCGGGGCAGGTTCAATGCAATTCGATCATCGTCGGTGGTATGTTGTACGGGGTTACGGCGTCCAATCAACTATTCGCGCTGGATGCGGCTACTGGCAAAGAACGCTGGCGGTTTGCTGAGTCGGGAGGGGCGTCGTCGCTGAGCACGAATCGGGGGGTGGTATACTGGCGGAGCAGCAAGCCGGGTGATACTACTCCGGCTCGTATCCTGTATGCGTACGGTTCCAGCTTGTACGCCATCAATGCCAGTACCGGCAAGCCCATCGGCGACTTCGGCAGCAACGGACACATCAGCCTGAAGCGTGGTCTGGGGCCGACGGCCGAGCATAAATTCGTTATTTCCAATACGCCCGGCACGCTGTTCGAAGACCTGATTGTCATGCCGTTGCGTCTATCGGAAGGGGCCGATGCCGCGCCGGGCGCTATTCAGGCATTCAACGTCAGGACGGGAAAACTGGCCTGGGTATTCCACACCATTCCGCGACCGGGCGAGTACGGCTACGAGAGCTGGCCTAAAAACGCGTATAAGAACACCGACGTTGGCGGGGCAAACTGCTGGGCGGGGATGTCGGTCGATCGGAAGCGGGGTATCCTATACGTGCCGACCGGATCGGCTGCGTTCGACTTTTACGGCGGGAATCGCGCCGGTAAAAACCTGTTCGCCAACTGCCTGATCGCGCTCGACGCCCGCACGGGAAAACGGCTCTGGCACCAGCAACTCGTTCACCACGACATCTGGGATCGCGACTTGCCTGCACCGCCCAACCTGTTGACTGTCAAACAAAACGGTAAGCCCGTAGATGCCGTGGCGCAGGTGACCAAGCAGGGCTATGTGTACCTGTTCGACCGCGTCACGGGTAAGCCGCTGTTCCCGATTCAGGAAGTGCCCATGCCCAAATCAGCATTACCCGAAGAAACTACCTGGCCTACCCAGCCGATCCCGACGAAGCCGAAACCGTTTGCCCGCCAAACCCTGACCGAAGCGGACATTAACCCGTATTCCGACGACCGTGATTCTCTGCTGGCGCAGTTTCGCCGGGCGCGTAAGGGGGCTTACGTGCCGCTAAGTCTGACGCCAACGTTGGTGTTGCCGGGCGCCGACGGGGGCGCGGAATGGGGGGGAGCCGCTGTCGACCCGGACGGAATCCTGTACGTCAATGCGAACGAAATGGCCTGGCTGTTCAGCCTGCGCCCGACGCCCAAAGCCGATGAGCTGGCACAGTTGAGCCCCGGCCACCGCCTGTATACGATTAATTGCCAGACCTGTCACGGCCCCGAACGGAAGGGAAATGTTGCGAGTGGCTACCCATCGTTGGTGGCCATCGGCCAACGGCGCGACCGGGCGTATGTGTCGAACCTGATTGGGCACGGGAAGGGCATGATGCCGGGTTTCCCAACGCTATCAGCTGGGGAAAAACAGGCGCTGCTGGCGTTTTTGTTTGGCGATGAAAAAAGTGAAGCTACCCCAGTTGCAGCGGGGCAACAGGAGCCGTACGTTCCCTACAAATTCAACGGCTACAACAAATTTCTGGATAGTAAAGGCTACGCCGGTATCAAACCGCCCTGGGGTACGCTGACGGCGATCGACCTGAACACGGGCGAACATCGCTGGCAACTGCCATTAGGCGAACTGCCCGAGTTGACCGCGAAAGGTATTCCGCCAACGGGAACCGAAAACTACGGCGGCCCGGTCGTGACGGCGGGCGGGGTTCTGTTTATTGCCGCTACGAAAGACGGCATGTTCCGGGCTTTCGATAAAAAAACGGGTAAACTCCTCTGGCAAACAGCCCTGCCGGCGGCTGGCTTCGCTACGCCAAGCACCTATGCTGTCAACGGAAAACAGTATGTCGTGGTGGCCTGCGGAGGGACTAAGCTGGGTACAAAAAAAGGTGACAGTTACGTCGCCTTCGCGCTGCCATAGTCTGACCGACAGTTAGTTGTCGGGGAGTAGCCGTGCGGTGACGGATAACTGGCCCACGTGGCGCATGGTATGTTCGGCGGCATGGACCAACAAACCTAGCACCGTCGACGGGAGTTGCTGACGGCCCACGCCCCGCCAGTCGGTCAGCGTTGTTTCGTCCGTGCTTTTCAACTGCTGCATCGCCCGGTCGACCTGTTGGCTAAACCGCTCGACCAGAGCCGCTACGGGTATATCCGCCGGTGTTCCCTCCGCCGTCAACGCGTCGAGTTGGGCTGGCGAGAGGGCTTCGGCGCGGGCGTAGGTAAACGTGCGGTCGAGGACGCCGGTCAGGTGTTGCAGGTGGAAGCCTACCGAGGCTACCTCGCCACCCCGCCCGCGTGGCCGAACCCAGCTCAGTTCGTCGGGAAAGCCGGTCATCAGTTCCGCAATTTCCTCGCGGGCCTGCAATAGCGCATGTGCCACTGGTTGTAACAAAGGGGGCACATCCGGTAGCGGCCCCCGCATCCATACTTCAGGCATATAGTCGGTAGTCGGTTTTCGGTTTACAGTTTACGGAGTGCCGACTTGTGGTTGTAATTTCGGTCAGGATACAACCGTAGACTGCAAACCGAAAACTGTAAACCGGTTTAAATTACTGTGCCGCCGTCGGCGTAAAACACGGAGCCGGTGCTGTACGATGAAGCCTGTGAGGCCAGAAAGAGCGCCAACGGGCTGATTTCGTCGGTCGTGCCCATGCGGGCGATGGGTAGTCGGCCAACGAAATGATCCAGGATTTTTTCGTTTTGCCAGAGTGCCTGCGAAAACTTGGTTTTGATCAGGCCGGGCGCGATGGCGTTGACACGAATACCATCGGGGCCCCATTCTTTCGCCAGTACCTTCGTCAGCATGTTCAGCGAGGCTTTACTGACACTGTAGATGCCCAGGCCGGGGTCGGGGGTGTCGCCGGCGATGCTGCTCATCATGATAATGCTGCCCCCGCCCCGCGCCTTCAGGCTGGGGTAGCATAGCTTGCTCAGCTCGAACGGCGCTTTCACATTAGCCAGCATGATTTTGTCGAAGGCCAGCCCATCGCAGTCGAGCGAGGGGCCGAATACCGGGTTTGAAGCCGCATTGTTGACCAGAATATCGATGCCACCGTACGTAGCGATGGTCTTGTCGACGAGCTGGGCGAGCTGATCCATGTCGCCAACGTGAGCCGCGATACCAGTGGCGTCGCCCCCCTGCGCCCGAATGTCGCTGGCCAGCTCGTCGAGGGCGTCCTGCCGGCGACTGCTGACCACGACTTTCGCACCGAAGCGGGCGAACAACCGGGCGATATCTTCGCCGATGCCTTTGCTGGCACCGGTGACGATGGCTACTTTGCCACGCAGATCGAACAGATGCTGTTCGGCGGCAGAAACGGATTGTGGGGTCATGGGCGTATCGACCGGGCAAATGCCGGCTTGCTAACCTAGATCATTTTACCACGAATTCAAAGGATATGCCCCGATTGCCGTATTTTCGGCGTTCTATTTGCTGAACCTCGCCTTGCCATGACTGAAACCCCCGACGACCTGCCGCCCTTCGCCCGTTCGTGGCCCCACCTATACGCGATCGTGCTGGGTAGCCTGGTACTCGAAATCGGTCTGTTTTACGTACTGATGCACTGGCTGTCATGAGTACACTCGACTGGGGGGTGTTAGGTGCCACGTTGCTGGGGCTGGTGCTGTACGGGGTGTTACGAAGCCGGGCCGAACGCGCGCGCAACGGCCAAAACCTGGATAGCTACCTGCTGGCCGGGCAGTCGCTGCCGTGGTATCACGTTGGGTTGTCGGTCATGGCGACGCAGGCCAGCGCCATCACGTTTCTGTCGGCACCGGGGCAGGGGTTTACCGATGGCATGCGGTTCGTGCAGTTCTACTTCGGATTACCGCTGGCGATGGTGGTGCTGTCGATTACGTTTGTGCCGATTTTTCACCGGCTAAAGGTGTTTACGGCCTACGAATACCTCGAAACCCGGTTCGACACCCGCGTTCGTACGCTGACGGCGGGTCTGTTTCTGCTGCAACGGGGCTTGTCGACGGGCTTGTCCATCTACGCACCGGCGCTGGTGCTGTCGACCATTCTGAACTGGAATATTTACTGGACCAACATCATCATCGGCGGGCTGGTGCTGGTGTACACAGTGGCGGGCGGGGCAAAGGCCATTTCATACACGCACCTGCAGCAGATGGCAGTGGTGGCGTTTGCGATGGTACTGGCCGGCTATCTGACAGTCAGACTATTACCCCCCGACGTGGGTTTCGTCGATGCGTTGCACGTGGCGGGGAAAGCCGGCCGGATGAACCTGATCGACCTGCATTTCGACCCCAACAGCCGGTACAACCTCTGGTCGGGGCTGATCGGCGGTTTTTTTCTGCAACTGTCGTACTTCGGTACCGACCAGTCGCAGGTGGGGCGTTACCTGACGGGCGAATCGATCGGGCAGAGCCGGCTGGGACTGCTGATGAACGGGCTGCTTAAAGTACCGATGCAGTTTCTGATTCTGCTGGTGGGCATCCTGGTATTTGTGTTCTACCAGTACAACCCGTCGCCCGCTTTTTTCAACCGGCAGGAAACCGATAAGCTACGGAACAGTCCCTACGCCAGTGCCTATCAGGTCGCCGAAATCAAGCATCAGAACCTGACCAATCGGCGGCAGCGGGCGGTGCTGGACTTACAGTCGGCGCTGAAGACGGACGACGAAGCCGGGCAGGACCAGGCGGGCGACCAAATCCGGCAAACCGACGAGGCCCTGAAAACCGTCAAGGCCGACATTGTTGGGCTGATCAAGAAAAACAACCCTTCGGCCGATACCAACGACGTCAACTATGTCTTTCTCCGCTTCGTCCTCGACTACCTGCCCCACGGCCTGATCGGCCTCCTGATCGCCATGATCTTTCTGACCTCGATGGGATCGGTCGCGTCGGCGTATTCGTCGCTGGCATCGACATCGGTGGTCGACGTGTACCGGCGACTGATTCAACCCAATGCCAGCGATGCCCACTACCTCAATGCCTCCCGCTGGTCGACTATCGGCTGGGGCGTTTTCTGCGTCATTGTCGCGCAGTTTGCTAATCAGTTCGGCAGCATGATCGAAGCCGTCAACGTGCTGGGCTCCTTGTTTTACGGGGTCGTGCTCGGCGTATTCGTCGTTGCTTTCTACGTCAAGTCCATCGGCGGTACGGCCACGTTCTGGGCCGCGATCATCGCCGAACTATTCGTTATCCTGAGCTGGTATTTCGACCTGACAGCTTTTCTGTGGCTGAATGCTATCGGTTGCCTGCTCGTCGTCGGCATCGCCATGGTGCTACAGCAGTTTGTACGACAGCCTGCTGATTCGCAGCGCTGATCACATTTATGGCTGTGAGCCGGCAGTCGGCGCTACAAATGGGGCTGTGCGATAGTGTAAGCTGAGGGGACGGCTACTCCTGACAAATTTTTAACGGCGGCCAGTGCAACGCTGGTGAGTAGAACTACGTATTAACAGTAACAGGTTACTGCCTGTCATCTGCCTATGAATCGCTTTGATTTTTTGAAATCGCTCGGCTTTACGGGGGCTGCCCTGATGGCTGCCATGACTTCCTGTATCCGTGAAGAAGATACGGTTGTCGATGCACTGACCATTCCGGGACCACAAAGTACCGCACCGACAACGTCCACGGGGACGAGCGGCACGGCGACGTCACCTGGCTCGACAACGGGTACGACCAGCGCAGGAGTCGACCTGAGTACGATCACGAATCGCTTGCTGACGATCAACCTGGGTACGACGACCGCACTGAAGACGGTAGGCGGCTACGTTGCGCAGAGTGGTATCGTTGTGGCACAGGTTAGCACGGGCGTCTACGTGGCCGTTACGCAAACATGCAGCCATGAGCCGCAAAAGGCCATTATTTTCAACAGAACCGAGTTTTATTGCACAAAACACGGGGCGCGCTTCGACCTGACCGGTAAGGGACTGAACAGCTTCGGTAGTCGGGGACTTACCGTATACAAAACCGCTACGGATGGCAGTACACTGGTGGTGTACAGCTAGACGCTGAAAAAAAACGTCTGTTTACCTTTTCGCACGATGAACGCTTTTATTCTCCAACTACTGACCTTGCTGACGATGACAACGTCTGGCTGGCAGCTTAATTTCGAACAGGCCAGAGTCGAAGCCGAGCAGCGACATAAACTGATTCTGCTGAATTTTTCGGGCTCTGACTGGTGTGGGCCCTGCATCAAACTAAAAAAAGATGTGTTTGAGTCGGCCGAGTTTACGCAGTTTTCCGAAGAGCACCTGGTGCTGGTTCGGGCCGATTTTCCTCGTTCCTCGAAAAACAAACTGGACGCCCGGCAGGAAGCGCACAACGAAGCGCTGGCCGAAAAGTACAACAGGCAGGGTAAGTTCCCGTTTACGGTTCTGCTCGCGCCGGACGGCCGCGTGCTGAAGGAATGGGATGGCTACCCGCAGTCGCTGACGGTGGACTCATTCGTGGCGTCCATCCGGGCCGTAACGCCCGCCAGGAACTAGATGGAACCAGCCGCGCAGATCCACCAATGGGTGGGGCGACTGATGGGAAACCGGTTCGAAATCAGCGTCATAAGTCCTGATGCTGGCTGGGCGAACGAACGCCTTGCCGATGCCGTAGCGGAAATCAGCCGTATCGAACGGCTGCTGACGACATTCGACGACGCAAGCCAGACCAATCAGATCAATGCCAACGCCGGTATTCGTCCGGTGCGGGTCGATGCCGAGGTGTTCGCACTGATCGAGCGATCGCTCCGCCTGTCGGCGCTGACGCAGGGGGCCTTCGACATCACCTACGGCTCGCTGGACAAGCGGCTGTGGAATTTCGATACCACCATGACGGCGTTGCCCGACCCGGCGACGGCCCGGCAGCTGGTCCGGCTCATCAACTACCGAAACGTGGTGCTGGATCGGGGAGCGTCGACCGTATTTCTGAAAGAACGGGGGATGCGTATCGGCTTTGGCGGCATTGGCAAAGGCTATGCCGCCGAACAGGCGAAACGACGGTTACAGGCGCTGGGCGTCGACCACGGCATCGTCAACGCAGCTGGTGACCTGACAACCTGGGGGCGACAGCCAAACGGACAACCCTGGACCGTTGGCATTGCCGATCCTGATCGGCAGGGAACAGCCATGCGGGCCTTTTCGTATCTGAATATCAGCGATATGGCCATCGCTACCTCGGGAAACTACGAGAAGTATGCGCTAATCAACGGCCGACGGTACGCGCATACGATCGATCCGAAAACGGGCTACCCGGTTTCGGGCATTAAAAGCGTAACCATTATCGCGCCGAACGCCGAACTGGCCGATGCACTGGCAACGCCCGTTCTGGTGATGGGGGTAAGCGTTGGACTCGATCTCATCAACCAGTTGCGTCACGTCGCCTGTATCATTATCGATGAGGCTGACCGGCTTCACACCTCGGCTACCATTCGACTGGTGACCCAGCCGAGCATTCCGACCCACTAACAATACCGAGACTACCCATGATAAACCAAACAAAAACAGCCGCGCTGCTCGTGGTTGCGCTGGCAGGAACCGCGTTGACGGGCTGCGTTTCTGTCAAAGAATATCAGAAAAGCCGGATCAACGACGCAGACATGGAACTGTCGGCGCGTAAGTCGGAAAAGTTCGAACAGAATTTTTACCTCTACCGCGAAGGGGCTGCCGGTGCCAACGGGGGGAAAAGTGGCGGGGGCTGCGGCTGTAACTAAACGCTATATGAAAAAAATCTGCCTGTCAGTAGGAATGTTGCTGAGTTTGTGGCGGGCCGGATATGCCCAGCAAACGGCAGCGCCTGCCTACGAAAAACGTAAATTACAGGTCGCTGAAGTCAATCTGGTATCGAGTTATTACGAGCAGGGGGGCAAAAATTCAGCCGTGACGGGCGGCATCGGGTCGGAATACCTGCGGGATTATGCCCAGTCGTTCGACCTGGTACTCAAATCGACCGACCGGCGAAATCGGGAACATACCGTCGTATTCGATTTTAACCTGGATCATTACACGTCGGCTTCGTCCGATCAGATCGATCCGCTCACGGTTTCGTCCGCTTCCCGGAGCGATACGCATATTTACCCGGCCATTTCCTGGAACGTGCGCGATGATGTCAGGCGGGTGACCAAAGGGATTTCGCTGGCCTATTCAACTGAATACGATTACAAGTCGTATGGCGTCAACCTGAATTTTAGCAAGCTGTCGGCCGATAACAACCGGGAGGTATCGCTGAAAGCCGGGGCCTTTTTCGATACCTGGACGGTAATTTTACCCGCTGAGCTACGCCCGGAAGGGTATGGGTCGGGGGCGCACGGCGATCGTGATCCGGTCGACCATAAACCGCGTAACTCGTACAACCTGGGGCTGTCGGTCTCACAGGTTATCAACAAGCGATTACAGGCTTTTTTCACGGTCGAACCGGCGTTTCAGCAGGGCCTGCTCAGTACACCTTTTCACCGGATGTATTTTAACGATGGCTCGGAAACCGTAGAACGGCTGCCCGGTTCACGACTGAAACTGCCGGTCGGTCTGCGCCTGCATTACTTTCTGGGCGATCGGTTCATCGTCAGAACGTTCTACCGCTATTACATAGACAACTGGGGGATGAAAGCCCATACAGTTAACCTTGAACTGCCCATTAAAGTAACGTCCTTCGTCTCGCTCAGCCCCTTCTACCGCTACAGTAATCAGACGGCCGTGCGGTATTTCGCGCCATACGGTGAACACAAGCCGACGGACCGTTACTACACGAGCGATTACGACATCTCGGGGTTTCACAGCCAGTTTTTTGGCATGGGCATACGACTGGCACCACCGGGAGGCCTGTTGGGCATAGGCCACTGGCAGAGCGTCGAGCTTCGGTACGGACGTTATAACCGGAGCGCCGGGATGGGGATGCAGGCCAACAGCCTGACCCTGCTGGCCAAATTTAAATAGCCTGTGTACCGGAAAGGGGGCCTGGTATCGACCAGGCCCCCTTTCCGGTACACAGAAGACTGTAACGCTTATGCCCGCTTGCCCTTTTTGCCTTTGGTCGGCATCGCAGGGACTTTAGCAGTATACTCAGCAATGGCTTTCTCGATACCGTCTTTGAAGAACGGGAACGACGCGTCGTTCGACGATTGGCCCATCGCCAGTGCTTTCTGCGCAACGGGCAGTGCTTCGGCGTATTTGCCCAGCTTGCCCAGCACCTGTGCTTTGACAAACAGGTTGCGGTAGGTTTCTTTCATCGAAACCGATTTGTCGATCCAGGTCAGTGCCTGCTCCAGATTCCGGCCTTTCGACAGGTTGTAGTTGGCAGCCGCCTGCAATACGGCTGCGTCTTCCGGCTTTTCCGCAACGGCTTTCTCGACGTTGGCTGCTGCATTGGCGTTTACGTCAACACGCAACGGAGCAACTGCTTTCGCGTTGGCCCACATGAAATTCATATTGGCGGTGCTGTCGGTAACGTCGCTGAAACCAATGGTGAATGTCTGGGTCGGGTCCGCTTCTTTGGCCACTTTGATCGGTACACGCAGCGCATCCTCATCCTGCTTGTAAGTCTGTTCGGTCACGCCCATGTTCTTGCTGAAAATCAGCGTCCAGTTGTCAGCGGCTGGGATCGACAGGATGGCGTATGAGCCGGCGGGCAGCGTTTTGCCGTCGACCATCAGGTCCGTCGAGGTGGTGAAGGCCGTTGCCTGGTTGGCACCCGTCCGCCATACTTTACCGGTGGGGATGAAGGCGTCGGTGAAGGGCGTCCGGCCTTTCAGGCTGGGCCGGGAGTACTTGACGGTCAGGTCCGTCGTGCCAACGGTCTGCATGACCGTCGCGGCCGGGCTGGGGCTGGGGAGTTTAATCTGGGCAGTGGCGAGTTGAGCCGCCAGTGCGAACGTTGCACAGCTCAGTACGAGTTTACGCATGGTTAGACTTGGTTTGTAACGCGGGTTTTATGAAAAACTGGTCGAAATTGCCCCTTTTTTACCGTAAAAACCAACCCATGCACCGCCAGCATCTGCTTTCGCTGCTTCAACAGCACCTCGACAACCCCGCTACGATTGATCCCGACGAGCGGGCGATGACAAAAGCTACCCAGCAGTTTGTGCAGGAACACCCCAACTGCTTCGATCGCTCCCTGCTGATCGGTCACGTGACGGGGTCGGCCTGCATCGTGAGCCCCGACCGGCAGCAGACAGTGCTCATCCACCACGGTAAGCTCGACCGCTGGTTTCAGCCCGGTGGTCATGCTGATGGTGACCCCGATGTGGCTGCCGTGGCCCTGAAAGAAGCGCAGGAAGAAACCGGCCTGACCCGCCTGAGGCTGGTAGCAGAATCGGGAAAGCCAGCCCCTATTTTCGATGTCGACGTGCATCCAATCCCGGCGCGGGGTGACGTGCCAGCGCATCTTCATTATGACATTCGTTTTTTAATCGAAGCCGATTCGACGGAGCCATTTGTCCATACGGATGAAGTGCAGAATGTTAACTGGTTTTTGCTGGCTGATGCCAAATCAATGGCTGATTCTCCGTCTTTAAGCAGAATGCTGATGAAAATTAGCTAAAACTATAAAACTAGTAGGTGGTTTTTTGATGTTTTAATGTTGATTTAACAAGTGTATATTTGTTGAACATCAAAACCACCTGACCATGAACGCAACATACACCCTGCTGCTGGGCCTTGCCCTGGTGGCGATAAGCAACTGGAGTTGCGCGCAGGAAAAACCCTCCTGGGCAAACGACCCAACCTACTCGACTGGAAATTACAAGCATCCAAACAAAGCACGGGCTGCCCGCCAGGCAAGTACGAAAGAAGCTGTTTCGGTAATGGCTCCAACCGTGGCCGACGCGCAACTGGCGAACTACAAACAGCAGCGGCCCAATCAGGCTCCGGCTGGCGGTATTACCGTCGACCATACGCCATCGGCCTCACTGGCTGATCGCAATTACAAAATTCAGGTACCTGTCCGGGACAATGGCTCAAACGACAGCGTTATCAGCCGGCGTTCGAAACAGAAGAAGGACAGCGAATCGGGCGTAGGTAACTAGACGATAGCCTGAAAAGCCGCGCGTCGGCCTGTGCAATGGCAGTCATTGCACAGGCCGACGCGCGGCTTTTCGGACGTTTCTTACGCAAACAGGTTCTCGTGCCTGTACCCGGACCGTCCGGTGATGCTCCTTGGGCGATGCTACCGTTTAAGCACTTTCAGACTTCGTTTGTTTTCCCCGGCCACCAGCGTCAGTACGTACATGCCTGTCGACAAACCAATGTTGGGTAGGGTGAAAGCGGCAACGCCGGGTGGTGTAGTGCGCGTTTGCCAGAGCAGCCGACCGGCGAGGTCCGTAAGGGTCGCTTCGAGTACGGTATTGACGTCGAGTTCACCCCAGCTAACCATCAGCGGTTCAAGGTCGGAAAAGGGGATCGGATAGACCGTCAGCGGCTTGAATGTTTCGACAACGGTCTGCGCCCGACTGAAATCAGGAATGCCGTAGCCGAGTTGCGCGTCAGGCGTCGTGTATTGACTGCCCGACCGACGTAAGGCCGCCGTGACCTGGGCGGCCGTCAGGCGGGGATTGGCCTGCCAGAATCCCGCTGCCAGTCCAGCCAGCAGGGGAGTAGCGAACGAAGTCCCGTTGCCGGAGACGACCCGGCCGTCGGGGGCGCCAATGACGGTTCCCTGTCCCCGCGCGTCGAGATCGGGCTTGACGCGCCCGTCGGCGGAGGGACCAATCGAACTAAACGACGCCCGGTTGCCCGCCGACGTAACCGCGCCAACTGCCAGGACCGAGGCCGCATCGGAGGGGGCGGAAATGTACCGCCAGGCATTGTCCCCTTCGTTGCCAGCCGCTACAACAACGACCATGCCCGTCTGGGTGGCGATCTGTGCGGCCCGCGTGCAGATCGCCGTCTTACCGTCCATGTTGGCGTATGTGTAGTTGCTGCTGGCATCGTCGAACTGGGTGTACCCCAGCGATGAACTAATCACGTCGACGCCCGCGCTGTCGGCGTACTCGGCACCGAACAGCCAGTTGGCTTCCTCTACGCGGCTTTCGCTGGCTACGTCTTCCGTGCGCAACAAGATAAACGACGCTTTGTAAGCGGTGCCATACAGCAGGCCGCTGGACGTGGCGGCAATGGCGGCCAGGCACGACATGCCATGCGAATCGTCTTCGTAGACACTGGTTTCTTTGGCGACAAAATCGTAGGTGGCCAGCACGCGCTGTTCATCGAATAGGGGTTTGAGAAACCCGACTTTATCGGCATTCAGAAAGCCGCCATCCAGTACGCCAATCAGCATTCCTTCACCGTGATAACCCGCATCGTGCATTTTATCGGCCCCAATCTGGGTAACCTGCGTCTGCGACGGTCCGTAGTCGAGCGCGGCTATAGTGCCAAACTTCCGGTCGGGGCTGTACGCGTCGGCGCGTTGCCGGGCCCCCGACAAGGGCCGGTCGAACTCGATCCCGCTGACAAAGGGCAGTTGTCGGACGGTGGCCAGTACGGCGTCGTTTGCTTCGATCAGCACCGCGTTGAACCAGCGCGACGGAAACCAGATTTTAGCGCCAGCCTGCTGCAACTGACTGATATAAGCCGGATTAACGGGCAGATCGCGCAGCTGTACCGGAATATTCTGCCGTTGTCGGCGCAGGATGGCCCGCTGCGACAGAAACTGCTCCGGCCGGTCGACGGAGTAGGGGGTACCTGCCTTATCGCGTAGCAGCACCAGATACTTACGCGTCTGCGCCTGACCCGATGCTGTCAGGCCGATGAGTAACAGGGCGGTTAGTACCCAGTTAATTCGTACCGTATTGGCGAAGTCGGTAAACTTGTCGAAAGCCATAGTCAATCTGGTTGGTACCCACGCAGGTGGGCGTCGATGAGCAGTACTGTAGCTGAACCCGTTCGCGGTAAACGATACCTACCTGACGGGCAAATACCGTCAGCCGTCTGGTTTGCGACACCAGGGTCGAATCGTTCTGCCCAAGCACCGTCAGAGTCTGGTTGAAGGTCGTATCCGATACGCGGTAAGGCTGCCCGACGTTGCGCAGTTCGTAGGTCTCTTCGCCCAGCGCATTGTACCGATTGCCGTTCCATTGAAGTCGATCCCGAACGGGGAACAGTACCAGAACGAATGGCTGCCCATTTTCCGTACGACGTAATTCCGTGTTGGTGCGCTGAACCGCCCAGATCGAGTCGAGTTGCCAGTCTGTCGCCGGGCTGGGTCGGCGGTAGCGCAGGAGTCGGTAGGTCGTTTGTCCGGCTGCGTCGGTATAGGGAGTGCCGATAATCTCCTTAATCTGATAGGTTCGTTGAACGGGTGTTGCGTTGAGCGCATATTGCTGCTCGCTGACGTCGTATACGCAGTACCGGCCCGTCTCGATCGGCGCGTAGTCGTAGCCCGGCCCCGCATCGGTAACCGGTTCGCGCTGGCAGCTCAGCAACCATAGTAGAGAAAGTAGCAATAGGTAGCGCAAGACGGTATGTTGCCCCGGAATTGATTCCGGGGCATAGGGTAAACGGGCAATTCCCCTGCCAAAAAAACAGCTCGTTCAGGGTCATCCGAACGAGCTGTTTTTTTTTGGACCGGTGCTGGTAGCCTGGACCTCCAGGTCCGGGTGCCCGTCAGGGCAACTGTTGCAGGCGGTAGCTTTATCGGTCGCTGTCGCGCCCACCCGGACCTGGAGGTCCACCGATACCTACTTCGTTGTCAGCAGGAAGCCGATGGTGAAGTTGGCATCCCAGTCGAAGACAAACTGCTTACAGCCGGTGGCTTCGGCAATGGCTTTGTAGATGTTGATACCCGCCTTGTCTTTCGCGTTGTCGAGTTTGTAGGCGGTGGGCGCATCGAGAACCGTGTACCGCTCTTTGCCATTCCGCGATACTTTCGCCATGTCGAATGGCACCCCGCCGATGATAAAGCAGGTGTTCCGCAGGTCGTTGGGTACCTGTTTTGCCTTGGCCGCCACTTCCGTGGCTACCGTTTCGTCGCTCGTGCTATTCTGATAGTATTTGGCACCGTAGGTTTCCAGCGCTTTTGTCGCGTCGCCGTTCTTCCACGAAATCTTGGTGTTGCCCGAGCCAATGTCAACCACAAACGCTTTGTTGGCGTATTCGGCGGGCAGTACCGACCGCAGGCCAAGTGAGCCTTCCTGTTCCGGCGTTACGATGTTGACGAAGTAATTCAGTGATTTGAGGGCCTTGATAATCTTCTGCGTGCCCTCGGCCTTGATAGCGCCCGAGCTGACAACGAAGTGAATGTCGCGGCCACCCACGCCGAAGTCGAGCATCTTGCCGATGTAGCTTTTCAGCCCCTGCCGGACATCATCGTCCGTTGCCATGTTTTCCATCACCAGGCTGTTGCCGAATTCCGCTTTCTCCAGCTTCCAGCGCTTCTGATCGTCGACTTTAACAATGAACGAGTTAAAGCCACTAGCCCCCAGTTCGACAACCCCTTTCAGCTTGCCCCCCTCGGGTGCGGGTGGCGTAAACGTGAAGGCTGGTCTGCCCGAACCGGGACTGGTCATGTCGGGCCCGTCGGACGTCGCCGTCGATTCATTATCGGGGCTCACCGGCGCATTGTTGTTATCGGCACCCGGCTCGTCGGGGCGGGGCATGGTCGAGGATTGGTCGGCCTCGCGCGGGGCCAGCTTACGCAGGGCGTCGTTGCCGCCGAAATAGCGGAATCCAAAGAAAACGGCGGCCAGGATCAGGGCTGTAATCAGCAGCCGTCCGGCAGTAGTGAGTCGTTGCATATGTTTGTAGTTGTGAGGTTTTATAGTTGTAGCGTTATAGAGTCGTAAAGTTTCCATCCGGCGTCAGCCAGAACGCGCTAGCCAACTTTATAACTTTACGACTCTATAACGCTACAACTTTAGTCTAACAAATTCCGGTAGCCGGCGTCTTTGGGGGGATTGATCTGACCCGGCTGCGGGGCCGTGATGGGGTTGGGTGCTGCGTTGGTGTCGGTTTGAATCAGCCCAAACTCACCTTTGTTGTAGGCTTCCAGCAGCGCCTGTCCTTTGTCCGACAACACTCCGTTCTGAATATCGACGCCATTGATGAAATCCATCGACAGGTCCATGGCCCGCTTCATCTCGCCGAGTTTTTTGCTCATGTCGTCCTGGATGTATTCCATCGACTCGTCGAAGTAGAACCGCTTGTCGGGGTCGCCCTTGAAGATGCTGACGGCGGTTTTCAGCGCGTTCGAGCTTTCCTTGACGATCTGATACTCCGTTTCTTTCAGCCGGACTTTAATCTCGGTTTCCTTGATGATGTAGTCGGCGCTCTGGTTAACTTTTTCCATGAAGGCCAGCACCATTTTCATGTTGCGTTGCAGCGGAGCCAGCTTTTCGTTCATCTCCTGCAAGCCGGCCCCTTCAATCGTGGCCAGCTGGGCCTGCTCTTTCATGCCGGGGCGGTCGCTGAGGCTGCTGGCCTTGTTGGCTTCGGCGAATTTCTGCTTGATCGACTCGTTGTTCTCGTTGATCTTCTTGTTGAGTTTCACGAGCTGACCGGCCAATGTATCGATCTGCCCCTGCATTTTCTGCCGCTTGTCTTTCAGATCCTGCACGTAGATTTTCATGATCGCAATCGGGTTCAGCTGGATGACCGTGCCCGTGATGCTGCGCATCAGCGATTTGAAGAGAAAAAAGACGGCCGTACGTACGTCCTTGCTGGTAAACAGGAAGATCAGTACGCCCAGCGCGCCCAGGAGCAGCGATAGTTCGAGAATGTTGCTCGTTGCCCGGATAAGGAATTCAAGAATATCGTTGAGGTGCAGGAAACCGAAACCAGCGATTGCCGCCAGCACGATCATGCCGAAAATGCCCTCGGGGCGGCTCCAGAACGATTTTTTGTCGGACTCCGTGTTGCCGCCGATCTGCGAAAAATCAGGTGTTGCCATGGGGAATGAAGTTTTATCGTTGTAAAGTTGGATGGCCGTAAAGTTATAGAGTTGGATAGTCGTAAAGTTGTATAGTTGGCTGGCGCGTCAGTTCATCCGGCGGTAGCCGCATGAGGTAGCAACTTTATAACTTTACGACTTTATAACTTCGAAAACTTTACAACTTCAGATACTGTGTCAGTTTACGAATATCGTCGTTGATCTGTTCGACGAAATGAGCGTAGGTCGTTTCGTAATTCTGCTGGTTTTGCCGAATCTTGGCCCCCTGCTCGCTCATTTCCCCGGTGATCGCCTGCAATCGTTCGGTATTGGCCGCCCGTTTCTGCTCGATTTCCTGTACTTGTCGGGTCAGCGCGTCGTTTTCGGCCTGCAGTCGCTGCTGCTCATTCTCCAGTCCGCCAACGCGCTCGGTCAGTGCGGCATCCACACTTCTGGTAAACCCATCCCGGTCTTTCTGCAAAGCCGCGACGTACTGATTCGCGGTTCTCGTCAGGACACCGATGTCGGCCGGCCCACCGAGCGCTTTGAAACTGGCCCAGGCTGCCTGAAACTGCTTGTCTTCCGGTAAGCCTAAGTTCGTCAGGCTTTTAAGCGTCTCGCGGAACTCGAAATAATCGGGGCCGGGCGGGTTGTTCTGCGCCAGTACGTTCGCCAGATGCTCCGCGAATTTTGGGTCGAGGTTGCCCGATCCCGGTGAAGCGGAATTGGAACGGCCTGTCTGGGAGCTGGCCGTGGACGCAGCTGACGCTGGTGTCGGGGCCGGCGCTTCCGTCGGTGCCGGCCGGGGTGGGGCTGCGCTGGTCGTCGGCGGTGTTCCTGTAGCGGTCGACGCCGGATCTTCCTCCTTGATAAAAAAGCGCAGAATGCGATTTCCCAGTGATGATTCTTGGTCGGACATGATGTCAATCGGTGCCGGTGAAACCCGGTTGGTGAAAGCCTGAGCAATGTTACAAGGTTCCCTGCATATCAGCAACGCCGTTTTACGCCGAACGGTTAACCACCCTGATGAACTGTCGCCGAACGGGCCGAATTGCGTACCTTTGCACGCATTGAGTGATTGAGTGATTGAGTGATTGATTAAGCTGACGCACCCGTAGCGAAGGCGGATCACTCAATCACTCAATCACTCAACCATTCAATAAGTATGATTAGTCTGATTACCCCCGCGCCCTGGTCGGCTTACGAGCTGATCGATTCCGGCGATTTTTATAAACTCGAACGCTTTGGCGAGTACGTACTGGCCCGGCCTGAACCGCAGGCTGTCTGGCGTAAGTCACTCTCCGACGACGAATGGGCGGACCGTGCCCACGCTACCTTTCGGCGCGACCGCAGTTCCCCTGAGCGGGGCGACTGGCAGGTGAAACCCGGTATGCGTGATCCCTGGCAAGTCCGGTTTCAGCAGCAGGGCCTGGACCTGACGTTCAAACTGGCGTTGACGACCTTCAAGCACGTCGGGATTTTTCCCGAGCAGGCCAACAACTGGGCGTATATATACGATGCCGTGTCGGCGATGAAAAAGACCACCGAGCGGCCACGCGTATTGAATTTGTTTGCGTACACAGGTGGCGCTTCACTGGCGGCCCGGCAGGCCGGTGCCGACGTTACGCACGTCGACGCGGTGAAGCCGGTAATCAGCTGGGCGCGCGAAAACATGGACTACAGCGAACTCGACAACATTCGCTGGGTCGTTGAAGATGCCGTGAAATTCGTTCGTCGTGAAGTGCGCCGGGGCAACCGCTACAACGGCATTATTCTGGACCCGCCCGCTTATGGTCGTGGACCTGATGGCGAAAAATGGGTGCTCGAAGAGCAGATTTACGAGCTACTGGGTGCCTGCGCCGATTTGCTCGACGGCGACGATTTCTTTTTTATCATCAATCTGTATTCGCTCGGTTTCTCGTCGCTCATCGTCGACAACCTGATGGCGCAGCTCTTCGGCAACGTCCCGAATGCAGAATCGGGGGAACTGTATCTGGCCGACACGTTCAACAAACGCCTGCCGCTGGGCGTGTTTTTTCGGTTCACATCGGTCAGTGTTGACTGATTGAATGATAGACTGATTGAATGAAAATATTGATAACGAACGAGATTAGAATGTATTATCAGTGGCTGAGCAAACGATTACGTTGGTTAGCCACTCAATCATTCTATTATTCAATCATTCTGTCATTAATTATCTCCTGCACCTCCGACGAGCAGCGGGGGGCGTACATTCCGGATTATCCAAAACCCGGCGACAGCAGCCGGACGGCGGGTGCGCTACGTGCCCTGACACGGGCCATCAATCAATCGTCGTCGCCGACGGCCTATGCCAAACGGGCGGCTATCTACCTGGCGATGGGCCGGGAGGCTGATGCGCTGGACGATATCAACGAAGCGATCAGCCGGGATGGTGACGTCGGTAGCTTTTATTTGACGCGGGCCCAAATCCTGCGCGATCGGCAACAGCCCGACAAAGCGCTGGAAAATGCGCAACGGGCTGAAATACTGGGAGTTAATACGCCCGAGCTGTACACCTTGCAGGGTGACTTGTTGCAGCAGCAGAACCAGTTCGATAAGGCTCGGCTGTTTCTGGCTCGCGCCCTGCAAATGGCTCCGTATGATGGTGAAGCGTATTTTTTTCGGGGACTGATGGCGGCCCGCACCGGCGATACGGCGCAGGCGGTCAGCTTGTACGAGCAGTCACTTCGGCTGAAACCGCGCTACCTGGAAACATATAATCAACTGGCGTCGATTTACCGGACCCGCCGGGATTTGTATTCGGCCCTGAATTACATCACGCGGGCCGTGCAGTACTTCCCCCAGAACGCCCGGCTTCAGTACAGCCGGGGACTGATCTACCACACGGCCGGTCGGCTCGACAGCGCGCAGCAATGTTATCAGCGGGTCATCCAGTTGCAGCCGGGCTATTACCAGGCTTATTTTCAGTCGGGGCTGATCAACCAGCGCTTTCGCAACTACTACGCAGCCCTGGCCGATTACCAGCGGGTGCAGCAACTGCGTCCGCAGTTCCCGCGCATCGATACGTATATCGGCTACTGTCACGAGCAGATGGGGCAGTACGACCTAGCCGTGGCTGCGTACAGCAAAGCGACAAAACTCAACGTCGGCGACCGGCAGGCCACCGCTGGTTTGTGGCGTTCGCAACGCCGACAGTACCAAAACCAATATAACCCTGTATTTTTGCCCAATTCGACCGAGAAAGCCGCTAGCGATAACCGCGAACGGACCCGACTCGACACGACCCGCGTTCGCATTTCGACCATTGCGCCCAAAACAAGGGAAATCGGCGGTGGCAGTGATTCGCTTCGCCGGGCCGTCAAGCCACTCGGGCCGAATTAAAGTGTATGGTTCACGGTTTTCAGTTTACGGTGGCTGACGCGTGCGTCGCGAACAGTGAACCGAAAACTGTATACCGAAAACCAAACGGTAAGCTGTCCGCAGTTGTAGGCGGGCGGTGGGTATCTTTTAACAACCAACCAAGTTATGATTGCGCAGGACGAACAAATCCGCGTGACGCTGCCCGATGGGAGCGTAAGGCAGTATCCAAAGGGCTCGACCGGGCTGGATATCGCCACCCAAATCAGCGAAGGGCTGGCCCGCAACGTGCTGGCGGCCAAAGTGAACGGCGTTGTGCAGGACGCGACCCGACCCATCGAGTCGGACGCTAACGTACAACTGCTGACCTGGAACGACCCCGAGGGCAAGGCAACGTTCTGGCACTCGTCGGCTCACCTGATGGCCGAAGCACTCGAAGCGCTGTACCCCGGCGTGAAGCTGGGTATCGGGCCGGCCGTCGAAACCGGCTTCTACTACGACGTCGATCTGGGCGGGCAGCCGTTTTCGCAGGAAGACTTTAAGAAGCTGGAAGACAAAATGCTCGAACTGGCCCGGCAAAAACAAGCCTTCGTGCGCAAGCCGGTCAGCAAGCCCGACGCCATTGCCTACTTTGAAGAAAAGGCCGACCCCTACAAGCTCGACCTGATCGACGGGCTGGAAGATGGCAGCATTACGTTTTATACGCAGGGAAATTTCACCGACCTGTGCCGGGGGCCACACATTCCCAACACGAGCTTCATCAAGGCCGCGAAAATTATGAACGTAGCTGGTGCCTACTGGCGCGGCAACGAAAAAAATAAGCAGCTGACCCGCATTTACGGCGTTACCTATCCCAAGCAGAAGGAACTCGATGAGTACCTGTACCTGCTGGAGGAAGCCAAAAAACGCGATCACCGGCGGCTGGGCAAAGAACTCGATCTGTTTGCCTTCTCCGAAAAAGTGGGTGCTGGTTTGCCGCTCTGGTTGCCGAAAGGAACAATGCTACGCGAACGGCTCGAAAATTTCCTGCGAAAAGCGCAGCTGCGGGCCGGGTATTCGCCCGTCGTGACACCCCATATCGGTAGCAAGCAGTTGTACGTAACGTCGGGGCACTGGGAGAAATACGGCGAAGATTCGTTCCAGCCGATTCGTACGCCCGATCCAAACGAGGAGTTCCTGCTGAAGCCGATGAACTGCCCGCACCACTGCGAAATTTACAAGACGCGTCCGCGCTCGTACCGCGACCTGCCGCTGCGTCTGGCGGAGTTCGGCACGGTGTACCGTTACGAACAG
The DNA here is from genome assembly GCF_003002825.1 of Spirosoma oryzae. GTDB lineage: Bacteria > Bacteroidota > Bacteroidia > Cytophagales > Spirosomataceae > Spirosoma > Spirosoma oryzae. Next base: position 414,144 of record NZ_PVTE01000001.1, on the reverse strand, counting down.
TCGGGGGAACTGCACGGACTGACCCGGGTGCGTGGCTTTACGCAGGACGACGCCCACATCTTCTGCCGCCCCGATCAGGTGAAGGAAGAGTTTATGAAGGTGATCGATCTGGTGCTGTACGTGTTCAAGTCGCTGGGTTTCAACGACTACAGCGCACAGGTGTCGCTGCGTGATCCGGAAAATAAAACCAAATACATCGGCTCCGACGACCTGTGGGAAAAAGCGGAGTCGGCGATTATCGAAGCAGCCGCTGAGAAAGGCTTGCCGACCGTAACCGAGCTGGGCGAAGCGGCTTTCTACGGCCCCAAACTCGACTTCATGGTGCGCGACGCGCTGGGTCGCCGGTGGCAGCTCGGTACGATTCAGGTCGATTACAACCTGCCGAACCGGTTCGAGCTGGAATACATCGGTGCCGACAATCAGAAACACCGCCCTGTGATGATCCACCGCGCACCGTTTGGCTCGCTGGAACGGTTCATTGCGATTCTGATCGAGAACACCGGCGGTAATTTTCCCCTGTGGCTGTCGCCCGATCAAATCGCGATCCTGCCGATTTCCGAGAAGTACGAAGACTACGCCAACGAGTTGTTCTTCACGCTTCAGGAAGCCGACATTCGCGGTTTCGTCGACCTGCGCGACGAGAAGATTGGCCGGAAAATCCGCGATGCCGAAGTCAATAAGGTGCCGTACATGCTGATCGTTGGCGAGAAAGAAGCCGCCGAAGGGCTGGTATCGGTTCGCCGGAAGGGGCAGGGTGACCTGGGTAGCCTACCCGTCGACGAATTTATCAAAACCTTCCAGGCGGAGGTGAAGGTATAAGTTGGATCGGTATACGGTATACGGTTTTCAGTATGTGGAGGGACACAGGTGTCAGCTACCAAAAACAGAAAACCGTATACCGTATACCAGCATCCAGTTGCGCCAAACGCTTATTTTCAATACATTCCCGAACTTTTTAACGCCCCCGGCGTTATCAAAACGGCTTTAAAAGTCTATTTTTTCACGAAAAACACTATATGGCATTACCCCAGCGCAGACCACCCCGTCGCGTGGTTGAAGAACCCTACAGAGTCAACGAACGCATTCTGGCCCGCGAAGTGCGGTTGGTCGGTGAAAATGTAGAACAGGGAATTTACGAGGTTAACAAGGCGCAGGCGGTTGCCAAAGCGCAGAACCTCGATCTAGTCGAAGTATCGCCCAACGCGGTACCACCCGTCTGCCGGATTGTCGACTACTCCAAGTTCAAGTACGAGCAGAAGAAAAAGCAGAAAGAAATCAAGTCCAACGCGACCAAAGTCGTAATCAAGGAGATCCGGTTCGGACCAAACACCGATGATCACGACTTCGAGTTCAAGCTGAAACACGCGATTAACTTCCTGAAAGAAGGGGCGAAAGTAAAGGCATACGTACAGTTCGTCGGCCGGGCCATCGTCTTCAAGGATCGTGGTTTTCAGTTGCTGGAGCGTTTCTCGAAAGGCCTCGAAGAGTACGGTAAGATCGAATCGGAACCGAAACTCGAAGGAAAGCGGATGATCATGTTCCTGGCTCCCAAAGTCGTAACGGTAAAGAAATAAGGGCCGTATAGCCCGTGTGAACGAGCAGTCTGGCAACGGGCTGCTCGTTTTTTATGGACAGGATTACAGGATTGACAGGATTTTATGGCACGCGGATGACACGGATGAAGCTGATTTTTCACATTTAGATCATTTCGGGAAAGCAACGATCAGCGGCTATCTGCCGAAATTAGTGGCATCTTCGTGCTAGTATGAAAATCCTGCTAATCCTGTAATCCTGTCAACAGAAAAAACCGTATCTTTGCGGCCTGTTTACTTATTTCTGTTCTAAAGCGGTTACTACAATGCCAAAAGTTAAAACAAACTCGGCTGCCAAGAAGCGTTTCAAGCTGACGGGTACCGGCAAAATCAAGCGGAAGCACGCCTTCCACAGCCACATTCTGACCAAGAAGACCACCAAGCAGAAGCGTAATCTGGTGCACGACACGACCGTCAACAAGTCGGACGAGAACCGCATCAAGGCGCTGCTTAACGTCTAGTCAGTCTATTAATACGCAGGGCAAGTTGCCCGGTTTATGTTTCACCCGATTGCTGGCCAGCTAAGAACCGACTCATCTGGTCGCCAGCTGTCAAAAAACAACACACACAATGCCACGTTCCGTCAATCACGTTGCCTCGCGGGCACGCCGGAAGAAAGTAATGAAGCTGGCCAAAGGTTATTATGGCCGGCGTAAAAATGTTTGGACGGTTGCTAAGAACGCCGTCGAAAAAGGGTTGGGTTACGCTTACCGTGACCGCCGTGCCAAGAAGCGCGATTTCCGTTCGCTCTGGATTCAGCGGATTAACGCCGGTGCGCGCATCAATGGCCTGTCGTACTCGGCCCTAATGGGTGCCCTCAACAAGTCGGGCATCGAACTCAACCGCAAAGTACTGGCCGATCTGGCCATGAACCACCCGGAAGCATTTGCTGCCGTTGTGAACCAGGTAAAGTAAACAGACTATAAGTAAGAGAAAAGAGGTAAGACAAAAGAAGAAAGACACTGGCGCAAACCAATCTTTCTTCTTTTGTCTTACCTCTTTCTTCTTGTAAGCGGATCAGCTTTCCACGACGGTCGTCTGGATGCCGGCGCGGGTACCGTCGGTCAGGCGGCCCAGCAGGTAAACCGTAATTTCGGTTTTGCCCTGCCGGAATATCTGCTGACCCGTCAGTTGAGCATCGAGTATCGCTTTAAGTTTCCGAAAGGTAGCGGTACGTTTTTTCTCGTCGTCGCCGTACCAGTCTTCGTCAGTGAGGACCGGTGCCCAAAAATCATCAACGCTACCTTCCTCCACGTATACCGATGGGGGGACCATCTGCCACTCCTTAATCTGCACCTCGGTTAGGGGGGCTTCCTGGGCCAGGTAGCAAGTCACAAACGTGACCGGTTCGTCAGACTCGCTTGGGTATAGCAGATCCGTCAATAAAGGATCTACCGCTTCTTTCAATGACACAAGTGCTTTATCATCAGTAGCTTCAGTCGAAATTTGCACTGCGGCTGAGGCAGGCGTTGACGCAGGCTCCGGCGTAGCTGCTGCGTCGGTGTTACGTTTGGCAGGGTTATTCGTCATAGGCTGCGAAATAAAACGGTTGCTAAAAAAGCGGGTGGTTCTGTGAACCACTATGTACGAATTAAGTAGGTTTGACTCAGTAACCACACTCGTACTACACCGGTTATCAATAAAAACACAAAAGTCATGTTAGAGACCCTGATGAATTTGGTGCGCGAGCACGCAGGCAGTACTGTCAACAACAATCCGGCTGTACCAGCGGGCCAAAGTGAAAATGTGATGCAAACGGTTGCCAGCAGTATCCTGGGTGGCCTGGGGCAACAGGCGCAGGGGGGCGGTCTGGGCAACATCATCAGTATGATCACCAACGGCGGGCAGAATGTACAGCAGAGCCCCGTTACGCAGGGGGTTCAGCAAAACGTCGAGCAGAACCTGATGCAGAAACTAGGGATATCGCCACAGGTAGCCATGTCGATCGCGTCGGCTGTCGTCCCGATCGTACTGAGCAAACTGATGAGCAAAGCCGCTGATCCAAACGACAAGAGTGTCGATGCCAACAGCATGCTGGGCGCGGCTACCGGACAACAGGGTACCGACTGGATGGGGATGGCGTCGGCTGCGATGGCGGACGGAAAGCTGGATATGAGCGACCTGATGCGTGTGTTCAGCGGTCAAAAAGGACAGCCCGCGCAGGGTAATCAGCCGTCGTCGGGCGGGGGGCTTGGCGACATGCTGGGTGGCCTGTTCGGCAAGTAAGCGATAGTCCCGTAGTATAGAAAAAAAGCCGATCCCGCGTAGATCGGCCTTTTTTTGTTTGACGCTGCCAACGGCGCAAAAACTGCCGAGGACGTCAGTAAAAGCTGCCAACGGTGGTGTGTCCACTGCGTTCAGTAAGTCAATATGGCTATAAACGAACGATCATCTGTCATTCTGACAGCTAATTGGTAAAACCTTTGAACTGGCATTTCTATTGATATATAGCTGTCATCTGTCAGTAAGTTCGACACACACAAGTAGAAACTAAACCATAGTATGGGAAAGATCATTGGGATTGACTTAGGCACCACGAACTCGTGCGTTGCCGTGATGGAAGGGAACGAGCCGGTTGTTATTCCTAACTCGGAAGGCGCCCGGACCACTCCCTCGGTGGTTGCCTTTATGGACAACGGCAACGGCGAACGCAAAGTCGGCGCGCCAGCCAAACGTCAGGCCATCACCAATCCAAAGAATACGATTTCCTCGGTGAAACGCTTCATGGGTAAGCGCTATAACGAGGTAACGAACGAAATCAAAAACGTCGCTTACGACGTAGAAAACGGTCCGAACAGCACCCCACGGGTGAAGATCGGTGATCGTCAATATACTCCCCAGGAGCTTTCGGCGCTGATTCTGCAGAAAATGAAGCAGACGGCTGAAGATTACCTGGGTCAAAGCGTAACCGAAGCTGTTATCACGGTACCTGCTTACTTTAACGATGCTGAGCGTCAGGCCACCAAAGAAGCGGGTCAGATTGCCGGTCTCGACGTAAAACGAATCATCAACGAGCCAACGGCCGCTGCACTGGCCTATGGTCTGGACAAAACAGATAAAGATCAGAAAATCGCCGTATTTGATCTGGGTGGTGGTACGTTCGATATCTCGATCCTTGAACTAGGCGACGGTGTATTTGAAGTAAAAGCAACCGACGGTGATACGCACTTGGGTGGTGACGACTTCGATCAGGTAATCATCGACTGGCTGGCCGACGAATTCAAGAAAGACGAAAACATCGACCTGCGCCATGATCCGCTGGCGCTGCAACGGCTGAAAGAAGCGGCCGAGAAAGCGAAGATCGAACTGTCGAGTTCGAACTCGACCGAGATCAACCTGCCGTACATCATGCCGGTGAATGGTATCCCCAAACACCTGGTCCGGACGCTGAGCCGCGCGAAATTCGAGCAACTGGCCGATTCGCTGATTCAGCGTAGCCTGGAGCCTTGCCGTCGGGCCCTGAAAAACTCGGGTCTGTCGGCCGGTCAGATCGACGAAGTACTGCTGGTCGGTGGGTCGACCCGGATTCCGAAAGTACAGGAAGAGGTTGAAAAACTGTTCGGCAAGAAGCCGTCGAAAGCCGTTAACCCGGACGAAGCCGTCGCTATCGGTGCGGCCGTGCAGGGTGGGGTCTTGACGGGTGAAGTAAAAGACGTCCTGCTGCTCGACGTTATCCCGCTGTCGCTGGGTATCGAAACGATGGGTGGTGTCTTCACCAAAATGGTGGATGCCAACACGACGATCCCGAGCAAGAAAGTGGAAGTGTATTCGACTGCGTCGGATAATCAGCCAAGCGTGGAGATCAACATCCTGCAGGGCGAGCGGCCGATGGCGGCTCAAAACCGTCAGTTGGGTCGGTTTATCCTGTCGGATATTCCACCAGCCCCCCGTGGTGTACCCCAGATCGAAGTAACGTTCGACGTCGATGCCAACGGTATCCTGAACGTAACGGCGAAAGACAAAGGCACGGGTAAAGAACAGAAAATCCGGATTGAAGCATCGAGCGGTCTGACCGACGCTGAGATCAACCGGATGCGCGAAGAAGCGAAAGCCAACGAAGCGGCCGACAAAGCAGAGCGCGAAGCCATCGAGAAAGTCAACCAGGCCGACTCGATGATTTTCCAGACCGAGAAGCAACTGAAAGAATACGGCGATAAGCTGTCGGACGGTAACAAGTCGGCGATCGAAGCGGCACTGACCGAACTGCGGGCTGCCCACGGTTCGCGCGATGCGGCTGGTATCGACGCGGCTCTGGAGAAGCTGAACGGCGCGTGGGCCACGGCCTCGACCGAGATGTACAACGCGACCAACGGCGCGGGGGCTAACCCGGCGGATGGCGCGGGCTTCGACGGTGGGGCTACCGGCAACCCGAACCAGGGCCAGCCATCCGGCGACAACGTATCGGACGTACCTTACGAAGAAGTAAAGTAAGCTGACTCGGGATTCGTGTGATCCATTAATCACACCGATTTCAGAAGATAGATAAGGAAGCCCCTGCCGGAGACGGTGGGGGCTTTTGTCATACGATAGAATTTGATCCATACCGGATGGATAATCAGCGTACGCTTACCCACTAGAGTTGGTCGGCGGAGGCGAAACGGTTAACTTTGACCAGACCGACCGGGTCAAACCGCATCCCTGGTCGTGTGTTGCAGACGTAGCGATTTGTCTATGGTATCTACTGGTACACCTGTACAAGCGTACGCCTTCCTCAACGGGGGCGGAGAAATGGTTGCTCAGTTGCGTGCGTATGACTGGACGCAAACGCCGTTGGGTCCGTTCGAGCGCTGGCCCGCCAGCCTGCGTACTACCCTGGGCATTTTGTTCCACTCGCAATCGCCCATGGCGCTGTTCTGGGGGGATGAATTACGTTGTTTTTACAACGATGCGTACCGACCGGCGCTGGGACAGGCTAGCGGACAGGCTCGTCCGTTGGGCAGTCCGGCTCGGGAGGTCTTTACCGATCCGGGCGTGGAAATGTACGGTGTGATCAATCGGGTGCTGACGAGTCAGGAAGCCGTTTTGCTGGAAAATCGGCCGGTTCACATTGACCCAAACGGCCGGCCGGAAGTCGCTTATTGGACCTTTAGTTACAGCCCGGTTTATACCGAATTCGGTTTACCCGCAGGCGTATTCGTGACCTGTACGGAAACGACCCAGGCCGTACTGACGCAGCGACAACTGGATGCGAGCAAGAAACAGGCGCTGGCGGTATTCGATCAGGCACCCGTTGGTGTTGCGCTGATCAGCGCCGACCGCCTGACGTTTCAACTGGCCAACCAATGCTGTTGTGCGCTGATTGACCGGCAGGCCGACCAACTAATCGGGCGGGCCTTTCTCGACGTTCTGCCCGAACTGGCCGGACAGGGTTTCGATGATTTGTTGATGAATGTGCTTGAGACCGGACTCATGCAACGCGCCGAGGAGGTGCCGGTTACGCTCAGGCGGCATGGTCAGCTGGAAACCATCTACATCGACTACACCCTTCAACTGCTCCGGAGTGATGCGGGCGATCATGGGGAGGTGCTGGTCATGCTGACCGACGCGACGACCCGGGTCGTTAACCGGCAGGCGTTGGCGGAAACGGAAGCTCGTTTTCGGGTGTTGGTCGAGGAGGCCCCGGTGGCTACCTGCCTGTTTGTCGGCCGGGAGTTGCGCATCGAAGTGGCCAACCAGGTCATGCTGAACATCTGGGGTAAAGGGAATGGGGTACTCAACAAGCCACTGGCCGACGCCCTGCCCGAGCTGAACGGGCAACCGTTTCCGGAACTGCTCGACCGGATTTACACGACGGGGGAGCCCTACGCGACGATTGGCGTTCCCATCGATTTGTCTGTCGACGGAAAGGTGAAGCGGCATTATTTCGACTTTACCTACAAACCGTTGCGCGATACAACCGGCGCGGTATATGCCATCATCGATATGGCGATCGATGTAACGGAGCAGGTACTGGCCAAGCAGAAGCTGGAAGAAAGTGAGAACCGCTACCGCCTGCTGTCCGCCGAACTCGAAGTGCAGGTGCAGGCCCGGACGGCGGAACTGGAAGTGGCCAATGAAGAACTGCGCGGATCGAACGAAGAGATTGCCGCCAGTAATGAAGAGTACGCGGTGATCAATGAAGAACTTGAGGAAGCCAATGGCCTGTTGCTGCGGTCCAACGATAGCCTGGAGAAGTTTGCCTACGTCGCCAGTCACGACTTGCAGGAGCCGCTGCGCAAGATTCAGCAGTTCGGCGATCTGCTGAAAACGCGCTACGCGGATGCGGCCACGGAGGAGTTTCGGTATCTGGAACGTATGCAGCTGGCTGCCAGCCGCATGTCGACGCTAATTCGCGACCTGCTCAATTTCTCCCGGATTTCGGTCCACCGCGACACGAGTGGCCCCGTACCGCTGGCAACGATCATCAGTTCGGTGCTGGTCGATCTGGAACTGACCGTACAGGAAACCGGTGCCCAGATCGAGGTGGGCGCGTTACCCATGGTCGCCGGCGATCCGCTACAGCTTGGTCAGTTGTTTCTGAACCTGCTGTCGAACGCACTCAAGTTTCGTCAGCCCGATCAGCCGCCCTGCATTCGGGTTACGTCCGCTGCCGTTACCGCCCACGAACTGCCGCCGTCGATCCGGCCCAATCGGCTGGTCAACCTGTATTACCGGATCGACGTAGCCGACAACGGAATCGGCTTTGACGACAAATACGTGGACCGGATCTTTCAGATCTTTCAGCGGCTGCACGGCAAGAGTGCCTACACGGGTACGGGCATCGGCCTGGCGATCTGCGAACGGGTTGCAATTAACCACGGTGGCGGTATTACCGCCGTCAGCCAGCCCGGTCAGGGAGCGACCTTCTCGGTGTACCTGCCTGCCTGATGCCACCCGGTTGCCGTTACCAGAACGGGTTATCCCGAACAGGAACGAATTAGTCGTTCCGACGATTGCTGATGTATGCCGCTACGCTTTGACCTGACTACCCCTGAAACCGATGACCGGCCGGTGTTTCTATCGGGTGATTTCTGCGACTGGTACCCCGACCTGCCCGCGTTCCAGCTTCAGCCCATAGCACCCGGCCGGTACCAGCTCGACTGGCCATCGGACGTCGCGTTGCCCGACACACTGGTGTACAAGTATACGCGGGGCGGCTGGGATCAGGTCGAACTCGACGCCTGGGGCGGTGGGGCACCCAACCGAACCACGCGCCGAACATCAGGTAGTTGTCGGGACGTTGTGCCGCACTGGCGCTGGTACGGGCATGCCGTCAATCCGGCCTGGTGGCCCCGCCTGGCGCTGGATGAACCGATCCCGGTACCGCAACTGAATACCAGCCGCCGGGTACGCGTACTGGTCCCGTTCGATTACGAACAGACCGACCGGTCGTATCCGGTACTGTACCTGAACGACGGACAGAACCTGGCCGGTAGCGGTTCGGACTACGGCAGCTGGACGGTCGACCGGACGATGGCACTGCTGGCGGGCCAACACCGGCACGCCGTGATACTGGTGCTGATCGACCACGGCGGTACCGAGCGGGTGAGTGAGTTTACCCCCGACCGCACCCTGGCCGGGACGGGTAATGGGCGACGTTACCTCGACTTTCTAGTCAACACCCTCAAACCGTACATCGATACCCGATTCCGTACGCTGCCTGCGCCGGTGCATACCGGCATCGGGGGAAGTTCCCTCGGCGGGCTCATCAGTCTGTACGGGGGGCTGCTGCATCCGGGCACGTTTGGAAAACTACTCGTATTTTCGCCCTCACTCTGGATTTCCCAAACCGTGTACCGCGACGCCCGGCGACTAAATCTCCCACAGCCGATGACCGTTTACCTGTATGGGGGGAAGCAGGAAAGCCGGCATATGGTATCGGCCCTGAATCAACTGGTTCGGGCGTTGCAGCATGCACCCGAGCGGCTGAATCTGACACTTGTGGTCGATCCCAGCGGTCGGCATAACGAAGCCACCTGGGGACGGGCTTTTCTCCCGGCCATGCAGTGGCTGTTTTAATTCAATATCCCTACAGTTGTAAATCCGAACAGACAAGATCATGCAGCTTTCTCTGGCAACAGCGCCCATCGAATCGGGCGCGCTGGTTCTACCCGTGCTGAAACAGGCAACCGACCAGGCAACCGTTGCTTCGTTGACGGAACCGACCGGTTTGCCCGACTCGCTACTGGCGCAGTCGTTCAAGGCGGGCCTCAACGAAACGCTACCTGTACTGAAAACCGATGGCTCGGCGGTGTACCTGCTCGGGCTGGGCGACGCGCCGTCGGTGCAGGATTGGCTTAAAGCGTTTCGCAAATTCTTTTTCGCCTGGAAAACAAAACTGCCCGGTCGGGTCACGGTCGACCTGCGGCAGCTTCCGGCGGACGTGCTGACCGAATCCGCACTGGAATCGATCGGGCTGGGTATCCGGCTGGGAGGCTATGACCTGCGGCTTTACCAGACCGATCGCTCCGAAACGCCCGTGCTGTATACGAATGCGGGTCGGTTAACGGTGTTAATCGGTGCTGATCGGCAGGAATGGGCACAGACGATTCTGAATCGGGTCGAGGTGCTGGCCGATACACAACTGTCGCTGCTGGATCTGATGAACGCGCCGGCGAACTATAAAACCCCGCAAACGCTGGCCGACTGGACAACGGAGTCGGGTCGTCGGCATGGGTACGCCGTACGCGTGCTCGACAAGGCGGCTTTGGAAGCCGAGGGGCTGGGTGCGCTGCTGAGTGTCAGTCAGGGTAGTGAGGTGCCCCCCGTGTTGATTATTGCGGATTATGTGCCGACGGACGGTTCGGACAACAATCCGACAATCGGACTGGTAGGGAAGGGGGTTACCTTCGATACGGGTGGCATATCGATCAAGACGTCGACCAACATGCACCTGATGAAGAGTGACATGGGAGGAGCCGCTGCCGTACTGGGCGCGGTGGCCGTGGCCGCCCGGCTGCACCTGCCGGTGCGGGTAATCGGTATCGTACCGGCGACTGAAAATAGTATCGACGGCCGGTCGACCAAGCCTGGCGACGTGATTACCTCGTATCTGGGCAAGACCATCGAAATTATCGACACCGACGCCGAGGGGCGTGTGATTCTGGCCGATGGACTGGGGTACATGATTCGTAACTACCAGCCCGACGTCCTGATCGATCTGGCTACTTTGACGGGGAGCGTCATCACCACACTAGGGTATCACGCGGCTGGGTTGTTCACGCCCAGTGATGAATTAGCCGGTCAACTCACCCGGTCGGCCGACGCAACGGGGGAACGGCTCTGGCGGCTTCCCATCTGGGACGACTACCGGGAGGATATAAAATCGGACGTGGCCGATGTGAAAAACTTTAGTGGTAAACCGCTGGCCGGCGCGATCACCGCTGCCAAATTCCTGGAGGTGTTTACCGAGAAGCACCCCGCCTGGGCGCACCTCGATATGGCCGGTACGGCCTTCGCCGACTCAGAATTCGGCACTCAGAAAAACGCCACCGGCTACGGAATCCGGTTACTGACCAAGTTTTTACTGAGCAAATTGTGAAAGAGCGAAAGAATGAAAGAGCGAAAGAGCGTTTGCGGGTCTAATCACTCTTTCGCTCTTTCATTCTTTCGCTCTTTTAAATATCTTACCCCCGTCTCAACCTGCTAATCTATGCCGTCACTGTCGTTTTTGTGCATTGCTACGTTTTTTAAAGGAGAGGAGTTCATGCGGACCTGTAAGCAGCTCGGTAATACGGTTTACCTGCTTACCGATCGGAAACTGGCCGACAAAGACTGGCCGCGCGACGCCATCGACGATTTCTTTTACCTGCCTACCTCGGCGAATACGACGGAAAATCACAATGAAATGCTGGCCGGCCTGGCCTTTGTCATGCGGTCGCGAAAAATCGATCGGGTGGTGGCGCTGGACGACTTCGACGTAGAAAAGGCTGCCCTCATCCGGGAAACATTCCGTATTCCCGGTATGGGGCAGACGACCGCCCGCTTCTTCCGCGACAAACTCGCCATGCGCACGCGGGCGCAGAGCGAAGGAATCCGGGTGCCCGCATTCAGCGCCCTCTTCAACGATCAGGCCATCACTGATTTTCTCACGAGTACCGAAGCGCCCTGGCTGATCAAGCCCCGTTCGGAAGCCTCGGCGACGGGTATCCGGAAGGTGCATTCGCTGGACGAAGCCTGGTCGGTTATTCACCAGCTCGACAACGAGCGGTCTAACTACCTGATTGAATCGTTCAAGCCCGGTACGGTTTACCATGTCGACTCGTTATCCTGCAATGGGACCATCGTGTTTTCCCGCGCCAGTCAGTATCTGGCGACGCCGATGGACGTGGCGCACGGGGGGGGCGTATTCCGGACTATGAACCTGGCCCTCGATGCACCCGAAGCGGCAGATCTCTACACCATGAACGAAGCGGTGATGGGGGCGTTCCGGATGCTGCACAGCGCGTCGCATTCCGAGTTTATCCGCTGCGACGACGGCGAATTGTATTTCCTGGAAACCTCGTCGCGGGTGGGCGGGGCGCACATTGCCGAGATGGTCGAAGCCGCCACGGGGGTCAACCTATGGCGTGAGTGGGCCATACTGGAAAATGCCGTTGCCCGCGATCTGACCTACCTGCCACCCGTCGACCGGCCGCAATATGCCGGCCTGATCGTTTCGCTGGCGCGGCAGCAATGGCCCGATCTATCGGTGTTTACCGAACCCGAAATCTGGTGGCGCATGAACCGGGAGTACCACGTCGGGCTGATCGTGCGCGCGACGGACCCGGGCCGGGTGCGGCAGTTGCTGGATGCGTACATGCAACGAATCTACGCCGAATTTCACGCGTCGGCCCCGGTACCCGACAAACCAACCAACTGAGGGTTAGTTTAGCTCGTGCCGTTCGATCGTCGCCTGCCAGTCGGCATCCATGTCGCGGAAGCGTTCGGCAATACGTTGCAGAAACGGTTCGTCGAGCATCGTCAGAATATCGGTCTCCTCGATAACGTCGGTATCGCTGACCTTGTACGTCTGCTCGTACGGACCCGCGTCGATTTTGAGGATATATTTGCCGTTCCAGGCATAAAGACCAATCCGAAACAGGGGGTGGGGGATATCCTGAACAAAACGCATGGGACTACAAAATCAAAAAATAAACAAGGCCGGTCGGCTGACGGGCTGGCTGGCAAAGATAACAACGTACGGCTTGTTGGTACCAATTAGTCTGGTAACGGCCTGCACCGATCGCTCCGACGAAGCGGCTCAGTTTTTTCTGCGGGGGAACGTACAGTTGCAGAAGCGCGAATATCGGGAAGCTGTCCGGTTCTACACCGAAGCGCTGGAGAAAAAGCCCGATTTCGCGGATGCCTACAACAACCGGGGACTGGCCAAATTCCGCAACGACGACGTGGAGGGGGCGCTGGCTGATTACAGCCGGGCTATCGATACCGACCCGGACTTTGGCGCGGCTTACCTGAACCGGGCCGAAGCCCGCCTGGACTTGGGCGATGCCGGGGGAAGCCTGACCGACCTGCAACGAATCGAAAAGCAGTATGCCGATTCGACGTTTTACCAGCTGCGGCTGGGCGATACCCATACCCGACTCAATGAGCCGGCCCGCGCCCAGCTTGCCTATGACCGCGCCATTCAGCTCGCCCCGAACAACGTCGAGGCTTTGACGAATCGGGCCGCGTTATTTTTCAGTCAGAAAGCCTACGAACTGGCCCGGCAGGATATTGCGAACGCGTTGCGCCTGAATCCGAAGCAGGATGCCGCGTTGAACAACCAGAGTCTACTGCTGGCGCAGGCGGGTAAATTCGCCGACGCACTGACCTACGTGGACCGGGCGCTGAGCGTCAAGCCAACCCAGCCCTACTACCTGAACAATAAAGCGTACCTGCTGCTCATGCTGAACCGGCCCGCCGAAGCCCTGCCGTTGGTGGAGCAATCGATCCGGTTGAACGATCGTAATGCCTGGGCTTACCGGACGCTGGGACTGTATTACCTGAAACAGAAGCAGACCGAACCGGCACTGACAAACCTTCGCAAAGCCGAGCAACTCGACCCCTCGGTTGACGCACTCTACTATTATATCGGTAAGGCGGAAGCAGAGGCTGGTCGCCAGGAAGCTGCCTGTGCTGCCTGGGCACGGGGCGTTACGGCCGGTGATCAACTGGCTAAAGCAGAACAGCAGAAACAGTGTGGCAAGTAAAGTACTGGTTTATGACAGTCGGCGATGGACTATGTTCCGGATGAACGTCGCCGACTGTCATAAACCATTTTTTGTGCATAGTAAAACTATACCTGTAGTTGTAGTTAGTTTGACGGGCTTGCGTTACCTGATTTATGCTGGTAACGACAGGCTCGCCTTATAGCGTTGAAACTGTTCCTGATTCGCGTACTTATCCGTTGTAATCTCCAGCAACTGTGCCTTATCGGACGGGGCAAAGAAAGTGGGCAGGAGGGAAGTCAATTCCTGTGCCTCACGACAGGCATGATACAGCAGCCCGGCATCCTCGGCCGTTCGGCGGGCCGTGTACCCGTGGGGCGTTTCAAAATACGGTTCCAGTTCGGGTTGTTTGCCGGGTCCGTCGATGATGCGGAAGATATGGCCGCTGTCATTATTTACCAATACGATGCGGAGATTCGCAGGAACAGGTGCCGACCACAGCGCATTACGATCGTAAAAGAAAGCCACGTCGCCAATGACCAATGTAACCAGCTGATCCGTTTGTAACGCAGCGCCCACGGCGGTGCTTAAACAACCGTCAATGCCACTAACGCCCCGGTTTGCCCAAACCGAAATGCGCTGGTTCTCTTGTAAACCGCATAAATTGGCGTACCGCACCGGCATGCTATTCGCCAATTGTAAATGGGAGTTGACGGGTAATTGCGTCAGTACCTGTTGAACGGCCGACCAGTCGGTAAGGGATTGGTTGGCCGTTGTCAATAGCTTGTAAACGCGTTTGGCGGCCTGTTGGTCGGCTCGTTGCCAGGCGGTGAAAAATTCACTTTCCTCGCCGGGTTCATCGTCCATACCTTGCCGAAAGCGTTGATAATCAAGATCGTTAACTAACTGTTGAAGAAAGGCAATCGGTTCGGCACTGATCAGCCGGGTTAAACGCTGAAATGAATCGTTGATGCGGTCGGGGGCTGGCTGAACGTGCCAGTGTTGCCGGGCCGGGTAGCGCCGGAAGAATGTTTTGAGGCCGCGTGTCAACAGCGAATTGCCAATGGTAATTAATAAATCGGGTCGGAGGGAAGCCGCCTGTTCATCGGTCAACTGCGTTAAGATTGTATCGGTGTGGGTAATGAACAGGCCGTTCTCGCCCAGGTTCGCGGTAATTTCGCCCAGCACGGGTACGTTAAATTCCTCGCTGATGGTACGTAACGCAGTTAACAAGGCTGAACTGTACACGTGTTGCCCCACCAGAATCAGGATGCGTTCACTATCGTCCCAGTCGTCGAGTAATCGACGCCAGGTCTCGGTTGACAAGCGTAATTCCGCCGGTAGCGTCTCGATAACCCGTACCGCGCCGGGGCGGAATACCTCGTCGGGACTGGGGTAGAACGGTTCCCGGATGGGTACGTTTATATGCACCGGGCCGGGCGGAGTCAACTGACTAAGGGTAATGGCTTCGTTGACGGACCGATTGATTGCCCAATGTGAATCGGCATGGGTATAGTCGGCGGGCAGGTCGTAGCTCCGTTTAACGTGCGTACCGAAGATACCGACTTGATCGATGGTTTGTCCGTCCTGCTGGTGGAGCCACTCATGCGGTCGATCAGCCGTCAGTAACAGCAGCGGGATCTGCTGGAAAAAAGCTTCGGCCACCGCCGGCGCGAGATTATAGACCGCGCTCCCCGACGTACAGATAAGCACCACCGGGCGTTTGCTTAGTTGCGCCATGCCCAGGGCCACAAAACCGGCCGATCGTTCGTCGGCCATCACCCGTACGCGCAGGCCGGGATTCCGGGCGACGGCCAGGGTGAGGGGGGCCGACCGGGAACCCGGCGACACAACAACATCGGTAATTCCCCGGCGAACCAGCAGTTCGACCAGGTCAACAATAGGCTGGAGAATGGGCATGCGGACAAACGTAAGGTTGCAAACATAACCAAAAAGCCGCCGGGCTGGTCATACCAGCCAATAAGCCGGGACCGTAGACTGGTATTCCTACCGGATAACCCGAAAGATAGCGTCATACGGAATGGATTCCCTGCTTTTCTGTTACTTTGTTCAGTCGGCTGGTTTTTTCGGTAAACGAAGCCATCGCCAACCTACGTTATACGCTCATAAACCAACCCCCTTACAGTCGGCAACGACCTTACCCCATGAACCGCATCACCTTCGACAACGAACGCGAGATTCGTATCAAATCACTGGCGGGCGCGTTTATCATCAACGCGCTGCTGGTCGCGATCCTGCTGCTAGTTAACCTCACGCAGACGGTTCCCGACCCACCACCCATCGAATTCATCGAGGTAAACTTCGGGACGACCGACCGGGGCAGTGGAAACATCCAGACGCACAACAAACCGTCGGATTCGCCCAACCCCGTCGACGTAAAGCCGTCCAATGATCGGCCCAACCCCAGGGAGAACACAACGCCCCGCGTCGAAAAAACCAGGGTGACGCCCCAGCCGAAAATCGAGGATGCCAAACCGGCGCGTACGCCAACCGAAAAGCCGGTTATTGCGAGTAAGGTAGAAAGCCCCGTCGAGACGCCCCCGCGACCTGAACCCCGCCGGGTTGAAACCGCCAAGGCGACTGCACCTGTCGAACGGCCCGCGCCCCCCGCTCCGCCGAAGAAAGTGGAGACGGTTAACAACGATGCGCTCTTTAAAAAGTCGTCCGGCGGTGGTGGTGGCTCTAACGGGACCATCGGAAAAGCCAATGGGGTTGGTGGTAACAGCAACGGCGACGATGCCAGTGGTGTCGGCGATAAAGGAAATCCCAATGGCAGTATCGATGCCAAGAGCTTATACGGTACGCCGGGTGGTTCCAGTAAGGGCGTTGCCTTCGACGTATCGGGCTGGTCGCTGGCCAGCAGACCCAGTGTGTCTGACGACTCCGATGAGACGGGTAAAATTGTCTTTAAAATCACCGTCGATGGCGATGGAACGATTACCCGTATTCAGCAGCAACAATCGACGGTGAGTCCGGCCGTCGCCGACGTGTATCGAAAAGCGGTACAGCGACTTCGGTTACGACCGAAAGGGGGGGCCACCCCGCCAACGGCTACCGGTACCATTACCTTTATTATTACCGCCAAGTAGATGCAGTATTCGGAAGCGATCGACTACCTATACAGTCGGCTCCCCGTCTTTCACCGGATTGGAGCGAAGGCCCTCAAACCCGGGCTGGGTAATACCCTACGGCTGTGCGAAGCCCTGGGTAACCCGCAGCACCAGTTTCGGAGTATTCACGTAGCCGGTACGAATGGCAAAGGCAGCAGTTCCCACATGCTGGCGGCTGTTTACCAGTCGGCAGGCTACCGGGTCGGCCTGTACACGTCGCCCCATTTGCAATCCTTTACCGAGCGTATCCGGATCAGTGGCGTACCGATTGCCGAGGAACGTGTTGCTCAATTCGTGGTCGACAACCAGGCCCTTATTGAGGCCATCGAGCCTTCGTTCTTCGAAGTGACCGTAGCCATGGCGTTTGCTTATTTCGCCCGGCAACAGGTCGACCTGGCGATTATCGAGGTAGGGCTGGGAGGCCGCCTGGATTCGACCAACGTCATTACGCCGGCCGTTTCGTTGATCACCAACATTGGCTATGATCACACCGATATCCTGGGCGACACGCTGGCTAAGATCGCTACGGAGAAAGCCGGGATTATCAAACCAGGTGTTCCGGTGGTCATTAGCGAGACGCAGCCCGAAACCGAACCCGTCTTTTGCCAAATTGCTAATTCTGTGGGTGCCGACATCACGTTCGCCGATCAGCAGTGGCAGCTTACGGATACCGGTTTGCTAAACGGTAAGCGGCAGGTGACGGTGGGCGAAACAGGAGCGAACCTACCCTTTTCCGAAACGACACTTAGCCTTGATTTGCTCGGAAGCTACCAGCTACGGAATCTAGCCGGCGTGTTATCGACCGTGAATCGGGTAGCCGCAACCTGGCCTGTGACTACCGCACAACTGGCCGAAGGACTGGCTAACGTGACGAGGCTGACCGGGTTGAAAGGCCGCTTTCAGACACTACAGGAGCGCCCCAGGGTTATCGTCGATACCGCCCACAACGAGCCCGGTTTGGCCGCTTTGTTCGCGTCCGTGGGTTCGTTAGCCTACCAGTATTTGCACGTGGTGGTCGGGTTCGTAGCGGACAAAGATCGCCTGCCAGCCCTGCGCCAATTGCCCAGAGAAGCCCGGTATTATTTCTGTCAGGCGGAGAGTCCACGGGCGTTGCCGGTCGCCGTATTACAGCAGGAAGCCGCCGAACTTGGCCTGATCGGTACAGCATTTTCCGATGTCAACAGCGCCCTGAATGCCTCGCTCGGAGAGGCCCAATCTGACGACTTAATTGTCGTCACCGGAAGTAATTACACCATTGCCGAATTAACCAATTTATAGTAACAGTGACGCGTCGCAAACAACACCGTTTTTTACAGAATCAGGAAAGTCCCAATGTAATCGAAGTGGGCAAACCGGAATATAAATCGATTAAAGGTCGCTGGCGACTGGATCAGTTCGGGAATGAAAATCCCATTGTACTGGAATTGGCTTGTGGGAAAGGCGAGTACACCATTGGTCTGGCACAGGCGTATCCTGACACCAACTTTATTGGTGTCGATATTAAAGGAGACCGAATTGCTCGTGGCTCTCAGGCAGCGCTTTCGCTGGGATTGACCAACGCTGCCTTTCTTCGAACGGACATCAACTTTATCGAGGAGTTTTTTGAACCGGGTGAGGTTGATGAAATCTGGATAACGTTCCCTGATCCACAGCCCAGACCCCGGCAGGAGAAGCATCGGCTGACACATCCCAGGTTTTTATCGATTTACAAAAGACTATTGAAGCCAGCAGGCACTTTACATTTGAAAACAGATAGTCCACTGCTGTTCGCGTACAGCTTAGAGACTGTCGAGAAGTGCGAGTTTACAAATGTAATCAGTACGAATGATTTATATAACTCAACACTAAACGAAATTCACATCGGTATAAAGACAAAATACGAACAGTTGTTCTTTGATAAAGGGTTTACAATTAACTATTTACAATGTAAAAAGGGCACAACCGTTTAAGATTGTACCCTTTGATGTCAAATGTGAACTGAGTCGGCGAGATTTTATATAATTTACATATATGAATTCAAGCCGACTGTTCAGTTATTTAAACAGTTTAACGATCAGGTCGGCCACGCGGCTTGAATAGCCATACTCGTTATCGTACCAGCCGACCACTTTCGCCAGCGTACCATTGGCCGCTGTCAGTTGTGAGTCGAAAATACACGAGTGTGGATTACCGATGATGTCGACTGATACCAGTGGATCTGTCGCATATTCGAGGTATCCTTTCAGCGATGTTTCTGCCGCTTGCTTAATGGCGTTGTTGATTTCTTCAACAGTAGCTGCCCGTTTCAGTACAACCGTTAGGTCAGTCAGCGATCCATCTGGAGTAGGTACACGCATCGCGTTACCATCCAGTTTTCCTTTCAGCTGAGGTAATACAAGACCTACTGCTTTTGCAGCACCCGTCGATGTCGGTACGATAGAAAGAGCTGCTGCCCGAGCCCGACGCATATCCGAGTGAGGAGCATCCTGCAAATTCTGATCGGCAGTATAAGCGTGGATCGTGGTCATATAGCCACTCTCAATACCAAATACGTCGTCCAATACTTTGGCCATTGGCGCAAGGCAGTTGGTCGTACACGATGCGTTTGAAACGATCGTTTCTTCACCGGTTAGGGTGTCGTCATTTACACCCAATACTACGGTAGGAATGTTGCCTTTTGCGGGGGCAGAAATAACTACTTTTTTAGCACCTGCCTGTAAGTGCATGCCTGCACCTGCTTCATCAACGAACCGTCCGGTCGACTCCAGTACGACATCAATGTTGAGTTCTTTCCAGGGAAGATTCTTAGGGTCCCGCTCAGCGTAAGCGTTAATCCGTTGACCATTCACAGTTAGGCTTTCCTTGTCTGCTTCTACGGTGCCTGAGAAACGTCCGTGTACAGAGTCGTACTTCAGAAGGTGAGCAAGCGTCTCATTATCCGTCAGGTCGTTGATTGCTACTACTTCGACGTTTTCCTTGTTCAGTAGTGTACGAAAGGAGAGACGGCCGATTCGTCCGAAGCCATTGATGGCTACGCGTATTTTTTCCATGAACTGTTAATAGGTTTGTTCCGCTGCAAATATAAGGAACATTCGTGGGCTAGACTGTAGTATAAAGTAAGGGCAGAACCATACATAGAGTTATTTAGTAAAGAAACAGATTTTTAGTAAATATAATTAGCATAAAGACTATAATTAGCAAGATATATTAGCATTTATGTAGTTTTTTCCCATTTTTCGTAGTATTTTACGATCGTTTGACTAACATATAATAGTAATACTAATAAAATTTACTAATAGATGCACAAAAAACTAAATTTAGATTATATTACTAAAGTATCTGCAAGATTGGTATCTTGATAGTAAAATAGGTAGTATCCAATATATTGTGTTAGCACTTGTAGTATATATAAGATAGGAGAGAAGGTCTTAATCCAAGGCATAAAAAAATCCATACTTACACACCCAAACCTGCAATACAAAAACACCAATTTTGTATTACAGGTTTGGCTTTATTACACATCTTCTGTTTTGATCATAAGGATACGCTCTGTAAGCCTAGTATACTGTACTGCCTATAGCAGCCTTACAAACCCAAATTGAGTAAGATAAGAGTTCTTAAAATAATCATCTAACAAGCCAGCCTTTAAATCGGATTCACCGTTTACTAGCCGTGTAACAAAGCATTCATAACTTATACCTAATACATAATGATTCAGCACTCACTAGCCATTCAATTACACATCTAGATGTTACAACTCGTTTTTCTCGTTTAGCCCGATAGCGCTTTGTAACACTCAGCAAACTACGAGACACTGCTATATAACTGCGCACAATCTACACCAGCTTACAGAAACCCCTCTTTAATAAGTCGACCTGGCTAAACCATATATATGAGCTACATGAATTTGAACAATTTATGCAAACGCTTGCTTTTCATATAAATACTTTTACAACAAGTAATAAGCTAAATTGATCACTCATAAATAAATCCAGTAGAATCATACCACGGCTTTTGATCAGAAAAATATTTATTACAGCATATATTTAAACTATACACCTCGGGCGACTATATTTGGTTTACGATTTATGCCAGCGATAGCAGTAATTATATGTAACAGAATATTATTCTGCTTTAATATATAATTTTCTGACTATCAGCATTTTATCTACTTTAAGTAAAACAATTACTTTATTTATGATTGAACAAATTGAGCAGATTTGGTCTGACAGAAGTCTCCTTCAAGATTCTAATTCCCTAAGGATTGTCCAGGATGTAATTCATCAATTAGATAGGGGGGAACTGCGCGTTGCCACACCCCCTCAAGATGAAACAGGCAATTGGACGGTCAATGAATGGGTTAAAAAAGCTATTCTCCTATACTTCGTTTCTCAGCAAATGAAGCCTGAGGAAATTGGCATTTTTTCTTTTCATGACAAGATTCCTCTAAAAACAAACTTCGTTGAAGCTAAAGTAAGGGTGGTTCCTCCAGCCGTTGCTCGCTACGGATCTTTCCAAGCACCCGGCGTTATTCTGATGCCATCTTACGTGAACATTGGCGCATACGTTGATGAACGCACCATGGTCGACACCTGGGCCACTGTCGGCAGTTGCGCCCAGATCGGTAAGGATGTTCATCTAAGTGGGGGAGTTGGTATTGGTGGTGTGCTGGAACCACCTCAGGCATCGCCCGTCATTATTGAAGATGGCGCTTTCATCGGTTCACGCTGCATCGTAGTAGAGGGAGCACACATTGGCAAACGTGCCGTTTTAGGGGCCGGTGTCACTATAACAGGCTCCTCCAAAATTATTGATGTTACGGGTAGTGAACCTAAAGAGTACAAGGGATATGTGCCTGCTAACTCTGTCGTTATTCCAGGGAGTTATGCTAAACAGTTTCCTGCCGGCGAATTCCATGTCCCCTGTGCAATCATCATAGGCCAGCGTAAAGAATCGACCGATCTGAAAACGTCGTTAAACGAAGCTCTCCGTGAGAATAATGTGTCTGTGTAAATTGTACCACTGAGCATACTTACATCAGTCAATACACAAAAGCCAACTATTTACAGTTGGCTTTTGTCATTTTATATTGGATTACAAAGTTTATTTAACAAATTCGTTTACATTACCAGATAGATAGTATATTTACATATCTGATTCACATTTCTATAAGATTTACACTATGAATATAAATGACAAGATTAAACAGATATTGATTGATCGTAATTTCTCACCGTCGTATTTTGCTGACGAAATTGGCGTACAACGATCCAGCATATCTCATATTCTATCTGGCAGGAACAGGCCTAGTTTTGACATCATTCAAAAGATAATACGCCGTTTCCCTGATCTTGGTTACGACTGGATTATGGAAGATGAGCAACAAAATATACCCGCTACACCAGCACCACAAACAGCTTATCGACAGGGAGGGACCCAACCCGCAACCGAGCGTTATAATGCGGGTTATCCAGGTACTGCACCACAACCTCCTCAGTCGTCAATCCCCAGAAGTAGACCTCGCGAGTTAGCACCAACTCAACTCGAAGCGCCAGCTGAGGATGACTTCGGCGGAGAAGATTCCGGGACGGAGAAACGGGTAGAACGTATCTTACTATTTTACACAGATGGCTCTTTCCGTGAATTTTTACCATCCATCTAGAAACAGGCTAATTCACTACTTGCATAGCAGTTGGTCTGTTTAATGTTTTACTTTACTTACCTGGAATTGTACCCCCAAAAAAAGGCTTCAGCGATCGCTGAAGCCTTTTTTTGGGGGTATTTACATAACTAGCTGTAAAGCACCACTTTAGTGTTCCACGTGAATTTTCACGATGGCATTGCCAGTATTCGCAGCTATAACCAGTTGGTACGTATCCTGTAATGCCGATTATAGACTATTCATGTATAACCATTTTTGCCATGGATTACTGCTTGGTACAACAGCCCATTTTTTATGATTGTCTATCAGACTCATTTGGAATCCTCCAAAAAAGTGACGGTATGAGTGGCAGCGGTAAATCAGCCTGAAAAGCATTCTGGTCTGGGAGAATACCCGTATAACACTGATTTGGCCCAAGCTACCGACGAAGCAACAATGCATACTAGGCTCGAACAGTCTGGACAATTCTTACTAAGTCCTTTCGAATTCTGAACAGCGAATAAGCTATTGTGATTAGAAGACATATTTACTTCCAACCATATAGGTACCGGCACGTTAGTTCAGTTGTACACAGCTATCCTGAATTCTTACCTATATCCGTTCACGCAAACGTCAGTCAAGCTTTTTCTTACTGGTTCAGTAGCATACGAATTGTTATATAATTTATATTATGTTAAGTAAGGTTCATCAAAAAGAAGAGGACCAGCATCCGCCGGTCCTCTTCTTCCTACAACTATAATTCAGGTACGCTTAGTTTGCTGGCTCAACGCAAGCAACTTTACGCTCCTCGTATTGCTTGAGGATATTCTGGAGATTCTCCAGATTAGTTGCTACTTCCTGATCATCCTTGGCCGCCTTGGCTTTCTGGAAGTACGGCAGCGATTGTTTGAACTTACCACAAACCTGACCGTCTACTTCTTTACCACGCTTGTTGTACTCGGCCATGTCCATGGCATCAACAGCACCTTTCATACGAACGGCTTCGTTGAAGTACGTTACCCCCATGCCGAAATTGGCATCGTAGTTATTGGGATCAACAGCCAGCGCTTTTTTGTAGTTCTCGATTGCCATCATCCGATCGCTATCGAATTTCTTTTTCAGATCAGCCAGTTTCTGCTCGTTACCGGCAGCGGCTCCCGAGTTGGCAGCCGCTTCTTTCGCAGCAGCGTCCAGTTGAGCAATCGTCGCTTTCTGTTCAGCTGCCCGCTTCTTCACGTCGGCTAACTGCCGTTGCAGATCCGCGTTTTTGGGCTGCTTCTTAATGGCTGCACTCAGACGGGTAACCTCGCTGTTGTACGTATCCAGCAGGCCTTTAGCATCGGCCAGCTTCTTGGCTGGGTTGCCACTCTTCTTGGTGTCACCTTCCAGCTTGCGGATTTCATCGTCAAGCTTGGCTGCGCTGTTGTCGTAGATTTGACCGAGCAGTACCAGACTTTGTGGATTCTTGGGATCTTTCTCGACCTGCTTTTTCAAATCAGCCACAGCCTCGTCCATACGGTTCGCGGTCAGCATGATGTTGATCCGCTCGTTAACCAGATCCTTGTTGGTTGGATCAAGCGCCATACCTTTTTCAAGGGCGGCCAGTGCTTTGTCGATTTGCTTGTCGTTCCGGTATAGTTGCACTAGTGAACCATAGACAACGGCATCTTTACCGCCGTTGGCCATGTATTTTTCCAGCAGCTCTTTTGCCGTTTCGTTATCCCGAACCTGCTGCGCACCGATGGCACCATACAATGGGGCCGTCGTATCTTTCGTATTAATTTCCGATGCGATCTTCAGCGACTTCACAGCATCAGCGTAGTTCTTACCCTGAAACTTGGCAACCCCCTGCTGCATGAAGGCGTAATACATTTGCTGCGATTTCAGCGCTTCTTCCGCTTCTTTCGCTAGCCGGCCGGGACCACCTTTCTTATCTTTGTCCAGCTCGATTACTTTTTTGTAGGCGTCGAATGCTGTCGTCGCAGCCGCCGAATCCATACGAATGTACTGGTTAGCAATCGACTGGTAGGTTTTAGCCCGGTCCATCCAGGTGCTGGCCTTCGCTCCTGCCTTGGCATCGGCGATGTCTTTATCGCTCTTTTCCTTGTCTTTCTTGACGGCGTCCATCTGCGCCTGATCGAGCGTAGATGCAGCCCCTCCCTGCTGGTTCTGGGCATACGCACCCACCGACAGACAACAGGCGACTACTGCAACTGCAATTGATTTCATGTGAAATTGGGGTTGTGTTTTATCTCTTTTTAACAAACGAAATTACGGAATCTATCCGTATAAGTGCGAGACGCGTAAAAATGTTTGAGCCGCCCGCTCGATACGCATAATCGGAACAGGCGGCTCAAACGGCATATTACTTACCTACTAATCAGCTACTTCTGGCTCAGTTGAATCAACGACAGGGTTCGTTTCCGAACCAGGTTGACCATCCAGTTCGTCCTCTTCTTCCCGCTTGATTTTCGTCACGGATGAGATTTCGTCGTCTCCCCGAAGCGTAATCAGACGTACGCCCTGCGTATTCCGGCCGATGACGCTGATCTCAGCTACCGGTGTGCGAATCGCAATACCCGACCGATTGATGATCATCAGATCATCGGTATCATTTACATCGAGTACGGCTACGAGCCGACCTACTTTTTCCGTTACTTTCAACGTACCCACGCCTTTGGCACCCCGGTTCGTAACCCGATACTCGTCAATATCCGAGCGCTTGCCGTACCCTTTTTCGGATACGACCAGCAATTGAGCCGCCGGCGAGTCGATGCAGACCATCCCGATTACCGAGTCAGTGCTGTCTTCCTCATCCAGCGAGATACCGCGTACACCCGCAGCGGTACGTCCCATCGGACGAACCCGATTCTCGTGGAAACGAACGGCTTTACCGGCACTCGATGCAATGACAATTTCGTTATTGCCATTGGTCATACAGACGCCGATCAGTTGATCGTCTTCGTCGATGGTGATGGCAATGATACCATTCTGCCGGGGGCGCGAATACGCTTCGAGCATCGTTTTCTTGATCGTCCCCTGCTTCGTACACATCACAATGTAATTATTGTTGATGTAGTCCTCGTTCTTCAGGTCCGATACGTTGATAACCGCCCGCACTTTGTCGTCTCCTTCAATATTGATGAAGTTGGCCAGTGGCCGACCTTTCGAGATCCGCGATCCTTCGGGTAGTTCGTAAACGGGCAACCAGTACATTCGCCCTTTTTGCGTAAACACCAGCAGCATGTTGTGCATGGTCGCCGTAAAGAGGTGTTCGGTAAAGTCCTCCTCCTTAGTGGCTGCCGCCTTCGCACCTACCCCACCCCGGCTTTGCGCCCGGTATTCAGTCGTTGGGGTACGCTTGATATAGCCTTCGTGCGAGATGGTAATGACCATGTCTTCGTCGGCAATCAGCGACAGATCACTGATATTACCATCGCCCAGCGCGTTGATCTGCGTCCGACGGGCATCGCCATAGCGGGCGCGGATATCGATCAGCTCCTCACGGATTACCTGCCGCTTCCGGTCTTCGCTGGCCAGAATGTCTTTCAGATCCGCAATTTCACGCATCAGTTCGTCAAACTCAGCCTGCAGCTTATCACGCTCCAGCCCGGTGAGCCGCTGCAACCGCATGTCGAGAATGGCCCGCGCCTGGATTTCACTCAGCGCGAACTGATCCATCAGGCCCGAACGGGCAATCTCCGGATCGCGTGACGACCGGATCAGGTTGATAACGGCATCGATGTTATCGAGCGCAATCAGCAAGCCTTCCAGAATGTGAGCCCGTTTTTCAGCCTCCCGCAATTCGTAAATCGTCCGGCGGGTTACTACGTCGAAGCGGTGTTCGACATAGTACTTCATCATATCCTTCAGGTTGAGCAGCATAGGCCGCCCTTTCACCAGGGCCACGTTGTTGATGCTGAACGACGACTGTAAGGCAGTATGCTTATAGAGATTGTTCAGAACAACGTTCGCAATCGCATCCTTCCGAAGATCATACACGACCCGCAGGCCGTCGCGGTCCGACTCATCGCGGAAGGCCGTGATGCCTTCGATCCGCTTTTCGTTGATCAGTTCGGCCGTCTTCTCCAGCATCACCGCTTTGTTGACCATGTACGGCACGTCCGTTACGATGATCTGCGTTTTGCCTTTGTTTTCTTCGATGGTCGCATTCGCCCGCAGGACGACCCGACCCCGGCCGGTCTTGAACGCCGACTTGACGCCTTCCATCCCGTAGATCGTCGCACCAGTCGGAAAATCCGGAGCCTTGACGTACTGCATCAGTTCCTCAACGTCGATCTCCGGTTTATCCAGGTACGCGATGATACCATCGACAACTTCGGTCAGGTTATGGGGGGCCATGTTGGTGGCCATACCAACCGCAATCCCCGACGAGCCATTGAGCAGGAGGTTCGGCAGCTTGGCCGGCATCACGCTTGGCTCCTCCAGCGAATCGTCAAAGTTGGGCTGGAAATCAACCGTTTCTTTGTAGATGTCGGTCAGCATTTCCTCGGCGATCCGCTTCAGGCGAGCTTCGGTATACCGCATAGCCGCCGGTGAATCACCATCGATCGAGCCGAAGTTACCCTGCCCGTCGACAAGCGGATACCGCAACGACCAATCCTGCGCCATACGTACCATGGTATCGTACACAGAGGAATCGCCGTGTGGGTGGTACTTACCTAGTACTTCCCCGACGATACGGGCGGACTTCTTATGTGGCTTGTTATAGTTGACCCCCAGCTCGGCCATCCCAAACAACACGCGCCGGTGCACGGGCTTCAAACCGTCGCGCACATCGGGCAACGCACGGGAAATGATAACCGACATCGAATAGTCGATGTAGGCTCCGCGCATTTCGTCTTCAATGTTGATGGGAATAATGTTACTGGGCGATTCTAGGTCGGGATTTTCTTCCGCCATGAGTAAATGGAGTTTCGCAGAAAATTACTATTCCGATGCATACAAAAAGCACACACCGCTGTATAGACAAATATACAAATTTTTAGCGACAAAAGAAAAGAAATAGGCGGCAATGGGCCTAAAAACGCGCACAATGGCGTAGCTGACCGATGCTTCAGCAAACAGCTAATGGAAGCAAAGTATCCGGCTATCATCTATATCAAATACAATTCTATTTCATCAGCAACATAACGCTTGCCAGCGCGCTGAGAGAGTGTCAATTACGGCGCGGTTTTGATGCGCGGATCGAACCGGAACGGCTCTGTACCCGTCAGTTTGATCTGCGTGAAATCCGGGTGGGCGGGGTTTAGCAGGTAATTGTATTCACCCGGTATGATGGCGGATGGCACTTGTAAAACGGCGGTAGTTCCGCGTAATAACCAGTCACTACCCCGTTGCTGACAGTACCCATACTGCTGAAAGTCAGCCCAGTTGGCGGGTAAGGTTTCCAAGTCGATACGCTCGACGGGTAGCGCATCCGGAATAGCAATGACCATCACCCGGAACAGGTCGTTTAGCCCCTCCCCGCTTCTGTGGACCACGTTCTCCAGACAAGCCAGCGCCCGGCTGGCAGCCGTGTAGACAACGAACTGGCCCGGACTGGATGGGCCTCGGCTGTTCCAGCGGGCCGCCCCGCCCGAAGCCGTTAGTCGTTCGGCATACTGTGTTTTGGTAATTCGGTAAACCAGCATGTGTCGCGCTAGGCCAGGTCACCGTAGGCAATCCGGACGACTTCGTCCAGCACCAGATCAATACCGCCGGATGTGTGCAGTAGCGCAAACGGCACCTGATCGCCCAGACCGTAGGCGGGCTTATCCATCCAGCGACGAAAGGCCTCGGCCGAACCGAACACCGTCTCGCCGGTTCGGAACAAGGCCATGATCTTTAGTATCTTCTCACTGTCCTGCGGATTGAGCTTTTTCTGTTCCCGTTCATACCGCTGGAAGGTTTTCAGCGACGTATCGAATACTTCGGCCAGTTGCTCCCGACGATAGCCCGTCAACTCAGCCGTTTCGAAAAATCGGGTCGCCGACACCCCTTGCAGGGCCGACAGAACAAGAGCAGTACGATCCGGAATCATCATGGTAACAAAGCTAGTCATTTGTCCAGCAAACAAGGAAATTTGTCTGAAAGTTTACCAGTTTCTACGATTCAAATCAAGAAGCGCTCTGTTTTCTCAACAACGGGTTAAATAAGGTGTTACCTAATTACTCTCCTATATGAGTATACTATTGATTCCCCTACTTCCTCTTCATGACCATTGCTGATTCTGCTTCCTCTTCTGTATCAGAACCTGACCCCGTTATTTACGGCACTTGCCCACCACCTCACCCACAGCTGCAGGTATCGGTTATTATTCCAGCGCGCAACGAAGCTCATCACCTTATCGACACGCTCGATGCCCTGCGCAGACAATGCCGCCCTGATGGCCGTCCACTACCCGCCACACACTAT
This sequence comes from Spirosoma oryzae, assembly GCF_003002825.1. Classification (GTDB taxonomy): domain Bacteria; phylum Bacteroidota; class Bacteroidia; order Cytophagales; family Spirosomataceae; genus Spirosoma; species Spirosoma oryzae. The sequence continues at coordinate 385,256 of NZ_PVTE01000001.1, read as the reverse complement.
GAGGTACTGCTGCTTCTCAACAATTGTACGGATTCATCAGAACAGGTAGCCCGGCAGTACCAACAGGCTTATCCAGCCTTTCCCCTGTATATCGAGGCTGTCCGGCTACCAGCTGGCATGGCCAACGTGGGAACAGCCCGGCGGTTGCTGATGAACGAAGCCTGCCGACGCCTTCAGCAGGTCAACCCGACAGGCGGGATCATTGCTTCGACCGACGGCGACACGGTTGTCGATCCGCAATGGTTGTATCAGATCATCGGTGCGATTCGGGAAGGGAACGAAGCCGTCGGTGGGCGCATACTAACCCGACCAGATGGTTGTTCGGTCCGGCTTAACCACTTGCGCGATGTAACTTACCGGATGCTGATTGCGCAGGTTGAAGCCCGGCTCGATCCGCAACCCAACGACCCCTGGCCCCGGCATTTTCAACATTTTGGGGCGAATATGGCCGTGACCTGTACGGCCTACCTGCGCGCCGGTGGATTACCCAGGGTACCGCACCTGGAGGACGAAGCCTTATACCGGGCGCTGTTACGCACCGACGCCCGCATTCGAAAGACACCAGCCGTACGGGTATTTACGTCGACGCGATTGGCGGGGCAGGCAACCATCGGGTTTTCCGAACAACTCCGCTACTGGCAGCGGCAGAACCAGCAACAACAGCATCAGCTGGCCGAACCCGCCGACGGAATCATTCATCGCTTACGCTATCGGCACGCGTTGCGGACGCTCTGGCAGGCGTACGGCGAACGTCCGGCCGACGCTGTATCGGTCAACCAGCAACTTAGTCAGGTAGCAGCTACTTTGTCGTTGGGCGCAGGTTGGCTGCAACAACTCCTGGGACGCTGCCGGTATTTCGGCGAATGCTGGGAGTTGGTCGAACAGGAGATCGGTACCAACTGGGCGGTACTTTATCCGCCGGTGTCGATCGTCCGAGCCATAACCGACCTGCGACAGTTTCTCCGCCAGCCCACCGCGACACTGACCCCGACACGCTGACTTATCGTTTCCGGAACAGGTCGAGCCGATAGGTCTCGGCCCGTTGACCCAACCGGTGTTCCAGCGGACCATCCGCTTCAGCAGCCTGGCCGACGAAATCGTGGACGGCGTCGCCCGTCAGGGGGTAGTCATGAACGAACGGGGTCCAGTGTACGAGCAACAGCTCTCCGCCGGTTTCCAGTGAATCGATCATACACTGTCGGGCAATTGTCAGGTCGTCTAGTGAGAGGTAGTACCCGACTTCCGACACCAGAATCAGGTCAAATGGGCCTTTGGGAAAATCAACCGGGATAGCCATCTGCTCCAGGCGGACATTTGGTCGGTCGGCGAGTCGCTGCCGGGCTTTGGCCAGCGGTAGTTCGCTTGCGTCGACAGCCAGCAACTGATCGCAGCGATCGGCGAGTTGTTGGGTCAGCACCCCAATCGAACAGCCAATCTCGAACGCCGATTGGTAGCGGGGTTTCGACAGTGCTGCCAGCGTAGCGGCATACTTCCGGCGTTCGTAATCGCTAGTTTCAAATGACCAGGGATCATCGTTAGCCCGGTATACATCATCAAAATAAGCAGGCGGCAGGGAGGGCATAGGGTTTACGGTATTCGGTTTACGGTATTCGGTTTACGATCGACAGAGACAATGACCTGACTGAACCGTAAACTGAATACCGTAAACCGTAAATGATTATTCCAAAAACAGTTCGTAAGGTCGCTCGAAGTGGGTAAGCAATTCAGGCGATAGGTAGAAGGCTGTTGGGTCATCGTCAATCAGCCGGGTCACCTGCGATATGTGGGCCGCAATGGCGTCGTCGCGCTGATCGATCACCGTGTCGATGGGGACCTGCCAGACGCGCCGTTCGTCGGGACGGGGCATGTCATCGGGCCTACCCAGTTCCCACAACCAGATCAGGTACTCCAGCACACGGAATGGCGTCTGACGATCTTGGGTCCGTACGGCCTGTAACAACTGCCAGGTTGCCCGATGATCCCGGTGCGGGTCACGCTCCCAGGGTACCAGCACCGTTGCCGGTTTGATTTTCCCGATCAAACCGGTCAGGGTTGCCACAGCATCGGCGAAACCAGGCGCATCGGGCATAGGCACGGCCGTGTCGGGGAGCCGCATAAACGTGCAGGCGTCAGCCTCGACACCCAGTCGATTCAGCGCTTCGCTGGCTTCGGCCTCCCGCAGGGCGCGTAACCGTTCGGCCGGATAAGCGGGCGAGTTCGGGTGCGACATCGTACCATCGCTGACAAAAACAACGTGTACGGGTAGTCCCAACTGCCGCAGGCGGATAATCGTTCCGCCACAGCCCAGCGATTCGTCGTCGGGGTGCGGAGCCAGCACGACCGTCGAGCCCAGTATCTGAATATCAGTCAGCAAAACGGCCCGCTGCGTGATCGCGTCGGCTTTTTCAATGCCAGAGTGCATGGGCGGGGGTTGGGTTTGTCAGTACGTACCGACCAATATCGACCAGGGTCGCGTCGGGGGCCGGTTGCCGCAGGTACATGGTCAGGTCGCGATGAATTCGTTCGAAGGGTTGCGGCCGCAACAGGCCCCGTGCCCCCACGCAACGTTCACACAACGGCATGACCTGTAGACAGATCGCTTCAATGGCGGTGCGGGTCATGTTTGCATAGGCCACGATTTTAGCCGGATCAGTACCGTCGGCCAGCCATTGATCGGTGTAGTCGCCCGCGCTACGCAGCCATTGATTGCCCGACTCGATCAGACAGGCAACTTCGGCCAGCCGCGTTTGCTGCAGCAGATCGTCGGTCCGGTGCATGCCCGCCAGAAACCGACGGGTGGCATCGTACATCGCTTCGGCCCCACCCAACTGGACGGCCGCAAACCGAATAGCCCCACCGCTGAAATAAGGCTGTTCGAAATATCGGTTGGGCTCGCCCAGTAAATCGTCCGCACGGAGGGTAATACCCGTAAAATCAAGTTTGAAACTAGCCGATGCGCGCATGCCCATCGGTTGCCAGAACCGATCGTCGATAGCGGCTGGGTGAACCCGTTCGGTCGGTACGATAGCCATCTGCCAGCCCCGGCGTGACGGGGTCGTCAGTTCACCCGTGATCAGCGGCCGGGTAATCCAGCCCGCTCCCGAGCAGAACGTCTTGGCTCCACTCAGCCGGTACCCATCCGCATCGTCCCGATCGATGCGAACACCGTCCTGTGCCTGCGTATTCCAGACACTGAACAGATGCCCGTGTACCCGTACATCGGTGTACCACCGCTGCTGCTGATCGGGCGTGGCGTACAAGTGGATCAGGTACAGCGCGTTGATGTGTCCTTCATAGACACGGCCCACCGCCAGGTTGGCAGCGCCCATCCGTTTTAGCAGGGTCAGCAGCCGGGCGGTTCGGCCCTGTCTGAAATCGAGCGCTTCGCCGGGCAGCGTTATGGTCAGCAAGCCCGCATCGGTAAGCCATTGAAAGGCATCGACCGGAAAGCTACCCTCAGCATCGGTATCGGGGGCGGCAGCGGCTATACGATCGATCAGCGCGTCGAACGCCACCGTACCGGGCAATACCATGCCAGCAGGTGCGGAAATAAAAGGAGAAGAAAGGTCAGGAAGAGGGAAGGTCATGCCTCTATAAGACCCGGATACGACGGATTGTTTTGGGCAATCAGGCGTCTAACTGCCGGTAACGTTCGTAGAGCCGGTCGCGCGTGCGTTTGAGCCGCATCTTCACGGCGCTTTCCGACAGTGAACACTGCTCGGCGATCTCCCGGATAGACAGGTTCTGTTCGTACTTCAATTGCAGTAGGTGTACTTCGGCAGCGGGAATGTCCTCCGCCAGCCGGGCCAGATCATTTAGCCGCTCGTCGAGCAGGTCCTGCCGATCGGTGTCGGGCAGTTCCGCCAGTTCGTCATCCGATACGGTCTCCCGAACCATCCGACGACCAATGCGGAGCTGATCCAGGCAATAATGGTGTGAAATGGCATAAAGCCAGGTCGAAAAACGGGATCGGTGCTGAAACGTACCAATACTGCCCAGCACTTTGATAAAAATGTCCTGCGTGAAGTCTTCGGCAACGTCGGCATCCCGGGTTATCGACAGACATTTATTATATACTTTCCCGACGTATCGGTTATAAAGGGTTTCGAAGCAGTCGGGTGCCTGCGTGTCCCGGTATAATTCTACCAGGGTTTCATCGGGTAGTATGGTCTTCTTCATACGCATTCACACGGTAAGGAGGCTAAGCAATACTCCAAATATAACGCCTTCCTAAAAAAGTAACTACCTGGTTACGAAACATGTGTTCAAACGGTACAGTAATTGAGTACGAACGTGGTTTCCGATTGACGTAGCTACACCAAATAAAGCGAGATTCAGTAAAAAAAACGACTTAAATACCGCTTAATCAGTATGTTATTGTTTTTACCCAGCGGTTCCTCTTTTGCCGAAGGCCGGCCACTGGTTGATGCTAGTTTCGTATGGTACAGTAATTGATCGGAACTGTCTCCCCGTTATGAGGTAATGGGCTAACAAGAAGCGCCATCTCACAACGAGATGGCGCTTCTTGTTAGCCTGCGGCTACGCGTGTGGACTGTCTACTTGATGTAAAGCCATTTCCGATACAGATTTTTCTGCGCATCCGTCGGATTGCTGACCGGCTCCAGGCGGTAACTGACCAGCGGATTAGCGCCCAGCGTGACGTTGATCAGACGCAACAGCCCGGCCCGGTTGACCAGCACGTTGAGCGTATCGCCGACGGGTCGTCCGGCCACCAGCCGGTTCAGGTCGTCGCCCACCCGCACCTGATCGACGGCTACGATCTCGTCGCCTACGTTCAGACCATCCTGATAAGCCCCCGACCCACGGCGAACTTCCCGGACGATTGTCCGGCCATTCGTCACGGTGGTACTTGCCCCCAGAAAGCCATCGCCACTTTTTGCGGCAACGTTCACCAGTTGCAGGCCAACGGCATTGAAATACGCATTGTAATCGATCGGCTCAGCGGAATTGACGCCTACGCTGAAAAAGGCGTCCAGCGACCGACCGGCTATTTGTTCGGCCGCCCGGCGGAATTCATCGTCCGTGAAACCGCGCTGCTGTTTTTTGTAGTATTCCTGATACAGGTAGCGCATCAGGTCGTCCATGTTCCGAGTGCCGTTACTGCCCGATAGAATGGCCAGGTTCAGTAAGGTACCCAATACACTTCCCTTACTATAATAGGAAATAGTGCTGTTGTCGGAGTTCTCGTTGGGCCGGTAGCCTTTGATCCACGCATCCCAGCTCGACTCCGCAGCCGACTGTACCCGGGTTCCCGGCTGATTCTCAATCTGATTGATCTGGTAGGCAACCAGACTCAGGTACGCATCGGGCGTATAGAAGCCGGCCCGGCGCAGGATGTATTCCTGGTAGAACGAGGTGCAGCCTTCCGATAGCCAGAGCAGGTGCGTGTAGTTTTCGTTCTCGTAGTCGAACGGCCCCAATGCGATCGGCCGGATACGTTTCACGTTCCAGAGGTGAAAATACTCGTGCGCGACCAGACTCAGGAAACGCTTGTAGCTGGCTTCCGTGTCGTAGGCCGTGCGGGTCACTTCGAGCGTCGTCGAGTTCAGGTGCTCCAGCCCGCCCCCACCCGGTGGGATGTGGTGAACGATAAAGGTATACTGATCGCAGGGATGCTCACCGACGACCGAAGCAGCCGCTTCGCACACGCGGGTGTAATCGGCCGCCAGTCGCTTTTCGTCGTAATCAGCCAGCCCGTACATCGCTACGGTATGCGGTACGTTGGCGGCTGTAAACGAAAACAGTCCCTGATTCCCGATTTCAATGGGCGAATCGACCAGCAGATCGAAGTTGGGTGCATCGAAGGTATTCGCCTGACCAGCCACGGGTTTCAGCGCCGTCGTCACCGTTTTCCAGGTCTTGTACGGTTCCACGGCCACGCGTAACGGCTGCGCTTTCAGCGCGTCATGGTACATGAACATACTGGCCGGCGTGACATAGCCGTGGTCGATGTCCACAAAACTGGTCCGCACGGTGAGTTCGTTGGCGTACACCCGGTAATGAATCGTCAGGTTATCGGCACCGGTGTAAACGCGCCAGGCGTTCTTACGAATCTTCTCGCTCCGCACCGGCTGATTACCCGTCATAGCCGTGAACCCCTCGACGTTCTTGGCGTATTCGCGGATCAAATACGAACCGGGCGTCCATACCGGCATCCGGATGTCATAGTACCCATTCTTGCGTGCCCCCGTGGCCGTGGCGGCATTGGTCAGCGTCATGTCGACCTCAAAATAGTGGGTCTGGGGTTCCGGCATGCGCAGCCGGTAGGTGATTGTGGGGGTTAGGGCCGACGGATTTTGGCCATCGTCGGCGCGACTGTCGATGAAGAAAGGAGGGAAAAGAAAAAGTGTCCAAACGGTAAGTAAATAAAGAAACCGGGTGTTTTTTTTCATACGGAAACGGGAATACCTTCGTTTTTTGTCCAGATTTAACGTGACTTTTGCCAAACGCCAACGAAGCTACAACGCTTCGCAGGCTTTCACAACCGCTGTTTTCGTTTATGCCCATTCCTTTTCCCCAACCGGATTCCGATGGACCAGGGCCCGATGGACTGGGTTCATCCAAACCGGGTCTCGCCGGACCGGGTTCCTCCAAACCGGACCCTACCAACGTGGGGCTTGCCAGTTTGAGTCTCACCCAACCAAACCAACCACGGCCAGTCGGCTCCTCCGCCAATCGATGGCTCCTGTCGCTGACCCTGGGATTGGCCAGCCTGCTGCCGGCCACGGCCCAGCGTACGCTCAGCTACGCCGAACCCGACTACCACTACCGTAACGGCCTTGAACTCTTCGAACGGGCCAACTACGCGGCCGCCCGCTACGAATTCCGGCAATACCTCGACCCCCGCCGTGGCAACGGTGCCCAGACGACCTTCAACACGGCCGACCAGAATGCCGTCGAAGCCGAGTACTACATCGCGCTGACCAGTCTGTATATCGACGAGCCGGGAGCCGAAGTACTGGTCGACCGCTTCGTCAAGAATCATAGCGAGCACCCGAAAGCGGGGCAACTCTACGGCGATCTGGGTTCCTATTATTATACGCGGCAGGATTATCCGAAAGCGATCAACTTTCTGGAGAAGGCTGTCGCGCAGGGCGGGGGTGCCCGTCAGCTGGCGTATTCGTACCAGTTAGCCGTTGCTTACTACAATACGCAGGATCTGCAAAAGGCCCTGCCCCTCTTCAATCAGGTCAAGACCGACCCGGCTTCACCGGATGCTGCATCGGCTTCCTACTATGCCGGGGTAATCAACTTCCGCAACCGGAACTACAACGAAGCGGTCGCCGATTTCCGGCGTATCGAATCGAATCCGACCTACCAGAATCAGGTTCCGAACTGGATCGCGCAGGCTTACTACCGGCAACGGCGCTTCGACGAGTTGCTGGCGTATACCGAACCACTGCTACGGCGCAACACCGGATCGGCCCTGAGCGAAGTGGCGCTGTTTACGGCGGAAGTCTACTACCAGCAGAATCAGTTTGCCAAGGCGATTCCGTACTACAAACAGTACATCAATGCCGCCGGAGCCAAAGCACCCGGAGCCGTTCGGTTCCGGTATGGCCAGTCGCTGTTCCGCACGGGTGCGTACCCCGACGCCATCACGCAGTTGAAAACGGTGGCCGGTGGCCGCGACACGACAGCGCAGTATGCCGCCTACACGCTGGGCATCAGCTACCTGCAAACCCAGAACCCGACCTACGCCCTGAACGCCTTCGATCAGGCCGGCCGGTTGACGTTCAACCCGTCGATTCAGGAGGAAGCGCGGTTTAACCACGCAAAACTCCAGCTCGATCAGAACAACGGGGCCGATGCGGTGAAAGAGCTGACCGGTTTTCTGAAACAGTACCCCGACAGCAAGTTCGAAAGCGAAGCCAACGAGCTGGTCGGCGAAGCCTATTTCGCGTCGAACAACTACCCGGCAGCCATCGCCTATATCGAAGGGTTGAAACGCCGGACGGCCAAAATCAACGCTACTTACCAACGGCTCACCTACAACCAGGCCGTCAGCGATTTCAACGCCGAGCGTTACCCGACCGCCATTGCCAATTTCGACAAGTCGCTCCGCTACCCGGCCGACGCGAAGCTGCAACAGGGGGCGCAGTTCTGGAAAGCGGAATCGTATTCGGCCCAGAAGCAGTACGAGCAGGCGATTCCGCTCTACGCCAGCGTTAGCAAGGGTGGCGATGAAGAGCTGGCAACGCGCAGCCTGTACGCCTTGGGGTATGCGTATTACAACCAGAAAAATTACAGCCGGGCTATCCCCTACTTCCGGGATTTCGTCAGCCGGGGCGGGGAAGCCGCGCAGGTTGCCGACGCGACCATCCGCCTGGCCGATGCCTATTTCGCGACCAAGCAGTATGATGCCGCCCTCCGCGCCTACGATCAGGCCATTGCCCGCAATGCGCCTGATAAAGATTACGCGTCGTACCAGAAAGCTGTTATCCTGAGTTATGTCGGCCGTGACGCCGAAGCAAAAGCACAGTTCGAGCAGGTCCAGCGGCAGTACCCAAACTCCCGCTTTGTCGACGAGTCGCTCTTCCAGACGGCCAATGTCGATTTTGAGAAGGGGGCCTATCAGGCTGCGATTCGTGGGTTCACGCGCCTGATTCAGGAAAAGCCCAACAGTACGCTGATGCCGGCCGCACTGCTCAAACGGGCCATCGCGTACGGAAACATCGAACAGTACGACCCCGCCATCGCCGACTACCGCCGGATTCTGAGTAACTACGGCAATTCAGAGCAGGCGCAAAGTGCCCTGCTCGGTATTCAGAACACGCTGAACGACGCAGGTCGCCCCGAAGAATTCTCGCAGGTGCTGGGTCAGTTCAAGAAAAGCAATCCGGGTAGCTCGGACGTCGAGCGGGTTCAGTTCGACAACGCCAAGAATATTTATTTCAGTCAGAAATACGCACAGGCAATTCAATCGTTGACGTCATTCATTCAGGAATATCCGGCCAGTCCGAACCTGAGCGAAGCCCGCTATTACCTCGGCGAAGCCTACCGGCAGACCAACGACCCGGCAGCGGCCCTGAAAGCCTACGAACCGGTACTGGCCGACCGGCAGTCTGATTTCTTTGTCCGGGCCGCCACACGCGTGGCCGATCTGGAATCGAAGCAGAAAAACTACCCGCGCGCCGTACGGGCCTATCGCCTGGTGATGACGCAGGCTAACAGCCGCCCCGATCAGGTGACGGCGCAACTGGGGCTGATGGATACGTACTTCGCCGGTGGCAAGCCTGACTCGGCGGCTGTCGTTGCCCGCGACCTGGTGTCGGGAGGGAATGTGGTCGCGGGGGCGCAGAACCGGGCGCAGCTGATGCTCGGCAAGGTAGCCTTCGCCAAAAACGACTACGCCACGGCCAAAACCGAGTTCGACAAAACGATTGCCTTGGGCAGTGATGTCAACGGTGCCGAAGCGCAGTACTACCTAGGCGATATGCTGTACCGGCAGAAAAAGTACAAAGAGTCGGTCGCGACACTGCTGAAGTTCAACGAGCAATTCGCCGAATTTGAATACTGGAAGGGCAAAGCGTTTATCCTCGTCGCCGACAACAACGTCGCGCAGGATGAACTGGCGCAGGCCAAAGCCGTCCTGAATTCAATCATCGAAAACTCAGGCGATCAAACCATTGTCGCCGAAGCCAAACAGAAACTGGCCGGGCTGGAAACTAAATAGGTTTTCGGTCTACGGTTTACAGTGCACGGTGGTTGAATCACTCCACTATCGGTACCTGTAAACCGTAGACCAAAAACCGAAACCTACACGCTATGCATCGCATTCCCTCCATACTCCTCCTCTCCTCGTGTTTGTCGCTGCCCGCCCTGGCTCAGCAGCGCCAGCCAGCGAAAGAAGGAGAAGTCGACAATCAGGAAATCACCGTCGAGAAAAGCCGGAAGATCGAGCTTCCACCGGCGAATCGTCTGTTCGATAAAATCCAGTCGGTCCGGCCGACACCCGAGCAGCGGAAAATGACGTTCGAGTTCGACGACCGGAAACTCACCGTCGGCGATCCGAAGATTACGCCCAACGTGCTGGCCCCCACCACCGGACAGGCCGACAACACGCCCGCCTTCGGCAACTATGTCCGGCTTGGGGCGGGCAATTACAGTTCGTTCCTGGGCGAAGGCTATTTCGGGCTGAACACCCTGTCCAACCTGGCCCTCGAAGGATCGGTACGGCACCTGTCGTCCGGCATTGGTCCGGTCGACGGTAAAAATTCCGCGCAGGCTGACACCAGGGTCAAGCTGACGGGCAAGTACCTCACCGACGCCTTTAAGCTACAGGCCGATCTGGGCTACGACCGCAACGCTTACAACTTCTACGGATACAGCCGCGAATATGTGGCTCAGTCGACCTTCAATCCCGACCTGATCAAGCAGCAGTTGAACACGGTCAGTCTGCGGCTGGGTATCGAGAATGCGAAATCGGAAAACGCGATCGACTACTCGCTACGCACCGGTATCACGAACCTGCGCGATCGCTTCAACGCATCGGAGTTCGACTGGGGAACGAACGTTAACAGCTCGCTCGGTATCAGCGACAACATCGTCGCCCTGCTCTCGGCCGATGCGTATCTGACGCAGCGCAGCGATGGCTCCATTGTCGACAACCGGAACCTGTTCCGCATCAAGCCAACGTTTAAATACACGTCCCCCCTGTTGACCGTAACGGCTGGCGTCAACGTTGCCAACCAAACCGACAAGCGGCTGGGCATCAACGACACCCGCGCCTTCCCGGTCCTCAACATCGACCTCGTACCAGTTAGCACGATTCACTTCTTCGCCGGTGTCGATGGCGACATCAACCGGAACACGCTGCGTACGCTTCTCTCCGAGAACAAGTGGCTGGCTCCGCAGGTACTGCTGGCAAACACCGTTAAGTCGCTCGACATTTACGGTGGCTCGAAGGGTGATCTGGGTGGTGGTTTCGGTTACGAAGGAAAAGTGTCGTTTGCCCGCTACCGTAACTTCGCCACCTTCAACAACAGCCTGCCCGACAGCTCGAAATTCTTTGTGCTCTACGATGGTGGCGTTTCGCGCGTACTGACGATCTCGGCCCAGCTGGGGTATAATCTGAAAGACCGGTTCCGCTCGTCGTTGAAAGGCGAATTTTTCAGCTACGGGCTCGACCGGCTCGAAGCGGCCTGGGGACGCCCGCGCATAGCCGCCACCTGGACCAACTCGTACACGCTGAACAAAAAGCTGTTCGTCACGGCGGACCTGTACTATTACGAAGGTATTCAGAACAAAAACTTTACGTCGGGTCAAACGTTCACGCTGAAACCGATTTACGACGCGAACCTGAAAATCGACTATTTTCTGGGCGAACAGATTTCGGCCTTTGTCTCGATCAATAATATTATCGGGCAGAACTACCAGCGCTATTTGTATTATCAGTCGATGGGACTTAACTTTCTCGGCGGAATCAGTTATTCGTTTTAATCGACCGCTTTACTCGACATGGCAACCGTTACCGATTACCTGAAAAAACTGCTGTACCAGTACGATTGCGTCGTCGTACCCGAGTTGGGTGCGTTTCTGACGCACTACCAGCCTGCCTCGTTTTCAGAATCGACCGGTTTGTTTTTGCCCCCCCGCAAGCGTGTCGCCTTCAACGAAGCGTTGCGACTCGACGACGGGATTCTGGCGAACTACATCATGCTGCACGAACCGGTCAGTCGCGAAGGTGCCCAGCGCCTGATTAGCCAGTTCGTCCAGGCACTGCACCAGACCATCGGCAGCAGCGATCGCTTCGACCTCGACGGTATCGGCAGTTTTACGACCAACGAAGAAGGTCGGCTTCAGTTTGAACCCAGCCTGCGCCACAACTTTTTCGGCGAAGCCTACGGCCTGGGTGAACTACCCGTACAACTAATCAATCGGCAACCGGTTCAGGAGCGGGTACTGGAAGCCGTACCGATGCCTGTTACGGCACTTGGCCCGGTTCGGGTACGCGACGAGGCCGATGCCGTCCTGACGCCCCTGCGCCGATCGACGCCGTACTGGCGCATTGCGGCTTCGCTTCTTCTGATCGGTTCGTTAGGAGCCGTCAGCTACTTTACGGTTATTGAGCCGGGCGCACCCCTACGCAGTGGTCTCGATCCGGCCAGCCTGTTCCGCTTTCCAGCCACAACGACGGTCACGAGCGTAGCAGCACCAACACCCGTATACGTAGCCACAGCTGCTGAGACGACACCCGCCGAACCAGTAGTTGCGCCAGTTCCTGTTGCGGCTCCTGCACCAGTGAGTGCTACCAGGCCAGCGGTGGCAACAACGTCGACCGTCAAACCGGCTGCGAGCGAAGTAGTTACGCCGACCGCTATTGTTGCCGCGCCGAAACTCGCTCCTAAACGAATCATTCGTTCAGCTGATGACGACGACTCGTTTACGATCATTGCCGGTAGCTTTGCCAGCAAGCGGAACGCCCTTCGGCTTCGGCGCCGGCTGGTAAAAGCAGGCTATACGGAAGCATACGTTATTCCGCCTTATACGCGCAAGCAACTCTATAAAGTAGCGGCAGCCGGCTTCGATGACCGGCAGGAAGCACTGGACAACATCGATATGGTCAGCCGGCTGGCGCGCACATCTCCCTGGATTTTTACGCACTAATCAATACTTGTCTACCGTGAAAAACGCCGGCGATACGTCGGCGTTTTTTTTTGCGGTGTAGAAGCGTACTCAGCACGATTTCTTGATTTTAACAGCTTATTAATCGTCGATTGGCCCCCGTTTTGCGGCATATTCCGATTTTTGGGCACAACTGTCTTGTTTGTAATCCGGTCTGATGAACCGCCTGCGTCGCTCTTTTTCCTGGCTGCTGCTGATCGGATGGCGCTACTTATCCGCTCCGCTTGCTGCCCAGTCGATACCACCGCTCCCTGGTGACTTCGCCGATACGACGACAGCCCATGCAGACACGGTAGCTGCTGCTGACATCGTTGATTTTCTCCGGACGAGCTGCCGGCTACGGCTGCGTCCGCACGAAGCCGATAAATTAGCCTCGGGTGGTCATTTTGTTTGGGTCATTCCGCAGGTCGGCTATTCACTCCCAACGGGGGTATTGGGTCAGGTCTTAGGAAACGTAACCTTTCGGCGACCCGGTGCCAACCTATCGTCAATCATTAGCAGCGCGACATACACGCAAAATCAGCAATCGCTGTTAACCATCACGTCAACAGTCTGGACACCAAGTAACCGGTGGGTCTTTATTGGCGACTGGCGACTGATGCACTACCCGCAGGCTACCTACGGCCTGGGCATGTACACGTCAACCGAGCGGGTTGTCAGTATGGATTATTCGTACCTGCGATTTTACCAGGGGGTTTTGCGTCGCGTCCGGCCGTCGTTGTACGCGGGCTTTGGGTATCAGTTCGATGACCATTGGGATATTCGTAGCTGGGATGGACGTCACGACCGAACCAGAATTTCGGGCTACGAGTACGGCATCGAAGGACGATCCATCTCGTCGGGCGTTGCCATGCAACTGCTTTACGACAACCGATCGAATTCGGTCAACCCGACGGGCGGGCAGGTGTTGAATCTCCTTGTCCGTACGAATAAGACCGCGCTGGGTAGCGACACGGACTATTCCTCCCTGCTTATCGACGCCCGTACGTACCTTCACCTGCGACCGGGTTCGCCCAACATCCTGGCGCTCTGGTCGTACAATGCCCTGACCCTGTCGGGTAACCCGCCGTTTCTGGACCTGCCCAGCACGGGTTGGGATGCAACCAGCAACCTGGGCCGTGGTTATATTCAGGGGCGCTTTCGGGGCAAGCGATTGCTGTACGCCGAAGCCGAATATCGATTTCAGATTAGTCGAAGCGGGCTGTTGGGGGGCGTCGTTTTCGCCAATGCACAATCGGTCACGCAACCCCTCACCCAACAATTCGAGCGCGTTGCCCCGGCCGGTGGGTTAGGTCTGCGCATCCGCATGAACAAAGTCACGCGGGCGAACTTGTGCATCGACTACGCCGTTGGTGTCGGTGGTTCGCACGGCCTGTTCTTCAACCTGGGGGAAGTTTTCTGAACTGTGGTAAAAGCAAAACGGCCTCCACTGATGCAGAAGCCGTTTTACCAAAAAACAAACAGGATCGTTTAGCCCAGATACGTCTTCAACGCCTTCGACCGTGAGGTGTGGCGCAGCCGACGAATGGCTTTTTCCTTAATCTGCCGAACCCGCTCACGGGTCAGGTTGAACTTCTCACCAATCTCTTCCAGCGTCATTGCGTGTTCACCGTTCAGGCCGAAGTACAGCGTGATGACATCGGCCTCCCGCTGCGTCAGCGTCGACAGGGCGCGTTGTACTTCTTTGCGCAACGAATCGTTGATCAGCCCGGAATCCGGCTTGTCTTCACCATCGTTTTCGAGCACGTCGAGCAGGCTGTTTTCTTCACCCTGCACGAATGGTGCATCCATCGATACGTGACGACCCGAGATTTTCAGCGTGTCAACGACTTCAGCCGCTGATATTTCCAGCACGGCGGCCAGTTCTTCAGGCGACGGCTCCCGCTCGAACTTCTGCTCCAGATCCGAGAAGGTCTTGGAGATTTTGTTCAGCGAACCGACCCGGTTGAGCGGCAACCGCACAATCCGCGACTGTTCAGCCAACGCCTGTAGAATCGACTGACGAATCCACCAGACGGCGTACGAGATAAATTTGAACCCCCGGGTTTCGTCGAACCGCTGTGCGGCTTTGATCAGACCCAGGTTTCCTTCGTTAATCAGATCACCTAATGAGAGCCCCTGGTTCTGGTATTGCTTGGCCACCGACACAACGAAACGCAGGTTGGCTTTGGTAAGCCGTTCCAGCGAGAGCTGATCGCCTTCCCGAATCTTCTGGGCAAGCGTTACTTCTTCGTCGGGCGTTAGCAGATCTACCTTACCAATTTCCTGGAGGTACTTGTCGAGTGACTGACTTTCCCGGTTGGTAATCTGTTTTGAAATTTTTAGCTGTCTCATGATTTATTGGCCCAGTGGGGGTAGCTACAAAACGTGTATTTAGGACATGCCGGTACACGAAAAAGTAACACAGCCTTTTTAATTTTTGTTCTCTGGCTTGGGAAGCAGTACTTTACGCGACAACCGATACTTTCCGGTCTTCTTGTCGACGTCGATCAACTTCACCGTTACTTCTTCGCCGACCTGCAGCACGCCGTCCATCGTTTCCAGCCGCTCCCACTTGATCTCCGAGATGTGCAGCAATCCATCTTTACCCGGCATGAACTCAACAAACGCGCCAAACGGCTGAATGGTCTTCACCTTACCGACGTAGGTTTCGCCTACTTCGGGGATGGCAACGATTCCTTTCACGCGTGACACCGCCCGGTCCATGCTTTGCTGATTGGTTGCGAAGATGCTAACCCAGCCAGCATTATCGTGCTCGTCGATATTGACGACCGCACCCGAATCCTTCTGAATATCCTGTACGACTTTACCACCGGGTCCGATAACGGCTCCGATCTGGTTGGTGTCGATCTTGATGACGATGGCACGGGGGGCGTGGGGCTTGAGGTCAGGGCGAACCGTGTCGATCCCCTTCTTCATCTCACCCAGAATATGCAACCGGCCCCGACGCGCCTGATCCAGCGCCTGCGCCAGCACTTCATACGACAGACCATCCACTTTCAGGTCCATCTGGCAGGCAACGATCCCGTTTTCGGTACCCGTCACTTTGAAGTCCATATCGCCCAGGTGATCTTCATCGCCCAGGATGTCCGACAGAACGGCGTATTTATCAGAACCCGGCTCGGTATCCTGGATCAGACCCATGGCGATACCGGCAACGGGGGCCTTGATTTTGATACCCGCATCCATCAGCGCCATCGTACCCGCGCAGACCGTCGCCATCGACGACGAACCGTTCGACTCCAGAATGTCGGAGACGATCCGGATCGTGTACGGGTTTTCGTCACCCGTCGGCAGTACTTTCTTCAGCGAGCGGTGCGCCAGGTTACCGTGACCAATCTCGCGACGGCCAGCACCCCGGTTTGGTTTTACCTCACCCGTCGAGAAGCCGGGGAAGTTATAGTGCAGCAGAAATTTGCTGTAGCCCTGGTGCATTGCCTGATCGACAATCTGCTCGTCCAGTTTGGTACCGAGCGTACAGGTCGTCAGTGACTGCGTTTCGCCCCGGGTAAAGAGCGCCGACCCGTGTGGACCGGGCAGGTAACCAGCCTCGGCCGAAATCGGGCGGATCTGGTCGAGTTGACGACCATCGAGCCGGGTACGCTCGTCGAGCACCAGCCGACGGGCTGCTTCCCATTCCAGGTCGTGGAAATAGGTTTTCACCAGGCCAACGTTCACAACCGCGTCTTCGGGGAATGACGCCAGATACTCATCCCGTACGGCGCGGAAGCTTTGTGCCCGGCCTTTCTTGCTCGGGTTCTGCTGCGCAGCAACGGCGTAAATTTTATCGTAACAGGCAGCCCGGACAGCCGCACGCAGTTCTTCGTCGTGCGTTTCGTGATTGTACTCCCGCTTCTCCGTCTTGCCGACTTTTGCTTCGAGTTCTTTCTGCGCCTGACACTGTACTTTGATGGCTTCGTGTGCCGCTTTGATCGCTTCGACGACTTCGGCTTCCGAACATTCGTTCATCTCACCTTCCACCATGCAAATATCTTTTTCGGTAGCCGCCACAATCAGATCGATCGTTGCCCGCTCGATATCCGTCGTCTTCGGGTTGATCCGGTATTCGCCGTCGATTTTGGCAACGCGTACTTCCGAGATCGGGCCATTGAACGGGATGTCCGACACGGCCAGGGCCGATGATGCCGCCAGCGCAGCCAGCGCATCGGGTTGTACTTCGGGGTCGGCCGAAATCAGCGTAATCATTACCTGCGTGTCAGCGTGGTAATTGTCGGGGAAGATGGGCCGCAGGGCGCGGTCAACCAGCCGGCTGATGAGAATTTCGTGATCGCCCAACCGACCTTCCCGGCGCTGAAAGCTTCCCGGAATGCGGCCCGCCGACGCGAACTTTTCCTGATAATCAACGGAAAGCGGCAGAAAGTCGACGCCTTCTTTCGCTTCTTTACTGGATACAACGGTAGCCAGTATCATACAATCGCCCAGGCGGACGACCACCGAACCATCGGCCTGACGAGCCAGTTTGCCGGTTTCGATGGTGATTTCCCGCCCGTCGGGCAGCGCAACGGATTGCGTGGTTATTTCGAACATACAGTTAGTTATTTCTCCCTCTTACAGCTTTTCGACCTGCCCAGCTCCGTTCGAACGACACTGAGCGGTCATACCTCTTGTACAGATGCACATCAAAAACGACAAAAAGGAGGGAATCTACTGATGGCCGCAGATTCCCTCCCCTTTCCATACGGATCGTTATTTCCGCAGACCCAGCGCAGCCAGGACAGCCCGGTAACGAGCGATGTCTTTCTTCATCAGGTAATTCAGCAGACGCCGACGCTTACCGACGAGTTTCAACAAACCCAGTTGTGTGCCGTAATCGTGCTTGTGAACTTTCAGGTGTTGCGTCAGGTGACTGATCCGGTAAGTAAACAGCGCGATCTGGGATTCGGCCGACCCGGTGTCAGTTGCTGATTTAGCAAACCCCGAGGTAGAGAAAATCTCTTGCTTTTTTTCGGTCGTTAGATACATCTTCAGACAGCTAATTAAGTAATTAAAAAAACGGTTTCGGCCGCAAAGATACCAATTTTATTGACAGGATTACAGGATGAACGGGATTTTAATAAGGATACGCAGCCAAACATGGATAGGGCTGATTTTTCACGAATCAACTCGTACAACTATATATCAATTTACACCTAGCGCATTCGGCTAATTCGCATCACCCGGATTAAGCCATAAATCCTGCCAATCCCGTCATCCTGCCTAACTTACTGTTTTCGCCGGAAACCACCGGGCGCGGAATCGATTCCAGGCAATGATATACACGTCTTTGTCGAACAGCCGCGAATCGTGACGGGCGCGCTGCATCAGGAATAAACCAATCGGAAACAAAACCAGATTTGCCATCCAGGCACCGGCAGGTACCCAGATTAATCCGTCTTTGGCGTATTTGTCGCCGACAATCGTCAGCACGTACAGGAAGATAAAAAAGATGATCGCAATCAGCACGGGTACGCCGAAGCCCCCCTTTTTGATAATGGCTCCCATCGATGCACCGATCAGAAACATGACAAAAACCGACACCGACTGGGTGAATTTGTGCTGACTCTCCAGTTGATACCGCCAGATATTCTTTTCTTTCTCGTTCAGGTACGTCACATTCGAAGTCGCATACGACAGCATATTCTGCGCCTGACTGAGCGCCATTTGTGCCATGTCGGGACGCGGGGGCCCCGCCTTTTTCAGCACCTTATCGACCCAGGGGCCATCTTTTACGACCACAGGCTTCGGCCCGGTGGCGGCCTGTACCGTCGGCACCGGCGCGGGCTTGAACTGATAGTTGTAGTACTGGCGGGATGTACTGGCCACGCTCAGCCCCGTTGTGCGGAAGTCCCGGCTCAGGGAATCGGTCAGCTGATTCAGCTGACTTAGATCCTTCATGAATTCGTGGTACTCGAACTGGTTTTCGTCGGTACGTTTCAGGCCAAACGACTCCAGACTGATTACGAGCCGGTAATCACGGAAGCTGTTCCGCATAAACTGCCCGCTCTTCTGCCCCGACGGGCCGCTGCTGGCAAACGACACCGCCCCGTTGTCGGCATACTCCTGGTAATCGTTCCCGTTGAACAACTCGAAGACCAGGTAAGCACGGTCCGGGCTGGTATACATCCGCCCGGAGTCAGCCAAGATCACCTCGCGATTTCCCTGGTCAACGCCATTTGTGTTGTGCTTGTAGATAATCAGCCCTTTCAGCAGATCACCGTTTTTACTCTCCTTGTTCGTCTTGATCTTCTGATCGACCTTGATACTGTAACCGGGCAGGTCATTGTAGAAAATACCTTCTTTCAGGTTCAGGGTCGCCTTGGCCGTCTTTATATCATACAGCAGACTGTAGCCTTTCAGATTGGCCCAGGGCGATACCTTATTGTTGAACCAGAACGAGAACGCGCTGATCGCTACGGCGACAACCAGCAACGGCTGCATGGCCCGGGTCAGTGAAATACCGGCGCTCTTGAGAGCAGTCAGCTCGAAAAATTCGCCCAGATTACCAAACGTCATCAGCGACGATAGCAGCACTGCCAGCGGTAAAGCCGTTGGAATCGTTAGCAGCGAGAAATAAAAGAGCAGCCGGCCGAAGGTAGCCAGATCAAGATCTTTGGACACGAACTCGTCGATGTACGACATCAACAGCCGCATCAGAAAGATGAAGATGACAACGCCAAGCGTCAAAAAAAACGGCCCCCAAAACGAGCCGAGTATTAGTTTGTCAATTTTTTTCATGAACAGACAACAGCCTTCAGGATAGCGTTTCGCGGGTGGGTGGCGAAGCGGCCTTGTTCGTTAAACGCATCCGGCGCGGGTTTAGGTCCGCTGTTCACATTTTTTAACTACCCACGATTTCTTTCAGCTTATCGATCAACCCATCCCACAGGTCGACCAGTTCTTCATCATCGTTGGTGCCGGAATAGTCGGTGATGCGCAGGTACGTCGACTGGGTGAGTTCGGACTGGTCGACGCGAAAGTCGATGTAATTGTTGTCTTCGCTTTCGTCGGCCGCCGTATCGAGGAATTCGAAGCGAACACCTTTGTTCTGGCGCATCGATACCTGGCGGGCGATGTGGCTTTCGTTGTCCCACTGAAAATCGAATCGCTGTTCGGGCATGGTGTTGACCTTGGTCGCGAACCATTGCGACAGACCGGAGGCCGTACTAATGTAAGGAAACAGCATTTTGGGCGACGCCCGGAGTTCATACTCGGTAACGAACTTGTGTTTTTCCATGCCGCTGACTGTCAAGGGTGAAGGAGGGTATAAAGCAAAGATAAACGATTTTTTTTGCGAAAGTCAACGCAGTTATTTGCACAGCGTCAAATTTTGCGTACTTTTGTGGCATCAAACGGCGGGGTAGCTCAGATGGTTAGAGCGTAGGATTCATAACCCTAAGGTCGGCAGTTCGATCCTGCTCCCCGCTACCAAAGCCTAATTAGTTGTTCATCAATTAGTTAGGCTTTTTTTATTGCCTTTTTCTACCGTAAGTCGGCAGCAGCACGGCATTTGTTGCCTCATTGATGCGTTGGCTGCATCTGTTGTCTTTCGCTCAAGTATACTTCTTTTTTTGGTTATACCGACTCAGCTATCGCCTGACTGGGCAGTTGCAACTGCAGTAACGGGCTGGCATAAACGTTGACAGCCAGTAGATCCGTTAGGACAGTCTCACAGCTATCGCCCCGAGTGATGCCCACTCAATAAGTAGTATTAACGAAGTAATTATTCTTAGGTAATATTACGGACCACATAAACGTATATACCTGTGCTGTCCAACTGGAACTTCACTTATCAGCCGCCGAACCACTACATTTCCGTCTGCGCCTGTGCGCACCTGTCCGTCGTGTTGACCGGACGCATTTATTTAAACTGATGTCGGTGCTACACACTACGACTGAGCCCTGTGATCGGGGCTTTTTTTATTGGTTTAGCGTGACCAGAAGCCGCTAGTCCGGATACCGCAAACGGTAAACCCCAGCTTTGTGGGCCGGGGCTCGTACCATTCATGGGTTAGTCAACGATTGATCCGTTTTACAGTAATGAGACGGATTAGGTGTTTCACGTCACAAACCAACGTGTCCCGGTTTAACCGATCAACGTTTTCCTGTCGCTCAAAACCGATAGGCTTACCCTGCGGGCAATCCCGGAAATTTGTCGTATACGCCAACATTTTTGGCACTGTCGACTTTAGTGACTGTAACGCACACTCCAGCTACAACGCCCTCCCTACCGTTTCCTTCGTCGGGTGAGTTGTTGTTCATAGAAGTAGTGGTCGCTTTTTGTCACCTTATCACGATACGCCGTATGACTTCGCATGCTTACCTGCCCTACCCTGGTTACCGGCTTCGGCTGGGTTTATTGTTCACCCTACTGATTGGTTGCTGGCTGTTCGGCAGTGCGGGTAGCCGGGCGCAGTCGGTACCCGATGGAGCCGCGCGCATCACCATTAAAACGGACCTGTCGGACTCGTTGCTTTTCGAACGCGTCGTGACGCTGTTGCAGGCCGACGGCTATTCCGGAAATTTTCGTACGGAGAAAGCGAAGATCGTTACCGATAGCCGCCCTATTGATGCCGGTAGCTGGACAGCCCGCATCGTAGCTGTACTGGAAAACGGTACGGTTCAGTTGCTGACCGAAGGCAGCGACAAAACAGCCAATCCCCCGGTAACGAACGAACGGCTAACCTACAAAGGCAAGCCCGAGGGTCCGGCCAAAGCGGGATTCGCCCGGCTGGATGCCTTCGCCCATCACCTGGCCAAGTCGATTCTGGGTTCGACACTGACGTATCAAGTTTTGCCCTGATGCCTCAGATTCCGTTACTTTGACACGAAGACAAGCGTTGCATCACCCTTGTCTTCGTGCTATGCGCCACCGTTTTTTGTCGTCTACCAACCATGCATCGGCCGTTAAAACCGGGCCATTTTCCTTGTCTGTAGTCTTCTTCGTCAGCCTGTTGATGGGTGCTCAGTCAGGGTGTCAGTCGAGTACGCAACAGCCGAATGCCGTCCGGGATTTGTTGATCGATCGGATTGGCTGGGAGACCTACCCGACGACGAGTGATTCGTCCCGACAAGGCGTCGAGCACCGATTTGCAATTACAAATACGTCGGGCCGGGCCAGTTACCGGGCCATTCAGCTTTGTATCGATTACTACACGCAGACCGGTCAACGGCTTGGGTCAGACACGACGGTCGTCGATACACTGATAACACCGGGTACGCTTGTCAAGCTGACGAATCAACGAGTCGGCACCTTACGGCCGGGCACGGACCGGACGGATATCCGGGTGTTACGCGCTGAGGTCGACTAGCACAGCAACCCGCTTCGCGTTGTCGGTTCAGGGCAGTGGCCGTTTAGACACATACACGATGCCCCGCCCCCCTTTACTGTTGCAGAAGGCGAATGGCTCGTTGGTACCGGCGCGGCTGCACACGGCGTCGGTACCGGCAATGTACAGCCGTTGCTGTTTATCCAGGTACAAGCTGTTCAATTGATGCAGGTGCGGCAAATCGATTCGCCGACCTGTGTTGGTGACGATACCGGGCGTTTCGATGTATCCCTTTATCGGCACCTCATTGATCGTATACGACGCGCCATTGGAGGCCAAGACCGGGTTGATCTCCAGATAGCGATTGACGACGCTCTGACTGGGTTGGTACTCAAGTCCCGGATTATACCGGCGATACGGATACCACGTCTTTCCGTCGTCGACACTGTAGTTGTCTGGATTGTTCAGGACTTTACTGTTACGAAGACCACTCATCGTGAACAGTGTATCGTTGTACTGAACGATACCAAGCATACCTATCGACTGCCGTTTAACAGACTCCCAGTGTTGCCCCCGATCTGTTGAGCGGTATAGGGTAGCCATGGTGGATATGAGGATCGTCCTGTCGATGTCACCCCAAACACCTTCTATTTCGCGATCGACAGGCGCTTTCAGTACGTACCAGTCCGGGTATTCATTCGCAACCGTGTCGTTTTCCGGCGACACCACGGATGTATCCGCGCGGCTACAGGCTAGTGCGGCCAGTGCCAGCAGGCAGTAAGCAAGTAATTTCATGGTACGTTGATGGTTATGAGCTGTTTGGCGCGTTGCCGTTGCCAAAACTAAAAATTAAAATAAGATTAACGTACCGGTAAAACAATACTTAACATACTGATAATACCTTGCTACGACATTCGTGTACTAATTGACTTTTAATAGCGCATTATTCAGACGGGCGGCTATCTTTGCCGCAGCTTAGTACAAGCCAGACTTTAGGGGTGCCTGCCTTCGGGCGGCTGAGATGATACCCTTTGAACCTGAACAGGGTAATGCCTGCGAAGGGAAAAGTGACCGGTCCGATCAGGACGATGTGTGCTTTTTCGGGCACCCGTCTGATCGTACTACCATCCTCCTCTGCTGTTTGGCCCAACCGTATCCGGTAGCCAGACCATGCTCGTCCATCTTAATCGCCAACCCGTCGACTGCCCAACAGCCAGCACCTTGCTGGAACTGCTCGATTCGCTCGGCCTGTCCGACCGAACCGGCATTGCCGTCGCCCGCAACGACCTCGTTGTTCCCCGCCCCCGCTGGTCTCAGACCGCACTTCAGGAAAACGATTCAATTACCCTTATTCAAGCCACTCAGGGCGGATAACCATGAGCCAGAGACCCGAAAAACTCCCCACGTCGGAGACCATTACGCGCCAGCCCCTCAGCGGCTCGCGCAAGGTGTATGTACCCGGTCAGTTGCACGACATTCAGGTGGCGATGCGCGAAATCAGCGTAACCGACACGGTCAGTCACACCAGCGGTCGACGGACGCCCAACACGCCCGTTACGGTATACGATACCAGCGGCCCCTATACCGATCCGTCGGTCGTGATCGACCTGCAGAAAGGACTGCCCCGCCTGCGGGAAGCCTGGATTCGCGACCGGCAGGATGTGGAAGACCTGTCCGACTTCTCGTCGACCTACTGCCAGCAACGCATGGCCGATCGCTCGCTCGATGCACTGCGGTTTGAGCACATCCGTACCCCCATGCGAGCCAAAGTGGGCCAGAACGTGACGCAGCTGCACTACGCCCGGCAGGGTATCATTACCCCGGAAATGGAGTACATCGCCATCCGGGAAAATCAGCGAATCAATGAGCTCGGCAACGATCCGCTGGCGGTGCAGCACACGGGCAACAGCTTCGGGGCCAACACGCCCGCAGGCTATATCACGCCGGAATTTGTGCGGCAGGAAGTAGCCAGCGGACGCGCGATCATTCCGGCCAACATCAATCACCCCGAAAGTGAGCCCATGATCATCGGCCGTAACTTTCTGGTCAAGATCAATACCAACATCGGCAACTCGGTCGTCACGTCGAGTATCGAAGAAGAAGTTGAGAAAGCGGTGTGGAGCTGCCGGTGGGGTGGCGATACGCTGATGGATCTGTCGACGGGCAAAAACATCCACGAAACCCGCGAGTGGATCATCCGTAACTGCCCGGTCCCCATCGGGACGGTACCCATTTATCAGGCGCTGGAAAAAGTGAACGGCAAGGCCGAAAACCTGACGTGGGCCATTTTTCGGGATACCCTCATCGAGCAGGCCGAACAGGGGGTCGACTACTTTACGATTCATGCCGGGGTGCTGCTGCGCTACATTCCGCTGACGGCTAAACGCGTAACGGGCATCGTCTCGCGCGGGGGGAGCATCATGGCCAAGTGGTGTCTGGCGCACCACCAGGAAAACTTCCTGTACACGCATTTCGAAGAGATCTGCGACATCATGAAAGCCTACGACGTGGCGTTCTCGCTCGGCGACGGTCTGCGTCCGGGCTCGATTGCCGACGCCAACGACGCAGCCCAGTTTGCCGAACTCGAAACTTTGGGTGAACTAACCAAGATTGCCTGGAAGCACGACGTACAGGTCATGATTGAGGGCCCCGGTCACGTGCCGATGCACATGATCAAGGCCAATATGGACAAGCAGCTGGCGCACTGCGATGAAGCCCCGTTCTACACGCTCGGCCCCCTGACGACCGATATTGCACCCGGCTACGACCACATCACCTCGGCCATTGGCGCGGCCATGATCGGCTGGTATGGTACGGCCATGCTGTGTTACGTAACGCCCAAGGAACACCTCGGCCTGCCCAACAAGCAGGACGTGAAAGACGGCGTCATCACCTACAAGATTGCGGCCCACGCGGCCGATCTGGCGAAGGGCCATCCGGGCGCGCAGTACCGCGACAACGCCCTGAGTAAGGCGCGGTTCGAGTTCCGCTGGGACGATCAGTTCAACCTGTCACTCGACCCCGACACGGCCCGCGCTTTTCACGACGAAACCTTACCGGCGGAAGGAGCCAAGATCGCGCACTTCTGCTCGATGTGTGGTCCGAATTTCTGTTCGATGAAAATTACGCAGGACGTACGCGACTATGCCGAGCAACAGGGCCTGACCGACGCCGATGGGCTGGACAAGGCCATGGCCGACAAAGCCAGGGAATTCGTCGAGCAGGGCAGCGAAATCTACCAATGACGACGGCGCTGCCACCGATTCAAACCGAACGGCCCTACGTGCTGTCCATCGCCGGACTAGACCCCAGTGCGGGGGCCGGCCTGTTGGCTGATGTCAAAGTGTTCGAAGCCAGTCGGGTCTACGGCCTGGGGGTCTGTACCGCGCTGACGACGCAGCACGACAGCGACTTCCGGGCCGTAGACTGGGTACCGCTCGACCGGATTGTGGCGCAGTGCGAGCCGCTGTTCGAGCGGTACCCGATCCGGGTAATCAAGATCGGGCTGACTGAGTCGCTGCCGGTTCTGGCTTCGCTCCTCGACTGGCTGCACCGGACAGTGCCCGATCCGGCCATCATCTGGGACCCGATTCTTAAAGCCTCGGCTGGCTTTGCTTTCCATGCTATCGACGACCGACAACCAGTGGTTCATCTGTTACGTAAGCTGACGTTGCTGACGCCCAACGCGCCGGAGGCCAGTCAGTTGACGGGTACCGATCAGCCCTGGGCTGCGGCCGAACAGTTGAGCGCCCACTGTCCGGTGTACCTGAAAGGGGGCCATCTGCCGACGCAGGACGGGCAGGTGGCCGATTATCTGCTGGTGGATGGCTACGGCATACGCTCGTTTCCGGCCCCGTTCATTGCCAGTGGCGAAAAGCATGGGAGTGGCTGTGTGCTATCGGCCGCCATAGCGGCCGGACTGGCGCAGGGACTACCGCTACCCGATGCCTGCCGACAGGCCCGACGTTATATGAATCAGTACCTGGCCAGTTCGCCCACGCGCCTTGGCTTTCATTCCAAAATCGCATGAGTCCGCCTAAACCGATCAGTACGTTACACTACATCACCGACCGGCCCGAACAGACCGAACGAGCCTGCCGGGCGGGCATCGACTGGGTACAGCTGCGCGTCAAAAATCACACGTATGCCGACTGGAAAGCTCTTGCCGTCGACACGCTGGCCATCTGCCGGGCGTTCGGTGTCCGGCTGATTATTAACGACAACGTTACGCTGGCGGGGGAAATCGGGGCCGACGGTGTCCACGTGGGCCTGACGGATATGCCCGTCGCCGACGCCCGTCGCCTGCTCGGCGCATCGATGATCGTCGGCGGAACGGCCAATACACTGGACGACATTCGCCGGCATCACGAGGCTGGGGCCGATTATGTCGGGCTGGGGCCGTACCGATTTACGACAACCAAAGAGAAGCTTAGTCCCATACTGGGCCTGACGGGCTACGATCACATCCTGACGGCCTGCCGGCATGAAGACATCGCGTTGCCGATTATTGCGATCGGAGGTCTCGACGTGGCGGACGTGCCGAACCTGATGCAGATCGGTCTGCACGGCATCGCGGTATCGTCGGCCATCAGTCGCGACCCGGCCGGGCAGGTGCCAGCGTTTCAGCAGGCCCTGCGTACCAATTTGATGATCGGCTAGCTGTCACAGACAACATTCTTGCCGATCGGCAAGGACACTGTCGCAGATAAACTGAGAAGACTAGTAACCCAATCAACCATGACTACGCAATCGCTGCGCATAGCCGACCGGACGTTTTCGTCGCGGCTGTTTACCGGCACGGGCAAATTCAGTTCGACCGGACAAATGGAATCGGCGCTGCTGGCGTCGGGCTCCGAACTGGTCACGGTGGCGCTGAAACGTATCCATGCGGGCGACAAAGCCGACGATACGCTCCGCCACCTGACCGCCCCGCACATGCACCTGCTGCCCAACACGTCGGGTGTCCGCACGGCTCGTGAAGCGGTCTTTGCTGCGCAGCTGGCCCGCGAAGCCCTCGAAACGAACTGGCTTAAACTGGAAATCCACCCCGACCCGCGTTATCTCCTTCCCGATCCGATCGAAACGCTGAAAGCCGCCGACGAACTGGTCCGGCTGGGCTTCGTCGTGCTGCCCTATATCCACGCCGATCCGGTACTGTGCAAACGACTCGAAGAGGTGGGCGTGGCCGCCGTGATGCCACTGGGTTCACCCATCGGGTCGAACAAGGGGTTGCGCACCCTCGACTTTCTGGAGATCATCATCAGTCAGAGTCAGGTTCCGGTGGTTGTCGACGCGGGTATTGGCGCGCCCTCCCACGCAGCCGCAGCGATGGAACTCGGTGCCGACGCCGTGCTGGTCAACACCGCCATCGCCGTCGCCGATAACCCGGTGCAGATGGCGACCGCCTTTAAACTAGCCGTCGAAGCCGGACGGCTGGCCTACGAAGCCCGGCTGGGGAGTACGTCGTCGGTCGCCGTTGCCAGCAGTCCGCTCACCGCTTTTCTGGACGAATAATATGTTCACCGACCTACTGAATCAGTACGATTGGGCCACGGTCAGCCGGCTGATCGACACGGCAACAGCGACCGACGTGGAGCGGGCGCTGTCGCGCACGGCCCGCACACTGACGGATTTTGCCGCCCTGATTTCGCCAGCCGCCCGACCGTACCTGGATGTAATGGCCCGCCAGAGTCAGCAGCTTACGCAGCAGCGTTTCGGCAAAACTATGCA
This sequence comes from Spirosoma oryzae, assembly GCF_003002825.1. Classification (GTDB taxonomy): domain Bacteria; phylum Bacteroidota; class Bacteroidia; order Cytophagales; family Spirosomataceae; genus Spirosoma; species Spirosoma oryzae. The sequence continues at coordinate 357,612 of NZ_PVTE01000001.1, read as the reverse complement.
GTTGTACGCGCCACTCTATCTGTCGAACGAGTGCCAGAATATCTGTACCTACTGTGCCTTCAGCCTGGACAATAAAATCCGACGACGCACGCTGGCCGACGACGAAATCGACCGCGAAGCCGACGCGCTGAAGGCGATGGGGTACGATCATGTGCTGCTGGTGACGGGTGAAGCCAATCAAACCGTTGGCGTACCGTACATCAAAAACGCCATTCGGCTGCTGCGCGATCGGTTTGCCCATATCTCGATGGAAGTACAGCCACTCGACCAACCCGCCTACGCGGACCTGATCGCCGAGGGGCTGCATACGGTGCTGGTGTATCAGGAAACCTACAACCGCGACAGCTACCAGCTCCATCACCCGAAAGGCAAGAAAGCCAGCTATCGCTACCGCATCGAAACGCCCGACCGGCTGGGGCAGGCGGGCATCTACAAAATCGGTCTGGGTGCCCTACTGGGCCTTTCCGACTGGCGGACCGACAGCTTTTTCACCGCGCTTCACCTCGACTACCTCGAACGAACGTACTGGAAAACGCGCTACAGCCTGTCGTTCCCCCGGCTACGGCCCATCGACGTACTGGGGGCGTCGGGGGTTCAATCGCGCGATTTTGGCCAGTGCATGACTGACCGCGAGCTGGTACAACTGATCTGCGCCTACCGGCTGTTCAAGCCCGACGTCGAACTGTCGCTGTCGACCCGCGAGAGTCCCCGGTTCCGGGATCACGTCATCCGGCTGGGTATTACGAGCCTGAGTGCCGGTTCGAAAACGAATCCGGGAGGGTATGTGGTCGAGCCGCAATCGCTGGAGCAGTTCGAGATTTCGGACGAACGGACACCGGCCGAGATCGCTGCCGTTATCCGCCGGGCCGGTTACGAGCCGGTCTGGAAAGACTGGGACCCAACCCTGATGACGCTATGCCGCTAACCCCTGCCGAACAAAGCCGCTATAGCCGCCACCTGCTACTCCCCGAAATCGGCACCGCCGGACAGGAGCGCCTGCGTAACGCACGCGTGCTGGTCGTCGGTGCGGGTGGCCTGGGTTGTCCGGTACTTCAGTACCTGGTGGCAGCGGGTGTCGGCACAGTGGGCATTGTCGACGGGGATACGGTGGCGGACAGTAACCTGCACCGGCAGATTCTGTTCGGTCCCGCCGACCTGGGTCAGTCGAAAGCGTCGGTAGCCGCCACCCGGCTACAGGCCCAGAACCCACTGATTCAGGTACAGTCCCATCCGACATTCCTCACCCGCGACAACGCCCTTGACTTACTGCATCAATACGACCTGATCGTCGATGGGTCGGATAATTTCGCCACCCGCTACCTGGTCAACGATGCCTGTGTGCAGTTGGGCAAACCACTGGTATTCGGCTCGATCTATCGCTTTGAGGGACAGGTTAGCATCTTCAACGTCGGCGACGGACCAACCTACCGCTGTCTCTACCCTGATCCCAGCGACCTACCGGCCTGCGCGGAAGCGGGCGTTTTGGGCGTTTTGCCCGGTATCGTGGGTTGCCTGATGGCCAACGAAGTCATCAAACTGGTAACGGGCGTGGGCGAACCGCTGATCGGCCGACTACTGCTGCTCAACGCGCTGACCATGCAGTTTCAGACCGTGCGTTTCGCCACCGATCCAGCCAACAAACACATCACCGAACTACCAGCGGGGCTACCGGTCTGCCCCCCCGTCCCCAGCCTGTCGTACGCCGATTACCTGACCTGGAAAGCGCGCGACGAGACGGTTCAACTCGTCGACGTACGGCAACCCGACGAAGCGGCCCGGCGATCGCTGGGCGGGCAACTGATTCCGTTGCCGGAACTGTTGGCTCATCCAGAGCAGATCCCCGCCAACGGACCGGTTGTCATTCACTGCCAATCGGGCGGGCGGAGTCAGCGGGCGGTTTCGTTTCTGCGCGAACGGGGACACACGCAGGTCTGGAATCTGACTGGGGGGATTGATGGTGTACCGCTTCAGGACCAGGCCTAAACGGTTTGTAAAACCGTTCAGGCCTGGAAAATCAGGTCAATTTCTTAAACAATTCCTGCACGACAGCGACGGGGTCAGGGTCTTGCCAGAGCGTACCGAGTACGGCGGCTCCGTCGAAGCCTGCGTCCTGCACCCGTCGGATCGTGTTAGTCTGTACACCGCCCAATCCGATCAGCAAGGGCAGTTTGTCTGTCTGCTGGCGGATGTGGGCAATCTGCCGGGCAATGACATCGATCGACTGCACAGGGCCATAGCCGGGCTTGCTGATGCTGGCGAACACCGGGCTGTAATACACCAGTTCAACCCGACCGGCCAGCAGCGGCCAGTCGGTAAGGGCGTGAACGCTGGTGGAAAAGGCGCGTTCACCGGGCGATGCGGCCATACGATCCGCTTCTTTCCAGTGCCGACCAAATTGACCGGCGACCATCGGAAACGGTACGAGTAGTCTATGCTGAAACGGTTTCAGAGCATCGTCCGTGAGTCGTTGCCATACCTGTTCACTAGCTGCCTGCCGAACATACAGGTACGACAAGCCAGCGGCAAACAGATCAGGGACGACAGCCCACTGTGCTGCCGACAGTACATCCGGTGTGATACCAACCAGTTGAAAAGCCATATGAACAGTACGACAACGCGTTTACAACCACTCCCAGGCGCTTCGGTACGCATCGTGTTCCTGCACGTAGGCCACCAGGTCCGCGTAGAAGCTGTGGGTCGATAAGGTCGCGCTGTCGCCGACCATAACCAGTTTCTTCCGCGCCCGCGTCATGGCAACATTCATCCGGCGAATGTCGGCCAGAAAACCGATCTCCCCCGCTGCGTTGCTGCGTGTCAGCGAAATGTAAACGATGTCGCGTTCCTGCCCCTGAAAACTGTCGATGGTATTGACCGAGATACTGTTGAGGTAAGGCTGTACCTCCGGCGTAGCCAGCAGGTGCTGATTCAACTGGGCCAACTGCTGTTTGTAGGGCGAGATAACCGCGATACTCGGAAAGTCAGCCGGCGCATAGACAGCACTCAGTTCGGCCACGGTCTGACTCAGGTGGCGAATCAGGAAAGCCGCTTCGTCGGGGTTGATCGAACTGGTCCCGTCGAGCTGATCGTCGAAACCACAACCCGCCGTATCGATAAACAACATCGGCTGATCGTCGGACTGGAGCGTGTGCCCGGCCACCGACCCGTGGGCCCGCAGCTGACCGCCGTAAAATACCTGCGATGAATAGCCCATGATGCGTTCGTGCATCCGGTACTGCTCGTTCAGCAGCCGAACCGCTTCGGGATGCAGGCTTACGTTCTTTTCCAGCAACGTTTCACTCAGTCCTTTCCGGGCCGCTTCAGCCGATTTGATCGTCGGTGGGAGCTGACAGTGGTCGCCTGCCAGCACGACTTTTTCTGCTTTCAGGATGGGAATCCAGCAGGCCGGTTCGAGCGCCTGCCCCGCTTCATCGATAACGACAGTATGGTAGCGCCGGTCGCGAATCAGGTAGTTGTTTGACCCTACGAGCGTCGCCGTAATAACCTGCGCCTGCCCCAGCACCTCTTCGATGATGTACTGTTCCGACTGCGCGACGTCTTTCATGATCCGGTGGGCCTCATCGAACAAGGCTTTCCGTTGCGCCCGCTCAGATGGGCCAAACTGTCGCTTGTACTTATGCGCCATCGACTTGAATTCGTTGGCCTGCTTGCGGCTTTTCTTGATGTCGCGCATCAGTCGGTGATCGGCCATCTGCTGATCGAGCGTCAACGCGGCCAGTCGCTCGGACACGCGGGCCGGATTCCCCACCCGCACGACGCGTACCCCTTCGGCATGCAATTTTTCGCTCAACAGATCGACAGCCGTGTTGCTGGGCGCAACGACCAGTAGTTGCCGGTGGTCCTGTTGCAGTAACGCGTTGACGGCCTGTACGATAGTAGTCGTTTTTCCGGTACCCGGCGGGCCATGTACGACGGCTAACTCGTTGGCCGCCAGTATGGCCTCCACGGCGCGCTGCTGACTCTCGTTGAGTTTCCTTAGCGGAGGCACAACAGGCTGCGGGTGAAACGTCGGTGCTTTCTCGCCAGCCAGGATACTGATGATACGGCTTTCGTGCTTGTCGGCAAGCAGACTGGCCTGCTTGAGCGCGTCCTCCATCTGCTCGTAGCTCTGATCGTCGAACAGTAGCTCGACGCCCAGTTTCCCATCGCGCGACCAGTCGGGTAACTCATCGGTGAGTAGCGTGATGCGGAGCCGGTTTCCCCCCTGATAGGCGATGGTTCCCTCGACGCGGTCGGTCTGGGGCGCGTGGTTGCTGAAGAAGACGGCGGGCATGCCAACCCGAAACTGATGGGCCGTATCCTGGTGCGTCGTTCGTTCCACCTCGACGGTCAGGTAGTCGCCCCGTCCCAGTTCCGACCCGCGAATGGCAATGGGGTACCAGGTCAGGCCGTTGGCCCGGCGCTCGGTTACCGAAGTCGACTCGGTCAGTCGCCGGTACTGCGCCCGGTCTTCATCCCGCTCTACCTTAAGGAGTTGGAGCAGGTTCTTAAAGTAATCCATGAAAACGTGTTTCAAACAGCCCTGTAGACCTAAAAGGTTTTGAAAACCTTTTAGGTCTGTCAATTCAACTACCCAAATCCGTTACCAGCTCGTCGGCGAGTCGGTAGCCGGCCAGGGCAACCTGCCGCTGGGCGATGGGTCGTACGGTGGCGACATAGTCTGGGGGTAGTAGCGACCCTTCCTGAGCGGTACCCGGCTGGAGCGTGTTACTGCGGTAGGCGTTGTCCTGCGCCAGTTGAAAGCTTTCCTTCGACCAGGCCGTAACGTCCGGATTGCCGAGCTGCGGCAGTTGCTTCCGGGTAAAATCACGCTGTTCGCCCACGGCCATACTGTCGACCGATGCGTAGGTGTCGGTATGAAGCAGCATACCATCCCAGAACGAGTGTAGGTTACTAGTCGGGCTGCTCATCATCACCTTGATGCGAAACAGGTTACCCCCTTTATCGCCCTGCGGAAACTGCGGATCGACCAGCGCCGTCGTGTGCAGCGGCATGTGCACGTCGCCCGTCAGGTGAAAGAGCCAGCATAGCGCCACTGCTTTGGCGCTGTCGGGAGCCGGGCTGGTCAGGATCTGCCGGTTTTGGGCGTAGGCCTGTAGGATCGTCTCGCCCGTTGCCAGAGTCGTGTCCGTACGGGCCATCCCCTGTTTCGGGGCATAGATGTAATTGATGAAGTGCCAGTTCGGCTTATCGTGGTACGGATCACGGTTCCGAATGTCGTCAGGCCAGCGGGCCGCCAGCATGAACAGGTACTCGTCGCGCTGGGTGGCGGGCAGTTGCAGGCTGTCCATCAGCGGTAGCCACTGCCGCTGGTAATACGGATGCTGGCGCAGCAGCGTGACAACCCGGTCGACGGTTTGGGGCGATGCGCTTTGCAGATCGTGATAGGCAATGGCCCCGATGGCCATGTGGGTGGGCTTATTCCAGCCGTAGGCGGACGGATTGCTGCTAAACAGGGCCAGCGTGAGGCACAGCCAGCCGGTTACTTGACGAAAAAACATACGTTGACGAGTAAATCTCATCGATACGACACCCGCCATGGTCAATGGGTTCCCGATCAGGTTAATCTACGGCAAAACGGGGGCTGTTAAGTTCTCAATTTGATGCTGATTGTGGCCAAATTTTCTTCGGCCCGTCTACCCCCCAGCCCCCTAAAGGGGGAGTAGTTTCTTCGTGGAACGCTCCCCCTTTAGGGGGCTGGGGGGTAGACGGACTAGAACTTAACAGTCCTGCCTAAAGGGGGAGCATTTTGCGGATGAACGGCTCCCCCTTCAGGGGGCTGGGGGGCAAGGGTAAGAACTTAACAACCCTCCCCCCCAGCAGTTGTTATCAGCGTTTAAATTAACAGTGTTAATGAACTCAAAAAATGTACACTTTTTACAAAGAAAAGGGGCTTTTCCGTGCTGAAAACGGCTTTTTCTTTGTTATTTATATACAACAACAGCAGTTAACAACAACAAACGATGAACGCAACGTCTGTCAGCCCTGAAAATGCTACCCAAAAATCAACCCGCCGGTCGACCCGTCGCCGGGCCGACGGACAGGCCACAGCGGCCCTACTGATTCAGATGGCCACCGAAATTCTGTCAGCCTCACCTACCCTCCGCCAGAAAGCCAACATCACGCTGACGGATCTGGCAGCCGCCGACAAGGTGCGTAAACAGCTGCTCAAACATCACCTGACCCAGCTTAGCTAGGGTACCGCAAACGGGAAATAAAGCGGGTACGGACAAGCGTCGTACCCGCTTTTTGGTGTACCTGCTTACGTACCAGCCAATCCGAAAATAATGGTCCGGCTTCGCTAACCATATACTTACTCGACAAGTTACGTCGACATGTATCACGTGGCGTTTCACCCACGAATCATGAAATCAACCAGTAATACGACAGCCGGTAAACCGGCTGTAACCTGGTTTTTTCTCAACGGACTGACCTGCTGATGTATAAACAAGTTGACACCGAACTGTTATCCGTTGCCTATCGGGAACGCGGCCCTGCCGATGGGCCGGTCGTATTACTGCTTCACGGCTGGCCCGACGACGCAACGACCTGGGATGGGGTGCTACAGCCGCTGGCCGATGCCGGGTACCGGGTGCTAGCACCCTGGCTGCGCGGATTCAGCCCCACGACCTTTCGCCAGCCGGATACGCCCCGGACCGGCAATGCCGCCATGCTGGCGCTGGACATGCGCGACTTTCTCGACGCGCTGGGTATCGATACACTCAGCGTAATCGGTCACGACTGGGGCTCAAACATCGGCGAAGCCCTTGCTGTTGGCCGCATCAGCCGCCTGGCGCAACTGTCGACCCCACCCCGGTTGGGTGGGCTTAAGACGCCACCCTTTCAACACGCGCAGTTGCAGTGGTACCACTGGTTTCAGGCCACTAAACGCGGGCAGGAAGCCGTGAAGGCCGACCCGATTGGTTTCGCCAAAATCATGTGGGACAACTGGTCGCCGAAGGGCTGGTACGAGCAGGCTACGTTCGACAAAGCGTCGCTAAGCTGGCGAAACCCGGATTTTGTACCCGTTACGCTGCATTCTTACCAGGCGCGCTGGGATGAAGCCGAGCCGGACCCGCGTAGCCGCCCGCTCGACGATCAGGTGAAGGCCACCCAGACGTTATCGCTACCCGCCCTGTACGTGCAGGGCGCAGTCGACGGGGTAAATCCGCCCTGGGTCAGCGAATCGGTGCACGAGAAGTTTACGGGGCCGTTCACGCGGGTGATACTGCCGGGCGTCGGGCATTTTCCCAGCCGCGAAGCACCCGGCCAGCTCACCCAATACCTGCTGCGCTTCCTGGCCGATCAACCCGTAACTGACCAGTCCTCCCGACCGGCTTAACTGCCACGCTCTTTCCTGTCGGCAGACCGACAGAAAAATACGACGAGCCCCATTCCTCACTGGCGAGGAATGGGGCTCGTCGCGTTGACAATATGCTGTCAACCTTACTTAATCACGACAGGAAACGAGGTGTCCAGATCAGACGAACCGGGCGTAGCCGTACCATCTTTGCTGTTTGGCTGGTGGCGCAACACGACATGCATTGACCCTGAACCGGCGGTCGCCCCTGTCTGCATCCGGGTGGTCAGCCCAACCGGATACGGCCCCGGCGCTGGATTGGTATCGCGGTCGGTGAGCGTTACCGACATAGTCGATGTCGTGGTTCCGGTGGGCATGTACATATACACAAACAGGTGCTCATTGGTCTTTTCCCGAATTTCTTCCGTCGCGTCGACCGTTGGCGTTTTGGTTTTGTCGAGCAGCGTGATCGACCCGTTGTAAGTCGTGTTCGCTTTCAGATTCAGCGTTGCGTTGGTGAAGGTAGCCGAGGTGTTCAGGTTTTCGATCGTTCCCGTCACGACGTCCGTTGCCGACGCCGTATTCGTCAGGGAAAGCGTGGCCGTGGTGATGGCTTCATTGTCGTCAGTCGGATCGACGTTCTGTTCATCTTTCTTACAGGCACCAGCCAGTAGGCCAACGGCCAGCAAAAACAATAGCGAGGATTTTTGTACGGGTTGCATAGACTTGTTTGTTAGAAGAAAAAAGATGTAAGAAGAAAGAGGAAAGAGGAAAGAGGAAAGACATGAGAGGAAAGAAAAAGGACGGATTAGGCCAGCGACTGACGTCTTTCTTCTCATGTCTTTTCTCTTTCGTCTATAAAATCAGCTTTTCCGCTGGCCCAGGGGCATCCGCAGCTTCAGCATGATGTTGCGACCGGGCTCGTCGGCGAAGTAGCGGAACCGGTCGAGGTAATCGCGGTACGCTCGGTTCAACAGGTTCGAGCCCGTCAGAATGATACTCAGTGGATGCCCGGCCACCTGCCAGCGCATGCCCGCTTCGGCACCGACCAACGTGTAGGCGGGGGGCGGGGGCGCAAAATCACCCGTGAAAATGAGCTGCCCATTTTCCTGCCGCTCACTCACTGCCGGGGCCCGGTTCTGCCGGGCTACATACAGCACATTGGCACTGACATACAACCCCGACACCCGGCGCGACGCGCTACCGTCGGTACCGATGAAGTCGTAGCGCAGGCCGTTGTCGGTTCGGTTGGGCGGAATATAGACCAGGTAGTCGTTGTTGGTATGGTCGTACGCAAACAGCAGCGAGGTCTTGGAAACAAGCGTCAGCCGGGGCAGCAGTTTGTACTGAATCGTCGCGTCGACACCGCGAAACGTGGCCAGCACCTGGTTGTAGGTGTACGCCGGAAATGCCCCCCGCTGCCGCACAATCGGGACGGAGTCTGGTTTAAGGTAGATGTAGTTGTTGATCCGGTTGTTGTACAGCCCCAGGTCGACCCGCAGCCGGTTTCGGTTGTATTCGACGTTCAGGTTGGTGTTGTACGCGTATTCCGGATTCAGATTTGGATTGCCGCGCTCGTAGGCTACCGCGCTCTGATGCAGCCCGTCGGAATATAGATCGCTGACGTTCGGTGCCCGCCAGGCCGTACTGAAGGTCCCCGTCAGGGCCAGCTCGGGCGTCAGTTGAACCGTTGCGCCCAGCGAGCCCATCACGTTCTGCCAGTCGCGGGTTTGGTTGGTGACGCGGTCCGTGACCTCATCCCGGAAATAGGCGCGCAGCCAGCGGTAGTCGTAGCGCAGGCCACCCTCCACCGTCCAGCGCCCACGGGCATAGCGTTCGATGGCAAACAGCCCGGCTCCGTAGTTGCGAAAATTCGGAATCAGGAACAGAAACCGCCGGACGTTTCCCTGCGTGATGCCGCTGAAGCCCGCACTACCCGTCCAGCGCCCGCCGTTTTTCGTCGGCACCGGCGCGTGTTCCCACACCAGATCGGCCGTGTGCGTCACCAGTTTCAGGTACAGTTCCGGATCGGTTGAGCGGCTAAACGACAGCAAATCGTACTCCTGCCGAACGTTCTGCTGCCGCGCGACAGTCGCCGTCAGCGTACCCCAGCGGTCGGAGCGAACGAAGGCCCGCAGCCGAAACAAATCGTGCTGCACGTCCTGATACGGCCGATCGAGTGCGTACGAAAAACCCGGCTGACGCAATGGTTCGGTACGGGCGATGGCCGCGTAAAAATCGGAAAGGCTACCGACCTGCGCTCCTCTGAACAAGCCAATTCGCGTGGCAAACTGGCTGTAGAACAGATCGACACCGACGTTCTGTCGGGTGTAGTTCAACCCCGCCGAATAGTTTGTCTCCCGGTAACTGCTGTTCTCCAGAAAGTAGTCGGGCGTTCGGGCATAGCCAACCTTTTTAAGCGTTCCCTGCACCCGCCAGCTTAACCCTTTTAGTGGGCCACCCAGCGCCTGCTCGATCAACCCCGAGGCTGTCTGCTGTCGCCCGTTCGTCGCGCCGACCAGATTCAGTTCACCACCCAGCCCGATGGCAGTAGGCATGGCGGCCGGCTCGATCAGAATGACGCCCCCGATGGCATCGGACCCGTACCGGATACCGGCAGCTCCCTTAATGACGGTGATGCGCGTCGCCAGAAACGGATCGATCTGGGGGGCATGCTCAGTACCCCACTGCTGATCTTCCTGCCGCACGCCATTATTCAGCGTAATGATCCGGTTGCTGTACAGGCCATGAATAACTGGTTTCGAGATCGACGGTCCCGTCTGAATCGAATACAGGCCGGGCAGGGTTTTGAGGCTTTCCCCCAGTGACTGTCCCCGCGTGGCATTGAGCGCGTTACCACTCAAGCCCGCCTGCACCTGCAATAATTTCTGGGCTTCCGACCGGTGTTCGGTCACGACCACTTCCTGCAAGGTGTGGTTGTCGGGCACTAGCCGGATGGTGGCCAGCGTCGTTAGTGAATCGGCACCAACCGTCGCCGGTATGGTCAGGGTTTTATAGCCGATGTATTCGATGGTGAGCGTGTAGGTACCGGGACAAAGCGGGCTGATACGAAATACGCCGACGGTATCGGTAATGGCTCCGGTTTGCCGCTCCCGCACGTACACCGATGCGCCGGGCAACGGTTGCCCGTTGTCCTGCCCCGTAATCCGGCCGGTCAGCGCACCCGTACAGGTCGCCTGTCCCAGCACCGTCAGCGGCAACAGGCTGACAGTAACGAAAAGAAGTGTGTATGCGAAACGATGAATGGGCATGAACGCTAGTGCAGCTTGCTTGGCCACATTTGCAACGATGTTGCAATATTAACGAAAAAGTTCGGGTTTGGTTGCAGAGCGGGGCAAAAGGTATTCAATTCACGGTATATGGTTTACGGTGAGCGGCACGAGAAATTACTCAACGAAGGGTAACCGATAGCAGCCATTACGCAACTGGCTACCTCGCCAGAAACTGTAAACCGAATACCGTAGCAAGAACCTTTTCCCGCGCCCCCACCGTTTTCATCCAAACAGACAGTCGCTAGGCTGTCGCTCTTTCACTCGGTTATGATTCCTTTTTCAATTCTTGATTTATCGCCCGTCGTTGCCGGCAGTACGCCAGCAGATTCGTTCCGCAGCACACTGGCGCTGGCGCAGCGGGCCGAAGCACTGGGGTACAATAGATACTGGCTGGCCGAACACCACAATATGCCCGGCGTAGCCAGTGCCGCTACCTCCGTCGTGATCGGGTACGTGGCGGCAGGTACGAAAACGATACGCGTTGGGTCGGGGGGTATTATGCTGCCCAATCATGCTCCCCTGGTTATTGCCGAGCAGTTCGGCACGCTGGAATCACTTTATCCCGGCCGGATCGATCTGGGACTGGGCCGCGCACCGGGTTCTGACGGGTATACCGCCCAGGCGCTTCGGCGCAGCAACACGCAGGCCGACAGCTTTCCGCAGGACGTGCTTGAGTTGCAACGGTACTTTGGCGATGCGGAAGACGGGCAACGCGTACGGGCCGTGCCGGGCGAAGGGCTGAACGTGCCGATCTGGATACTGGGGTCGAGTCTGTTCGGGGCTCAACTGGCCGCTTATTTGGGTCTCCCCTACGCCTTTGCCTCGCACTTTGCGCCAACGCATCTGCTACAGGCCATCCAAACCTACCGCTCGCAGTTTCGCCCGTCGGCAACGCTGTCAGAGCCGTACATGATGGTGGCGCTGAACGCCGTCGCTGCCGATACCGACGCGGAAGCCCGGCGGTTGTTCACGTCGGTGCAGCAGCAGTTTCTGAACATCCGACGTGGCAAAGCCTCGCAGATGGCCCCGCCCGTCGACGACATCAACCGGCTGGCATCGCCCGACGAACTGGCGGGTATGGAACAGATGCTGCGGTATTCGGTCGTTGGGTCGCCCGACACTGTCCGGCAGGGGCTGTCCCGCATCATCGACCAGACCGGTGCCGACGAACTGATTATGACCGCGCCTGTCTTCGATCAGTCGGCCCGCCTTCGTTCCATCGAACTGGTCGCCCAGGTCCGGGAAGAACTGGCCGGAGTGGTGGTTTAAGTTACCCGATTTACGGTATACGGTTTTCGGGTCACTGTGTATGTGGGTCCAACAGATCGATTTACGGCAAACACAACGAAGCCGCCCTTCTGATGCGAGGAGCGGCTTCATTTATTTATATGCTGTTGATTATTTGCTGTCTTCAGTACAGAGCCCCTACCCATGAGAACTACCGAAAACCGTAAACTGTATACCGAAAACTAACCTACCGTTTATAATACTTCATCGCTTCCGGCAACAGGCTTTTCAGATCGGCGATACGACGGGCATCGGAGGGGTGATCCGACAGGAATTCAGCCGGTGCTTTGCCGCCACCCGCCTGCGCCATACGGGTCCAGAAGGCAATGGCCTGGTTGGGATCATACCCGGCCATCGCCATAAAGATCAAACCCAGGTGATCGGCTTCCGACTCCTGGCGACGGCTGTGCGGCAACCCAACACCGTACTGATAGGCCAGTGGGCCAACGACGCCAAATGCCTGCTGGAAAATAGCCTGCGTCTGCGGGCTGCGGGCCGAAGTAGCGATACCGGTAGCAACCTGCCCGGCCTGTAGCAGCCCATTGGCTACCAGGCCTTCGCTCATCCGTTCGTTACCATGCTCGGCCACCGCGTGCGACACCTCGTGGCCCAGTACCGTTGCCAGCCCGGCTTCATTCTGCGTATACGGCAGAATACCGGAGTACACCACGATCTTGCCACCGGGCATACACCAGGCGTTTACCTGCGGACTCTGCACCAGGTGATACTCCCACTTGAAGCCTTCCAGCCGCTTGCTCAGGCCGTTGCTGTTCATGTACGTTTCGACCGCCTGCCGGATACGATTCCCGACCCGACTAACCATTTCAGCGTCGCCGGAATTACTGCTGACGACTTTACTGGTATCGAGAAACTGTTTGTACTGCATAAAACTCATGCTGAGCATGTCGTTGTTCGGCACGAGAATTAGTTGCCGGCGCCCCGTTAGCGGTACGCGCTCACAAGCTGTTATGGCGAGGGCAAGGCCGAACAGCGCGATCATCATCTTTTTCATTGGGTACTTTGTTTTTCTTTTGTGTGTAAATGGCAAAAATCCGAACACTCACTATGACTGTTACGTCGGCGGGTTTGTTTGATTTTTTACCCATCGGCGTGGTCAGGGGCGCTTTACTGCTTAGATTTGCGCGTATCCCGTTTGTTTAATACGAGCCGGTGCAGGTTACGTCACCGCCTGCTTTATTTTCCTTCGCCCGCTTCTGACCAGGGCCATACCCCGTGGTACTCCTATGAAACTAATCTGCGTTGGCCGCAACTACGTCGACCACATCCACGAACTCAACAACGAACAGCCCGACGATCCGGTCATCTTCCTGAAGCCCGAAACGGCCCTCCCGCTGCGTCATGAACCGTTCTTCTACCCCGACTTTTCCAGGGACGTACACCACGAGGTAGAAGTGCTGGTTAAAATCAGCCGCGTCGGCAAAAACATCGACCAGAAGTTCGCGCACAAATACTACGACGAAATTGGTGTGGGCATCGACTTCACGGCGCGCGACGTACAGAGCAAATTAAAAGCGAAGGGACTGCCGTGGGAACTGGCCAAAGCATTCAACGGCTCGGCCCCCATTTCGAATTTCGTTCCCAAGACAGAGTTCCCGGACCTGCAAAATCTCAACTTCCGGCTCGACGTCAACGGCCAGACGCGGCAGCAGGGCAACACGAGCCTGATGCTGTTCAAGATCGATTACCTGATTTCGTTCGTGTCGCGTTATTTCCTGCTGCAACAGGGCGATATCCTGTTCACCGGTACGCCCAAGGGCGTTGGCCCCGTACAGATCGGCGATACGCTGACGTGCTTCCTGGAAGACCGCCCCATGCTGACGGTCGACGTAAAATAATTCCCTGACCGGTTCGTCTAGTCAGTAGCGAATCGCTTGCTTTTCTTTTTCTCGTTGAAACAATTCCTGTTTTATAGTGCCCTGCTTACGCTGTCCGTCTTCGGTCAGTTGTGGGCGCAAACCCCAGCAGCCGGCACCGGTCAGACGACCCCGAATCGTCCCGCCGGTTATATTCAGTCGGGCACCGTTCAGCCCGGCTATTTTCTGTTTCCGATTCAACCGGGTGGTGCCAACTCGCTGTCGGGTGGGCTGGGCGACCTGCGGCCCAACCACTTTCACGCCGGACTCGACATTCGGACGGGTGGCCGGGAAGGCTTGCCGGTTCACGCGGCTGCCGACGGCTATGTGTCACGCATTGCCGTGTTTACCGGCGGCTACGGTAACGTCGTTTTCCTGAAACACCCCAACGGCCTGACAACGGTGTACGGTCACCTCAAAACGCTGAACGACACGCTGGGGCGGTACCTGCACGAGCAACAGTACGCCCGCAAAACGTTCGAGATCGACCTGCGCCCGGCCCCCGGTCAGTTTACCGTTAAAAAAGGCGACGTGATTGCCGCGTCGGGCAATACGGGCGGATCGGGTGGACCGCACCTGCATTTCGAAATCCGCGATGCCCGCGACAACCTCATCAACCCGCTGCTCTACAATTTTTCGGAACTGAGCGACGACGTACCGCCCTATTTCGAGCGCATTGCCCTGAAAACCATGACGGCCGAGTCGCGCATCAACGGCGAATACCAGCGGGTTAGCTACGCGCCCGTCCGCCGGTCCGATGGCTCGTACGTGCTTACCCAGCCGGTATCCGCGTCGGGGCTGATCGGGCTGGAAGTGCTGGGCTACGACAAAGCCAACGGGTCGCCGTACCGGAATGGGATCAACTGCATGGAGGTCCGGCTCGACGGCCGGGAGGTGTTTGCCTACAACATGAACAGTTTTCCCAATGAGCAGACGCGGCTTCTGAACATCCACGAAAACTACGAGGTCGAACAGACAACGGGGCAGCGTTACCACCGGGGCTACCTTGCCGACGGCAACACGCTGCAACTTTACTCAGCCGTCAATTCGGCTTACCGGGGTCGCCTGCCACTCCTCGACGGCAAACCGCATGAGGTGACAATCACGCTGTTCGACGCGTACGACCACGCAGCCCGGCTATCATTCACGATTCTGCCCGACGGTGTGCGCACGTCGCCCCCTGCCGATACGCTCGCCAGCGACCCGGAAGCCGAGCCCGTCGACAGCAGTGAGGTCGATTTGCCCGCGCCGGGGGTGTCTCCACCCCTCGTGCAACCCTCCGGCCCGCCCGTCGCGACGATTACTACCGACGAGAACGTGCTGAAGCTCACCGTTCGCAACGTATCGATCAGCAACCCGCCTACCGCGCAGTTGGTAACCGGCCGTAGCGCGGTCAGTCAGGCAGTGAGTTACGTGCAGGGCGACAGGGCCGTTTATCTGATCGATTTGCGCAAGACAATGCCCGATTCGATTCTGTTCGGACGGCAGGTTGTCCGCACCAATTTCCGGAAACGCATCCTGCCGGGTCGGGCGGAAACACTGACCGTGGGGGCAGCACGGCTGTCGTTCTCCCCTAAAACCTTGTTCGACACACTACACCTCGCCGTCCGACCGCTACCCGGCGGTGGGCTGGAAATCAATCAGTCGACCATCCCGCTCAACGACTTTCTTTCCGTACAGTATCAGTCGGGCTATTCACCTGGTACGATCGACACCATGCGGACGAAGATGTACTGGGTCAGCGCGGGTCGTCCGAGTTTTCTGGGCGGTAGCTGGCAGAACGGCCGGATCGATTTCCGCACCCGCAACCTGGGTCGGTTCAAAATCCTGACGGATAACACGCCACCAACGGTACAGATCACGGGCGCGACGCCCAACGGCATTACGGCCAAAATTCGCGACGACTTATCCGGTATCGCCGACTTTCGGGCGCTGGTCGACGGTGAATGGGTGCTGATGCAATACGACTACAAGCGCGCGTTGCTCTGGTCGGACAAGCTCGACCCAACCGAACTGTTCGAATCCGGGGCAGAGGTAGTCGTTCAGGTGAAAGACCGCGCCGGCAACATCGGGCAGGCCGAAACCACAATTCATACGCCCCGCCCACCAGCCCGCAAAACGGCGACAAAGAAGGCAACCACCAAGAAGCGCAAGCGAAAATGAGTTCAGTATACGGTTTTCGGTTTACCGTTTTCGGTGTTTTGCGGACGTAGCGAAAATGTAGACCAAACCGAAACCGTATACTGAAAACTGTAAACCGAAAACTACACTTATGCTCACTATTGGCGATACGGCTCCTGATTTTACGAGCATCGATCAAAACGGCGATACCGTCCGGCTCTCCGACTACCGGGGCCGACGCGTGGCGCTGTATTTTTACCCGAAAGACAATACGCCCGGCTGCACCGCACAGGCCTGTAGCCTGCGCGACAGGTACAGCGACCTACAGGCGGCTGGCTACGAGGTACTGGGCGTCAGTACGGACAGTCAGGCGTCGCATCGGAAGTTTGCTGACAAATATGAGCTTCCGTTTCGACTTGTCGCCGACACAGATAAGCAGATCGTCAACGCGTATGGTGTCTGGCAGGAAAAATCGAATTATGGTCGTACGTACATGGGCATCGTCCGCACGACCTTCGTCATTGACGAACAGGGCATCATCACCGACATTATTGGCAAAATCGACACGAAGAACCACGCCAACCAACTGCTGGGCTGATTACTTTTTTGACAGGATTACAGGATTAGATGGCAAGCGGATGACACGGATAGTGCGGATCAGCACAAATTAAGTAATCAGCGGCAATCCGCAGTATCCGCGTCATCCGCGTGCCATTCACACATTGGCCTGTTAAACTGCAATCAGGAATAGATAAAATCCTGTCAATCCGGCAATCCTGTCCATAAAAAGCCGCTCAGTTAGCTGTAAAGCCGTATTATTACACCCAAAATAACCAGTAAACCTCCACATGGAAATCGAACAACTCGAACACGTTGCCACCGCTGTCCGGCGGGATATTGTCCGCATGGTTGCAGCTGTTAATTCGGGGCACCCCGGCGGCTCGCTCGGCTGCACTGACTTTTTGGTCGCCCTGTATTTCGACGTGATGCGCCTGAAACGCGACGCCGACGGCACGCCAATCTTCAACATGGACGGCACCGACGAAGACCTGTTCTTTCTGTCAAACGGCCACATCTCCCCCGTTTTCTATTCGGTACTGGCCCGTGCGGGTTACTTCCCACTGGCAGAGCTGGCTACTTTCCGTAAACTCGACAGCCGCCTGCAAGGACACCCCACTACCGCTGAACACCTGCCGGGCATCCGCATCGCGTCGGGTTCGCTGGGTCAGGGGCTGTCGGTAGCTGCCGGTGCCGCCTACGCCAAGAAACTCAACGGCGACGACAAACACGTCTACGTACTGATGGGCGACGGCGAGCAGCAGGAAGGCCAAATCTGGGAAGCTGCGCAGTTTGCACCCAACAAAAAACTGGGTAACCTGACCGCCGTTGTCGATTATAACCTGGCGCAGATCGACGGTAAAACCGAATACGTCAACGATAACCGGGACTTAGCCGCGAAATATAAAGCGTTTGGCTGGCACGTCGAAGAAATGAAAGGCAATGACATGGCCGACGTCGTTCGGACGCTGAAGAAAGCCCAAGAGAATCCCGACGTTCCGACCTTGATTCTGATGCATACCGAAATGGGCTTTGGCGTCGATTACATGGTTGGCAACTACAAATGGCACGGCGTAGCCCCCAACGCGGAGCAGGTAACCCAAGCCATGAACCAACTGCCCCTGTCCGTCGGCCTCACCGATTACTAGGTCTGAAAGCCTAAAAGGTTTTTGAAACCTTTTAGGCTTGGTAGCCACCTCCTGTCTCAACCCGTTTTTCGCGTCCTGCCGGCACCGGCTTATTTCCCGCGTTGCGTCGATGAAGATCAACCGCCTGGTCATCGAAAATTTCAAGTCTATTGAACGGATCGAACTCATTGAGCCGAATCCGTTCACGGTCTTTGTCGGCCCCAACGGTTCCGGCAAATCGAATATTTTCGAGGCTTTGGAATTCTTCACAATCAACACAAAATTTCGCGATACTGACAGACTGTTCTTAGGCGAAGAAAATTTCCTATTCAGGAATAGATCAGAAGATATGGTCGGCTTTTATTTGAAAACCGACTTTGGAAATTCAGAGTCTAGCTTTGCAAAACACTATGTATCTAAAGCCCATTTAGATAAAATAAATGCAGAAAACGAAGCCGCCGGAGACAGACGAGAAATTTCAAGAAGAGTAATTTCTTTTGAAAATTTCCCAGGCTGGAATAATGACGATGAGATAGTGCCCCTGAAGGAATGGAAAGAATTCTACAATAGTTTCAGTAGAGTTTTTGTTAGGCATTCAGGTATTGATAAAATCATACTGAATGACAACTTGCGTTTGCTACCGTCAGCCAACAACCTCGAAAAAGTTCTAAAGCGTATTCTTACGAACCCCATTCTGCGCGACGAAATATTCGAATGGCTGGATTTATTTGTACCGGGCTTTAAAGCGGTTGAAGTCGATGATCGGGATGAGTTGCACTGGTTTGAAAGTTCATCTTCCGAATATTTTACGAAGGATTTGATCTCTGACGGCACGTACAATATTCTGGCTTTACTGACTGCGGTTTACCAAAGCGATGACAAACCACAGTTTCTGTGCATTGAAGAACCGGAGAATGGCTTGCATCCACAGGTTTTGATGTCTCTAGTTAATTTTCTCCGGCAACAGTGTGAAGAGAAAGGTCACTACATCTGGTTGAACACACACTCTGAATCACTGGTGCGCGGCCTAACGACTGACGAAATAATCTTGGTCAACAAAGTAAACGGTGCAACGCAAACACGCCAAATCAAGGGACGTAATCTATACGATCTGCCAACTGATGAAGCGTGGCTAACAGGGGCTTTGGGAGGTGGCTTGCCGTGGTAAAAGTTGGGTTTATTGTTGAAGGTGGCTCAGAGAAGATAATTTTGAAATCAGTGGAGTTCCAAACGTACCTGCGGACAAAGCAAATCGAACAGGTGGGCGATGTGATTGATATTGATGGCAAGGGAAATCTGAAGGCCAGCAGCCAACGAATGAACACACAGGTTCAGCTACTGCGGGATGCAGGCGCAACGTGGATCATCGTACTTCGAGACATGGATAACGCCACCTCGTTTGAACTCGTTAAAAGCGAGGTATATCAGGCAGCGGACACAGTAACCTGCATTGCTGTGCAGGCACTGGAAGCATGGTTCCTAGCCGACTCCCGAACCTTGCACAACCTGTTCCAGACGAGCTTTGAACATCCCAGTCCCGAAGCAGTATCGAATCCCGTTGATGAATTAAATGCGTTACGCAAACAGTACACGGGCAGGGGCATTGGCGACAAGAAAGCCTTTGCCAGAACAATGCTGGGTTGTGGCTTTACCATCGAGCGGGCGGCAGCGCATCCGAACTGCCCGTCGGCACAGTATTTTTTAAGGAAATTGCAAACCCTCGCTTCGGCGAACTAACCATGATACGGCGTTCCCGGACGTCGCTACACCCAATGAAAAAATACGAATACACAGAATCAAAAGATACGCGCTCGGGCTTCGGCGCGGGTATTGCCGAACTGGGCCGTACCAACCCCAAAGTCGTTGCGCTGACCGCCGACCTCGCCGGTTCGCTTAAACTCGACACGTTTATCAAGGAAAACCCGGAGCGGTTCGTGCAGTGCGGTATCGCCGAAGCCAACATGATCGGCGTATCGGCCGGTCTGACCATCGGTGGGCATATTCCCTTCGCCACGACCTTCGCCAACTTCGCCACGGGCCGCGTCTACGACCAGATCCGGCAGTCGGTCGCTTATTCGAACAAAAACGTCAAAATCTGCGCATCACACGCGGGGCTGACGCTGGGCGAAGACGGCGCGACGCACCAGATTCTGGAAGATCTGGGCATGATGAAGATGCTGCCCAACATGGTCGTTATCAACCCCTGCGATTATAACCAGACCAAAGCCGCTACGCTTGCCATTGCGGAGCACGAAGGACCGGTCTACCTGCGGTTTGGCCGTCCGGTTATTCCAGTATTTTCCCCCGCCGATCAGAAATTCGAGATCGGCAAAGCCTGGACCGTAAACGAAGGTAGCGACGTGTCGATTTTCTGCACGGGTCACCTCGTTTGGGAAGCCATCAAAGCGGGCGAAACGCTGGCAGCTGAGGGCATCGAAGCCGACATCATTAACATTCACACGATTAAACCGTTGGATGAAGAAGCGATTCTGGCGTCGATCAAGAAAACGGGCTGCGCCGTGACAGCCGAAGAGCACATGCTCAACGGTGGTCTGGGCGACAGCGTTGCGCAGGTAGTAGCGCGCAACTACCCCGCTCCCATCGAGTACGTGGGTGTACACGACACGTTCGGCGAAAGCGGCACGCCCGCCCAACTCATGGAGAAGTACGGTCTGACCGCCGAAAACATCGTCGCTCAGGTGAAAAAAGTAATGAGCCGGAAGAAGTGACGGTTTACTGTTCACGGTATTCGGTTTACGGTAGTACTACTAGTAAT
This sequence comes from Spirosoma oryzae, assembly GCF_003002825.1. Classification (GTDB taxonomy): domain Bacteria; phylum Bacteroidota; class Bacteroidia; order Cytophagales; family Spirosomataceae; genus Spirosoma; species Spirosoma oryzae. The sequence continues at coordinate 337,258 of NZ_PVTE01000001.1, read as the reverse complement.
GTGTATCGACTTGGTACCCTACAGTGAATCCACCGCAAACCGAATACCGTAAACCGACCACCGCAACGTATGACTGACGAAGAACTGCTTGCCAAATTTCGCGATCCGTCGAGCCGGAACTATGCCTTTAATCTGCTGGTGCGTAAATATCAGCAGAAGATCTACTGGCATGTTCGGAAAATGGTCATCGACCACGACGATGCCGATGATCTGGTGCAGGAAACGTTTATCAAAGTCTGGAATAGTCTGGAACAGTTTCGGGGGGATAGTCAGTTGTACACATGGGTGTACCGCATTGCGACCAACGAGTGTCTTAATTTCCTCAACAAGAAACGTCGACGCTTTTTCCTGCCTATCGGCGATGTGGAGGGCGAGCTGATGGAGAAGCTGGAAAGCAATACCAGCTACACAACGTCGGGGAACGACCCGAGTGGCGACGAGGTACAGCTGAAACTACAGCAGGCCCTGCTCAAGCTACCCGACAAACAGCGGCTGGTGTTCAACATGAAGTATTTCGATGATCTGAAATACGAGGACATCGCCGAAATCACCGGTACGTCGGTCGGGGCGCTGAAAGCATCGTATCACCTGGCGGTAAAAAAGATAGAGGATTTTATCAAGAAAACTGACACGTCGGATTAAACCCAGCGGCTGGGAATCAGTCAAATCGGTACATAGATGATTTAAGACAGTTGCTTGCTCAACCTTCCTTATGAACACGGACGATTTTTTCCGGCTCGACGAATTACCACCTGAGCACCCGCTGCGGCAACAGCCGTTTCAGGCGCCTGCGGGTTATTTCGATGAATTACCGATGCGGGTTCAGGCCCGTGTAGCCCGTAAGTCGAAACCGGCTTTCTCGGTCAGTTGGTCGTGGCAACGGTCACTGGCAACACTGGCGGGAGCTGGTCTGGTAGCGGTGCTCGTTTGGCAGACCATACCCCAACGACAGGAGGCACTGCCTTCCGAGGCCCTGACCGGTGTCAGTGATGACGCAATCGCGGCTTATCTTGACGATCAGGGGCTTAATCCGTACGAATTGGCTGATATTGGTCAGATCAATGCGTCGATGGGCAGCGATAGTACCGCGATTCAGTACCTAAACGTACAGCCAACTGATATTCGTCAGCAACTCGACGAACAAAACTTTACGGAGACAAAAAATCTGGACTCCTGATTTTGATAAAACGTATAACTGCCATGAACTACGCATGTGTTGGTCTGCTAGCCGGCTTGCTGACGCTGGCTACCGCAGCCGGAGCACAGGACTTAAATGGACGTCAGAAAATTGAATCGGCCAAAATCGGCATGATTACCAACCGACTCAACCTGACCCCCGAACAAGCTACTGGATTCTGGGCCGTGTACAATGATTACAATAACAAGAAACAGGAACTGAATCGACGTATCCGGCAGCTCAACAACGAGCCGGGTCGGGCTAACCTAAACGACGATCAGCTTATAAACGGCATCCGGGAAGTCAACGCGACCCGGCAAAAGCTGGCTGACCTGGATTCGGAGTACTCGAATCGCTTTCTGAAAGTGATCAGTCCGCAACAACTCGCCGAGCTTTACAAGACCGAGCAGGTATTTAATAATATGCTCCTGAAACGGCTGCGAGATTAGGTTACGGATTTCGGCGACTCACGGTTATAATTTTCGACGAAAAGGGGGACTACAGCCATTGCAGTCCCCCTTTATTTGTTGCTGATCCAGACAGCGTCCTGCCGTCTGAGACAACCGAAACCTGTAAACCGAATACCGTACACGGTATCCCCCCCTAGTATCGAACGACTTTCAGGCTCGATAGGCCGCCGTCGAAACGGATCGTGATTTTCTTCGCCGAGGCATCGTAGCCGGGGCTCAGAAATTCGCCACCACCGGTTTCCGTGAATCCGACAAGGTTTTCGGAGGTCAGGGCACCGTCTTTTTTGACGCGGCAACCCACGTTTTTAGGAACCCGCACCGTTACCGAAGCGGCCCCCACGTCTAACTTCACGTCCGACTGCTCGACTTTATCGCTCAGCTTTACGTCCAGGCTGGCAGCTCCAGCCGCAACCTTGAGCGACTTTACAGCATACTGACTCAGATTCAGCTCACCCTGCCCGGCTCCCAGCGCGACATCCATCGTCCAGATCGGTGCCGTATTCAGCTGCACGTCGACGCGATTTTTGAAGTTACCGTCTTTCAACTCAATGTGCTGATTTCCGTCGGTCGGTTTCAGTTCGATTGTTGGAATGCGGGTCGATGGGTCGCGTTCAACCGACATGGAATAGGAACCCACTGTCTGTTTCGTATCGGCTTTGATCAGCTCATCCGACGTCCCGCCGATGTTGAACTCTCCGGCCCCGCCAGCCATTTTTAGCACGGCTTCACGCGTGTCAGGCGTCATGGCTTCGGTGAATGTACTGCTGCGCTCGACTCCGTCGTTCCGGCGTTCGCGCTCGGCCCGATAGTCGCTTTCGTTATCATCGTCGTCTGCTTCGTCGCTGTCGTCTCCATTGTCGCCGTCTTCGCCATCGTCCGAATCTGTATCGTCATGATCACGATTGTAATTATCCCCCCAGACGACCTGATAGCGATTAGTATCGCGGGAGAAGAAGCCGAAGAGCGTAATCGGAACGGCAACAGCGAGCATAACCGTCGTGATGAAAGCAGCCGGATTGCCACGCCGTTCCAGGATGATGTTGATACCCGCCAGAATCAGCAGTACAGGCCACAGGTTGGTCAGACTGTGCCAGTTTACGTCGAGCCAACCCGCCCGGCGCGCCAGAAACAGAACGCCCAGCGTGAGTAGTAGCAAGCCCCAGAATAAGCCTTTTCGTCGTTGTTGCATAATGAGTAGAGATTAGCCGCGTCGACTCCCGGACGGAGTCGACGCGGACAGTTGATTTACAGACCCGAAGAAGGCGGATTACCTGTGTTATCGTACGGGGGGCGAATCTGGTCGCGGAAGATGAACCACAACCCCAGCGCAATCAGGATGAACGGAAACAGGTCCCCGAAGCTGATGTCGAAATAGCGGTCGATTAGGAAAAGCACGCCGAGGATGATCAGAATAGCCCCACCGATCAGGCTACGGTTTTGCGCATTCGGCTGGTTGGGATTGTATGGATTCATGGAGAACATGGGGTTTGCGTAGAACGTAGAAGAGTGAACCGACAGGCCGTGCGCCTGCTTCGGCATCACGATCCACAAGATACAGTAGATCAGCAAGGAAGGAAAACCCGGCAGCGGGATGCCAATCAGAAAGAGCAAGCGAACAACCGTGCGGTTTATGCCGAAATAGTGGGCCAGTCCGGCCGCTACACCACCGACTACGGCTTCGTCGGCAATGCGCTCTAATCGTTGTGTCATGGCGTTTTGTAGTTGATTAACGATGTAAAGCTATGGGACGATCGGGACCGGTGGTAACAGAATTGGACGGATGGACGGGGCTGTTGATGGAAGTATGTTTTCAATGATAGTAGGTAATACATAGTAGCTACAAAGTTGCCAACTCATCCGTCTCCTGTCTGTGTGGCTTGCGGATTAGTCTTCTTCGATGGCTTCGAGGATATCCATCAGTTCGCCGAACTCTTTGTCGCCGGGTTTCTCTTCGTCACCACCACGCAGGGCGATTCCCCGAACTGGCAGTTCATCGAGCAGCTCATGCACATTGTCGGCGGTGATGCCCGTACCGAGCAGAATCGGATACTTTCCCGCCAGTTTGTAAACGGTAGCCTGTTGCTCGGCAGTGAGCGGCTGGGCCTCGTCACGTTCCAGCAATATGTACTCAGCTGTGGCTGACCCGTCACGCACGATGGCTTCGAGTTGAGCGGAATTCGTCGTCGTCAGATCAACGCGCAGGATCAGTGGCTTGTCAAACGACGCCAGGTACGGCAGCATGGCCGCGTCGTCAACCTGCAGGTAGTCGGGCTGGTAGGCCTGAACCAACTGCTCAATGGCGACGGGGTCGGTCGAGTGCGTTTCACCGACGATCTGCACGCCGGCGACCCACCCCCGAATAGCAGCAAAACGGTCCGGATCGACGTAGTCCGGCGCGTCGGCGTCCATGCAGAAACCCAGCAGATCGACGCCCATACCGGCGCAATAACGAGCATCACTGAGATTGGTAACGTTGGAAATTTTAACGAGGGTACTAAGTGCCATACTACCTGATATACGACTGTCGAACGCTATGATTATCGCACAAATGTACGTGCAAGCCGCGAATTGACTTTCATTGTCAACGGCCGTAGCTCATTGTCGGACTGTGGCCGACTCTGTTCATATACCCGGCACTTCCCTGAACAACCAGCCCGTTTTCCGGACCTGAGTTAACTTTTTTCAATGTAACTACGCTCCACTAATCAACCGCTGATTTATTGTCTGTCCCTGTCCCATCGCCGGTTGCAACGATACCGAGGTAACATTACGCGTCGTCTGTGTACTCGTTATGTGTACATTAACCAGCTACAGGCTACTTATCTGTTTATTCATAAACCGCGCTGGTATTGTACGGTTCTATAACGAAACGATTGTACAACAAGTGTTTACAATTTATACTTTTCTGTGAAATAATTGTAAGATATAGTAAAAATCGTACTAGTTTTAGGTACAGTAGTCAGTCAGGAGCCGGGAATAATGTCATAAACGCGGTAGCTATGCATTGTCGAAAGAACGATCCACATCGAGTAGAACAACGTACCGGTCAGGAAGATCTGCTGGCGTATTGGCTGACAGCCATTGCGGAGTTTCATTCGCTACACACGCAGCTAAGTGACTGTCTCGCTGTTCATAATCACTCCCTGACTTCATCGCCGGAAACAGCGCAATGGATCGGCCAGTGTTCTGTCCGCCAGGTCAAGACATTGATCGCGACAATGCACAACGAACTGGAAGCCCTGCTCAATGACGCGAATCAGTTTGAGCGTCTCACCAAACGGGAGGGGTATGAGCAGTTGGCCACTCATGTCAATCATGTACGTCACCTCAATCAGCAGGCGAAGACATTGCTTTGTCTGGCTTCACTACCGACTGGCTAGCACCGGGTGCCGGCGACAACGGTAAGTCGTGGTCAGCACCGCGAAACGTACCCGCTTTCAGCAGGCCATCGAAACGACGTGGCTTCCCCGACAGTAGTCCGCTTCCGGGCAGGGATGTTAAGTTTTTGAGTTGACACTAACGGTAGCCAAATTCTCTTTGGACCATCTACCCCCCAGCCCCCTAAAGGGGGAGCGTCCTGCGAAGAAACTACTCCCCCCTTTAGGGCAGGGCTGTTAAGTTCTTGATTTGCTACTAACAGTAACCAAATTTCCTTCGGCTAACAATACCCCCCGCCCCCTAAAGGGCAGGGCTGTTAAGTTCTTGATTTAATGCTGGTATTGGCCAAATTTCCTTCGGCTAAACCACCCCCCAGCCCCCTAAAGGGGGAGCATTTTGCGGATGAACTTCTCCCCCTTTAGGGGGCTGGGGGGTGGGGCTACCCAGAACTTAACAGCCCTGCCCTAAAGGGGGAGAAGTTAGCACACGATTTTCTCCCCCTTTAGGGGGCGGGGGGTAGATGAACTAGAACTTAACAGCCCTGCGCTTCCGGGTTGCATCCGAGCCAGCCAACGTTCCCTCTCCAGCATACCCTGCCCGACTCAGCCATGCATGCGCTGGCAGATTTTGCCAGTTCGTCGTTCGGAAACCAAATCGACGGATTTCGGTGTTGGGTACGGAGTCAGCAACCGTGCTGACTGGTTACCATCGGAGGACTTTGACCCCTCGCGGATTCCATAATGAGCAAACACGGACGCATTTTGGTCGCCATGAGTGGCGGCATCGATTCTTCACTGGCAGCGGTTATGCTGCACGAAGAAGGCTACGAAGTCATTGGCATGACCATGAAAACATGGGACTATACCTCGTCGGGCGGAACGAAAAAAGAAACGGGCTGCTGTAGCCTCGACTCGATCAACGACGCCCGTAACATCGCCGTGAGTCTCGGCTTCCCCCACTACATTCTCGACATCCGCGAAGAGTTCGGCGACTCCGTCATCGACCATTTTACGGGTGAATACCTGGAAGGGCGCACGCCAAACCCCTGTGTGCTGTGCAACACCCACATCAAATGGGACGCGCTGCTGCGCCGGGCCGACCGGCTCGACTGTGAATCCATTGCCACGGGCCATTACGCGCACATCCGGCAGGACGTGGGTGCATCCGGATCACCAGGTCGTTCGGACGGGCGGTATGTCATTTCGCGGGGCGTCGACACGCTGAAAGACCAATCCTACGTGCTCTGGGGCGTATCGCAGGAAAGCCTGAGCCGTACCAAGCTGCCGCTGGGCCACCTGCGCAAATCAGAAATTCGGCAGATGGCGACCGAGCGCGGCTTTATCGAGCTGGTCACCAAATCCGAATCGTACGAAATCTGCTTCGTGCCCGACAACGACTACCGGGGCTTTCTGAAACGGCGCGTACCGGGGCTGGAAGCGGAAGTGGCGGGCGGCAACTTCGTCGAAGAAGGTACGGGCCGGGTGCTGGGTAAACACCTGGGCTATCCGTTCTACACGATCGGGCAGCGGAAAGGACTGGGCATGGCCTTTGGTCAGCCGATGTTCGTCACCGAGATTCGGAAAGACACCAACGAAGTCGTGCTGGGCCTTGACAAAGACCTGTTCCGCGATGGCATGTACGTCAGCAAACTGAACCTGCAAAAGTACGCGTCCATTACCGGGCCACTGGAAACGGTTACGAAAGTGCGCTACAAAGATCCCGGTACACCCGCGACCATCACGCAGGATGGCGATCGCATCACGGTCCTGTTCAACGAAGGCGTATCGGCCATTGCACCGGGCCAGGCAGCGGTATTTTACGAAGGCGACGACGTGGTCGGGGGCGGCTGGATTATGAAAAGCTTCCGGCAAACCGATGCCCTTGCCGCTGAACAGCAACTACTAGCGGTTTAACAACTGCTACCAGTTGAAAAGCCAGTAGCTGCCCCGAATACCGGATGCGGCTACTGGCTTTTCGTTTCATTAGCAAGTACGGTAGCCAACTGGCAACGCGCCTGTTTTCCTAGCAAACCAGTTTGTACCCTATTCCCCGTAGATTCAAAATCTGAACCGACGCATCGCTCCGGAGCTGTTTGCGCAGCTTGGTAATGAATACGTCCATTGTCCGGGCATGATAAGGATTGTCGTCGCCCCACAGGTGAAGCAGGGCCTGCCGACGAGCCAGCACGTCGTTGCGATGGTCGTACAGCAACTGCAACAGCTGCGTTTCCCGGTAAGTCAGGCGTGTATCAGGTTGCCCATCCATTTGAAGCACCTGCTGTTGCGGTAAAAACCGATAGCGACCAATCGGACAGGCGTTACCAGCCGACGACTCGCCTGCGTTCCTGCGCCGGAGCAGCTCGGCCACACGCAGGAATAGTTCCTCCAGGCTGAAGGGCTTCTTCAGATAATCATTTCCCCCGCTGCCGTAGCCTTCCATAACATCGGCGGTATCCGTACGGGCAGTCAGAAACAGAACGGGCACCTGCTTATCAACCGCCCGGATCTGGCGCACCAGCGTAAAGCCGTCGACCTGCGGCATCATCACATCGACGATACACAAGGCGAAATCACCCTGTACAAACAGGTCGTAGGCTTTTCGGCCGTCTACCGCATACGTTACCGTGTACGATCGCTGTTCGAGGCTGTCTTTGACAACCCTGGCCAGAAACGGCTCGTCTTCCACCAGGAGAATATGCAGCATAGATTCAGAGCAGGGGAAGTCTAACGATAAACTGGCTACCTACCGGTTCGTTGGCCCCGACCAGCACGGAACCCCGGTGTTGCTGCAGAATCTGCCACACCTGATTCAGCCCCAGCCCGTAGCCTTTTACCGTGTGTACGTTGCCCTGCGGAACCCGGAAGAACGGCTCGAAAATCTGCGTTCGGTATTCGGTCGGTATGCCAATGCCCTTATCGGAAAAGACGATTTCAGCCCAGCGGTTTTTTACGGCCAGTTGAATGTCGAGTTTTAGTCCGCCCGGCGCGTATTTCAGCGCGTTGTCCAGCAGATTGACAAACACTGTCAGCAAACTACCCGCTTCCCCCTTGACCAGTATCGGCGTCTGGCCCGGCTCATACCGGACAGCCGCCTGCTCATATTGAAGTCGCACGGCCATCTCCTCAATCGCTTTGTTTACCAACGTCCGCAGATCAATGGGTTGCCACGGCTGGGCCGGGGTCGTCAACTGGCGATTGGCCTGTAGAACCCGGCTCGTCAGTTCGGTCAGTTTGTCCGTCTGATAGCCGATGATCGTCAGGTATTCCTGCTGCGTGGCAGGATCATGGGCGAATGTTTTGAGCGCTTCCGTCGTGATTTTGATGGATGCCAACGGCGTGTTGAACTCATGCGTCATATTATTGATGAAGTCTTTCCGCAATTCGGCGAGCTTGTGCTGCGACAGCAATGTTTTCACCGTATAGCCGAAGCAGAGTACGCAAACCCCGATCAGCAGCAGCGTCGACAGCAGCACCCATTTCATATGCGCGAAAAAGTACCGACTGGGACTGGCAAGGCTGGCCCACACCAGTTCCCGCTTGTAAGGCCGACGCATCGACGCATTGACCGGCTGCGTCAGAAATTCAGCAGCCGACGTATCAGCCGGGTTCAGTTTGAATGGCGATTGAATATCCCGACTGGCCAATGCCTGCCGGTACAGCGTGTCGAGTACCGGCAGGCGCAGGCGGCTTTTTTGAAAGGCAACGACGATACTGTCGCCCAGCCGCTGCGTGAAATAATACACAGAGCCTTCCTTCAGATCTTTGTGTAACAGGTTGTCGCCAATATGGTCGATCACCAGTTGCCGGGCCTGCGGTGTCATGCGGGTCAGTTTGGGCGTAAAGTCAGCGAGACTAAACGACATTCCTCCACTACCCGCCACCTTCGGGTAGCGGTCGTTAATATTAAATACGGTTCGTCCGTATCGCTTATTGATGCTACAGGTAATGCGGATGAAACTGGTATCGGCCAGCCAACGCTTCGTCTGGTCGATAATCACCCTTCGGCGCTGTGCCATCTCCTGATCGACGGCGATCCGCAGGGCTTCGTTGCTGTCGTGGCGGAAGGTGGCTACGGTACGCTGGTAATTCTGATAATTCCAGAACAGCTGCAAACCGACAACACCGGTAACACACAACGACATCAGCCACAGAATCAGGTTGACGGGCTTTTTCATAGCCATAAATGTACGCGCTTCGACCGGCTGAAAACTCAGGCGTTAACACTAATTAACCTTGCTTAACAGTGCTTAATCGACGGGTACGGCATTTTCAGCGTGGTTTGTCCTCATCAAAAAAAACGCCATGAAAACGATACTGCTACTGCTTGTCCTGAGTGCTCATTGCGGGCTTGCGCAACCCCACACCGGACAGCCTGTCCCTGACTTCTCCGTTCAGTTGCTCAACGCACCGACAACGTCCACGACCCTGTCTGCACAGCGGGGCAAGCTGGTACTGCTGGAATTCTGGGCTACCTGGTGTAGCCCCTGCGTAGCCGCCATGCCACACCTACAGGCGCTGCAACAACGCCACGCCCGGCAGCTACAGGTGATTACCGTTACCGACGAGACGCCCAAACGCATTGGTCAATTTCTAACGAACCGACCGTCCAGCCTGTGGTTTGCCATCGACACCGCCCGGTCGCTGATGAACCTGTTTCCCCATAAGATCATTCCGCACACGGTACTGATTGGTCCGGACGGTACGTTGCTGGCCCAGACCAGCCCTGAGCGGGTAACGGACGGCCTGATCGACAGCCTGTGGCGAAACCTTCCCGTAACCATCACGCCCAAAGCCGACATCACACTGAGCCTGCCGGAAATCATGCAGACTTACTTTCGGGTGGCCGATACAACTCGACACCGATTCGTTATGCAGGGGCCGATGGTGGGTGCCCCCGGCGTAAAAACGCCCCACATGCTGGACAGTATCTTCGCTCACCGACGACTAACCTGCCTGAACTTACCGCTCACCGCACTATATCGCATCGCATACGAAGGCTATTCCTACAAGCGCAGCATCGACAAAACCGGCCTGGGAGACGATGCACCGGTGTATTGTCTGGATATAATCGTCGATAAGCCGGAACAGTTGTTACCTACGCTCAAGGCCGAACTGAACCGGCGTTTTGACCTGAAAGCCAGCCTGGAGCCACAAGCCAGGGAGGTGAGTGTGTTGCAAATCACAGACCCGGTCAAATTCAGGCAGATTCCCCGCAATGCAGCGGGTAAGCAAACTTTTTCGGCCCGGCAAGGTGAGATCGCGCAGCAGGCGGTAACGATGGCTGACTTTGCTCAGGCACTGGAAGACTTTGGCAGCATGCGTGGACTGGTTGTCGATGGAACCGGCAATGACGAAAAACTGGACATTACCCTTTCGTTTCAACCCGAAGATCCCCAGAGTCTGCCCCGCGCTCTGGCGCAGATGGGTTTAGGCCTTGTCAAACAAAAACGAGACGTCATGATGCTGGTGCTGCAACCGTAGTCGTCCGGCTTCGGCCCGTTCGCTGCCGGTTACCACACGACCCACCCACGGCCATTATTTGGTTGCGGGTGGGTCGTGGTTCGTTTGTCAATCGTGTATCTTTACGGCTAAGCCTCATACCAGGGCTGCGCTCAGTTTACCCGTATGACCACCGAACCCATTGACCCACTCCGTTTTCCAATCGGCCCCTGGCAACCGCAGGAGACCTACACCCTAGCCGATATCCGGCAGCTTGTCGACCAGATTCGTACCCTGCCCGACGTGTACGCACTGGTCCTGAACAACGCCACGCCCGACGATCTACAGAAACAGTACCGCCCCGGTAGTTGGACCGTTCAACAACTTGTTCACCATGTGGCGGATATGCATCTACTGCATTTTTTTCGACTAAAAAATGCGCTTGTCGAGCCGGGTACGACCACGCTGATGGTTGATATGAATGGCTGGGCAGCGCTCCCGGAAGCCCAGAATGCCCCCATCTCCGATTCGGTGACGATGCTGTATGGCGTTCACCGGCGCATTGCCTTCCTGGCCGGTTCGTTACAACCCGAAGAACTGGCCGTTACCTACTATCACCCCGTACGCGCCCGTACGCTAACAATCCCGCAGGCACTGTCGATGACGGTATGGCATGGTGAACATCACCTGGCCCATATCCGGCTCGCCATGCAAGCGTAAGATACGTACGAGTAGACCTGACAGGTTTTGAAAACCTGTCAGGTCTGTAAATCAGCAACTTCTCTTAGGCATCCATGCCTACTTATTGACTTGACTTCTGTGCTTATTTCCTTCATGCGCTTCCTGATTATCCTAACCCTGATTGTCAGTTTCGGTCAGTCGACAATGGCCCAGACACCACCCAAAGGCCATCCAAACACCAGCGGGGTCGGCTGGGAGTATCTCTTCGAAACTAACCTGACGAATGCGTCGTTTCCAAAGGGAGTCTGGCGCATGGACGAGGGCGAACTGACGGCAACGGATGACAAGCCCATCTGGACGAACACCCCCTACGACGATTTTATTTTGGATTTGCAGTTTAAAACGGCCGACGGGACAAACAGTGGCGTCGTGGTGCATGCCAGCGATACGGCCAACTGGATTCCGAATTCGGTAGAAATTCAGATTGCCGACGACTACGCCAAAGAGTGGGCGGAAGCACCGGCCAACTGGCGTTGCGGTTCGTTTTTCGGTCACCAGCCGGCAACTAAGAGCGCCGTAAAGAAGCCGGGCGAGTGGAACCGCTATACCATCACCTGTCAGGGCAAGATGATCTACGTGGTGCTGAACAATCAGTTGGTCAACACCATCGACCTGAGTCAGTTTATATCGGCAACGGTCAACCCCGACGGTACCAAGCCGCCCGCGTGGTTCAGCAAAGCCCCGGCGACGTTGCCCCTCCACGGCTTCATCGGTTTGCAGGGTAAACACGCCGGTGCGCCGATCTACTACCGAAACCTGAAAATCAAACCGCTCTGACCATGACCGAGACCCGCCACAGCCACGCGCTACCCGAACTGCGCTTTTCGCTCAGCCTGCTCTACGTAGGTCGCGTGCTGCTGGGCATGAACAGGACAACGGTGCTGGATGACGAACGGCTGGCCGACGTCGACGAGCGGATCGAAGCCGTCACCGACGAACTTGTCGCCACCGAACTCCTCCACGAAGCCGCCCAACTGGCGGGAGACGTAATTAGTTAATTAGTTTGTGGTTCGTGGTTTGTCGTTGGTTAACGCAGGTATGTAGCCTGGACGTCCACGTCCGGGTGGGCGCGATAGCGACCAACAAAGCTGCCGCCCGAATTAATTGCCCTGACGGGCACCCGGACGTGGACGTCCAGGCAACAAAACCACGTCAGCCAACTACGAACCACAAACCAAAACCCATATGCTTACCCCCGCTTTCGCTGCGCTGTTCGACATGGACGGCGTGCTGGTCGACAATACCGATTTTCATATCAATGCCTGGATTCAGTTTGCCCACCACAACGGCCTGACGCTGACCCGCCAACAGTACGTCGACCACATCAACGGGCACGTTTCCGCCGACTCGATGGCTTACGTTTTCGGACACCCGTTGTCTGCTACGGAACTGGCGCAACGGACCGAAGAAAAGGAGGAGATTTACCGGACGCTGTACGTACCGCATCGGCAGCCGCTGACGGGGTTGCTCGATTTCCTGACGGCCATGCAGGCCGACGGAGTACCGATGGCAGTAGGCACGTCGGCACCGGTGAGCAACATCGGCTTCACACTCGACGGGCTGGCGCTGCGCCCTTTTTTCGACACCATCGTCGATGCGAGTATGGTTACGCACGGTAAACCCGACCCCGAAATCTACCTGAAAGCCGCCGACCGGCTCAACATACCGCCCGCCCGATGCGTCGTATTTGAAGATGCGTTTGCCGGTATCGAAGCCGGACTGCGGGCGGGCATGGTTGTCGTGGCGCTGGCGACGACGCATACACGTGCCGAACTGGCCACGTCCGGAGCCGCGCTAATCATCGATAACTTTGTCGGGTTGACACCAGCCTCGATTCAGCAACTACTGCCTACGGAATAAGCGGCTTGTTACGATGCCGTAGGCCTTTTTCGTAGCTTTGCGGCATCATTACCCCGTTCATACATGGCCCCGCTTTCAACCTCGCCGGCGCTGTCCGACGATTTTATTCCGGCACAACACGGCTTTTTCTTCCCGCCCGAATGGCATCCCCACGTCGCTACCTGGCTTAGCTGGCCCCATACGGAAGCTTCGTGGACATCGGAGCGGCTACCGCTGATGCTGCCCGCCTACATCGACTTTATCAAAGCCATTTCGGCCAGCGAACAGGTCTGCATCAACGCGCACAACGAAACGGTGATGCAGACAGCCGCGCAGAAGCTCACCGAAGCCGGTGCCGATATGAGCCGGATTACACTGCTCCCCCACCCGACCAACGATTCGTGGTGCCGCGATCATGGTCCGGCTTTTCTGATCAACCCCGACCGGCAGGAACGCATGATCGTCAACTGGGGCTATAATGCGTGGGGCGGCAAATACCCCCCGTTCGACCTCGACGATCAGATTCCGGCGGCCATCGCCCGCTACCGGAACCTGCCGTACGTAACGCCCATGACCGCTGCCGGTCCGGTAATTATGGAAGGCGGCTCGGTGGAATTCAACGGAGCGGGTACTGTATTGACGAGCCGGGCCTGTCTGCTCAACCAGAACCGCAACGCCCACCTCTCGCAGGCCGACATCGAACGGTATCTGTGCGACTACTACGGCGTGCAGCAGGTGCTGTGGGTCGAAGAAGGCATCGTCGGCGACGACACCGACGGCCACATTGACGATACGGTTCGGTTCGCCAGCGAAGACACGGTCATTGCCGCCTACGAAGCAAATAAAAACGACGACAATTACCCGTTTTTGCAGGAAATCCACCACGAGCTGAAGCAGATGCGTTTGCTCAACGGCAAGCAGCTCACGATCGTGGAATTGCCCATGCCTGACCCAATCGTCAGCGATGGGCTGCGCCTGCCAGCGTCGTACGCCAACTTTCTGATTACGAACGGCTCCGTCATTGTCCCGACGTTCCGTTGCAAGCAGGATCAGACTGCGCTCGATTTGATCGGACAGTGTTACCCCGGCCGCGCTATCGTCGGCATCGACTCGACCGACATCGTCTGGGGGCTGGGCAGTTTCCATTGCCTGAGCCAGCAGGAACCGTCCATCTAATCGCCGTCTGCCATGCACTTCGATCAGCTTCCCGCCACCCTGCAACGGCTACTGCCGCCCACAGACTGGCATCCTGACTCGTTAGGCATGTCGTCGGCGCAGACGATATTCATAAACGGACGGGAGCCGTTCTATCTGAAAGTAAACCCGGTCGACCCCTGGGGCGGTTTACGGGACGAAGCCGACGCGCTAGTCTGGTTACGAACGTACCTGCCAGCCCCGGAGGTGGTCCACTACGAACGGACCGACGGTGTCGATTACTTGCTGATGCGGGCCTTACCCGGCCTGCCAGCGTCGGACGAACGCTGGCAGGCCGATCCGGAACGGTTGGTCAGGCGGCTGGCGGAGAGTCTGCGCATGCTACACGATCTGAACCCCGCCACCTGCCCATTCGATCAGCGCAACGACGTAAAAATCAGCGCGGTGAGCGTGAACGTTCTCCATAACCTGGTGGATACGGACGATTTCAGCGAGGCCAATCAGGGGCGGTCACCGCAGGACATGCTGGCCCAATTGCGTATGGAGCAACCCACCCAGCGCGAACTGGTTGTTACCCACGGCGACTTCTGTTTGCCCAACATAATCCTCGACAACTGGTCGTTGAGCGGCTTTATCGACGTCGGTCGGCTGGGCGTGGGCGACCCGTATCAGGACCTGGCCCTGTGCACCCGCAGCCTGATTCATAATTTCGGCACCGATCGCTTCGGCGCCCTGTTTCTGGCAACTTATGGGCTGACCGCCGTCGATACAGAACGGATGCGCTACTTTACATTGCTGGATGAATTAAACTAACACGTATGTACGACGGAAAAACGTTTCGCTCTGTAACCAACACGGCCAACGGCGAAGTAAGTGGCGACACGCTGTTTCAGTATCATCAGGAAGGTACCATCGTTTGGGCCGAATACGGTGGCGGTTCCATCGTACGCGGCACGCTGATTGCGACCGTTGCGCCCGACAACTCCCTCGACATGCGGTATCAGCATGTCAACACAGCGGGCGAATTGATGACCGGTCATTGCCGGACGACGCCCGAACAGTTGCCCGATGGTCGGCTGCGGCTGCACGAACGCTGGCAGTGGACCAGTGGCGACGGTTCGTCGGGAGAATCAATCATCGAAGAAGAAAAGTAACATGGTAAACCGTCCCGTCTCAGCCCGGCTGCGGCTTCTTTACTGGTTATCGCCCCTGCTGCTAGCGGGGGCCTGTACACCCCAACTGGTACCGACGGCGCAGCTTCGACCGACCCAGCTGACCGCCGTCAACCTGGAAGAAACCGTCAGTCAGC
The DNA here is from genome assembly GCF_003002825.1 of Spirosoma oryzae. GTDB lineage: Bacteria > Bacteroidota > Bacteroidia > Cytophagales > Spirosomataceae > Spirosoma > Spirosoma oryzae. Next base: position 321,751 of record NZ_PVTE01000001.1, on the reverse strand, counting down.
GCGACGAAATCATGCTGGCGTATTCGCTGGCGACGTTCGACGCGCAGAACAAACCCGCTGGGGTCGTCAACGGGGGCTGGGGTGTCGAGACCGTTCGGAAGGGGCAGGTGATCGATTTGCAGGCGGGGCAGAAACCGGCTGCGCCCATCGACATCACCGTTCCGCGCGGGGGGCGGGTCGTAGCCTCGCTGGTGCTGGTCGAAGTCGACGCCTACGACCGGGCGCAACAGTTGGTCGATCAGGTCAAACGGGTACACAACGTGGTGGCGGGTCCGGCCTCGTGGCTACTGACGGCGGCAGACGTGCTGACGCCCCTGCGCTACGTATCGGCGGGACTGGCGGCATCGGGTGTGGGCTTGAAGCTGGTCGACCACCTCGACGACGACGATCTACTGGGCCAAAGCAGTGTCGACCTGAACGAGACGGAACTGCGTCAGAATAAGCAGGGTTATGTGCGTGTGCCCGTGGTTTTCACGGGGCGCAACCTGCGCGACGCGTATGAATACCGCCTGACCTACGACATTCGCCTGAATCGTATTCGCCCCGGAAAAGACAAAAAATAACCCGCTCGCCAATAGGCAGTTTAGTTGCTTCGTTTACGGTGTACAGTATTCCGTTTTCGGTAGTGAAGGCGTTACGCAAAAGCCACCGTGAACCGAATACCGTAAACCATATCTACTACTTTATGCGTGTACTTACTGGCGGTTTGCTCCTGACGTTGCTAGCCGCTGCCTGCAAAACGACAACCCCCACCACGGTGCAGACGGCTCCCCCCCAGCCGACCCTGCTGACACTGGGAAACAAGTCGTTTACAACCGATGACTTCTTTCAGTCGTTTACCAAGAATCAGCTCTCGGCCGATTCGGTCCAGCGTACCGACGTCCGTAACTACTTCGACCTGTACACCAACCTGAAGCTCAAAGTACTCGCGGCTCAGGCCGAGGGGCGCGACACGACGGAAGCCTTCCGGGAAGAAATTGATACCTACCGCAAGCAACTGGCGCAGACGTACCTGACCGACAAACCACTCATTGAATCGCTGGCCGCCGAAGCCTACCAGCGGATGCAGCAGGAGGTCAACGCGTCGCATTTGCTGGTCGCAGTATCGGAAGATGCCGCTCCGGCCGACACACTGGCTGCGTATCAGCGGGTGCAGGCACTCCGGCAGCGGGCCGTAGCCGGTGAAGACTTTGCCAAACTGGCCCGCGAAAACTCAACCGACCGCAGCACGGCGCAAATGGGTGGCAACCTGGGCTACTTCACCGCCTTCTCGGTTGTATACCCGCTTGAGACCGCAGCTTACAAGACACCCGTCGGAGGTATTTCGCAGCCGGTTCGCACCCGCTACGGCTATGATTTGCTAAAGATTAATGATCGGCGACCCAGCCGGGGTCTGGTACGGGTAGCGCACATCCTCGTTCGGCTCAGTCCGGCAGCCGACGAAGCCGGGCAACAGGCAGCCCGGCAACGCATCGACGCGGCTTACGAGCGGCTTCAGAAAGGCGAAGCGTTCGATGACGTGTGCCGCGACCTATCCGACGATGTTACCTCGAAGCTAAACGGCGGGGTACTACCGCTGATTGAAACGGGCCGACAGGTGCCCGCCTTTGAAGAAGCCGCCTTTGCCCTGACCAAACCCGGTGAGCTGTCGAAACCGGTCCGTACGAACTACGGCTGGCACATCATCAAACTCATCGACCGGCAGGGTATTCAGCCCTACGCCGATCTGGCCCCCTCGCTCCGGCAACGCGTCGCTACTGACTCTCGGGCCGAAGTGCTGCGGCAGGCCACCCTGCAACGGCTGGAAAAGAGCTATACGGTACAGGCCAACAAGGCCGTACTGGCAGCCACCCTCGCCAAAGCCGACAGCAGTCTGCTACGCGGGCAATGGCGTTATACCGAACCACTCGATCCGGCCCTGCAAAACAAAACGCTGGTTACGATTGCGAACCAGCCGTTTACGGTTAACCAGTTTTTCGCTTACGTCCGGCAGAAGCAACAGCCGGCCCGCAAGCCCGGCGCGCCAACGCCTGTTCAGCCAGTTGAACAACCACTGACCGGTTCGCCCGCCGTGGCCATGCAGCGCCTATACGACCGCTACGTTGGCGACCGGTTGCTGGCCACCGAAGAAAACGGACTGGAGCAGAAATCAGCGGAATTCCGATCGCTGATGAACGAGATTCGGGACGGGGTGCTGATGTCGCAGGTGATGGAAGCGCACGTCTGGGAAAAATCGGTGGCCGACTCGACGGGGCAACTGGCTTATTTCGACGCGCACAAAGACCGCTATCAGTTTCCAGAACGCATCCGGGCCACGCTCATCACCGCGCCAAACGATGCGCAACTGACGCAGGCCCGCGAGTGGCTCGGTGGCAAAGCACCCTACGCACTCCGGCGCATGAGTCCCGCGCTGACCTACGCACCGGCGCAGACAACTGTTTCGGCCAAAGACCGGGAAGCGCTGTATGAGGTCGTCGTCAACCTGACTCGCAACCCCGATTATATCGTGGAAGTTGCCGCGTCGCACGATCCCGCTGAACGCGATTCGGTCTCCGCCGGCCGTATTCGCAACGCCGTCGCGTTTCTGCGGCAGAACGGTATCGGCCTGAGCCGGATCATGGAAAAAGATTATCAGGGCACCCGGCCGGGCGAAGCGAAACAGGCTACCGCTACCCAGCGCCGGTTGACGTTTCAGTATTTCTCCAGCAATAAGGCCGACGTTGCGCAGGCATTAGCCGGCCACCTGGGTCTGCCTGCCGACGCAATCACCGTATCGGAAGGCCTGTTTGCCCGGGGCGACAATCCGTACGTGGATGGGCTGGCTCCCTGGAAAGCAGGCACAGCTACCACGCTGCACCCAGCCGGTAAGGCCGTATCGGTTCAGCTTGGTCAGATCGAGCCGGCACGGCCCAAAACATTCGCCGAAGCGCGGGGCAGTGTCATCAACGATTATCAGGCGCAGTTGGAGCATCAGTGGCTGGCTCAGCTGCGGCAGCAGTACCCCGCCCAGGTCAACGACGTCGAACTACGCAAACTCGCCAAATGATTTTATTAGACAGGATTACAGGATTGGCAGGATTGTCTTTTCCATGAACAAACGAGGCAATCCTGTTCATCCTGTAATCCTGTCCAACAAGCCCTGTCAATACTTTAAAAAAGCTTAAACAGCGCCCGTAAGTGGCGTGCCTTCGTTATCTTTAGGACATGAAACATCAACTTAATCGCATAGCCTTTGTACTGACAGGCTGGCTGTTTGCAGCCACCGCGTTTGGGCAGGGGCAATCGGTGAGTCTCAATAAGATCATCGCCAAAGTCGATAATTACTACGTGCTGCGGTCGGATCTGGAAGAGGCCATGCAGTCGTACGTGGGGCAGAATCAGACGCCCCCCTCCCGCTGCCAACTGCTGGAAAGCCTGGTCATCAACAAAATGATGCTCGCCAAAGCCGATATCGACTCGGTCGTGGTGGAAGAAAAAATGGTCGACGGCGAACTCGACACCCGGATGCAGTACATGATCTCGCAGTTCGGCTCGGAGAAGAACATCGTCGAAGCCTATGGCAAAAGTCTGGAAATGCTGAAAAGCGAACTGCGGCAGCAGGTGAAAGACCAGAAAGTCGTACAGAAGATGCAGGCGAAGATCACATCCGACGTGAAGGTTACCCCCCGCGACGTGCGCAAATTCTTCGATACCATCCCGAAAGACAGCCTGCCTTACATGCCCGCCGACGTTGAAATCGGTCAGATCGTTCGGTTCGCCAAGCCCACCAAAGAGCAGAAAGAAGCGCTGCGGCAACGTCTGCTCGACATCAAAAAGCGGGTGCAGAACGGTGAAGATTTCGCCAAGCTGGCCAAAGAGTTTTCGGAAGACGTAGGATCGGCCGAAAAAGGGGGCGACCTCGGCTTTGCCAAACGGGGAATGATGGTCGCGCCGTTTGAAGGCGCAGCCCTGAAGCTGAAACCCAATGAGATGTCGGATGTTGTCGAGTCGGACTTTGGTTTGCACCTGATTCAGTTGCTGGAAACTCGCGGTGCCGAATACCACGCCCGCCACATCCTGCTCCGCCCCGACTACAACCGGCTCGACCTGACGACCCAGACGCATTTCCTCGACAGTCTGCGCAAGGAAATTCAGGTTGATTCGATCTCCTTCGAGAAAGCGGCCAAAGAGTTTTCGGAAGACAAAACCACCGCCGACGCGGGTGGCTTGCTGCGCGATGCCCAGTCGGGTAGTTCCCGGCTTGCCATGGACCCTTCGATGGATTACGCCCTGTTTTCCATGCTCGACACGATGAAAGTGGGTAGTATTTCGGCCCCGCTGCCTTACCGAACGGAAGACGGTAAGAGCGCTATGCGCCTGCTTTACTTTAAAAGCAAAGTAGCGCCCCATACCGCCGACTTCAGGACTGACTTCGAGAAGTTGCAGACGATTGTGCTGCAGAACAAAAAGAACCGTGCCATCGACGAGTGGTTCCGGAAGTCAATCGCTGACGTATACATCACCGTCGACCCCGAATTCCAAAGCTGCCGGATTTTCGGCACCACCCAGAACAGTGCCGCCCGCCTGGGGGGGGGAGAATAGTTTTGAGTGAAAGAATGATTGAGTGATGGAATTATAGAATTATTCCGTCACTCAATCATTCTTTCACTCAATCACTCGACAATTCTATCACTAAGCCTATCGCCCGTGCCTTATTCTTCCGATGTAGAGGCTGCCAAAGCCCTGACGAGTTCCTACGAAAAGCTAAAAAGTGAAATCGGTAAAGTCGTTATCGGGCAGGACGAAACGGTCCGGCTCCTGCTGACGGCCATCTTCTGCCAGGGACACTGCCTGCTCGTGGGCGTGCCGGGTCTGGCCAAAACGCTGCTCATTCAAACCGTCGCCAGCGCCCTCGATCTGGATTTCAACCGGATTCAGTTTACGCCCGACCTGATGCCGTCCGATATTCTTGGCTCGGAAACACTGGATCAGGAACGCAATTTCAAGTTCATCAAAGGGCCTGTCTTCGCGAACATCATCCTGGCCGACGAAATCAACCGGACGCCCCCCAAGACGCAGTCGGCGCTGCTGGAAGCCATGCAGGAGTATTCGGTAACGATTGCCGGCCAAAAATATGGACTGGGCCGACCGTTCTTCGTACTGGCTACGCAAAACCCCATCGAGCAGGAAGGTACGTACCCCCTACCCGAAGCCCAGCTCGACCGCTTTATGTTCAACATCTACCTCGACTATCCGTCGTATCAGTCGGAGCTGGACATTGTCAAAAGCACGACGAGTGACAAGCGTAAGGAGGTACAGCGGATCATTACGGGCGACGAAATTCGGGAGTTCCAGCACCTGGTTCGGCGCGTGCCCGTCGTCGACAATGTGATCGAGTACGCGGTAAAGCTGGTTCATAAAACCCGCCCCAACACCGAACTGGCAACAGCCGATACGAACCAGTATCTCGAATGGGGTGCCGGGCCACGGGCGTCGCAGGCGCTGATTCTGGCGGCCAAATGCAACGCTCTCCTGACCGGTAAATACTCGCCCGACATCGAAGACGTGAAAGCCGTTGCCCTGCCGATTCTACGGCACCGGGTGGTCCGCAATTTCAAGGCCGAAGCCGAGAACATTTCGGTCGAACAACTCATCAAGCGACTGATGTGAGTCCCATAGTTTGTAAAACGAATACGGGGTCGGAAACTAATTTCCGACCCCGTATTCGTTTTTACTGACCCTGTACCTTAGTCTTTGTCGTCTTCCGTATTGGTTTTACCCAAGAAGTCGTCCTTCCGACCGGTCGACTTGTCGTCTACCTCTGACGCGTCTACGTCATCGATTTCTTCGCCGACCAGAAAGCCTGTTGACGGGTCCTGACTGGTATCGGTATGGTGTTCGCCTGCTGTCTGTTTGTAGTCCATAATCGTTGCTATTGATTCGTCTACGCACACAACCCGCTAAACAGCGTAAGGGTTATGTTTCGTTAGGCAGGCAGCGTCCACACGGCGTCCGCGTCGACCCGGATCATCACGGTCTGTCCAGGTTCAATATCAGCCCGATGCGTCAACACCCGTAGCGTAACCTGATCGTTCAGGCTAACCTCCAGCTCGTACTGACTACCCATGAAAAACACGGCCCGCACGGTCGCCGGTACGCCCGATTCCGTTAGTTGTACCTGTTCCGGCCGGATGCACAGCCACTGATCGGGCTGATCGCTTTCAGATAATCCCAACAGCGGGCGATTGCTGGCGGGTAGCACCGTAACCCGGCCCGTCAGTTGAGCGGCATAGGCTGTCTGGGGGCGATGATAAACCGCCTTGGGCGTGTCGAGCTGGATAAGCTGTCCGTCGCGCAGGATACCGATAGTGTCGGCAATAGAGAGCGCATCCGACGCGTCGTGCGTGACAAACAAACAGGCTGTCTGCTGCTCCCGAACCAACTCGAACAGCAAGTCGCGCACCAGCAGTCGATTCGGCAGATCGAGGTGGCTAAAGGGCTCATCGAGCAGCAATACGGCGGGTACGTCCGCAATGGCACGGGCAATGGCCGTACGCTGCTTCTCCCCACCCGACACCTGCCGGGGTAGTCGGTCCTGCACAGCGGTCAGCCGACACAGTTTCAGCAGGGCGTCGACCCGGAAGGTACGGTAGCTTTTTTCAAAGTAGCGAACGGCATAGTTGATATTCTCCCGAATGGAGACGTTGGGCATCAACTGGTACTCCTGATGAACAAGCCGAATATCGGGGTGACCAGCGATCAGCACATCCGACGGGCCCGGCACCCGCTTCCCGTTGAGCAACACGGCCCCCGAATCGACGTCGGCCAGGCCCGCCAGCATATTCAGCAGGGTACTTTTCCCGGACCCGCTGGCACCTACCAGGCCCATAATCCGGCCGGGAGCCAGCGAAAACGATACATCGTCTACAGCCTGAACACCGCCGTCAAACGTTTTACTTACTTTATCGGCAATCAACATGAATCAGCCCGCCCAAGCGGAGGAAAGAGAAAAGACGTAAGAAGAAAGAGACGCCCTCCAATTCCGTAAAGGTACGGACTCGTTCCTCAGCAATAGCCACCCGGACTCCTATCCCGCCGATAGTGGCGTATCTTATGCGCTTTTACGGGCACACGTTATCAGGTAAGTTAGAGATTCATGCAAAAAATACGGTCCAGTTCACCCAGACAATTTCTCACCTACGCAAGCGTAAAAAGCCGTCTCAAATTAAGCGCCTTATAATACAACTGCATATCGTTATTGTGTACTTTAGCTAGCAAACACAACATCATACCATGAAACAGATGTCAACTGGTACAACACTCGCTCTGTTCATTATCAGCATTTGTTTATGGTCGTGCATTACCTCGAAAACTAAGCCCTTGACGCAGGTAGGCAGCAGCCCACAAACGGATAGTTCATCAGTTAGGGTTTTTCTCCTCGAGCGGGATATTCCTCAGGACATACAACAGTTAGGTGTCGTCTCACTGTCTGTTAACATCAGACCAGGATTGAACATCGATCAACAGGTTAAACAGCAGTTACGGAACGATTGTCTGCGATTGGGAGCTAATGGTGCTTACCGAATCAGTGACGGAACGTATTATCCTACCATAGTGAGCTATCTTGTTTTCAGATACAGGAAATAGGACTTATGATTGACATGAGTAATGAGTACTGATTAGCTACGAATCGCATGATGGCAGATCGAATTTGAAGTCCCTATTCAGGGTACGACCCTATCGTCTAGAAAAGAATATTCGTGCTCAGGAAATCGGATTACTGCTCACCGACGATCGCGTTCAGAATCGGTATCCATAAAAATTCTTATTGATCGCTGCCCATCGGAACAGCGATCACCTTTCATAATATCGTCGCGGTAATTAGCCTAACGTCAAAATAACACTCACCGGGTGTAAGGATGTTCATCCATCATTTATCAATATATTTGACGAACGACCATCTACAGAACCCATAATATGACTGCTGTCAAAAACTCAATGCAGGCCTTCAGACGCTTCGTCCTGGGGCTAGCCTGCCTGCTCGTTGCCACTGTTACGCTGGCACAGACCACCGGAACGGCCATTACACTAGGAGGTAAACCTATCCATACGGTCGGCAAATTGCCCCCGGTAGGATCATCGATTAAAGAAGTCATGTTGACGGGTGTTGATCTGAAGGATAACGCGCTAGCCGATTACAAAGGCAAGTATGTGATTATGAATATCTTCCCCAGTGTCAACACAGGTGTTTGCTCTAAATCGGTGCGCAAATTCAATGAGGATGCCGCTGGTCTTAAAAACACTACCGTGCTCTGTATTTCCAAAGACCTGCCTTTTGCCCAGAAAGCGTTTTGTGGCGCGGAAGGCATCAAAAACGTGGTTATGCTGTCGGATTTCAGAACTGACTTTGGCCACACGTACGGGGTACAAATTGCCGACGGTCCCATGAAAGGGCTTCTAAGCCGTGCCGTAATCGTGGTGAATCCCGAAGGAAAAATCGTTTACGAACAGCAGGTGCCGGAGATTGGGCAGGAACCCGATTACGCGGCTGCCCTTGCGGCTATCAAGTAGTGTTCAGTCCAACGACCGCATACGAAAAAGGTCCTCAGTTGACAAATGTCGGCTGAGGACCTTTTTCGTGTGAATACCGTAAGTTGAAAACACTCACCCGGCAGCTATACGCTACCGATGCAGGCTATCCACTCACATCTTGCCTCTTTCTTCTTTTATCTCTTCTCTTTCTTCTAAAAAAGAAAATTCGTACTCAGAAAATTAGACTGATGCTCGCCGACAATCGTGTTCAGTATGGCTTTGTTGGCGTCGGTTTCTTTGGTCGCTACGCAGGTACGAATCGAGAACGAACGAAGTGCGTCTTCCACGGACAGCGTTCCTTCGGCTGAATCTTTGCGCCCCGTAAACGGAAACGTGTCCGGCCCGCGCTGACACTGTGCGTTGATGTTTACCCGGCATACCAGATTGACCAGCGGATCGATCAGGTCGGCGATGGGTTTGGTATCCGTTCCGAAAATACTGGCCTGCATGCCGTGGCTGTCGGTTTCCAGGTACTCGATAAACTCTTCTACGTCATCGTACGCGACAACCGGTACGACCGGGCCAAATTGTTCATCGCGGTACAGTTTCATACCGTCTTTGACGGGGTAAACCACCGCCGGCTTGAACAGACTCCCGGCGTATTCCCCGCCCCCTTCGTTCCTGATCGTTGCTCCGCCCGCTTCGGCATCGCGAATCGTATCGTTGAGGTAGTCGACCTTATTGGGTTCGGGTAACGGGGTAATCTGGGCACCATCCGTCCAGGGCATACCCAGTTTCAGGGCGCTAACCGCCGGGCAGAACTGTTCCAAAAACCGATCGGCGATCGACCGATGTACCCAGATGATCTTGATAGCCGTACAACGCTGCCCATTGAACGAAAGCGCCCCGAGCAGACACTCTTTCACGGCTACGTCGAGGTCGGCGTCGGGGAGCACGATCGCTGCGTTTTTGGCGTCGAGGCTAAGGATTGAGCGAAGCCGATTGAGTTTTGGATGATGCCGCTGTAACTCATCAGCGACCTTACTCGACCCGATCAGGGTCAGTACGTTTACCTTACCCGATTGCATGACAGGTGGCACAACGACCGCCCCGCGCCCGTAAATCGAGTTGACGACACCCTTCGGAAAGCTGGTTCGGAACGCTTCCAGAAGCGGATAATGAAGCAACGATCCGTGTTTGGGCGTCTTGAACAGAATCGTGTTGCCCATCAGAATACTCGGGATGAGCGTCGTGTAGGTTTCGTTGAGGGGGTAGTTAAACGGTCCCATCGCTAGCACAACCCCCAGCGGAGCCCGGCGAATCTGCCCGATAATCCCTTCCTCCACCCGAAACCGCGATCCGGCCCGGTCGATGTCCTTCAACGCGTCGATGGTATCGTAGATGTACTTTACGGTGCGATCGAACTCTTTGGTCGAATCGGCGAGGTTCTTGCCAATCTCCCACATCATCAGCGACACAACGCGCTGTTTCTGTTCGAGCATCTTGCCCACGAAGGTTTCCATGCAGGCAATACGCCCGGCCACCGACATGGTGGGCCATTCGCCCCGTCCGTTGTCGTAGGCGGCTACGGCCGCGTCGAGGGCTTCCATAGCTTCCTTTTCCGTGCCGACGGGGAAGCTGCCGACCAGCCGGGGCTTGATAGTACCATCGGCATCGGGCGCGCCGATCTGTGAGTAAACATCGGTCGTGGGGCCGTCCCACTGCCGCATTTCACCATTGATAAGATACTCCCGCTGGTGTACGGGTTCAATACGATACGCGACCGGAATCTGATCGTCGGCGGGGAAAAGCTGCGTCAGCGAAGGTGTATTCATAACGAATCGGGTTGTCTGAACTAACGGCGGTAAACGTCGCCATTGTCGAAACGAATTCCAACCCGCTCCGGCTTAATTTGATCGTTCCGGCACCGATCCGGTTCAAAGCAGCGCGTACTTATACCTACGGACGGACCTACCTGTCAAAATACCCATTCATACAGTTTTTCCATAGCTACTCTATCGGTCAAACAATCTGTCAGTCAGCTAATTACCGTTTAATAAACTTTCAAAACAATACACACATTATCCATAAGTCGCTGACTATTAACACTCTGTTAACAGATTAAATTGATTAACCGGTAGTTTGCCCTTATTTTTAGGCTCTGTTTCTCCGCACCGTCCCCGCCGTAAATTACTTCCTCCCATTATCCCATTTTATACTTGTGTCTACCGTATTTGTACACATGAATCAGCGCCTGGTCAGGCGCGCAGGCCGTGGCATGGGCTTACTGCTGCTGTCGCTAGGGTTAGCGCCGGCGATTTTTGCGCAGACTACGTATTATGTAGCCGCCAACGGTAACGATGGCAATTCCGGCCGCTCGTCCGACAGCCCGTTTCAGTCGCTGGCTAAAGTCAGTGGCCTGACGCTCCAGCCGGGCGATCAGGTGCTGCTGCGCCGGGGCGACACCTTTCGGGGCACCCTTTACATCCGTCAGTCGGGTTCGTCGGGCAGTCCCGTCGTTGTCGACGCGTACGGGTCGGGCAACAAACCTGTTATTGCGGGATCGACGCTCGTGACGGGCTGGACCAACATCGGCAACAACACCTGGCAGGCCAGTTGCCCCAGTTGTGGCAGCCGCGTAACCGGCGTTTACCGCGACAACAGTGCCCTACCGCTGGGGCGTTACCCTAACTTCAGCGACGCGAACAAAGGCTACCTGACCATTCAGTCCCACAGCGGCCGGGGACAGATTACCAGTCAGCAATCGCTCTCGACCAACTGGGCGGGTGCCGATGCCGTCGTTCGCTCGGCGACCTGGGTGATCGACCGCGTAACCATTGCACAGCAAAGCGGCAACACCCTCTCGTTTGCCAGCAACACCACGTATGAACCGACCGATGGCTGGGGTTATTTCGTTCAAAATCACCCGGCTACACTCGATCAGGTCGGCGAATGGTACTATAACCCCAACGACAAGACGATTCGCCTGTACGACAACCAGAACAACCCCAACAACCAGTCGATCGCCATCACGACAGCCAGCGAAGGAGTAAATCTGACGAACGTCAACAACGTGACGGTACGCAACATCAAGGTTACGCAGACGCTGTCGGCGGGTATCCTGTCGGTCAACGGAAACGGCATTACGGTTTCGGGCAATGACGTTACCAATTCGGGCGAAAACGCTATTTTCTTCAACGGGTCGGGTAGTGGCATAACGCTGGAGAACAACCTGCTCGAAGACGCCAACAGCAGTGGTCTGACGATTCAGGCCTTCCAGAATTTCACCTTCCGGGGCAACACCGTACAGCGCATCGGCCTGGTGCCCGGCCGGGGTGCCAACGGCGACGGCAGCTATTCCGGCCTTCAGTCGAGCTGCACCAACAACTCGCTGATCGAATACAACGTCTTCGACTACATTGGCTACACGGGCGCTTCCGTCGTCACCAGTTCGACGGTACAGTACAACCGGGTCTCGAACTACTGCATGACCAAAAGCGACGGTGGCGGCTTGTATACCTGGAACGGTAACCGTAACAACACCACCGGCTTACGCTTCCTGTCGAATATTATTTACAACGGCGTAGGCGCACCGGAGGGGGCACCGATCAACGCCACGACCGGGGCACACGGCATTTTTCTGGACGACTGTACCATCAACGCGGAGGTGTCGGGCAACTCGATTTTCCGGGTCGCCGGCATGGGTATCTTCCTGCGCGGGGCGTACAACAACACGCTGAAAAACAACACGCTGTTCGACAACGGCGAGGAGCAGATCAAGATCGCGGCCAATCAAATCTGTACCCCCCGCAACATCGTCAGTCAGAACAACATCTTCGCCAGCAAACTGGCTACCCAGCTGGTCGCGGCTTACGAATCGAATGCGAACGACCTGAGTCAGTACGGATCGTTCGACTACAACTACTACATGCGGCCGTTCGAGGATCAGTTCAAGATTCAGGCCGTCTACAACCCCGGCTCCGGACTGACCGGGCAGCGGCTTTCACTGGCGGAATGGCAGAGCAAGTACGGGCAGGACCGGAACTCGTTCAACAGCCCGATCACGTACAAGACGCAGATGGTCACGCAGACCGGCACGACGCTGCTGAACTTCCCGTATTCCGGCAACATCAATGGCTGGGGGGTATGGTCGCCCTACGGCAACGGCCGGGCCGACTGGGATAATACCAACAAGCTCGACGGTGGGTCGATGAAACTGTCGTTTGCGTCGTCGTCGGGTAAAAGCGACAGCTACCTGCTGGCAACGATCAGCCTGGGGAGCGTCCGGAAAGGGCAAACGTACCAACTGCTGCTCGACGGGATTGCCTCGGGTGCCAACAAACGCCTGACCGTTTACCCACGGCAGCAGGCCGGCAGCTACCGCGATCTGGCCGACCGCACGACCTTTGTGCTCGGTACGAGCCGTCAGAATCTGGAAGCAACGTTCACCGCCAACGCCGATGAGTCGAACGCGATTCTGGTCGTGCAGGCCTACGAAGATGGCCAGACAGCCTGGGTCGACAACCTGATTATGCGGGAAGCTACCCTGTCGACGCTCAACCCCGACGATTACATTAAAATCGTCTACAACGCGTCGAATCAACCAACGAACGTAGGACTGGACGGCACCTACCGCGACGCGAAAAACACGGCCTACACCGGACAGATCACGCTGGCTCCGTACACGTCGGCCCTGCTGCTCAAACAAACGTCGACCACCACCACCCCAACCCCTACGCCGGTTAGCCTGCGCGATCCGGAGAACCCGGCGTCGACCACAAGCGGGCTTGATTACCAGTACTACGAAGGAAGCTGGACATCGCTGCCCAACTTCGCATCGCTCACGCCGGCCAAGACCGGAACGGCCTCGACCGTCGATTTCTCCATGCGTGGCCGGGATCAGAATTACGGGCTGCGGTTTACGGGCTATATCAATGTTCCCACCGACGGCACCTACACGTTCTACACCACCTCCGACGACGGCACGAAACTGTACATCGGCACCACCGAAGTCGTGAGCAACGACGGTGTTCACGGCGATCAGGAGCAATCGGGTACCATCGGGCTGAAAGCGGGCAAACACGCCATTACCATCGTTTATTTCCAGGGCGTAAATGGTCAGTCGCTGAGCGCCAGCTACAGCGGGCCCAACCTCAACAAACAGGTTATACCCGCCAGCGCGTTCTTCCGCGTCCCGACGACGACGACCACACCCACTCCATCGGGATCGGGCGTGTATCTGTCGGACCTGACCTGGACCTCGGCCACCAACGGCTACGGCCCCGTAGAGAAAGACAAGAGCAACGGCGAGTCCGGCGCGGGCGACGGACGCACCATCACCCTAAACGGACAAACCTACGCCAAAGGGCTGGGCACACACGCAGCGTCTTCCATCAGCTACAACCTGGGCGGGCAGTACACCCAGTTTATCACCGACATGGGCCTGGACGACGAGATCGCCGACGCGGGTTGCGGCAACGTCGAGTTTCAGGTGTTCGTGGACGGGGCCAAAGTCTACAGCAGCGGCAACATGAACGCGGCCACCGCCACCAAGTCGATCGTGCTGGACGTGTCGGGTAAGCAGACGCTGACGCTGGTGGTCACCGACGGGGGCGACGGGGCTGCCTGCGACCACGGCGACTGGGCCGGGGCGCGGCTGATTCCCAGCTCGACAAAGCCGGTAACGAGTTCGTCGTTCTACCTCTCGGACCTGACCTGGACCTCGGCCACCAACGGCTACGGCCCCGTGGAAAAAGACAAGAGCAACGGCGAGTCCGGCGCGGGCGACGGACGCACCATCACCCTAAACGGACAAACCTACGCCAAAGGGCTGGGCACACACGCAGCGTCTTCCATCAGCTATAACCTGGGCGGGCAGTACACCCAGTTTATCACCGACATGGGCCTGGACGACGAGATCGCCGACGCGGGTTGCGGCAACGTCGAGTTTCAGGTGTTCGTGGACGGGGCCAAAGTCTACAGCAGCGGCAACATGAACGCGGCCACCGCCACCAAGTCGATCGTGCTGGACGTGTCGGGTAAGCAGACGCTGACGCTGGTGGTCACCGACGGGGGCGACGGGGCCGCCTGCGACCATGGCGACTGGGCCGGAGCGCGACTGACCAAAACCAGTGGCAGTCGTGTGGCGGCTACCGTGCAGCCAGAAGCCGGTTCATTCACGGCCGATGTATATCCGAACCCAGCCCGCGACATGCTTAAAGTCCGCTATTGGGCGGCTACAGCGGGCGATCTGTCGCTGCAACTACTCAGTCAGGCGGGGCAACCCATGATTCGGCAGGTGTATACGGTTACCGCCGGCGAAAACCTGATTAGCGTACCGGTGCAGGAGATTCCACGGGGCTTTTACATTCTGTCGCTGATTCAGGGGCAGCAGCGCGTGACGAGCAAGGTAATTCTGGCGGAGTAAATACGATACGGATAAGATTAATCAGGTTGGGGGCGTTTGTCGGTTTACGGCAAGGCGTTCCCAACCTGCTGCGTTAAGCCAGACCGTATCGCTCCTGAATCATGGCCATGAAGGCTTCGTTGGTCATCTCTTTCCACTTCGCGTACAGGCCCTGCGCGTCGGCTCCCGCCAGATACCGCAACTGATCCGTATCATCGGTAGCCGCCCGGTAGATCACCTCGGCAATCTGATCGGCGGAAGAATACGCGCCACCGCTTTGCTGAAAAGCAGCCATCACCTGCTGTATGTCTGCGTCGTATACACTGGGGCCGTCCGTTGTTTGCTGTAAGGATCGGGTGGCAAAGTCGGTGGCAACGCCCCCCGGCGCTACAATCTTGACCCGAATACCAAACGGCCTTAGCTCGTAGTTGAGCGATTCCGACAGGCCGTCAAGCCCGAATTTGGTAGCGTGGTAAATCGAGTTGAACGGTAAACCGACCAAGCCCCCGATAGACGTAACGTTGATAATCGTTCCCCGCTTCTGCTCGCGCATCGCCGGCAAGACCCCCTGAATCATGCGGATGGCCCCGAACAGATTGGTTTGAAACTGATCCATCAGTTTTTCAGCTGAAACGGTTTCCAGAGGGCCAAACAGGCCGTAGCCCGCGTTGTTGAGCAGCACGTCGACGCCCGAAAAATCACGCAGGACCTGATCGATCGTCGTACGGATACCGGCCGGCTGCGTAACGTCAAGTGCATAGAGCCGTACCCCCGCAATGTCAGTCAGTTCATTCTCCCGGTCCGGGTGGCGCATCGTAGCCGCTACGTTCCAGCCCTGTGCCGCAAACAGACGGGCCGTCGCTTTACCGATTCCCGACGATGCCCCCGTAATCAATATGGTTTGGCTCATGGTTAGTCTACGTTGGTTTGGGAAAGCCGCATTCATCGTAATGCCGTAGCAGCTTCGGCAACCCGATCCGTATTGATGATGTCGACACCTAATTTTTTAAGCGTTTTCCAGGCGTCCGGCTGATCGGGGATGGCCCACAGGCGGACAGGTTTGCCATCGCTGTGCGCCCGTTTGATGACGCGCTTCAGCTTGTCCCGGTCTTCGCCCGACAGGTCGCCCGTCCCGTTCCAGCGGGTATACGATTGCAGGTTGTCGCTGATCATGGCCACTTTTTGCAGCGTTTCCTGATCATATACTTCGCTCGGTCGCCCGTCGAACTGGAGCAGCGGGTAGTCGAGAAATTTATCGGGGCGGGGCCGGTTGCCGCTGATAATCACCTGCACCGCACTGGCGTTGGCGTTCCGATTAAAGCTAACCAGGTTCGCTTGCAGCATGTCGATCAGCTTGGGCAGCGCCACGGTCGGGTCATCTTTCACGTCGATCATCAGGCCGAACGTATAGTCGCGGTCGGCGCTGACTTTGCCGTTGTGCTGGGCAAACAAAGCCGCAATGGGTTTCAGGTAGAGCGAATCGAGCGTCGGGGCGTTGGGGCCGGGCTTGTCATGCGACACGACCAGCTTGCCGTTCTGCACCCATACGTCGGCTTCGATAAAGTCGGCTTTGTGCGCGTAGGCGTTCACAAACGGTTTCGGCTGCACATAATCGTTGTGCGCGTGGATTTTCTGGGCGAACAGACTGGTCGCTGATAGCCAGCCAAACAGCAGTAACCAATAGCGTTGCATACGTGCAGGTGGTATGTGTGGCAGAAAGGTAAGCAACCTGACGGACTTCAGGTAAATTCTTTTCGGGTTTACCGTAGTCGGTTTACAGTTTACGGGTAGTAGCTTCCAGCCAGCGAACCGTAGACCGATTGCTGTAAACCGTAAACCACGGCCTGCGCTACCAGCGTAGTTGGGTGTGGTTAATGATGCGTTATCGTTGGCGGTTCGGCGGCAACTGGCTATTTTTGGCTTATTCTACGATCAGACCACCGCATCGATCAATCAGTCTGACGGGCGCGGTGCTGTTATTTTTTACCAATGGATTTACTAAAAGGCAAAGTCGTACTCATTACGGGTGCATCACGGGGTATTGGCCGGGCGATGGCTCAGAAATTTGCGCAGGAAGGGGCAACCGTAGCCTTCACTTATCTGTCGAGCGTTGAAAAAGGACAGGCGCTGGAAGAAGAACTGCGGCAGTTTGGCGGGCAGGTGAAAGGCTACCGCTCCGATGCGTCGGATTTTAAAGCCGCCGACGACCTCATCACGCAGGTTATCGCGGACTTCGGCAAGCTCGACGTGCTGGTCAACAACGCGGGCATCACCAAAGATGGGCTGCTGATGCGGATGTCGGAAGAACAATGGGACACCGTTATCAACGTTAATCTGAAGTCGGTCTTTAACCTGACCAAAGCCGCCATCAAACCGATGATGAAAGCCAAAGCCGGGTCGATCATTAACCTGACGTCGGTGGTCGGTATCCGGGGGAACGCGGGGCAAGCCAACTATGCCGCGTCGAAAGCGGGGATCATCGGCTTCACCAAGTCGGTAGCGCTGGAACTGGGCTCGCGGAACATCCGCTCCAACGCCATTGCACCGGGCTTTATCGAAACCGAAATGACCGGCGAAATCAATGAAAAAGCCGTCGAAGAATGGAAGCAGCAGATCCCGATGAAGCGGGGTGGCCAACCCGATGAGGTAGCCGACTGCGCCGTTTTTCTGGCGTCTGACCTCTCGCGCTACATCACCGGTCAGGTGCTGCAGGTCGATGGGGGGATGTTAACATAGTGGTTTACGGTTTTCAGTATTCGGTTTACGGCGGTTCAACCCGAGCGAACGCCGTAAACCGAATACCGTAAACTGACTACCGAAAACCTGATTTCAATGTCCAACGTTATTTTCCAATCGTCGCCCTGGTGGATACTGGTTTGTTTGCTGGTGGGGGCCGTGTATGCGTACGCCCTGTACCAGCCGTTGCCACTGACCACAACGGGCACGACGGTGGGCGGCTTCGACCGGCGTACAACCTACGGACTGGCAGCGCTGCGCTTCCTGGCGGTAAGCCTGCTGTGCTTCCTGCTGCTTGACCCACTCATCCGCAGTATTCAGACTGCGACGGAGAAACCCAAGATCGTTCTGGCCGTCGACAATTCGGAGTCGGTAGTGGCGGGTGGCCGGCCCGCGATCAACCGGTCGATGACGGCCTTGCAGTCGCTGCGGCAGCAACTGACCGACAAAGGCATGGAGGTGACGGTGCGTACGCTCGACGATACGCTGACCGATGCCGGTACCGACCTCACCCAGATTCCCTTTACCCGCCGAACGACCGACCTGTCGGGACTGCTCAACGGCGTCCGGTCCGACTACGAAGGGCGCAACCTGACCGATGTGGTCCTGATGTCCGACGGCATTTTCAATCAGGGTTTATCGCCTACCTTCGGACAGTATCCGTTCACCGTCAATACGATTGGGCTGGGCGACACCATTCCCCGCAAAGACATTCAACTTAAAGGCGTAGTGGCCAACCGCATCGCCTATCTGGGCAACCAGTTTCCGGTGCAGGCCGAAATTGTCAGCTACGGCTATCAGGGACAGTCGGCCACGGTTGTGCTGACACAGGGCGGGCGCGAACTGGCCCGGCAGTCGGTGCGCTTCGGACAGGGCGACGCCTTCAATCAACTAACGTTCCAAACCACCGCCACGCGCAAAGGCGTACAGCATTACGTAGTCGAGGTACTGCCGCAACCGGGTGAATACACGACCCGGAACAACCGGCAGGACGTGTACATCGACGTTATCGACGGGAAAGAAAAGGTGCTGCTCCTGGGGCTAGCCCCCCACCCCGACATTCGGGCGATCCGCAGCATTCTCGAAAAAAATCAGAACTATGAGGTCGACGTACGGGTGCTGACCGGCTCCGTCGACCCCACCCCGCCCGCGGGCAAGAAATATGACCTTATCATCCTGCACCAGATTCCCGATAACCGGGGCACGGGCAATGCCGTTTTCCAGACGCTGCTGAGTGGCAACACGCCGATGCTGTTCGTGCTGGGTAGTCAGTCATCAATCGGGCCGTTTACGGCGTCGAACCCGGTACTGCAAATCAGCGGACCGGGCACGCAGATCGACAAAGTCACCGCGTATTTCAACACCGATTTCAAGCAACTCGCGTTCGACCCCGCCAAGCTCGACTTGCTAGCCAAGTTGCCGCCAATTACCGTTCCGTACGGTGAATACCACGCGCAGCCGGGTAGTGAAGTCGTGCTCTGGCAACAGATCGGCACTGTCAAAACAACCAAGCCGCTGCTGGCCTTCAACGTAACGTCGCCCCGCAAAACGGCCGTACTGGCCGGTGAAGGGCTCTGGGCGTGGCGACTGGAAGAATACGCGCTGACCGAAAAGCAGGAGGTAGTCGACGAACTGTTGCAGAAGATCATTCAGTTGATTTCGGTGAAGGAAGATCGGCGGAAGCTACGCGTCTACCCCATCCGTAACGAGTTCGTCGCGGGCGAGAAAGTCATCTTCGAAACCGAACTCTACAACGACATCTACGAGCGTCAGTACGACCAACCCGTCCGGCTGCAACTGACCGACGAACGGAACCGGACGCTTAGTTATGCGTTCACGCCCACGGCCGCTAACAGCCGTTACGAGATCAGCCAGTTGCCCGAAGGGGCATACCAGTTCCGGGCAACGGCTACGCTCAATGGCCGGGCCGAGCAGTCGTCGGGGCAGTTCATCGTCCGGACGCAGCAACTCGAAGCACTCAACACCACCGCCGACCACGCCATGCTGCGGCAGTTGGCCAGTCAGACCGGCGGTCGTTTTTACAAGCCCGCGCAGGTCGATGCGCTGGTGAACGCGCTGGCAAATCGGCCCCATCCCGCCCGCCTGAGCAGCACCGAATCCATCGACGAGATCATCAACTGGCGGTGGCTGTTCTTCGCCGTACTCCTGCTGGCAACCATCGAATGGGGCCTGCGGAAATTCTACGGGGGGTATTAGACAGCTTTTCTATTCCTTCTATTTCAACACCTGTTTGCTAGTCAGCAGTTACGCTGTTTCGGCTACCGAACAGGTGTTTCTTCTACAGTACCATACGCGGCCCTACCGGAACAATCAATCTGACAAGAGGCTGACAGCTAAAATGGTAACTCTTAAAAAAACCTAATTCTACGCGCGACGCGGTCCGCCTGTCGAGGCAAAAAAGCACTTTTGTGCAACGCCTACGGGCAGACCTAACTCGACGCCGATGAATCGGACTTACCAACGCTTTGGCTGTCTACTGCTGACAGCCTGGTTACTGAGTTGTCCTGCCCTGCGGGGCCAGATCAACCCAGTTGATCTGGGTGTGCTACGGGCCAGCCTGACGCCTTTCCAACCCCAGGCTCTTACAGACACCACGCTGCTTGGGCTGACTACGCCATTGACAGTCGGCAAAACTATCGTTGCGGTTGGCGAAGTCACGCATGGAACGCATCAGACAGCCGATGTACAGGCCAAACTAGCCCGCGATCTGTGCCGAACCCAGCGATTCAATACGATTGTGCTGGCCGAGGTGTATGCATCAGCTACGCTGGCGCTCAACCGTTACGTACTACTCGATGAGGGGACGTTACAAGGCGCATTGACTCCGCTCGCCGATGCGCAGCCGATCGCCCCCCAACTTATCGAGCTGATCCGGTGGGTCCATCAGCAAAATCGGCACCGCCCTTTTGCTGAACGCATCTGGCTGGTGGGTACCGAAATCGATTCACCGGGACAACTAGCCCAGCTACTCCGGTTAACGCCTGGGATACCGGCTGACGCGGATTCCGCTCTAGCCACGTTGAGCTACTTACCGGTTCATCTCTTAAAGAAGGCTTATTCGTCCGCAGCGCAGGCATCGGCACAAGCTATGTTCAACCAATGCCTGCGCAGACTACCCACTACCCAGCCTGACTCGCTGGGCTTGCTGGCCCGCTGGCAACAGCACCTGCTCAGCCAACATCAGCTCGCCTGGGCTATTCACCGGCATGACGAAGAGGCACCCCGCGATTCGGCCATGTTTGCCAGCATCCAATGGCTGCTGGCACAGCGTCCCCACACCAAAATCGTTATCATCAATGCCCATAATGCGCACATCGAAAAGCAACCCTGCTACCAACTAGGCTTCCGGGGTGTTAAACGCCTTGGCCACTATTTGCACCAAGCCTACGGCAGTGCTTACTGCGCACTGGGCACAGAAATCGATGGGGGGCGTTTTCTAAGCCGGTATGACCGTAGGGGCGACAGTCTGGTCAGTGTCGCAATGCCCGGTTCACGTAAAGGCATGGGACGCCTACTGAGTTCGCTGCTGCCAGCTAGCTACGGTCTTCTCGACTTACGGGGCCAGGCCATGGGCGACTTTTTCCGGGCTTATCAACCACGACTTTCCTACGGCACCAGCAGTCAGGGCGTGGGCTACCTGGCTCCCAGCCAGCATATTCCACTGGCCTTCGACGGTCTGATCTTTCTGGGTCCTTCCCATCCGGCTCATTTTATCCATATTACGCCACCCGAACTATTCGGCGTCTACCTAACATTGCCCCCGGCCCGAATCGACAGTCTGGTCAGGCGGCAACGGTTACTGATTGACTGCGGGCAAATTAGCTGGGTTGGTCAGCCTGCTCGTCAGAGCGACCTTCACCTACAGGTTTACCAGCACGATGGTCGAAAGCGATTGCTGAGCTTTGCGGCTCAGGGACTCGCGGGTCACGTAAACCGCAGCTTGCTTGTTGGCTTGCATCCCCGCACGCGTTATCTGAGTATCAGTGTAGTCAGCCGGAACGGGCAGCAGTGTCAGATTGGCCAAATCAGATTGAATGGGCAGCCGGTCGACAGCCAGCTGTTTCAGCTCATTCCCGCTCCTCCTTTCAGCGTGGCACCACTGGCGATGGACTACCAACCGCAGGGGAGTGGCTTTGCCCTGCACTACGAACCAGCTACCACTCAGCCCTGAATCCGGACTTAACGGGTAGCTTTGACCTACGGTGCAGGGTTCAGCTACCCGGACAGATTTAAGTACATCAGAACCTCCTCAATCAACTACATGCTCAAACGTTTCGCGATCACTTGTGCGTTTCTTTCAGCGCTAACCGCACACAACACAGGCTACGCTCAGGCTACGTCTACAGGCAATGCCTGGCTTAGCGGGGGGATCGGTAAATCGTATCTTCCCAGTGGTATGCTGGCAGCAGGCTATGAATTTGCCAACAAGCCTACCCTGCTTATTGCTCGTTACATCCTTAACACGGAATTGCTTTCCGACAAGCAACCCGGTCTTCGATTGAGTGAAGCGAGCCTGCTTTACGGCTTAAAAACGGGAAAATTCCGGTTCTCTGCAGGCCTGAGCGGGCTATGGGGCGTTGATCGAGGGCAGTTAATTCGTGTAGACCCTGACCCGCTTATTTATGGTTCGCAGTACTACGAGCCAGTCAACTATACCACCGTAGGCATTCCGGCTGAAATACGGTTTATTACGTCGACCAAAACCCTCGGTATCGGCGTGACCGCCTTTGGTAACCTGAATACAAGCCGGTCATTCGCCGGGCTCAATATCTCGTTCTACGCCGGGAAAATGAACTAGCCCGTTCCATCGAGGCAGCGAGGTTGGCAGGCCAGCTACTTCTATCGATCAATCGTGATCTGATAGGTGACGTTGTCTGTTCCGATCGATACCGGCTTTTGGTTAGCCTGCACTTCCGTCAGGTGCATCCAACCGTCGCACTTATTGGTGTTTCGCTGAGCCGTCAACCGAAGCGTACCGACAGGCTGCTCGTCTAATTCGATGGCGTATTGCCGGGATAGTGCATCGCTTTCGAGCAACTCGTACCCTAGTTGGTAAACGTATCGATACTGCGTAGTCGTCGGAATCGGCCGGAACTGAGTCAGGGGAACGACCACCTTCGAACCACTGGTCGACGTATAGGCCAGTCGTAGTGTTTTCGCCTGTAGCGAATCGGTCACAAGCGGTTGCCCCTGCACAGCAACAAACGCAAACTGGTATTGCGGGGGCGAATTCTGGCAGAGTGGTTGGTCGCAGCCCATCAGTAGCAAGCCACTTAGCAATCCGGCAACGATAGGTAAAAAGCGTGTCTGCATGGTGTAGTTCGTTTTTTGATGACGACCCGTCCGTAACAAAAAGGGTTGCTTTCTTATGGCGTTGTGCAAACGATATGATAACGCCATAGAATGCTACGTTTG
Source organism: Spirosoma oryzae (assembly GCF_003002825.1). GTDB lineage: Bacteria > Bacteroidota > Bacteroidia > Cytophagales > Spirosomataceae > Spirosoma > Spirosoma oryzae. Next base: position 298,662 of record NZ_PVTE01000001.1, on the reverse strand, counting down.
TCGTACTTTGGTATAAACTTGACCTCTTATGCGTCGCTTCTCCATTCAGATTCCGCAGCCCTGCCCCCAGTCGTGGAACGATATGCAACCGAACGAAACGGGTCGATTCTGTGCCAGCTGCCAGAAAACGGTAGTCGACTACACAGCTCTGTCTGATCAGGAACTGATAAAACAACTGGCCCGGCCCACGGCCGAAACACGCTGTGGACGCCTGCGCGACGATCAGTTGAACCGCCTGTTGGTGGCAGACACAGCTGAAAACAACTGGCAGCGCTGGCTCAGCCTGTTGACCATGGGCTGGCTTGGTCTGCAAACCGCTCTGGCTCAGCAGCACCCCACAAAGCCGACAGCATCGACACACCCGACGCAAACATCACCGGTTCAGCCCAGCTTTACACCAATTGTGCGGCCCGATCGCCCGCTTACTACAGATCGTACAAAGCCACTGACGATCACCGGGTGCGTACGGCTGCGCGATACAGCTGGTATCGTCCGACCACTGGCAAACGCTTACGTATCGGTTGGCTACTATCACGGTAATTGGCAGATGAAAACTGATCGTGATGGTACGTATAGCCTGACAATCACCGCGCTGGAAAAGCCGACTACGCTCAACGTTCACGTCAACAGTAGTGACACCGTGCGTACAGAATACAACAATTCATGCCAGATTCAGACCACGGGAATGGAGAAGACGATTCAACTGAATGATGTCACGCTGGTACAGTACGCCCCCCGCCAGTCGCGAACGATCTCCGGGGGGGGCCTGGCGATCATCCCGGCTCCTACACGCTGGCAAAAGTTCTGGCGCGGTCTGCTTCATCGACAGCCGCGCCAGAACGGGTAACTTATCCCTTGTAAAACACCCACTTCGACAGTTCCTTGTAGGTGATCTTCTTGCCGTACATCAGGATACCGACCCGATAAATGCGGGCGGCCAGCCAGATCGTGCCGAGGAAGCCCAGCACCAGTAACACCATCGACAGGGCCAACTGCCAGCCCGGCACGCCAAACGGAATCCGAACCATCATAATCACGGGTGACGTAAACGGAATCATCGAAGTCCAGAACGCCAGCGGCCCGTCGGGGTCGCGGACGACGAACTGCGCGAAGGCAATGGATGCGATGATCGGTAGCATAATCGGGAACATGAACTGCTGCGTTTCGGTCTCGTTATCGACAGCCGCGCCGATGGCTCCGAAGAGAGCGCTGTAGAGCAGGTAGCCGCCCATGAAATAGAAGAGAAAGCAGGAAATAATCAGCGGCAGGTTCAGCGTATCGATAGCCGCCATGATGTTGGCTGCCGGACCGCCAGCCGCCAGTTTGCGTTCCATCGCTTCCCGCCCACCAGCCGACACGGTCGGCACGGAACTGACCCGGCTGCTCACGGCCGACTCCGCCGTTTGTTTGGGCGACTGCCCCAGTATTGCCGATCCGACCGTCAGCAGGCCGACCGTCAGGACAATCCAGAGCAGAAACTGCGTCAGGCCCACCAGGGCTACCCCGATGATTTTGCCCAGCATCAGTTGAAACGGCTTCACCGACGAGATAATGACTTCGATAATGCGGTTAGTCTTTTCCTCCATCACACCCCGCATCACCTGCGTGCCGTAGATGAGCATCATGATGTAAATCATCACGGCACAGGCCCCGCCGATGATCGACGTAGCGACCGAACTGCTGTTCTTTTCGCCTTCTTCGCTCAGGCTGATCGTCTGCGCGTCGACGTTGACTTTGGCGTCTTCAATCACCTTCTGGGTAATACCCGCCCGGTTCAGCTTTATCGTTTCAATCTCCCGCGAAATGGCCCGTTCGACATTGTTCTGCACGTCGAGACTGACGCTTTTCTCGGCAAATATTCGTACCGTTTTCGGTTGTTCGATTACGTTTTTGGGAATATAGACCAGTACGTCGTATCCTTTCTTGACGAACGACTTTTTAGCCGCGTCCAGCGACTCCTTCGGATAGGCGTAGGCCGACTCCTTGTCGTTTTTGAATTTCCCCTGAAACAGGCCCGTCTCGTCGACAACGGCAATTTTTTTCTGGTTAATCGAACTGATTGCCGCCCAGCCGATGACGCCGTAGAAGGCCGTTATCAGCAGCGGCCCCAGGATGGTCATGATGATAAACGACTTCTTGCGCACCCGAACCAGGTACTCGCGTTTTAGAATGATAAAGATGGTATGCATGAAATAAAGAGCGAAAGAGTGAATGAGCGAAAGAGCGAAAGAGCGAATAAGTCCAGAGCAGCCGCTCTTTCACTCTTTCGCTCCTTCGCTCTTTGAGCCTTCTACCGTCCGGATAAAGATGTCGTTCATACTGGGGATGTTTTCGCCGAACGAGCGGAGTGATACCCGGTCGAGAAGGAACCGGATCAGATCGTTGACCGACGCGTCGGGCGGAATCTGAATGTCGACCCGCTGGAAACCGTCGTCGGTCTGTCCCGCCTGTTTGAGCGCGAACGCTGCGGGCAGTTCACCCAGCGTTCCCTGGTATTCGATATGGTAGGTATGCGTGCGAAATTGCTCCTTGATGGCCCGCTTCGAGCCGTCGAGCACCTTGTGCGAGCGATTGATCAGCGCAATATGATCACACAGTTCCTCGACAGATTCCATGCGGTGCGTCGAGAAAATAATTGTCTTACCCCGGTCGCGCAGTTCCAGAATCTCGTCCTTGATCAGATTGGCGTTGATGGGGTCGAAGCCCGAAAACGGCTCGTCCAGGATAATCAGTTCGGGGTCGTGCATGACAGTCGCCACAAACTGCACCTTCTGCTGCATCCCCTTCGACAGATCTTCGACCTGCTTGTCCCACCAGGTTTTGATATCGAACTTGATGAACCAGCTTTTGAGCTTTTCCATCGCCTGCCGCTCGTTGAGTCCTTTGAGCTGCGCCAGGTAAAGCAGTTGCTCGCCCACCTTCATCTTCTTGTACAGCCCGCGCTCTTCGGGCAGGTAGCCAATGTTACGGATGTGGCTCGGATTCAGCCGCTCTCCCATCAGCAAAACGGTTCCCTCATCGGGGGCCGTAATCTGGTTGATAATGCGGATAAGCGATGTTTTTCCCGCGCCATTGGGGCCCAGTAGTCCGAAGATACTGCCCTTGGGTACAGACAGGCTAACATCGTCCAGTGCCCGGTGTTCGGCATACTGTTTGACGATGTGATGCGTTTCCAGAATGTTCATGCGATATAGGGGCGGTACCAAGCCGCTTGGGTCGTAAACCTACTGACAATGGGGCGACGGGCAAACAAAATCGGTTAAAAGGTAATTGAATTCGGTGAATGGCGGGAAATCGCAGGCTTCAGCATGACGATCCGCCGGTTGCTTGTATTTTTGCGGTACGGCTGTGCTTACCCCGTCCACGCCCGCGACTATTGTTTTTTATGCCCTTAGACTCATACGCGCTGTTGCTGGGTGCCCTGTTAGCACTGATCCTGGCCGGCTTTTTCTCCGCCGTCGAAATGGCCTACGTATCGGTCAACCGATTCTATTTCGAGCTGCACGGGAAGCAGGGACCGCTGGGCGAAAAGCTCGTTTCCGAATTTCTGCGCAACCCCGTCCTGTTCATCGGCACCACCCTGACGGGCAATACGCTCTTCCTGGTCATCTACGCCGTGCTGGGCGTCACGGCCCTCAATCCGCTGCTGGTCGACTGGCTCCCGACCGACTGGACCGAGCATGAGTCTGTTCTGATCGGACTGGAAACGCTTATCCTGACGGTCGTCTTCCTGCCCATTGCCGATTATTTACCCAAGAGTCTGGCGCTGATTCACCCCGACCGGTTTCTGGAAAGGCTGGCGGTACCGCTGTGGGTGATCTACCGAACCATCGCTCCTATTGTCCGGGTACTGGTCGGGATCGCCCGGCTGATCATTCGCTACGTATTCAGAAAACGCAACCCTGAGATCCGCCCCGTCTTCGGCCTGACGGATCTGAATCAGTACCTGCAACAGCTCAATCAGAAAGCAAGCCCCGAGGAGGAAGTAGACGTCGACGCGCGCATTTTTAACAACGCCATCGAGTTTCGCGACGTACGAGTGCGCGACTGTCAGGTGCCCCGCACGGAAATTACCGCCGTCGCCGTAGACGATTCGATCGAAGACCTACGGCAGGCGTTTCAGGAAAGCGGGCACTCGAAAATCATCGTGTACCGCGACACGATCGACGATGTAATCGGCTACTGCCACGCACTGGCACTTTTCCGTAAACCGGACTCGATCGAGTCGATCGTAACACCCCTTATTACGGTACCGCAGAGTATGCCCGCGCAGGACTTGCTGCTTCGTTTTCTGTCGGAACGGCGTAATCTGGCACTGGTTGTAGATGAGTTTGGGGGCACGGCCGGTATCGTCAGCATCGAAGATATGGTCGAGCAGATTTTTGGGGAGATTCAGGACGAGTTCGACAGTAATGAAGACTGGGAAGAACGGCAGATCGACGCCAACACCTGGCTGCTCAGCGCCCGCCACGAGATCGACGACCTGAACGAAAAATACGGCTGGCATATCCCCGAAGGCAATTACGACACCCTCGGTGGCCTTATTCTGGCTACCAACGAAGACCTGCCCCGTGTCGGTGAAGTGATCGAGCTGTCGCCGTTTACGTTTACGATCGTATCCATGAACGGCTCCCGCATCGACACCGTCAACGTGCACCGGAAGGTGGGTAGAGAAAGCTAAAAATCGGTTATAAATGTAGCCCAGACGTCCACGTCTGGAGGCCGGCAGGCCAGCTACTCAGAGCGGAAGCCATCTGGTCGCTCCGCGCCCTCCAGACGTGGACGTCTGGGCTACACACGAATGATGAACCAAAAACAAACCATTGCCCGGCAGTTGCTGGAAGTAAAAGCCGTACGGCTGCAACCTGAAAATCCGTTCACCTGGAGTTCAGGCTGGAAATCACCCATCTACTGTGACAACCGCGTAACGCTAGCCTTTCCGGACGTACGCACGTACATCAAAAACGCACTGGCCGACGCCATCCGGCAGCAGTTCCCCACGGCGCAGGCCATTGCCGGTGTTGCCACGGCGGGGATTCCACAGGGCGCACTTGTCGCCGATGCGCTGAACCTCCCCTACTGCTACGTCCGGCCCGAACCCAAGAGCCACGGCATGGGCAAACAAATCGAAGGGCAACTGGCAGCCGGTCAGTCGGTCGTTGTCATCGAAGACCTGATCTCGACGGGCGGCAGTTCGCTGAAAGTTGTTGATGCGCTTCGGGCAGCGGGTGCTAACGTGCTGGGCATGGCAGCCATTTTCACGTACGGTTTCCCGATAGCCGCCCAAAATTTTACCAGCAAAGGCGTCGAGCTTGTCTGCCTGAGTGATTACAACGCGCTGCTCACCGAAGCCGAGTCGATGAAGTATATTTCGGCCGATGCGATGAATTCGCTGGCGTCCTGGCGCGAAAATCCCGCCGACTGGACCGGTCAGTAAGCACACCCTAATTTAGTTATCACCCGCTACCATGCCGACCATTTCCGCCCGAATCGAGCGCACACCGTACGAAACGCACATTACGACCCCGACCCAGGTCGTGGTCTCCGACGAACCGACCGATGTCGGCGGTCAGGATCGGGGCATGAAACCCGGCGAGTTACTGGCGGGTTCACTGGCGGCCTGCACGGTTATCACGCTACGCATGTACGCCGACCGTAAGGAGTGGCCGCTCGACGCAGCCGTGGCCCATGTCGACTACAGTTACGACCGGGAGCAAAAACGGTCGCGCTTCGAGCTGCAACTGGTCTTGACGGGAGAGCTTAGTGATGAACAACGGGAGCGACTGCTGGAGATCGCGGAGAAGTGCCCAATCCATCAGATCCTCGAACACCCCGCCGACTTCCATACGACGCTGGCAAACCCGTAGCTTATCTCGCGTGGTTATTCTCTCTTCTGTCATCCCGACGGAGCCAGGCGGCCGGTGCCGAGGGATCTTCGGAAATAGCCAGGTAGTCATGCCAGCTACCGAAGATCCCTCCTGTTGTCGGGATGACAAAACACTCGCACTATACTCGATCAGTCAATCACTTACAAAATCAACCGTTATCAATCCTTCAGCATCGATTTCAGGTCTGACGAGCGAGTTGGGTAAGCAAAGATTGTGTTGACGAGGTCCGTCGCTTTGATGTGATGTACCATTGCCACGGTAAACAGATTGATCAATTCATCGCTGCCTTCCCCCAACAGATGCGCGCCCAGAATCGCGTCGGTATCCGGGTCGATCAGCAGTTTGTAGCCCGATACGGGCTCGTTGATGTGCGCCGACGTGTACCAGTCGGTGGTGCTTTTACAGGATACGGTTACCGGCTTACCCTGCTCTTTTGCCTTTTCTTCCGTCAGCCCGACTGATGCCATGGGCGGAATCGTGTACACGGTCGTCGGAATGGGCCGCTCCTCGTATTGCTTCGTGTTGCCTTCCACCAGATTCGTCCCAACGATACTGCCTTCGTACGAAGCCAGCGGTGTCAGCGGTAAACCTTTCTCAGCCACGTCACCACAGGCATACACCGCCGGGTTCGACACGCTCTGCATAAACGCATTGACGACTACGCCCTTTTTACCAACCTCGACATTGGCTTTATCGAGCGCCAGTTCGTCTATGTCGGGAACCCGGCCGGCAGCGTGCACGACCAGTTTTGTCGGCACGGATACTTTTTTGCCGTCCTGCTCGTAATCGACAGTCAGGTTGCCTTTCTCACCCGAAATGGCCGATACGGTCGCGTTAACGAGTATCGTAATACCCGCAGCTTCCATCTCCTTTACCAGCATGCCGACCAGGTCGGGGTCGAAGCCACTCAGGGGCCGGGGGGTATCGTTGATAATCGTCACGGTAGCACCAGCGCGCATGGCTACGTTGGCAAACTCAAAGGCAATGTACCCCCCACCGACCAGCACCAATTCGTCTGGCAGTTCGTCCAGATTGAGAAAACCAGTACTGTCGATCAGCAGTTCTTCGCCGGGAATACCAAGCGGCATCGGCTTCAGGCCGGTAGCAATGACAAACTGTTCCCCCTTTATCTCCTCGTCGTTCACGCGGACGGTATCAGCCGATACAAACGTAGCAACGCCGTGGTACGACCGAATACCCTGTTCGTTGAATTTCTCGACCGTATTGTCGGGGATGGGTTCGGTAAAGGTTCGCTTGAACGCCATCAGGTCGGCCCAGTTGATGGTGGGTTGCCGATCGATGCCTTTGCCGGCCATGTAACTGGCGCGGGCTATGATTTCAGCGGCTCCCACCAGTATTTTTTTAGGGTCGCAACCCCGTTGCGAGCAGGTACCGCCAAAGGGGCGCTTGTCGATGATCGCTACCGATTTACCCGCCTTACGAGCGGCTTCGGCAGCGGTTTTACCCGCCGACCCTGTCCCGATCACAATCACATCTACAGTTTGCATGTACGGTTTTGGTTTCGTTATCTGTATAACCAGTTACATCCGCCGGCGGCTGAAAAATCTATCCAGCATCAGACAGCCGGTTTCAGCCTGATCCGGCAAGTCATAACCGGACGAGGATAAAACCGGATGTTTACTTCGCGGGTTAAGCAGTGCATACAGAAACAAGTATGAATCAACCGACAAACAACATCTGGTTTATCACCGGTATTTCCGGCGGGCTGGGGAAAGCCTTAGCCGAGTGCGTCATGCAGCACGGCGATTTCGTCATCGGCACGTTTCGCCAACAGCAGCAGGTCGATGCGTTCAACGAGCAATATTCCGACCGGGGTTTCGCGCTACTCCTCGACGTTACGAATGCGGAAGCGGTAAGCCAGACCGCACAGACTGTCATCGATCGCTTCGGCCGGCTCGACGTACTGGTCAACAATGCGGGGTATGGGTTTGCGGGAGCCGTCGAGGAAGCAACCGAAGCCGACGTACGCGCCGTTTTTGCCGCCAATTTCTTTGGTATGCTCGCCGTTACACAGGCCTTCCTGCCCTTGTTCCGGCGGCAGAAAAAAGGCCGTATTCTTCAGATTTCGTCGCAGTCGGGCGTAAAGGCGGTCCCCGGCTTCGGTATCTACAACGCCAGTAAGTTTGCCCTGGAAGGGCTGAGCGAAGCCCTGGCAGCGGAGGTTGCGCCACTAGGCATTCAGGTGACGCTAGTTGAGCCGGGACCGTTCCGCACCAATTTTGCCGGTTCTTCTTTCGGGCAGGCCGAACAGCACATCGCCGACTACGACGCCACCGCCGGTGCGTTTCGGCAGCGGATGGAAACCGCCAACGGGAAACAGGAAGGCGACCCCGCCAAAGCGGCCGAAGCTATCTGGCAGCTCGCGCAACAGGAAAACCCGCCCCTGCGACTCCCACTGGGCAAGATTGCCGTAGCCACCATTCAGGCCAAAATCGACAGCCTGCAACAGGACCTCGACGCTGGCCGCGCCGTTGCCGAACAGGCTGTGTTCGCTTGATGGGGCGTTTTTCAGTATATGCTTAGCCTTAGCTGTCCATCAACAACCAGTTATTTTCTGAAGGGTAACTGGTCGAATATGATTACGGAGCCATTAGCTCGTACAGTTAAACAAAAGGACGCCAGTAATGCACTGGCGTCCTTTTGTTTAACTGCACTTTCTACATTTGGTGCAAATCGGTACAAGTCAGGTTATCAATAGCTCGGAAGTCTCTGCCATTGCGACTTATGATCGTTGCTCCATACGTCAGAGCCGTAGCTGCGATAACGGCATCCGGCAATTTGATACGGTACCGTCTGCGCAAATCAATCGTTCTGTTTACAACCTCATCGCTTAGTCCATAAACCACAGCCGCGTCCACAAAGTCAGTAATTACCTGATTGACTTCCGAAAAGCCCAGCAACTCGATTTTTGTGATGACAGAAATACAGGGCGCGCTGTCGATTAGTTCGCCCAGAAAACTATGGCCTGCTGGGGGTAACCTACCTTCTGAAAAATCGATGATAGCGTTCGTATCAATCAGAAATTGCGCTCCCATTCAATTCGACTTTCAGCTAGTTCACGACGCATCTGTTCAGCCTGCTGGGGAGTGATACTCCCCGCCAGCCGTTCCGACAGTTTACGTGTGTCGTTAGTAACCGGTTTGTCAACCACTTCCAGTAATTGTAACGCAGCCAGTTCTTCAATCAGGCGGACAGTGTGTGGGTTTGTCACTCGAATCGTGAATGTCTGCATACGCTTATCAGTCTACGCTACGGCCGCATACAGCTCATCGCGCTGCTGCTTGACACGGGCATCGGTCAGGTAATCGTCGTAGGTCATCAGCTTGTCGAGCGTACCGGTCGGAGTAATCTCGATAATCCGGTTGGCAATCGTCTGCACGAACTGGTGGTCATGCGAGGTAAACAGCACCGGCCCTTTGAAATCGATCAGCCCGTTGTTGAGCGATTCGATCGACTCAAGGTCGAGGTGGTTGGTTGGCTCATCGAGCATCACAACGTTAGCCCCCGACAGCATCATTTTCGACAGCATACACCGTACTTTCTCGCCCCCGCTCAGCACGCTTGACTTCTTCAGCGACTCTTCGCCCGAGAACAGCATGCGCCCCAGGAAACCCCGGATAAAGCTTTCGTCTTTTTCCTCCGAGTACTGCCGCAGCCAGTCGACCAGGTTCAGATCGGTCTGGAAAAACTTTTCTTTTTCCGTGTCATTGGGGAAATACGACATCGTAATCGTGATCCCCCAGCGGAACGTACCCGAATCGGCTTTGCGTTCGCCCGCCAGGATGTCCATCAGGGCCGACACCGCCAGTCCGTCGCGGCTGTAGAGGAAAATCTTGTCGTTTTTGTTGACCGTAAACGACAGGTTTTCGAACAGCTTGGTACCATCTTCGGCCGTATAGCTCAGGTTTTCGACGGTCAGAATCTGATCGCCGGGTTCGCGCTCGGGCTTGAAATGCACGTACGGGTACTTGCGCGACGACGGCTGAATATCGTCGATCGTCAGCTTTTCGAGCAGCTTGGCGCGGCTGGTAGCCTGCTTCGACTTCGATGCGTTGGCCGAGAAGCGACGGATGAATTCTTCCAGTTCCTTGCGCTTGTCTTCGGTTTTCTTGTTCTGATCCTGCCGTTGTTTCAGGGCCAGTTGGCTCGACTCGTACCAGAACGAATAGTTACCGGCATAGAGCTTTACTTTGCTGAAATCGACATCGACGATCTGCGTACAGACCTGATCGAGGAAGTGACGGTCGTGGCTGACCACGATCACCGTATTTTCGAAGTTAGCCAGGAAGTTCTCCAGCCAGCCAACCGACTCGACGTCTAGGTTGTTGGTCGGCTCGTCAAGCAGCAGTACGTCGGGGTTGCCGAACAGCGCCTGCGCCAGCAGCACCCGCACTTTTTCCGAGCCATTCAGATCGCTCATCTGTGCGTAGTGCATGTCTTCTTTGATACCCAGACCCGACAGCAGGCTGGCGGCATCCGATTCGGCATCCCAGCCGTTCATCTCGGCAAACTCCGATTCGAGTTCGGCGGCTTTCTCGCCGTCGGCATCGGTAAACTCGGTCTTGGCGTAGAGTTCGTCCTTTTCCTGCATGATGTCGTACAGGCGCTTGTTACCCATGATAACCGTTTGCAAGACAGGGTATTCGTCGTAGGCCGACTGATTCTGGTTCAGCACCGACATCCGTTCGCCGGGGGTCATGGACACCGAGCCCGTCTGCGGTTCGATTTCGCCGGACAGAATTTTCAGAAATGTCGACTTACCGGCTCCGTTGGCACCAATGACGCCATAGCAGTTACCGGGAGTGAATTTTATCGTGACATCGTCAAACAGCACCCGCTTTCCGTAGCGGAGCGAGACGTTGGATACATTAACCATCTGGTGATTTTTCTGGTCAGATTAAGGCGACAAAGATACGACTTTTTGGCCGGAAAGCCGCTGCCCGTAGCCGGCCTTCCGCACCGGCTGATTACTGCGCCAGCACGCCTTTCATGAACTCGATTCGGTAGCTGCGCCCCACGGGTATCACCTGCCCGCCGATCTGCACTTCCTGTTCGGTGAACGTATTGATCTGCCGCAGGTTGACCGCGTACGACCGGTGAATGCGCACGATGATTGCCCGGGCCGTTTCGTTGGTATGCAGCTTTTCGATCACCCGGTTGAGCACCAGCCGCAAGGTGTACTTGTGGTTCTCCGTGACGATGTCGGTATAGTTGCCCTCCGACTGTAGGTAGCGAATATCGGTGATGGGGAATTTTACGAATCGGTAATTCTGCTTGACGAATATGTGATCCTTCGCCAGCATGATGATCTCCCCCCGCGACGGCTCATCCCCACCCTCGGCCACCGAGTCAACGGGAGCGGTTGCGGGCGTCGACTGCATGACGTTATGAATGGCCAGATCGATGGCGATGCGCAGGTTGAGGTCGTTGAACGGCTTGGTAATGTAAGCCGACGGACCCACCAGCCGGGCGCGGTCGATCGTCGGACCATCAGTCATGGCCGTCAGGAAGATCAGCGGCATCCGGCTGATCTGTCGAATGCGCCGGGCCGTTTCAACGCCATCCCACTCACCCCGGATGTGAATGTCCATCAGCACCAGATCGACCGATTTCTGTTCGCAGATCTGTAGCGCAGCGGGCCCGTTGTCGACAACATTAATGACATTATAACCCATTTGCTCGAGCCGGAAGGTCAGGTCCATGCTCAAAATGGCTTCATCCTCAACAATTAGAATAGATACGGACTGCATGTACTAGGTTAGCGGTTGGTTGCTTTACGTGTGGTTTTGTAGAAGAACGTTACGCACATAGTCTACTATTTTAGCAGACAAATTTCGATCAATTCGCAGGCAGCAGGCGTAATCAGGCTACAACGCCAGGTGTGCGGATTGCACCGTCTCACCATAGAAAAGCGTTGCCTTACGGTCGAAATCGGTTGGTGAGTCGGTCGTCAGAAAAAGACGCTGCCCGTTTTTAGTACACTGCTGCTCGATAGCGGGATGCCGCACCAGGTAATCGGCCAGCCGGTCGGCAACGATGCACCCCTGACTTAAAATGGTGGTCCCGGCCGGGGCTGCCGCTGCAATTTTAGCCAGCAGCAGCGGATAGTGCGTACAGGCCAGCAACAGCGTGTCGATATCGGCGGATTGGGCCAGGATACGGTTGACGTGCTGCTGCACGAAATAGTCGGCCCCCGGTTTGTCGTGTTCACCATTTTCGACCAGCGGCACCCACATCGGGCAGGCTTCCTGATAAACGGTCAGTTTCGAAAAAAACTTCTCTATTTCAACCAGATACGACTCCGACGCGACCGTTCCCTGCGTCGCCAGTACGCCAACGGCCCCGGTTCTGGAATACGTTCCGATCACTTCGGTCGTGGGCCGAATAACCCCTAATACCCGCCGTTCGGGGCCGTCCGATGCCGGATCGGCACCGGGGTACAGACTGGGCAGATCGAGCTGCTGAATATTCCGCAGCGCCTTGGCCGACGCCGTGTTACAGGCCAGAATCACCAGCCGACACCCCCGGTCGAACAGGTGCCGCACGCACTCCAGGGTATACTGATAGACCGTCTCAAACGAGCGGGGGCCATAGGGCGTACGGGCATTGTCGCCCAGATAGAGGTAATCGTACTGCGGCAGCGTCCGGACAATCTCGCGCAGGACCGTCAGTCCGCCGTAGCCCGAATCGAACACGCCAATGGGTTGAAGCATAGAAAAAGTTTACGGTTTTCAGTTTACGGTTTTCAGCTTAAGTCAGCCGGCATTCGGTTCACCAGCTATGATTCCTGGTACTCGCCACACAGTAGGCAACGAACACGATCGAAAACCGGATACCGTAAACTGAAGACCGAAAACTATCTTGTCAACCGATAAAGCAGTACGGCGGTTCGCTGAATCAGAATGGGGTATTCCTTCAGGTTCAGGGTTTCTTCGATGCTGTGCGCGCCTTTCCCGGATGCGCCTAATCCGTCGAGGCAGGGCATAAACTCCGCGACGAACGACACGTCGCCCGCTCCCCGGCTACCGGGATCGACGGCCCGGACGGGACCAAGCCCCATGTCGCGATTGATTCTGTCGACCACCAGCCGCAGGCTATCATTGGCGGGCGTAGGGTCCATCGACGGAATACCATCGGCAAACGTAATCTTCGACCCCGTCAGCGGCAGGCTCTTGGCAACGATTTCCTGCATTCGGGCGCGGGCTTTTTCTTTTTGCGCTTCGCCCAGAAACCGCAGATCACCTTTGACCAGGGCTGAACCCGCCACGATGTTGGTCTTGCCAACGGTTTCGGCGCGCGCGGTTTTGTCATCATACTGAACCTCCGAACCACCCACGATCAGGCCGGGGTTGAAAGTCAGGTACTGCTCCTGCCCCAGTTGTCGGCGAAACTCCGTCAGCACGCGGGCGGCTTCATAGATAGCGCCGTAGCCCAGGTCGCTGAAAATACGCGATGAGTGTCCCGTACGGGCTTTGACGGTCAACGTCCAACTGCTCGATCCGCGCCGACCGGTTGTAACGCTGTTCAAGCCCTGTGCGCCTTCGAAGGCCAGGGCGATGTCGCTTTTCCGGGCCCGCTCGATGAAGTCCCGCCGACTTTCGGGGCCGCCGGCGCTTTCTTCGTCGCCCGTCATGTAAATCGTAATCGAGGTATCGTCGAGCAGTTTCTGGGTGTGCATGGCTTTCAGAGCCGCAATGATCAGCACATCCCCCCCTTTTATGTCGTTGACTCCCTGCCCGGCCGCCGTTGTATCGTTGATGCGGGTGTAGGGTTCCATCGGCAGACTTTTCTCGAAGACGGTATCGAGGTGACCGATCAGAAACAGCTTCTTCCCTTTCCGGCCGGTACGCGTCGCGACGAGGTGCCCCGCCCGGTTAAGCGAGTCGGGCAGCGATACCCATTCGATGGTAAAGCCTAATTTTCTGAGTTCATCGCCCATCAGGTCGCCCACCTGCCGCACGCCCACTTTGTTGAGCGTACCGCTGTTGATGTTAACGACTTTTTCCAAAAAACCCATCGTTTCGGGCAACTGTCGGGTCACCGTGCTGACGAGTGTCGCTTCCGGCTTCGTCAGGGATTGTGCTGATGCGTCAGGGGCTAACGGGCTGAGACTCCCCAGCAGGAGTAACGGTACTAATTTCTTCATAGCGGGTACGTTTTGACAGGTTGTACCGGCTAAAATACGGGATACGAACAGTAGAACGGCAATTGCCAATCGCCTTTGTCCGAACAAGGCTTACCGGACACTTGTTGCCGAATTGCACAGTCGAGGAGTCGACAGCTATCCCGCACATGAAACTACCCGTTTATCCCGACCCGTTTGTCCTCTTCCGACAGGACCTGCACCGCTTCCCGGAATTGTCGGGACAGGAAACACAAACGCAGCAGCGTATCCGTGACGTTGTCGCCTTACTTAATCCGGCAGACGTACTGTCGATTGGCGGTACAGGCCTGCTCGTACAGTACGGAAACGGCGACGCAGGCCCGGTAACGCTGATCCGGGCCGACATCGACGCACTGCCGATTCAGGAAGTCAATACGGTTGCGTACCGATCGCAGCACGCGGGTATTTCGCATAAGTGCGGGCACGATGGACACACGGCCATTCTGGTCCGGCTGGCGGCTTCGCTCAACGCAACGCCGATCGTGAAGGGGCGGGTGTATCTTCTATTTCAGCCCGCTGAGGAAACGGGGAAGGGGGCCGAGGCCGTACTGCACGACCCCGCTTTCGCTCCCATTCAGCCCAATCGTGTGTTCGCGCTGCACAACCTGCCGGGCTTCCCCGAGGGCGCGATTATCTGTAAGCCCGGTCCGTTTACCGCATCGGTGCAAAGTATGATCGTTTCGTTTACAGGGCAGGTCGCGCATGCGGCCGAGCCGGAGCAGGGTTATAATCCGGCCTACGTCATGAGCGCGTTTGTCACGCAGACCCGCTCGCTGCAACAGCCTGACCTCCAGTACGACACGTTTTCACTGATTACGCCGATCTATACCACACTAGGTGAGCAATCATACGGGGTATCGGCGGGATACGGCGAAGTCCACCTGACCTTACGCACGAAAAGTACCCAACGCATGAGCGAGTTGGTCAACCAGTTACACGCACTGCTCGATCAGCTTACGGCAGGCAGTGGTATTCGTGTCGAGACGAGGTATACCGACGCGTTTGCCGCCAACGAGAACGATCCGGCTGCGTTCGCGCAGGTTCGCCAATGCGCCCAAACACTTGATTTTCCGTTTCAGGAAGTAAGCGAACCCCTGCGGTGGGGCGAAGATTTCGGGCTGTTCACCCAACGGTTTCCGGGGGCGATGTTCGGCCTCGGTGCGGGCGAAGATAGCCCCGCCCTGCACCAGGCCGATTATGATTTCAACGATCGACTGATCGAACCGGCCGCGCGTATGTTCCGCGCCCTGATCGATCTCGACCATGCCTGATCGGTACGAATCAGATGTGTCCCCGCTTACGCGACCTGCACGCCGACTTCGTAGTAGTCGACAGTCGGCGGGCCGGCAAAAAACTCCTTCATATCGGCCATCACGCCCTGCAGGAATCCATTCGTCTCAGCCCCTTTCCGATGCTCCGCCGACTCCCACAGCGTTACCATCAGGCATTTGCCGGTATCGGCATTGGTAAGAAAGCGGCTGTTTTTAAAGCCGTCGAGCTGCCTGAGCGCCGGTCCGACGTTGTCGCGGAAGTGTGCAGTAGCGGGTTCGATGGTGTTGGGCTTGAGTTGTACCTGGATGACGCGGGCGAACATAAACGGTTGGGTTAGTAGTTAGAATAAACAAATAAACTGCTTTTTCGCATCGGGCCACCGGTAGCAATCGCCTTTGTCGCAACCGGTTAGTAAAGTGAGCCGCTCGTATTACGGTCAGATTCTGTAGCTTATCCACATCTAGCTGATCTCATCGCTTATTTCCTTCCTTCGACCATGTCTTCATCCCTAAAATCCGTTTCACGCCGTCAGTTCCTCAACGGCAGCCTGACCACAGCCGCCAGCCTGACCGTAGCCGGTGCCCTACCAACGCTGGCCCACACGCTACCCGCCCCACCCGACAACAATCTGCTCGTCGTCGGGCCGGTGGAAGGCTATTCACCCATGATCGGTTCCCTGGTGTCGATGATGCGCTATAACCGCGATACGATTCTCCGAACGGTGAAGAGCCTGACACCGGCTCAACTCGACCACCTGTTCGATGCGAACGCCAACACCATCGGCGCACTGATTATGCACCTCGGCGCGACCGATAAATTTTACCAAATCAACACCTTCGAAGGGCGACAGGAATTCAACGAAGCCGAGAAGAAGGAATGGGGTGCTGCGATGGAATTGGGCGATGCCGGTCGGGCGGCCATCAAAGGCCATGACGTGCAGTACTACCTCGACAAGATCACGGCCGTACGCGACGAGACACTGGCCCAGCTCAAAACAAAAGACGATAAGTGGCTGCTGGCCCTAGACCCGATCTGGTCGAAGCAGCAACCCGTCAATACATACTGGAAGTGGTTCCACGTCTGCGAACACGAATCGAACCACCGGGGGCAGATTACCTGGCTCAAAAGCCGCCTGCCGGGTATGAAGCCGGGGAAGGATTGATGGATTGAATGAATGAGTGGTTGAATGGGCTGGCGCACGAACTCATTCAATCATTCAACCTTTTAGTGTCTACTTTTGTACCGGTGCGGGCGGGTTCGACAATGGACCTGACAGCCGTATTCTGAACGGCGGAGTTCGATACTGTACCCAAATAAAATAGTCTGGCACTACTACAGACCACCCGTTTCCAGCCACGCTTTAAAGGCCGTTACTTTCAGGCGGCTGACGATGGGGGTTTCGGCCAGAGGAACGACCAGTTTGACCACGACTTTTCGGTTGAAATACGGCTCAATTGACCGGATGGCGTTGCGGTTGATGAGCATTTGCCGGTTGATGCGGTAAAACTGATGCGGGTTACAAACCGACTCGATGTATTCCAGATTTTTCAGGAGCGGGTGCCGCTCCCCGCTGAAGGTATACAACTGAACGAGTTCATACTCAATGGTGATGGCCGCAATGTCCTTGGTGTAAATGACGATGGATTTTTCGCGGTGCTGGGTCAGGAAACTTTCCTGATAACCTTTCTCCCGGGCAGGTGCAAACAAAGCGGGATTGATGGCCTTCTGGCTGAAGCTGGCCACCAGGCTTTTATACCGCATCAGGGCCGCGTGGATTTCTTCTTCCCGAAACGGTTTTAGGATGTAGTTGATGCCGTTGTTCTGAATAGCCGCCAGGGTGTAATCGTCAAAAGCAGTGCAGAAAATGACTGGAATGGCTACGTCGATATACTGGGAAATGGCGAAGCTGTGTCCATCGGCGAGCTGAATATCCAGAAAGATCAGGTCGATTTTGTTGTGGTGTTTCGTCAGAAAAGCAACGGTCTCCGCAATGGATTCGAGCGTGGCCGTGACCAGAAAGTCGTCGTCCTGCTCGATGATTTCTTTCAGAAGCTGGGCCGTGTGCTTTTCATCTTCCACAATCAATACGTTCATGGCTGCAACTACTAAAGTGGGACAACTATCAAATCACCCGCATCAAGTTAACTAAAACAGGGTAAATCCTTGTTGAAATAGGCTTGACCTTAACAAGAACGTGAAGCCCAAAATGACGTTTGGCTGAGATCTGAGAATCGCTTATCAACTACCTTTTTTCAAAGCGGGGGCAGTAAAAACTCTTCCATGTTTTTTGGAGAAATTATGGATGTGGTAGCCCCAGCGTAATTACCAGTAAAGGTTTGCGGAAACCGCGCTTTGCGGTTCTCATTCCATTTGAATTCGTAGGCATGCAGTTGTTCATT
The DNA here is from genome assembly GCF_003002825.1 of Spirosoma oryzae. Classification (GTDB taxonomy): domain Bacteria; phylum Bacteroidota; class Bacteroidia; order Cytophagales; family Spirosomataceae; genus Spirosoma; species Spirosoma oryzae. The sequence goes on along the minus strand of NZ_PVTE01000001.1, from coordinate 280,918 downwards.
ATTCTCTTCAATCAGGTCTATCTCCTGCTGCTGGGTAGTACGCCAGAAATACGACTGAACGCTGATGCCCTGATAATGAAGAAATTTCATTCGTTCAGCGATGATGTAATTTTCCCACAAAGCCCCTACGTCCGTTCTTGACTGAAGCGGACTGAAATTATTAATAACCGCATTCCGGATGCCACAATCATAGAAATATACTTTTTTCCCCTTTTTGATCTCATTGCGAACGTTCCGGTTTAGTGCCGGCAGTCGAAAAACGACATAGGCCTTTTCCAATAAGTCAATGTATTTATCGACCGTTTTCTGATCGCTCCCAATTGTCTGGCCAATTTCATGGTAGTTAATTTCACTACCTATCTGTAAGGCAAGGGCTTTCAGCAATTTTTCGAGCAGTAGTGGTTTCTTGATCTGTTCCAGCATCAGTAAGTCTTTATACAGATAACTTCCCGCCAACAGCTTTAGCAGTTCTTCTTCTTCACCAATCGACGTAACAATTTCTGGATAGCAGCCATAAATCAGCCGATGATCCACTAATCGTTTTTCAGAAAGTAGACCATCATGCTGCACCAGTTCAGCAAAGCTAAGTGGATACAACATGAACTCATACTTACGCCCTGTCAGGGGTTCATTGACCTGGCTCGACAACTCAAATGCTGACGAACCGGTAGCAATAACCTGAATATGTTTTAGCTGATCGGTGAATAGTTTCAAGGTCAGACCAACATTGGGAATACGCTGTGCTTCGTCAATAAATACGATGGATTTCCGACCAGCTATGGTCTGCAATTTTGTGGCAGTTGTATTGGTTAATACGTCTCTGACGTCGGCATCGTCGCCGTTGAGATAAAGATGATCTTTGTCCGCCAACATAGACGTAATTAAGGTGGACTTGCCAGTTTGGCGGGGTCCAAAGAGCAAAATTGCTTTACCTCGGAACAGCCGTTGTTCTATTTTCCTGCCAATTAGTCGATCTATCATATTTCCGGATTAAAATCCTGAAATTTCATAGTAATTATGGATTTCAATCCAAAAATAGCATTATAAATCAAGTTTCAGTTCACTCTACCTAGAAAATCAGGTTGATCATAATAGTCTTTATAGCTTCGTTGGCGCAAATTCTAAATGATAATCCGGCGCTTTCACCCTGCTTTGATAAGGACAGCCATTCATCAGATCAGTTTCAGTTTTACGGCAAAATGGGTGTCGGTTTCGTGGACGAGCAGGCCATTCGTCACGTTGAGCAAGGTATAGCGTTGCCGGATATTATCCAGCCCGTAGCCCGACTTTTCCGATGGAGACAGCTTTGGCAGTTTCGGATTGCTGACCACGACGTAAAAATCGTCGCTGGTCGAGATACTGATCCGCAGCGGATGGGCCGAGGTCATGGCGTTGTGTTTGACGCAGTTTTCGGCGACGATCTGCAAGGAAAGCGTGGGAATCAGGTAATTCTGTAAGGGCTCGTCGATCTGAATCGATACGTCCAGGTTACCTTCGTTACGGGTCTGCATCAGAAACAGATACGATTTCAGCACGCTTAGTTCCTCCCGCAACGGAACCGTAGACGCTTCGTTGTACTTGAGCGTTTGTCGATAGAAATCCGATAGACTGATCACAAACTGTTCGGTCGAGGGGTGTTGCTTGCGGGCCATCATCCGCAGCGTATTCAGGGAGTTGAACAGAAAATGCGGATCGACTTTGCTGCGTAATTGCTGGAGCTGTACCCGGTAGTTTTCGCTCTGCATCTGCTCTTTTTCCAGTTCCAGCCGGGCAATGCTGGAACTGGCTCGCAGGGCGTACTGAATGATGAGAAAAAGAAGGCTGGCAAAAAAGAATTTGACGAGCAGGTTCCAGCGAATGTAGTCGGGGTGACTGAACACAAAAAGCGAAAAGAGACTGTAAACCAGTACGATATACAGCAGAATGATGGCCGTCGTAAGGCCCCATCGGTAGCGACGGCTCTGGTGGGTCGTGTAGTGGAGCAGGTGCCAGAGCAGAAACAATACGACCGACGCAGATAACCACCGGCTGTAGAAATCCAGTTTGCCATCGGCCAGAGCGTCGGCGTTGGAGAAGAAATTAAGCCCCGGCAGAATAGCTGCCAGGGCTAACGGAAGCAGCCGGTTTATGTTGAGTTTCATGCGTAAAAACTAATCATTCGCCAACAATTTTACCATCCACCATTTCGATCACCCGGTCGCAGTTGGCCGCAAACTCATCGTCGTGCGTGACGGCAATGATGGTTTGTCCTCGTTCTCTGGCTAGTTCCCGGAAAATATCGAACACCACTTTGGTATTTTTGGAGTCCAGATTACCCGTGGGTTCGTCGCCCATGATAATGGCCGGATCGTTGATCAGGGCACGGGCAATGGCAACCCGTTGCTGCTGTCCACCCGAAATGCGGGACGCTTTTTTGTCTTCGTGCCCTTTGATGTCGAGCAGGTACAGGAGTTCCAGGGCTTTGGCCCGAATCTGTTCCGGGGGCTGTTTGCCCAGTTTCAGGGCGGGCAACATGACATTGTCCAGTACCGAAAACTCCGGCAGCAAATAGTGAAACTGGAACACGAAGCCGATGTGTTCGTTCCGAAACCGGGCCAGTTCGTTCTGTTTCAACCCCGTGAGCCGGGTGCCATTGATCTGAATCGTACCTTCATAATTCGTATCCATCGTGGAGAGTAGATACAGAAGCGTCGATTTCCCGGAGCCCGATTTGCCGATCAGAGCCAGAAATTCGCCCGGCTGCACGTCGAACGAAATGCCTTTCAGCACCTGAATGGTTTCGGGGTCATGAAAATATTTGATGATGTTGTCGACCGAAAGTGCAGGTTGCATGATTAGCCTCTTAAGATTTCTACGGGATCGATTTTAGATGCTTTTCGGGCGGGCAGATACCCCGCAACGAACGTCGTCAGAAGCCCGAATACCAGCGCCATCACGTAGTCGGTGGGGATATAGGCAATGGGTAAGGTCGTGAGCGATGCGATTTTGAAGGGAATCCGGTCGACGCCCGCCGAGATGATGAAACCCAGCAACAGCCCCACCAGCCCACCCATAAACCCGATGGCAATCGACTGAATCAGAAAGATTTGAACAATATCTTTTCCGTCGAAACCCATGGCCTTGAGGATCGCGATTTCCCGCATTTTCTCATTCACCGTCATGTTCATGATGTTGTAAATGCCGAATCCGGCCACAATCAGGATCGTCAGGGAGACGGTGATCGCCAGAATGTCGCGGAGCACGTTGGCCGATTCCAGTTGCGAGTTGCCTTCCTGCCAGGCTTCGGTTTTGTACGCAACCGAAGCCCCAATGCGTTGGGCGGTGGTGCGGGCATCGTTGTAATGCCGCACATTGGCCAGTACGTCCGTGGCATAACTCTGGTTTTTCGATAACAACTGACGGGCCGCCTGAATCGAAATAATGGCTCTGGATTTATCGACGCTGGCGGACCCCGTTTCGATCAGGCCAACCACTTTGTAGGTTTTCAGGATACCGTCGGACGTACTAAGCGAGATGATATCGCCCATCTGAGCACTGATTTTGTCGGCCAGTCCCGTCCCCAGAATCACGCCGTCGCTGCGTCGTTGCAGTTCGTACCAATCGCCCTCCGTCATGTATTGAGCGGTATGGAACAGCTGATTTTCGTTGTCAATATCGACCCCCGACAGGCTACCGCTTACCTTGCTGACCCCGTTGTGAAAAAACACGTTTTCGTTGAGCTGCTCCGTAACGGCTACTACGTCGGGACTCGATTCCAGCAGTTCCCGAATCGGTTCGGCGTTTTTGATGCCTTCCGTATACTGGATTCGTTTGGGGTTACTGATGAACTGAACCGTATCCGACCCCGTCGGAACGGGCAGGAGCTGCCGGGCTTCTTTGGGCAGATCGTTGTACACCCGGATGTGGGCCATCGTATTGAAGACCAGTTCAGCCTGGGCGTCATTGACCCCGCTGGTGAAGCTGTTCATGAAAATGTACATCGAGATCCCGAACGTAACGCTCAGTACGGCCACGATCAACTGGCGTATTTTGGACGTCAGGTGAACCCAGGCAATTTTGTTGTTGACACCCATAGCCTTATTCATTGGTGCGAAGAATGACGTCTTTGTCTGAAATACCCGACCGGACTTCCACCCAGTCTTTGCTTTTGTAGCCCGTAACGATGGCTTTCTCATCGCCCGATTCGAGAGTTACGTACTTTCCTTTGCTGAGGTAAGGAGCTGGAATAACCAGTACGTTGTTGCGGGTGCCGGTGACGACATTGGCCTGTAGCTGAGTCCCTGAAAATAGCACCGCAGGCGGCTGAAGGAACTGGGCTTCGACGACGTAGGATTGCTGACTTTCATCGAAGGCCGGGTATAGTTTCGACAGACGAGCCTTGAAAACTGTATCGGGATAGGTGTTCAGTTGCACGCTGGCCGACTGGCCAAGTTTGATTTTGGCGATATCGTCTTCGGCCACAAACAGTTTCAGGACGCTCGCTCCGCTACCAATCCGGGCAATGACTTCCCCCTTACGAACCAGCTCCCCTTCTTTTTTGTAGACGGTTAGCACCTGCCCGGGCCGGCTGGCTTTGAGTTGATAATCAGCGAGTAGTGACTGCTGCGAATTGACTTGAGTTCGGCTGGTGGCGGCCTGAAGTTTGAGCGACCGTTCCAGCTCCTGATAGTTTTTTTTCAGCACGTCCAACGCACTGGCGGAGGCTTTGTACTGCAATTCCGCTTTTTCCATATCCAGTTGCGATACTGAATTGGTGGCTCGCAGGGTTTTATACCGCTGCCAGTTCGTGCGGTCCTGCTCAAGCTGGGCGTTGGCCTGATCGATCTGCACCCGGAGTTGGCTGAGTTGGGGCGATTGGGCCGAGGCATTGCGGGCGGCATCCGTGTAGACGAGTCTGGCTTCGGTGAGCTGGTTGGCCGGAATGTCGCTTTTGATGTGGGCCAGCACGGCTCCCGCCAGCACAGCATCGCCTTCTTTGATCGACAGCTGCTGGAGCGTACCATCCACGTTGGCCGCCACGACGTATTCGTTTTCCTGTTCCATGTGTCCACTGGCAAAGACCGCTTCTTCGATTGTTTTTCGCTGGGGCGATGTTTTCTCCGGGCTATGGCAGGCAGCCAGCACCCAAAGGCACGTAGCCAGGCTGGCATATTGGCTGAATGAATGGGTATTATTCATGCTGAAAGTCGAGTTGACGGATGACGGTTTTGTAGTGGGATACGCTGTAATTGCTCAGACTCTGGACGTAATCGTTCTGGGCTTTGAAAAGGTCATTGAGCTTGTCGAGCCGCTCGTCCAGGCTGATAATGCCTCCGTCGTAGCGGTTCTGCACGTGGCGGTCGTTCTGCTGCTGCAAGGCCAGAATCTGCCGGGCTTTCTGGAGTTGCCCCCGGTTCTGGTCATACTGGAGCAGCAGCGTCTGGTCTTCCTGAGCGACCTGATTCCGGGCCTGCGTCAGTTGCAGTTGCTGGGCTTGGATACTCAGTTCCGACTGGCTGATTTTCTCCCGTGTGGCAAAACCCGTGAAGATCGGTACGTTCAGCCGCACACTCAGGAATTGCTGGGGCAGCCGATTAGCGTTGGCGAAATCCGTAAACCCGCCGGTGGCCCAGGAATAATTGTACTGATACCCCACCGACAGGGACGGATACAGCAGCGATTTACTTTGAGATAACTGAGATTGGGACAGTTGAAGCATGGATTGCTGAAGCAGAATGGCCGGATGCGTCCGGTCAAACGATACGGGCGACGCCGATTCGGCGGGTTGCTGCCAGGTCTCGGTCAGGGTCAAACTGTCGGTGGTATTTAGTTGATTCTGAAGATCGTAGGTCAACTGTCGATACTGGGTGCGAATGTCGGCCAGGGTACGTTCGGCCTGTAACTGCTGGATCGTAGCCCGGTTCCGCTGTTCTTCGCTGACCAGTCCCTGGGCGTATTTGTCGGCTACGTGCCGGGCAATGGCTGATGTGGTCGCCAGGTTTTGGACATAGATGGTGTCGATTTCCTGACTCAGTAGCAGGGCGTAGTACGTACTGGCCAGTTGGTTGTACATCGCGTAGCGGGTCTGGGCCGTCTGTACGGTGGCTACGTGGGTCTGTACACTGGCCGTTTTGGCCGCAAACCACCTCTGAAAATTCAGCACGTCCCATTGAGCCTGAACCCCCACCGTATAGATAAATGGCCGGCCAAACGTCAGTTCACGGTAGCTGTTATCGGGAGCCGATGGGTTCGTCAGTTTCTCGGGAACCAGCGTGGGTTGCAGCGTGATATTGTCGGTAAACGCACCGCTACCGCTGAGGATCGGCAGGCGATACGCTTTCGATTGCTTTTCCGCTGAACGGCTGATCTGCTCCTGAAGCCGGGACGTTTGCAGCGGCAGGGCGTGCTGGTCGGCATAGCGGAACACCTCGGGCAAGGAACCGAACTGCTTCTGGGCCATCGCCATCGACGGAGCCAGCAGCCAGAGCAACGCCAACCGGAGCTTGCGGGTGAGTGAATGATCTGGACGCATGGCTTACAACTTGGTCCAGGTTTCTGACTTCGAGAGAAAACCCACCGAGCCGGTTAGTTCAAGCGTACGCCCATCCAGCACACGGGCCGAGCATTTGGCCGTTTTGCCTTTCCTGATCAGGAACAACGTGCCGTTTTTAAACGACTTGCCATCCCTGGTAGTTAGCCCGGCGATTTGTTTCTTACCGACCAGCGTTTTATCGTCGGCTTCCCGAATCAGGGCGTCGTAGGCGTTGCCATTTTTAACAAATTCGATGACCCGGCTTTTGTCGTCGCTGGTCCATTTACCCGTAAGGGGATCGCTGCCCGATTGGGTCAGCAGGTGCAGGCTCAAGAGAATTCCGGCCTGAACGGAGCTGATTGTTTGCATGATACGATTGGTTTCGTTGGCTGCAAACATGGCCCGGACTGGCCCGCTGAATGGGAAATTTCAGGCTGAATTGAACCGATTAGCGGGTGGATTGAACAAGGGGAAAAGTCAGTTGAACGGGAGTTTTCGACAGGATTAACAGGATTGACATGATTTTTCTAAAACGATATTTAATTGAAAAAAATCATGTCAATCCTGTTAATCCTGTCAGAAAAAACGTTCGGTTAGCTTTTCAGCGCTGACTTGTCCAGGTATTGGATGACGTTTTTGGTATCGACTTTCTTACCGGTGCGGGCGGCCTCGAAGATGGCTGCGATGAGTTGTACGTCGCGCATGCCTAGTTCGCCGGGAACGGTCGTCGGTGTGTTGGTCAGGATACACTGTGCGAAGGCATCCATCTGCCGGGCCTGTTGCGGCACGTTGTCGACGTTCATTTTCCCCTTGCTGGTTTCGCCTTCCAGTCCGCCATAGGCGTAGGCAGGGGCCAGTTCAAACCAGCCGTTGGCGGCTTCGGCCCGCAGCTTGTTCATCTTCTTGTTGAAGCTGGCGGAGCATTCAGCCGTGGTACCGTCAGGAAAGTACAACTGGAAGTCAGCTCCTTCTTCTACTTTGTCGAATTTCCTGGGATCAGTAACGGGGTGAAACTTCGCGGTGACGGCAATGGGAATCTGTCCTTTGGTATAAATCGCGCCCTGCAACGCGTAGATGCCTACGTCGCGGATGGGGCCACCGCTGCCGATGCCCCGACCCAATCGCCAGGGGTTGTCTTCGCTTTGTACCTGCCCGTCTTCGGCAATGATCTTGTTTACCTTGCCAAACGTCTGATTCTGGCCCAGCCGCATCATCTCCTGGTTGTGCGGCTCGAAATGCAGCCGGTAGCCAATCGATAGTTGTTTGCCCGCTTGCTTACAGGCATCGATCATCTGCTGGCATTCTTCGGGCGTCATAGCCATCGGTTTTTCGCAGATGACATGCTTACCCGCCTTTGCTGCCCGAATCGTGTATTCCGCGTGCAGCGCGTTGGGCAGCACGACATATATGACGTCGATGTCGGGGTTATCGGCAATCTGGTCGAAGGTTTTGTAGTCGTAGACGTTCTTATCGGGAATGTCGTATTTCTTCTTCCATTTCTCGGCCTTCTCAGGCGTCCCCGTCACGATACCCGCCAGCCGGCAGTTCGTCGTTTTTTCGAGCGCGGGGGCCAGTTGCTCCTCGCTGTATTTACCCAGACCAACAAGGGCAATACCAATTTTACGGGACGACCCGGTGGTCGTTGTGGTCGATGTGGCTTCGTCGGCCGTTGTTTTACCCGCCTGTCCGCCACAGGCCTGCAGCCCAAGCGTGGTGATGGCGGGAACGGTCAGCGAGGCCAGGCCAAGCTGATGGACAAAGCCGCGACGGGATAGTGATTCGTAGTTCATAACGCAGGTTAATTGAGCATCAAAGGACCGATAACTTACCAGTCGTTAATGCCCTTTTAACCCACGGATACATTGAAAGTTTAAAGAGCGAAAGAGTGAAAGAGCGATGGTGCCGGACGGCCGCTCTTTCGCTCTTTCACTCTTTCGCTCTTTAGGCTTATGCGTCCAGCACAATCCGGTAGTGGGCTTTGCCCGACCGCAGGTGATCCATTGCTTCGTTGACCTGACTCATCGGGAAGTGCTCGACGATTGGGGCGATGTTGTGGTGAGCCGCGAACCGGAGCATCCGGTCGATCTGGCTACGGCTACCCGTGGGTGAACCCGCAATCGACTTTTTACCCAGCACCAGCATCATGACATGGACCGGTACGGGTTCCAGGACCGCGCCCACGAAATGCAGCTTTCCACCCGGCTTCAGCATACCGATAATGTCGTTCCAGTCGAGCGAGACATTGACGGTAATCAGGATGAAGTCGAACGAGTTGGCGAGTTGCTTCATCTCGCCCGCATCGCGACTCGACGCCACGAAGTCGGCCCCCAATTCTTTAGCTTCCGCCTGCTTGTCGGCACTCGACGTAAAGGCGGTCACCTCACAACCCCAGGCGTTGAGAAACTGTACGGCCATGTGGCCCAGCCCACCGATGCCAATCACCGCGACTTTGTGCGTCGGCAGAATGTCCTGGTTGAGCAGCGGAGCAAATACGGTGATACCACCGCACAGCAGCGGTCCGGTCGATGCAGGGTCGAGGGCGTCCGGAATCGGAACGGCCCATACCCAATGGCTGCGTACGTGCGACGCAAAGGCCCCGTGGTGGCCCACAATCGTCGGCTGAACGGACGTACACAGTTGCTGCTCACCGTCCAGACACGGCTCGCAGTGCAGGCAACTCCCTACGTTCCAGCCGATACCCACGCGCTGCCCGACCCGCAATCCTTTCTGAGCCGCAATGTCGCCCAGCGCCACTACCCGGCCAACGGCTTCGTGGCCCGGTACCAGCGGATACGCCGTGATACCCCATTCATTGTTGAGCATCGACAGATCGGAGTGGCAGATACCGCAGTACTCTACGGCAATGTCTACTTCCTCCGGCCCCAGCTGACCAGGGTCATACGCATACTGTTCTAATTTTCCGGCCGGCGAATGGGCGGCCCATGCCTGTACTGAATGCATCGTCGTGGTTGGGATTTTGTCTACAAGTATCAATTTTACACTTGCCCAACTACTGGCGAATACACGAAACGGTTCCCGTTTTATGTCGATACACGAATAAACCGAGTTTGCGGACTAGCGGAAAATCGGGTACATTGACCATAGTCTTCGGATTTCCCCATCGCCTGGTCCTCGTCATGCCAACACCTCCTCCCCCACCGCCCGGTCCCAGTTGGCAGAGCAACATGCTCGAAATCTGCTTCCGCCTGTTTCGATTCTCCCGCCTGTTCCTCTGGTTCAGCAAGCAGCCCAGGTACCGCGCCGGTGACTTTAAAACGCCGGATAAGCTGGGCTTCACTACCGAGATGATTGCCGGATTACGCTGCTACTGGACGAATGAACCCTGCCGGGAGCGTGGCGTGCTGGTGTATCTGCCGGGGGGCGGCTTCGTCACGGGGCCGATGAAAGCACACTGGGAACACTGCCTGCGCATGAGTCGCCGGCTTCGCTACGCCGTGCTGGTGATTCCGTACCCTTTGGCTCCGCAACATCCCTTTCCGGCAGCCCTGAACAGCATCCTGGCCGTACTACTGGACTTACAACGGCAGCAGCGAATGCCCGAAAACTGGCTCATCAGTGGCGACAGTGCCGGGGGTAACCTCGCCCTGACGACTACCCTTGGTCTGCGACAGCGAGAAGCCCCATTACCCCGGAAACTGGTGCTACTGTCACCCGTGGTCAACATGAACAAGGTCGAATACGAAGGCATCCCACCCGACCCGATGCTATCCGCCGACTACCGCACTTATGTCGATCAGTCATACGTGCAGCAGGCTAACCCGGCCGACCCACTGCTGTCGCCCATCTTCGCTGACCTTAGCGGTCTGCCGCCGATCCTGATTCAGATGGGTACAAATGACGTACTCATTCACGAAGTGCGTAAGTTGGTGCAGCAGATGCAAATCGCCGGGCAGCCGGTCCAGTTTGAGCAATATTCCAGCATGATTCACGTGTTCATGCTGTTCTGGTGGCTACCCGAAGCGCATCAGGCCATCCGCGATCAGGTCACGTTTATCACCAAAGTTTGAGTTTTATGGTGGCAGCGCTTAGCGCTGCCACCATAAAACTCAATTACAAATTCTTCATCCACACGTCCCGGAGCTGTAGCTGCTGCGGGGTGGCCTGCGGGTCGGGGGTAAAGGCGAAGCGCTTGATGATTTCGCGTTCCTGCACCGGCAGCGTCAGCGTGACGTCCTGACCAGCACGACGAACCGTAACCGTATAGCTTTCCCCCGGCTTCAGCTGCCGGACTGCTTTCTGCACCGGTGCAATCGTTTCGAGTTTAACCGGTTGCCCGTTAAAGCCGACCCACTCGTCGTTTTCTTTTACCCCCGCCTGCTGCAGGGGTTCGCTGATGCCGGTCAGCACAAATTTCGAATCGGTATCGAGATAAGTCGGTTTCATGCCCAGCCAGGCGGCTTTCTGTCCCGTTGGCGTGGCAGGCGTAAACGTAATACCCAGTTTACCGAAATAATCCGCGTACGGCAGGGGCTCGGCCGCTTTGACGTACCGGTTGAAAAAGTCACCGATTTCCGGATACGTTTTCTGGGTGAAGATGGTGAAGAAATCGGCTTCGGGGAACGGGCGATTGGGACCGTATGTCGTGGCCAGTTCATTAATCACTTCACGCAGCCCCCGCTTCCCGCCCGACAGTTCGAGCAGTCGGATGTCGAGCAGCCCAGCGGTCAGGGCACCCCGCGCGTAGATGTTGCCATACTGACGCTGTCCCGAATCCGAATAGCAGGTCAGACCCAGTTTGGCCAGGCTGTAGGTACTGTCGTAGCTTTTGTCCTGCCCGATCTTCTGCGTCATCTCACCCAGATACGTCGGCAGGTCCATCAATCCACCGCGCAGCTGCATGGCTTTGCTGGCCCATTCGGTCACTCCTTCGTACAGCCACAGGTGCTCGGAGGGCGTGGGTGTTACGAAGTTGAACTGCTGAATGATCTCGCTGTGAATGTTGAGGGGCGTTACGACGTGGAAAAACTCGTGAGCCGCAATCGACGTCACCTCATCGGCCAGTTGCTGCGAGTAAGGCGCTTCCTTCAGCACGTATTCCGAACTGTACGAATGCTCCCACGCACCCCAGCTCTGATCTTCAAAGTGGTACAGGAAGGTGTACCGCTTCACCGGCAACTGTTTCAGAAACTGCCCGGCCGCCGTCAGCATCGACTTCATATTGTCGAGCAGTTGCTGCGAGGTGATCTGATCGGTTTTCGAATAGGTGTACATGTCGACCTGCGCACCGGCTACTGTCGTCGTGGCTTTGGTCAGCCGACCCAGCAGGATGGGCGAATCGACGATACGGTCGTAGTTGTCCGCTTTGAAGCTACCCGACGCCGTTTTTTCCAGCGCCGTACCCACCTCCCACTCCACCGGGCGGGCGATGCTTACCTCGATGGGGGCATCCTGCATGCCGGTGGGGTAGCCGAACACACCCTGTCCGTTGATGAGTGCATGATCTTTTTCGATCGAGGTGCCGCACATGTTGTACGGATGGTGTTCCTTGACGGGCGTATCCCAGGTTTCGGCAATGCTGTACTGAATCGTCCGGACCTTCTGGGGCTGATCGAGTTTCCACTGATTGACCGATACCGGTTCCGTCTTCAGCTCGCGCCCTTTGGCGTCGAAGGCTTTGAACGAGCGAACGTACCGGCCGATGTCCATGATCTGATACGTACCGGGAGCCGTCGACGCGAATTGATAAACGGCATTATCGGGCGTGAGACCGTCGACGTGTAGTGTGACCTTAAACTGATCGTCGGCGCGGTCGTTGAGGTTGATATCGTAGCGGAGGGGTGTTTTCGGCTTGGCCAGTGCCAGCTGCGTCAGCAGCAGACCCGACACCAGCCATGCAGAACGAAGATGCATCATGACGTGCGAAGAAGTGAGCTAAATAAACCGCAAGCTACAACCTTCTGCGCGTTGCCTCAATCTGGCTGTTGCCTGCGGACCGTTTTCGGGATAAGCGGCTGGCAGCACACGCCACTTGTCAGGTTTAACGCACCCGCTTGTACCCCCAGCCCTATTAAATCACTATTAATTAACAGAATAAGACTATATCATGAGTATTTCCTGCAGTATACTTGCCTGCCAATTAGCTGTAACAACACATAACCTATGATTACCATTCGCAATACCTCCATCGATTTACTCAACCTGAGTGTCTGGTCTTTCGTCGTCGCTATGTCGCTAGCATTCGCGGTCTTCCTGGCAGAGCTGCTTTTTTAACGGACGCTGGTCATATTTCATTTGGTGATCTAGTGTCTTCTGCCGTTCTTGCCCCGGAAACTAACGCGTACACAAGTAATGGCAACTGGGACAGTAAAATTTTTCAATGACAGTAAGGGTTTTGGTTTTATCAAACCTGACGAAGGCGGAGAAGATATCTTCGTACACGTATCGGGTACGATCGACCAGATCCGTGAGAACGACGCCGTTAGCTTTGACGTTGAGCGGGGCAAGAAAGGCCTGAACGCTGTAAACGTTAAACTAGCCTAAGCGCTCGTTTTTCAGCCGATCGGGGCTGGCCGACAAGTCGAAACAAACTTGTTGGCCAGCCCCGATCTGTTTACTGACTTGCCTACCTACGGCGCGTCGCTGCCGTTTCGCTTAAAACTGGTACACGACGGCGTTGATATTCATGCCCGCCCCTACCGAAGCCAGCACGACTTTATCCCCCGGACTGATCTGGTGGTTGTCCAGTTGCCCCGCTCGTAGTAAGTCGAGCAGTGTGGGTATCGTTGCCACCGAGCTGTTGCCCAGCCAGTGAATCGTCATCGGCATCAGGTCCAGATCCGGACAGGGTTGGTCATACAGCTTGAAGAGCCGTTCCAGAATTGCGACGTCCATCTTGTGGTTGGCCTGGTGAATCAGCACCTTCCTGATGTCGGTCAGGGCCACGCCGGCCTTATCCAATGCTGTCTTGACGACGGAAGGCACGTGCTGCAGGGCAAACTCGTAAAGTTTGCGTCCGTTCATTTTCATGAACAAATCCTGACCGGGCTCGTGCTGGGGCGCATAAGCCGGCCCCATGCCGAGCAGGTTGACATACTCGTACGCATGGGTCTGGGTATGGTGGGCCAATACGCCCGCCGACCCGTCCGACGAAGCCTCCAGGACGACGGCTCCGCTGCCATCGGCAAACAGCAGGCTGTCGCGGTCGCTGGGGTCAATGACGCGCGACAGCGTTTCGGTTCCGATCACCAGGCACCGGCGGGCATCGCCCGAGCGAATGTAATAGTTGGCCTGAATAAAGCCCTCCAGCCAGCCCGGACAGCCGAACGCAATATCGTATGCCACGCAGGACGGATTCCGTATGGCTAGCCCCGCCTTGATGCGAGAAGCCAGCGACGGGACCAGTGTTACCCGGTTGCTGTCAGCCGCTACATCGCCAAAGTTGTGAGCCACAATGATGTAATCGAGCGTTTCGGCATCGATATTTCCGTTGCGCAATGCCTGCTGAGCCGCCAGCAACCCCAGATCAGACGCCTGCTGATCGGTGTCGGCATAGCGTCGTTCGTCGATACCCGTAATCGTGCTGAACTGTTGAAGGATAGCGGCTGGGGCCTTATCGATGGGTTGCCCCTGGGCCGTGAAAAAACGGGCCGTTAGAAAGTCCTGATTCTTGACAATCCGGTCCGGGATGTAGCTACCCGTGGCGGTAATAACAGACTGAATCATACGATGGTGTTGGGAATGGTCGTTTACGGCGAGCAAGTTAATTGAGCTAATTCAGGCCAGCCGCGTAATCAGCGCCCCCAGGCCGACCGGCACGCAGTGCGTCGCGGTTTGCCTGACGCACTAACCCTGCCCGAACAAAGCTAGTTCAGTCGCGACAAACAGACAAAGATCGATAGCACGCCCGTTTTTCGCTCGTGAATGTACCCAGGCTACCCATAATTTAGTAGCGTGGCTTGTTCCGGCAGTAGTGGGTACGTAGGCACGAGTCACATGGGCAAAGAAACTGGTTATCGGCCGGCGTGAGCCTCCTTACGCACAAAAGCCCGGCGTGTAGCCAGGCTTTTGTCGTTCTTTTCAGTGTCTGTAACGTTGAGTGTAGTAACCTTGTATCTATGTATGAAGCAACTCGAAAGGCTGCGAACAACTAATGTTAGTAACCCATTTCCTTTTCCATGTACCTAAATCATACCAACACAAATACTAGGAGTCAACATGCTCATTTACAATCTATTATTCAGTAAACTACCTATAAATACCTGGGCAGCCACTACCCAGTTTTGTAGGCATATCCCCACACCAAGCGTAACAGGCTTGTTCAGCTCGAACTAGTTGGGGAGATAAACGCTAAACGTGGCCCCGTGCCCCGGCCGACTGGTTGCCCTGATAGCGCCCCCGTGGTTGACCACTACTTTTTCGCAGATAGCCAGTCCGATACCGGTACCGGAGAACTCATTCTTGCCATGCAGCCGCTGAAACACCTGAAAAATACGGCTGGCCTGCTTCTGTTCGAAGCCTATGCCGTTGTCGGTTACGTCGATTCGGTAGTAGAGTGGAGCCGGAAGCGCTGGCGTTATCGTTTTGGGTAAGTCTTTGGCCAGTACGGGCTGAACGCGAATCTGCACACGGGGTGGCGTCGCGGGGAACGATGACCGGGCCGGATTGGCCCGGCTAAATTTGAGGGCGTTGCTCAGCAGGTTTTGAAACAGCTGCCCCAACTGAACGTCATCGCCCAATACCTCCGGCAACGGATCGACCTCGACAACGGCCCCCGTATCGGCAATCAGTAAGTCCAGATCCTGTAGTACCGCCTGAACGACAGCCGAGAGCGACACCAGCCGGCGTCGGTCGTGGAGCGCAGCGATGCGCGAATACGTCAGCAAATCCCGGATCAGGGCCGACATCCGGTTGGCCGCCATCTGCATTCGCTCAAGGTAATCCCGTCCCTCCTTTCCCAGTTGGTCGGCGTGTTGACCGAGCAACAGATTGCCGAACGACTGAATTTTTCGCAGCGGCTCCTGTAAGTCATGGGAAGCTACGGCCGCGAATTGCTGCAGGGTGTTGTTGGCCTGCGCCAGTAATTCGTTCGTCTGCCGCAGTTCGTCGTTGGCTTGGCTGATTTCCTGCGTGCGCGCCTGCACTTGCTGGTCCAGTTCGGCGGAAAGGTGCTGGTAGCGCTGTTCGCTTTGCAGGAGCGCATTGTTGGCTTTCCGCAGCGCGAGTAGATTGACAACCTGCCGGGTCAGTGTTTTTAACGCAGTCAACTGGTCGGGGCTCAGTTGCCGGGGCTTGTCGTCCAGTACGCACAGCGAGCCAAGCGCAAAGCCGTTTTCATCGGTTAGTGGCATACCCGCGTAAAAAACGACGTGCGGCTCCCCCGTGACGAAGGGATTATCCGCAAAGCGTTCATCCTGCCGGGTATCGGAAACGAGCAAGGGCTCATTGGGGTCCAGAATGGTGTGGGCACAAAACGAAAACGGGCGGGGCGTTTCCCGGATCGTCACCCCCTGGGCCGATTTCAACCACTGCCGCTTTTCGTCGACCAAGCTAATCAGGGAAATAGGGGTCTGGCAGATCTGGGCGGCCAGACTGGTAATATTGTCATAATCGGCCTCGGGCAGCGAGTCCAGAATATGATACGTGTGCAGGGCTTGTAGCCTGTTGGTTTCCGCTGTAGGATCAGGAGGCAGCATGGTAGCGAACCGGGCAGGCCCCGGCAAAGTAGACATCCATGACAACAGGAGGAATACGAAGTATGTTCATTGACCGGCAACTGTGAATCCTCAGCAACTGGCGATACTTCCTTTTTCAGCGTGTCGCCGGGATCAGGACATACTATACGGCCCGACTTTGGTCAGTTGCGGATACCAGTGTGCTATCTTCGTAATCAGTTCGGGTAATCGGATGGGTTTGCTGACAAAGTCATTCATACCAGCTTCCAGACACTGTTGTTCGTGTTCGGCCAATGCATTGGCAGTCAGCGCAATAATAATCGGCTGACTACCATCCAGTTCCCGGATCTGCTTGGTAGCGGCCAATCCGTCCAGCACGGGCATCTGCATGTCCATCAGCACCAGGTCATACGTCTTCTGGTCAACTGCCTCAAGCGCCAGCTGACCGTTACTGACGATGTCGGGTTGATAACCCAGCTTTTGCAGCACGTGCCCGATCAGCCGCTGATTCATGGAATTATCTTCCGCTACCAGGATAGCCAGGGGATAGCTCACCGAAAAATCGGTCGAAAGCTGCGGAACCGACACGGGTACGGTCGGGCTGGGGGGCGACGCCAGCAGTGCTTCCTGCACATGCCGGGCCAGCACCTGCCGCTTGATGGGCTTGGTTAAAATAGACACAAACAGTGACCGCTGCTCCGGCCGAAGCTCTTCGCCCATGGAACTGAGCAGCATCCGGGGAATGGCCGGAAAACACGCGCGAAGCTGTCGCCCCAGCGTCAGGCCGTCCATTTCCGGCATCTGCATATCCGTGACGATCAAATCGACAGAGGCCCCGGCAGCCAGTACCGCCAGCGCCTGCTGCCCACTGCTGGTCAGGATCGGCTGTAGTTGCCAGCGCTCAAACTGGCGCTTCAGAATAGCCAGATTCGTCGCATTATCATCGACAACCAACACGCGCTTTCCCGCCAGATCAGCCAACTCGTACTGCGTACTGACCCCGACAGGGTTATGGCCTTCAGCCGTATGTATCGTGAATGAAAAGGTCGTTCCCTGACCGGGCTGGCTGACAACACCGATGTCGCCCCCCATCAGCTGAACCAGTTTCTGGGCAATGGCCAATCCCAGCCCGGTTCCTCCGTATTGGCGCGTCGTAGAAGAGTCGACCTGCGAGAATGCCTTGAACAGACGCGTCAGGTGCGCTTCGGCAATACCAATGCCGGTATCCGATACGTCGAACCGAACGCACAGGTCCTCCGCCGACGTACCGGATTCCCGCTGAACGAGCACGCAGATTTCGCCCTGTTTGGTGAACTTGACCGCGTTGCCCACCAGATTGATCAGAATCTGCCGCAGACGCAGGGCATCGCCCACCAGACACCGGGGAACATCTTCGGCAATGTCGTATACCAGTTCCAGCCCTTGCTGGGCCGCCCGCGCCCCGAACATATCCAGCACATCCTCCAGACACTGCCGCAGGTCAAACGGCAGTTGTTCCAGTTCCAGATGGCCCGACTCGATTTTCGAGAAGTCGAGAATGTCGTTGATTACCTGGATCAGCGTCTCCCCGCAGCTGGCAATCGTATTCGTAAACAGCTGCTGCTCCTGCGACAGGGGCGTTTCCTGCAGCAGGGCAGCCATGCCGATTACACCGTTCATGGGCGTACGGATCTCGTGGCTCATCGTCGCCAGAAACGTACTTTTGGCCCGATTGGCCTGTTCCGCTTCCTCGCGGGCGCGCTCCAGTGCCTGGTTTGTCGCCCGAAGTTGCTCGTTGGCTTTTCGCTGTGCTTCCGCGCTTAGTTTACGCTCCAGCGACAGTTGCGCTTCTTTCTGCAACTGCGCCAGCGTAATAAAGTGGTCG
The DNA here is from genome assembly GCF_003002825.1 of Spirosoma oryzae. GTDB lineage: Bacteria > Bacteroidota > Bacteroidia > Cytophagales > Spirosomataceae > Spirosoma > Spirosoma oryzae. The sequence continues at coordinate 262,911 of NZ_PVTE01000001.1, read as the reverse complement.
AGGTGCCGCTCGTTGTATTTTTGAAGCTGATAGGACCACAGGCCACAAATAAAAAAGATGACCGTGGCCAGCCCCATGTGAATAACGAACGTGAGCAGGTCGAAGTAAGCCAGCCGCGTGAAGTAAACCTGCTCCCAGCCGTTGTTCTGCAAATAAGCAAACACGGCATGGTGTACCAGCACAACAACCAGAAACGGCAGTTGCAGCTTCCAGTTCTGGTACGTAATCAGCACGGCACTCCCGATGAACGCGAAAAAATGCATCTCGAACAGCCCGTGCATCTGGTAGATATACTGGGCCATGAATACCGCAAGTACCGTACTCAGCACATACTGATACAGATTCGACTGGGGTAGTACGTATTTAGCGGAATAATAGGCGACGAGTAGCAACCCGCCCACGCCCACGGCGATCAGCCAGGTATCGTAGACAGTCGCGAACAGCAAGCCAATAATGAAATAACCGCTCAAAAAATAATTCATCCAGCGGTCGGACCGCCATTGGACGCGCAGGTGAAAGGCATCCGTAGGCTCGGCGACGAGGGCAGGGCTATCAGTCATTATCAATTTTACAATAAGGTAAACTACAGCCGTAGGCTGTTAGCGCCCGTTCATCGGTTACCCGCCCGGACCGGGTAAGCAATGCGGTAAGGGCCTGTTTGGCATAGTTTGTCTGCTCGTCGGTGCAGTAGCGGCTACGGTTGTAGTTGCCCCGGTAGTACAGGCGGTGCCGACTATCGAGCAGGACCGCCTGGGGCGTGGCATACACCCCGCAGGCCCGGGCCAGCGACGAATCCGTCAGGACAGGCACCCGCAGGCCAAGCTTTTGCTGAATCTGTTCCGCCGAGTACGGCCGGGTGCTCATGACAACGACCGCAAAATTCACCTGCCGGCCAAATTGCCTGACCAGGGCGTTGAACTGAGGCTGATTGAAGCGCGAACAGGGACAGGCCGGGTTAAAAAAATGCAGAAAAACGGGTTTGTCGGGCTGGCTGGCGACCGATGGGGTCACCTTGATGACGGTTCCGGTTTGAACGGGAACATACGTGTCGGGTACGGGCGTCGGCAACTGGTATACCCAGTCCTGGTACCAGAACAAGCTTCCCACGGCGGCAACAAGTGCCAGCAGCCAAAGTGTTACCAGGCCTGTTCGGATCATAATGGTTTACTATCGTAAGCGCTTAGGCAGTACAGTAAGTTTGATAAATATACGGCCTGCAAACCCCATACTGATGGAATGTACACACTCGTTTACTTATCAGTATCAATAAACAAAGATAAAGTAACAATTATAGATCCAATAACAATCATTTTTAGCAATAACCAATGACATAACATATGTCAAATTTTATACCCGCCAACCGTTTTGTCAATCCCCCTGGCTGTGTCTCGCTGTATCACATCGCGTTTACGGACCCGACTTCCCATCTGACAAGCCCGATACGCCCTGAATAGTCGCTTCAAGCGCTGACAAACCGATCACGAGTTCATACCAAAACCGTGCGTCCGGTTTCCGGTATGGTCGATTGAAACCATCCAGAAACCGGACGCACGGTTATAACGCAGGCTGTTTTCCTGACGGGCTGCCGTTGTCACGACCCCGTGGCCACCCAGCCGATCAGAACACGGACTGAATCCCCCAGTTGAGTAATCCACCCATCAACTCAATCAGCACCGCGATCACGGGTAACAGCAGGTATGCCCAAACGGGATAATTGCCGAGTGATCGTGTCAGTAGCATTCGCCGGAGTGCGGGAACGACATTGGGTCGCTCCTGACCGATGATCAATCCAGTCAGCGCCAGGTATACCGATAACCTGACCGTAAAAACGTCGGCGCCATCGCCCATGAACGTCAGGTCCCAGATCAGGATGTTTAGCCAGATCGGGATAGACACGAACGCGCCGATCAGCACGGTGCGGGGGTAAAGCAGGAGCACTGCCGTGACGATCTGCGAGACGCCAACGAACGACCGGAATGGCTCATGGTCGGCCAGGTACCACGACAACCGAAACAGGTCGATGTCTTTCAGGGCCATCTGCATGGTCGCATCGCTCACGCCAAACTGCAAGCCGGCCAGTTTGGCCACCCCGTAGCTAAGCAGCATGCCAGCCAGCAGCAATCGGGCAGCCAGGAGGAAATAAAGCCAGCCGGCTGTTCTGACTTCCGCTGTCATCGGCCTCACCTTGCTAATCATTACGATTCTGTTTTGAATGGTTGTCTGTCTCGGTCATTCACTTCACCCAGCGCGTGGCTTTACCCTTGAACTGCACTTCGGCCCGGTCAGACAGGGTCGGAGAAAAAGCGTCTATCTGCGGGTCGTGCAGATGGACCGCGCTTGAATCCTGAACGACCAACTCTACGGCTTTGTAATGACCGTCTCGCAGCAGGGCAAAGCTGTTTTGCGTTTCGGTCAGGTGGAGTACGGGCGAAGCGGTCAGCTTATTAGCGAACAGGACGCTGTTTTGTAACGACACGTCAAGCGTGGGCTGCGTCCGGTCCTGTATGGTCAGCCGGGTGTTGATCCCCCGTACGCTGACGAACGCAGGAAGCCGCACAACCAAACCTGTCATCGGGTTATTCCACACAGACCCACTCGGGCTTGAATGATTGGCAGTATCCGGGTTAAACGAAACGTGTAATGTGTCGTGTTGCACGCGAAAGCTGAAGAACGAACTATCGTCGGGTGCAATGAGTGCCTGCGACCGCTGCCCCGTTTCGACGAAAATCTCCCGGCTTCCCGTCCCGTTGATGACCAGATGCGCAGCCGCCGGCAGGTCGCGCCGGACGAAAAACTGATACGGGTCGCGCCAGTCGATTTTCGCGTATTCCCGCGCAAGCAGCACATCGGTAGCGACCATCCCCGTCAGGGTAATCAGGACCGCAGCGATCAGTAAATAATGACTTGTTTTCATGGTTGAACGGGGGTTTGTGACGTTGCCTGGGTGGCGGTATACTGTTCGTAGCGCTGCTCAATGTCGCGCAGGTCGATGCCGAGCAGGGTCAGGTTTTTGAAAAAGACGGGTAGGTCGTTGGCCAGAAACTGCTCGCGTCGAAACGCCCGGATTTTGTCGGCCGCATCGTCGGCGGGGAAATAGCCGATACCTCGTTTGTTGGCAATCACGCCCTGTTGGCTCAAAAATTCGTAGGTCCGCATCACGGTATTGGGGTTTACTTCCAGTTCAGCCGCCAGCTCGCGTACCGACGGTATCCGGTCGCCGGCGTTCCAGCGACCCAGCAGCACCTGCTCGCTGACATACTCAGCGATTTGCAGGTAAATGGCCTGTTTATCACGAAATTCCATACTCACACCTCCCGTTCTTTCAGCCGAAAAAAGGCTGTTACATACAACAAAAGCACCGCCGACACCCCTACCCCGTAGCGAATAATATCACCGGCAGGCTTTGGTATGCGCACCATCCGCCATGGTCCATTTATTTTTTCCACGAATGCATTCCCAAAAATTTCTAGCGACACCGAAACCTGATCACTAAAAAGGCCCTGTAGCAATTGTCTATTGAAAAAGGTCAACGCAAACACAAACGCGAAGGCAATCACGGGTAGTAATGGCAACGTGTACCGGCGTATTAATAGCGCCAGCGCCAGCGATGCCGGATGGATGAGTGCCGCACTCAGCCAGAAACTGCGGGGAAGCTCACCTATGTCTCTCCAGTTCAGATATGAGTCGATTGTCAATAGGCTCCCGTAGTCTTCACGAATCGATTTCAGCTCCTCCGGTTTCCAGTTTCGATGGTTGACAAACCAGACACCTATTGAATCGATGATTGTGAACAATGACAGGCACACAATCAGATAAAATAAGCCAGAGACAACAACCAACTGCAGCCACTTCTCTATCAGTGAAGCTGGCCGTAACAAGTAAGTGATGGCCTTTTCTTTCTCGTTCAGTACAGCCACCTGCTGAACAGTAAATATGTACCAGGCTGCCCCACCAACGATAAACAAGACATTGTAGCGGCTGTTGGCCACGCTTACTGGATATTGCCGATACACTATGGACGAAAAGGCGATTAACACCACAAACAGTACGGCAACGTTGGCCAGCAGCGCGTTGCGGTTCTCAACGAAATAAGTGCGCAGAAGCCGACCGAAACGGCTTGGTGAAAACGTCTGGTTCATAAGGCGGTAACGGTTGATGGTGAGGAGAACAGCGTGCGGATACGGTCGGGATGGGCCTGAACGGCGTTGAATAGTCGCTCCAGATCAAGGCGGCTGGGCTCGCCGGTCGGGTTCTCCGCCACGACGGCATAGCCCCCGACAGCTCGCTCTGAGAATAGCAGGGGGCGGGCGACATCGAGCGTCGGCAGCATACCGAACCACAGCTGGGTTGTTATTTCCTCTACGCTGGCTTTCAGGGCTACCGTCATCCGGCCGTCACGTTCGGCCAGAATAATCACCGGGTCGATCAGGGCTTCGAGGTCGCGCACCTGGTGCGTCGAAATCACAACTGTCCGGCGCTCATCGACGGCCCCGGCAACCAGCCGCCGAAACTGACTTTTCGAGGGAATGTCGAGTCCGTTGGTAGGTTCGTCCATGAGCAGCAGCGCCGTATTGGTCGCCAGTCCGAAGCCAATCAGCACCTTCTTTTTCTGCCCGTACGACAGTTCATTTAGTTTTTGCTCGTCGGTCAGGCCAAACTCGCGCAGGTAACCCGTCATCTGCGCATGGCTGAAACGCGGATAGAACGGCGCGTTGCTGTCGACAAACTGCCGGATACGGACGGGCGGCAGGTAAAACTCTTCCGGCACCAGAAACAGCTCTTCCAGAAACGCCGGTTTGCGGTCGCCCGGTACCAGATCGCCAGCTCGGATCTGGCCCTGCTGGGGATACAGGAGCCCCGCCAGCAACCGCAGGAGGGTCGATTTGCCGGCTCCGTTCGGCCCCAGAAGCCCGTATACTGAACCGGGCTCCAGCGTCAGATTCAGTCCGGCGTACAGCGGCTTCTTCCGCCGGTACCCAAACGTAACATCGTCCAGTACAATCATTGCTATAGTGTATTAGATAAATAGTACACTGCAATAGTAAATAAGCTAGTAATACCTGTCAAGTAACTGACTGAATAAATTTCGTAGACGGTCGATCAGGCAGTAGAATCGAGCGGATGGCGTATTATCGTGTCGATTTCCCACATACACATATGTTCGCGTCTACTTTTCGTTGCATTGCCTCCACCCTGATACTGAGTGGTCTCCATCTGATAGCCTGGGCGCAGCCGACCAGCCGGTGGTCGTCGCTGTTCGACGGCAAAAGCCTTGCGGGCTGGGATACGTATCTGCGCCAACCGGAGGGGACAAAGCAGCCGCCCTACGGCCTGAACAACGACCCGTTGCGTGTTTTCACCGTCGCCGATGGCGCTATCCGGGCGTCGGGACAGCTGTGGGGCGGTATCAGCACCCGGCAGGAATACGACAACTATCACCTGCGACTGGCCGTACGCTGGGGCACGAAAAAATGGTATCCGAACGACAGCACCCGGCGCGATGCAGGGCTGCTCTACCATGCCACCGGCCCGTATTCGTTTGCCTACGATTGCTGGTTGCGCAGCAGTGAACTCCAGATTCAGGAGGGCGAGTTCGGCGACTTTTTCGGGGTCGGTGCAGGTTCAGCCGAATTTCCGATGCAGCCGGTGACGGTACGGGGCAAATCGCTGGATCAGTATGCGGTCGATGCGCCCCTGCGTCGCAACGCCGATGCCGTTGGCAGTGGCCGCGTGTATCGGTCGGGCGATTTTGAACGCCCGCACGGTCAGTGGAACACGGTCGAGCTGATTACGCGCGGGGCCGACGCGGTGTACATCGTCAATGGCTACGTCGTCAACCGGCTGTTCAACACCTACCGCCCGGCGATCCATCAGCAGACGACGCGTGGCAAAATTCAGCTTCAGTCGGAAGGGGCTGAAGTCTATTATCGACAGATCGAACTGCGCCCCGTCGACTACACCTCCCCCCAATCATTGAGCCTTACCGCCGACAAAACTACCCTAACCGACCTCGTTCCCGGCAAACCGCAATCCGTTCAACTCACGAACCGGGGAGACGCCGTTGAACTGGTTGCAGTAGAATTGAGCGGACCGGCAAACGATCGATTCCGGGTTCAGTTGCCGACGTTCCCCCTGCGCCTGAAACGGGGTGAAACCCTCGCCCTACCCGTTGTGCTGCTGTCCGCCGATCCCAACCGGACTACCACGGCCACCCTCCGACTGGAAACGGTGCTCGGCCCGGTACCTGATCTGGCAATCTCGCTACAAGGCCGTTGATGTATAATGCGCTTACGCGATATAGATACGTTGCACCTAGACAGGTGAGTTTACCATTCCAATCCAGACCTAAAAGGTTTTCGAAACCTTTTAGGTCTACGGCCTGGCTACCGATCAATATATTTTCTATTGGTAAGCCAACGAATGTTCCGCTTTCCGACTCCCGATAGAAACTGTTCTATCAACTAATTAGATTATGCGTATCATTTTCAAGGTATCGGCTCTCGTTATTATCCTTTTCGCCTTCGTCTCAACCCGTTCATACGCGCAATTTCAGCTCAACGTAGCGGGCGTACGGTCCATCCCCATTCAACGGGGCATGACTTTGAGCGATGGTACATGGGGCACTGGGGTTACCGTGCGTTATTTCACCAGTCCCCGTGTAGCGGTTGGCGTAAATGCCCGCTATTTTACGCAGCGTAGCGAATTTGGGGCGGGGACATTTCGTAGCAACAGTCGGTCGCTGATGACAACGGGGCAGGTGGAATATTTCTTTTCAACCCGCCGGTTGCGGCCGTACGTGGGCCTGGAAGCCGGACTATATGCCAGCAACAATACTACCGAATTCTATGACTACGGTAGTACGTCGCCCCGGGAAACGTTCTCCGGAACCAGCCGTAACGTTGGTTTGAGCCCCAAAGCGGGTCTGCAATGGTCAATTACGCAATCGATAGGTGTGAATGCGGAGCTTGGCTACCACTATATTTTCGATGGGAACGATAATCATACTGCTACGGTCAGCCTGGGTGCTTTTGTAAAATTCGGCAAACGGTAGTCTCCCCGCAGACCTAAAAGGTTTTGAAAACCTTTTAGGTCTCTCAATCAGCATTTTATTTGATTAGTAGGCGATTTTGGGAACTCAACATTGTTACCCCGTACAACCTCTCAGGCGTAAAACCCAACCTTACAGCAGCCGGATACCGGCATCCCGGAACCGGCCGACCAGTTGCTGAAGCAGTTCGCTTTTCAGGCTGGATTCGCTGGAAATACTGCGCATCCAGGCGACCACCTTTAGTTCGATAGCATCAGCAGCAATACCCGTTACGACAACTTCCGGCGGCATTCCATTCACCGACTCATCGAGCTGACTGGCGCTTTCCTGAATAATCGTCCGCAACTGCTGCATATCCGTGTCGCCACCCACTTTCAGGGTAAATTCCGTTTTCAGATACGTTCCCCGCGACGACCAGTTGACCAGTCGGTTCGACAGCAGATCACCGTTGGGAATGATGACTTCGGAACCCTGACCGGTCAGCATTTTACTGGACCGGATGCCGATGTCGAGGATACGGCCTTTTTTGTCGGCCAGTTCGATGTAGTCGCCGATGCGGAAGGGTTTTTCGAAGATCAGGATAATGCCCGACACGAAGTTGGACACGATATTCTGCATACCGAGACCGATTCCGACGCTGAGCGCCCCCAGCACAACGGTGAATTTGTCGATCGACACGCCCGATGCAACTACGGCCAGCAGCACCCCGCCGATGATGATGACCAGCCGAATCAGGGCCAGCATGGAATTGACCTGGTCGACCTGCCCATTCGCCGACGGCACCTGACTTTCGCCGAAAAACAAGCCGATGTTTTTCTGTAGCAGACTCGACAGATAAATGATGATCGAGAACGACAGGATATTGCTCAGGCTGAACGTAACGCTGCCGAACGTACGCGGTTTGGTGAGCACCTCGCCGATGAAGCTAAAGACACTATCGGCAATACCCAGGTTGGTTAGGAATACCAGCAGCCACAGGGCCACCGCCAGAAAAACCAGCCCTTTCTTGGCCGCCCGGCGCGTGTGATCGACGTTTACCCGCGAAAAAAGTCCCTGCGCACTGGCACTAATCCGCATCTGTAGTTCGAGCGCTTCCAGCACGATCTCGATAAATACGGCGAGCCCGGTGATTTGCACCAGCGCAATAACCGCCGTCAGGCTGAACGTCTTCGCCAGACTGATTCGCCCGATCACGTTCAGCAAAATTGCCAGGACGTGCAGGACGAAGAACAATCGGGTTACGGGACGGATGATGCGCGTACTGACCGATTTACTTTGCAAATGACCGGCGTACCGATAGCCAATGTAGAGGAAGGCCAAGTTTAGTCCGATAAGCCAGAGCCGTAGACCCAGCGAGTCGTTGACCAGGTTGACCGTGACGATCAGCAGCACATACAATACACCGTTTGCCTGCCACAGCCGCAGATCAGGCGGGGCCAGTTTATGCCACAGATGAATACTCAGTACGACCAGCAGCAGAAACTGCGTGAATTCGATGTACGACGACGGAGCACCCGGTTCGAACAGGGGAATCAGGTTCAGCAGCACGATCAGCGACGCGATGACCGGTACCGGCCGCAGATTCGTTGTGTTGAGCTTACCCAGATCCTGCCTACCCGACAGGGCGTTGAGTTTTCTGAAATTGGCAAATACCCAGGCGAAGAAACCGATGGCCAGCAGATAGAGCAGAAACCGGTCGTCCCAGGTTGCACTCAGGAAGTACGTCAGAATTTTTTGCTGCCCCAGGTAGTTCGCCCATAGCTGCTCGCTCAGTTGCGACACACTAAGCGACACGGGGGCCTGCCACAAATGCGGTACCTCCCTACCAAGCGTGTTGGCAGTTGATTGTTGCAGCTGCTCCCCCAGTGTAGCCTGCAACTCACTAACGTTCAACGATGTACCCGACACATCAGCCAGCAACCGACTGACCGTATCCAGCTGGGCACTGGTCTGCGTACCGGCATTCTGTAGCTGGAGCTTAATGCTTGCCAGCTGATCGCGATAGAGTACTTTCTCCGTCGTATCGTTACCAGACACGGTCAGCAATGAATCGCCACTCAAATTTACCAATTGATCGAGCTGCCGCTGTAAGTCATTGTTGGACTTGGACAGCGCGGTTCGCCAGGTCGCCAGTCGGGTCTGCGCATCGTTCAGAATCAGCCGGTAGTTGGCGATGACTTTGGGATCGATGGCCAGCTTGTGCAGGTTGACGTCGGCTACGATGGGCGCGATACTGGCTTTTACGTCCGCCAGGCCAGCTCGAATACGCGTTACGCCGTACCCACGTTTACCCGCCGATTTAAGCTCGGTAATAGCCGACTGGGCTTTCTGAATTTTAAATAACAGCGTATCGGGAATAGACTGCCCAGCCACCGGTATCTGCGTCGTATCCTGCGCAAGCGCCTGTTCCGATGGCCATAAAGCGAATAAAATGAAGAAGCAGTAGTGCCAAAAACGTTGACTATGCATGCACCTACAATTGGATGGTAATAACTAGGTAAACGCACAAGATCGGTGCAATGGTCGTATTTTTTTCTAAATGAGTACAGGAACGGCACCAGACTACCGGCTCAATTTACTCAGCCAATCCAGCAAATCAGGCACTAAAATCGGCTGTCCGCTCATCAACAGACACGACAAACCCCCGCAGCCGCCGGATGGCTGCGGGGGTTTGTGTATCGCTGGCAAGTTGGTATTAAGCCGGATTCGTCGTGACCGTAATGGCCACATCGATGTTACCCCGGGTTGCCCGCGAGTATGGGCAGGTTTCATGCGCTTTGGCAACGATTGTCTCCGCCTGTTCCTGCGTCAGACCGGGCAGGTTGACCCGCATCGTAACGGCCAGCGTCGGTAGTTTTTCGTCGTTGAGGAACATATCCACCGTTGCGTCGACCGCGATTTCGTCAGCCGTCAATTTATCGGCCCGGAGGTGGAATCCCACCGCGCCACCGAAGCAGGCAGCATAGCCAGCCGCAAAGAGTTGCTCGGGGTTCGTCGCGCCTTCACGGGCGCGACCACCCAGCGACTTGGGCAGGGTAAGTTCAAGATTGAGAATATTGTCATTCGAGGTCACCTGACCGTCGCGACCGCCAACCGATTTGGCCTGGCCCGTGTGCATTATGGTTGTGTTCATGGTAACAAAAAAATAAGCAAGTAATTAATTATCAGGCTAGCAGCGTCAGCAGCCGGTTCAGTTCGTCGCGGAGTGTTGTCACGTCAGCGCGGGTGAGCGACAGGCGTTTCCCCAGTTCGTCGGGAATGTGGCGTGCCTGTTCGTGCAGCATCTGTCCGGCCGGCAACAGCCCAATCCGTACCGATCGCTCGTCGCGGGGATCGCGCCGACGGCTGATGAGCTGTCGGCTTTCGAGTAGTTTCAGCAACGGTGTCAATGTCCCCGTATCCAGATGCAGTCGCCGACCCAGTTCCTTAACCGCAATCTCACCGTGTTCCCACACCAGCAGCATAACCAGATACTGCGGGTACGTCAGGTTCAGGCGATTCAGCAACGGCTGATACACTTTCGTAATCTGCCGCGACAGTGCGTAGATCGGGAAGCAGGTTTGTTCGTCAAGCCGCAGCCGGGGATCGATTTCGAACGGCGTTTCGTGTTTCATTGGCTGGCAAAGGTAAACGCAAATTTACATTGTATCAAATTTAATTTTACACGATCATTTTTTTCAGACCCTTACTTACGATGGTGTTATCAGCCGGAAAAGTTGACCTCATCTGGGAATCAGCTCCGTACCCAGCAAATGGCCCGTCTACCGGGAACAATCATCCCAGCAGAACTGTAGGTTTATCAACCACAGTATGTTTCGTATGACGCGTCGACAGCATTTCGTCGTGATCCTGATTCTGGGCGCACTCTCCACGATCGGACCATTTTCCATTGACATGTATCTGCCGGCGTTTCCGGCCATTGCCCGCGACCTGCACGTCTCTATTGCGCAGGTACAGCTATCACTTACGTCTTATTTTATCGGTATCGCGGCCGGGCAGTTGCTGTACGGGCCACTCATCGACCGGTTTGGCCGGAAGAAACCACTGTACGCAGGTTTGCTGGTGTATCTGCTGGCCACATTCGGCTGTGCGACGGCTGGTTCTATTGAACTACTGATCGGTATGCGGCTATTACAGGCACTGGGCGGGTGCGTCGGGCTGGTAGCAGCGCAGGCCCTTGTGCGTGACCTGTTTCCGGTCGGTAAGATCGCGTCGGTTTTCTCGCTGCTGACGCTGGTCATTGCCGTGTCGCCCATGATTGCGCCGACCCTTGGCGGCTACGCGACAGTGGCTTTCGGCTGGCACGCTATCTTTCTTATTCTGGCGGGCATCACCGTGCTAATGCTCCTGGCCATTCACTATTTCCTGCCCAACGGTCGCCCCGCCGACGCGTCGTTGTCGCTCCGGCCGCAGGCGGTCATGGGTAGCTTTCTGACGGTATTGCGTCAGCCGCAGTTTCTGACCTACGCCCTGGCGGGCGGCATCGCCACTTCGGCTCCCTTCGCTTATATTGCCGGGTCGCCCGACGTGCTGATGAACATTTACCACGTCAGTGCGCAACAGTACGGCTGGATTTTTTCCTTTCTGGCGATTGCTATCATTGCGCCTAACCAGCTGAACCACCTGCTGTTGAAGCGGTTCACCAGCGCCCAACTTGTGTACGCAGCCGTTGTCTACCAGACGATTATGGGTAGCTTACTCGTCCTCGGCGTCTGGGCGGGCTGGTTCGGTGCGGTCGGCCTGATCGCCATGCTCTTCCTCTTTCTCTGTGGTCAGGGTCTGATCGCCCCGAACGCATCGGCCCTGTCAATGGCTCCGTTCGAACGCCATGCCGGTAGCGCAGCCGCGCTCATGGGCAGTTTCCGGATGGCGTTTGGGGCTGTTGCGTCGGGTACCGTCAGCGCACTGCACAACAACACGGCACTGCCTATGGTTGGTACGATGCTGGCCTGCGTCGTGGCCGGATTGGCAATTCTATTACTGGGGCAATCCAGCATACGCCGGTATAGCCACCAACACGCGTAAGTGTATGGGCTAAAAACAGTTAGCGTCCCGACCTGCCAACGCAAATCGGGACGCTAACTGTTTACCGCTTTGTAGCGATCACTACAATCATCAGATAATTGGCTGACGCATATGTAGAGACGTGATCCTTCACGTCTCACCGCCGGATGGGCGTCACCGGAGGTTTTGCTGACGCATGCTGAGACGCGAAGGGTCGCGTCTCTACGCCAGTAATTCTTTCCCCTGCGCCAGTGCGGCATCCAGACCCGAAGAATCGGAACCACCGGCGGTAGCGAAGAAGGGCTGTCCGCCACCGCCACCTTTGATATTTTTGGCCAGCTCTTTCACGACCTGACCGGCGTTCAGTTTGCGGTCCTGAATCAGTGAGTCGGGCAGCATAACGGCCAGTTGAGGTTTACCGTTGATGTCGGCACCCAGCACCAGCGCGAGGTTGTCGACTTTCGCTTTCAAATCGTAGGCCAGTTGCTTGAGCGCATCCGCCGACGGTACGTCGACGCGTTCAACCAGCACGGCATGACCGTTCGACTGCGTGACCTTGTCGAGCAGGCCATTCTTGATCTGCTGAACTTTCTCGTTCTGTAGGGCTTCGATCTGCTTCTGCAAGGCGCTGCGTTCGGTCAGCAAATCCTGCACGGCTTTCACGACATCCTTCGGTGCTTTCAGGACTTCCTTCAGCTCCGATACAATCGCCATCTGCTCGTTGACCAGCGTTTCGGCCCCCAGCGCGGTTTTGGCTTCGATCCGACGAACGCCCGTCGACACCGATCCTTCGCCGGTGAATTTGAACAGGCCAATATGCCCCGTCCGGTTGACGTGCGTACCGCCACAGAGTTCAACCGAATAGCTGGGATCAAACGTGATGACCCGGACGAAGTCGCCGTATTTCTCGCCGAACAAGGCTGTTGCACCCATCTCTTTCGCCTGCGCGATCGGCACGTTGCGCTGCTCATCGAGCGGAATATCTTCGCGAATTTTTTCGTTCACGATTCGCTCTACCTCCGCCAGTTGCTCGTCGGTTACTTTCGAGAAGTGGGAGAAGTCGAAGCGCAGGGCGTCGGGGCCAACGTACGACCCTTTCTGCGCAACGTGCGTACCCAGCACGTCCCGCAGGGCCGAATGCAGCAGGTGCGTCGCCGAGTGGTTGGCCGCAATCTGCGCCCGCCGAATCGTGTCGATTTTGGCACGTACAGCGTCCGACTGTTTGAATAGATCCTCCAGTTGATCGGCTTCAAGACCATCGCCTGACGGCCAGCTAACCACCTTGTCGCCGTTGCTGAGAGTAGTAATAATTGATTTAGGCGGAAACACTCCCCATGCCTTACCCGGTTCGTTTGCCATCACCGTGGATGTGTAGCCCACTGCCTGAGTTGGGTCGATGACATGAATGGTCAGGTCATTTTCTTTTTTCGTATCGACAACAAGCAGGCGACCCACTGGCTTTCCGGCATCCAGCAGCGTCAGCGTACCCGTATCACCAATCTGACCACCCGACTCGGCGTAGAATGGCGTTTCTGCCAGTACAACCTGATATTGAACACCTTGTTTGTTCTGTACTTTCCGGTACTTAACAATCCGGGTTTCTGACTCAGTCTGATCGTAACCAACAAACCGCGAACCGGCTGTAGCATCCGCCAGTTCAATCCAGTCGCCGGCCGATGAAGCTGCGTCTTTGCGGGAACGGGTTTTCTGCTCCTGCAGGGCTTTCTGAAACCCGTCTTCATCGATACCCAGTCCTTTTTCACGGGCAATCAGGGCCGTCAGGTCGGCGGGGAAGCCGAAGGTATCGTTCAATTCAAACACCGTCTCACCCGCGATCGACGCGTTACCGGCGGCTTTCGTATCCGTTACGATCTGATCCAGCCGGCCCAGACCCGTACCGAGCGTGCGCAGGAAGGCAATCTCTTCTTCCCGAATCACCGTTGCCACGAAGTCGCGCTGGGCATTCAATTCGGGGAATACCTCGGCAAACTGTAGCGCCAGGGTCGGCACCAGCTTGGTCATGAATGGCTCGGTCAGGTTCAGATACGAATACCCGTAGCGGATAGCCCGGCGCAGAATCCGGCGGATGACGTACCCCGCCTTGCTGTTGCTCGGTACCAGCCCGTCGGCAATGGCGAACGATACGGCCCGGATGTGATCGGCGATTACGCGCATGGCCACATCGCTCTTGTCCATCGTGCCACCGTAGGGTTTGCCCGACAGCTCTTCGATCACGTTGATCGTTCCCGAGAACACGTCGGTGTCGTAGTTCGACTTTTTACCCTGAATGGCCATACACAGCCGCTCGAAGCCCATGCCCGTGTCGACGTGACGGGCCGGCAGGGGCTCCAGCGATCCATCGGCCTTGCGGTTGAACTGCATGAACACGAGGTTCCAGATTTCCACCACCTGCGGATGGTCGGCGTTGACCAGTTCCTTGCCGGGCTGCTGGGCTACTTCTTCCGCTGATCGCAGGTCGACGTGGATTTCCGAGCAGGGACCGCACGGCCCCGTATCGCCCATCTCCCAGAAGTTGTCCTTCTTGTTACCATAGATGATGCGGTCTTTCCCGACGATAGGCTCCCACAGATCGAAGGCTTCCTGGTCGAAGGGAACGTTGTCTTTGTCATCGCCCTGAAACACCGACACATACAGCCGGTCTTTCGGAAGCTGGTAGACCTCCGTCAGCAGTTCCCACGCCCAGTGAATGGCTTCTTTCTTGAAGTAATCGCCAAACGACCAGTTGCCCAGCATCTCGAACATGGTATGGTGGTAGGTGTCGAAGCCGACATCCTCCAGGTCGTTGTGCTTACCCGACACGCGCAGGCATTTCTGCGTATCGGCGACGCGTTTGGCCGGGGGCGTTCCGTTGCCCAGAAAGAAGTCTTTAAACTGCGCCATGCCCGAGTTATTGAACATGAGCGTAGGGTCGTTCTTGGCTACCAGCGGAGCCGACGCAACGATAAGGTGCTGTTTAGACTGGAAGAAGTCGAGAAAATGCCGACGGATTTCGGAAGAAGTCATACGTATGAATAGGGTCAGCCGGAGGCCGTCCAGCCGGGACGAAAAGGGCCCGATGGCGGGCCGTTCTACAGCGGCACCAGGTACCGTTTAATAAACAAACAGAATGAGTCGCAAATTTACGGAGAATCTTGCGGTTTTTTCGGGTAGTTACCTAACCCAAGCATGGAACAGCCGGAGAAGATGTACTACGGTATCCGGGAAGTAGCGGATATACTCAGCGTCACCCCGCCGACACTCCGCTTCTACGAAAAGGAATTTCCGTCGTTACAACCCAAAAAAAACAAGTCCGGCGATCGGGTGTACACCCCCGCCGACATTACCTTATTGCGCGAGATACTGACGCTGACCAAAGACAAGGGGTTTACCCTGGCGGGGGCGCGGGAAGAACTGAAAAAACGCGATCAGCAACGGTACGAAAACGCGCGTTTTCTGGGAAAGCTCCGCGAGATCAAGTCGTTTCTGGAACAGATGCGCAGCAGCCTTGACCCACCCGACCCCAACAAACCCGTCGACGATGCAGAGGAGTAGATTAGCAGAAAAAGCCGTGGTACCGCAGGGGTGTTAAGCTGTGGCTGAAATACCCCCCAGCCCCCTAAAGGGCTAACCTTGTAGGGGTTTTGAGCCTTCAAAACCGAGCACTTCGCAAAGGAGCTTTTTTACCCCTAAATCCCCTGAAGGGCGGTCGGCCGCTGCCGGACTTTTTCTAAGTGCGAGTAAAGTCCCCTTCAGGGGATTTAGGGGTAAAAAAGCCTGTCCATAAAGCCAGTTAAGTACAGGACGTGAAACCCCTACAAGATTAGCCCTAAAGGGGGAGCAGTTCATTTGCGAAACACTCCCCCTTCAGGGCAGGGCCGTTAAGTTCTGGGTAGCCCCACCCCCCAGCCCCCTAAAGGGGGAGCCGTTCATCCGCAGAATGCTCCCCCTTTAGGGGGCTGGGGGGTGGTTTAGCCGAAGGAAATTTGGCCAATACCAGCATTAAATCAAGAACTTAACAGCCCTGCCCTTCAGGGGGCTGGGGGGTATAGCTAACCAGTACTAAACAGCCCGACCTGACACCACAGGAGACCCGGAATTTCGTCACTCTTACTTACAACGCCTTCATAAACGAGACGAGTGCGGCCTGCTCCGACTGGTTCAGGTGCAGACTGTCGGGCGAGAGCGTCTGGTTGGGCAGGGTAAAGCCCAGCCCCTGCCCGCCCCCGCGATTGTAAAAGTCGACAACCTGTTCGAGCGTCTGGTACACCCCGTTGTGCATATAGGGTGCCGTCCGGGCGACGTTGCGCAGGGTGGGCGTCTTGAAGGAATACTGTAGCGGGTCGAGTTTGGTGTGGGCGTAGCGGCCCAGGTCCGGGTCGAGTTTCCGGCCGGCGCGGGTTTCCGGCACACCCAGCACTTCCGACTCGGTATCGGTAAAAGTCGGCGGCACGGTTCCGTTGAAAAGCGGCATAAAGTGGCAGGTTCCGCAGCGCGCCTTACCCATAAACAGGTTCAGCCCCTGCACTTCCTGGTCGGAGAGCGCCTGCCTGCGCCCACGCATGTACTGGTCGAAGCGGGAGTCGAAGGAGAGCAGCGTGCGTTCGTAACTAGCCAGTGCGTTCTGTACGTGGGCCGGTTCGATGTGCCCGTTCATGCGGGGGAAGGCTTGTTTGAACTGCGCAATGTAAGCCGGCCGCTGTTCCAGCTTGCGCACGACGTCGAGCAGTGAGCCGCGCATCTCGTTGGCATTGTGAATCACATCAAATGACTGATTCTCCAGCGATGCCGACCGGGTGTCGTAGAACTGCCCCGCCTGTAGGGCCGCGTTGAGCAGCGTCGGCGTGTTACGACCAATTACCCCCTGCCCCGTCAGCGTTTTGTTGCGGACCAGTCCGTCGGTGAATGCCTTGTCGGGCTGGTGGCAGCTTATGCACGCCCGCTGATTGTTGGACGACAGGATCGGGTCGGCAAAGAGCTGCTTACCCAGGGCTACCTTTGCGGGGTTCATCCGGTCGTCGACGGTGGCGGCATAGGCGTCCGCATCGAACACGTTGGGGGCGAACAAGGTCGGTGCGTTGGCCCGCAGCGGTCGTCGGTCGGTCAGGGGCGCAATGCTTAACGCCTGCTGGTAGGCCAGCAATTTTGCCGATAGTGGATTGGCGTAGTGCGTGATGAACGTCGCCCGGTCGAAGGTGTCAAAGTCGGGGTGCTGATTCAGATACGCTTCGGCTGCGCGCAGATCCTGTTGCAGCGTCGCTGCCGTAGGCTGCTCGTCGCCGTAGAACGACGCATATGTCCGTACCGATGCCAGCGCCACGGCGGCTTCGGGCATGGCTGTCTGACAACCGGGCGTGTCGAATCCGCTGATGCCCAAGGCGATAATCCGAAAGATTTCCAGCCGCAGGGCGTCGAAAAGCTGCTCGTCCATCGGCTGGGCCACTTCCCACAACGTTTTGTACCGACTGGTTTCCTGCCGCAGTTTTCCAATCTCCTGCACCAGTTCGGTCCGACGGGTCGTATCGAAGTCGGGGTACAGCAACGGCTCGATGACCTGCAAGCCTTCCGGCTGAAAGAGTTTGGTTTCCTCGACCTCTACTTCCGGCACCGGTGGCCCGTTGACCAGTCGCGTCGTCGCCGGAAAGTAATATTCGGCCAGAGGTTCCAGCCGCTTGTACGCCCGACGGCTAGCCACAAACGCCCGTTGCAGCGAATCGGTCGATGCCGTGCGCTCCGCCAGCTGGAGCAGTTGCGCCGTCTCTTTTTCGAACTGCTGAAGATCAGCCGTAAACTGCGCTTTCACGCGCATAGCAGGCTTTTCAGTTGCCGTATGCTGGCAGGCCGAACCACCCAGCATAGCCACCAGTACGCTCAAGCCAACAAGTACACGGGTCAGAAACCGGTTTCGAACAAAAACCATGGAAGACGAAATGAAAAATACCCCTTCCGCCGGTCTGACAGGAAGGGGTAGTGTACTGTTTATGAAAATTCAGACCTTTCAGGTCAAGAATTTAGCGGGGGATTCCCGTCACGATTACGGTTTGACCACCTTCAGCAAACGAGCCGGTGTTGCCATCTGTTATGCTGACAGCTTTGGTGATACTGCTTCCGTCCGGGTTGCTGTATTTCATATCACGCCAGGTGTGCGGGTGCAGGTTTATCAGGAAGGTATTTGGCTTACCAACGATGTCTGATACGTCCAGCATGGCCCCGTACTCCCAGGAGCTGAGCAACTGCGTATTGGTCGTGTTGTACTTGCTGTTGAAGGTCGAATTGTCGCGCTGATGGTTCATTTCCAGCATCGGCTTATTCTCACCGGTAGCGATGTTGAACTGCCAGATACGGCCGTCGTGCTTGTTGTCGAGGTAGAACGAATCGCCGTCTTCCTGGATATAAACGTAGTTGTTGGTCACGCACAGGTTGTCGGGGTTGACGATGCTGTTGCCGGGGTTGACATTACCGTCGATCACGGGCGTCAGCTTGCCCACCAGCGGGTTGCTGGCATCCATCACCAGGCGGTATACCCGGCCCCACATGGTCTTCCCGGTTACCGGTGTTTTTTTGTCGCTCTGGCTGACACCCGTAGCAGTGAAGTACACCTCACGGCTGTTCGCGCCACCGCCTTTGCGGTAGTCGACGTCCTCGACACGGGCAAACTGAATGGCTTTTTTCTCCACCGACTGGGCCGCAATCTGCGATCCGGTTGATGCGCTGGCGTTGTCGACTTCCACGAACTCTACGTCGTATGTCTTGCCCACTTCCATGCTGGTTTCGACGGGGTCCTGATTTTTGGCCCGCAGAAAATACAATTTTCCGCCCTGCAAATCACCGACCGTATTCGATACGTACGCCAGCAATTGGCCGTTGCTGTCATCTTCGCCGATGATTACCACCGTTTTACCCGTATACGCATCTTTCGGCAGCGGCACGGCGTTTTCCATCGACGCTTTACCCAGGGCAGGCAACACCCGGTTTTTATTTGTAGGGTCGGCCGCGCCCGCCGGATTAATCGCATGTACCATCGATTCCGAGCCGCTTTCGCCCGCCGTCAGGAACAGCGGCCCGAAGCCGTGGGTTTCGGGCGTCGCCAGGGTAGCCGAGCAAAGCCGCCACGTACCGCCGTCGTAGTTGACGACGTATTCGCCCTTCACTGGTTTGAAGGTTTTGTCGAGCATTACCCGCGACGCCGAGCGCAGGTATTCGTGGTTGGTGATGAAAATATAGCCTTCGCCATTCGGGTTTTTCATCAGGCCGGCTCCGTCGGGCTGACCACCGTAGACGAAGTTCGGCGATTGCTCCAGCTTATCGTCGGAGCTAATCAGCGGCATCACCTGTAGGTCACTGAATCCGCTCAGCGACTTGACCAGGGCCGGGTTGGTCGAGTATGATTTGAGCACAACCTCCGACGTAGGTACGTCCGGATTCTCGGTCGTGTTACAGGCCGCCAGGGCAAACAGGGAAAGCAGTAAGGTAGATGATAGAGCGGCAGAACGGCGCATATTCGTTAAAATGAGGTTAAAACGATTTTGCAAAGTAACCATCCGCAGATTACCCCAATGTAACCGAACCATTACCGAACTGCTATTCTTTTTAGACAGGATTACAGGATTGGCAGGATTTTGATAGCACGCGGATGACGCAAATTGTGGCGGGTTACCGCTAATCTGGATTCGAAACGGAAAAATCTGCGCTTGTCAGCGTCATCTGTGTCATCCACGTACCATTAAATCCTGACAATCCTGTAATCCTGTCAATTCTGAAAAACTTCGTAGTTTGGGCGTATTAACATTGCTTCTGTGCCCACCGACCGTCAATCTTCCATTGCGCTGACCCTTGTTCCGGGCGTCGGCAGCATCCTGCTTCGGCAGCTCGTCAGCTATTGCGGCTCGCCCGCCAACGTATTTACCACGCCCCCGGCCCGCCTGCTTCGGATTCCCGGTATCGGCGAAGTAACCGTCCGGGCGCTGCTCCGGGCCAACGTGCAACACGAAGCCGAAGCCATCCTGAAGCGACTCGACGCGCTACAGGCCACCGCCCTCTTTTACACCGATGCCGATTATCCCACCCGGCTGAAAGGCTTGTACGATGCGCCCGCCCTGCTGTACTGGCGGGGCAACGGCTCGCTCAACACGAGCCGGACCATCGGTCTCGTCGGGACGCGGCAGGCAACGGACTACGGCCGGCGGATCACGGCCGAACTGGTCGAAGCACTGGTACCGCACGGTGTTACGATCATCAGTGGATTGGCCTACGGGATCGACATTGCCGCCCATCGCGCCAGCCTGACGCATGGCCTGCCGACGATAGGCGTAATGGCCAGTGGTCTGGATATCATCTATCCGAACGTACATCAGAAATCGGCGCAGGAGATGCTGGCGCAGGGCGGCTTGCTTACCGAGAGTCCACCAGGGACGAAGCCAAACCCGCATCTGTTTCCAGCCCGTAACCGTATCATCGCCGGTATCAGCGACGCGGTGGTGGTAGTCGAAGCAGCCGCGAAAGGAGGGGCACTTATCACGGCGGAGTATGCCAACAATTACCACCGCGAGGTATTTGCCGTACCGGGGCAACTCAGTCAGACGTTTTCGGCGGGCTGTAACAAGCTGATTCGGGAACACAAAGCGCAGATCTACACCAGCCCCGCCGACCTGATTGACGCGTTAAGCTGGGACCTGCCCCAATCGGCGACGCCAACACCCCGCACCCCGCCCTCGCTTCCCCTCGACCTGACCACCGAAGAAAGTCAGGTACTGGCGCTTCTCCGTCAACACACGGAACTGCACGTCGATGAGTTGAGCTGGCAGACTCAGATTCCGATGAACCGGCTGGCTGCGTTGCTGCTCAATCTGGAGTTTCGGGGATTTGTGCGGACACGTCCGGGGAAGACGTATGCAGCGGTGTATGCGTAGGCATTTCGTCTTTCAGCCCCACGCCCGACAGCCGACGCGTGTGCATTTCATCGAGCAGCCAAAGCAGCTTGTCAACCGCAACCCCGGCAGGTAAGCCCTCCGGCCGGATGTTCGATACACAGTTACGCGACGCATCGGTCAGGCCGGGGCGGGGCTGGTAGGTCAGGTAAGCCCCCAGACTGTCGGGCGAGGAAAGGCCCGGCCGTTCGCCAATCAGCACCACCAGCAGAGCTGCCCCAAACGCGTTACCGATGGCATCCCCAATCGCAACGCGCCCCTGCTCGACCACACACACAGGAGCCAGCGACCAACCCCGGCGTTTTGCTCCAGCCGCCAACCCGCCGACCACCGACAGAGCGTGATTCTGCACCGCCGTCGCCGACAGGCCATCGGTAACGACAATCACCAGCGTAGCCTCCTGATCGCGCTCGTGTAGCTGTGCATATGATTCGGCGCTCAGCTGCCGCCCCAGGTCGGGACGCTTCAGATAAGTCGGTCGGTCAGTGGCGCGGCTTTGCAGGCGAAGAACATCCAGCTTGTGCTGGGTAAGCGCTGCCAGCAGCGCATTCGTGTCGAGGGTGGCGTGGACAGCATCGCGGGCGCGGGCGTGGTCGAGCTGAAAATCGAGCAGCGCACGGGTCGGCAGACTATTACCGGCGCGTCCCTGCGCGATACGGGCGGCCGTATGGGTTCGTAAAAATGCCCAGGGATCAAGGCTGTCGGGCTGCTCGTTTACATTGTTCATGCGTTCATTTTATCGATGACTCGGTAGCGTACCTATTGGCCGAACAGCGCATCTGCTATCGCACCACTCGGCAGTTCTGGTGCTACGCATTCATCTTATCTATTCAGCCGGTCGTATCTCCTGGTCAACGAACGCCGAACGAACGGTGGTAAGGGTTGTCCCTGTTCATACGCCAGTAAGATGGCTTCTTCCCGCTTTCGGTTATAGCGAATTCGCTTGGCGACGCCAAGCGAAGTAATCAATAAACCGGGGGATGTCAATTTTAAACCAAGGACAGCGACTCTGCCGGGATCGGGTTTCAATCCGACAAGACCACCAACAAGATTGGCAAACGCCAGGGTAGACAGCAGAAAAACACCACCCACACCGGTGGTCAGCATACCTATGTTGGCCGTGTACCCGGCAACGTCGCGTTTGGCTGCAAAGAGCTGACGCACTGCCTGTACCGTATCGTACTCGACAACCGGCTTACCAATGGCATACCGGGCAAGAGAGTCAGCACCATGAGTTTGTTGAGCATAACCAGACAGCCCGACAGTGAGATAGAGTGCCAGCAGTAGTAATCGTTTACCATTCATTAGTATCAATACGTGCTTATCCGTTCGTTTTTTTACACTCCAAACCAGCATGTCCATATACGGTGGCCCGTCCGTCAACCCATCAGCAGATAACGTGCCCCGCTACCTCACCAGCAGCTACTGAATATACCGGCTCGCCGGTATATTCAGTAGCATACGTTATGTTAGGCTTGGAAGCATTCAGCGTAGTAAGTGAACGAATCAAAGTCAAAGATTAACCTTACCCATCGCCGAAGCTCCTTGGCTTGATATATATTAATTTCGTAGGGATTGTACATTAATGGATCGTCAGCAGGAGGATCAAAAAGCTTCTTCAAATCATCCAGAGGTACATGATCTATACTGCTTTCTCCTACGAGTTCTTCACTGGAGATGCTAAACCAACTAATCTGTCTTTGTACTCTCACTACTGTTGTTCAATTAAACTTTACGTTAACCATATCCAGTAGTAAGTTAGAAAAAACGGTTTGATACCGGCGTTTCCAACTACAGCATACTGTTGCCGGTTGTCTTTATCGGCCAGCAACGGCAAACAGGGTCATTGCTTTACTTTATTAATCACCCGAATGAGTGCGTACCGGTACGGCAATGCATCGGCGATTCCATCGATAGGCAGCGTCTGACGCCATACCTCGACGGTGTATCGGTAGCCAGATTCGTACGTAAATCCCTCGATCCCTTCGTACATAAACGACCATCGTTCGTTATCATGCTCACGAATCTGTAGGCATTTACGTGGCCCTAGATAGGAACAGTCGCCCTGCTTACTGTCAATTTGCATCGTTAGCCGGACGGGCACTTCCGGCCCAATCCGCTTCTCGCAAGCCGTTACCGCCAGTAGCGTCGTGAATGTCAGGATTCGCCAGAAAACCATGATTGTCAGGGATCAGAAAGTTGATACAGATGCGACAAGGCGATGACCCTTTTGAACGGGTTGCAGTTGTAAGGCGTCGTTGAGAATACCCATCTTCAGCAGCCATTGCTCAAACTCCGGGGCCGGACGGCGGTTCAGTTGGCGTCGGAGATAGAGTGCGTCGTGAAAACTGGTACTCTGGTAGTGCAGCATAACGTCGTCGGCACCGGGGATACCCATGATAAACGTTACCCCGGCCGCGCCCAGCACCGTCAGCAGCGTGTCCATATCGTCCTGATCGGCTTCGGCATGGTTGGTATAGCAGATGTCGACACCCATGGGCAGGCCCAGCACTTTCCCGCAAAAATGGTCTTCCAGCCCCGCCCGGATGATCTGTTTACCATCGTAGAGGTACTCCGGTCCGATAAACCCGACCACGGAATTGACCAGCAGCGGGTCGAACATACGCGCTACCGCATAGGCCCGCGCTTCGACCGTTTGCTGATCGACACCGTGGTGCGCGTTGGCCGAGAGGGCACTCCCCTGCCCTGTCTCGAAATACATCACGTTTTTCCCCAGTGTACCCCGATTCAGCGACCGGGTAGCGTCCAGTCCTTCGCGCAGCAGTGCCAGGTCGACCCCGAAGGATGCGTTGACACCTTCCGTACCGCCGATGCTCTGAAACGCCAGATCGACGGGTGCCCCCTGCTCAATCGCCTGGATCGTCGTCGTCAGGTGACTCAGTATGCAGGTCTGCGTGGGAATGGCGAACCGTTCGCGTACCGAATCGAGCAGGTGTAACAGCCGGACGGTTGTTTGCAGATGGTCGGTGGCGGGGTTGATGCCGATGACCGCGTCGCCGGAGCCGTAAAGCAAGCCATCGACCAGGCTGGCGGCAATGCCACGAGCGTCGTCGGTGGGGTGGTTGGGTTGAAGTCGGGTACTCAGTCGCCCCGACAGGCCGATGGTGTTGCGAAACTGCGTGACGACTTCGCACTTGCTGGCAACGGCAATCAGATCCTGGTTGCGCATGAGTTTCGACACAGCCGCCACCATCTCGGGCGTTAGTCCCCAATGGAGCGCCCGCAGGGTGTCGGTTGTGGTTGCATAGTCCAGCAGGTAGTTACGCAATTCACCAACCGTCAGCGAGCAGATTGGCGCGAACGCCGACGCATCGTGTGAATCGATGATAAGTCGGGTTACCTCATCCTGTTCATAGGGGATGACCGTTTCGGTCAGAAAATGCGTCAGTGGCAGATCCGCCAGGGCCATTTGGGCAGCCACCCGTTCCTCAGCCGACCGGGCTGTTAGCCCCGCCAGTTCATCCCCTGACCGCAGTGGGCTGGCCCGGGCCAGTAAGGTTTTAAGATCGTCAAAAACGTAGGTTCGCTGGCGAACCGTGTGGCGAAATGACATACGGGCAGTGGCTCAGTACCGACGAATATACGCCTGTTTACGTAGTTATCGCCACCTATACGGTCGCCCGTGTTCAATACCAGCAGACTACCTTGTTCGATTTTTGTACGGGTTGACCCACTATCATTCACTTTGGAGCTGTCCGGTACAGCCTGTTTACTTACTTGTATGCACGCCCATTGACAGCACTGCATTCGTTACGCGGCCGTAGCCTTCACGTCGTTGATGCCGAACGAATTCGCATAACTTTTTACATATCAGTCTGTTTTCGAAGTAGTAGCAACAACATTCAGCAACGTATGAAAAAGGTAATGACGATCATGGCTGTTCTGACGATGTGTCTCAGTGCAGCCCACGCGCAAACAACAACTGGCAAAAACCGCCAGACGAATCCGAACACGGACGGGACTACAGTAAACAGTGGCACAGGAAGCGGCACAAATGGTTCTGCAACGAGAACCGGCACCACAGCAGGAAGTGACGTCGTTGGATCATCGAACGGAACCTCATACGGTATGCAATCGACGGTCGGAACTGGCAGTAGTAATAAGTCCCAGAACTCACGGACTAAAAGCACTCGCAAAACAACGAAGTCGATGAAAAAAGAGCGCGTCAACTAATACCCTTACGCTACTAACGAGTCTATTGTCGGCTCGTTAGTAGCATTTATCCTTGCGGCATTCGAGATTCGTTACCATCAGCAACCGCCTTTCCAGTACCACCTTATCGGTGATATACTGAGGCCACTCAGTATGGCTGCAATCTGGCTCATCTAAGCCATCTGGACAACTCTTTTTACCCAACGCTTCACCAGTAGACGCAAACGGACAAAGGGAATCACGGGTGCAACGGCTCGATGTTCCATCAAGATAGTGGGACGTTCCTAACGGTTCACCAGGAAGAAACAGGATCGAGATACCAGCGTACCACAGGTAGTCAGTTCCCAATATGAAAGACGGTAGAAAACGTTTACGATCTATTGATCTTCCCGCTGCGAAGCCGCCGTTTCTTCGATTACCTCGATCGTTTCGTCAGTTCCGTCAACTTCCAGCACATAGCGCCCGTTTTCGTACAGCACCCGGGCACGGGGTCTGTTGGCGTAGAAGTACAGATATTTGGGTTGCCGCTGTCGCCAGACGCTACCGTCCAGAAAGACAAACCGCGTTTCCAGATTCCGGAATCCCCGGAATGGCCCCTTCAATTTTCCAACCTTTACAACCATGGTGTCAAGCTGTTGCGTTGATGAACGTGTGTGTATGGCCTAAAAGAAATTGGCGGACCTGTATGTTGTAACTACATGAAAAGAGTGAGCGTACGGGCTGAATTCTGATTCAGTTATACCCGATCCTGCCATCAAGTGCAGCACCCGGTTGGACTTGCCCATCGACGGGCGACAGACCTGTTCAATCGGCGGGGAACGGGCAAGACGAACAAAGCCTACCGGTGTTACCAGTAGGCTTGCTAGTATGGCTTAGGAGCCAATGCTATCTGATTCCTTCGGAAGAAATCAGTTAAGGAAAATAAGCCAGCTGCTGGCGAAACGGGGGCAATAAGCCATCACCTGCAAACAGGCCTGATCGCACAAAGGCATAAATCGCCATGTCGTAGATTGCTGATACATAAGGTTGAAAAAGGACAGTGTGTTCACAAATAAAGCACACTAGTCTATCATAAACCAAAATTCTACATGAAAAATTAACCTATTTTATATATTGTATACTTAAGCAAGGTTAATGTACAACAATCTGATTTGTAGCGAGTAGTAAATACACTTCACTTACTGTAACGATTTGGCTGACTCAGTGGTTTGTCAGCACTAATCATAACACTGGTATTACCGCATCACACAAAAGGAAAATGTTAATTATTAGTTAACATTTTAATCAAATTTTTAACTAAATCCTTATGAATAGTATATATCATTTGCATATATTGCCTATGAATTTAGTAGTACTTACACCTATGATACAGTGAAACATGAACGGATTTCAACTTTACAAGCAGTACATCACTAAAGCCGAACGATCGCAGCGGGAGTCGGCCGACTGGCGCTATGGTAACCTACTGAGCATGGCCTTCTATCTGGTTGGCGTCACCCGTTTATTCGACATGCTGGAACAAGCCGAAACGACGGGTTGCCGCATCGGATTGGTCTACGCACAAGCCAGCGAATCGGCCTCTCCCCTGCCCTGTGGTATCGAACTGGTCAGTTCGGAAAATGCAGCTAATCCGTTTATCCATCAGGCTGGTCCCGCCCATTCGTTAGGTTTTACGCATTGGTAAGAACCAGCTCTTACAGCCTCCCTCAGTGCTGTGAGCAGATTACCCGGCACCAGCAGGGCCCAGTCGCCCAATAATCGCCTGTTTTTACCCCTAAATCCCCTGAAGGAGACTTTACTTCCACATAGACAAAGTTCTCCTCAGTGGATTTAGGGCGCAATCCGTTCCATTCTGGCTATCGTCGCATTGTTGCAGTAAGACAAAGTCACACCGGTGCCTTTCCTTTGATTGCGCCCGCTTTTTCTCCTGATCGGCCAGCAGTTTACCCAATCGCTCAGCCTGGTTCGTCTTCATCCGAAGGCGAGCGGCTTCATCCATTCCGTACAACGACAGTTACTGAGTAGATTCGTCACGAACAATCGTTCCGATCGGTCCATTCCGACAGGTGACGGATGTAGCGCTTTACGCGGTTTCACGAAATCGCCAGGATATACGTCGTGTCAACACATCAACGTATGTAGTGCGTCCAGTTCATGCAACCATGAAGTAAACGTAGCGAATAGGGTGGTAACCACACTCGCCAGCCGTTTTCTACGGGTACTGTCGACAGCTACAGTTTGATACGCCCCGCTTGCACAAAAGCGTTACATTTGTGTCTATTCATTTGTTGCTACCCTCGATTTGACACACCGCCCTTTCCTGATCCTGTTCATAGACGATGACCAGGCGCTGCCACTTGTCGTGACCCAGGCCGCCCGTAATACCTTCCCGGAAGCGCAGTTTACTTTCGTCAGCAATGCCCATCAGGCGCAGGAATGGCTGCAATCCAGCCCAAGACGACTGCCCCAGCTGGTCTTGATGGACGTTGACCTCAACGACACGATCGACGGATTGCAACTTCTGGCGCAGATCCGGTCGGATGAGCGGCTGTCCCTACTACAGATATTGATGATCTCGGCCAACGACCAGCTTCCGTTGGTGTATCAGGCCTACCAGACCGGCGCATCGTCGTTCATTCACAAGCCATTCAGTCTGGACGAATGGAAACGGTTTATGGCTGGTTTACGGCAATATTGGTACGAAACGGTTACGCTGCCGCCCCTCAACGGCATACGCCCGGCCAGTCAAACGTGATTAGCTTCGTGACGGTTGTTCGACTTCAACTAGACTTTGTTGGGGTGAAAGCTTGTTTGCCAGTAGTTCAGGATCAGCGTAAGGTCCTGTAGCTGTTGCTGCCGGTTGTGGCTCTTTTCAAAGAAACCCTGCACCGTCAGTTCGAACGCTTCTTCGATAACCGACTGGATAACGGGATCAGAAACAAATACGAAGGGGATACTCCGTTTGCGCAGCTGCTCGTCGGCGTATATAGTTCGTCGTAATTCAAGACCCGTCATGCCGGGTAGCAGTACTTCGCACAAAATCAGAAAGGGCGGTTGTTCGGTCTGCTGTAAGTAAGTCAACGCGTCTTCGGCCCGCATAAAAGATTGTAGCGTGTAGTCGGGGGCGATGGTCTTCAACAGCGAACCAAAGAGGAAATGGTCATCCTCATCGCTGTCGATGTACAGGATTACGCGTGGGTCAGTTTGGGGATACATATGAAAAATCGCCTGATTGGGCCATTAGTGTATACCAACACCTCTGCCAAATTGTTTACCGTTTCTTTACACGCTGTCTAAACAACGAAATTGGCAGGGTACCGACAACCATTTCCCTACTGTGACGCGTTGTTTCGTTGTGGCACAGAATACGCTCAAGCTATGAAAGTACTGCGGTAAACTTTTTTCATGCCCAATGTACCGACCGTCTTATTGATCGAAGCAGATACCACGCTGGCCCGTTCGGTTGTGCAGCTGGCGCAGCCCGTTTTTGGTAAAATCGTCTGGGATACAGTTTCGTCCATAGCCGAAGCGATCACGCATGTCGAAAAAAACGAAACCTATCAGCTCGTTTTGGTCGATTCGGCTACGTTCGACACCCCGATAGCGCCCGACGCGATCGACGCTCTGATCGACCACCCCAGCCTTACGTTCACGCCTATTCTACTGCTGGACACGCTGTTGGATGCATTTCGCGCAAAACGGGCGTACAATAAGGGTTTCTCGGCCTGCCATAGTAAACCGGTCACGATGGAAGGTTGGAACGCGCTACTCAGTCAGTTGTACCGCTACTGGTTTACGATCAACCTAACCCCCGCCACCCGGCTGCGTTCGGTGTAACAGCACTGTCCGTCAAACGACAAGGCCCGTCAGGCAGCTGCATCTCGGTTAGCTTCCAACACAACGACAAATCAAGCTACTGACATGCTGCTGCACTTCTTTGTTCTGTCCGGCACGGACCGCACATCGTCCACGATTCATCCGTTCATACAGGCCAATCAGGAAACGTATCAGTCCGTACCAGCCATCTTCGCTACGCTCACCCACAGCCATCTGGCCCCGCCGACCAATGGCAATCGCACTGGATAACACGTTTGGAGCCCCTTCGACCCGTAGCAACGGTTCAAGACCGAACAGGCGCTGCTGACTGATACCAAACCGTTTCGGCGCGACGGCCAACGACCGGATCAATACCCATTCCCGCAAGAAAATCAAAAAACGGCCATGCTCGGCCAATTTAGTAGCCTGCGACCACGCTATTGGTATCAATATTGGCTGAGCTGGTGACTAAAAAACTGCGCCCATGCTCACGCTTTCGCTATATCCCGCCCAGTTTGCCGCCCTGATCGCGTTTCTGAGTCGCATTAGCCGTGACAACCTTGACTTGCCCCTAAAGCAACAATCGCTGACGGCTTGTGTGCTGTTGGCCTTTCAGGCGACACTACGCCTGGAACAGGTCTTCACCTGGGGACAGCGCAACGCCCGCCGGTCATACAAATACCGTTTGCCTGTTACCGTCGCCCGCGCCCTGCACCAGGAAATGCCCTATCACCCGCTCACCCCCGATCAGCAGGCTCTGCTCCGCCACCTCGACCAGACCATATCTACCTACCGCCCTCAGTTGCTGCAACGATACGCCCGCAACCCACCAGGGGCTTACGCTTAAGTAGTGTTAAGCACTGGTGATCCGTTTACACGTCCGATGAGAATTAGGGCGAGAAAGCAGAGATGTGTGTACGGCGTTGCATGGTTAAATAATCCTAGTGATGCGATAAAGGACATACACGCGATAGTAAAATCTAGTTGTTACTTGCTGCTTTCGTGGCTGGTAACAGATACCTGTAAGAACTATAAGGCAAAGGTTCGGTTTGCCCTACCGACCAATTCGGTTATCTGTTCGTAACTTACCGCTGTGCTACGCCGAAAACTCCTGTCTCAGACCGTCTGATTACTCACAGGTCCGCTCGTTTTACTCCGCTACCTGTTCTCAATCCGGACCACGCTAGGACGATCATGGCGCTTATTAAAGTGGGATTCGTACTACACTCAGTATATCGAAACTTTGCCGAGCGAAAGCCTGATAAACGCGTCAGTTTCGCGCCAAAAAGCAGGTTGACAATTACCTTCCAGAGAATCTATACCTAAATCGAAAACGACAGGGCTAAAGCTACATTTCACAAATCCACTACTATGCAAAAGCGTCTTTTCACTCGATACGCTCTCCCGATCATCGGATTGATTATACTCATGACAGGATGCGTACCTCTCATTGATCGAGTATTTGGGCCCGATGACAAGCCACTTATCCTTAGTATGCATTTGCCAGATATACCAGACGAAAATATTAGTATAGACCAAGTCAGTAAAGTAATAACAATTACGGTTCCAACTAGCTTTTCACACGATGCCGTCACGCCCGATTTTATACTTACTCAGAGAACTAAACTAGTCAATAAATACCCTGGTCCATTATACATCTACACAACAGTGAAAAATGATTCTATTCGTATCAGTACGGCGAGCAATAAAACGAATGCGTATGTAATTGCATTCAAACCAATTGGAGATTTAATGTTCGCCACACTGACGGAGCCACTTAATTTCACTGTAAATGCTTCTACCACAAATTATTTGTGTTTACCCCTATTTAACTTCCTCGATGGCGACCCACTAGGGACATTAACGTTAACGAATATAAAAACAGGAATAAGCCTTTATACGACTAAGCAAAGACCTACTATTCTATCACTTTGCGACAGACAATTAAGAACAGATGGAGCAGTTTTCGCAAGCGCCTTGATTGGCGGTGGGTTCTTCTATGAACCGGGCGACTATACTGCTGTCTTTACCAAAGCTAATGGCCGAAAGGCAGTACTAAATCAGCCTGTTCGTTTAATCAGAGGTCAACCTTACATAGGTATTGACGATAATTTCCCCGTCGTTCTCGGTGCTGGTCCAACTACCATATTCGCTCAGAATATCTTTCAATCCGATAATCCTGAATTGATGTTACGAAGTCGAGACCAGTCAGCCACTACAATTAAAATATTATCATACATCGACACACAGCCGACTTTTAAAATACCGGCAATTAACAATCTGAAACCAGGATACTATTACGCACAAGCTGTACTAAACGGGCAACCAAGTGATGCATACATGCGAATAAGTATAGTTGCCTCAAGCAAAGATTTAGCTATTCAGAATGTTTACGGGTATGCCTCACCAGAAGAACATAACCTACTGGCACCTACAATATCATTTGACACACCTATCAAGCTAAAAAGAAGTAAGCAATATGGTATAATCACCAATGCTTACGTATCATACCTATATACACTGAAACCGAATGAAACGGCAGTTAGTCGAGTTCGCTTGACTTCGTTAACAAAAGAGCAGGTATCCTACCTAGTACCACTAGCTCTAACTGGCCCGGCTCAGTTTGAGCTACCGTCAACTGTCCCATCGGACCGCTATAAATTCTCGTTTGAGGTACTCAAACCAGACAACACAGTAATTTCGTCTGAGCCCTTAGAGCGTGATGTAGTTGTTGAATAGATATTACTCGGAATTAAAAAGAACCTCGACTAACCGGCTGGGGCTCTTTTTTGATGCTATGATGAAGCGGTCTGAGTATACCGATCTAATACATCTACTATCAATAGCCTTGTTTCTTCATCGCTTCGCTTGTAGGCCGACGACAAGGCTCTGAATAAAGCCGAGTAAAGAAAAGTTATGCCACGTCTGTATTTCTGAATGACTTCTGACTGGTACGTTAACTCGTCCGAGGAGTAATTATCGCCTTTGTTCTCATTCGCTCGCTGTACTTCACGAGCTAGCATGCCTTGTTAGAGGTTGTCGAATTATATTATAATCGAATCTGAAAACAAAAAAACCGTCCTTTTGGGGACGGCTTGTTCTCAATCAACGTTGGCAGAGAGCGAGGGAATCGCACCCCTTTAGTTAAGAATTTGGTTTAGACCGTGTTAGCTGATTCAGCTAACAGCCTGCCACCGTAAGTAATGCCGTAACCCTAAAAAAATAGGCGCGTTAGGCCGATTTTTTCGATTCCGATTTCTCGGCGGGGTACATCTCGACAACTCTTCCGGTCTCGGTAGCAGGCTTAAGAAAAGACTTTGCTTTCTTATCGGCTTTCTCGTTAGCAGGCGTACTACCGAGGAGCGTATCGACGTAACGCTGTAACGAGTCGGCGGTCCGTTGGAGGCCGTCGATTTGCCGGTCTTTAGTTTCTAGTTGGGCAGACAGGCGAGCGAAATTCTCCTCGAGCCGCTTAAGATGGTCCTGCAAATAAGCCTCGGATTCACCGCTCGGCCGGGAGACGATCTCCGGCTCCTCCTCCGAGACGAGCGCCGTTAACGGCATATCTAATACCTCGGCGATTTTGCTAAGGTTATGGAGTTTCCAACTGTTGTTTTCGACCATGTGTTTATAACCGGCCTCGGAAACTTCAATCGCTCCACAAAGTTTTTTTACAGTCCAAGATTTCGCGAAAAGTGCCTTTTTGATGCGTTCAGCGACATTTACCATAATTTTTTTTCATTTTAAGTTTGAAAAACTTGCATTGAATACAAGTTTACCTACTTTTGTGACGTTGGAACACCGAAACAGGTTACAAGTTTTGTAACGATTTATGATACAAACTATGTAACAAATACGACACGACCCAACAAAAAGTTTATGTATCGGTAGCAAATTTACTCTATGTCGAACCAGCCGACCGTAAAAGATCACTACAACAGACTTAAAACCAGAGATTTAGGTCGGTTTAACGAGTTCAACGCCGAATTAGCTCGGAGACAAAAGTTTAATTCCTTTATAAGGAACGTCTGCAACAATCCGAAAAAAAACTTGCAGAAAGTTGATTGCGTAATCGGGCCGCTTATGATAACCTACCTCGGGTTTACTCAGGAAAATTTTGACACGAATACGATACCGGCTCTCCCGGGAAACGTAGTCGAGCTTAACTCCGGGAGCGATGATCTACGAAAAGCCGCTTAACCCGGCCGATTATTCGGTAGACCTCGAGCTTAAGGCAGACGGCATACGGGCGATTGAGAAGGCGGGGCATTCGTTAGAGCAGGCAATCGCAACGTTTGCGGTTCGAGAAGCTAAACGGATAGACGTAGTAATTGAACCGGCCGAATTTATAGCCGCCTATAAAGACGCCGAGTTCGATTTCGTAACCAGAGTCGCAACGTTTGAGGTATTGGGCCTCAAGTTTCGGATAAAAATCGAGTCGAGAGATGAGATACCAGTCACCGAGACGAGAGTTTATAACCTCGCTCGTTTTTGATACCGATCTCACGTTCGGGCAACTATACCGAGCGATTCGAGCGGCCAAACAGGAACGGGAGGCTATACTCGATAAGGAGCCGATAATCGACCCGGTTTTATTCCGGGAGGTTCGAGACCTCGGGCTTTTGATGGAGTACACTAAAAACGCATTCATCCAAGCAAACGCACAGTTTGCGAACGGTGGCAAGTCACCCGAGTAGCGAGGTTGCTAGGACCTCGGCCAAGAGCGTTCGGCGGTTTAACGAGTGGGAGACGTCTCCTCCCGCTCTAAATTTTGGGGAGTATTAGCAGGTAAAGACCGGTGGGCGCGGGTTAAACCCGGCCGGTCTAGGGGGTTCGAGACCCTCCTCCCCAACTACGGAAAGCCCGTAAGGTAATTTGGTAGGAAAAGAAACTAAGTAATCACTCTCCGACTCGATTCGGAGAGTGATTCTCCCCTCCCTTTTTGCCAACGTATAGGGCTAACCGTTCTAGTGCACACATAGGCCGAGGAGTGCACCCGAGGCCAAACGAACAGCTTTCCAAAAAATCGACCGTCAAAGGTCGAGCGGTACTCTATTGCCTGTCAGTTTGACAGTTTTTTTTGGGCAAAACCCAGTTAACCCAAAGTTAACCAGTAAGTTAACTCCAAGTTAACAATTACAGTAAACGTCTGGAATAACCAGATTAACAGTTTTGTAAACGGCTCTAAAGAGCAGTTTCTCCCTAACTGAATAACTGTAAAACGACCCTCGGCCGATTTTGGCGCGAAATCCCGAGGGCCGGAAAGTTGGCCCGAAAAACCCGCGAAAATTTCGATTTCGCCACCAGACGCCGAGAGAGGCCCGGAGCGACGCGATATTTTTTTCGGTCTGCTAAAACAAGCCAACAACCCTAAAAACGCTCAGAGAGGCTAAAAACGATGACCATTTTAAACCGAGTAGCAATCGCGACAATTACCTCCCGGCTCGACGTGCTCAACCAAGAGCGAGACCGGCTCGCTCGAATCCTCAATCGTATTAAGGGAAACGAGGGGCTCGGCTGGTTAGCGGCAAACAACTGGTGTAAGAACCTCGACCATCAGATAAACAGCGAAATAGGGTTTTTAACGAACCTCTCGGCGATGCTTTCTAACACTCCCGAGCCGAGCGCCAAAATCGAGAATCCCGAGGGAGACGGCGCTCCGGCCGTTTAGAGCCTCGATCTTTTTCTAATCCTACTAAAACCCACAAAAACCGATGGAAACCTTACAGACGCTTAAAACACACCTCGAGGCAATGCTCACGATCACAAATAACGATCTCGAGGAGGCAAAAAAACGGCGCTACAAATCGGACGCCGACGAATGGGACCGGGGTTACTCGTTCGGGCAAACCGACGCACTCAAGATTGAGAGAGTTCATTTAAAGATGCTCCTCGGATTGGTGGAAAATGAGGCTGAAAAAGCGGCCGAAAATCCAAATTCGGCACCACAGACCAGACCGGGCGCTTAGAGCCACGATCTTTTTTTCGAGCAACTAAAGCAAGCCGATAGGCTCATAAAGTCTTAAATCAATCCTTTCCAATTCAAAATTTCCAAACCATGAACGCAATTCAAACCACTATCGCCGGAGTCTTTGTCGCCCTATTCGCCCGGTCCTCCAAAATCAGCCAAGCCGAGCGGATAGACCGCGCTTTCGAGCGAGCGACTATAAGCTCGGGCGCTTACGGTAATGGTTATATCGAGGGTTACGGCTCGGGTTACGACGCCGGTTACGAGGCCGGGCTCCGAGTGGGAGCACTCGCCGAAAAGCAAACCTTAACGGCCGTTCTCCGAATCCTCGAAAGCCAACCCGAAAACGCGGCCGATAATATCAAACAGCTCCTCGCTTTCTCCTCAGCCGCTTAGAGCCACGATCTTTTTCTCTCCCTACTTAAACACGTTCCAACCGCAACGGCGGACCGTTCCTAATTTCCTACCATGTCAGTATTTACACAGAAAAAGAAGTTTGTCGGCGACAAAGAGGGCTCGACGTATCGTTGGGAGCTCCGGCTTACGAACGGCTACACGTTCGACGGTTACTCGAAAAACGTCGGACAGGCCGAGAAACAGGACAAAGAGGCATTACTCCAAGATTGTATAGCCCGGCTCCTCAATAACGGCTATCTCGACAAATGTTTCCTTATGTCGTTCTATCGCCGGGAGTTCCTACACCGCGATAAGGACACGCTCCTTTTGCAGATGCACTACGAGAGGTACGAGGCTTTCGACCGGCTTAAGTTCTCGCTCCCAACCACCGAATTTTTAGACCGGATTTATAAGGCTCGCTTAACGGGAACGGGCCTCAACTACAAAGAATACTTACCCTCCCGGCCGGGCTTTCGGCACACCGAAAAAACCGATTTCGAGTTCAGTAAAACCCGCTTTCCGACAATCGAGCACCTCGTAAACCATTGCAAATTTCTACTCGAGAAGAAATACCCGAGAGAACGAGTCGAGGGCTTTTACCATCGGCTTAAGCACGAATACAGCGGACACCCTCTCCCCCAAACCTCGCCAATGGTTCGTCCGGCCTCGATTGATCTCCCGGCGACTCCAACGCTCGCCACCGCTCCGGCAATCGTAACGAGCGAGCCACGTCAGGCCGAGCCTCCCGCCGAATACGTAACCAAAGCCGAGAGCGAGGTTAACGGCATGATTGCAAATATGAATCGCCGGTTTAAGGCCAACTAGCCGCCCTCCTAAGCAATGGACCTAACGGCGAACATTAAGGCAATACGCAACCGGAAAGGCTTATCTCAAGCCGAGGTTGCAAGGAGGCTAGGAATAGACCAAACGTCTTATTTCCGCTTTGAAAAACGAGGGAATAAGTTAACGCTCGAACTACTCGAGAGAATCGCTCAGGCAATCGGCGTAACGCTTAAGGAGCTACTCGGCTACAGCGACCCGGCTCCGATCATTAGCGAGCAAGAACTCGAAAAATTACGATGGGACGCGCTCCGGGACAATGAATTGATCTACTACCAACGGGCCGAAATCGAGGAGCTCAAAGAGACCTTAAGCGAGCTCCTAATCCGAACCGGCAACGGATAAAAAAAGCCCTCGCTCTCAATGAGGGCGAGGGTTCCAACTCAAAATTTCCAAAAAATATTAACGGGCAAACATAATGAAAAAACGGCGACGATTTAAGCGAGTAGTCCCTTACGCAGTAGTCGAGGGCGAGCGGATTATCTCAGCACAACCCGACCTTTTCGACCCGAGCCGCGTCGATCTCGTGCTCCGGCAAGGTTGCCTTAATCTGCGAAAGACCGGGATTCTCAGTACCAACGATCTGCAACGGCTAGGCATAGCGAATGTTTAAGATTACCCTCCGGCTCTATCGGAGTCAGTTCGCGGCCTTTATCGGCTTTATTCCCGACCCGCGTAACCTCTCCTTTCGAGAATCGCTCGGCCTCCGTATCGAGGAGCTTATCCTCCTGGACTACCGGGCAAAACTTACACCCGCTCAGGTTTTTACGTGGCGCAATCGCCCAACGACTAAACGCTTTGCGGTAACGATCTCGCTCCAAGTTGCCCGGGCGCTCTATGCCGAACTGCAAGCGCACCAGCTAACGCCCGAGCTACAAGGGCTCCTTTGCGAACTCGATCAGGAACTCGTTAACGCAGGTCTCACCGATTAACCTTTCCCCTAGTGAAAACGCTCGTTGTAATCATTCTCTTTCCGGCGTTTATCGCCCTATGCCTCATTTGTCTATGCCTGTTCATGGTCGGAGCCGCTCTCTTTGGGCCGCTCCTCTCGATGGCTGGAATCGCTGAATTACCCGCTAAATTTTATGACT
Organism: Spirosoma oryzae; assembly: GCF_003002825.1. GTDB lineage: Bacteria > Bacteroidota > Bacteroidia > Cytophagales > Spirosomataceae > Spirosoma > Spirosoma oryzae. The sequence goes on along the minus strand of NZ_PVTE01000001.1, from coordinate 225,651 downwards.
ATGCAAAGTGAAACAAGCCGCGTCGGTGAAACCGAGCGTTTTAAAATGATTGCCAACAAAGCCCAACAAACCACACCGGAGGAGACCTCCGAGCAGAAGCGAAAGCAACAGGCCGTTAACGGCTTTTTGCACGAGCTCGCCCTCCTCACGCTCGCCGAGACGCCGATTAAATCGGCCGTTAAGAATCGAGCTCACGCGCTCCGGGGCGAAATCATTTACAACCTCAAGCCGGAGCACCGCGAGTTTTATCTCGCGAGCCGCGACGTAATTCTCACGTTCGCCCGGAGGCTCGCCAACGCCGAGACGCCTGAGCAACTCTCGAGCCTGCTTACGCTGATTCAAAACCATACGTTCGACGGCAAAGCAGAACGAGCATGAACGGAACCGCGACCCGGCTTAACGAGAGCGGCTCGCTTGTGGTCGGAATGGGCGACCGTAAGAAAACCGTCGCGCCCTCGGAGATTATATACCTCGCAGGCGACAGCAATTACAGCCGACTGATACGGAGCCGTAAACCGGCCGTAATGGTCTCGATTACGATAACCAAGTACGAGACGATTCTCCCGGATTTTATCCGAGTGCATAAGCAGTATATCGTTAATCCGGCTTTCGTAAAACGGCTGATTCCGGGCGACATACACCGGAACGGCGCAAAGATTCAACTCCGTAACGGAAAGCTCCTACCGGTCGCCCGTCGCCGGTTTCTCAAAATTCAAGACCAACTACTCGAGCTCGTTAAGCGAGCCGGGAATTAACCAACGGCCGAGCCCGATCTCCGGCTCGGCCAATCTCAAAATTTCCAAATGAAAGAGATAATACACACCCTCCGAACCTCGCTAAAGTTCGGCGGCAAACTATCGACAATCCTCGACCTCGGGTTCGTTCACGGCGTCTATAACAAAATGATGCAGGAGGCTATCGCGAAACACCTTAAGGCCGTAATCGACCGCGCCGAGGAGGCCGATAAGCTCGAGAAAGAAAATAAGGAGCTACGAGCTCAACTCGCCCAAACCATGCTCTTTTGACCAGTTCGAGCAACTTCGTGCGCAGTAGAAAAGCGAAAGCCCGGCACTTTCACGCCGGGCTTTCTTGTAATTGGTGTTCAACACATACTTAATGTAATAGCATTCAAACACTTCAGTATTCTTCTTCCTCCAAAAGATGCCTATGGTCCTCGGTTGACTTATCAAGGTTCAGAAGCTTGAAAAGAAGTGCCAAGCTTCTGAAAATTGGCAAAGTGACTAACATTATGCCCGAGACAACTGCTTTATTTGCAGTCGTAACAGTTATATTATCAGATGAAGCCCATACGACATATAGGAACACGGTGCAGATAAGCAACTCTATTATAGCATCCCTGAACACTGCAATCATCCTGTAGTAGTGTCGGCTAACGAACACCAGTTCAGTGGGGAGGTTGGTATCAATGGCTTTCTTATCCTTCGTCGTTAACTTATATGTCACTATGATCGTAAGAGCAGCGATCAAAAAACCAGCTAAAGAAATGCTAGCCCCGATTATACTAGACATTATATTAAGCTGATTGGCCTTATCTGTTACTTTGAAGTCAAAAATAGGCAACCTGTACGAGCCTAACCACACCAAAACAACAAACGCTAAGTCCTTGATAATAGGATACTTAACGTACCAGTCCATGAAGCGATTATATTTACCTCTCAGCCAATTCATTGTGACTAATCTAAAAGTCGTTTCTTAATGATTTCCTTCTCAATTTGGTGAAAAATATCGTCAGAAACAACAACCGCGTGTCCTTCAACTAGCTGAACCTTGAGTTTACTTTTTTGTTTATCGACAAGCAAATCGAACGTATCTAAAAGATTACCTCTTTCACTATCTTCAGCCGTTACCGTTAGCTTCTTGAAGGCGCTTGCTAAGTCAGGACGCCCTAACAAGCCATTAACGATACGTTCGACTATATTATTCCCTTCTCTAGTATCGTCTCTCTGTCTGTAATCATATTTTAAATCTACGGCTACATATTCGCTTTGAAAAGACGTTGCGAGTTTGTCAAGTGCGGCGAATGTATCTTCATCTAATTGCTTAACTCTATGTATATCATCCTTATGGACTTTAATTTCGATCTCCGAACACCTACGGATTCTTTCCAGAATGCTCTCTACTGAACCTCGGCCGATTGGAATATATCTCCCATCACGTATGAGATCATGATCGTTACCTACCTTGATTATGTAATTAAGTAAGTCACCAATACGCCCCCCCTGTACATTAAACTCAAAAGCTAGTAAAGGGCGCTTCCGGGCATGAACATAGTTGATAATGAAATGACTGGTTTCCATTATCCCTTCACCTTCAACTGTATCTATGCCTCTAGCGGCATCGGTGAGCATGTTCAAAATTTCGGGTTTAACGTCTGTACGTACGCTGCGCAGTTTACCCTTGATTTGTCTATTGGCAGAGTCAATAACTACACCTTGAATGAAAATGAATTTTCCTCCCAAGTTTCGGTAACGTTCTGGAGAACGCTTATGAGCCTGATTGATGATTGCGGAAAACGTTTGAATAAGGTTTTCCTCTTGGTTTAAGCCGTTGTTGTGGTGGTCTAAAGCCAGTTCGTAATAATGGACGGTTCGGTCAGTCTTTTTCAATGGTGTTCGGATTTAACTATGCGAGGGTTGGGGTCGGAATGCTACAAATTTCTAATTTCCCATTGCGATTGTACACATAAATGTGAAGCGTGGCAATAATTTGTTTACAAACGGGTCAGTACAACTTTAAACGCCCTCCCTCCCGGAGGGCTTTTTTGTGTCCTTTCGGGCCGCTCCGGACGAGTGCTATTTCGCCGTAAACAAACCAACCGCTACGGCGGCCGCTATTTACGATGCCCCCTCGCTCGATTTCTGATTTACACCCGCTTTTAGCCTATGCCTTTGGTAAGGCCGAGGCCGAGTTCCTCCTCACTTACCCGGAGGCTCCCAAACCGTTTATCTCCTGCACCTTTCGGAGCCCGGAGGAGCAAACCGCTCTGTTCAATCAACCGACCGACAAAATCGACAACAACGGAAACGGCAAGATTGATGAACCGGCCGAGCGCGTCACCAACGCCCGGGCCGGAGAATCTGCTCACAACTATAAACCGGCGCTCGCGTTCGACGTGGCTTTCCTCGCAAAAGGAGGCCGGATAGATTGGTCCGACAAATGGTTCGATTTGTTCGCTCCGCTCGTGCTCAAATCGACCGGCATAACGTGGGGCGGCAACTTTAAAAGCCTGCCCGATAGGCCGCACTTTGAACTAACCGGCTGGAAGAAACTCGCCGGTAAGTAGGTCCTTTCCGGGAGGGTTGGGAGGGGCGAATTTTGGTCTATGACCAACGAACAAAACCTCTCCCCTCCTCCTTTCCGACCGACCGAGCGGCTCGGTTGGATTATCCTCGCCGTAACCCTCGGCCTTTGCCTCCTCGCCGTCGTGCTGCTTCACTTATCGACCCGAAAAGAGCTCTCGACGTGCCACGAGAACCGGGAATCGCTCGGCCGCTTAGTCTCCCAAAAACAGGCCGTCGCCGACTCGATCAAATGGAGCGGCCGACTCGCTTTACAAACCACCAAAACCGATTCGTTAAGCCATGAAAACAGCCGTTTACGCGAGCGTATTGCTCTCGACTCTTGCGCTCGCCTTTCCGATCTCGAGCTCATGCGCTCAATCAACCAGCGATACCGCCGACACTAGCCGAACTTATATCGAGGCCGAGTTTATCCGCAACGTTCGCCACATAAACGCCGACCTCGTTAAGGGCGATTTCGCCCGGGCTCGGGAGGCCGGTTATCTGGCAACCATTGCCAACAAGGACCGAGGGCTCCTCGGCCTCTCGACCGAGCTTAACGAGTGCAAAGCAGGCTCGGCCGCGAAAGATCAGGCACTCGCCAAAACAACCGAGACCCTCAACCAGACAACCCAAAAGCTCGGCCGAGCCCGGCTCGAGAACTGGTTTTTTCGAGGGCTTATCGCACTAACCATTTACGCCAAAATCAAAGGTTTATGAATTTCGATTTGTGTTTCGTTTTGCTGTTTTATTTCTCCGGTTTGTTGGGAGGAGTCTCGCTCGGCTATATGCTCGCCGGGAAATGGGCCTCGCCGTTCGTTAAGCCGGAGCCCCCAAAGGCCAACAACTTACCGGCCTCGACTCCTCCTCCGATGCCGGAGCGGAAAACCGTCGAGCCCTACGAGCCGGTTTACTTACGCTATCATGCCGGGCGACCCGTTAACCGGCGTAGCCTTATCCGGGAGCTCCAATCGCGGCCAAACGAAAGCGTTTATTTGGTCGAGATTCCAAAACACGTTGGCGACCTTTTCGACTGGAACGCCGAACAGGAGTACCAACGAAAAGCCGCCGAGCAAGCGTTCGGCATAGCGGCCGGAATGGAAGCCTTTCGCGACTTTTTTAACTACGGACGTTGGCCGCAACCCGGCGCAAAACGGTCCTTTCCGGGAGACTCAACCGGGCCGAGTTTTGGGCATAAATCAACCGAGCCGGAAGGCTATAACGGATGAGCCAACCCATTACGCGCCGGGCGATGTTCGCCGAGATTCACCAAGAGTTAGGACTCGACGGCAAGCCGAACGAGTTCTCGCTCCGGTATTGCCGCAAAGACGGCTCTATCGGCTTTAAACCGCGATGCCGTAAGACCACGAAATCGACGCCGGGAGCCGGTAAGTTCCGCGCCAACGTCAGCGGAAACCACCTCTTTCTAGTCGAGGACGTAACCACCCGCGAGCCCTTTAACGTCCTTATCGACCTGATTCTCGAGTACAACGGTCGGCGCGTCAATCACACCTTTTAAGTATGAATTGGATAAACGACGAGGCTTTCGTTATCGAAAGCAAAAACTACGGGGCGGTCGTACAACTGACCAACTCACGCGACCAATCGTTCGGCGTTTCGGCCGTCGCCGGAGGCTCCAACAAACACGTTTTTTGGGGGGCTAACGACAACAAGCCAAACGAGATGAACCGGCTTAAGGAGCAAAACAATCAGGTTAAGCCCCTCCTCGAGGCTCAACGCGATATGATTTACGGCTCCGGGCTCGGCTTCTTTAAACGGGTTATCGCAGACGGTAAACAGCAACTCGAGCCGTATATCGACAGTCAGCTTATCGACTGGCAGTTCGAGACCGAATTGCAGGATTACATTATTGCAGCGATTAACGAGCGCGTACATAACGCCAACCCGTTTACCCGGTTCTCGTTTACGGTCGGCGGTATGCCGATTCTCGAGACCTCCGATTCGTTCGCGACCCGTATCGGCCGACCGACCAAAGGACAGGCCGTAAGCGAGTATTTCCTTAACCCGAATTTCGGCGACCGGACCTCCTTTAACGATTCCGACAGCATCTCGATTCCGGCCTTTAACCGGCGCGACCCGAAAGCGAACGTTGTCTCTATCCTCCATTGCCGGGAGCACATTCCCGGGAATCCGTGGTACGATTTCCCCTCGTGGTGGCTCTCGAAAGATTGGATTGAGCTCGCGAACCTTATCCCGCTTTTTCACAAGAGCGGCATTAAGAACGGCTACAACTTGAAATACTTAATCAAGATGCCGCGAGACTACTTCGATAAGGACGGGAGTAAGGAGCTCGACGCGAAAGCCGTCGCCGGGAAATGGGCCGCGTTCGGCGAGAACCTTAAGCAATGGCTTTCCGGCGTCGATAACGTTAACAAGAGCCTCTTAACGCGCTACCTCCGGGGCGAGGATGGGAAAGCCCTCGACAGTATCGACGTGGTTTCGCTGAAGAACGAAATGAGCGACGACGCTTACTCGAAAGTCTGGGAGATGGCAAACGTAAGCATTACGAACGGCGTCGGCATTTTGCCGGTCCTCGGCGGGGTAACGCCCGGCTCGAAATCCGGCGATTCCGGCGCTCAGATTCGCGTCGTTGCCGACTATCAGCAACATTTCCGCACACCCGTACACCGTCAGATAGTACTAACGCCGGTCGTTCACGCGCTCCGGCTGATGGGCTACACCGACGTAATTCCGGCCTTTACCGGCGTTCAATTAACCACCCTCGACGCTAACCCCAACGGGAAAGCGGCCGTTGTCAATCAAAACTAAATGGTCGAACTCGTTACCGTCGAAACCCTCAAGCGCGAGCTCGGCGCAGTACAGGCAAAACTTAGTTTGGCGACCGTCGAGCCGTTCGTTAAGAGCGGTCTCCGTTGGTTTCGCCGGGAGGTCGGAGCCGATCTCCTCGAACACCTCGAGGACCTCGCCAACCTCCCGGTCGGAGCCGGAGCCGAGGCCGAGCTCCTCGAGCTCGCTCAGGCTTGCGTAAGTTGGTACGCTTACGATCTGGCGTTCCCGCACCTCAAACTACGGGTTGGCGATTTGGGTATGACAAAGGCCAACCCCAACAACACGACGCCGGTTACAAAATGGGAATACCTCGACTCCCGCGAGGCTAATCTCGCGATGGTTGACCGGAGCCTCGAGGATTTTTTCGGCGAGCTCGAGCGGATTCGCCCGGCGAGTTGGACCGGCTCCGAGGCTTACAAAGAGCGGAACCGCGTCTTTATCCGCTCGGCGTGGGAGCTCGCTCGGTACGTGCCGAGTATGGGCAAAAACACCCGCTTTTTCTCCGGCCTCGTAACCTACGTCGAACGGGCCGAGACGCTCTATCTATTACCCCTCCTGGGCGATTCGGTTTTCGCCGATCTGAAAGCTAAATACCGAGACCCGAGCGGCCTCCCGTTAACGCTCACCGTTGCCGAGAAAGCTCTCCTTAACGAGCTCCTCCCGGCGCTCGCTCACGCGGCAATTTTCGAGGCCCTCCCGTACCTCCCGCTTAACGTCTCGCCGAGCGGCATCTCCGAGCAACGCTCCAAAGACGGCACGATTGAACAGGTCGCGCCCGGAGCCGGAACCCGGGACAGCCTCCGGCGACAGTTCCTCGCCGATGCCTCGACCTACCTCGCCCGGGCGAAAAACTACCTCGACAAAACGGCGAGCCCGAGCCTTTTCCCGGGCTACTACGCGGCCAACCAGAGCGACCCGCAGGCCGAGCCCGATTTCACCAACTCCGACTTAATAATCCTTTAAAACCAGTAAACAACGCAATGACTATGCAACACAATCGACACGCTCAGGACCCGCGCCGGGCTCCTATGAAAATCGTAAAGAATGAGCCCGAGCCGGAGGCCGTCGCCGAGACCGTCGCGAGCGAGTACGACTCGGAGGAGGCCGAGCTCGAGCGCGAGACCGAGGCTCTCGCCAAAAAGCGAACCGAGCTCGAGGACAAACGCCGGGCCGCTCAGGAGGCCGAGTACGAGCGTAAGCTCGCACAATACAACGCCTACCGGGAGGAGGCTAAAAACTTCCGGGCGACGGCCGCGAGCGAGACCGACGAGCCCTCGAAAAAGACCTATATCCGTTGGGCGCTCGAGGCCGACGCGAACGCGCTCGCCCTCGCTCAGGAGCTCGGCCTCGAGATTCCGAAAGAGCTCGAGCAAGCCGAGCCCAAACCGGCCAAAGCGACGAGCTCGAGCCGATTCGTTCTCGCGCTGCAAATCGGCTTTCTCTCGCTGATTCTGTACGTCTCTTACGGGCTGTTTTTCTCCTCGGGAGCCGCGTTAACCGAGAAGAACAAGGACCTACCGGCCGAGCTCCAAACGCAACCCTACGACGCGACGAGCATCCAAAAGTTTTACCTCGAGAAGTTTGTCGAGTTTTTCGACCTCCCGCTCGCGCTGGCGAAACTGGCGATTTTCGCGCCCTTTATTCTGCTTTACGTGCTCCCGTTCGGCAAAAACCGTAAGAGTCTGTTTACCGAGTTTCACGAAGAATTAACCCCTTTTCAGCGATGCGTTTTAACCGTTGTTTTCATCTCGTTATTTCTCTTACACTCGGCTCTATCGCATTTAGTCAAGCCGTAGCGCAATCCGTCAGGCGTGACCCGGTCAAACGAGATAAACCGGCTCCGGCCCGGCCGATCTCGTTTGACGAGACAATCCTCCGGCAAGCCATTTACGACACGGCCGCGAGTTATGTCGGCAAAACTGAGCGTACTAACCACAATGATGCGCCGTGGATTTCCAAAATCAACAAGTATAACGGCTTGCCCGACCGGGCGTTCTATTGTGCCTCGGGTTTCAACTACTGCCACCGCGTAAACGGCCTATGGATTCCGGTCCGGGCGGCTGGAATGGTTTCGAGCTACTTTTCGGACAGTAAGCGGATAATCTACCGACGCAACCGACGAGGCAACCAACGGAGCGGAATCGCACCGCAACGAATGGACGCCGTTTCGATTTTCGGGAGCCATATCGAGGGCCTCGCTCAGGACCGATTCGACCCGGACGCCGAGTATGTTTTATTACTCGGTTTCAACACCACCGGGGGGAAAGGCACCCGGGGCGGCTGCTACATCAACCGGCGACGCGTCTCGGATATAAAGCTCATTGCGAACTGGATTAGCCCAACGCTGCAAACCGTAATGACGGACCACTTTAAACAGTAGACAATGCACAACCAAAACGACCTTTCGCTCCTCGAGCGATTCTCGGCTCCGACGCCGAAACTGTTCTCACTGATTCGGAACGCCGGAGTTATCCTCGGGCTTTTCTCGGCCTTTCTAATGGGCCTCGAGGCTCAGGGAATCGAGCTCCCGGCGTTCCTTAAGACCGTCGCCGAGACGAGCTCGTTAATCGAGGGGATTGTCGCGGCCGTTATCGCTCAACTAACCGTCGATTTTAAGGCGCTCGCCCAAAAGAAAGCCCTCGACAGCATCTAAGCCGGAGCAATGCGAACGATTCACCTCGACAATACCGCGTACCAGTTGCCCGAGCGTTGGGCCGACGTTCCTCCCGAACGGTTGGCCCAACTCCTCCAACTGGTTTATTTCACTCCGGCGACCGGCGATAGCTACCTCGAGATAATCCGGCTCGCGTTGAACGCCAAACCACGCGTTTGGAAACTCCTCATGCGAAAGCATTTCGGAAACCAAGTCGGCAAGAAAGCCCGGACCGCCAACGCTATCGTTTTGCGCGACCTTTACCGGCTCCTCGGCTGGATGGAATCGGAGCCGATTCACGAGCGGCCGTTCGGCTCGATCTCCGTTAACGGCGTCGATTACCTCCTCCCGGAGACGGGTTTCTTAACGATGAGTTTCGGCGAGCTCACCGACGCGTATATCCATTTTCTCGCCTATATCCGGCAACTCGTACCCGGTAACGAGCGGCTTAATTTATTGGTTGCGACGCTATGCCGACCGGCCGCTCCCGGCAATCGGCCGGCCGATTGGAACGGCGACGAGCGCGAGCTCTATAACGAGTATATCGCCCGCGAGCGAGCGGCTCTCGTTAACGAACTCGCCGAGGCCGATAAGCTCGCGGTCCTGCTGTTTTTCGCCGGAAATATGAAAACGCTCCTCGGCCAATATGCCATTTTCGGCGACGGCGACGGCGAGCCCGAGGAGTACCCGGCGCAGGGCCTCGTTAAGAACGCGCACCTACTGGCCGAAAAGCATATTTTCGGCAACATGAGCGGCACCAAAGCGGCTAACGTGCACGAGGTTCTACTCTATCTCGAGGAGCACCGTAAGGACCTACTCGCCGAATACGAACGTAATAAAGCCGCCAACCAATGAACGTAACCAAGCAGTTTAAAGACTATTTTATCCCGCTCGCGAAAACCGTTCCCGGCATCAATTACGCCGTATTGTCGGACGGCGACCGAATGGAACGGTTTCTCGCCGACAGTCGCTCGGAGGACGTTTACCCGGGCGTCTTTTGCCTCCGGCCGAAATGCCGCTTAAGCGACAACGGAGCCGAACAAACGCTCGGCTGGTTCGACGTTACGTTCTACGTTTTTTGTTATTGCTCCGGGCTCGGCAACTATGCCGACGAGGACGCGACGTACGACGAGGCCGAGCGGCTCGCAACCGAGATTTACAAACAGCTCCGGGCCAATGACGGCGAACAAATCCTTTTCGAGGAGGGCCGGTCGCTGATGCTCGAGCCGGTCTCGTGGCTCGTTGCCGATGCCTGTTACGGCTACGAGGCAAAGGTCCGGTTTGCGTTGCCAATCAATCCCGTTATTTACTCGTAACTTACCACTATGCTACGCCGTAAACTCCTGTTTTGGGCCGTCTGGTTACTCGCCGGGCCGCTTGTTTTTATCCGCTATCTGTTCTCAAATCCTAGAACGGCGCTCGTTAAGACCGGCCTCGTACGGCTCTCGGTTTACCAAAATTTAGTCGTGCTCAAGCCCGAGAAAACCCGTCGCTTTCTGGCTAAAAAGGAGGTCGAGAACTACCTCCGGGAAAATCCTTACCTAACCCGCAAAAAGTATAAATGACTAAAAGTAATGAGCCTCAACCAGATCGGTTGAGGCTCATTACTTTTAGTCATTCTCAACTAAGAGAGGAATCTCCTCCTCTGACGTAGTATCTGCATATTCCAATATGTCACCTGGTTGACATTGCAACACCTTACAGATAGCCGCTAGTGTGTCAAAACGCACCCCTTTTGCTTTACCAGTTTTAAGCACCGATAGATTGACGTTAGATATACCGACCCGCTGAGACAACTCGTTAAGGGACATCTTTCTTCGGGCCATCATTACATCTAAATTCACAATAATAGCTCCATTCATATAAACGCTTCGTTTTCCCGCTTTACTGCGATGGCATTTTGCGCAAAGTAGCTCAACATCAAGATTGACAGAACGAGCACGTAGATGATCAGTGAATGATCGAATATATGCTCAAACAGGTACAGGGTAAATTGTCCTTGTGCTTCTTGAAAACTCACCTCTTTTTTATAGTAGTGCCAAGTGTCCATACCTGCATTGGCAAATGAGTTAAGCATGGCAACGACAAGAGCCAGCAGACCAACAGAACGAAGTTGTTTGACACTCGTCAACTCTAGGAAACCACGCTTGTTAAACGTTTTCTTCATCCTGAATACTAAGAAGCCAATAGCTACGATGCCCATGTATGTAGCTATTTTAAATACCCACATCCACCTAAGTACACCTGAATACTCTCCAATGATGGATACACCCCGATAAGTGAATAACAGGCACTCAAGCCCGATAAGAATAGAGACTCCCCAAAATAGGACGTTTATTATTTTCATGGTGCAAGTAATTTAGTGTGGAGCAAACGTAGTCATAAATTAATACAAAACAATTATTATTTAATGTTTTACATTAAATAATTAAACTGTCTACTACTAAGCCAAACTCTTCAATTCAGTCCTTTCCCAAGGCCGGTCGCCGGGCGAGCTTTCGCAAAACTTAGCGATATGCCCGTTACGACTCCCCTCCCGCCGATTGATTTCGCGGCCCTCCGGTTTAATTATTTCGAGCTCCTCGACCAAACGTTTAAACGACTCGAGAGCGGCCTCCCGGTTGTTGAGATTGCCCTCGACTCACCCGAGCGAGCTACGGAGGTCGAGGAGCGGTTTAACTACCTCGCCGTTCGCCGTAACCTCCCGATCTGTTTCGAGCTCGAGCCGGTTCGCGACGGTATTTACCGAATCTCCCACCACATAGACGAAAGCGAGCTCGCTTACTAACCCCTATGATTGACGCACTAAAAGCCGACGTTGTTTTCCTCCCGCTCCTCCTCAGCCGGAACCGTATCGAGCCCATTATCGAACCGGCCGACCCGAGCCTCGCCGACCGAACCGGGCTCCGGTATTTCCTCGACATTTCAATCCCGAGCTTTCCACTCTCGCCGACGTTCGCCAAACTGCTAACGATGCCCGGGAGCGAGAAACCACCGCTCGCCAACGGCTCGGCGAGCGTTTACGAGGGCGCTTACTTTCGGATTGATGAACTCCTTAACGAGGTCCTCGAACGGCAAAAGCCCGATTTCGCCCAAACCGGCCTTTCGGTGATTGCCTCCTTAACGATGCCGTTCCAGCTCGCCGAGTCGATTCAGAACAACGGCGTTTTGATTCCCGGCACCAACGTAACCCGGCCGAAACAGTGGCTTATCAAAGCCGGGCTTTCGGAGGCTGATTTCGCCGGTTGGGGCTCCCGCTTTTTCGATCAGTGGTTTACGCGCTCGTGGCTGACGTGGCAACCAGACGGAAAGACAGTCGGCGCGAGCTCGGAGGAGTATCTTTACTTTCTGCTTAACCAGACGCCCAACCCGGCGCAGGTTGTCCGGCGCGTCGAGGTAAACTACGCAGACGGCACGAGCGAGGTCCTCGACCGGGGGAGCTTAACGGGCGTCGGTTTGTATCAGGTCGTTTGTATGCCGGTCGGCCCGAAAGCCCTCGGCCTCGATACGCTCGGCAAGCCGGTTATCAGTTACGAGGTTTGGCTCTCAGACGGCAACCAATACCGACTTTCCGAAACGCGGCTCTATCGGCTCGATACGCAATACCGCAGGCAGGAGCGGCAAATCCTGTTTTGTAACAGCCTCGGCGGTTGGGACACGATTCGACTCCTCGGCGAGGGTTTCGAGACGCTCAAAACGAGCCGGACCTCGGCCGAGGTCGAGCGACCGTTCGGAGCCGGGGCCGATTTCTCGAGCGCAAAACTGGTTTACCTCGAGGGCGAGCGACAACTCCAAATTTCGACGGGTTGGCTCGAGCGTAACGCCCGGCAAACGCTCCGAACCTTTGACGAGCTCATGCTCGCCGAGTCGGTCTATCTGATTACCGATAAGGGACACATTCCGTTAGAGCTCGTTACAAACAGCCTGATTGATGCCGAGGACGCGAGCGGCCTCGTAAGCCGAACATTCATCTTTCGACAAACCGAGCTCGAGACGAGTTACTCCGATCTCCCGGCCGCGCCGGTCACGAGCGCCCGGGCGACGGGCTGGCGGGGCGTGGGTATCGTTCAGACGCTCGACGCCAACGGCAAACGAACCGGCCGGGGGCGACCGCTCCGGCTCCAACGATACTACCTCGACGACAAAACGCCCTACAAGCCGAGGACTGAAAAGCCCAACGTTCAGGGTGACCCGGATTTTATCGCCGACGCGGTTATCCCGGGCGGGGTTGCCGGTTCGACGCCCTACCCCAACGCGGCTATTTCCCGGCCGACCTCCTACACCCGCACCAATTGCGGAGCCGGAGTCGGCGGTCCGGCGATTGTCTCGATACCGGCCGGAACCTACGGAGGAGAGCGGCCGGGCGACGGCGACGAGCTCGCCGAGGCTCAATACCGGGCGAGCAATACGCAGGAGTTCGCCAACCTTAACGGGACGTGCACCGTACAACCCGAGCTTTATAACGTGGCAATCCCGGCCGGTTTATGGCACTACCGAGCCGCCGACCCGAGCCGCGTCGCGCTCCATTTTTGGGGAGGAGACCCGGCGACCGGAACGCCCAACCAGAGCGGAGGAGTCGAGCCGGACCTCGGCAATATTTGGACCGTACAAGGCACCGACCGGCCTTACGTGTTTCCGGTTGGCTCGAACGATCTCGATTTCCCGCCGAAAACGGCCGATTGGCGATTTATGGTTTACGGGCCGGTATCGGGCCTCGGTAACGTCAAGATTTGGCGGAACGGCGTCTCGGTTATGAACCTCGATTTTGCGTTCAACCTCGAGGGCTCGGAGTACTTCGCTTTCCCGGTCACACCCTCGGCCGGAGACAAATATTACTTTCTCGTAACCACCCGTTAAGCTATGTCGCTACAAATCCGCATGAACGGGCGAATCGTTGATCTCTCGCCCGGGGCAAAGATTGAGCTCGAGCTCGTGAGCCCTTACCTCGTTTACGACGATATTCTCTCGAGCAAAGTAACGATTCCCAACCTCCCGGCCTCGGCCCGGAACCGGGCAATTTTGGGCTATCCCGATCTACTGCAAAACGACGCGGTTTCGTTTCGCTATATGTGCGAGAAATATTACAACGGGCAACTATTGCAGACCGGAGCGGCCGTTCTGACCGAGGCCGGTTCGGAGTATTCGTTTACAGTTGTGCAAGCCCTAGGCGAGTTTTTCGGGGCGCATCAGTATAAGCCGTTGAGCGAGATAGATTTCGGCTCGCTTGCCCTCCCGAATCCGCTCGTTAAGCTTGTGAACTCGGGCAACGCTCCGGCCGTCTGCTTTCCCACAATTGTAAACCCGGACTATTACGGCTCCAACGGGGCCGAGGTCAGCTACTCGGGCAAAATGAACGATTTCGCGTCGGGAGCCTACTCGGCCACCGGGCCGAAAGTGCCGTTTTTGTTTGTCGATTACCTCCTCGGCCGGATTGCGGCCGTTACCGGCACGACCATAACCGGCGACTATTTCACGACCCGGCCGGAGCTCCGAAAGTTGATTTTGTTTAATACCCGGGCGCTCGACCGGGACGCCGGACCGGGAGCCTCGGCCGTTACGATCTCGCGGCATTTACCGGAGCTCACGCTCGCCGAGTTTTTCCTCGAGCTCCGTAAGCTGTTTAACCTCTCGTTTACGTTCAGCCCGGCCGAGCGGAAACTCTCGATTGGTTTTACGTCGGATATGCTCAAGCGGCCAACCGTCAAGGATTGGAGCGAGAAAGCCCTCAAGGTTTACCGCAAACAGCCCGAGACGAGCCGCCGATTACAACTCGGGAGCGAGCTCGACTCCAACGACGGTTTGCTTAAGGATAAGCCGCCGATTACGGCCGACTATCTCTCGGCCGAGCTCGCCGAGCCGACCGGAATCGCACCGCTCAAAAGCAAGTTTTCGACCCTCCTTATGGATGCCGCGAGCGGAACGGCGACGTGCAAGCAGGCAGGCGTTACGGCGACGCTCAACCAGTCGGCCAACAAGTTTGGAGCCCGGCTCCTGTTCTACACCGGGGGCGACGCGAATAACGACGCTCCTACGGCCTCGAGCACCCTCGGCGCTCTCTCGCTTTACTGGACAGGAGATAAGGGCCTAGCGCGAACGTTTTGGACCAAAAACGAGGAGTTACGGAGCCGTTGGTTTTACCTCGCCCGGAATATGACGCTTAACGAGTTCGATTTGGCCTCGCTCGACTTTTCGCAAAAGGTCCACATCAACGGGGTAAACTACCTCCCATTAAAAGTGATAGCCTCGCTCCCGGTCCGAGCTCCGGCTCAGGTTCTTTTCATAAGAGTCTAAAACTTTTTTTCGCATACCTTGAAAATCTTATCTTTTCAGGATATACTTTTTACGCTTCGTTATAGGTTTAAACGTTGTATCTCTTTTGTACAACGTTTAAACTCTATACTATTTTCTACCCATATTCCAGTTAGCACCTAACCCCAAGTATGCGGCAGTATTCTGAAAGCGACTACCTACAGTCATTTGGTAACTCGCATCCAACTCTAGAGAAATAATATCTGACACCTTATACTGAAGCCCTATTCTTGGATCTACCCCGCTACTATTCAACAAATTATCGCTAAAACTTACACTTTTCTCCTTATATAAGCTTATACCTATACCTAGGTAAGGAGTGAATGCTGTACGATTAAAGAAAAAATGTTCAACACCAGCGGAAAAAATAATAATATTGTTTGTATTCGACCTATTCAGACTGTTTGACACTACCCCTGCTCTCAAATATACATCGTTCTTATCACTAAAATAATAACGACCTCTTAACGAGCCCCCAAAGTATGGATCTGAAAAATCTAGCTTGGATGAAGGCGAAAGCATGTTAGCGCTAATTCCTGTCTGAAATCTATGGTCTTGCCCATAAGTTTTACAAAAAACTGACGAAAATGTAATCAATATTACGATTGAGAGCGCTAATTTCATAATGATTATATTCACCCAACAAATAAGTAATAAACGTACAAGTTGGGTGAATATTGTATTTAGTATGTAAATAAGAATGCTGTAGACGAAGATTTTAGCGTTTCATCGAAGTAATCATACGCTGCGATCGGAACATTAAAATCAGTGATATTACCACTTGGCCCATCATAGAAAGTAATATCAAAAAACTCAGTACCACTTTCAACAAAAGAACCAGTGTATGGTACCCCATCTACTTTAAAACTCCAGTTCGTTTCGTACCGCTGGGGTACTATTCTACGTTCTCCAAGAGAAATTTTATAAAATTCAGCTTCAACAAGCATTGTGGCTTTTCGTATCATCACAAAATCGGGCGAGCAATAGAGTTCACCCGTAAAAGGATCCCTGTTGCAAACAGAACCTCCTGGAGAAGGGACAAACATATTGTAACCTCTACATATCAGTTTGGTTCTTAAATAACAATTATCACCACCGGCACTAGTATTTTTGTTTTTCATAACTACTCTATTCCCATCTTGAAACATCTCAAAATCGGGATACCTAGCATTAGGACTATCTTTAGACTTATCTCTTATTCCTAGTACAACGTCTGAATACATTATACCTTTTTTCGCATAGTCAGACTTATTATCTGTATGCACAAGCATCTCCTGTTTTTCTAATCCTACTCCAGCTATAACTTTTAATTCTTTTTCGGAAAAGAAGTACGTGCTATTTGAGATATACAGGCATCCTTTTTTATTAGAAAGCTTGGCATGTGCTGAATTTATACTATTAAGCTTTTTATTATTAATACCCATTGATTTAGTGTCATTTATATAACTAGTATATAAAGACTCAAAGCCTAAGCTATTTGACCAATCTATATATTCTTCAGGCTTAAGGTTATCTACCTTTTTTAGATAAGCTAGAAAACTATCATAACTTCCAAAAGAAAGTGTACCATCTTTTATAGATAATTCTGCTTTATTATCAACTGAAAGTTTATTTTGTGATGGCCCTAAATTATCCATATTAGAGCAAGACGCTAAGAACAAAACAGAAAGCATTATAATAAAATGTCTCATAACAATTAAAGGAAAATTTTAGAAAAAAATTAAAGTAATTGTTCACAAACATAACTATAACATTAATGCCATTTTAATAATTAAATAATATTGTTATTTTAATTATAAATTGAGTAAAAAAAATAACTAGCTACATCTACTTAGAGGCTTATAAGTACATGCAACATAGCAATACACTGCTCAGCGCACCAGTACACTTTGTAAGTGAATCTATTAGCGAGTATATCTATGTCTACTTTTATCACAGATTCTTCTTTTTATACAATTTCTTTTCTTATCATCTGTATCACCAAGATCAGCGAAACGGATAGTACCAAGAATGATACATGGTCTTTTTATTTCATATGGTTTGACACCAATCGTGAAATATATAACATGGCTGCGGTTACTTCCATTCGCATTATAGCAACTCAAATCAAGCTTTTTGGTCCTTTATAGACACTGCATCCCAGTTTAGCTTGCCCAAAAACAAGCTATGGAATCAGCGACAGGGGTGAGAGGAGACCGCACCGGCGGACCGGCCCGGGCGACGTGGTTAACCACCAACCGCAATACGGCCCAAATCCTCGACCAGTACATTATCAAAGCCGAGGCCGCTTTTATTGCCCGGGCGAAAGCGGCCGGGCTCGTGCTGACCGGCGAAATGCTTAACTCATTCCGGCGAACGGCCGCGACCGAGGCTAACGGTTACGTCGAGGCCCGGCTCGAAATGGTCGGTTATTTCCGGCTACGCGACCTCCGTTCGATGAACTACACGCGAACCCCTCCCCTCGCAGCAATCGAGCGATTTGTCGAGGAGAAAGGGCTTAACAAGTTCGCTTACGTCCCCGGCTATCCGACCAAAAATCTAAGCCGACCGGCCTCCGATCTGGCGACGGTCGAGCGTATCGCGTGGGCAATCAAAATGAACCGCCAACGGCTCCCCAACATCTCCCGGGGCTATCGCGGCATTTACTCCGACCCGCTCCTCTCCGACGTGCTCCCCTATCTCTTTCGGGACCTTACCGACCAAACTTTTTTAACCGCAATGCGAGGAGTGAGGCTCCTCTTTTCCCAACAGTAAGCAATGGCTGTAAATCTAAACGAAACCGCAACGCTCAAACTCCGGGGCGACTCGACCGAGCTCGCCAACGATCTAACCCAACTCGACACCAAAGCGAAAGAGCTCCGTAAGACGCTTAAGGAAATCGAGACCAACGGGCCGGGCAAAGGCTCCGAGGAGTGGAAAAAATACAAGGCCGAGCTTAAGGACGTAACCACCGAGACGGCCCGGCTTAAGAAAGAGGTCGATCTCTCGCAGCTCACCTACGCCCAACTGAACAACCACGTTAAGGACCTTAACCGGGAGCTTAAAAAGCTCAAGCCCGGCACCGACGAATTTAACGCGGCCGCGAAACGACTCGGCGAGGCCGAGAAGTATTTCAGCGACGTAAACAAGCAGGTAACGACCATTAAGAAAGGGGGCGAGGACCTCGGACAGCCCTCGCTATGGAACAAAATCGGCGGGGGCGTCAAGATCATGGCGACCGCGTTTCAGGCGTTTATGGCGTTGCAGGTTGTCGGCTATATTATCGACATCGGCAAAAGCATCTTTGAGACGACCGCCAAATTTGAGAAGTACGAGAAAGTGCTCACGACGGCACTCGGCGGCAACTCAAAGGCGGCTAAGGAATCACTCGCAGCGATTAAGCAACTCGGAGCGCAAACGGCGTTCTCGGTCGATGAAATAACGGACGGTTACGTTAAAATGGTTAACCGGGGGCTCCGACCGACCAAAACCGAAATGGTCGCCTTAACGGACCTCGCAGCCTCGCAGGGTAAGACGTTCGACCAACTCGTAGAGGGCTTGCTCGACGCGGCAACCGGCGAGTTTGAGCGCTTAAAAGAGTTCGGGATGCGAGCCTCCAAAGCCGGAGAGGAGGTCGCGTTCAAGTTCAAGGACGCGAACCTCGTCGTTAAGAATACCGGCGAGGGGTTCGAGGTTCTCGATAAGAAAACGAATAAGGTCGTTAGTACTTTCCAAAGTCAGGAGGAGGCAACGCTCGGCGTCTTAACGGCCCTCGGCAAGATGAAAGGCGTAGCCGGTCAGAATGCCGATATGATGGACACGCTCGACGGCAAATCGAGCAACCTCGGCGACTCGTTCGACGCCCTCAAGGTTGAGCTCGGAACCGGGCTCCGGCCGATCTTCGTCGCTATCCTCGATTTGATTGGTAGGGCAATCCCGGCGCTCTCGCTCCTCGGGAAAGCGGTCGGTACGGTTTTGCTGATTGCAAAAACGATGGTTGTCGGTATTAGCGAGACGGTTCTCAATACGGGCAAAATGATTTTCTCGCTCGGCGAGGCCGCTTTGCAACTCTCACAAGGCAACATTGCCGGAGCAAAAGCGACATGGGAGGAGACAAAAAAGCTCGGCGCTGACGCGCTCAACGCGATACAGAAAAACGTAAAGGTTGGCGTTACTCAGATTGTCGATACGTGGAAAGACCCGAACGCCGGTATTGCCGCTCAGTTTGCCGGGAAAGAGCAGGGCGAGAAGTTTCAGAAGGAAATCACCAAAGAGCAGGAGAAAGCCCTCAAGGACCGCGAGAAAGCGGCCGAGAAAGCCCGGAAAGCCGAGGAGAAAGCCCACCAAAAACAGCTCGCCGACACGCAGAAAGCCAACGAGAAAGCCCTCGAGGAGCTCGCCCGGGCCGAGGCCGAGACGCATATCAACAGCATCAAGGACGAGGAGCAGCGCGAGTTCGTTAAGCTCATGGTTAAGCGCGACCGGGAGGCCGAGGCCGTACTCCGTAGCAAAGCGAGCGAGGCCGAGAAAGCCGCGACTATCGAGGGAATCAATAAACGGCTCGAGTCAGAAATCGCGAGGACGGCCGGAGAGTTCGCCGAGAAAAAACGCAAGAAAGCCGAGGAGGAGCTCGCTAAACAACTCGAGGCCGAGAAAGGCATTATTGAGCAGGAGCGGCAAGCCTATAACGCCCTCCTCGACTGGCGCGAGCTACAGGCGAAAGGCAACTCGACCAAACTTAACGAGATTCACCGCGAGCGGTTGAGCCGCGACTTTACGGCGACTATTAACCGGCTCGACGCCGAGGAGAACGCCGAGAAAGCGAAAGCCGCTCGGGAGATAACCGATAAGGACCAGCTCGCCCGGGCGCTGGCGGCAATCTCCGACCGCTACTATAACGAGCGCCAACTCGCCGGAGCCAAATACTCGGCCGAGGTCGCTAAGAGCGAGGAGGAGCTCCGGCAGAAAAAACAAGCCATTTGGAGCAACGGCGCGAACGCATTTAAGAGCCTCCTCGCCGGAGACCTTAACGCGTTTATCGAACACGGCTCCAAAATGTTCGAGGGCGAAAAGTCGGCGTGGCAAAAACGGCTTTCGCAGAACATGGAAAAGTACGAGGCCGTGGGGCAGATAGCCCAAGCCGCCGTACAATTCCTGAACGGGCTCGAGCAACAACGGGCCGAGCGAGCTATCGCCGAGGCTAAACGGATTCGCGACGAGAAAGTCGCAATTCTCGAGCAACAACTCGCCAACGAGAAAGCCGCGCAGGATGCCGCCGAGCTCGAAAAACAGCGGATTACGCAGGAGAGTAACGACAAAGTTTCGGCCATAAAATCGGCGACCGAATCGACAATCTCGAGCCTCGAAAGCCAATACCGGAGCCTCTCCTCGAGCGAGGAGAAAAAGAAGCTCGCCGACCAGCTCGAGAGCTACAAAACCTCGGCCGACGAAAAGAGCGCGACGGCCAAACAGACGGCCGAGGACGCAATCGAGGCCGCTCAGGAGGAGGCTAAACGAACGATTCAGGCCGCTCAGGATGCCGAGAAAGCCGCTATCAAATCGGCGACCTCGACCAAAGACGAGCGAATCGACGCGGCCGAGGTTACGCGGGACGCCGAAATCGCGGCCATTAACAAGCGCAAGGACGTAGACCAGGAGACCCGAAAACAGCTCCTCAAGGAGGCAAAGGATAAGTTCGATACCGAGAAAAAGCTCGCCGAGGATGAGGCTAAACTCAAAATCGAACAGGCAAAGGAGACGGCCAAAACCCAAACCGAGCTCGCCAAACAGACGGCCAAAACGAAAACCGAGCTCGCCAAAGATCAGTCGGAGGCCGAGCTTAAGGCAATCGAGGCCGTTCAGAAAGGCGACGAGAAAGCGGCTAAGGAGATTCTCGCCAAAGCCAAAGAGGACCAGAAAGAAAAGATTCGGCTCGCCAAAGAGCAGGCCGATAAAGCAATCGAGGAGGCCGAGAAAGAAAAGCGCGAAAAGCTAAAGAAAGTCGAGGCCGAGAAACAAACCCGGATTCAGAACCAAAAGGAGCTTAACCGGCAAATCGAGGCCGAGAATCAGAAAGCCCGGGCCGCCGAAGCAGCCGCCAAACTCAAGGCGTGGCAGGCGCAGAAAAAGGCAGACATGGCGACGGCCCTCATAACGGGAGCCCTCGCGACGTTGAAAGCCCTAGCCTCGACTATTTGGCCGGTAAACCTTGTTTTCGCGGCTATGTCGGCGGTAATGACCGGAATACAGGTCGCCATGATTGCGCGGCAACCAACACCCCAATTTGAGAAAGGCGGCTTTATTGCCCGGGGAGGGCGACACGGCTCGAGCTACGGCGAGAGCGGTATCGCGCTAATCGACCGACAGAGCGGCCGGGAGGTTGGCGAAATGGAGGGCGACGAGGCCATTATCAGCCGGGAGCAAACCGAGGCCAACCGGCCGCTAATCGAGCAAATGTTTCGCAACGCCCGGACGCCCAACCGTCGCCGGAGCTCGGTTCTCGGCGACCGCGACGCGATGGGCCGCTCGGCCCGGAGCCTCGAGGCTCCTCCGGCGTTCAAAAACGGCGGTCTGTTCTCGGCTCCCTATTGGGGCCGGGGTATGTACGAGTATGGTACGATTAAGGAGAGCGATTCGGAGTATAGCTCCGACGCTGGCAGCAACTCCGGGAGCGAGGGGGGCGTTAACGACGAGGCCACCGTCGCGGCCGCTCAGGAGGCCGTTAAGGAACAACTCCGGTTACTGGCAAAAATCGAGGAGGCCGTTACGCTCGCCGACAAACACGCGGCCGAGAATACCAAAGCCCTAACGACCAAACTCGACAGCCTATTCGACGCGCTCGGCCTCCGGCTCGGCTTCATTGCCCTAAGTATCAACGAGCGCACCCGGGCCAATACCGACCGACTCTCGGCCGATCTGACGCAGGCACTCGCCGACCGCAGCCGCGAGATAATAGCCGCCCTCAACGTATCGAACCGCGACAACGGCCGGGGCCTCGAGGCTCTCTCGGCACAACAGAAACTTTCCTTTACGCTCCTCAACCTCTCGTTAACGAAAGGCTTTACCAGCCTCGAGAACAAGACCGGGAAAGGGTTCGAGGGAATGAGCGAGGAGATTGTTAAGGCCGTTACCGAGTTGGAGACGGAGCTCTTAAAAACGCTCGCCACCAACCACAAAGCGAGCGCCGATCTCGTTAAGCAAAACCAGAAAGAGACCGTTACGCTCGTTAAGGCAAACCAGCTCGAGAGCGTTACCCTCGTTAAGGCCAACCAGAAAGCGACCGTTGAGCTCACCCGGGCCAACCAGAAAGAGACGGTTCAACTCTTGACCGATCAGCAGTTCGAGAGCGTTACGCTCTTAACGGACAACCATCGGGAAACGATCACGCTCCTAACGGATAACCACCGGCAGACAATCGACACGCTCGACCGATTCGCCGACCGCACCGAGCAAAGCCTCGCGACGCTCGACGCCGATCTCGTTCGGGCGCTCGAGAGCCTCTCCAATCAGACGGCCTATTCGCTCGACGTGCTGGCAACCCGGACGGCGAACGGGCTCGATAGTATGGCGTTTCAGGTTGGCGGGTTACGCGGTTCGATTAGCGCCGTCGAGGGAGCGGTTTACCAAGTGAGGGGAGCCGTCAACGGTGTGGAGGGAGCCGTTTACGGCACCAACCAAGCCGGGCGACTGGATTCGCTTATCGGCGCGATTTCGAGCTTTGCCGGTAAGGGTTGACAATTGCGGGAGGAGTCGTATCTTGTGGCTCCTCCCGTTACCTCCTTTGCTGATATGATTACCGCAAAATTTCCAAATGCTCAAAAAGCTAACGCTACCCGTTCCACGTTATCTAAAGAAGTTTATCGAGGGTGAGTTCGACGGACAAGAGGGCGTAGTCCACATTGAAAAGTGGAACGAAATCGGCCGAATGATTCACCTCGCGAGCCGGTCGATTCCCTTTCCGATTGTACCCGAGAAGCCGAGCGGAACGACGCTCGTACTTACCTACTATTGCCGCGAGAAAGCCTACGAAATGCCTCCCGAGAAATACCCGGATTTCGTCAGGCAGTTAGACGAGATTTTTCGCCGGACGTTGATCTCCGAGGTACGGTCGGTGCATCACCTTTGCGGGGGCGACTATTCGCAGTACATCCGTAGCTTTCTAACCCGCTACGATATTACGCCCGACATAGAGCTCGAGTGGGAGACAATCCGCAAGATTTACCGCGATTATCTTAACCGAGTCGAAAAGAAAAACCGGAAAAATTTTTCCCTAAAAAGTCCGGCTATTGCACCAATTGTCCGGGTATAGACTAAAAAGTCCGGCTAATGCACCCTAAGTCCGGGCGACAAATAAGCCAAAAACCGGCTCTCCAACGCGGAGGGCCGGTTTTTGTCATTTAGGGCGCTTTCCAAACGGGCCGTATTTCGGTCCTTTCGGCGAGGCTCACCCGGGCCGAGTTTTGGGCTATGATCGTAACCGAAACCCGGCTCGGCCTCTTCTACGGATTGCCCAACGCCCGGCATATTGCCCGGCTTAAGCTCCTCGCCCTCGAGGACCTGCTTTACCTCGCCACACCCGAGGAGATTCCCGTCGATGCCTCACCCCACACCGTAAGCCAATACGGGATTTCGGTCGCCGAGGGCGCTCCCCTCGTTGAGCTCGTGTTTCCGGTCGGCGGTTGTACGATGCAGGAGACGAGCCAAACCTCGGGCGAGGGGCGAGTTTACGATCTCGAGCTCTCGGCCGTCATTCCCCGAAACGAGCCGAGGCTTATCGGTTGGGCCGAGGCCAACCGGGGCCGCGAGTGGGTCGCGCTGATGCTCGACCAGAACGGAGCGGCCTACATTGCCGGAGAGCCCGAGAACGGGCTCGCGCTCTTTACCGGCCGCTCGATTCGCGACGCCAACGCGGTAACGCTCACGCTCCGGGGGCGCTCGTGGCACTCCCTTTATTTTCTCGAGAGTTTCGATTCGGCCGCGCTCTTTGCCGAGACCGAGTTCGACCTCGAGTTCGGCTCCTCATTCAATGCGTAAACCACTAAACAACAAATACAACTAATGGCAGCACCCGACGACACACAACTCAGGGGATTAATCAACAGTAACTTACCCGACTCGCCACCCAACCGGCCGAGACGGATAAAAGCCGCAATTCTCCGGGCGACCTTGTTCGCGGCTATTGACTGGGTAAAAACCGGCATCAACAACAACTTAACGACGTGGCTCCGGCTCAGTGACAGACAGCCAGGCGGGGCAAATACCGACGCCGTTTACCGGACAGCGAAAACCGTTCTCGGCCGCGACTACTCCAACGGGACAGCGGCCTCGCTCGAGGCTACGGACGCATGGCTCGACACGCTCAACGGCAACCGCGTAAGCCCTTTTTTCACGATCACCAATTCGACGGACGGACTAGCCGCGACCCGTTACTTTGCGATTGGCGAGCTCCCGGCCGGAACGGGCGGAACGTTCGACTTTGCTCAGGTCGCGTTTATCGGCAAGCCGTGGGACAATGGCGGGGGCTCACCGATTGAGCTCGACCTTTATTTCGCCAACCGGGGCGGCTTTCGCTACCAGTATACCAGCCGGGGCGATGCCAACGCGACGGGCATAATCTGCCAACAGATGAGTGACGGCCGGACGGTTATCTACATGGTCTCCGACAACAATTTTAAAGCTATCTCGGCCCGGTTCGTCAACTTCGCGCAGGCGATAATTTATTCGACGCCCACCTATACGACGAACCTACTCGGCACCGAGGTTTTCAACTCGACCAAGCCTAGCCAGTACAAACCGATTCAGGCGTTCCGACAACGCTTTCCGAGTTTCACCATTACCAACGGCGACGGCGGTTTCCCTCCGGCTCCGATCACCGAGCCCGGCTCGGCTCAGTTGTCCCTCGGGGCCAACTGGATAGGCGGCTCGAGCGAGCTCGCGTTTATCAACTCCAATATTAGCGGCTCGGGGTTCTCGTTCTGGCAACAAGCGGGAGCCGCGACAAAACGGCTATTAGCGTTCCTTAACGGCAACGGCGACTTAATCCTCGGCGGCAGCGGAGGAGGGGCGAGCGAGAAGCTCCACGTTATCGGAAATTTTCTGCTTAACGGCATTCTTAAGTTTCCGTTTGCGCTGGCAAACAAAAAGATTGCCTTACTCGACCCAAATGGTAACGATCACCAGTTCGACGGGTTCGGCTACGATGCCAACGGTATGCGTTACCAGATAGACGCAACAACCAACAACCATATATTTTACGCCGGTACGTCCTCGGCGACTAGCGTCGAGCTGATGCGAATACAGGGAAACGGCAGGGTTGGGATTAACCGATCTAATCTAGCTTACCCTTTCGACGCTGGCGGCAATAATCCACCTGATAGCATTGTCGCGCAGTTTATCAACCTCACCGGAGGAGGGGGCGGCAACGGCGGCTTTATCCGGCTGGCACAGGTTGACGCCGGAAACTGGGACCTCGGCGTACTAAACAACAACCATTTTATTATTCGTGGCTGGAATGGAGCGGGAGCGATTGTCGAACGGGCTCGGTTCACGCCGGATGGCCGTTTTCTGATTGGACAAACCGTACCTAACGACCGCGACCTCCTACAGGTTAACGGCTCGATCTCGGGCAAGGTCTCCCGGCAAGGGGGCGACGCTCAATCGAGCGAGCTCGCGGCCGATTGCTGGCGCGTCGTACACAACACCTCAACAGGACAAACCCGGCTCGTTGTCAACATCGGCGGGAGTATCAAGTCAATGTTATTTCAATAAGTAAACGCTTTACGCATGAACTCAATATCGTTACCCGTCTCCGATGAGCCGATCTCGGGTTTTACTCGGGTTGCCTATCACGAAAATCTAGTGATTAGCCGCGACCTCAATATGACGCAGGAAATCCGCGTCGTTACGCATAACCGGGAGGGCGTCCCGATTCTCGAGGCCCTCGGAGAACTCTCTCCCGAGCAACGCCGGGCGGCTGAGGTCCGTTACCGCGACCAGTTCGTTAGCCGCACGACGGCCGGAGCCGTTGTCGATCAGACCGGAAAGCCGGTCGAAACCAGCACCGAGGAAACCGTCTCACAACTGGCGTTTTTTCAGTCGATTTGCATAGACGATCTAAAAGCGGCCGGGATGCAGATAAACGGCAAAACGCCGGTTCTCTCGATGTTTTACGCGATGATTCAGCAGGAAATCGGTAAGCTCGACAAACGCGCCGTTCTATGAGTAACGCGCCCGGGCCGCTCGTAATCGGCCGCTCGGCGAGGGCCTACCGGCTCCCGATCGTTATCGACAGCGAGCTCCCCAAAACCGACCAAATGGAAATCGGGCGAGCCGTACTCCTCGAGCTCGCCGACGGTCGGCTCCTGTATATCCGGGAGCGGTTCGTTAGCGATGCACACTCGACGCCGGTTTGGTCGTGGAGCGTTCTTCCGGCGTTCAACAATAAGACCAACCTCGCAGCCTACGCGCACGACTATTTGTATATGCGTTGGGAGGAGTTCGCAGCCGTTAACGAGAACCTCCCGGCCGATGGGCGAGCGTATGCCGATTCGGTTTACCTCGAGCTCATGGAACGAATGAACCCGGGCCGCTTTCGCAACCGGCTTTATTATGCCGGAGTGCGGCTCTTTGGCGGCTTGAACTGGCAACGATTCCGGGCCAAAGGAGGCCAATTCGACACTAGCTGATTAGCTAGTAACACTATGATTGACTAGAGACTTAGCTTTATCGAGGAATTTCGTCCCATCCGTCAGGTGGAATAGTAATTACTGAACCAGGCACTTCCTTATCGTACAGTAACTCCGACAAACTAGGATAAGCACACGAAAACTTAACGTAATGGCGACGAACGAGCATGGCGCGAGCTACTTGTTTGGTTACGTTTATATGGTTTAGTTTCCCTCCAGCGTAACCTCCTTCATATTGCTTACCGGCTACTTTATAGGTGTAGCTTAGCGAATTTCCTTTTCTGTATCCACCTCCAGAAGCACTTGTAGTAGTAGCGACAGTAATTCGAACACATTGCTCTAGCATAATTCTAGTAAACATATGCTTACCAACCGCAAAAACGAAAATCCCTATAAGTATACACGGACCGGCATATTTAGCGACTTTAGCGACAGTCTTTTCAATGTAGGGTGGTAAGATTATTCTCATCTTATTTGCTTGCTACGCAACTAAAACTTATTCTTAGGCAAGTGACTTGGTATATTTTCCCAGCCTTTATAAGGAGCTCGTTCTACTGTTTCAGGGATAGAGTGGCTCCAATCAATTTGGCTAATTTTATGATCTTTACAGCTATATTTTATTAGAAACCTCTTATATAGAAATTTATTAGCGACAAAATTTCCCTTAAAATAATCTTTCCAGCTTCTAGGTTTTTGCCCCCAACTACCATTAAAATTTCCCCCTTCGGTTGAATATCTATAATATAGTGTTTTTCTTTTAACCTCAGTTGCGTACCCAATTGTGTACCGATGACATTCGTCAAGAGCTTCTGTTTCTTTCCGCCAAGAAATAATACCCATTACGATGGCATAAGCTATCAACGAAATCATAGCAATACCGAGTACAGGATATACTATTTTATTCAACAACCTTCCCAAACCTTTTTTAAGGTAATAAAGCAACATAGTTACCCATTTAAAGTGAAACGTTTGCTCTAAGCCGGAGCACCTTTTCAAGAATCTGATTGTCAAATCTCTCAGTTGTCCGTTTATTTATCAAGTCAATAATTAGCAGAGCATAAATATTTGGTAAAAGCGGCCTCCTAATTACATAGACGGCAAACTTGCCTATGTAATTAGGTCCTTTATCGAGGCTCTCAAACCTCTCATTTTCGCAACGTCAATCCCGTTCGTTAATGAGAGGTTTTACTTTTTCTACGTTCTCCGGCCTTTGGATGCTCAACTATGCTTACGCTAGTCAGATGGAGGGCATTATTACGCCGAGGCTCCTTTCCGGCCGCGAGGCCGTACCGCCCTCGATGCAGGGAAATCACCCCTCGGCCTACTTCGACTCCTCGGACCGCTCAGGCCCTCGCCCGGGCTCCTCGGCCTATTACGAGCGTTGCGTCAGCTACTACGCCGAACCCACCGGGGGCGACGTGCCAATTATTCCCATTATCGGCGCTCTCGACCGTTACGGCTTTTGCTCGTGGGGTTACGAGGACTTAACCGGCCTTATCCAAGCCGCCGACCGCTCAGGCTCCGTTAAGGCGACGG
Source organism: Spirosoma oryzae (assembly GCF_003002825.1). GTDB lineage: Bacteria > Bacteroidota > Bacteroidia > Cytophagales > Spirosomataceae > Spirosoma > Spirosoma oryzae. Next base: position 197,380 of record NZ_PVTE01000001.1, on the reverse strand, counting down.
TCCTTAAGATGAACACGCCGGGCGGGGGCGTTGACGGCCTCCGGGCCTTTGCCGATGCCGTTAAGAACACGAGTAAGCCGGTTGTCGTATGGACGCCGTTTTGTGCCTCGGCGGGCGTCTACATTGCCTCGCAGGCCGACGAGATTATCCTCGAGGACCAGTCGGTTACGGAGATAGGCTCAATCGGGGTAATCATGCTGTACATGAACTACGCCGGAGCCTACGAGAAAGCCGGGATTGTGCCGACGATTTTCCGCTCGGATGGCAGCGAGGACAAAGCACCGCTTAACGGTATCGAGCCGCTCTCCGAGGCTACAATCGCCGACATAAAGGCGACGCTTAACGGAGCAAAGAAAGAGTTTCACGGAGCGGTAAAACGCGGCCGGGCCGGTCGGCTCTCCTCCGACGAATGGACATCGGGCAAGATGTTTAACACGAAAGCCGCGATTTCGATGGGCCTCGCCGACCGGACCGGCTCGCTCGAGCTCGCCGTCGCCCGGGCTCGCCAACTAGCAAAACCCAATTAATTTTTTTCATATGTCAGTAGTAAAAAGCACCCTCGCGGCCGTTGTCGCGACCCTATTCGGAACCTCCGAAAAAACGATCTCGGAAAAGCTCTCGACCGAGGAGTACAACCAGTTTACCGCCGACGCCAACAAAGCGGCCGACCGGATAACGGCGCTCGAGGGCGAGAAAGCGACGGCCGAGACGAAAGCCACCGAAGCCACCACCCGGGCGACCACCGCCGAGGAGCGCGTTAAGACGCTCGAGGCAACGCTTAAGGAGGCCGAAACCGACCGGGATAAGTACAAGGGTTGGTTCGACGGAAAGAACGCCGAGGGCCGCGATAAACCGGCCGAGGATGCCTCCAACAAGGCCGAGACGCCGACCGGCCTTTCGGACTATAACGCGGGCGCTCTCGAGCACTTCCGCCAAGCGAAAGGATAGGACCGCCTAGCGGGTAACGACTAAGCGAGCTCACCTACCCCTAATTGACCAGTAAACAACACCCATTTTAACAACAAATACCCATTTAAATGCCACAAATAAAAGGTTTCAATTTCGACAAAATGCCCTCGGCGTTGATGCAGGTTTTCGACGGTCGCCGGGACATTATCACCAATGCCCTAATCGACGGCGAGGCCGCGCTCCGGCAGGATTTTAGCCTCCTCGTTACCGACAACAAGAGCCCGCTCGTTAACCTCGAGGTTATGGACGTGCTCAAATCGGCCTCGGACGATTTCGACCCAGCCGACAACCCGCTTAAGTTCGGAGCCCGGGTTCCCGAGTTCGAGGACGTGGATATTGATTTGCATTTCACCATCGGCGAAATACAAACGCTTTACCGTTCGTACCTCCAATTTATCGCCGGTCTGAAAACCGAGAAAGAGGTTATTGCTAATCCGTTCGAGGTCTTTTTCATCACGCAAATCCTCAAAACGGCCCGGGCCAACCTGCGGACTATGTCGAGCTGGAAAGCGGTTAAAAATGCCTCGACTCGTGGCTCGGCGTATGCGATTACGGGCTTACTGGCAAAAATGACGGCCGGGCGAGCTGTTAACGGCGACATTGCCTCGACTCAGGTTCGGGCCGTAACAGCAACGATTGACGGTACCAACGCATACGAGGAGGTAATCGCCATGTGTAAGCTAGTCGAGAGCGTAAACGAGGCCCTATTGAGTCAGGCGCTCCAACTCCGACTTTCACCCGGTATGGCCCGGCTCGTTAACGAGCGCCGTATCGCCAAGTTTCCGAACGTGCTCAAGCCGGGCGACGTAATGACCAAAGTAGACGGCTACGAGAGCGTAACGGTAACGCCAGACATTGGCCTCGTGGGTAAGCAGACAATGGCGATAACGCCCGCGTCGAACCTGTTCTTTGTCTGCAACGAGGACGTTTCGGCCTACCGGCTGAAAGTAGTCGATAGTGTCAAAGGCTGGGATATTAATATCCGTATGTCGGTCGGTTTCGACTACGGTTACGGCAAGCTGTTATTCCTTAACGACAAAGTATAAGGCGAGCCGGAGGCTCCGGCTTTCCGCTCGAGTTGACAGCCGCAGCGAGCCCGGAGCCTCCCTCCTCTCCTTTCTCTCTCACCCTCCAATTTTTTACAACAAATACCCCGAATGAACAAGAAAGCAATTACCTCGATTATCGGCTCGGTCTGCCTGCTTTTGCTGGCCTCGGCCGTCGCTTTTGCGACAAATAACGTATTGGCCGGAGTGGTCGCGATGCCGCTCGCAACGGCCGGATTTCAGGCCGTAACGGGCCTCTCGCTATTCGAGCCGACAACGGCCGCTTATGCCACATTAGCCGCGATTCCGCGCACACCGCAGCAAACCATTAACCCGGGCGGAGCGCGTCGGTTGTTTCTGATTGCAACCGATCAGTTTGCAGCCGAATACCCGAAACGGTCGATTATCACGGCCGGTAAGATCACGGCCGCGCCGACGTTTATTACCGCGACACCGGCTCCGGTTTTTGTCGAGGTTCAGGTCTCCGATAACTCGCTGAAGCTCGACGGCTCGCTCAAGGGCTCGACGGGCTACCAGAGTTGGGAGCAATCGCTCGAGGTTAAAATCGCCGGTTTTACGCCCGAACAGTGCGACGCAATCGACAAGCTGATTAACACCGAAGTCGTTGCATGTGTCGTGATGAACGACGGTCAGCGCGTTATCGCTGGCAGTTCGTTTATGGGCCTGCAATTCGAGGTTATGCACACGACCGGCGCGAAAGGCTCCGACCGGCGCGAGTGGACGCTCAAGGCGAAGCAAGATGGCTATATGTTCAACTATATGCCGGTAGGTGACGCGATAGCGATTCCGGGCGTTTCGGCGACCTAACCTAGCCGATTTTCGATAGGCCCTAAAAATTGACTGTTTTACCCAAGACCTCCCCCAACCGGGGGAGGCATTTTTCTAAGACAATGGCAAAAAAAATCACTGTTATACATTCCGCTGAGAACCTAATTTTTTCGATTGGCGACCGCGAGGTCAAGCTCTCCGAGTCGATGCCCATTAAAGACGCCGAGCTTATCGACGCTCAGTACCCGGGCCTATACCTCAAGATCACCGAGGACACCGCAACCACCACACCAGCCACCACCGAGCCAACCAAAACCAAGTAATCACCCTAACGGCCGAATAATCTCCCGAAATCCTCGTTGAGAACGGAGCTGTTAACCAAATAATCTATGGAACTTACTCATTTGAAAGCGGCCGCTCAGTTGGCCGAGATGCACCACAAGGCCGACCCGACCAACGTCGGCAAAAAGGAGGCTTTCGACAAGGCTCAGGCCGAATACGATCAGGCAAAGGCAGAGGAGCCCGCCGAGCCGATCTCGGCCGAGACGAGCGCGAGCTCGACAAGCCAGGAGGACGGCAAAGCGACCGAAACGACCGGCGCGAGCGAGCTCTCAATTGAGGACCTCGAGGAGATGCTCAAGGCGAAAAAAGCCGAGAAGAAAGCCGCCGACGATAAAGCCAAAGCCGACAAAAAAGCGGCCGACGATCAGGCAAAGGCCGACAAGGACAAAGCCGATAAAGACGCCGAGGAGACAAAAAAAAACGAGACTCAGAGCTAACGGCTCCGGCTCCCATTGACGCCAAAGAGCGGCTTTCTTTGCGAGCAGATGCTTTGCATAAGGAGGCCGCTCTTTTGTCGAATACCCTCGCCGATTTCGCCGACTCCGACACGGCCGGGCGTAAGGTCGTTATCGACCAAATTATCACCATCCGGGAGGAGTGGAAAGACGTTCGCCACGAGCTCACGACCGGCGAAAAACGGAAACCCGAGCCGACCGGCCGCGTAAAGCCCACCGAGGCCCGGCTCGGCATCTCGGAGGCCGAGGTTAGAGCCGAGCTCCAAAAAACCCGCGTCAACATTTCCAAGACAAAGAAGAAAATCGAGGAGAGCCCGGAGCACAAAAACCGGGCAAGCTGGGAGACCGATCTCGCCCGGCTCGAGGCAATCAAAAACGACTACGAAACCGAGCTAATTCGCCTAAAACATGAGACAGCATAATCAGTACCTCGCTAAGGTACAAGAGGAGCTCTCGATCTATCAAAAGTACCTGATAGACGAGACGTTCGAGCTCACCCAAACCCAACTCGACGTTTACGACCGTATCGAGTTTGCCCGAAACCAACTCCGGGAGGGCTACTCGGATTCGCAGGTCTTAACGACGCTCAAACGCTCGCAGCACATACAGGACCGACGCGCCCGAGAGATTCTCGCCCTCGCTTACGCGGTTTTCGGCGAGGTCAGACAGACCCGCAGTAAGGACGGCATAAAATACTTATATGCCGAGATGTTTAAGGATGCCTATAAAAAGGCAATGGAGGCCGAGGATTTCCGAGCGGCCGCGCTCCTGCTTAAGGAGGCCGCAAAAATCGACGGCGCTTACTCGGAGGAGAAAACCAACAACGCCGACGCCTACAAACGGCCGACGAAAATTACCATCAAAACCAAGTCGGTAATGATTGGAGCTCCGGCTCCGGCCGAGAAAAACGAGGTTGAAACCGTAACCTATGAGCTCGAAAAATAACGCCCTCGAGGAGGAGCTCGAACTCGAGCTCGAGGTTAACGAGAAGCAAGCCGAATTTCTCGCGGCCGTCACTAGCCACCATTACGAGATGGTCGCAATGATTGGCGGCCGGGGCTCCGGGAAATCGGTTTGTCTCGGTGATTACCTGATGTATTGCGTCGAGGAGATGCCGCGAGCCCGGGGCGGTTGGGGCGTTAAGACCGTTAAGAAAGCAAAGTCGAAACTCACGGCCGGGCTAAAATCGGCGTGGGAGCGTTGGGGTATCAAAGAGTACGATTTCCGAACCGGCGAGGGTTGTTACGTACTTTGGCGCGAGCCTCCGGCTCATTTCGACCGGCCTTACCAGTCGCCGGATAACTGGGAGAACTGTATCTCGTTCCCGAACGGTCTCGTTATCGAGATGGAAAGTTTCAAGCTCTCGGCCGACGAAAACCGAGGCTCGAACTTTGATTTTTACGTCGTTGATGAGGGCCTAAATTTTAAAAAGGCGTGGCTAAAAGTGGTTTTACCCACATTACGCGCCAACGTCGGAAAATTTAGCTCTACCCTCCATCATACGTTTGCCGTTTTTTCGTCGCCACCGTGGACACCCGACGCGGCTTGGTTGCACGACATTGAGGAGCAAGCCAAAAAAGAGCCCGGCAATTACTTCTACACCAAAGTAAAGACCAAAGACAACCAAGCCTTTCTACCGCTCGATTATATTCCGAGGCTGAAAAAACAGCTCTCCCGGCTGGAATTTAAAGTCGAGGTTGAGGGCGAGGCTATCTCCCGATTACCGAACGGATTTTATCCGAGCTTTCGCTATAACGTGCACGTCGTAAAAGACGAGACCGATACGGAGGAGCTCGAGGAGACGGTCTATAATGGCGAGCCGTTCTACGACGATAACGAGAACCTCGAGCTTTCTATCGACTTCAACGCTCACTTTACAAGTTGCACCGTATGGCAGTCGGAGGAGCTCCTCGCTCGGCAGGTCGATAACCTATACGTTAAGGAGACCGAGGAGGGGCTTACAATGGCGCAGACGTTGGCGAGCCGGTTCGTTACCGAGTATTTTACGCACCGTAAAAAAACGGTCACGCTTACCGGCGACCGTAACGGGAAGAACAAGAGCGCCGGTTCGACCGAGAGTATGTTCGACCAGTTCGCCGGGATACTACGGTCGGCCGGTTGGGTTGTCACGGTCAGCCCATTGAACTACAACCCACCGCACAAGGATAAGTTCGTCTTGATCTCCGACGTACTAAGCGAGCTAGACGAGACCAAGCTCAAGGTACGATTCGACGGCATCAAGTGTAAGGCGACGATACTTAGTATCGAGAACAGCCCGCTTAAGCCCGACTACAGTAAGGACAAGGGGAGCGAGAGCTCGAGCATTGAACAGGAGCGAGCGACTCACCTCTCCGACACGGTAGACTACTACATTATTTGGAAGCTCAAAGGCGGGGCGACTCAGGCAAACTACGCAGATTTCGACGTATCGTTTTTGTAGCGAGCCGGGCTCCTGATCTCCGGGCCGCTTTCCATTTTGGAAAGTGAAACCAGACCACCAACCACCCGAGGCCGGTCGAGCGCGAGCTCGGTCGGCCTTTCATATTTTCGGAAATTTCCAAAAATCGACTTTCCAAAAATGCTAAAGGGCGGGGTCGAGAGAGAGAAAAACGGCCGTTTTTTTGATTTTCTTTTTCGCAACCGGCTGATTTTCCGAATTTTAGGCCGATTTCCCCAAAAAAAAGGGTGCAACTTTTTTGAAATGCCCTTTTATTCTACTATTGTTTTGATTAGTAGCTAGTTACAATTTTAGTTCGGGTCGCAAATTACTCGAAAGTACTTTTTGCCAATATTCGCGGCTTGTTTGTGCTTAACTTTAAAATTACTCCTTTAATATGCCTCTTTCCTTAAGCGACATTATAACCGAGCTCGAGAATATCGACCTCGAGAGCTCCGAGATTCGCAACTCGGCCGATAGCTACAAAGCCGCCGTAGACTACTTTTTCGAGCAAATAGCCGAACGGCCGACGTGGACCCGGGAGGAGATTCACGAGCTCCGAATCGGCTCGCAGGTAGCAAAGGCCGGAGAGATTCTCGGAGAGTTGCTCAAGCCAAAACGGCGACGCAAACCAACCGCTTAAGCAGAAAGCCCGGTCTCCCGGGCTTTCCTTTTATACCGTCGCCGTCGTAACGGGTTGGAGTTCGAGCATAATTCTACGCTCGTCAACCGTTGCGTAAGCCTCGAACCCTTTCGCCGATGTTCGGCCCATCATGGCGAGCGTGGATTCGGTCGAGAAACTCCGGTTTTTAAAACTCAGGACAGCCGGGCAAACCTCAGCGAATCGCTCCGAGTACAATCCGCCATTTAGACACAGGTTGGCGAACGTCTTTCGGCCGACGTGGGTAGTGATAACCTTTTTCCATTCCAGACGGAGCGCGATAACCTTAAGGTAAAGGTTCGTTTTCTGATTGGGCCGAACGTGAATGTTTTCCGGTTTGCCGCCGTACCGAGTATCGAGGATATATTTTACGATTGGGTGCAAGGGTTGCCGGGCCTTAACATCGGTCTTAACGCGGCCTTTCTCGAGCCACATCATACCGAGCGGCTCGGCTTGCTCGGAGGGGCGGTAGGACCGGTAAAACAGATGTTCCGACCGGAGCGACTTTATATCGGCGAACGCGAGCCCGGAGAAACAGCACATAAGGAAATAATCCCGGACCTCGCCGAGCACTTTGTCGCTCGGACCAAAGTCATACGTTAAGAGCTCGAGACATTCCTCAACAGTCAGGTAAACCGGCTCGTTGGGCTTAACCTTTAGTATTCGGTAGCCTTGTAACGGATTGCGCGTCGTGTAGTCGTTAAGAGCGGCCCATGTAAGCAACTGCTTTACTATTTGGGTATGCTTTCTGATCGTTGCCGGTTTTCGCTTAAGATCAAGCCGGAGCCACGTTCGATACCCCTCCATCATGGCGACGCCAAACCCCTCACCTGATAGGTCCGGGAGTTTCTTTTCCTCCTTAAGCCACCCGGCGACTCCATTCTTGACGACCTCGTAGGTCTGACAGGTCCCGCGACTGATTTCGGGGTCTTTGGCGATCTGCTTAAGGTACACCTCAAATAAACTTACAAACGAGTAGCCTTTCCCCTCCTGCTTAAAGAGTTTCTTAATATTGTTAACGGTAAACGGTTCGTTTGTACGGATTAAGTCGTTGTAAACGGCCCAAACCTTTGTTTTCAGCATCCCGAGCGTTTGGTTTTGCTGTTGAGCCTCGCCGGTCCGGGCGGTAATGAGCTGCCCCTCCTGATTCCAGTGTTTACGGTTTATTTGGATTCCGGTCGAGCCGAGCTCAACGCGGGTTTTGTCCATTGTGATGCGGAAATATATTGTTACTAAATCTTTTGATTTTTTGGATTGGTGGGTCCAGAACAAAGGTTCCATTCTTCTATTATTCATAGAGCAGTTTTACGGTAACTTTTAGGTTAATCCAACAAAACTACTCGACTTTAAATCACGCTTAAAACCTGAATGCCAGTATTTCGAGGGTGCCACCTCCGGTTTTTGGTTGCCACCGTGGGGGCCTCCGGCTGTTTGCAGGGGGAGCGAGTTATATTACAGGCTAATACATCTGTAACACAACGAAAAAGCCGCCCTTTTTGGGGGCGGCTCGGTCTAAATCAAACACTTAGTGCAGAGAGCGAGGGATTCGAACCCCCGGTACCCTTGCGAGTACTTCTGATTTCGAATCAGACCCGTTCGACCACTCCGGCAGCTCTCTGTGTGATTTGGGACTGCAAAGATGCACGTCTGCATGACCATTGTCAAGCCCTGACCACAAAAAAAGTTGCTTACAGGCTCATTTCCCCGCTAATCGGCTGACTCAGACGGGCACTCACCCGCGCCGGGTCCTGCTCCTGCCCCAGTACCACCATCAGTTTCGTGATAGCGGCTTCGGTTGTGATGTCGGCCCCGCTGACCACGCCAATCTCGGCCATGCGCTTGCTGGTCTGGTACTGCCCCTGCGTTACCCGCCCCCCTTCACACTGCGAGACGTTAAAAATGGTCAGGCCGCGTTCGATGGCGGCTTTCAGCATGTCCAGAAACCAGCTTTCCGTGGTCGCGTTTCCGGCACCGAAAGTTTCCAGTACCACGCCCCGCAGCGCCGGGTTTAACACAATCGCTTCGACCACAATTGGCGTAATGCCCGGAAAGAGTTTCAGAATGGCGACGTTCGGATCGAGGTTCGTCTGTACCGTCAGCGGTTGGCCAGGGTCGACGGGGCGGATAAACGGGCGGTTGTAGTCGATACTCACCCCGGCATTGGCCAGGTGCGGGTAGTTCTCCGACGCAAAGGCGTTGAACTGTACGCTTTCCTGCTTGGTCGAGCGATTGCCGCGCAGCAGCAACGAGTTGAAATACACGCACACTTCCGGCACGATAGGCTGTCCGTCGATCTGCGCAGCCGCAATTTCCAACGCCGTAATGAAATTTTCGCGGGCATCGGACCGGGCCACCCCAATGGGCAACTGCGCACCGGTCAGGATAACGGGTTTGTTCAGGCCCGACAGCATGAAGCTAAGCGCCGACGCCGTATACGACATCGTATCGGTACCGTGCAGAATCACAAAGCTGTCGTACTGCGTGTAGTTTCGCTCGATCAGTTGTGCCAGCTCGACCCAGATGGCGGGGGTCATGTTTGAGGAGTCGATGATCTCGCTCAGCATGGTTATGTTGATCTGAAAATCGAGCCGGTTCAGCTCCGGCACGCGGTCGAGCACCTGTTCAAAATCGAACGGAATGAGCTGACTGGCTTTGGGGTCGTAGACCATACCAAAGGTCCCGCCGGTATAGATGACCAGCACTGAGCGCGCTGGGGAAGTCGATGACGCCTGCCGGGGCTGGGCAGGCGTCAGGCAAATGGTTGTGTACGGCATAGGCCGCAAGTTATGGACAGGATTACAGGATTAACAAGATTTGATTGTTAGCACGCAGATAACACGGGTTGAGCGAACGAGCGCCGATTTTCCAGCACGGCCGGTTGTTCCCTAACCTTCAAAGGCTGTTTATCACTAAGTAAAAGGCCTTCTCTATTATCCCAAACCAACGTCGGGATAACAGAACGATTCACAAACAATTCCCTAAATCCTGCTAATCCTGTAATCCTGTCAATACCTTTTTTCCCAGCAACGCCGTGGCATTCGCGGTGGTTTGGCGGGCGACCTCAGCCACGGGCATCTGCTTTAAATCGGCGACACGCTGCGCGATGAGCGGGATGTAGGCGGGTTCGTTGCGCTTACCCCGATACGGCACCGGGGCCAGATACGGCGCGTCGGTTTCCAGCACCAGGTGCTCCAGACCAATGTGGGGCAGCACCTTGTCGAGTCCACCGTTTTTGAACGTACTGACACCGCCGATGCCCAGTTTGAAACCCATCTCGGTAGCCCGCCGGGCCTCATCGAGCGTGCCGACGAAGCAATGAAAAATGCCCGTCAGGCCGGGTAAGGCCAGTTTTTCGAGCAAGTCGGCGGCTTCGGTAAAGGCGTTGCGGTCGTGGCCGGAGCGGGTATGCATTGATACAAACAGATCCCGTTCGGCCGCCCAGCGCAGTTGCGTTTCGAAAGCCGCAAACTGCCGGTCGACGTGGGTCATGTCCCAGTAAAAATCCAGGCCGATCTCCCCAACCGCAATGAACGGATACTTGTTCAGCCACTGCTCGACAGCTACCAGTTCGTCGTCGATGGTGTCGTTGACATAAGCTGGGTGCAGCCCCATCATGGGCAGGCAGGTGTCGGGGTACTGTTCGGCAAGCGCCATCATACCCGGAACGGTTTCGCGGGCGCAATTGGGCATCCAGAGTTGGGTAACACCGGCTTCGCGGGCACGGCCAACCACGTCGGCACCGTCGGACAAGTCGGCAGCAAACTGTTCGTCGTATACGTGCGCGTGCGTTTCAATGTAGGTCATGCGAAAGCAACGCCGGAGTGAGCGCGTCGGTTCATCAGAAACCGGCGTAGACAGGCTGCGGAACGGCCCGGAACGTGTAATCGCGTTCGGCAAAATGAGCCAGCAGGCGCGGGAGTGCGTAGCGCATATTCGGCCACGCTTTCAGGCTGTCGTGGAAAACGATGATCGAACCGGGCTCGGTATGCTGAATACTTTTCTTCAGGCAGACATCGGGTGCCATAGTCTGGTCGAAGTCGCCGGTCAGCACGTCCCACATCACCACCGAATGGTGTTCCATTACCTGCGCGGCCTGGGTCTTGCGTATACGGCCATACGGCGGACGAAACAGGGCTGTTTCGACACCCAGCACGTGCTGGCAGGATTGCACATTTTCCAGATACGTCTCATCGTCCGTTTTCCATCCGTTGAGGTGATTGTAGGTGTGGTTGCCCACCATGTGTCCGGCTTCTAGTACCTGATACAGGACATTGCGATGCTTGCGCACGTTGTCGCCGATGCAGAAGAACGTAGCCTGGGCCGCATACCGGTCGAGCTGTTCGAGCACAAATTCCGTCACGTCGGGAATCGGGCCGTCATCGAACGTCAGGTAAATGGTTGGTTCCACGTCGCCCTCTACCTTCCACCAGAACTCAGGATATACGGTTCTGAGCAGAAAATTCGACTTATGCAGAAAGAAGCCCATTCGTGTGGTCTACGGTTTATGGTTTACAGTTTACGGTTCGCCCCTTGTGGAGATGGTGTTCGTACGGTCGGCTGCCTACGAGACAAACCGTATACCGAACCCCGTAAACCGAATACCAGCGTTATTCCAGTCGCCGGCCTTTCCAGCGGTAGCCTTTTCCCTGCGCGGCTAATCCGAAGAAAACCACGTAAAACGGGTAAAGCACCTGCGTGATCGGGATGGACCGGACCGACGATTTTTTTTGTAAAAAAACAAGAACCTCCCGTAAAAACAAAAACTCCGGCAGGGCCTTCAGCAGCACAACTCCCAATAGAACCGAAACGTTTAAAAATCCGCTCAACCAACCTAGTAAAGCCAGCACCGGGGCCAGGTTGCTCAGAAAAATAAACACGGCCAACACCGTTGGTCCGTACGATTCGTATGCCCGCCATTTACTCGCCCACCGCCGACGCTGCTGATAAAACGCCCGCCAGGATCGGTGCGGCTGGGTCTGCACGATAGCGGCTTTGGCTTTCAAAAACCGCACGCCGTCCGGATACCGTCGGGCAATCTTGTGCATCAGCAGTTCATCGTCGCCCGACGCCAGGTGATCGACACCCGCGAAGCCACCCACTTCCGTGAAGACCCGCTTTTCGTAACAAAGGTTGGCACCGTTGCACATGGTTGGCCGACCCAGGGCTATCGTGGCCGCCCCCGATCCGATCAGGCTGGCGAATTCAACGGTTTGCAGGCGATCGGTCAGTGTCTGATCGGCCGTGAACGTCACCGGGCCCGACAGCAGTTTGGCACCGGTCTGCTGATAAGCTGCGGCAAAAGTCGCCAGCCAGTCGGGGCCAACGCGACAGTCACCATCGGTGGTGATGATGAGGTCGCCCCGCGCCTGCCCGATGCTTTGGCTGATCGCCCGCTTTTTGGGGGAGGTGGTGGGTTCGTCGGCCAGCGAGAGCAGGTGTAGCGGCTGCGGAAAAGCAAACATGGCTTCCCGAACCAGCAGCCGGGTATCGTCGGTCGATGAATCGTCGGCAACGATGACCTCGAACGATGCGTAGGTCTGCCGGGCAAGATCGCTCAAGAGCGCGCCGATGTTGGCCGCTTCGTTTCGCACAGGAATAACTACCGTAATCGACGGCCCGCCCGCCAGCGACCCGGCCGGTTTTGGGGCTGGAATACGGAGCCAGCTCTGCCAGAGCAGCAGGGTAAGCAGCGCGTACAAGACGCTGATTGTCAATAAAATTATCGTCATTCAGTTGCCAGATTGAGTCGCCACACCCAGATCAGTCCGATCAGTACGGGCGTCAGCACATTGACCAGCCAGAGCGTCAGCGTTGCCGTCAGGAGCACAGGGGCAAACAGCCCCAGCGGGGCAAACACCCAGAGCGCAGCCGCTTCCCGAACCCCCAAATCGCTCAGCATATTAATGGGTGGGGCCGCATTTTTGATCAGGTAAATCAGCCCGATGCCAGCCAGCAACGCATCGACGGGTGCCTGTATGCCAACCAGCCGCAACGCGACGTAAAACTGGAGCGCGAAGATACCGTAGCGCAGCGTCGCGATACCCAGCCCCAGCCCGATTTCCGCATTGGTATACGCGCCCGCTACGGTCCAGTACGACGAAAAGCGTTGCACACGTCGCCAGCGGGCTAGCCGGTTGAGCGTTGGTTGGCGCAGCAGACCAAAGGCTACGCCCAACACCGACAGCCCCGCACACGTACCCAGCAACCACCAGGCGGCTGGGGTCTGCCGAATCGGTAGTTGATGCAGGTGCCAGGCCAGGGCCAGCGTCCCCAGCACCAGGGTGACATAAAACTGCATCCCGCCCGCCACCATCGACGCGCCGACCGCAGCCCCCCGCCCCGCCGACCGCAGCGACAGCACACGCCCGGCGACGTCGCCCAGTTGCGCGGGCAGGGCAAAGCTCAGCGTCATGCCCGCCAGTATGCCCCGGTAGGCATCGGCAAACGACACGGTTTCGACCCGCCGGAGCAGCCATTGCCACTTGAGGGCTTCGAGACCCCAGTTGACCGGTGCCAGCAGGAGCAACAGCGCGGCCCATCGTTCGGGGTGCGCGACCGTTCGGAACTGCGCCTGCACCTGCGCCCAGTCGAACGGCTGTTGCTGCGTTACGTATCCGATGTACGCCAGCAGCACACAAAAACCGGCTGCTCGGAGCCAGAACCGGATTTTCTTTGACAGGTTAAACGTCAAAATTGGGTCAAATACGTTACTTTGCAGAAATCCTCAACGAACTACCAATGCGCGCCGATCCTAAACCAGTCCCTGTCATCCCCGAAAAAATCATTCTCGGGATCGACCCCGGCACGCAGATTGCCGGCTACGGGCTCATTTCGGTCAAAGGGGGCGTCATGAGCATGATTCAGTACGGTGTCGTTGAGCTGAACAAATATAGCACCTACCAGCTGAAGCTACAGAAGCTGTTCGATACCATTCTGCGGCTGATCGACGAATACCACCCCGACGAGATGGCGATTGAAGACCCGTTCTTCGGCAAAAACGTCCAGTCGATGCTTAAGCTGGGTCGGGCACAGGGCGTAGTGATGGCCGCTGCCCTGTCGCGTAACATTCCGATTGTCGAGTACGCCCCCCGCCGGATCAAGCAGTCGGTAACGGGCAACGGTAACGCCACCAAAGACCAGGTATCGCACATGGTCAGCCACCTGCTGCGGGAGGATTTGCAACCCAAATTTTTCGACGCGACCGATGCGCTGGCCATTGCGGTCTGTCATCACTTCCACGAAAACGCGATTCCGGTGGTCTCCAACAAAAAGACCAAAAAGGGAGCCTGGGGGGCGTTCGTCAGCGAAAACAACGACCGGATTCTGTAGTCATCTTACGACTCTTAGACGCCACGTGTGCGGCTCTTACTGGGATATATTGGCTGGTTGGTAGTTTACGGAACAAACCTCATTCCAACCGGTCGTCTATGCCCGTTTACCAGAAAATCATTCAATTGCCTGCTTTTTCACGCGGCTTTCACCTGATCACCCGATTTATTGAACGCGATTTTCCCGAATTGCGGCAGATTCAGGCGGGTATGCTGCATGTATTCATTCAACACACATCGGCGAGCCTGAGCATCAACGAAAATGCTGACCCAACGGTCCGGCAGGATTTCGAAAGCTTTTTCAATCGGCTCGTACCGGAGAACGCGCCTTATTTCAAGCACAACTACGAAGGCCCCGACGACATGCCCGCGCACCTGAAAGCAGCCTTGCTGGGCCACGCCGTCACGATGCCGATTACCAATGGGCAACTAAACCTCGGTACGTGGCAGGGCATCTACCTGGGCGAACACCGCGACCACGGCGGCCGTCGCATTCTGGTGATTACGGCTTATTCTTGACCTTTGATTTTTGTGATTGGTCTTGAACTGTGATTGACGCTGATTTATATGATTTCATTGATTTGGAAAAGAGAATCACAGCCCATCAGCGTAATCAAATAAATCATAGTTCAAGATTGTCTGAACTGTGATTTATTTGATTGGTATGATTTTGTTGATTTCAGTAAGAAAAATCATAGTCTATCAGTGTCATCAGACGAATCACAGTTCAAGATTGTCTGAACTGTGATTTATTTGATTGGTATGATTTCGTTGATTTCAGAAAGAAAAAATCATAGTCCATCAGCGTAATCAAAAAAATCAAAGTTCAGACCATCTTGAACCATGATTCGTCTGATTAGTTGATTACCCTGATCGATAGAAGAATCACAGTCCATCAGCGTAATCAGACCAATCATAGTTCAAGAAAAATCAACGTTCAAGATCATGGCAGCCAAAAATCAGGAACCGGAAAAAGACGACGAGAAAGACGAGGAGGTTGTGCACGACGACCTGCTGGCCGACAAAGACGGTGACGTCGACAATCTGGTCGAGGAGCGCGATTACACCGCCCTGGGCTAATCTTACCAGTTCGCCCGGCGAAGTTTGTCGGGCTGAAGAACGCGGATCACTCCATGCGTCTGCTCGATCAGACCGTCTTGCCGAAACTCGCTCAGAATACGAATCAGCGACTCGGTGGCAGTTCCCACGATCGACGCCAGATCGTCGCGCGACAGTTGAATCAGGTCAGGGGCTGCTGTTTGGCCGGTACCCTGCTGTAGCCGCAGTAAGGTATCGGCCACGCGTCGGCGCAGCGAATTGTAGGCCATGCTCACCAGTTGCGACTCCCGCTCACTGACGTATCCCGCCAGCAACCGGATAAACTGCTGGCCTACCCGTGGGTCGGTCAGCAACTGCTGGAACTCATCGCTGGCAATGTAGACCAGTTCGGCATCGTCGATGGCTACGGCGGAATCGGTATAGGGCGCATGTTCGAGCAGGGCGACGTAGCCGAAAAAGCTGCCGGTGCTGTACAAGTCCGTAATCAGCTCTTTTCCATCGGAATTGGCCCGAACGGTTTTGACGTTACCCGATTTTACGTAGTACAGCCGCGTCGGATCGTCGCCTTCGGTGTACACGTACTGCTTCCGCCGGACGGCATGCACTTTTCGGTCGGTTACCAGATCGGTCAATCCACTGATGTGCCGAACCGCATCCGCTGACGCGGGTTGGCCGTTGGCAGATTGGGCAATAGTAACTGGACTACCGACCTGCTCGAATCGCTTAAGCCGTCCTTCGATAGCGCTGAGTAATTCGCTCTCGTCGAAGGGCTTGGTCAGGTAGTCATCGGCTCCCAGTTCCATCCCCCGCCGGAAGTCCGCCCGCTCGGTTTTGGCCGTCAGAAAAATAAACGGGATACCGGCCAGTTGCGGATTCCGGTTGAAAATGTGCAGGACGCCGTACCCGTCCAGAACGGGCATCATGATGTCGCAGATAACCAGATCGGGCCGGATCGTAAGTGCCTGTTCGACACCCTCCTTCCCATTTCCGGCCGTCAGCACGTGATAGCCTGTCAGTTCCAGAATTTCGGCCGTATTCTCGCGGATACCGTCGTTGTCTTCAATCAGTAGTATGGTTTTCATAAGGGAGTGTCAGCGACACGGTGGTGCCCTGGTTTAGTTCACTGTGCAGGTGTACGCGGCCACCCATCAGCTCGACATAGCGACCGACAATGTGCAGCCCCAATCCGGTTCCGGGCACGTTCCCCGCGTTTTTGGCCCGAAAGAATCGTTCGAACAAGTGCTCCTGATCGGCCGGGGAAATACCCACGCCCTGATCGGCAATCGACAGGGTCAGTTCACCCTGTTGCCAGTGACCGAGCACCCGGATGAGCGAACCCGCCCCCGAATACTTGATCGCGTTGGACAACAGGTTGACGATTACGTTGCGCAGTAGCGATGAATCGAGCCACACCGCGTCTTGTCCGTTCAGTTCCGTCTGAATGCGCTGATCGGGTTTGCGCATAGACTGCATATCCCCAATAACATCGTCGACCAGCCGGGCCAGATCGACGCGCACCGGCCGGGTTTCGATCTTGCCTTCCTCCAGCCGACCGACCGACAGAAACTCTTCGAGGATGTCGTTGAGGTGATCGACTGACGCCCGGATGCGCTGAATATGTTTCTGCCGCTTGTCCTGTTGATCGATACCGGGGTACTTCTCGATTAATGAAGCCGACGTCAATACCGTAGTCAGGGGTGTGCGAAATTCGTGCGACGCCATCGACACGAAACGCGACTTCAGTTCGCCCAGTTGCCGCTCGGCCGACAGCGCTTTGGCCAGTTCGTCTTTCGATTCTTCCAGTTGTTCAAGCGTCGTCATGAGCGCGTGCGTCCGGTCAATGACCTTCTGTTCCAGCTCGGCGTTGAGTCGTTCGATGCGGTCGCGATGGGCCAGTAATTGCTGCTCCGCTTCTTTCTTGAACGTAATGTCGATAATGTAGGCAACGGCATACAACTGCTCGTCTTTCCGGAAGTAACTCAGACTAATTTCGACCGGAAAGACCGACCCGTCTTTCCGGCGGGCGTGCAGGTCGCGATTATGGCCCATAGCCCGTACCTGCGGATTGTCGTTGAACGATTGCCGTAGCCGCTCGTGGTACTGACTGACATTGGTCGGCACGAGTCGATCGATCGACAAGCCAACCAGTTCATCGTCGGGGTAGTCGAACAGTTGCCGGGCCAGTTGATTCGCCGATACGATCTGACCAGCCCGATTCGCGACGATAATACCGATTGTCGCGTTGGTAAAGACCGCTTCGTAGCGCAGCAGACTCTGTTGCAGTTCTCGCTCGGCCTGGTACAGCCGTCCGGAATTTCGCAGCCGGACCAGCCAGAAATCGGTATCGTTCTCCCGGATCATCAACACCGTCAACCGCACACGGAATGGCGTTCCATCGGCATGAACCAGTTCCAGCTCCGTACCGTGCATGGGCTGAACCGTCCCCGGCCGCGCCAGTTGTCTCACGAGCGGACTCAGCGTAGCCTGCGCATCGCTCCGGTTCAGTTGCACAAGTCCATCGGCGTCAGTTGGAAAGCCCAGCATGGCCATCCCCACGGTATTGACGTGGGTAAATTGCCCGGCAGTGGGGTCGAACAGACCAATCAAATCGTCGCCCGGTTCGGCGAGCAGCGCCAGCAGCACGGGCGTAGCTGTGTTTGTTACCATAGTTGCACAAGTAATAGGCCGTTGCGTCAACCCAGTCTGTCAAAAATCAATATCGGGTTTGACGGGCGTCATATCGCCATCGTACCCAGCGACCCAATTTTACGACTGATTCTGATCGTATCGCTTATGCTTCACCCGAACCCGTCTGTTTCCCCAAATTCCGATTCGGCGGTACTGCTGGTTTTTCACGCGCCGACAGCTACCGACGAAACCCAGCATCAGCAAGCGCAGCTGACCGACCGGCTGCAACGCTCACCGGGCCTGACTACGCGGATCATTCACATTGATGCCAGCCAGCATCCAGCGGTCGTGCTCAGCTTCGGCGTTACCCATTTCCCAACCCTGATTCTGGTACAGCGGGGCGTCGAACTGGTTCGCCACGAAGGAACGTATAGCGCCTGACCATCCCGACCTGACCAATTCACCGCCCAAAAGTCGGCGTTTCCTACCGATGATCGACTGCGGACCGTCAGCTGGCGACCTGACACATGTTAGTCCGACGGCTGATAACGGTCAATAGCCCGCGGGCAGCCATCCGCTACTTTTAACCAGCTAAATATACCAATCACACTTCGCTATGACCGACCCCCTGACGACCCTCCCCTATGACGATGAGCCTGGCCTACACCACAACTGCCGCACGCAGCACTGGGATCAGGCACTGACGCAGCACGAACAGGAAATCACCCAGACGGTTGACTTACTGACCGATTTACTGGCGCAGCATAACTCCCCGCTGCTACGCCATCGGGCCGTTCAGTACGTCAGTAAATTCAACAACTTGAAAAGTCGGCTACAGCGGCTGCGGCTCGACATGGTTTGTGCGCACGCGGTCTGCCCACCCACCCGCTGTTCGGAACCGCGCTTCACCCTGTACACCGGTATCGACCTGAGTATTCGCCGGATGAGCGACGAACTCGCCCAGCTTAGTAGCGGCTGCTATCAGTTTTTATCCGTACTGGTTTCCCTTAACGTATTGTAAGGCCGTTGGGAATTTTGTTTTTGTTCTGTTGCTGTCCTCCCTCGCAGGCAGGGCTGTTAAGTTCTTAAATTGATGCTGATGGCGGGCAAATTCCCTCCGGTTCATCCCCCCCCCGCCCCCTGAGAGGGCACGGCTGTTAAGTTCTTGAGTTGACGCTAACGGTAGCCAAATTTCCGTCGGTTCATCTACCCCCCAGCCCCCTAAAGGGGGTGCATTTCATTTGCGGAATGCTCCCCCTTCAGGGGGTCGGGGGGTAAACAGGCTAGAACTTAACAGCCCTGCCCTTTAGGGGGCTGGGGCGGTCGGCCGCTGCCGGGTAAACGAGCTAGAACTTAACAATCCTGAAGACGACAGGAGGGATAATAAATTATGCCTATACTAATACCCTCTCAAAGAATCTCACAATCAGCCATTTACATAACCAATTCCATTCAAAAAAAAGACCCCCTGCTTGCGGCCAACTACAAAAGCGTGTCGCCCGATTCCTGCAAGGAACCGGGCGACACGCTTTTCGTGAATTACCTGGTCAGAAAATATTCAGCAGGATGATCGTCAGTTGGATAGCGACGCTGATACCGAACGCGGGAACAAGGTTTTTCAGGGGCATGGCCGCCAGAATGGGCACCAATACCAGCAGGAAGCACAGCATACCGACCAGAAACTGCCAGTCGCCCCCGCCCAGATAAGCCATTGTCAACAGCAGCGTGGGCGACAACACACAGCCCTGAATGGCCAGTGCGGTGGCAGCCCAGCCTGTCCGGTTGAATTCGCCATCGGTAACGAATTTGCGGTAGCGGGCCTGCCAGCCGGTAGCCGATGACGTGGTATAAGCCGATGTATGAGAAAGCGTTGCCATGGTCGTTGTGCGTTTGATTGATAGCACAAAACAACAGCCTCACCACCGGCATCCCTATGACGCCCATCAGCACCGGCGAACACGCTTGTCAGGTTCTTGCCTGATCGTTATCACCGCCCAAACGCAACCCCCTATAACAGCGGCCACATGGCATCAACACGCGTGACGGGCAGTTGACAGGTGCGGTTATAGCAGACGTACAAAGCCGTTTTACCATCGACAGTACCCCGCTGTTCTAGCAGCGGCAGGCCACTCCGATCGGTGGTGCCACTCAGCACTTTGTTGGGATAGTACACCGCATCGATTTCGGCCCGGAAACGGTCGAGATCGGGACCCACGATGGCGATTTCTGCCATTGGCCGGGACCGGAGCGCAAACAGGCCCGCCCAGTTCGACAGGTAGTCGGCGTTGGCCTGCACCAGCGGCTGCACCCGACCCAGCATCTGATCGGCGCGCTCGGCATAGGTCGGCCGTTCAAGCAGCAGGCTCAGCATCAGCAGGTTCTCCGCCATCATCGAGTTAGACGCCGGGATGACGTTATCGAACAGTTCTTTCTTGCGGGCAATCAACTCTTCCCCATTTTTATCGGTGAAAAAGAACATCGGATCGAACTCGTCGCCGGTTTTCGGATCGCTGAAATTGAGCAGCACGTACTGCATCAGCTGATCGGCCTCCGTCAGCCAGCTTTCGGTAAACGTTGCCTGGTAGAGCGCCAGCAGCCCGTCGATTACGGCGGCATAGTCGTCGAGAAAACCCGCCTGCCGCGCCCGGCCCAGCTTGTAGGTATGCCAGAGTCGCCCGTTGCGGCTATCGCGCATCTTACGCAGTAGGAAAAACGCCTGTCGCAGTGCCAGCGTCAGGAACTCCGGCTCGTTGAATACACGGTAGGCCGTTGCCAGTCCTTTCAGCATCAGCCCGTTCCACGAACAGAGAATCTTGTCGTCCAGCCCCGGCCGGATACGCGTGTCGCGCACGGCCATCAGCCGCTCGTGGATAGGCTGGAGTTTAGTAGCTAACTCGTCGGTGGTCCAACCCATGCGTTCGGCAAACGAGTCGTCGGTTTCCGTGCGATGCAGAATATTTACGTGTTCCCAGTTGCCTGCTTCCGTGATATGGTACAGGTCGGCGAACCAGTCGAAGTCAGCGCCGAGGTAATCGCGGAGTTCGGGCGTCGTAAACGTGTAGAATTTACCTTCGACACCTTCGCTGTCGGCATCCAGCGCCGAGTAGAAGCCCCCCTCCGGACTCAGCAGTTCGCGCTGTGCAAAGGCAATCGTCTGGTAGACGACCTGCTTGTAGAGCGGGTTTCGGGTCAGGCTGTAGGCTTCCGAATACAGCGTCAGCAGTTGCCCGTTATCGTACAGCATCTTTTCGAAGTGGGGAGCCAGCCAGTCGACGTCCGTCGAGTAGCGGGCAAAACCACCGCCAAGCTGGTCGTAGATACCGCCCAGCGCCATGCGATCGAGGGTTTGCGTCACCAGGTGCAATGCCGATTGGATTTCGGGCGCGTCGGGGTCTACATGATCGATAGCGGCCTGGTAACGCAGCAGAAACCGCCAGATCGTCGGCATTGGAAACTTGGGGGCCCGGCGCATCCCTCCCTTTTCATCATCGGCTTTCACGGCAATCTTCCGGTAGAGCGCGTCCAGAAAGTCGGGCGTCACGTCCAGGTTTCCGCCCGTCAGGCCGTAGCGTTCAGCGTCGGACAGATTCAGTTCGCGGGCAAAGGCGTCGGCCGACTGACTCAGATCGTCGCGGTTTTCGATGAAAGCGTTGTTGATGCTGGCCAGCAGATTTACCCATTGCTGCGTGGGCAGGTAGGTGACGCCGTAGAACGGTTTGGCATCGGGCATCAGAAAGACGTTGAGTGGCCAGCCGCCCTGCACGCCCATCGCCTGCACGGCGTCCATGTAAATAGCATCGACGTCAGGGCGCTCCTCCCGGTCGACTTTGATGCACACGAAATGCTCGTTCATTACCCGCGCTACGCCTTCCCGCTCGAACGACTCGCGCTCCATGACGTGGCACCAATGGCAGGCCGAATAGCCGATGCTCACGAGTATCGGTTTGTCTTCGTCGATGGCGCGGTTCAGGGCTTCCTCTCCCCACGGGTACCACTCGACGGGATTGTTGGCGTGCTGAAGCAGGTATGGGCTGGTTTCGTACTGAAGCTGATTGGGCATAACCGTTACTTATCTTGAACTGTGATTAACGCTGATTTATATGATTGCGCTGATTTTACTGTCTGAACTGTGATTCTTATGATTTGTCTGATCGCATTGATTACAAAAGAAAAATCACAGTCCATCAAAGCAATCACACGAATCAAAGTTCAAGATTGTCTGAACTGTGATTGTCGCTGATTTGGCTGATTACCTTGATTTCAAAAAGAAAAATCACAGTCCATCAAAGCAATCACATAAATCATAGTTCAGGATTGTCTGAACTGTGATTGTCGCTGATTTGGCTGATTACCTTGATTTCAAAAAGAAAAATCACAGTCCATCAAAGCAATCACAAGAATCAAAGTTCAGGACAATCAGACAAATCAGCGGTCTAGAAGGACCTTGTGGGTTTGCTGACCGGTGTCGGTGGTGATGCGCAGGATGTAGGCACCGGCGGGTAGTGTGGCGACGTTCAGGGTACTCGTCGCCGTTGAGACGGACCACTGACCGACGTTCTGTCCCATCGTATTGACGAGTGTCAGCCTGGTCGGGCTGGTTGGTAGCTGACCGAACGACACGGTCAGGCTGGTGCTGGTGGGGTTGGGGAATACGCTGACGGTGGGCGCTGTCGGCTCATTTGCCGTCACGACGCTCATGTCGAAGCGGCACAGATACACCTCACGGCCCGTCAGCTGAATACGCTGCTGCCAGTTTTTGTAGGTCACCAGCAGACTCGTCGTTTGCCCCTCGGCTGCGTAGGGGTTGTGTGCAGCAATCAGGATGTTGTTGCCTTTTACGATACCCCGCCAGACGGGTAACTGCTTTTCCATCAGATCGCGGGCGGGCGCTTCGATGACGCGTTCGTAACTACCCTGAAACATGTCGCTGAACTGCGAAAGCCGGTACAGCCCGTGCGTGAAATATTCGTAAGCGGAATAGACATCGGACCGGCTATTTTCCAGCGTCGGGTCGTCCCAGAGCCAGAGCCCGGCCGCACCGGAGAAAATCGGAAAGATGGCCGTTGCCTCAGCCATGAACGGCTGGATAAAACCGGGGTAGCTGCTGGATGACGGGTGGTAGCGCAAGCCAACGAACGGGATGACGGGCTTATCGCTCCACGCCCGGTTTACTTCGATCTGGAACAGGAGATACGGCAGATAATCCCGCGCAAACGGGTTCGGGTAGTCATAATAGTAGTAAGCCGACGGCGCCATCGTCGTCAACTGCTCGTAATACGGCCCACCGACGCGGCTCTCGGTCGAATCTTTCACCAGGTAATTGACCCGGTTCAGGTTCGTCGTCCAGTCGGTCCAGGAAAAGGTGGTGATGTTGAGCGCATTATTCAGAATGGGCGTGTCGGCGTACCCACTCAACGACACATTGCTCAGGTCAGACCGCTGCCGGATGTAGCGGGCAGCTTCGGCATACAGGTTGCGAATAGCCTGCTTGTACGCCACCAGAAACGCAGCGTCTGACAGGTTGCGGTATTGCTGCGGCACCAGGCTGTTCGTCTTGATCCGGAGAATTTGCGTGTCGGTTTCCAGGATACGCTCGATATCGATCACCAGCCGGCTGATCGGCAATACATACTGACCAGCCGCGTTTTTCTGCCCGCCCGACACGCCGATCAGCCAGTTTTCCCACTGAGCCCGATAGGCCGTCAGATCGTTGTTCCAAGGACTTTCGATCTGCTCCCACGGCTGGTTAAGGCCATAGGCGAGCCCGTAGTAAATGGCAGCCCGTTGCGCTGTCGTCGTGCGTGCGGCTTCACTGTCAGCAATCTGCCCCAGTTGACTAAACCCGTGCTTTAGCGGACTGGCCTGTGTGTCGCCCAGCCGGGGACCACCATACACCACCGGAAAAGGCAGCGAGAACGCAGGAAATTTACTCCATTCGATCCGATTCGGTTGGCTGACGGGGGTGAATGTCAGGGCCGTAGCGCACTGTTGCTGCGCCCAGACCATGCCACTGTTCAGCCCGCAAGCCAGCCCTGCCAGCCCGTACCATACGCTCAATCGACTTCGCATACCTTGCATTTTGGGCAAATCTATGGAAATTTAACCCCGTAGCCGTCAGTCGGCACAGGCCGCAGCCTAACAATGTCGGTTGCCGCAGGTTCATTAGTCAGCCATCATTCCAATCATGCATACATCTCGTTTTTTCCCTTCGTTGCTACGCTCGTCGGTCGTTGCCCTGCTGCTACTGGCGTTCATTACGGCCTGTAACAACAATGACAATCCGGCTCCTACTGCCGCATCGCAGACGGAACTGCTGGTGGCCAACAACTGGCAGGTCAACGCCGTAACCACGACCGATGGCCAGCCCATCAACGTCAACCGGCTAAATCTGGCTACGGCTGTGCTGTACAATCTGCGCATGCAATTCCGCAACGACAATACAGTTCGCGCGCTCGACCCCAATCAGTCGAACGTGGTCGTCAATCAGGGTACCTGGAAACTGGCCAGCGACAACCAGTCGATGGATGTAGTCGTAACCGGTTTTAACGGCAACTTCCCCATCGTACAACTCGATCGCAACCAGTTGATTCTCCGTCAGCAGGCCCCCGTTGACGGTAAAAACACGCCCATCAACCTCGAATTCAAACCTGTGCCGTAATTAATTGTGAATGGGTGAATGAGCGATTGAGTGAATGTCTGGTTGCCGGCAATTATTCGCTCAATCGCTCATTCACCCATTCACTCATTGCTATGAAGAACGACCCGCGCACGCTCCGTGCCTGGACTTTTTACGACTGGGCGAACTCCGCGCACGCGCTGGTGATTGTGTCAAGTATTTTCCCGGTATATTTCTCGGCGACGGCGCTCAACGACGCGGGTGGGCCGGTGATCAGTTTTCTTGGGTTTACGGTCAAGAACTCCGTCCTGTTTTCGTACACCATCTCGGCGGCCTTCCTGCTGACGGCGCTGCTCTCCCCCATCTTTTCGGCCGTTGCCGATTTCAGCGGGCGCAAGAAAGCGTTCATGAAAGCCTTCTGCTACACGGGGGCCATCAGTTGCAGCCTGCTGTTTTTCTTCACGCAGGAGACCACCACCTTCGCCGTCGTCTGCTTCTGGCTTAGCCTGATTGGCTGGAGCGGCAGCATCGTCTTCTACAATTCGTACCTGCCCGACATCGCCACCGACGATCAGTTCGACCGGGTAAGCGCCCGTGGTTTTTCGATGGGCTACATCGGTTCGGTACTGCTCATGGTGCTCAACCTGCTGGTTATCCTCAAGCGCGACTGGTTTGGCAACATCAGCGAAGGCATGGCGTCGCGGTTCGCTTTTCTGACGGTTGGGCTGTGGTGGATTGGCTTCGCGCAGATTCCGTTCCGCCGATTGCCCGACGGCACGCGGAAGGCCGACGCCGGAACCGCGCCGACCGGTGGTTACCTGCTCAACGGCTTCCGCGAACTGGGGAAGGTCTGGCAGCAGCTCAACACCCTGCTACTGGCCAAGCGCTTCCTGATCGCCTTTTTCGTGTACAACATGGGCGTACAAACGGTGATGTATGTGGCCACGATCTTCGGCAGTGACGAATTGAAACTGCCGTCCACCAGCCTGATCATAACGATTCTGCTGATTCAACTGGTTGCCATTGGGGGCGCGTACCTGTTTTCCCGGCTGTCGGAAGCCTTCGGAAACACCTACGCCCTGATGATCGCCGTAACGGTCTGGATCGGCGTCTGCACGGGCGCGTATTATGTCAACAGCGAGACGCAGTTCTTCGGGTTGGCTGCCATTGTGGGGCTGGTCATGGGCGGTATTCAATCACTCTCCCGCTCGACCTACGCCAAACTAATTCCCCCCACTGCCGACACAGCCTCCTATTTCAGCTTCTACGACATCACCGAGAAGCTCTCGATCGTGCTGGGCACGCTTGTTTACGGGCTGATCGAGCAAGTAACCGGCAGTATGCGGAATTCAGTGCTGGGGCTATTGGTGCTGTTTATCATTGGGTTGGCCCTATTGTGGCGAATTCCTTCACAAAAAGTTTACCGCTCCCGTTGGGAAGCCGACAAAGTTTACTAGTTTTGCACCCGTCCACTGCATCGGACAGCAAAGGAGGTTAGCTCAGTTGGTTCAGAGCGCTGCTTTGACAGAGCAGAGGTCAGCGGTTCGAGCCCGCTACTTCCTACTAGTAAAGACAAAACCCCCGTTTTCAGCTTGGAAACGGGGGTTTCTTTTGTGCCAGCTGTATAATTTTATGCAGTTGTCTGTGCAGTTTTAGGTATAGATAAGCTGTTCGTCTTCTTGTACTGATGAAAAAGGCGAAGGCCCAGCTTCAACGACGACGAGTAACGTCTTACATTGAAACGGTATTATGTGGCTTTCCTGTACTTTAGCTAACATAACGTTTGATTATACAACAGAAAAGCACTCGATGGACAAAACTTGGTTAGAGCCTTGGGGAGTTGTTTCCGAAAGCCAGAAGGCAGCTATTAAGAATCAGCTACAAGCAGAGATAACCTTGTACCATCCTTTGTTTGAAGAGCAACTTGAACCCATTGGAAGGAGCTTTGCAAGCGATGATGTACTGTTTTTAAGAGAAGGGGGTAAATTAGCAGTTGTCCATTTGACTTGGTCAGGACCGGGTGACGACGAATACCCACTAACTGAGTTTTTCAGTACCTGGTCAGAGTTTGCCAGCAAAAAAATGGCCCTAGATAACTTGAGCTATTAACATAATTGCACTTATATAACAGCTACATTAATCTTTTTATCGTTATTTGACTGACTCTAAACTCCAATCTGTTTTATGCGTAAGATATTGCTTCTAATCAGCCTATTTGCTTCAATTCAGTCCTATGCTCAACTCAGAGCCACAATCAAGACAACATCTACTGAACTGCCTAACCAGCAAACATTGGAAGCAGTAGTGACTGGTGGTTCAGGGGATTATATTTATAGCTGGGGGATGGCGAATGGGAAAGGCTCGGTAGCTGAGAACAGTTCGGCTTCATCGATTCAAGTGACTTACTACAGTGATGCGGAATATGTACTTTTCGTTCGAGATCGGAAGACAGGATTATTAGCCTATGGTAGTGTACCAGTTAAAGCACCACAACAGGAAACAAGGCATCTAATTCAATTACCCAGCGAACGAAACGGTAAAGATCGTTATCTGCTGAAAGGGGCACTCCCTAATTGGGCCAAGTAGGGTAGTAAGTTTGTTTCTGATATAAATTTTCTAAGGATTACTCGACAGATTAAGAGTGATCCTTTCTTATTTTATTTCCTTCACATAACATTAGCTATACAACAACTCTCTAAAAAGTGCAAAAGCCATTCATGATTTACCTCTGAACGGCTTTTGCACTTTTTAGAGAGGTACAGTTAGATATTAACTGTGTTTCTTACCTCCTTTTTTCGTAGTTACGAGCACCACACCATTCTTGCCTCTCTCTCCATAACGACTGATCAAATCTTTGTTGGCATCAGGAGAGAGAACAGTTACAGCTTGAATATTATTAGGATCAACTACAGGTTTTCCTTTTTGCTGTGGAGCGGCTACTTCGACATTATCGACAAACCAGAGTGGTGGACCATCTGCTCCTTTAAGGAAGGTATTCGCGGCTGGTGTCGGTGGAACACCATTGCTAACCTTACTACAGCCTACAAGACTGAAGCCAAAGCAAACTATCAACAAGACCAGAATCTGAGTTTTCATACTATAAATTGTTGAGAGTGATTGTGTAAATGTATAAACTTCTAAAAGTGAGATTAATACTGATCTATAATGGAAACTTAATTAAGAAATCTGCACAAGTATTAATGGATTCTGTAACGCTGTATAGTGCTTGGGGGTGGCAATCCCAAACCCCGTAGGTTTTCTAGGCATGCTGTACCTCAACTGTACGAAAAGCTAGAGTGAGGTATATCATCTTAGTTATTTCACACAACATAAGATTTCACATGCAAACTACCACGGAAAGGTACAATTATGACGAAGATAACATCGCTGGGCCTTAATATATTGAATTAATTTCATTTGTTCTCCCAAAACCCTCACTGTATGAACCACCGGCTTCCTGGCGAAATCGACGTATACACGGTCAGGTAGTGACGCTCTGGAGACGTGTGTGCAGGGTAACTGTCGAAAAAAAGCATCGGTTAGCCCGCACCGATCAAGTAGGGAATGGCCTATCGCTTATTTACATAGGCAGTAGCGTCATTGAATAACGATTACGTATGGTACGGTCACTAGTGCTGGGTGCAGCAACCCTGGGAATACTTGCTGCGATGATAACCCGAGAATCGTCTTCCTCCCGAATAAATGGGTCGCTGTTTCGGGAAGGCCCTGATACCTTGTTAAAAGCGGCCAGCTGGCCAAACGAGTTGACGCTGAACGCCTTCTCGGGCCCGGCCCTGACGCCCAGCCCGGCCTGTATGGCCGTAGCCCCTACGGGCGAAGTCTACGTAGGCGTCGACAAAATGGGCTCTCTGGGTAAAGAGCCCGGCAAAGGCAGTATCGTTCGGCTCCTCGATGCTGACAACGACGGGCGCATGGACAGCCATACCGAGTTTGCGCAGGTCGATAATCCACGGGGGATTCTGCCGCTGGGCGACCGGCTCCTGGTTCTGCACACGACCTTTTCGGCCGAAACCAAAAAAGCGACCGGTATGGACCTGGTTGTGTTTGAGGATAAAAATCAGGACGGGGTCGCCGACGGGCCGTCAAAACCCCTGATTGAGCATATAAGCAACGTAAACTTCATCCAGAGCCGGGGCACCGATCACGCGACCAATGGCATCCGGATGGGCATCGATGGCTGGGTGTACATTGCCGTGGGCGATTTCGGGTTTCACAAGGCAGTCGATCGGTCGGGGAAGACGCTGACCATGCTCGGGGGAGGCATTGTCCGGGTTCGCCCCGACGGTACCGAAATGGAGGTCTATACGCATGGAACCCGCAACATCTACGACGTAGCCATCGATCCGTTTATGAACACCTTTACCCGCGACAATACGAACGATGGGGGGGGCTGGAACATTCGGTTTTCGCACCATATCCAGTCGGGCGAGTATGGTTATCCCGTTTTGTTCAAGCACTTCACCGACGAGATCATTCCAGCGCTGGTCGATGTGGGGGGCGGCTCCGGTACGGGCTCGCTCTACCTGGATGAGCCGTCGTGGCCCGAAAAATACAACCACGTGCCCATGATGGCCGACTGGGGACGCAATCAGCTTTACCTGCACCGGCTCACCAGTGATGGCCCTAGCTTTACGCAACAGGAGGAAGAGTTTATCAAACTGCCCCAGATCACGGATGTCGACGTCGATGGGTCTGGCCGGCTGTATCTGGCCGCCTGGGACGGAGCCGGCTATACCGGCAACCCCGG
This sequence comes from Spirosoma oryzae, assembly GCF_003002825.1. Taxonomy (GTDB): domain Bacteria; phylum Bacteroidota; class Bacteroidia; order Cytophagales; family Spirosomataceae; genus Spirosoma; species Spirosoma oryzae. The sequence goes on along the minus strand of NZ_PVTE01000001.1, from coordinate 168,282 downwards.
CAAAGGCTATGTTGCCCGGGCCGTACCCAAAGGCTGGCAATACGTACCGTTTGCCAATCTCAAAAAACTGTCGGTCAAAAAGCTGGCGGATCTACTGAGTTCCAGAAGCGCCGTGACCCGGCTGGCCGCGCAGCAGGAGCTATTGAGCCGAACCGATGCCAGCATGCAGAAACGGGTCTGGTCGATTGCCACCGACAAACAACAGGCCTTACCGGGTCGGATTGCGGCCATGTATACGTATGCGCAGGCGGCCGGTGATGCCGGCCTAAGCAACCTGGTCACGTTAAGCGCCGACCCAACGATGCAGGAATATGCCTTGCGGGCGTTGGCGGACCGCAAAGCCTACGCGGCTTCCGTACCCCTCGAACCCTTCCTGGCCGGACTGACCAGTGCCTCGCCCCGCGTCCAGACCGCAGCCATCATTGGCTTGGGTCGGTTGGGCAAGCCCGAAGTAGCCCAGGCCCTGTTGCAAATCCCGGTGCCCGCGTCCTTCGTCGCGCCCGCGCCGGGCACCGAAGGCCCGCATGCGACGCCCAATGCATCCATTGTTCCCGCTCACCTGGCCGTTCGGGCACTGGTCAACCTGCATGCGGTCGATGCCTGTCTCAATGCCCTCAACACGAAGCAGTCGACGCTGGCGCTGTGGGCACTCCGGTACATGCACGATCCCAAAGCCGTCGATGGGTTATTGGCGGCTTACGCGAAGACGACCGATGCCAGTCAGAAAAACAGCATCCTGACGACCCTGGCCCGCCTTTACAAAAAAGAAGCTGATTACGACGGTTCCTGGTGGTGGAGCACCCGACCTGACACGCACGGTCCCTACTATCGGTCCATCGAGTGGGCATCGTCCCCACAGATCAAAACGCTACTGGTCAGTGCGTGGCAGGCAAGCGACCAGAAACAGTTTTTCACCGATCTGAACCGGCGTCTTCGGCTGGACATTCCGGAGTTCGGCGTCGAAGAAACTGTCGTCGCCCGGGAAGAGCCTAAAGTCGACCTGGAAAAAATACGCAACAAGAAAGGGCAGATCGGCGAATCGTCCATCGAAGACGTCATGCTGGCGATGGCCAGGATCAACGGAAACGCGGCCCTGGGTAAAACGTTGTTTGCCCAACAGGGCTGTATTGCCTGTCACAGCCTCAGTCGGAACGAAGCCATGAAAGGTCCGTTTATGGGTCAGATTGGTTCGATTATGACCCGCGATCAGATTGCCGAATCCATCCTCAAGCCCAATGCATCCATTTCACAGGGGTTTGCGACGGTGTTTGTCACAGCTAAAGGAAACAGGAGCTATACGGGTTTTGTCACCGAAGAATCGGCCAGCCGCCTGGTGATGCGCGACATCACGGGGCAGGTCTACACCATCAAGGCGTCCGATGTACTTTCCCGAAAGGAGATGGAAAACTCGATGATGCCAAGTGGGCTGGCGAACGCTTTGTCTTACGAGGAATTTGCTTCCCTGATTACGTTTCTGTCTCAGCAGAAGAAGTAAGCAATCGTCTCGCTTCGGCTAAGGGAGGTCCATACCGAATTGGTCATCGAGCCCGCTACTTCACTACTAAACCCCGTTTCCAGCCAGGAAACGGGGTTTTTAATTTTTAGCTGTGCCCAAGTGTGCCCATTTTAATAATGTGTGCTTGGGTACAGTTCAACTGTCCACTACTACACACTATGGCAATGGACGATTGTAGTGTCGATCTTGGTCACTTTACCAATATACCAGCGCATAATCGGCTTTTCAGCCTGCACGCACTGGACTGTTCTATTTCCAGAAAGTGGACTAGTTTGAGTAGTCCACTTTCTGGAAACTTTGGAAAAAGCCGTTCCATGATACCATTAAACAACTTGTTGATTTTCGCTTTAGCTGCGTTGGGACTCGTGTTAAGTCCAGGCCCTAACATGATTTATTTACTATCACGATCAATTAGTCAGGGGCGCAGAGCCGGTCTGTTGTCGCTAGTAGGCGTTCTACTAGGATTTTTAATGCACATCACGCTAGTCTCGCTAGGACTTACGGCCGTGTTTATGAAGATCCCAATGGCGTATGAGATACTCCGCTGGCTTGGCGTGCTGTACTTGCTGTTCTTAGCTTGGGAAAGTATAAAACCAGGAAGTTCTTCACCCTTCCAGACTCGTAACCTCTCAGCTGATTCAGACGCCAAACTGGTGCGTATGGGATTTATGACGAACGCATTGAACCCAAAAGTGGCTGTATTCTACCTCTCTTTCTTTCCACAATTTACCAGTCCTGATTACGGAGCCTTATTGAGCCAGAATATTCAATTAGGTTTTACCCAGTTACTTGTCAGTGCTTCGGTTAACGCACTGATTGTTTTGTCAGCAGTCAAAGTAGCGAAATGGTTTCACGCCCGACCAACCTATGTAAGGGTGCAAAAGTGGATTATGTCGGGGGTTTTGACAGGTTTGGCCATACGTATGGCAATTGACAAGGGTAAGTGAACAGTTTCGCACAGTTGGGGGTGGCATACCTGAGAATAAATCGTAGCTGTTGAGCAGGAAAAAGGGGCCGTTTTATCGTACGCAAACAGGCGATTACCTGTACAAAAAACGGTCGTTTTTCTACACTCAGGTGGGCCGACAGCCGATCAGCCAAAATTCAATCGCTTAAGGGGCACAACAACCGATCAGTTAATCTGTGTACGGTAAGTCTGAATACTACAACGCTGTCAACGAACGGATTTTTTGGGTTGGTCCGTGAAGGCGACGCTGTACAGGTGGTTGGGCTTCAGGTAGACTACGTCGTGCTGTAAGTCGAGAAAGGTGTTGAAGCGCTTCAGCACGTCATTCCCCAGAATGTGAATATTCTTGTTTTTAAGCGGTTTGTGCGTCGTTACCAGTTGAGCGGGTACGTTGGGCAGTGTGTACTGACCTAATGTCAACGCGTTCAGGTTGGCGGTAATCACCGGAATCTCGTTGCCCTGCGCCCCTTTCATGATAACCTTTTTGAGAACCGGCATTTTGTCGATCGGAAAACCGCCTTCTTTCAGTAGATCATTATCCAGCATCGCTGTTCGCTGATAGCCCGTGTCGAACAGGAACAGGTTTTCATTGACAACGCCATCCTGCTCAATTGCCCCTTTTACCAGCATAAGATCCTTTACGAACTCGATGTCGAGTGCTGCATACGCCTTGTTTTTCGCTACGCTCGTCGGCAGCTCGGCATGGACGATCAGCAGTGACCTGTCATAGTCCAACTCGACGACCTTGTTTTTGAACAGATCCCAGCCGAAGCGTCCGTCGGTTTCCTGGGCGGTCAACTCGGCGTCGTACACCTTTGTGGTGTAGGTCGTTTTACCGATCTGTAACGGATATTCGGTCGTGTAGAGCTTGGGCACCGTTTTCAGGTTGCCTTTCAGCACGCGGTTGATCAGCACCAATTCGGTGGTGCCGGTGTCGAAATTCAGATTCAGCGTGTCGGTCCGGTTAAACACGGCCTTCACATACATATTGTTTTGCCCGTTCATCGCGAACGCAATGGTATCGCTCGACACCCGTGCCTGGGCAAATCCGTGGCGGGCTAGTAGCAGCAGACTACCCAGTAGGATGTGTTTCATAAGGACTGTTTTCTGATAAGACCGGCTGCGATGCCGTCAGAACAGGTACGCAAGGTAACTGATACTACACGACATCACGCCGTGCCAATAGTAAACGGCTTTGGCAAATCCTGTTTTTACGATGCGATCAGCGATGAGTTACCCCGGCGATTAAAAAATCGTATCAGCCTTCGGGATGGCCAGTACAAGTCGGCCGGTCAGGAATGAGCCGATGATGGCCAAAGGGGCCACCAAACTGAGTTTGCCCAACGGATCGAGTGGCAGTCCGGCGACCAGCACCGACAAACCAACCACAATCAGCGGGTGGAAAACGTAGGTGCTGTAGGCGCTGCGAGCCAGTTGGTCCAGAAAAGCATGTGGCCTGTCCCAGTGGTATTTGCCGTAGCTCAACAGGGCCACACAAATCGATAGACCCGCGAGTTGTTCCCAAAGGCACAGCAGCAGCGACTGCCCGTTCCAGCCACCACTAAAGCTGTCCATAGACAACCCCAGTGCCATCGACACCACGAACAGCAGCGGGAAGCCGATTCCGACGAACCCCAGCGCCAGCCAGCCGAATTGCCTGCCCTGCCGACGGGACAAACCAGCCAGCCACTGGTTCTGACGAGCCAGTATGCCTACGGCAAACAAGGCAATGTACTGCGGGAAATAGCTAAGCTGAAAGCCAAGGCCCGGCACAACCCAGCCAACCGGAAAGAGCAACCGCACCAGAAAACTAACCACGCCTACGGCCACGGCAAACAGGAGAATACCGCGCATGGACGGCGGATTGACAGTGTATTTAAGCGCGTAGCGTTGGCGTAGCAGCACGTAAACCAGGGCGAACACGAGCAGGGCCGCCACAAACCACAGCACCCCCGTGTCGAACCAGCCGTCATACCCCATCAGAAACTGCCCGAAACTAACCGCCTGCCGCTGTCCGTAGCGGTAAACCAGAAAGTTTATGATTGGCGATAGTACCAGTGCGTAAAACACCAGCGGGATACCCAGTCGCTTGAGCCGGTCTGTCATGAATCCGACGGCTCCTTTACGCTGGTAAGCCGGTTCGACGAAGTAAGCCGACAGCAGGAAGAAGAGTCCCATGAAAAAGGACTGGTTGGTGGCCACAAACAGGGTCAGGCCAAACCGGGCCGCCAGTTGCGTTGTCGGTTGTCGAAAATACCAGCCGCCGGGCGCGCCGTAGGTAATGCACACATGATGTAGAATGACCAGCAGGGTCAGCACTACTCGGGTGTAATCAAGGTAGTTAATTTTAGCGGGGCGACTGGTTACCGGAGAAACGGTTGTTGGGGCTGACATGAACGCGATCGAGCAGGGAGTTACGAGGTCAGCCCAAAAGTAATAACGCTACCTGAATACACCAGATTAGCGGCTGATCGTTACCGTGTCGAACCAGCCGATTTTCAGCCGATACGCGGTTCGCCAAATCGCATAGAAAATGCCAGCACGGATTGACCAGTACTGGCATTTTTACGTACCAAGTGCTTAACCGGCTATTACCGAATCAGCTTAACGCGCTGTTATTGGCTGGCTGTGCTCACCTTGAGAATAGCGTAGCTGGGCCCAATGACCTTGATCCGCACTGTTTGTCCACTAGATGTATAGTACCAGCATGATCTTCATCAATACCGACAACGCAAATGTCAGTCAGCGCAACATATACAATGCCAACGCCAACAGACAGAACCGAAAATTGCTGCTTCCGCAGGCTGAGATACTCTACTGGCGGTAAGTATACCTATCTTTTGGGGATCGGGCACAGCGTAACCTAGATTGGTAGTCCCAGCCGAGGTACTCGTATAAATGGCACCTTAGCTGGCCAGTTGAAAAGATCAGATTATGCCGGGTAACTGCAAACCGTCTTTGCAATCAATTTACCTGACGGATACTTGTATCGATTTCCAGCCAGGTCAAAATTGAATAGGTGCTGACAGTGAACATACTCAACGCTGAATCGGCCAATCCATATTGCCGATTCAGATCACTGTTTTATAATTTTACAGACCGTCCTTTCTTTGTCGTCGCTAACAATGAGGAAGTAAGTCGCCATTGGTAAACTGCTGAGGTCAATCTCGGCGCGGACAGTACCGGGCGCTAGTGATCGACTCATCATCAATTGTCCAGATAAGCTAGTCAAAGTCAGCGATAGGGTCTTTGTTCCCGGATGAGTTATATCGATCGCCAATCGAGCCTGGGTTGGATTTGGATAAACCGTCACCTTACTCGCTAACCCGTTCTCGAGCGCCGTAATCACCAGGAGGGCGGAATCCGATCGTGTGTAGCCACACTCATTGATTGCCCGGACGGCGTAAAATCCCGTACCCTGGTTCGCCGTATATCGTTGGCTGGTAGCCCCCTGAATTGGCTGGCCCTGGAACGTCCATTGAACCTGCCCGGTAACATTCGTTTGTAACTCACCCGATCCAGCCTGAAAAACGAGGGGTTTTACTGGCAGCGATTTGATAATGATCGTACTGGAAACAGGATCGCTGCTACAAAACCCGTCATCACCCGCAACAGAAAGTACATACGTGCGAGCGCCCGGGCTGGGCCAGGTTATACCAATCGTATTGGAGCGACTACTGACCAACAAGCTGTCATCAATTCGCCAGTCATAGCTTAGTTGATCGACCGGCCGAACGCTGTAGGAAACGCTTGTTTGCGGGCATGGACGCAGCGCTTGCGCATCCCAGGCCGGTGTGGCGGGTCGTTCTCGGACGGGCAACTGGATGGCCTTCGCGTCACTGATACCACACTCATCCAATGACCGAACGGCTAGCGTGTACGTACCGGGTGTCGTAACCGCAACCGTGACTCGACTACGGTTCACAGCTAACTGCCCCCCTCCCAATAATGTCCACTCGTAAGAATACGCGTCCTGGTTGGTAATCGAATAGCTTTGCTGAGTCCCCAAACACCCTACCAGTTTACCGATGGGTTCGTGGGGCATTGCTGGCCTTTCGCGCAGCAATACTTTGCCAAGCGCCCCGTAGTAATTGTTAGACAAAAACAAGAACTCATCATCGGCCGTTATCTGAGCAAATCCGTTCCCTGCCACTAGCGCTCCCATTCCCTGCCATGTCCGTCCGCCATCTTCGGTCTTGTAGAGTTGAGCACTGCGGTGCATGTAGCCGAGATTCGCGTTAACAAAAAAACAGGAATTGATAAACTGACTGTATGAACCCGGCAGTCGAGTACTGGATAAGTCAACGGACTGCCAGGTTTGTCCACCATTACTGGTTTTGTAAAGCCGCTCCAATTCCCAGGCGAAGGCGATAGCTGGCGTAACCAGTTGTAGACCGCCCGAGTACAAAGCGTTTCCGTCTACGCTGACCCGTAGCTTTTGCCAGGTTTGTCCACCATCGCTAGTTTTGTACATATCCCCGATATAATTAGCGGTGATTAGTCCGTTGTTCTCGTCGAGAAAAGACATAGATATGGTGGGGCTAAACGGCGTGGGTAACCTACTCCAGTTGAGGCCACCGTCAGTAGTTTTGAGTAGGTCAAAACCGTCGCGACCATCGCGTGGCATGACGCCATACATGACCTTTTCGTTGACGATGATCAGGTTGTAGAACTGCTTACCGGCCATGGGTAGCGACCGAGAGGTCCAGGTGCGACCACCATCGTTCGTTTGGCTCACCAGATATTCAGTAATAACGACAACTCGCTCCGGATTGATCTGCTTCACGTAGACGGTGCCATTGAGGACCTGTGGCTGCGCAATTTCGTAGTTCTGCCAGCTCTCACCACCATCCCGGCTCCACAATACAATGGCTTTGGCACCTGTCCTACGCGCTGATACGATCGACCGATTAATTCGACTCACAGCACGAACTGAATACGGATCGTGGCTGACCGACTGCCAGGTAGCGCCACCATCGTAACTCATGGCAATACTGCGTTGTGGCCCCACCAGGCAACCCGTTTGACCAGAAAAGCTAAGCCGCGTAAAGAAACCCTGCGCTGGTACGGCGACCGAATCCCAGGTAGCGCCCTGATCGACAGACCTAAACAGAAAGGAACCCTCCCCTATGGATTGATTAGGCCCTGGATATAAACCGCTCACGAACAGGTGACCAGCCGCATTTTGCTTGAGATCCATAATGGCGAGAGTCCGGCTGGAAACCGACAGGCGACTCCAGGTTTCTCCAGCGTTAGTCGTTTTTATCAGGCCATTATTGCCAAAAGCAAAACCCACGGATTCCGTTGTGAACCAGACTCGCTGCATGGTTGCGTAGGATCGATTGTCAACAAACACAGGCACCCAGCTATAGCCTCCATCGTTTGTCTTCAAAACCGAGTTACCCGCTGTCGCGTAACCAACCCGTTGATTAATAAACCAGATCGAGCTGGGTGCCCGTAGCCGACTCTCCCGGCCAACCCAGGTATCACCGGCATCGGTTGTCGCGTAAAACAGGCCATTCTGTCCCGCTGCGAAACCGATCTTGTCATCCACGAAATGAGGAGCGCTTATAAAGCTGTTAGCCGTTAGAGCCTCGCGCCAGCTCTTTCCGCCGTCGCGGGTTTGCAATAAGTTACCGCTACCACTCACGATATACCCACGATCGATACCACTGAAGCGAACGCTCGAGAAGTAAGCTCGGCCCAGCCGCGGGAAAATGGCGTGCCAGCTCTTTCCGCCATCCAGCGTTTCCAGCAATTGCTGTTGAGTGGCTCCGTCCGAGTTTTCTTCAACCAGATACCCCCGACTAGCGGTAACCATCTGAACGTCAGAAAAACTCGTACCCATAATGCGATTGATAGACTGGCAGCTCCGGACTGGCCGGACTGCCGTGAGTACGGGGCTGTAACCGGATAACTGGCTATTAACCTCAGTTCTGAGTCGGTAATAGTATGTTGGGCCGTTTGCAACATCGGTGTCTGTGTACTGAGTTACGTTGGCGGGTAGCCGGGCAATTTCGGTAAACGGACCTGTTTCGGACAGGCTTCGTTCGAGACGAAAACCTGTTTCGGTCAGGCTATTATCGCGCCAGGTTAACGCCGTCTGATCGCGCGGGCTGATTGTTGCAACCAGACTATCAGGAAATTCAACGTAGTCGGGTCGCAGTTCGCTCAAATCCCGTCGCCAGACCGATGGTCCAAGAATTGTAAATACCGAACGGTTGGATACCGCCAAGGCTGTCAATCCGGAACTATAGCGTCGGCGGTCGGTTGGTAAACCGGCGCTAATGTCGATCCAAGTTTTTCCTTGGTCCGTGCTGGCATACACATTCTGCGTGTAGTCCGTCGAAACAAACCAGGCCTTTTCGGTTACGGCCAGCAGTCGAGTTGCCAGTTGTTCGCTCTGATTCAGCCGGGACGCGAGTGTTATGGTACGCCATACCTGCCGATTCAGGTCATACAGTCGTAAACCGTCCCGACTGCTCGTAACCAGTAGACTGCCCGTGTTGGTGACCGCGATTTGTTGAATGGAGTACTGGCTATCAAGCAATTTTTTCCACGTCTTACCAGCGTCCGTGGAAAGTAATATTGCGGAGTAGTTATAGGCGAAGAGCGAATCGTTGCGACAGGCGATTCCTTTTAAATCCTGAACCGGACTGGTTTGCCAGGTCACACCGTTGTCGGCAGAGAGCATCACCGCCCCCTCATAGTCGTACCGGGCCGCGATCAACAACTGACCGTTGGTCATCAACTGCCCGATAGTCGTGAACGGTGGCTCCGTTTTGACGGCCGACCAGATTTTACCGCCGTCCGTCGATACGTAAAGGCCGGCACTGCTGGCGGCAAACAGCCGTCCGTTGAGCTTTACCATCGATCTGGCCGGTGGATCGGGGTAATTAGAACCCGTCGTCGTACCAACGAACGACCAGGTTTGCCCTTCATCGGCCGTATAAGCCACGTTCCGGCCCGATGTCACACCATTTACTTCCTGAACGACCGATGCCCAGGTTTCGTCCCCTTGCGTATATAGCGATACAGGCCACCTGGATGATACCGTAAGCGTACGTTGCCACTGAGCCCAGGCCGGTGCGGATTGAAAAAAACAGATAAGTAGAAAAAAATAAGCGGGTAGACGTAATGGCATGTAAGGAATAAACGATGATATGTTTAATTTTCGAACAAATGACAAAGTACCGAAACTGCGCGAAAAATGTAGCGCCTTGGATAGCTCTGTGGGCATTTATTTTTTCACTGAACTGGTCCTGCAAACCCGTCGATCCGCTAGCCGATTCCTTCCCGGATAAAATTGTTCTACAGGACGCCCAATTCACTATCGATAGCACGCAGATCGCCCTGCGCTGGAGCCGCTTAACGCACGCTGATTTTAAATCGTATCAAGTGCTCCGCTCGGAAGATCCAGCCTTTGACCCTGTTACCCGCACGAAAAGTTTCAGCGTTGTAGCCCAGATCAATCAGGCTGACTCCACGACATACGTTGATCGAAACGTTCCCTACGCCCCTTATTTACGGTATGCGGTTGTCGGGCTTCTGTCGACACCGGGTACGCCAGCGCGTATCACCAGTAATAGTGTGGACTGTACGTTACCCCAGCACCCATTTCTATTTTCGGTCGATAACAATGGACCCTATGAGATCCTGTTTCATCCACTGCGTCAGGAATTTTATTTGTTTTATCAATCAGGTTTAATCGAGTCCTACACGCTTCAGTCGAAGCGTGTGGCGAGCTACGCCGACGCCCGATTTGCTATTATCAATTTTAATCAAACGGAGTATTCATATTATCCGTATATCGACCCCCGAACGGGAGATTTGTACGTTCCGACCGGGTTCTCTTACGTTCGGTTTCCGGGAGGAGATCTCAATAAGGTGCAGTATGTTATGCGTCCTAACGTAGTCTGGTCGCTGGCAACTTCGGAAAATGTACTTTTTTTGTCGAGTGAGGTAATAACGAGCTATGTAGGGGGAAAAGCATCGGTAGCAAGTGGCTTTTATTCTGGACGAGCCGACAAACTAATTGCCTTCCGGAATGCCATTAATCCAGTGATTCACCTGCTAGCAATCAGTATGAATACCTTTCCTACCCGGTCAATACTGCATTATTTTAAGCCCACGGGGGAGTACATTTCCACCATTGAGCAGGTCGGTGACGCAGCCGTTGATCACCGGATTGTTCGGGTTGCGCCCGATGGCACGTATCTACTGACGTCAAACAGAGGCTCGCTTTTCGATTACAATCTAGTCCTGAAGGGTACACTTGCGGCTATTTCGAAGGGTGTGTACGCGGACTATGCCTTCAGCGACGATAGTCAACTGATCTATGCAGCCAACAGTCAGGTCAAAGCCATCGACGTCTTCGATAGAACCCTGCGCCGACAGCGGTCGCTGCCCGTTAGCGGCTATCCTTACCGGCTGTTCAAAGTCGATCGTGCGTTAATTGCGATTTGCTCGCGTTACCCTGTCCCGATGGGAAATGGGTTCCCGCAGCACACCGTTGGACAAGCCTTTGTCATACGCCTAACCGATTTGTAATCATGTCGCTTGACGATTGCCAGTGGCGGAAGGCAATGAGCCATTAATCTTGAGTGAGCTACCTTGGTTTACCGATTAGCCGAATACGGCTCTGATCCAGCAAACGTAGACTGAATAGGCGCTCGTGTCAACGTGATGTCATGAATCCGGCGGCTCTTTTACGCTGATAAGCCGGTTCGACGAAGTAAGCCGACAGCAGGAAGAAGAGCCCCATGAAAAAGGACTGGTTGGTGGCCACAAACAGGGTCAGGCCAAACCGGGCCGCCAGTTGCGTTGTCGGTTGTCGAAAATACCAGCCGCCGGGCGCGCCGTAGGTAATGCACACATGATGCAGAATGACCAGCAGGGTCAGCACTACTCGGGTGTAATCAAGGTAGTTAATTTTAGCGGGGCGACTGGTTACCGGAGAAACGGTTGTTGGGGCTGACATGAACGCGATCGAGCAGGGAGTTACGAGGTTAGCCCAAAGGTAACACGTACTGCTCTGTCAGCGTAAGGATTCGGAGGATATCATGCGTCTCATCGTATCATACTCAGTCCGTAGCACACGATGTCTGGCGCAACGATGCACTAACAACCATTGTCGTGTTGTAGCACCTAACAAAAAGACGCAGCCACATCATGTGACTGCGTCTTCGCCGTAGCGGCCCGATTGGCTACTACGTACAAATTTTAGCCGGTTTGAGAACCGGCCTGCTATTAATCAATACCAGCCGCCTTCTTCTTCACGTCTTTAGCGGCCGCTTTTAGTTCTTTGGCGTCGCTTTTCATGGCTTTCTTTTCCGCATGCTCCATTTTGCGATCCGCTTTGGCATTGCGGGTTTTCGGGTCCGATATACCGGCGATTTCCACGCCTTTACCGGTGGCCGCGTTAGACCGAAGTTCCTTGGCTTTAGCCACTTTCTTTTCGGCTTTCTGCTCTTTTTTCTCCGCCTTGGCTTCCTGGGTTGCCTGACCGAAACTGGTTTGCGACAAGGCCATTATGGCTATTACAGAAGCTCCTACGATGATTTTGTTCACGGTGTTTTTCGTTTTAGTGAAAGGTACAGTTGTCTTTTACTCTCAATTAATTGTACCTAACTCATGCTACTATGTTTTGTTCCCGATGTATCCGAAAAGTAGCTTTCTTACCCGAGACAAAGCAGCGGAGCAATTGCCCGTGTACTTCCCAAACAAATCATCTGGGTAGCCCAACCAACGGGATCGACTTACCTGGTGGCCGGGTCATAAACGGCAACGGCAACCCGACTGTCTGCACAACCATAGTACAGAAACCACTTGTCTTTGTGGTAGACCAGCCCTTCCACAAAGACGGTCCCCGCCGGGTATTGGCCGCTTTTTTCAAACGGCTCGGTGGGCACGAAGAACGGCTTGTCCAGCCGGGCGATGACCCGCCCCGGCTCTTTGGCGTCGAACAGCACCTGACCAGCTGCGTAGGTATTGGCCGTATAGGTCGTGTCCCGCCCCGCGCCGGGTTTGTTTTTGCCGTTATACAGGACCAGAATCCCCTTGGCGGTCAGCAGGGCCGGCGGGCCGCACTCGGTCAGATCGCTGTCGAAATGATTGGGGCGCGTCAGCAGGGCGGCTGTCAACTCGCCTTTCGCGTCCACCGAAGGCGTCCAGTTTACCAGATCGGTGGAGGTAGCAATGTTCATAAACCGTTCCCCCCAGTACATCAGATACTGGCCATTGACGCGGGTAATCACGAGCCGACCTTTCTCCAGCTTCGTCACAATCGACGCCGACTTGCTGGCCAGATTCTTGAACTTCCCCCCGTACGCCTGCCGGAAGGCCGGACCGTGTTTGGTCCAGGTCGTCAGGTTTTTCGATGTAGCGACGGCCAGCCGGGGCACGTCCCGGTTCCACTGGGTGTAGAACATGACGTACAGCCCCTCCGGGGTCACGGCAATCCGGGGGTCTTCGCAGCCGCCGGGCCACTCGAATTCTTTCTGACTGTCGTCGGCGGGGTAAAATACCGGCGTTTTCCGGCGCTTCATGCGCAGCCCGTCTTTGCTGACGGCCATCCCCAGCCGGGAGGTACGTTTACCAATGCCTTGCCCGGAGCGGTCTTCGGCCCGGTAGAGGACATAAACCTTGTTTTTGCGCCGGATGGCTGCGGGGTTGAACGTATCGCTGGCTTCCCAGGCCAGGCGCTGCCCACTCATGGGGTCGATAAAGGTGCTGGTGGGATCGGGCAGAATAACGGGATTTATACCGGCGGGCCGTACAAACGGCCCCAGTGTCCAATCCTGGGCGGCAACGGGCAAAGCAGTGGCCAGCCACAACGTAGCGAGCGCGGTCGGCACAAAACGCACTCTGGCGAATGAAAGACGAATCATGAAGTTTTCTGACGATAGACGAGCAGCGGCAACAGGCGCTGCAATGACAAGAAGGCTACTGTAAGCCTGTTTTACCGATTGGTATACTACTACCACATCAGTTGCGCGATCAGTCCACAGCTATTTCCCCCTGGCTCATCAGCTTGTTCCCCCGGTTGGGCAAGAACAGCGAGTGTACTAATCCGTCGAAGGCTAGGTTTGGCTCGTTCAACAACCTGACGCCAACCTATGCGGCTCCTATATTCCTGTCTCCTCGCTCTGCTATCATTCATCCCGTTGCGAGCCCAACCCGCTTCCGACACACTATCCTCCGTCACGGGATCGAGCCGGGTGCGAGTTGTGCTGACCGACACGAAACAGCAGCCCTTATTTGGGGCCACGGTTCGGTTTCGGGCCTGGTCGGACTCGACCCGCCAACTCGCTACCATCACCGATACAGCAGGTGTCGCCCAACTGATGCTCCGGTCGGATACCCCCTACGAGCTCCGCATTACGGCACTGGGCAAAAAGCCGATTACGCAGGGAATCCGGCTGACGAAAGCCCAGTCTACGTTCCGGTTCGCCCTCGACGCCGATGCCAAAACCCTGACTTCCGTGACCGTTACGGCCCGAAAAGCCCTCATGCACCAGGAAGACGACAAGACCATCGTTAACCCTGAACTGCTCGCCAACAGCAGCACCAACGCCTTTGAATTGCTCACCAAAACACCGGGTTTGTTTCTGGATCAGGATGGAAACGTGTACCTAACCAGCGCGGTACCCGCCACGATTTACATCAACGGCCGGGAGCAGCGGATGAGTGCCGAAGATATAGCCACGCTACTGCGAAGCCTGCCACCGAATAGCGTTGAGCGGATCGAAATCATGCGTACACCGTCGGCCCGTTATGATGCGTCGAGTGCCGGGGGCGCGGTGAATATTATCCTCAAAAAAGGCATTAAGCTGGGACGAACGGGCAGCATAACCGCCACGATGAACCAGGGGCGATTTGGCAACCAGAGCGTTGGCTTTAGTCTGAACGATGGTACGGGCAACCGATCCGGTTACCTGAACCTGAACTACAGCCGACGCGACAACTACGACCAGCTCACCGGGTCGCGCCAGTTGCCAGGCAACCAGCTTATTCGTCAGGAAGGGTACACCCGCACACCGGGCGATGCGTTCTTTGCCGGTTATGGCCTGGGCTATCAACTGAACCGACGTTGGGAGGTAAACCTCGACGGGCGGGCGAACTACGGAGCTACCAACACGGCCGCCGACAACAGCACCCAAATCCGGTCAATTGAAGGTAGGCAACTCCTGGTCGACAACCTGAATACGGTTCAGAATGTCGGTCAGAACGGTTCCCTGACGCAGGGGTTGTCCAGCCGCTACAAACTCGATTCGCTGGGGTCGGAAATCACCGCCGATCTGTCGTACAGCTACCTGGGGGCTCACACGAATCAGGATTACCAGACGGCATTCAACCGTCCGGCCAGCCCCGCCCTCCTGGGTGAAGGTGACCTGCTAACCGGGCGGCAGCTAGCCACCGCCAAGGTCGACTGGATTCAGAAATTACCACGCAAACTCACGCTCGAAGCGGGCCTGAAAACCAGCAGCCAATGGTTCACCAGCCAAACCGATTATGTGACGATCCAACAAATGATTCGCCAGCCTGATCCGTCCCGAACAAACACCTTCGATTACACCGACGGTATCCACAGCGGCTATGTGCAGGCGGCCAAGACGTTCGGCAAGTTCATTCTCAAATCAGGACTTCGGCTCGAACACACGACCATGAACGGTCACCAGCGTGTACCCACCGACACGACCTTCCAGGTCCGGCGCACCGATCTGTTCCCCTACCTGTACCTGAGTCGGCCGGTCGTATCCATTGCCAACTTCCCCGTTCAGGCATCGTTCATCTACCGCCGGTCCATCACCCGACCAAGCTACGATCAGTTGAATCCCGCCATCCGGTACGTCGATCAGTACCTGTACGATACGGGCAATCCGGCCTTACAGCCTCAGTTTACCCAGAACGTCGAAGCAAACCTGAGCGTCGCGAACCTGCCGATTCTGGCTATCGGACAAAACCATACGCAGCAACTTTTTTCCAGTGTGCTGTATCAGAACCCCGCCAACGCCAGCGTCGCCTACCGAACAACCGACAACCTGGGTCGGAACAAGGAAACGTACTTCCGTATGCTGCTCGGTATTCCGCCCGGTGGCCGCTACTTCTTTGTCGTGATTGGTCAGTACAACCATAATCAGTACATCGGGCAGTATGAAGGGCAACCCCTTACGTTCAGCCGGGGATCGTGGACACTGCTAACCTACCACCAGCTTGACCTCGACAGCCGCTCGACGCTCCAGGTCAACGGCTTCTGGTCGATTCGCGGGCAGCGGCAGTTTTATGAACTCGGCAATTTTGGTACGGTCGATATGAGCGTTAACCGGAAGTTTCTCAACAGCCGCCTGATCGTTACCCTCTCGCTCTCGGATCTGCTTTACACCAACCGGAATACGTTTGTGCTAAATCAGGGCAGTGTTACGGCCGACGGGTCGCGCCGGGGCGATACACGGCGGGTCGGGTTCAGCGTACGCTACAACCTTGGTATGAAGAAACAGCGGGATGAAAGCCCAAACCCCTTTACTTTTGACGGCCTCAATCAAACCAAATGATGAAAACTGGGCAGCAACCGTTTCGCAAACCCAACCGTTCCGACTGGGTACTGATCGGCGTTCTCTGGGTCATGGCCTTCCCGTTTATGGTGGCGGGCAATTGGGAGCATCCGTGGTGGTTTATACTCTCCGGCTGGGTACTAAACGTGGCCACACATACCGGTCCGGTACTGGTGATCGTTTACGTCCTGTTCCCGGCGTTTCTATTCACCCGGCGGTATGGGCTGCTGTTCCTGTCGATGCTGGCGGTACTCGCCTTCTTCGGTCTGGTCGATCAGCTACTGATCTGGCAGCGATATCATGCCGGTCAGCCTTTTCGCTGGTACGACGTGCTGTACAGCTTCATCGATGTAGCCACGCAGGCGGGTGTGCTGGCTGCGGTACTGACGGGCAAGCATTTCTTCGAAACCCAGCAACGGCTTATCCGGGCGGAGAAGGAACGTACCGAAGCCGAGTTGCGCCACCTGAAAGCGCAGATCGACCCGCACTTTCTGTTCAATAACCTAAACGTCCTGGGTGCCCTCATCGAACGCAGCCCCGAACAGGCAAGCGCGTACCTGCACCGCTTTTCGGCGCTGTACCGCTACCTGATTCGCAACAAGGAGGAGGATGTGGTACCGCTGGCCGATGAACTGGCTTTCCTGAACGACTATAGCTACCTGATCCGGCAACGCTTCGGCCGGGCGTACGAAATCGTAACAACGGTACACATTCCCGATACGCTGGCGGTACTGGTGTTACCGGGCAGCTTACAGACACTGGTCGAGAACGCCGTCAAGCATAACCAAGGTAGCGAAACCGATCCACTGCTTGTCGAGTTGACGATTACCGACGACACCGCCGTAGTACGGAACGAACGACGCCCGAAACTGACACCCGTTGAGTCGACGGGTACCGGACTGAAGAATGTACAGGCTCGGTACGCGCTGCTCTCCGACAAGACCGTGCGGATACAATCGACTGCGGCTGAATTCGTCGTCAGCCTGCCCATTCTGCGCCCCGTTCCCATCGACTCGCCAAACCCGGCCCTTATTCATCCCTAGTTGCCTTACCTGTGACCATTGTTTTACTCGAAGACGAAGCCATCGCATCCCGTCGACTCGCCGAGCTACTGACGCGCCTGCTGCCCGATGCCCGCATCCTGATCAGCCTGCCCAGCGTGCAGGAAGCCACGAACTGGTTCGCGACGAACCCCGCCCCTGACCTGCTTTTTTCGGACATCGAACTGCTGGACGGGAATGTATTCGCGCTTTTCGACCGGGTACAGGTGAGTTGCCCCGTTATCTTCACGACCGCCTACGACCAGTTTTTGCTGCGCGCCTTTCAAGGGAACGGGATTGCTTATTTGCTAAAGCCGTTCACCGAACAGCAGGTGCGGCAGGCGCTGGACAAATACACACTGCTACGAACCTCGCACCCCCCGGCCGCGCCAACGCTCACCGACACCGTACTGAATCAACTGCGCGACGCACTCCGGCCTGCCCAGGTCAGCTACCGCCAGCGCTTCGCCGTCAAACTTCGCCAGGGCATTCACCTGCTCGACACCAACGACATTACGTACCTTCAGGCGGATGAGGGGGTAATTTTTGCGTTCGACGCGAAAGGACAGAAATACCCGCTGAACGGTAGTCTGAACGAACTGGAGGAGCAACTCGACCCCGCCCGTTTTTTCCGGATCAATCGGTCGGAGCTAATCCATATCCGCTACATCGACCGGCTGGAGTCGTACTTCAACGACCGGCTAGCGGTGTGGGTTGCCGGCCGAACCGAGCCGCTCATCGTCAGCACCGCCCGCACCCCCGACCTGCGCCGATGGATCGAGGGGTAGTCGTTTCGCGGTCTTCCCCTGATACACAAGCTATACTCCTGCGCATCAACCGGCCTCACGCGAGTATTTTTCGCATCAGGATGTCGGTTTGCTGATCGGTACCGAGTTGGAAGATGTGTTTGTCGAACGCCACGAAACCGTTCTTCTCGTAAAACCGAATCGCCCTGGGGTTTTCTTCCCAGACACCAAGCCAGAGCTGCGTCTTGTTTTGCTGGCGGGCACTGACCAGGGCCTGCTCATACAGGAGTTGCCCTACCTTTTTGCCGTGGTATGCGTTTCGGACGTAGATCCTCTCAATTTCGAGGGCGGTGTCACCCTGCGGTTCAGTCTGCGCCGGTCCTGTGTTGATCTTCAGGTAGCCAATCGGCGTTTCGTCTGCCCAGGCAATGAAAAACGACGAATCAGGGTGATTCAACTCTGCTGAAACAGTCGCATCACTAAACTTCTCAGTCAGGTAGTGCCGCATGTCGGCTTCCGTGTTGGTGGCGGCAAACGTTTCGAAGAAGGTCGCGCGTGCGATTTCCTGCACCGCAGCCAGATCACCCAGTTCAGCTTTACGAATGGCTATTGTATTCATTGTTATTTGGCAGCTAGTTTCATGAGTACCAGCCCGGCGATCAGCAAAGTGGCCGCGATCAGGCGGGTGGCGTTGATGGGTTCGCCGAATATGACTATACCCACGATAAAGGCCCCGACCGCTCCGATTCCCGTCCAGATCGTGTAGGCGGTACCGAGGGGCAATGTACGCATCGCCAGCGCCAGCAGCGCAAAGCTGGCAATCAGGGCAACAACAGTGATGATGGAGGGGACAAGCCGGATAAACCCCGCTGATTGCTTCATGAACGAGGCCCAGACAACTTCCAGTAACCCCGCCAACAACAAATAAATCCAGGACATGACGCTGACCGTGGTTCGATCGGGCCGTCCCGGATTGGTATCCCACTATGGGGGAGGTCGTCCTCCTGCTGGCGATACAACCAACTACGTGGCGGTATCGCCAGCAAAGATAACGCCTTTAGCGGAGTCGATCAACCGTGCGCTACTGCCGGCGTTTGATGGTCGATAAACCCGCCGTTCGCTGCGCGTCGATAGTCGGACTCCCGGAGTACGTTATCTTGCTGACGCCATCGGCCGAGGCTGATAAGTTGTCCGTTACGTCGATGTTAGCATGACTGGCCCCGTTCAGCGTCAGGTCGGCTTTGGCAATGCGGAGCTGTTCGGCAGCAACACGACTGGCCCCTTCCAGTTGAAAGCTGGCTCGTTGCGCTTTGCCCCGCAGCGTTATCGACGAAGCCGCCTGTAGCGTAACCGTGAGCTGCTGCACGGCGAGGTCGGCCATCAGTCGGCTGGCTTCATCGAGCGAGACGGTAAGCTGATCCGCGACAACCGGTACGTCGGCGGTAATCGTGCAGGCCGTTTTGGCCTGAATCGACCGTAAAGCGGCCCGGTGAATGGTCACCGTAACGGGTCTGGTGTCCTTGAAGTTGGCTTTCCGCGACAAGCCCACGCTCAGTTCACCATTGTTGACGGCAATCTGTACGTAAGGCAGAACATTGTCTTCACCCGACAGTAGCACCGTTCCGGGTTCTCCGTCGGCAATGCGTACGTTTATGGTGTAGTCGACCAGCAGGCGGTCGTAGCTGGCCACCGTACGGGTTTCTTCGGTGATGTTTCTGCTGCCGACGATACCGTCACCGGTGCGCTGGGCGAACAAAGGTGCGCTGAAAATTAGTAGACTCAGCAGGAATAAGACGCGTGTTTTTTTCATAACAGAACGGGTTTTTAGCTTACTTTCTTTTGACAATGGGCTGACTGGTTGAGAGTACCGAAACCGCTTTGTCCAGTACCACGTCCTTACCGCTGATCAGGCTTTGCACGGTAGGCGCGACCAGCACGTCGGGGATCACCCCCACCCCGACGAAATCGGTTCCGTCGGCGTAGGTGTCGCGTTTGGTACAGATGCGGGCCGAACCACCGCCGGGCATGGAAAACGACATGGGCTGGCCGGTGGACCCCGTCGACGGTTCACCAATGATGGGAATCCGGGTTGTTTTCAACTGACGAATGATAATCAGGAAATCTTCGGCCGCCGACCCCGTATTGTTGCCCGCCAGCACGACCACCGGCGCGCGTAGTCGGGGCTCCCGGACGGCGTTGTCGAAGGTCATCGTATCGCCTTTGTACCAGAAGTCGCCTTTGGCTGTTTTCAGTGCCCGCTGGTAAAAATCGCTTTTCGCTTCGGCCGAATCCAGTTTTTGCGTGGCGTAGTAGTTGCCCCAGGCTTTAAAGGCAGCCCGGTGTTCCCGCGTGCGCCAGACCGACCCGACCAGTTTTTTTTCGTCGGTGAAATACTTCAGAATCTCGGCCCCGATGCCCGTACTACCACCGCCGTTCTGCCGGATATCCAGGATAATGCCCTTAGCCGTCTGCAACTGAGGGAGCATCGTTTTGAATTCGTCGATCAGCTTGTCTTCACTAAAGCTATTCAGTTCGACACGCGCAATGCCGTTGGGTAGCATCGTCAGCCGCGACAGTTGCCGTTTGGCCGGGCTGCTGCCATCACCCAGTAGCCACTGCGACCCGTCGCGCTCGCGCTGGGAAAACAGCCGCGAGTTGAACGATATGACCTTACCGGCCGGTGTTCGGAACGTCATAGGATAAACCGTCGACGTATCCGTCGTGGCACTCCATATATTCGTCAGCGCCGTATTCCACTTCTCGTGGTCGGTCGACGCCGAGATGTACGGGACTACCTCTGTAGTCAAATACGACTGAATCGGCTGGCCATTGACGGTCAGTAGTTCGGAGCCGATCGGTACGCTGTCCGATAACCCTTTCAGCACGCGGGCGACGTAGGGTTTCTTATCGATCAGAACGAAGCGGAGCGGCACATAGGTCGAATAGTTGAAAAGCGACCAGGGCGCGTTGATATTGGTGTGCCCGTCTTTCAGGAGTGCGCAGAAGCGTTCGAGGGTTCGGTAGTAGTCGTAGGTGGTCTTGGTCGCCAGCACCTGCGGAATGAAAGCGTGGTAGGCGCTGTCCCAGTTGATATGGGTTTTGTCGAAGTAAGCGAAATTATAACTCGCTTCGGACCAGAATTTCGACAGGCCGGCGATCTTGTCGGCGTCCGGCAGGTTGGCCGTGCGGGGTTGCGCACGAGCAGCGAAGCAGCCCAGACACAGGAGAACGAGTAGTAGAAACGCGGAAATGGTTTTCATCGATAGGTGGAATTTAGTAGTCGTTAACGGGCACGGTTTTCTTCGTCGGCACTTCCTGAACTGCGGTTGGTACGCGTAAAGGTCGAGCGACCAAAGGCGTAAGTAAAGCGAATCGTTAGCTGACGGCTGTTGCGCTTCTGTAGCGTCCACACGTCCAGGTTCTGGAACTGACCGTAGAACAACTCCCGGTACGAGTTCAACAGGTCGCTGGCGTTGAGTTGCAGGTTACCCGCTCCGCCCAGCACGCGCTTCTGCAACCCCAGCGACAGGCTACCGCTGGAAGCCACAGTGTAGATGTAATCGACAGTGGGCGAACTGTAATAATAGCTCAGGTCGATGGTATAGCCTTTCCCCATGGTAAACGTGTGCCGACCATCCAGGTAGCAACTCCACGCCTGCGAATCGATCAGGCCACCGGTCGGGTAAGCCGAGTTCGTCTGGGCGTACTGCACCTGCGCGTAATGCTGCGTTTTCCACCAGGGCGTCAGGGCGTGGGTAACGGCGACATCAAACCAGGCCCGCTGCTGGGTGTTGAGATTTACCCGCGTGTACCGAACGATTTTGGTCCGATCATCCTGAATCGGCAGTTGCACGAACACGTCCTTGTCCAGCCGGTAGTTCAGACTGACGGTAACGGCGCGGTGGGTGTAGGTCAGGTCAGCGGTGTTGTTGGTAACGGGCAGCAGAAACGGATTGCCTTCGGTATACATGTACGGATCGACGTACAGCGTAAACGGGTTCAGCTCCCAGAACGCCGGGCGACGCATCTTGCGGGTAAAACCCGCTGACAGCACGTCGGTTTCGCCCAGTTTCCACTGCACGTTCAGGCTCGGTAACCAGCGGAAATAGCGCCGATTAATCACCTTGTCTAGTGTCAGCGAATTACCTGTCGAACGGGTATCTTCGACGCGCAGACCGGCGTTGATGTCGAACTTTCCAATCGTTCCGCTCCACTGCCCGTAGGCAGCCAGTATCGTTTCATCGTACAAAAACCGGTTGCTGCGCGACGGGTCGAAGACGAAGCCGGTAGCCGCCAGCGTATCGTAGCGCAGGTCGCTGTCGGTCGTCGTCCAGGTCAGTTTGGTACCCGCTTCCAGCTTACCTGCCTTGCCGAGCGAATGGCTGTAATCCGTGCGAAACGAGCGAATGTGAATCGTACTGGGAAACTGTCCCGTCATGACCATCGGCGACCGCAGGACAGTCCCTTCCGGCGTCCGGTAGTCGTTCCGGAAGTCCTGACTTTTCTGCGTGTTGTAGGCAGCATAGTCCAGAAAGGCCGACAGTTGGTCACCCCTGGCGTTGAGGGTACCTTTGTAATTCAGATCGAGCGCCACGCTCTGATTGTGCCCCTGGGTTACGTTGAGCGTTTGCAGCAACTGCGTGTTGATCGCGTTACCAGTGTAGTCCTGCTGCTGATTCAGGTTGGTCATCCGGTCGATGTTGGTAGTGCGGTTGCCTTTGACCAGCAGCCCGAACTGGTGAGCCGGTTTAGGCGTAAAGTCGGCGGAGAACTGGTAGGTCAGCGGCATGGCCGTGCGCTTGAACCACGAATCCGTCGTAAATTCCGTCCGTGTGGTATCGCTTCGCACCACCCGGTGGCCCAGCCCCGACAGGTAGTCGTTGGTGACGGTGTAGCCCAGTCGGCCGTAGTACGACCACTGCCGGGTTTTGTAGGTGGCACTGCCGCCCAGCTCTCCCCCGCTGTAGCGTTGGTTTTGCAGGAAGCCGCTGTACAGACTTCCTTTCCAGCCCAGCGTTTTGTCGCGTTTGAGTTTGATGTTGATGACCGCCCGCGTTTCGCCGTCGAACTGCGCCGATGCATTGTTGATTACCTCGATCTGGTCGATATCCGATGCCGCCAGGCCCCGCAGTTCTTCGGCCGTCAGCGGCAACTGCTTTCCTTCGATGTAAACGACCGGCGCGTATTGTCCCTTGACGGATAGGCTGCCATCCTGGCTAACGAGCAGCCCCGGTGCGCGCCGGAGTACGTCGAGCGCGTTGGTCGCGGTTTTGAAAAACGAGTTGGTTACGTTGAGCGTCAGCTTCCCCATCGACCGTTCGATCACGGGCCGCTCCCCTTTTACGGTCACTTCGTTCAGGTTCTGGCTATCGGCACTAAGCTGTATCCGCCCGGCGTCGACGAGCACTTCGGTGGTGCCAATACCAATCGGCTGCTTTAGAAAGGGCTGGAAGCCAAGCGCCGTTACCCGCAGCCGATAGGTACCGGCGGGCAGATTCGGGAGTACGAAGCGACCGGTGGAGTCGGCAATGCCGCCTTTCACGAACGACGAATCCACCAGTTGCAGCAGCGCGACGGTTGCGTATTCAACGGGTTGCTGGCGTTCGTTCAGGATAACCCCCGTCAGTCTACCCGTCTGCCCCATGCAGCGCAGGGCGATCAACCAGAAGAGTGCGGCAACCGATCGTGTTTTCATAGTCTGGGTTGTGCATTGTAGCGCACGACACAGATAGATCAAGCCGCATACCAAGAAGGCAAATGATTCATTTACAAGCCCTTTCCCTGAACGCGCAATTTAAAACTGTTCGAAAACGAGCACTTATCGTTCGGATACGAACAGGCTCAATCGGTGCGCAGCGCACGGGCCGGATTGGTTCGGGCTGCCCGTAGCGTGTGTACCAGTACGGTCAGGAGCGTCGTTACCGTCACCAGCAACAGTCCCATCCCCAGCAGGTCGGGCGTGAAGGCAATGTGGGTTTCGTACCGGCTTAGCCACTGATTCATCAACCACCAGACCAAGGGCGTGGCCAGCCCGAAGGCAACGACAAGCAGGTAAGCAAACTCCCGCAGAAAAAGCCATACGATAGCGCCTTCCGACGCACCCACCGCTTTCCGAATGGCAATCTCCCGCGTCCGGCGGCTGGTCAGGAAAATAACCAGACCCAGCAAGCCAACCGTGCCGATCGCGATGGCCACGCCTGCAGCCAGTTGCACGAACCGGAGCTGTTCGGCTTCTTCCGCGTAAAAATTGGTCATGACCTCGTCCAGGTGTACTTCGCCGTAGATGTTATCCGGAAAATAGCGTTCCCAAACGGCCTGCACGCGGGCCATGATAGCGGCTTTTCGACCGGTTGCCAGCCGCAGGTGGCAATTGCTAAAGCTGTTCTGATTGGTGGAGAGCACAGTCGGTAGAACTGGCTTTTTAAACCCCTCCTGCCACCAGTCGCCGACCACCCCAACAATCGGCCTGGTCAGCGTGTCTCTGTACGGAATCGTCAACAGCTTACCGATCACCTGCTCCGGCGATGAGAACCCGAGCATCCGAACGGCCGTTGCGTTGAGCAAAAAGCCACTAACCGTATCGCAGTCCGGCAACTGTCGACCAGCTAGTAGTTTGATGCCAAAGAAAGGGACGTAAGCCGAATCAGCCACCATCGTCACCATCTGGTAGGGTTCCACCGTCGGGCGATCCGCAAATCGAATGGGATATGTATTGATCGTACCACCAATAGGGGGCTTGCTGCTATAACTGACAGCTTCCACCCCGTCGATTTGCAGCAATTCCTGCCGGAATCGGGCGAGGTTCTGATTTCCATTCTGGTATACTGGCAGTGTAACACGCTGGTCGATATAGAAACCGGAGTCGGCCTGAAGCCAGAACGACAACTGCCTGTTCATTACCAGTACCGCCGTGACAAACGCCATGTTGATCGCCAGTTGCCCAATTATCAGCAGTCGACGCAGCGGCAATCCCTGAATCTGCTGCTGTGTAGCCTGCCCGTTCAGCACCAGCACCGGCTTGAATCCTGCCAGCACCAGGCCCGGATACGTGCCCGCCAGCCAGGTAACCAATACGACCAGTCCCAGCAGAAACCCCCAGTCGATCAGGTCGAGCCGGAACGGTACCGGCGTCTGCGTCCACTGCCGCAGGACGGGCAGAAACGAATAGGCCAGCACAATCGCCAGGCCTGCTGCCAGGCTGGTAATCAATACCGTCTCGATCAGAAACTGCCAGAACACGCGTCGACGCGTAGCGCCGATCACGCGCCGAACGCCAATCTCACGGCCCCGGCGCAGGGCCTGCGCGGTAGCCATGTTGATGAAGTTGACACAGGCCGTCAGCAGGAGAAGCCCCCCGATGACCGCCAGAACGAGCAGCACGTCGCCCGGAATACCGGTGTAGTAGTTGGGGGCCGTGTGCTGGGCGGTCAACGGCAGTACCCGGTACTGGTACGTGTCCAGACTGGCCGGGTGCCGCTTTCGGTGGAAGGGAACCAGTTGCTGCGCCAGCCGGGTCACCGATTCAGCCGTTGGCAGCAGTACCCAGCACTGCGTTGGTGAACTGATACCAGCCCACTGGTCCAGCGCCGTTCCGTTATGGGCGTAAAAATCCAGGGTTTTGTAAGAAACGAATAACTCGTACGGCTGATCGGTATTGTCCGGCAGGTCAGCCAGCAGGCCGGTAATGGTCAGTTCCAGCCGGTTGTTCATACACAGGTGCCGACCGATGGGGTTGGCCGTCCCGAAATACTTCCGGGCCAGCCGCCTGGTCACGACGGCAGCGAATGGCTGGCGCAACGACGAATCGGGCGACCCGACCAACCAGCTGTAGTCCAGGATGCGAAAGTAATCCGGTTCGACATACGCCATCGTCCGGGCTTCGGTGAACTTGTTGGTGAGTTGCCCGGCACGGAGTTGCCCGGCATGGAGTTGCCCGGCACGGCTTTCTACCTGAATCAGTCGGTACTCCTGCCCGACCACCATGGCCACCGCCGTCAGCCAGGGCATATCCTGACGCAGGGCCGGGCCGACGGGCGTCGGAATCCCCGACGAATAGGACAAACCACTCATATGCAGTTCAGTTACCAGCCGTACCACCCGGTCAGCCTGCCGATGGTAGCGGTCGACGCTCAGATGAAACCGGATATACCAGAACAGCAGCAGGCAACAGCCGATGGCCAGCGCCAGGCTCACCGTATTCAGGGCGACGTAGGCCGGATGCCGGCGGAGCGTGCCAAGCGCGTAGCGAAAACCAGTCGTGCGTATCATTCCATCAGTTTATGTGGTTCGCTGGCCGATCGCTGACCAATACTATGCCGTAAGACGATACATATTTCAGACTAACTTTGTGTAGCTGCAAATTCATACAATGATGGCATCCGATTCAGCTCCTACATTGCCCCAATTAATTAACCAGTATCGCGAACTTACTGATGGAGTCATCAATTTCGAACTATACAACCAGGTCGTCCATACCCACCATTCGACGGTTATCGAAGGTAGTACACTAACGCTGGCTGAAACCCAGACACTGATCGATAAAGGGCTAACAGCAGGCGGAAAGCCGCTGGCCGACCATCTGATGGTGCTCGATCACCAGCACATTCAGGCGCAGGTACTGGCCTGGGCCGCTGCCCGCGAACCGCTCAACCGGACCCGATTACAAGAGATGGCGGCCGGGGTAATGCGCCAGACAGGCGGCCCCCCCCATACGCTGCTGGGTAGTTTCGATTCGAGCAAAGGGGAGTTTCGTTCGGTAAGCGCAATGGCCGGAAGTCGCATGTTTATGGATGCCCGAAAAGTGACAGCCGCTGTCGATCTGTTGCTGAAGGAAATCAATACTGCCCTACCTGATCTGAAAACGATCCGACAGGTCTATGACTTTTCATTTCAGGCTCATTACCAGCTCCTGAGCATTCACCCCTTCGGCGACGGTAACGGTCGTACGTCACGGCTGTTGATGAATTACATACAGCATTACCACAAACTACCGCTAAGCCTGGTGTACGCGCAGGATCGAACGAATTACATCAACGCGCTTGAACAGTCTCGGCGCGATGAATCGACCCAGCCCATCACTGAATTTATGCATGGACAGCTACTCAAATTTCTTAAGGATGAGATTAGCCAGCTCTCTGAACAACAAAAGCCTGTCATAAAACCACCTACTCACAAAGGCGGACTAACCATGTTCTTTTAGAAACGTATCGCCCTGCTGATGTGGGGGTGAACAAAGGCTTTGGACTTCCAGAAAAATACCGGATCGAAGTCCCTTCGTACAGGTCGTTTTGCTACCAGTAGTTTATCCGTACAGCATCGGCTTTTTGTCGGCAGGCTGCTCTCTCCACATAAAAACCAGCCAACCCAGTCAACGGAAAACTTCGTAAACCAAATGCCGGCGGAGCATGCCAAGCGCGTAGCGAAAACCAGTCGTGCGCATTAGTCCGTCAGTTGTCCGTCACGCATCCGCACGATCCGGTGGGCATACAGCGCATCCAGTTCGGAGTGGGTGACCATGATAATCGTCGTACCGGCTTCATTGATGTCCGTCAGCAGCCGCATCACAGCCTCCCGGTTGGCCGAGTCGAGATTACCCGTCGGCTCATCGGCCAGCAGCAACGACGGCCCGACGGCCAACGCTCTGGCGATAGCGGTACGCTGTTGCTGCCCACCCGACAGTTGAGCGGGCCGGTGGTGTCGGCGGTGCATCAGGCGCAGTTGATCGAGCAGGTCAGTCACGCGCCGGCTCCGCTCCTGGCTGGCTACCCCCGCATACAGCAACGGTAGCTCCACGTTTTCGTATATGCTCAATTCGTCGATCAGGTTGAAGCGCTGGAAGATGATGCCGACGTGCCGGTGCCGAAACTGGTCTTTCTGCCGCTCAGTCAGGCGCGTTACGTCGGTCTGGTTGAACAGGTATTGCCCGCCATCGACATCATCGAGCAACCCCAGCAGATTCAGCAAGGTCGATTTGCCGCAGCCCGACGGCCCCATAATCGTCACGAACTCCCCCGCCTGCACCGTCAGCGACAGATTCGCCAACACCGTCGTTGCGCGCGCAGCCGACGGATACGTTTTCTGAATGTGGCGGAGTTCGATCACGGTAGGTCGGGCAACGTCGCGGGATGTTGTATCTTTCCAGTCAAATATAGACGCTTTCGCTCGACGCTCAAGCGCCAACCGGTCGGTTTGGCCTGCACGTCGGGCTATGTGCTTTCCTATGGCTGTACAGTTACTCAAAAAGGCGTCGGTGCTGGTGGTGGATGATGATGCGGACGTGCTGACGTCGATGGCCATGCTGCTGCGTCCTGAAGTTCGTCTTGTTCATACCGAGAAAAACCCCGAACGGTTACCGGCGCTGCTCCGGCAGGAAACCTTCGACCTGATCCTGCTCGACATGAATTACCACCGGGCGGTCAACACCGGCAACGAAGGATTGTACTGGCTTCAGCAGCTGCGCAAGCTGGCCCCGACCTCGGCCGTACTGCTCATCACGGCCTATGCCGATATCGACCTGGCGATCCGGGGGCTGAAAGACGGAGCCGCCGATTTCCTTGTCAAACCCTGGCGCAACGATAAACTACTGACGTCACTGGCCGAAGCCCTTTCCCGACGCCAGGCCACCGACAAGCCGATCAATCAGTCGACAAAGCCGACGCCCCTGCCCCTGCTCGGCGAGTCGACGGCGATGCAGACGCTCCGTCGTACCATCGAAAAGATCGCGCCAACCGATGCCAACGTGCTGATTCTGGGCGAGAACGGTACGGGAAAGGATGTCGTTGCCCGGCTGATTCATGCGCAGTCGATGCGGGCCAGCCAACCGTTCGTCGCCGTTGATCTGGGGGCGCTGAGCGAGAATCTGCTGGAATCCGAACTGTTCGGCTACGTGAAAGGCGCGTTCACCGACGCCCGGCAGGATCGGGTGGGGCGGTTTGAAGCGGCAGCAGACGGCACGCTTTTTCTGGATGAAGTCGGCAATCTGTCACTGGCCGGGCAGACAAAGCTACTGACGGCCCTGCAACAGCGGCAGGTCACGCGGCTGGGTAGTCACACGCCGGTTCCGGTCGACGTGCGGGTGGTGTCGGCGACCAATGCATCGCTTCACCAACTCGTACAGACCGACCGGTTTCGGAAAGACCTGGTGTACCGCCTGAACACCATCGAACTGACGCTGCCACCGCTGCGCGAACGCGGAGACGACATCCGGCTGCTGGCGGAGCATTTTCTGGCGCAATACGCGACCAAATACGGAAAGCCGGTCCCCCGGCTGGAAGGCCGGGCGCTGGCGCGGCTGCTGAACTACCGGTTTCCGGGTAACGTCCGGGAGCTTCAGCATACGATGGAACGGGCCGTCATTCTCAGTGAATCGAGTGCGCTGACCGCCGAGGATCTGGTGTTCTCGTCCGTCGAAACGACCTTGCCTGCCGGGCTCGAAACGACCCAACTGGCGGAACTGGAAAAAGGCATCATTCAGAAGGTCGTCGACAAACATCACGGCAACATCACGAAAGCCGCCAAAGAACTGGGTATCACCCGGATGGCACTGTACCGACGGCTGGGCAAATACGATTTGTAAAATGAACAGGACTGACCTGGCCCTTCCCCTGCGCGCGGGTTTGCTGCTGCTTACGCTGACCGGACTGGCCTACGCGCTGGTAACCCGGCAACCCGTTTACTGGCTACCGATACTCCTGGTAGCGGTTGGGCAGATCTGGGAACTGATGCGCTACCTGAACCGGCAGAACCGGGAGTTGACCGACTTTCTGGACGCGCTCCGCTATCAGGATTTTTCGAGTAATCTGAGCACCGTTCATGCACCGGCTTCCGTGCGGCAGGCGCGTCAGTTGCTGAACCAGATCAACCAGACGTTCAGCGAACTAACCCGCGAGAAGGAGGCCCAGCATTTGTATTTACAGAACGTACTGGCGCTGGTGAACACGGGCATCCTGTCGTATCGCGACGATGATCTGGCGGTGGGCTGGATGAACGAGTCGCTGAAGCGGCTGCTTCAGGTGCCGTACGTCAACACGCTGGAAGGCTTCCGGCGTCGCAATCCCGCCCTGCACGCGCAGTTGCTGGCGCTGCGACCGGGTGAAAGCAAGGTGTTTAAAGTGGGCGCGCAGGCCGTGCTACTATCGGCCACGGCCTTTACGGATGAGACCGGGCGCTGGCGGCTGGTTGCCTTTCAGCCCATGAGCGAAGCGCTGGAAGCCAACGAAGCCCTGGCCTACCAGAAAATCCTGCGGGTACTCAACCACGAAATCATGAACTCGATCGCGCCGATTGCGTCGCTGGCAGAAACCCTGCACAAGCGGCTGCACACGGAGCCGGCCACAGTGGACGAGTTGCGGACGGGCATCGGCGTTATCCGTACTCGCAGCGAGGGACTGCTTCAGTTTTCGCAGACGTATCGGAACCTGAGCAAATTTTCGACGGCATCGCTTCAGCCGGTGCGCGTCATCGACCTGATCGAATCCGTACTGACGCTGTTTGAGCCGACTCTTGCGCAACGCGACATCGACCCCGACGTCATCGTACCGGACATGGACATGGTCGTACTGGCGGACCCGGTATTGATCGAGCAGGTACTCATCAACCTGCTGACCAACGCGCTGGATGCGCTACGCGATCAGGCAGCCCCAACCCTGGCCATCACGGCATTGCCCAACGACGAGCATCGCCCACTGGTGTCCATTGCCGACAACGGACCGGGTATTCCCGACGAGCTGATCGACGAGATTTTCGTCCCTTTTTTTACGACAAAGCCGCACGGCAGCGGCATTGGTCTTAGCCTGTCGCGGCAGATCATGCAGCTACACCGGGGCAGCATTCAACTACAGTCCACCGTAGGAAAGGGCAGCACCTTCAGCTTACTGTTTAGTACTTCGTAGTCCGTTTAGCGCCTATAAATGGGCTTGTTTGGCCTATCATGATCTACCTAGGCAGAAAAGAAGCTACATGTTCTCACCTAATTGTATATGTCAGAATGGTAAAAGAATTATTACTCATTCCCTTTTTGGTTTTCGCCTGTATCTACACAGTTCATGGGCAGTTTATGAACGGCGTATCGAGTTATTTTAAGACACCAAATGGAAACAGTATTTGTGATGGTACTGAAGTAAGTGACTATATAAATGCGCCTGTGGGCAAATTAGATAAGTGGTACTTTTACAAAGACCGGATAATTGGCATAGGTGATTCAGGGTACTTTATTTTAGATGAGGTGAATAGTCTAGACCGCTTGTATACGACGTATTCTGAAACAGAGTGGTCGGCCGAAATTGAGCGAAGAGACCTTTCCCCTTACTTTGGACTAAATGGTACACCATGGAAGATGGTAACTGGGGAGAACGCGATCCTTCAGAATTTGATAGACATTGGCTTTTTTATTCTTTCTCAGGAATAAGTTTAGCGCTTGGTTTACTCGTATACAGATCAGCCAAACCGCTCGATAACAGGAATTTTATTTATGGCTTTTATCTGCTCATCACCTTACGAGTCTGGTTATTTCTATCAACTGACTGGGTAACCAGTTTTTAGTTAATGTCATCTATCAATCAGCAAATTGCATCTACGGGATGAATCCTTGCACAAGAAACATTCTTTTAATAAACTGATATCATCACCGGTATAATTTCTCGAATAGCTTAACAATCTATTTCTTACCCATCTACAGGAAATATATGTCCAGAATAATTGCCCTTCTCTTCGGTACCTTCTTCGTTTTGGGTGCGTTGATGTGCTTTCAAACAGGCTTGATGACCTCAGGATTCAGCTGGTTCTGGATTGGGGGGCTTATCAGCTTATCAGTCGGCCTCTTATTCTTCCGGCTGTTCAGAAAATGGCGTCATTGATCAACCGCATAGGCGTATCGATGTCAGAATGATAGTCCGAATGACTTGTTAACAGAAGTACAAATCAGCAAGACGAAGACATGACTTTTCAGGAGACGCTTTTCAACAGTTATGCGCATGGCGTTACCAGCGTCGAGCAGTGTCAGGCCTGGTTCAGCACGCTCGACATCGACGAACAGCAGCAGGCACTCCGTAATGTGCTGTCCCTGCTGATTCAGGCTCATCCCAGCCCCGCTATGATTCAACAGGCAGCGACCGACGGCCCCATCAAACCAACCATGACGCCGGTAGTCATCCTACTCAAGCACAGTTTAGCCGTCGCGGTGACCAAACTAGAACGCCTGCCAAACAGCGAGTCATCAAAGTCCTTTGCACTCGCTTTGTTTATCTTCGGACAAGCGGATCGGCACCGCCGGGCGGTTGTCTGTCAAGCCGGATGCAGCCACGAATGGCATCAGTTTGATTATCAGGCCTGGGCTTTAGCTAATGCTACCTCGCTTAGTTTCATCTAGCAAATCGATTCTTGATTACCAGTTGATACCGGATGATAAAATAGATAGTGCCAACAGTCTAAAACTTATATCGTAATAATACGATAATCAAACTAGCCACTTATCTTTGCCGCATGGGTGTAACGAAGACCGAAATATTTACGGACGAACAGAACCGGATCGCTGATCTGGCCAAAGCCTTTGCTCATCC
Source organism: Spirosoma oryzae (assembly GCF_003002825.1). Taxonomy (GTDB): domain Bacteria; phylum Bacteroidota; class Bacteroidia; order Cytophagales; family Spirosomataceae; genus Spirosoma; species Spirosoma oryzae. The sequence continues at coordinate 135,905 of NZ_PVTE01000001.1, read as the reverse complement.
GGCGCGGGTGGCTATCCTGCAACTACTGGCTCAGAAGAAAGCCTGCGTCTGCGGTGATCTGGTCGATGAACTCCCGCTGGCCCAGGCTACCGTGTCGCAGCATTTGAAAGAACTGAAACGCATTGGTATCATTCAGGGCGAGATCAATCCGCCCCGCGTCTGTTACTGCATCAACGAGACCGTGTGGGAAGAAGCGCGCCACGTCTTCGGATCGGCGTTCGACACCTACGTAGCAACCACCAGATGCTGCTAGGCAGGTGGTTCTTTTTTACCCAAGCCAATCGCAATATTACAATAAACCAATAAATAAGCTGGCTGGCAATGGCTCCGTAAACCGACCAGCCCACGACGACGATGATCCGTATTCTTGTTCTCTGCACGGGTAATTCCGCCCGCTCGCAACTGGCCCAGGGCTATTTGCAACATTTCGCCGGCAACCGGGCCGAGGTATACAGTGCCGGTGTTGCTCCGCACGGGGTGAATCCGCTGGCCGTTCAGGTGATGGCTGAAGATGGCATCGACATAGCCCACCATACCTCGAACCATGCCGATGAGTATCTGGACATTCCATTCGATTACGTGATTACGGTCTGCGACAATGCCCGCGAGCAGTGCCCCATTTACCCGTCGAATGCCACGACGATTCACCACAGCTTCCCTGATCCGGGCCACCAGCCCGGCGTGGACGCGCTCACGTCGTTCCGGCAGGTACGTGACCAGATCAAGTACTTCGCGCAGGACTTTATCGCCACCCGGCTTCCCGAAAACGATGGCCCTGCGCATTGACACCGCGCGACCTGATGAGCGAGAAGCCGTTACCACGCTACTACGGAAAACAGGGTTACTCACGGATGATCTGCCAACAGATCTGTCGGGCTTTATCCTTGCGTGGGACGGTGATGAGCTGGTGGGTGTGGCGGGTCTGGAACATCATGCAGCCGTGGGCCTGCTACGGTCGGTAGCCGTCGATCCGGCGCACCGGAACACGGGTATGGCGGCTCAGTTGATCGAACGCTTACTTGCCACGGCCGATGCGGCACACATACAGCCGATTTACCTGATTACCACCACGGCCGAACGTTATTTCAGCCGCCATGCCTTTACGCCCGTTCATCGGGACGACGTGCCGGACGCTATCCGGCAAACCCGACAGTTCAGCGGTCTGTGCCCGGCATCGGCCGTTGTGATGAAACGAATCGCTCCGCAACCCCTATGAGTGCATCCCGTCTTTCTTTTCTCGACCGTTTTCTGACCCTTTGGATTTTTCTGGCCATGCTGGTCGGGGTCGGTATCGGGTATTTCTTTCCGCAATCGCAGGCGTTTATCAATAGCTTTTCATCCGGCACGACAGCGCGGCTGACCGTCAATGTACCGCTGGCGCTCGGGTTGATCCTGATGATGTATCCTCCGCTGGCCAAGGTCCGCTATGAGGAGTTGCCCAAGGTGTTCGCCAACACGAAAATACTGGCGCTGTCACTGGCCCAAAACTGGGTGATCGGCCCGCTGCTGATGTTCGGCCTTGCCGTTTTGTTTCTGCCCGACAAGCCCGATTACATGACCGGCCTGATTATGATCGGTATTGCCCGCTGTATCGCGATGGTCATTGTCTGGAGCGATCTGGCGGGTGGCGACCGATTGTATACCGCTGGTCTGGTGGCGTTCAACAGTATTTTTCAGGTGCTGTTTTATTCCGTCTATGCCTGGCTCTTCGTTACGGTGTTGCCGCCCCTGTTTGGTCTACAGGGCTACGACGTACAGATTACGGTCGGTCAGGTAGCCAGTAGTGTGTTCGTCTACCTGGGCATTCCGTTTCTGATGGGCCTGCTATCGCGGCTGGTGCTGACCCGCCTGTATGGTCAGCAGTGGTACGAGCAAACATTTCTACCGGCGATCAGCCCACTCACGCTGCTTGCGTTACTGTTTACGATCTGTCTGATGTTCAGCCTGAAAGGGCAGCTTATCGTATCGATCCCGCTGGACGTACTGCGTATTGCCATTCCGCTGTCGATTTACTTCGCGCTGATGTTCTTCTCGGCCTTCTATCTCTCGAAGCGGGCCGGGGCCGACTACGGTAAAGCGACGTCGCTGGCGTTTACCGCAGCGGGTAACAACTTCGAGTTAGGCATTGCCGTGGCCATTGCGGTATTCGGTATAGACTCCGGTGCTGCCTTCGCAGCTGTCATCGGCCCGCTCATCGAAGTACCGGTGCTGATTCTACTCGTTCGGTTTGTCCGGAAGCAGCAGGTTCACTTTCAACCGCTGGCCCGACTCCCTCGCTGATTTAAAGTAAACGCCCGCTACTGACCATAGCGGGCGTTCGTTTGACAGACCTGACCGGTTTTAAAAACCGGTCAGGTCTAGACCAGTTTCTCGTTGAAAAAGTCGATGGTTCGTTTCCAGGCGAGTTCGGCAGCGGCCTTGTCATAGCGCGGAGTCGTGTCGTTGTGGAAGCCGTGGTTGGCGTTGGCGTACATGTACTCGTGGTACTCCTTGTTGTTGGCTTTGAGCGCAGCTTCGTAGGCGGGCCATCCTTCGTTGACGCGCGTGTCCAGCGCGGCATAGTGCAGTAACAGGGGGGCTTTGATGCTGGGCACCTCGTCGGCGGTTGGTTGTGTGCCGTAGAACGGTACCGCAGCCGACAGACCGGGAATACGTACAGCCATCATGTTGGAAATCCAGCCGCCGAAGCAGAAGCCGACCACGCCGATCTTACCCGTGCAGGCCGGGTGACTTTTCAGGTAGTCATAGGCGGCAATGAAATCTTCCAGCATCTCGTTGCGGTTGCGCTTACTCTGCATTTCCCGCCCCTGCTCGTCGTTACCGGGATAGCCACCCAGGGGCGACAGCGCGTCGGGCGCAATCGAGACAAAACCGGCCAATGCCGCCCGGCGACCGACGTCGGCGATGTAGGGGTTCAGTCCCCGGTTCTCGTGCACGACGACAATCCCGCCCAGTTTCTTTTTGGTATCGGCTGGCATCGACAATTGTCCTTTGATGGTCCCGCCCCCCTTGGGCGACGCATAATTGACCGACTCCGTTTTCAGGCGCGGATCGTCGGCCCGAACCTGAATATTGTCCTGATAATTCGGCATCAGGAAACTCATCAATGAGGTGACCGTCAGCCCGCCGACGGCATAGGCTGACAGCCGCTGTACGAAATCCCGCCGGTCGATCCGGCTGTGGGCGTAGTCGTCGTAGAGGTCGAATACTTCCTGCTTAATGTCTTCTTTGCGTAGGTCGCTCATCTCGGTTGCGGGTTTACCGGTAAAGCCAGTACGTTCATCGATATACCCGGCTTCGGTCGAGCCAGCCGGATCGTTGCCATGCTGGCGATTTCAGGCGTTCTGTGGTATCAGTGGTACCGGTTCTGGAGCACCCGCCGGGCCACAGTGGCCCGGCCCGACCTGAATGGCTAGTTGAGAATACATGAAATGGCTTCGTTTGTCATCCCGAGCCTGCGAGGGATCTTCGCTAATCGCAACTAAAGCCGCCTGTTCGCGAAGATCCCTCGCAGGCTCGGGATGACAAACCGCCGGCTCTGCTGATAGCATATACTAACCTTGTTCTACACAACTACTCTACCGCCAGCCACCGCCCAGTGAGCGGTAGGTTTCGATCATGGCGCCGAGCCGCTGCCGCTTTACATCGGCCAGGGCCAGTTCGGCCTGCAAGGCGTTTCCCTGCGCCGTAATAACCTCCAGATACGTCGCCATGCCGCTTTTAAACAGCAGCTTGGCATTGTTGACGGCTCCCTGCAACGTGCGGGCGCGACTGGTCGCGATACGCTCCTGATCGCGCAGGTTCTCGTTGCGGGTCAGGGCGTTGGCCACTTCACTAACGGCCGTATTCAGCGTCTGCTGAAACTGAATCAGCGCGGCTTCCTGCTGAATGGTAGTCACCTCCAGCTGCGTACGGAGCTGCCGACGCTGGAAGATGGGTTGTACCAGTCCGGCCGCCAGGTTATAAAACAGCGAATTGGGAATCATAAACCAGTTGGCCGCCCGGAATGCGTTCAGTCCACCCGTCCCCGTGATGGTCAGCGCGGGGTACAGACTGGCCTGCGCGACACTGGTACGGGCATTAGCCGCTACCAGCCCCAGTTCGCTGGCCCGGACGTCAGGTCGATTCGCCAGCAACTGGGTCGGCACACCGGTCAGCAGCGTATCGGCGACGGGATACGTCGTCAGGCGGTTACCGCGTGTGATGGTGCCCGGCCAGTCACCCAGCAGCCGACGCAGGCCGTTCTGTTCAATTACCAGCGCCTGTTCGATCTGCGACCGCAGCAGGTCGGCGGCCTGTCGTTGGGCTTCGGCCTGCTGAACGGCCAGTTCAGTTACGTCGCCCGATTGTTTCTGAAACCGGACCAGCCGCACAATGGTATCACCCAACGCCAGATTCCGCCGGGCGACGTCGAGCTGGGCGTCGAGTTGCAGTACGTTGAAATAGCCAGCCGCCACGTTCGACACCAGGTTGGTCCGCACCGCTCTGGCTGCTTCTTCACTTTGCAGAAACTGAGCAATAGTCGCTTCGTTCTGCCGCCGGATGCGCCCCCAGACGTCGATTTCCCACGACAGATTCAGGTTTGCCGAATAGTCTTCCAGGTGGCGCGTACCGATGAAGTTTTCCAGACTCAGCCCGTTCAGGCTGTTCCGCGAGGGCGTCACCGTCGAGGCCGCCAGTTGCCCGTTGAGCGTCGGCAACAAGGCATAGCGCGTCTGCCGGACATAGGCCTGGTTTTCCTCGATGCGCTTGATCGCCAGCCGCAGGTCGAAGTTATGGGTCAGCGCAGTCTCGATCAGGGCCTGCAATTCAGCATCCCGAAAGAACTGCCGCCAGGGCAGTTGCGCCACGCTGCTCGTATCGACGGATGGGCGCTGCCCGTATTGCGCCGGTGCCGGCATGGCTGGGCGCCGGTAATTCTGCCCCACCTTACAACCCGCCGTGAGTAGGGTAATCACTAAAAAACCTATGGATAGGCGAGCCGATAAAACAGGCGTTCGCAACATGAGTATTCTTGGTTACGTGAGTAGTTATTCAGCTTTTTCTGTCATCCCGACGTAGGAGGGATCTTCGGTAGCGGGATAGTTTCTCCCTACTGCGAAGATCCCTCCTGTTGTCGGGATGACAGGAAAAACGGTTAATTGCGGGGCAGGTCAGCGTAGGCGTCTTTGCCCAGCACCGGCTCCTCGTCGGCGGGTTTGGGGCGACGGACTTTTTCCTGAAGCCCCTGAAAAATGACGAACAGTACCGGGATGATGAACAGACCGAACAATACGCCCGTTAGCATCCCGCCCGCCGTACCGATGCTGATCGAGTGGTTCCCCTTGGCCGACGCACCTGTCGCGCTCATCAGCGGAATCAGCCCGACGATGAAGGCAAACGAAGTCATCAGAATCGGGCGCAGGCGCAGTTTGGCCGCATCGAGCGCCGACGCGACCAGCCCCATGCCCGACTGCCGACGCTGCACGGCAAATTCCACGATCAGAATGGCGTTTTTGGCCAGCAGCCCGATCAGCATAATCAGCCCCACCTGTACGTAGATGTTGTTGTCGATACCGGCCAGGTTGATGGCGAGGAACACGCCCAGAATACCGGTCGGGATAGAGAGCAGCACCGCCCAGGGCAGGATGTAGCTTTCGTACTGAGCTGCGAGCAGGAAGTACACGAATACTAGGCTCAGGATAAAGATCAGGCTCGTCTGACTACCGGCGGCAATTTCTTCGCGCGTCATACCCGTCCATTCGTAGGTGTAGCCCACGGGCAGCTTCTGCTTCGCCACTTCCTCTACCGCCCGGATGGCATCGCCCGTGCTGTAGCCGGGTTTGGCCTGCCCGTTGATAGCGACCGACGTGAACAGGTTGTTGCGCGTTACCGACTCCGGCCCGTACACCCGTTTGAGCGTAACGAACGTGGTCATCGGCACCATCTGCCCCGCCTGATTCTTGACGTAGATGCTGTTCAGCGTTGCCGGGTCGGCCCGATAAGGAGCGTCAGCCTGCGCGATCACGCGGTAGAATTTGCCGAAGCGGTTGAAGTCCGACGCAAACGAACTGCCATAATAGACCTGCATGGTTTGCAGAATATCGCTCGTCGACACGCCCAGTTGCTTGGCTTTCTTGACGTCGATGTCGAGTTCGAACTGGGGCGTTCCGGTGTCGAACGTCGTAAACGCAGCCGCGATTTCGGGTCGTTTGCCCAGTTCTTCGATAAAGGCGTTGGCGGTGGCCCCCAGCTTGTCGAGCTTGCCACCGGTGCGGTCCTGAAGGAGCAGTTCAAACCCATCGACGTTGCTGAAGCCGGGCACGGTCGGCATCGTAAACACGTCGACCCGCCCTTCTTCGATACCCGCTACCTGTTTGGCTACGGAATCGACCACCTGCTGCAAGTTTTTCACCGCCCCCCGCTCCGCATACGGTTTGAGGTTGACGAAGCCGGCGGCATACGACGGGCTTTGCGAATTGGCCAGCATGTTCAGCCCGCTGATTTCGATGTGCTGATCGATTGCCGGTATCTTCTTCAGAATCCCGTCGATTTTACTCGTCACTTTCTCGGTCCGCTGCATCGACGCGCCGGCCGGCAATTTCAGCGAGTACGCCAGGAAGCCCTGATCCTCCGACGGGATGAAGCCGGTCGGGGTTGTACGCATCAGCCAGACCGTGACGGCCGTCACCAGCGCCAGTCCGCTCAAAGCCACCCCTTTGTGACGCACCAGGTACCGCAACCCGCCGACGTACCGGTTGGTCAGCGACGTAAAGCCTATGTTGAAAGCCGCAAAGAACCGATTGACAAAGCCTTTTTTCGGCGCATCGTGCTCGTGCTCATGCGTATCTTTCAACAGCAGCGCGCACAGCGCCGGACTGAGCGTAAGGGCGTTGACCGCCGAAATCAGGATGGCGATAGCCAGCGTAAAAGCAAATTGCTGGTAGAATACCCCCGCCGGGCCATTCATAAACCCGACCGGCACGAATACGGCCGCCATCACCAGCGTAATCGATACGATCGCGCCCGAAATTTCCTGCATCGAGCGGATAGTAGCCGCCCGCGCCGATTGTTTTCCCGACGACATCCGGGCGTGCACCGCTTCGACAACTACGATGGCATCATCGACCACGATACCGATAGCCAGCACCAGCGCAAAGAGCGTCAGCAGGTTGATCGTAAAGCCGAAGAGCTTCATGAAAAAGAACGTACCCACGATCGCCACCGGCACGGCAATCGCCGGAATCAGCGTCGACCGGAAGTCCTGCAAAAACAGAAAGACGACGATGAAGACCAGGATAAAGGCTTCGATGAGCGTATGGATAACCTGATCGATCGACTCGTCAAGGAAGGTTTTGGTGCTGTAACCGATGGTGTAGTTGATGCCCTTGGGGAACGCGTCTTTGGCTTTGTCCATGATTGCCAGCGCGGCAATCTGGATGTCGTTGGCGTTAGACCCGGCCATCTGGTTGATCGCAATCCCGACGCTGGGTCGCCCGTTGACGCGCGTACCGCCACTGTAGGTGAACGAACCGAACTCGACGCGGGCGACGTCCTTGAGCAGGATGGTCGATCCGTCGGCATTGGCTTTCAAAACGATATTCTCGTACTGATCGGGCTGGCTCAGCTTGCCCTTGTACTTGATGACGTACTCGAACGATTCCTGACTGCTTTCGCCGATCTTACCAGGAGCCGCTTCCAGATTCTGCTCCCGAATGGCACCCAGTACTTCCTGGGGTGACAGCCCGTACGCAACCAGCCGATCGGGTTTGAGCCAGACCCGCATGGCGTAGTCCTTGACGCCGAAGACCATCACCTGCCCTACCCCGTTGACCCGCTGTAATTCCGGGATCAGGTTGATTTTGGCGTAGTTCTGCAGGAAGGTTTCGTCGTAGGCATCGTCGGTACTGTTGAGCAGCAGAATCATAATCATGCTGTTCTGCTGCTTCTGCGTCGAGATACCGGCCTGAATGACTTCGGCGGGCAGCAAACTGGTGGCTTTGGCCACCCGGTTCTGCACGTTTACAGCCGCCAGATCGGGGTTGGTACCGAGTTTGAAGTACACGTTGATGGCGACCGAGCCATCGTTGCCTGCGGTCGAGGTCATGTACGACATATTTTCGACCCCGTTGATGGCTTCCTCCAGGGGCGTAGCGACCGACCGGGACACTACTTCGGCGTTGGCACCGGGGTACGATGCAGCCACCTGTACGCTGGGGGGCGCAATCTCGGGGAACTGCGTCACCGGCAGCGACACCAGCGATATGACACCCAGGATGACCAGCAGGATCGAAATGACCGTGGCCAGCACCGGGCGTTCAATGAATACTTTTAGCATGAGTTGGTTGAGAATGTCCGGCACTACGTTGACAGCGCCGGACGGGTGAAAAGCCCGACGGTTTAGCGGGTCGGTGCATTCATCGCCGACAGGCTATCGGTTGTCAGGCGGGGCTTGATGGCGTCGCCGTCGCGCAGGCGGTCGATTCCCTGCAACACGATTCGTTCGCCGGGCTGTACGCCCTTCGTGACCAGGTAATCCGTCCCGCTTTTACCGGCTACCTGCAAGGCCCGGCTCACCACTTTATTGCTGTCGGCGAGGGCGTAGACAAAGACCCGGTCCTGCCGTTCGAAGGTCGCTTCCTGCGGCACGACAATCGCCGATGGATGTGGCTCCGGGATGCGGACACGCCCGCTGATCCCCGACCGCAACAGTCCCTGCGGGTTCGGGAAGACGGCCCGGAAACTGATCGCCCCCATCGTCTTGTCGAACTGCCCCGACACTATTTCGATGCGACCCGACCGACCGTAGGTACTGCCGTCGGACAGCAGCAGTTGCACGGGGGGCAGCTTGCGGATCTTGTCGGCCAGGCTACTCCCGGACGCCTGCCGGGTGAAATGCAGGAAATCGGTTTCACCCATGGAGAAGTACGCGTAGATGTCATGCACGTCCGACACCGTCGTCAGCGGCATCACCTCGGCCCGCCCCACCAGACTGCCGACTTTGTACGGCAACCGACCGATGAAGCCACTGGCCGGGGCCGTTATCAGCGTCCGGTTCAGGTTGACACTGGCATTTCCCACCATCGACCGGGCCTGTTCGACATTGGCTTTCGCAGCCGCGTAGGCCGACTGAGCCGCCTTGAGCTGCACGTCCGACACCACGTTGTTTTCGACCAGCGGGGTCAGCCGGCTCACTTCCAGCGCGGCTTTGTCCAGATTGGCCTGTGCCGCCAGCAGGCTCGCTTTGGCGCTGCCCGCCTGCTGCTGGTACGTACGAGTATCGATGCGAAACAGCGGCTGCCCTTTGCGGACGGCGGCCCCTTCGTCGACGTAAATTTTTTCCAGGTAGCCTTCGACCTGTGGCCGAATGTCGACGTTGGTTTTACCTTCCAGTGTGGCGGCAAATTCCTGATAGGTCGTTACCGACGCGGTTTTGACGGTTGCTACGGGTAAGGTCGGCACTTCGACCGGCGGGGTCGTATCGCCCGACGATGAACGGCACCCGACCTGCCCCAGTAGGGTAACTAGACAGATGAGTAAGAGGGGTTTAGGTAAGAATTGCATCAGATCGTCTGTAACAGGTTGTATTCGTAGTACTTGATAATTTTTATTGAGTCTCAGGATAAACAGGCGAATCGGGCCGACAAAGTTCCTGACAAGTGTACATAACGCAGGACTGGGCAGGCCCACCCGTCGTCAGGAATCGGGACCACTGCGGGTCAGCACGTCGTCCAGCCGGGCCTTGTACATGCGGCCAATGGGCAGCTCTTCGTTGTTGATACGGATGTAGGTAGCACTGATCGCCTGAACATGCTCCAGGGCGACGATGAACGATTTATGAATGCGGACGAACCGATCCGGCGGTAGCTTTTCTTCCAGATAGCTGATCCGCAGATAGGACACCAGTTCGGCGTTTTTGGTGTGAATACGGACGTAATCTTTCAGGCTCTCGATCCAGAGAATATCGGCCAGATCGAGCTTGACCATTTCCTTGTCGACCTTGAAATACTGGTATTCCCGCGCTTTCTGGCTGGGTGGCGGAAGCTCGGCCTGCGCAACGGCAGTTGGCAGAAAGCGGTAGATCTTGCCGATCGATTGCAGGAACCGCTCGAACGAAATGGGCTTTACCAGAAAATCGACCACATCGAACTCGTAGCTATCGAGGGCGTATTCACGATAGGCCGTCGTGAAAATCACTTTCGGTCGGTAACCCAGCGGCCGAAGCAGATCGAAACCCGTCAGGCGGGGCATGTGGATGTCCAGAAACAGCACGTCGACCGGCACGCCCGTTGCCGATAGTTGCTGTAGCGTCAGCAGCGCCTGCGTCGGGCTGTTCGACACGCCCACCAGATGCAGATCGGGCAGGCGACCGATGTAGTCGCTGAGCAGGTCGGTGGCCAGTGGCTCATCATCCAGTACAAAGCAGCGAATCGGCATCAGTTCACGTTGAATTTAAGGACGGCCAGAAACAGACTGTCTTCGGGTAGTGTCACCAGCTCGTACTGACCGGGAAACAGAATGTCCAGCCGCTTTCTGAGGTTGGTCAGCCCCAGCCCCGACGCTTCGGGATACGGCTCCGTGTCGGGTACCGAGTTCTCGACCGAAAACACCAGCCGGTCAACGCAACGCGATACGTGCAGCTGAATCCAGCAGTCGGTTTCGGTCCGGGCCGCGCCGTGCTTGAACGCGTTTTCCACGAACGGCAGCAGCAGCAAGGGCGGAATCATCAGGTTGTCAAGCGCCGTCAGCTCGTCGAAGTTCGTCTGCACGTCGAGCCGGTCGCCGTAGCGGAGTTGTTCCAGTGCGATATAGTCCGACAGGTAGCTGATTTCTTTGGCGAGCGGCACCACGGGGCGGTGACTTTCGTGCAGCTGGTAGCTGAGCAGACCCGCCAGCCGTTGCAGCAGACGCGGCATCTGCGCCGGTTGCCGCAGCGACACCGACGTCAGGTTGTTCAGCGTGTTAAAGAGGAAATGGGGCTGCACCTGCGATTGCAGCAGCCGGTACTCAGCGGCCAGTTTTTCCCGGCGGTATGTATCGCTCAACTGCTGCTGTTGCAGCGCATGCCGGGCCAGTTCGATGGCAATAAACAGGCCCGCCACCAGGTGAATTTCCAGCGACTCCGTCAGGATTTTAGGCCAGTACAGCAGTGGTTTCTGTAGTCCTTCCGGGTAGTAGTTCGGGTAAAAGAACAGGTAGTTGATGCACCGTCCCAGCAGGCCGAAGACGATGAGCCCGCCCAGCAGATTCAGCCAGAATCCGGTCATGCGCCCCACAAGCAGATAGCGCCTGACGGTAATGAGCAGGTGCCAGTAGCCGGCCATCATCAGCAGCGGGAAGCTGAGCAGCACGCACCACAGGCTGCTCTTGTAGTCTTCGACGTACGTGCTTGAACTGAGCCACGCAAGCAGGAAGTAACCCAGCCAGAATATACTCTGATACCAAACGCGCCGGTGGGGTTTTGGAAGCCTGAAACGAGTCATACCATCCGCGTCGATTTAAAAACGGATGAACAAAACTACAGGTCAGCGATGGTACTTAACAGCCCTATCGGCCCAACGGCGTTATACCACTCCCCAACCGTCGTTTATTCGACAAACGACGCCTTTACTCGCCCAACGACGCACACACTGATGCTAAGTATGAGTCAGAGACGGTCGGGCCGTCGGTATCTGAGACAATAGGTTCTACTTTTCTTGGGAGATTGTATGAACAAAGTCTTCACTTACGCCAACAGTGTTAGCTATCTGGCTAACCGTTAACATATTTAGACTCAGAAGATTTTTAATCGTATCAACTTCCTTCTGCTCTACTGCCTCTCGTATTTTTTGCTTTTCAGCCTTGACCGCTTCGGCGTTGGCCGCTGTCACACGCGCGAAATACGCTCGTTCCTCTGGCGTCATCTTCCGGGTGTCTAACTCATTAATAGCCCGCTTCAGCCACTCCTCATCCCAGAAAGCTGGATACTGAGTCGGTTCGGTCGTATGCAGTGTCTTCATAGTATATACCAGTTTTTCTAGATCAGTCTCTACCTGGGCTACCTGTTTGTTAAACTTAGCCAATTCTACGGTAATAAAGGTCATTTGAGTATCAATAATTTCGCCCGTTTCGCTACGCAGATTGGCTACCGTGTGAAAATACGCGGTTGGTAAGATTTTTTTGTGCAAAAAGGCAATCATATACAATTTGGGCAGATTTGCGTAATCAAACTCACCCCGTTCAACGACTGTGTTAAATTTATGAAGGGCGTAGAATTTCATCCGTTGCACAAAATGCGGGGCTAAGCCCAACTGCATTTCTACGATAAACTGCGTGCCGTTTTCGTCGGTGCAGGACAGGTCAAAAATGCCGCTGCGACTGTCAATAGTCAGTGCGTCAAACGCATTCTTGTCAAAGTATACTTCACGAATGGGCGTGTCCGATTTGATCAGTGCCTGTAAAGCGGTGCGGAGGAATAAACTATCAGACTCATTGCCAAATGTGGCTTTAAAACCGTAATCGGAAATAATGGGAATATAAACGCCTGTGTTCATACGGCAAAACTGTTCGAATACCAGCGCTTGTTCAGCAATAATCTAGCCGTGCCCGTTAACATCCGTAATATAAACTCATCCTCTCATTCTTCGATATGACAACCAAAGGGCTTTCATAACGTACACCCTCACATATACGCTTCGTCGCGACCCCGGCGGAGCTGGATGATGCGCAGGCTGTTGAGCAGCTTTAGCAGCGGGTAGGCCGGGTCGAATTCGTGCCAGCGGAAGCCGCCGAAGTTCGGCCGGCCACCAAATTTGTGGTGGTTGTTGTGGTACGATTCACCCATCATCAGAAAGTCGAACGGCAGCAGGTTCTTCGCGGTATCGTCGACGGTGAAGTTGGTGTAGCCATAGCGGTGCGCGTACCAGTTGATGATAGCGCCGTGAACCGGTCCCATCAGAAAATGAATCGGCAGCAGCAGAAAAAGCCAGGGCGATGCGGCAAACTGCACATAGACCAGCACGTAAATCGCCATCCAGGCAACCCGCACCAGCCACCGGTCGCCAAACCGCTCCATCCAAGGCCAGTTGGGTACGCCTTTCTTGAACCGCGCCGAAATCGTGTCCCGATCATTGAGGATGTCGTTGTAATACAGCCGGGTCTTCCACATCATATCGAACAGGTTTTTGGAAAACTCCGGTGAATGCGGATCGTCCTGTGTGTCGGCATGAGCATGATGCAGGCGGTGCATGATCCCGTACGCGCGGGGACTGAGAAACGACGATCCCTGCGCGATGAACGTAACGACGTAAAAGACTTTCTCCCAGCCCTTACGCATCGTGAACATCTGATGGGCCGCATAGCGATGAAGAAAAACGGTCTGCATCAGCACCGAGAGGTACCAGTGTACCAGAAAGAAAACCAGGATAATCATAAGCGGGACGATTCGGTAGCGCGCTCTGGTAAGGCAGGCTGGTTTCTGACAGAACAGAAGCGGTTCGTCGGAAACTAGTCCGATAAGCGAGCACAAAATTGACCGGTACCGCTCCCGCTCCCGCTGACCAGCGTCAGCCCACCGTTTGACCTTCGTCAGGTTCGCATCAGGCCATCAGACAGCGGGTGATGACCCGGTCGAACTCACCGATATGATCTCGCGCGTCTACATCATACCGCCGGCAACGTACCGGGAATCCGGCATTCTTCGACACGGAAACCTTCTCCGCCGAAACAGCTACTACAAAGCCCGGCGTCACCCCAGACAACGAACGGTTAAATTGTCTTGCCGATTTGCTGCCCTTCCCTGTTGGCTCAGCGCTTTTCCTGATGGAATCGCTGGTACAGCAGGGGGCTTCGTCCAGTTACAAGTTTAAACTTTTTGTAAAAACACGTGAAGTTGTTGAATCCACTCTCGTAACAGATCTGCTTGATATTCATCCTGCCCTCGATCAGGAGCTTACAGGCGTGCCCGACCCGAATCTCCAGCAGAAACTGCGAATACGACTTTCCCGTGCGTGATTTGAAATACCGACAAAACGAATTTGGTACCAATCCCACCAGCGAGGCTATTTCTGACAGACCGATCTTCTCGCCGAAATGAACAAGCGTATAGGTATAGATCGTGTTGAGCCGCTCGTCTTCGGCTTCCGACGCTTCGTACTGAAAACCCAGCGACGCCAGGTAACTGCTATCGTCCGTTTCGCTGGCCGTCAGCATACATTCCATCAGCCCAATAATGCGGTAAGGATCTTCGGCCTGGTAGAGTTTCTGCATCAGATCAGCGACGCGCTGCCCGATTGATCCCGACAGAGACAAGCCCCGACGCGCCCGGTCCAGGGTGGTCTTGATCGATTTGTTCTCAGGCAGGGCCAGAAACTGATGCCCCCAGAAATCTTCCGTAAAGTGAATAACGGTGGAGTACGGCAACCGACAGGCCTTTGGCTCACCCGGCTCGGTTTCGTCGCGATCATAATACCAGTAGTGGGGCAGATTAGCGCCGACCAGCACCACATCTCCGGCTTTAAATCGACGAATACTATCCCCGACAAACTGCGTACCACTCCCCCGGTGGAAGTAAATCAGCTCAACTTCTTTGTGGCAATGCCAGCGGTTGTTGATGTTCGGAATCAGCTCCTGCCGAACGCTAAAGGACCGGTTCGGTGCCGTGGCTACCTGTAACAGCTGCGGTTTCATACCAATTATGTTGATGACAATGTACGGTAAATGTCTCTTTTTCAGTTAAAATAGCTTACAATATTGATAAGTTCCTAATTAATCATCAATAAGAAATATATGTCCTTTGTGGAGTTAAAAACCCGTTGCCTGTTTCCATGAACCCAGCTCAGAACCGCTTTGCCATTGTCATTATCACGGTCCTCTTTTTCCTGTGGGGTTTTGCGCTCAACCTGAATCCGATCCTGATTCCTCACCTCAAAAAAGCCTGCCAGTTATCGGACGCCCAATCGGCGCTGATCGACTCGGCGTCCTACATCGCGTATTTCGTGGTTGCGTTGCCAGCGGGGCTGTTTGTTCGGCGGTACAGCTATAAGGCAGGTATCACACTGGGGCTGCTGTTGTTCGCGTTGGGTACGTTTCTGTTCTATCCCGCAGCCGAGCAGCGGCAGTATAGTTTGTTTCTGGTGGCACTGTTCGTGATTGCCAGCGGGCTTACGTTACTGGAAACATCGGCTAACCCGTACATGCTGGTGCTGGGACCGGCTGAGTCGGCCACGCAGCGACTCAATTTTGCGCAATCGTTCAACGGACTGGCCGCTTTCCTGGCTCCCCTGCTGGGTGGTACGTTTATTTTGTCCGGACGTACGTTATCCGCCAGTGAGCAGCAGGCGATGTCGCCCGAGCAACTGGACACGTATTTACAGGCCGAGGCTTCGTCGGTTCAGTTGCCTTTTCTCATCATCGGCATAGTTGTGCTGGTGGTCGCCATTCTCATTATCGCGACCCGCCTGCCGACTATTCAGGAAGATGATGCGCCGGCGCAGGCAAGTGGCGGTTCGCTGCTGCGCCAGACCAATTTGTGGCTGGGCGTTACGGCGCAGTTTTTCTACGTGGGTGCCCAGGTCTGTGTCAGCAGTTTCTTTATCCGATTCGTCAATCAGGTAGCGGGCATCGGCGAAAAAACGGCGGCTTATCTGTTGTCGGGAGCGCTGCTGGGCTTTATGATCGGCCGCTTTCTGGGTACGTTCCTGATGCGTTTCATAGCTCCCCCCCGCCTGCTGGCCCTGTACAGTGTATTCAACGTTGTACTGCTGATCGTTGCCGTACTCAGCCGGGGTATGATTCCGGTCTATGCCCTGATCGGCGTTGAGTTTTTCATGTCGATCATGTTCCCGACCATTTTCGCCCTGAGCATTCGGGATTTGGGGCCGAACACCAAGGTAGGCTCGTCGTTCGTCATCATGGCCATCGTGGGCGGGGCCGTCTTCCCGGTAATCATGGGGCGCGTTTCCGACCTCAGCAGCATGCAGAACGCTTACCTCGTACCCGCTATCTGCTTCTTACCCATTCTTTACTTCGCCGTGAAAAATTTCGCGGTGAAGCGCGTGACATTAACGGCTTCTCATTAAGGTTGGTAGTCCAGAAAGCCCTGTGGGTCTCCGGCAGGGCTTTTTTCTCTCAGACAATTCGCAAAAAAACATATGGATTTACAGCTCGAAAATAAAGTCATTCTCGTGACGGGTGGTGCCAAAGGAATCGGCGAAGGCATTGTCAACGTGTTGGCGGCCGAAGGGGCGATCCCGGTTATCGTTGGCCGGAGCGAAGCCGACAATCAGCAGGTGGTCGACGCGCTGAAGGCGGCTGGCAAGCAGGCGTTTCAGGTCGTTGCGGAACTAACCCGGCCGGAGGATTCGGAGAAAGCGGTCAACGCCGTTCTCGATAAATTCGGGCGGATCGACGGGCTGGTAAATAACGCCGGGGTTAACGATGGTGTCGGCCTGGAATCAGGTGACTACGATCGATTTATGGCATCGCTTCATAAAAACGTGGTGCATTATTACCTGATGGCGCACTACGCCCTGCCTGCACTCAAAGCCTCGAAAGGCGCGATTGTGAATATCACCTCGAAAACAGCCGATACGGGTCAGGGTAACACCTCGGCCTATGCAGCGGCCAACGGCGGACGCAACGCCTTGACCCGCGAATGGGCCGTCGAACTGCTGAAATACGGCATTCGGGTCAACGCCGTCGTGGTGGCCGAATGCTGGACCCCGCTGTACGAACGCTGGATTCAGTCATTGCCGAATCCGGCGGATAAACTGGCGTCCATCACCGCGCACATTCCGCTGGAAAATCGAATGACCACCGCCGAAGAAATTGCCAACACGACGGCGTTTCTGCTGTCGAACCGTTCCAGCCACACCACCGGTCAGCTGGTCTACGTTGATGGTGGGTACGTTCACCTCGACCGGGCGCTGGCCAATGCGGACTAAATCGATGAACACATTATGCTGTACTGCCCCAGGGCAGCTTACCTACGGTGTCGAAGCGATGCCCGACCGTCGACCAAACGAAGCCATTGTCCGCATCAGACGCATCGGCATCTGCGGAACCGACCTGCACGCCTACGAGGGCACGCAGCCCTACTTTTCGTATCCCCGCATCCTGGGTCACGAACTGGCCGGCGAAGTCGTCGCGATCGACGGTCCGACCACCTTCACGCCGGGCGACGCGGTAACCATCATGCCGTATTTTCACTGTGGCCACTGCATCGCCTGCCGATCGGGTAAACCCAACTGCTGCCAGCAGATGCAGGTATGTGGCGTCCACGTCGACGGGGGTATGCGCGAATACCTGTCCGTACCGGTGTCTTCGCTCCTGCCCGGCAACGGTCTGAGTTTCGACGAACTGGCGCTGGTTGAGCCGTTGGCGATTGGGGCACATGGGGTACGTCGGGCGGGCGTTCAATCCAGCGAGCACGTACTGGTGGTGGGCGCAGGGCCCATTGGTCTGGGTGTCATGGAGTTTGCCCGCATTGCCGGTGGTATCGTTACGACGCTGGATGTCAACACCAGTCGGCTGGCCTTTTGCCAGCAGCAATTGCAGGTTCCGCACGTTGTCGATGCCCGGAGCGAAAATCCGATCGAGCAGATTCGGGCCATCACCAACGGCGACATGCCTACGGTCGTCATCGACGCGACGGGGAGTTTGAAAGCCATCGAACAGGGTTTTTCGTATCTGGCCCACGGTGGCCGCTACGTACTGGTCGGGCTTCAAAAAGGGGAGATTTGCGTTAGTCACCCTGAGTTTCACAAGCGCGAAGCCACGCTGATGAGCAGCCGCAACGCGACGCGGGCGGACTTCGACCACGTTATGACGGCGCTGGCGACGGGTCAGATAAATCCGCTTACGTACATTACGCACCGGGTTTCGTTCGAACAGGTGGCCGATGCCTTCGAAAGCTGGCTCGATCCCGCTACGGGCGTTATCAAAGCGATGGTTAGTGTTCCCTAAGCGACGCTTGACAGTTTGCCCCTCCCTTGAAGGATGCTAATTTCTGTCATCCCGACGCAGGAGGGATCTTCGCTGATAGGCTGTCATTATTGCCTTTTCCGAAGATCCTTCCTGCGTCAGGATGACAAAAAAGACGATTTAAATATCTCAAAATTACTATCTAAACAACCTTTTGGAGAGCGAGGATTTACGCAGCCTATAAACCACTAACCAACATACGTATGCTAACAAGAAGACATCTGCTGAAAGGGCTGGCCAGCGCCGTGCCCGCCTGGTATCTATCCAAAGTGGAAGGGCTGGCGTTCCCAAATGCCCCGCTGGTAGCTGGTGAACCTATGGCAACCGGTAAATTCAAACCAACCTGGGAATCGCTGGCGCAGTATCAGGTACCCAACTGGTACCGCGATGCCAAATTCGGCATCTGGGCGCACTGGGGTGCGCAGTGCCAACCCGAAGCCGGCGACTGGTACGCCCGCGAGATGTACGACGAGGGTAGCTGGAAATATAATTTTCACCTGAAGAAATACGGCCCGCAATCCAAATTTGGCTTTAAGGACGTCATCAACGAATGGAAAGCCGATAAATGGAACCCGGACCAACTGCTGGCGCTCTACCAGAAGGCGGGGGCAGAATACTTCGTCGCAATGGCGAACCACCACGACAACTTCGACAACTACGACAGCAAGTACCAGTCCTGGAATTCGACCAGGCTGGGTCCGAAGAAAGACCTGATCGGTGGCTGGGCCAAGGCGGCCAAGAAACACGGGATGCACTTCGGCGTCAGTATCCACGCGGCTCACGCCTGGAGCTGGTACGAAACGGCGCAGCGTGCCGATAAGAAGGGGCCCAACGCCGGTGTCCCGTACGACGGAAAGCTCACCAAAGCCTATGGCAAAGGCACCTGGTGGGAAGGCTACGACCCGCAGGAGCTGTACGCCCAGAATCACGCCCTGAGCGAAGGCAGCGAGAACACCGGCAACATCCATAAGCAGTGGAACTGGGGCAACGGCGTCAGCGTACCATCTAAAGAGTACTGCGAGAAATTCTACAACCGCACGGTCGATCTAATCAACAAATACAACCCCGATCTGGTGTATTTCGACGATACGGCCTTGCCGCTCTGGCCCATCAGCGATGCCGGTCTGCGGATCGCAGCCCATCTGTACAACAGCAGCATGAAGCGGCACGGGGGGAAACTGGAAGCGGTGCTGAACGGCAAAGTGCTTACGCCCGAGCAGCAAAAGTGCATGGTGTGGGACATCGAGCGCGGCCAGTCGAACCAGATCGAACCCTTCGTCTGGCAAACCGATACCTGCATCGGCAGCTGGCACTACAACCGGCATATTTACGAAAACAACGAGTATAAAACCCCAAAAACCGTCATCCACACGCTGGCCGATGTGGTGAGTAAAAACGGCAACCTGCTGCTGAGCGTACCGGTCCGTGGCGATGGCTCCATCGACGAGAAGGAAACCGCCATTGTGGAGGGCATTGCCAGTTGGATGGCGGTAAACAAGGAAAGTATCCTGGGTACCCGCCCCTGGAGTGTGTTCGGCGAAGGACCGGCCATCGAATCGGCCGCTCCGCTGAGCGCGCAGGGGTTCAACGAGGGGAAAGGCAAACCGTTCGGAGCCGAAGACATCCGCTTCACCACGAAAGGGAACGCGCTCTATGCCATTGTGATGGGGTGGCCAACGGACGGGAAAGTGCGCATCAAATCGCTCCGCTCCGGCAACACGGCCCTGAAGCACAGCGTCAACAAGGTGCAGCTGCTCGGTCATTCGGAAAGTCTGTCGTTCACGCCCACGGGCGACGCTCTGGAAGTAACGCTCCCCAATCGTAAGCCCAGCGACTATGCTCACTGTCTGAAAATCACGTAGTGGATTGAGTCTGTAAAATCGGAACGCCTTAGCGGAAGGCCTGTCGTGTCGTACGGGGTTTTCGCTAAGGCGTTGTCGGTAGGTACGTAGCCTGCCAGGCCAAAAACAAAAGCATCTATACGCCAACCGGCAAACTGTTCCCATGTCGTTACGAATCATCCGTTTACTGGTACTGTGGAGCGGTAGTCTGATCGTACCATTTACGTCGTCCCACGCGCAGGAGCCAGAAAAACGGCCCGGCCAGGCTACCGCCGACAGGTACCACAATCCCATTTTACCCGGTGATTTCCAGAATACGGACGTCATCCGGGTAGGCACGACGTACTACTACATATCGGCCACGAAAGAGTTGTCGCCAGGCATGCTGATTATGACCTCCAACGACCTGGTCAACTGGAAGCCGATCGGCCACGCCGTCAATGACCTGACGCAGATTCATCCGCGCTATAACTACGACCGGATGGAAGGCAACAGCCGGGGTGTCTGGGCGGGCTCGATCCGCCATCATAACAATCGGTTTTACGTTTACTTCACCGATCCTGACTACGGCCTGTTTGTCACAACGGCCACCCGCCCCGAAGGCCCGTGGTCGGCACTGACACCTGTCAAAAAGGAAGCCGGCTGGGACGATCCCTGTCCGTTCTGGGACGACAATGGTGAGGCTTATCTGGTAATGACCCATTTTGCCGACACCTACAAAATTCGTTTGTTCAGGATGAGCCGCGACGGCAAAGCCCTGCTCGACACGGGAACGGTGCTGTATCAGGGCAAGGGCAGCGAAGCCAGTAAGCTGTATAAGATCAACGGCTACTACTACCATTTTTACAGTGAAGTAACGCCCGAAGGCCGCATTCCCTTCATGGCCCGCGCCCGCACAATTCAGGGGCCGTACACGGAACGTCGCCAACTGATTCACAAAGCCGAGGGCGAACCCAACCAGGGCGGGCTGGTGCAAACAACCGGGGGAAGCTGGTATTTTGTTACGCACCACGGAAACGCTTACTGGTGTGGCCGCGAGGCCAGTTTACTACCCGTGGTCTGGCAGGATGGCTGGCCCCTGTGGGGAAAACCGGGCACCGACGGCATCGGGAACATGGTCTGGTCAGCCGAAAAGCCTCGTCAAACCGGCCCAATCGACACCTTGCTGACCAGTGATGACTTTACGTCAGCGACACTGTCGCCCCAGTGGGAATGGTATTTTCAGCCCCGAACCGACAAATGGTCGTTGACCGAAAACCCCGGCTTTCTGCGCCTATACGCCTGCAAGCCGTTACAGCCCGACCAGATTACGAAGACGACCAACGTACTGACGCAACGCCCGCTACGGACCGACAAAAACGTCGCTACCGTGAAGATGGCTATCGCGCAGATGGTAACCGGACAGGCAGCAGGGCTAGCCTTGTTTGGCAAGACAACCGGCCGCATTCACGTCAGGCGATCAGACACAGGGTTTCGGTTTATTTGTGACCAGCCGGCTACGTCGACCGCCAGCGAAACGATCGACGCACGGACGCGGTACGTTTGGTTTCGGGCAAGCTGGAACAAGGCCGGCGAAGCGCAGTTTTCGTACAGCACCGATGGCCAGCACTTCGAGAACCTGGGGCCAGTCTATCAGCTTACCAATTTCGGCAATTACCTGGGTGCCAAGCTTGGCCTGTATACCGTAAACGACACCGCCGACAGGGGCTTTGTCGACATCGACTGGTTTCACTATCACGCCAAACGGCCGTGATTCTTTACAACTAAACGGCTCCCTGTTTCGGACGTACCTGACGAACAATTCGCGATTTGGCTCAGACCCACAAACGACTTACGGTCATTCGCGGCTCAGCCAAACGTGCTTGTTTACGGACTGGTAGAGTCAACTTGTCTCACTTTGGGACGCTTTGTTTGAGATGAACACGCAGGCCGACGTTTGAGAACCGATCGACAACAGCAGTTACTGACTGCTATCAGTCGACTTTTTTCCAGGCAAAACGTTGGCCATTCTCCTCGATAATGCAGCGCATTACCCGGCCAGACGAATCGCGCTCGAACGTCAGTCGGCTATTGTATTTCTGCGGAAAAAAGTGGTCCGTGCTACCGGCAAACAGGGCCAGCTCCGGTAGTTGATCCTTGTGATGGCCCAGCGAATACAGTTGGCCATCCCGGAGAACGATATCCATTCCGTAACCACCTGGTTGATCCGCTACGTAGCGGCCGACGTACTGCCGCAACAGCTCTGACGTCAGTTGTACCTCCTGCCTGGGTAGCCATAATTCATCGGGCATCCCAAAGACAACCACCGATAAGCTTTGCACAACGGGAAAGACGGAATCCGCGTAATTGCCGAAATTATTGACCAACACGATTGTGAGGTCTTCCGCTGGGTAGTAGACAAATTCCGCCATAAAGCCGGGATAGCCGCCACTGTGACGCAGGTAAGGCTTACCCCCAAACTGACCCGTGTACCAGCCATAACCGTAGCCATTGCGGTGGGGCGTGAAGGCCAACTGCCAGGAACGAGCTGATAGCAGTTGCCGGTTAGCGACGGTTTTGGCCCACCGTAGCATGTCACCTGTCGTGCTGTAAAGCCCGCCCGCAGCGTATAAAACGGTCGAGTCCGGGTGGGGGTAGGGTGAATAATAACGCGCCGTCAATGTATCATAACCCTGCGCCCGACTATTTGTCGGCAGATTGATAAAATCGAATCCGGAATGACGCATGCCCAGCGGTTGCAGGATCAACTCGTGCATGGCCTGTTCGTAGGGCTTGCCCGTGGCCTTCTCAATGACCAGCCCTAACAGAAAGTACCCCGAGTTGCAATAGCTGAATTGCGTACCCGGACGAAACGACAAGGGCTTACTCTGGATGACGTCGATGATGCGCTGCTTGGGCACGGGATGGCAGACCAGCGCGGAGTCCGCTTCATCGATCAAGTCTGTGTAGTTGAACAAGCCCGAGCTGTGGGTCAGTAACTGGTGAATGGTGATCGAATCCCCCCTGGCAAAGCCCGGCAGATACTGACTTACTTTGTCGTTGACCGATACCTTACCCTGCTCCTGTAGCTTCAGAATCAACGCAGCCGTGAAGGATTTGGTAATCGACAAGAGGGGAAAGCGAGTGGCGGTATCGTTGGGCGCTTTAATGGCCGCATTGCGGACTCCATACGCTTTATGCAGTAAGACTTTCCCTTTATGCAGTACCAGGGCAACGCCGTTAAAACGGTCTGCTCGCTGAGCCGCCGTTAGGTAGTCATCCAATCGTTGGGGTATCGAGCCCGCATTGGGTGACTGAGCGGAGAGCGAAAACAGGGGTACCAGGAGCGTAAAGAGTAGCGAACAAATCGTTTTCATGCGGTATTGCTTTAGGACCGCAATACCGCCACGACTATCTCCAATAGCTACGCAAATCCGGATTTGAGCCTTATTTCTTTACCAATTGCTCGTTTTGCAGGTACTGTTTTGGGGTCAGGCCCGTCACCCCCCGAAAGGACCGCTGGAAGGTCGCCTGCGAGTTGAAGCCACAGGCGAAGGCCACGCCCAGAATAGTCGAATTTTGGGATGACGGGTCGAGCAGTTTAGCTTGAACGGCGGCTACCCGATATTCGTTGATAAATGTATTGAAGCTTTTACCCAGGTGCTGGTTCAGGGTGGCCGAAATAAGTTTAGGAGCTACCCCCAGATGCTTACCGACCCGTTCGACACTCAGGTCGGCATCCAGGTAGAGTTCATCCTGCTGCATCGCTTGCTGAAGTTGCTGTAGGGTCGTTTCGATCAGTTGGGCAGGCCAGGTAACGGTGGTAGCTTTACGCGCCTGGGGTTCGACCGTGCGTAGGGCGTGTAGATAGCCCCGCAGCCCAATCCAGTAGATAAGCCCCACCAGGGGAACGTAAAGCGGATAGTAACCCACCTTGTCGAGTAGTGTATCGCGGAAGGCCGGTAACTGATAGGGAATCAGAAAAAGGAGCCACAGGACTTGAAAACTGCACCAGACCCTTAGGAGCGCGTGCAACCAGCGGAGTTGACCAGTAGCCTGAGTTGAGGGCGATGGATTAGCCTGCTCGTGCCGGTTCACCGCGCGCAGGGCCAGTCCCAGGTAAACGGTCAGCGACAGCCAGCCCGGTATGTCAACCAGCGTATCGTAGTGATGTTTGAGGTCGGCCCACCAGCCCCGGTCTGCGTAGCTAGTCAGCCCCAGCCATAAGGCGATCAGGTATAGCCAGACAATGCCTTGCTTGCCGATGTCGAGCAGGGCAGCTAGAAAGTGTAGCTGCTGCCGACGGCCCAGTTGGAAGCTATTGTCAAGTAGCGTCTGGGTATAGAAATAAATGATGGGACCGACGGGCATGACAATAATCAGGGGTACCACATCGAGTAGCAGGCTGGTCCACGGAGTTAGGGGGACGCCAATTGAGAAGCAGGCCGCAGCCAGTAGGGCCATTAGGGTGGCCAATAACCGGTTGGCGAGCGGATTACCCTGCCGATTTCGCCACAGGAGAACCGCCAGAATACTTCCTTGAAGTGACCCCAGCAGAACGAGTAGATCCGGGAATGAAACAGTCATGATCAACCAAGCAGCCGGGGCAGGTTCTCTACCTACTTCAGTAATGTTTCACTGAGAATACATATGATCTGAACCAGTAATACAGACCGATTGTCGTTTATAATCGATCACTTCGCCAGTGACTCATCCTACAGAAAAGTCTTCTGCTTATTCTTATCCGATTCGGAAGCGTACAGGGAGATAAATGGTGCCGTACTTGCTCCCAAGTGTCGTACTTTGCCCGGAGAACTAACTATACCGAGGTAAATATGATCAAATTGAGAGCTACTTTATTCTTCTTAGGATGTACCTTGCTCGGCATGTCACTAGGGTCAGCCTTGGCCCTGCTAATAGCCTATTGGGCTGGTGACATTAGCCGGATTGATTCGATGCCCCAATTCATCCGACAAGTTGCTCAGTTACCCAACGGATGGTACATAATTATCGGCGTACAAGCCGTCAGCCATCTATCCAGCTATTTAGTACCAGCATTGATTTATTGGTATCACTTCGAAACGCGTCGCTGGCCTGATTTCCAGAATAGGCCGATAGGAGCTGTTTCAGGGCTGTGGATCGGCTTGTTGAGTGTAGTTGCTATTCTGCCCATCAATGAACTAATCATCGACTGGAATCAACACCTACCCTTGCCTGCCTTATTGGGGCCTGTCGGTGAATGGATGCATCGCAAGGAGCAGGAAAGTAGTCTGCTTACGGCCCAATTAGTGACTTTCAACTCCGTTCATCAGTTGCTAATTGCGGTGGGTGTGATTGGCTTTGTGGCCGCAATAGGAGAAGAAATCTTTTTCCGAGGGGTTGTACAACATAAGTTAATGGAGTGGACGACGAATGTTCATCTGAGTATCTGGCTGGCGGCTGTTCTGTTCAGTATCGCGCACGTTCAGTTTTATGGTTTTTTCCCTAGACTCATCTTAGGGGCGTTATTTGGCTATCTATACTACTGGTCGGGCAATCTATGGGTAGCTGTCATAGCTCATCTAATTAATAACAGTTTAATCGTCATTACTCTATATTTCCAGCAACAAACTGTCTACAGACACACCAACTTTAGGGTTGATATTACGAGTTGGTTTTGGATCGTTGCTTCGCTATTCGCTGTCCTCGTATTGCTAATTCGCTTTCACCGGTTGAACCGCAATACCAGCATAAAGCCATCTTGAAAAAGAGCATCTGCGTAAGAAGCGGAACTTGAGACTGCAACTCAGGAAACGGTCGTGACTACGTACGTTTATCTTTCGGAGTGCAAGTCAAACTCGTTAAAACGAGTTTGACTTGCACTGGGTACAACGTAATCAGCCGGGAAAGGGTCTTATCAGAAAAATTGACTCACCATAAACCCCGCGAAACGTCGATGAAGCACCTTATTCGTTTATCTTCCGTTTGCTTCCTTTCGCTATTCTTGGCTTGTCATCATACCGATTTAAAGCCCGAAACGATTACGATGCGCGTAGCTGACCAGTATAAAGATTGTACGGGTGTCGGTCCACAGAAGTGTCTGTGGGTCAAAATAGGCGACGCCCCTACCTGGACGTTGCAGTACGCCGGCATCGACGGGTTTACCTACGAAGAAGGCTTCGAATACACCCTAACGGTCAACCGGGAACGGGTTGAAAATCCGCCGATGGATGGTTCCAGCGTTCGCTACACGCTCGTGAACGTCATTGACAAGACTAAACGCTGAAAACGTTCTATCCGGTCAGTGTCTAGGTTAGCTGACTTTTGTTTTTCAAAGCAATAAAAACGCTTCCTCGTCTCACGAGGGAGCGTTTTTATGCGATTAGCGTCATGCTTATTTCTCGTAAAACGTTACCAGATCAAAGCCAGGATTCAAACGCAACACTGGTACCTCCCCCTCGTAACTGATAGAAAGGCCATTGACCCGTTTGATCGTACGAAAATCGAGTAATGCACTAAAACTCCTGCGGTCGATCAAACAAGGTTTATTTTTTACTCGCTTCGCTAGCGTAGCGATACGTGAACGCGTCAACATCGATCAAACCGGCGTCGGTAGTCAGGTTGTAGTTAAAAATGCCCAGCCGATCGCCCCGGTAACTGCCCCAGACGAGTTGCGTTTTCGTTCCGATCGGCGTAAAGTTTTTGCCGTCCGTGCTGTAGAAATATTGATTTACGCCATCGAAACCCCAGGACGATTGCAGCCAGATCGTTTTCCCAGCAATCGCTGGACCCGTCGAATCGGTATCGTTGCTGTAAGAAGAAAGTCTTTTGCACGATTCTGTGATATCTTCTAACTCTATCGATTTAGCCAATTTCCTAAGGTAACTATACCTATCGTCTTAGTGGCCAACCTACAATAAGCCCGTCTGCGAGCCCCCTTTGGGCGAGTCGATTTCCAGCTTATAGCCTCGCCCATGACTATTGACAATGCGTACGGTGGGGGCAGGCTGTAGCTTCTTTCGTAATCGAGAAACAAACACGTCCAAGCTGCGACTTACAATCACGCCCTCCTCCCCCCAAACCTGTTCCATCAGTTGGTTTCGATCAATCACGACATTGGGCGAAGTCGCGAATACCTTCAGCAACTTAGACTCTTTGCTCGATAGTTCAATGCGGTCATCGCCCGACCGCAGAATCAGCTTGTCTAAGCAAAACGTGAGGGAGCCTAAGTGAACCAGATTAAGGGGGGCTACCGATTCGACACGGACAGAAGGGAGCGTTTTCCGGTTGGCTGAGCGCCAACTGATCCCGATCAGGAGAATGGGGAGAAGAAGCCAGGCCAACCACACAACACTACCGGTTGAAGCCGCCTGAACCGGCGGTTGGTCAAACTGGATTTTGATTATATAGGCCCTTTGGGTGGGCGTTCTGGTCAAACAGGCAATCGTTCTTCGATTCAACGGCTGATGGACTTCATAGCTGTAAATTACACTATCCCGCTGTTCTTGCCTGACTTCTACCAAATAGTCCAGGGCTCCCGGGTTTTGCTGCAACTGCCGATGAATAATCGACAGTAGGGAAGCGGGTGTAAAGGCAAAGGGACGTTGAAACCGAATCAGAAACGTGCGCTCATCGACCTCTTCGATAGGGGATACCCAGGAGGTGGAATCGCCTGAAGCCAGTAATAGTTCATGGCCAATTTTTCGCATAGTGACTACCATGTTCCCTCCATTACTATAGCCAGGCAGGCCCATGGCGAGTAAGAGCAGTACAGCAATCATCGCGTGTCTCATAGACCAAAAATAGGCCTTGGCAAGCGATAAATTTGAGGTTTTACACTTGGTTAACACTTTTTTACACTCGATTAACCCTTGCAGCAAAGTCATCCGCTAGATTTGAATCGTACGAGCGAAACAGCCAGAAATAGGATGTATTACCCCACCTGCTAGTTCCTGCTAATGACTAATCAACGTAATTATTCTCAGTTTAATAGTTGAGATAAATGACCATTCTGACCAAACCATCTATGAAAAACCAACGACTCTTCCTGATTCTTTTCTTTCTATTGGTTGTCGTTCACAGCCACGCGGATGATCTGGATAATTTTATTCGGAGCCAACTAAAAAAGCGAGGTATCCCCGGTTTGTCCCTTGCTATCATTCAGGACGGGAAAATTTTGAAAGCTCAGTCCTATGGATTTATTGATAAAGCTGGAAAGGTGGCCATCAACACGAACACCTTGTTTCAGGCGGGTTCGGTTAGTAAATCGGTTGCGGCAATGGGCGCTCTGTATCTTGTTGAACAAAACAAACTTTCTCTGGATGAGAATATCAACCTGAAACTTAAAAGCTGGAAAGTTCCTGACAACGCATTTACTACTGACAAAAAGGTCACACTGCGCGGCATACTCAGTCATACTGCCGGTCTTACGGTGCACGGATTCCCAGGATATGCTGTGGGCGCTCAGATCCCTTCTGTTGTTCAGATTCTGGACGGGACAGCCCCCGCAAACACACCACCGGTTCGCGTTGACTTTATTCCAGGCTCTCGTTGGCAATATTCAGGTGGCGGTTATACCGTCATGCAACAACTGATGGTGGATGTGACTGGCGTTGCTTTCCCGGAATTTATGCAAACCAATGTGCTTTTGCCACTTGGCATGAAAAACAGTACCTACCAACAACCTTTGCCAACACAGCTGGCAGCATCGACGGCAACCGGTCATTACAACAATCGACGTTTGGTGGAAGGGCGCTGGCACGTTTATCCAGAGATGGCGGCCGCAGGGTTATGGACTACGCCATCTGATCTGGCTCGATTCGCGATCGGTATTCAGAATGCTTATGCTGGAAAATCAGGCGGTGTATTGTCCCGGTCCATGGTCCGCCAAATGTTGACAGATCAGAAGAACAGGGATGGACTTGGTGTTTTTTTACAGGGTGACAGTGCTACGCTACGCTTCGGGCACAATGGGCGCGACGAGGGTTTTGATGCGTTACTGACCGCTAGTGTGAATAAGGGACAAGGCGTGGTGATCATGATTAATGCGAATGATAACTCGCACATGATGGACAGGATTGTTGGCTTTATCGCTAACTATTACCACTGGGATGGGTTTCCCGTATTGACTAGACCAACTGCGGTAGCTGTGGATGACAGAGCGCTAACAGCTTTCGAAGGTCGCTATGAATTGTTCAACAATCGAATCGTCACTTTCAAGGCTGATAATCACCGACTATTTACGTTAGAAGATGGTTTTGTCGACGAAGAGTTTGTACCCGTCGCTACGCATACGTTTACATCGACTGATCGTAATGTTTCGGTGAGATTCATTGCCGACACCACTGGCAATGTAACTGGCTTCAGGCTTGAAGACAAAGATCAGGGTTATGAGCGAACAGTGCCCCGTATTGGGCCGCTTGCCGATGCGTATAAACCTGATACCGATCCAGATTCGTCTCGTATTCCTAAAATCATGACGGCTTTGCAGGCTATGCTAAAAGGTGGTAAACTATTGGAAGAGGCACCGGGCCTCACTTCGGGAGCCAAACGCGATTTTGCCGAAGGAATGCGCGAGCCGGAAACATTGAAATCATTGACGTTCATTCATTCGGAAAACGTTACAGGCCGGGGCATTCAACGTCATCAAAGCACCGTAAGCGAGATAGTGACTTACCAATTGACGTCCAATCAGCCCGACACATACATACTGGTCTATCTGACAACTGACGGCTTGGTTACGGATTTCGATCTGGTTGAAAAATAATAGCCAGGTGAATCACGCGTGTGCTTCTCCCGAAGAATTACCCAACACTATTTTTTACTCACTTCGCTAGCATAGCGATACGTGAACGCGTCAACATCGATCAAACCGGCGTCGGTAGTCAGGTTGTAGTTAAAAATGCCCAGCCGATCGCCCCGGTAACTGCCCCAGACGAGTTGCGTTTTCGTTCCGATCGGCGTAAAGTTTTTGCCGTCCGTGCTGTAGAAATATTGATTTACGCCATCGAAACCCCAGGATGATTGCAGCCAGATCGTTTTCCCAGCAATCGCTGGACCCGTCGAATCGGTATCGTTGACGGTGTATACCAGGTACCGTTTGCCAGCCTGTTGTTTTATACCCAGTGCGCTGTAGCTGGCCGTCGACAGATGTGTCAGGCCGGCATGTTGCCCGTCGGCCATACCGCTCAGGTCAATCTTGACGGTGGCTACGTTCGATGCCGTCCGCATGCTGCGCTGGGTGATGGTGTTGCCAACCCGGAGCAGTACTTTTTTCGGATTCTGCGGATCGATCGGGCGAAAGGCGTGTAGTCGGAGAAAGCCCCGCCGGTCGGTCAGCGACCATTTGTCGGACCGGGGTTGGTAGTTCCATTCCCATTGGGGCAGTAACTTGGTGCTGGTAAACGCATCGTCGGTCTGCATACGCAAGGGGGTACCTTTACCGGTAATCGGCTTTTTGGCCGACCAGACCATGTTCCCGATGCCGTCGGGGCCCACCGCCCCGACGATGGGCCAGCCATCTGCCCAGGTTACGGGCAGTAAACTGGCCGCCCGCCCTTCCCAATCGCCGGTGCCATGATGGGTAAAGAACCACCACGCGCCGTCTGGCAGCTGCATCAGCCCCCCCTGATTAGGCTCTTTATCGGTTGCCGCGTTGACGTGGTTGAGCTGCCGGATTTCCCAGGGGCCGTCCAGGCTTTTTGACCGCTCCATCATCATCACCCGCCCTTCCTTGTTGACCTCGCTGAAGTAGTGGTAATACAGGCCGTTGATTTTGTAGAGCTTGTTTGCCTCGCTTCCCTGCGACTGGTGAATGATTTGGTCCGACTCCATAATCAGGCGCTTGCCATCCGGGGTCATCTTAAACAGGTGGATGTTGTACTTCTTCCCGTTTTTCGGATCAAGCCCAAACTGGGTAGCGATGAAATACAATTGCCCGTCGTCGTCGCGGAAGGAACAGCAATCGTCCCAGCCCTGCACTTTCCAGAGCTGATGAAGGGGCTCCCAGGGACCAGCCGGATTGGTAGCACTGCTCATGAAGAAGCCATCGTCGGGCGTACCAAAATACACCCAGAACTTATTGTTGTAGTACCGGATCGACCCCGCCCAGATCCCTTTTCCGTAGCTGTTCATTTTGTCCCAGTTGAGGTCGGGACTTATCCGCGTGAGGTCGTCGGCAACGTGACTCAGCAACTCCCAGTTGACCAGATCTTTAGAATGCAGCACTGCCATGCCGGGTGAATACTGCATGGTGGATGAAATGGCGTAGTAGTCGTTGCCGACGCGAATGGCATCCAGATCACTAAAATCGCTGGGGATGACCGGGTTGCGGTAGGTTCCATTTCCCTGATCGCCCCATTGTTCTGTTTGTTGCCCCCTTGCGGTCAGCCCGAAAAACGACAGCAACACCAGCACTGAAAGTACGCTCAACCTGTTCATATTTATTCCGTAATTGATAAAGAAGCTGTTTAGGATTTTCATTTTCTACCTAGAATAGGTCGATTAAGAAAACGTTTTTGTCATTCCGACCGGCCCGCCGGAGCGGCAGGAGGAATGACCAAACTCGCGACTTAGTTACTCCTAAACAGCTTTAAAGTCACTGGCCGCTTTCGGGCAATCAATTTCTTTATTGTGAATCGATCAGCGACAAAACAAGCACTACCCATCAGGCCACCAGACCACTAATTTGCCGATCGTCGGGCCAAAACTGGATGTGCTTGTTTATTCGTTTGTGTAGCCCTAAGCATAGACGGTTGTTGCTACACGACTGAGGCAGTTTCCTAGTTAGCCAATACGGTGTATACTTTCCCTTTTTCGGTTTTCAGCCGCAACACGTAGCCTTCGTCGGTTTTTACGGCGGTTTGCTTACTACCCTGAATGCGAACGGGTACCTTGGTGAGCAACGCCAAATCACCACCGGTCAGCGATTTTAGGGTAGCACCAGTAAGGGTCGACTTTTTCCAGTTCATGCTCACCTCGAAACCGCCCCTTGCTTTCAATCCCGTTACGCGGCCTTCCGACCATGCATCGGGTACGGCGGGTAGCAGGTGAATCTTGTCCAGATGACTTTGCAACAGCATCTCCGCCATACCTGCCGTACCGGCGAAGTTGCCGTCGATCTGGAACGGTGGGTGCGCGTCGAAGAAGTTGGGATAGGTCCCCCCACCCCGGCTCATCTGCGTGCCCGTCGTGTTGACATATTGCATCAGCTGGCGGATGAGCGAATAGGCGTGATTACCGTCCTGCAACCGGGCCCACCAGTTTATTTTCCAGCCTTTGCTCCAGCCCGTACCTTCGTCGCCCCGGAGTTCCAGCGTCTTGCGGGCGGCCGCGAAAAGGGCTGGTGTTTGCGTGGTAATCTGCCGACCCGGATGGAGCCCAAACAGGTGTGATACGTGCCGGTGGTGCGGGTCGGTTTCGCGAAATTCCTGATTCCATTCCAGCAACTGACCCTGCTTGCCGATCTGAAGGGGCAACAATTGACTGCGCTTGGCGATCAACTGGTCCCGGAAAGCTTTATCCTGGTTCAGTACAGTGGAGGCCTCAATCAGATTGGTGAACAAATCCCAGATAATCGACATATCCATCGTGGTACCTACCGATACCCCCTGTTGCTTGCCGTTCGCGTCGAAGAATTTGTTTTCGGGCGTGGTCGAGGGGGCGGTTACCAGCTTGCCGTTTTTGTCGGGCACCAGCCAGTCGATCGAGAACAAAGCCGCCTGTTTCATGATCGGGTAAGCCTGCTCAGCCAGAAATTTTTTGTCGCCCGTAAACTGGTAATGCTCCCACAGATGCTGACACAGCCAGTTGCCACCCATCGGCCAGTTGGCCCAGACCGGATCGCCATCGCCCCGGTCACCGACGGCGTTGCTGAGTCCCCAGATGTCGGAGTTGTGGTGAGCGACCCAGCCTTTAGCGTTGTAGTACTCCTGGGCCGTTACGTGCCCGGTAGTGGCCAGATTCGGAATCCAGTCGAGCAGGGCGGTGTGCATCTCCGATAAATTCGTGACCTCAGCGGGCCAGTAATTCATCTCGGTGTTGATGTTGATGGTGTAGTTCGAACTCCAGGGTGCCCGCAGCTCCTTGTTCCAGATGCCTTGCAGGTTTGCGGGTGGACCATCTGGACGGGAAGACGAAATCAGTAGGTAGCGGCCATACTGAAAATACAGCGTTTCCAGGCTGGGATCGTAGCGGCCCGTGGAGTACGCTTTCAACCGATCGTCGCTGGGCAGCGATGTGCTGGGATTCGACGCCAGCGTATCCCGGACGGAAAACGTGCAGCGGTCAAAATAACGCCGGTAGTCGGCCTGGTGAGCGTTTAACAGCGTTGGGTACGGTTGCGCGGTAGCCTTGGCCATGTACGAAGCAGCCAGTTTTTTTTCGTCTTTGCCGTCCTTGTCCGGGCATTTGTCGAACCCGTTGAAGCTGGTCGCGGCTGTTACGTAAAGGATCACCTCGCTGGCTTTGTCGATGTGGATACCCGCCGTGTCGGTCTTGACCGAACCATCTTTGGCCACCGCTTTGATACGATACTGAAAGCGCATACCGTTGCAGCCGGTGGTGTCGTCGTACACAACCGGTTGCCGCCCCTTGGGATTGTAGTAGTTTGGATCGACGCGAGCGGGGGCTTTTCCATTGATGACCAGTTCGTTCGCCCCCTGAGTGGCTTTCTGGATGCGTAGTTTGGATTGGGTAGCCACATCCAGACTCAATTGCCGGGCTTTGTCGGCGCTGAGTCGAATGACCAGGACGTTAGCCGGTGCGGAGGTGAAGAGTTCGCGTTTAAAGGTAACCCCGCCCTGGGTAAAGCGGGTGGTAGCAAGGGCATTAGCAATACCCAGGTCGCGGTAATAGTTGGTTGGCGCGCCCGTGGGGAGGTGTTGCTTGATCATCAAATCTGACAGGGGCAGGTAGGATTCCGTGTAAAAACCCTGTAGCTTTTTAGTCAGCTCATCGGCCTTGGCATAATCTTCCTGGTTGAGCAGGGCCTCCCGGATGGCGGGCAGGTACGTAGCAGCCTGCGGATTGACGCCTTTTTTAACGGGTCCACCCGACCAGAGCGTCGATTCGTTGAGTTGAATCAGTTCCTGCTCGACGCCACCGAACACCATCGCGCCAATTCGCCCGTTGCCGAGTGGTAAAGCCTCGACCCATTGGGTAGCGGGCTTATCGTACCAGAGTTTCGGCGTTGTTTGCGCGTGTAGGGTACTGGTGCCGAGTACGAGTAACAGGCAACTGGAAAAAAGTTGTTTCATCATGCGTAGAAAAGAGGAAATGGTAACCAAGACTAATCACCGCCATTCACTTTTTAGCGGTTATCAGACAGTATGTCTGGACTCAGTCGGGCAAGTTAATCGGAAAAGGCACCATCCGCACCCAAAACAGCTCTTAGGGGACCCGTCTGCTTTAACCAGCGTTGGTAAAGCAAACGGGTCCGTTGGCCTCAGCCCGACCAGCAACGGCCAGCTGGAATCCCTTACTGGTATAGGTATGCGCCCATCCAGTCACAGGGCTACCCATCGCTAATGACAAAACCGTCGTCGCAGCCGCCACACAAAGGGCTAAACGCCCCGTCTGCGCCGGAAAATCACTACTACCTGGTAGTACTTTATTTTTTCATACGACCAAAAATAGATTCGATTGTAAGTCATTGATTAGGCGTTACGGTGGGCATTTAAAGCGCGATCAACACTATCATCGTCGGTTACGGTGGGTAGATGATAGTTCTCGTTGCATTGACCGATACAAAAGAAAAGTATTCTTAAACCAATAAAATATAGATCTTATCCAATTAGTAAGTAATTTTAACATAGCGTTACGTAGACATATGCTAGTGAACTGGTTAGTCGGCTACACCAACGAACCGGTTATCAACGCGGGCGGGCTTCAGACCGGGAAACCCGTGTTCACCCCGAAGAAGGACACCCGTTTCCGGTCGCGGTTAAAAATGGGGGTAACGCTGGCACACGCTGGGCTGTGCCGCCCCGGGCGGGCAATTATCACGTCAGGGCACGCTTCGCTCCGATGGGTACGAACCTAATACGGCATCCCCGCAACGAAGCGTTTCTAGACGTCGCGCTGCGCTATATCGATGTCGAAACGGGCCGCTCTGCGATTGACTGACCCGGCCTATCAATCATCCTATACAGCTAAGCGCATGAAGAAATACATCCTGACATCAGTCAGCCTTTTTCAGAACGAGACAAGCATAGTGTACTCCATACAATACCAACACGTGTAACGCTGGCGCTACCCTGTAAAGATTGCAGCGTGGCTGGGGTATGATCGCGTCAGAACGCATGGAAAAGTAGCCTGGCAGCCGGTAGTATAAACGTATTATCGGCCTTTAGCCATAAAACGGGACACCCATGCCGGATCTACTCCTTAACGCGCTCACGGCAGGTTCGGCCATTGCGATAGCCTTTCTCTGCCTGGCGAGCCGTCGACCTCCCAATCAGCGGGCCATCCGCTGGTTCGGCCTGTTCGTTCTTTGCGTGGGGTTTGCCTTACTCAGTCACAGTGCCTGGCTGGGCGGGTATACGCAAGCGTACCCGTATCTGGTACCGGTCTGCGAACTGACCCGCTTTGCCATGGCTCCCGCGCTGTATCTGAGCATCTGGCATTTCACCCATCCCCAGCCAATGAAAGCGGCTCATTGTCGCCAGCACTTTATGCCGGCCCTGCTCTTCCTCGGGATACTACTGCCTTCTTTTATTCCTGACCGTAGCGACGTATGGGCAGTTCCTCTCATCAGCTTACCACCGGCTGTCGATCGGGCATTGGGCCAACTCGTGTCTTACGGACTAAAACTTCAACTAATCGTTTACTGGCTTCTCTCCTGGCGGTTAGTTGATCAACACCAGCGGCACATCCGCCAGCTTGCCGCTACCATTCAGCACATTCAGCTGCGGTGGTTGTATGGCCTGTTGGGTACCATCGCGGGTATGACTATCCTCTGGCTGATTCAGGTATCCATGTCCCAGAACACACTCGATCAATACATGGGTTACGGCTATTTTGGGAGCCTGTTTCTGATGAGTTTCTTCCTGATCCGGCAACCCGAAGTGTTCGCCCTTGATCAGACCGGCAGGCAGGCCGTTCAGGTTTTGCTGGCGGAACAGGATGCGCCAGCGCCCTCGGTCAAACCGGTCCGGTTACAACCCCAGGAAATGACCCAGCTAAAAGAGCGTCTTGACCGATTGCTAACTCACGACAAGGTGTTTATGGATGCCGATCTGGATTTAGCGAAACTGGCGAAGCGGCTCTCAATATCCATAAACGATTTGTCGTTTCTCATCAACGAAGGCTACGGCATCAATTTCTTTACCCTGATCAACCAGTATCGAATAAACGAAGCCTGTCGACTGATGGGGTCGCCGGCACATCGGCATTTAAGTATTCTGGGCATTGCCTACGAAGTGGGCTTCAGCGCGAAGACCACGTTCAACACGGCCTTCAAAAAACAGGTCGGCCAAACACCGTCGAACTATTTAAAAACGGTAAAACACCAGAAAGACGTACCGATGTACCCATCCGAACGACCGGTGTGAGCAATCTCCCGACTGTTGCGTCATGGATACACACAACATACCGTCGAGGCAATCGTCGTCGCCGGGCAGCAAGCTGGGACTTGTTTTAAGTAGTGGTTTGGTAAGCGGCTTCGTCGTACATCGCGTTGCTAAAAAGTACCTGTCTCCGTGGCTACCCAGCCCGGTCATCGTCGGCGTATCAATCGCCCTGCTGTTCGCTGGTCTGCTCGTCCTGCTGATTGATCGGCAGCAGGCCCGAACCGGGAAACACGGCAAGGGTCGGCTGATGAGTCTCCTCCCCTACAGCATCGTGTACTGGCTGGCGCTGGACCTGTCGCTGTTTGGCTTCCAGAAAATTCTCCACCTGCAAATGATTGTTCCCCTCGGTCTGCTGGATACACCCTTCAGCAGTCTGAGCGGGGAGAACCTGGTCTGGGCATTTTACCGGTGGTCTTACCCCTTCACGCTGTTCATCGCCGGCCTACAGATCAGCAGTGCCTATCTGTTGCTGTTCGCCCGAACGCGCCTGCTGGCCCTGCTGATCGCCCTGCCCATGTTGGTGCATATCATCGCCATGGATTATTGCTATGCAATGCCGACCTGGGTTATGCTTCACGCGGTAGTCTTACTGACAGGAGTTCTCTCGCTACTTAGCCTCGATTACCACCGAATCAAGGCCTTTTTACTCAGTACCGTACAAGGGCTACAGCCACTCCCTTATGCACCGGCTATCCAGATAGGTATCAAGCTGTCGGTATTGCTACTGCCCGTTCTTTTGCTAAGTGTCTACGCGTTTCCGAATAAGCATCCTCAGTTTACGGGCAGCTACCGGGCCAGCAATTTACGTATCGACGGACAAGCCCGCGTGGCCCGCACCCCGAAAGACAGCGTGCTGACGGGCGTTTATCTGGATCTGGACGACGAGTTTGCCTTCGACTTTAATGACTATCGGTATCGCTACATCGGAACGTACCACTATCAGCCGGAAACTGACTCGCTGATAGTCCATTGGCGTTATCCGAACAGGAACATCGCACCGCTCAGGGGTCGCTTGACGAGAGAAGGTACGGGCTTACGGCTGGACGGTCAGCTGGCTAATCAACACCTGCAACTACACCTGGAGAGACGGCCCGAACAGCGATAGCCCGGGCGGGCCTTGCGTAAATAGCCCAACTACCTCACCTGTCTGTACTGTCTGATCGAGCTTTATGTTTGGAGATACAACGCGCGAAGGCGCAGTGCCAATTTGTGGCCGACATAAGCCGAATGATAGGTTCAACCGATGTCGTTTATAGTAAACTCGTCGATTCGATCACGTTTTATCTGCCCAAACACAAGGGTGTACTGATTATCGACAGCGCTGAATTCAGCGTCGACCTGGTTCGTGAACAGTACCAGAAGATGGTTGTCGACTGGCTCACGGAAGCGGCCCACCAGGCTAAGGCGTTGACCATGTCTGACGCTTCGCAGCCTGTACAGACCCTACCCGACTAAGTCTGGCTGCGTCGCTCATGCAGAGCTGGCGGCCAATAAACACGCGTTTATTCTGACCGTTTGCTCAATTAGCTACTGAAATCCACAGAAAAATTACGTAAGACGGGACTCCCCCTTTTTTCCATCGATCAGTTGGTCTATAAAGCTCTATTTGTGTGTATTACCTGTTGACATTCTTATCAGACGGGCATGAATAGTACCCTTTTTTAGCGCTTAATCCCCCTTTTTTACCCGTTATAAACTGGTTAAGATTTTTCTGATAAAGTTTTGATGCAGTTATTTGAAGTATCAAACACGCCCTCGGGCGTGAATGGTGTGGATAGAAGCGAAAAGCCTGGTACCATTGGCACCAGGCTTTTTTGTTTATATCCAAAGAAATTGGCCGAATCCGATCGCTGTTTAGCGTATGACTCAGGCCTGCCCCAACTGGCGACGGATGAAATCGCGGTCCTGATCGACGACGATTCCATCGGCCATCAGCTCAAGCGCGCGGGCTGGCAAGGTAATCGTTTTGAAACCGGCCGACGTACTGACGACGACGCCACAGGTATAGTCGGTGCGCATGGCATGACCCAGGTACTGTGCTGTTCGCGGACTAGCCGTGTTAAGCAGCGTCTGAATTAGCTGCGGCTGCTCTCCCGCGCTGATATGGACATTGTTTCTGATGTTCATGGTTTTGTTGAGTACTATTGTTCATCTGTTGTTTACTATAACTAATTATAGGCTGGGAGCGGTTCAAAAAAATCCTATGACGCTATGTTCGCTCACCCTGTTAGGCGATGCCTGTTTGCTTCGAATATAACGGTGTGATAGCGATCGTCAGTATAAACGCAATATCGGTTCGAACAACCGGTCTATTTTTACGTATCTAGTAACCGGGGCGCTTCCGGCGGTAGTTGGAAGAACGTATAGCTAGTAACGTAGTCTGCCTGCAAACAGCCGACACATCAGTACACGTTGACGGGAGGCCCTGACCCATGGCGCAACAAAACAGTATATTGAATTAGCGGGCGATTGGCCGGGGTATGTTAGTCGTTATGTCCGCTGCGGGCCGGTTGTATCCGTTACGAATCGACCATTTTAGGCCATCCGCGCATGCGCCGGACAGGGCGGAACAGCGCGTTCGTTAACCAGCTCAGCGTTACGTAATTCCATCAGGAAGCGCCAGTCGTCAGCAGACAGGTGTTTTTCCAGGTACCTATCCATCGTACCGTATTGCTGTTGTAGCCAAGCCGGATGCTGACTATGCGCCTGCCGGACGCAGTGTAGTACACGGCCAATCTGCCGAATTAGAATCCGCTGCTGAACGCGCTCGATCGGTTGATCCAGTAACGCAGCGATGGTAGCCTTACATACCGCCCGAGCCGATCTTTTATACAACGTCCAGACCATATCGTAATCGACCGTGTGCGCTCTATTTGCTCACGATCTTACAATATTCAGCACTTCCCCAATAAAAACAAATAGTTTATATAAAATATTTTTAAGTAACAATCAAAAGCCTATAAGTAGTCAACAACTGACTTACTGACACAATTCATGAGAAGATGTGTTTGCATTTATCGACTTAGGTTCGGTGCGTACCTGTGGCTAATCAGCCGTTCTAACGCTGCTATAGCGTTGTACGCTTATTTACCCAGTTGTCGGAACGTAGCTGTTGCCGGGTCGTAATCGTATTGGCGGGGGACGCCCGTTGCCAGTTCCACTTTCTCGATATGGTCGGGGCTAATATTTTCCAGTCGCATCAGCAACGCGCGCAGGCTATTGCCGTGAGCAACAATCAACACGGCTTCGTCGCGGTTCAGGTGGGGCAGAATGGTTTGGTCGAAGTAGGGCACTACCCGATCGACGGTATCGTGCAGGCTCTCGCCATTAGGGGGACGTTCGTCGTAGCTACGTCGCCAGCGAAATACCTGTTCAGCCCCAAACCGCTCTTCGGCTTCGGCTTTGTTTGTCCCCTGCAAATCGCCGTACATCCGCTCATTCAGGGCAGCGCTGCGCTCGACGGGCAACTCCGTTTGCCCGGTTTCGTGCAGAATGATCGTCATCGTATCGATCGCCCGTTGCAGCACCGACGTAAAGCCAATCGTGAATCGGTCGTTTTTGAGCAGTGTCCCGGCTTCGCGGGCTTCATGCCGCCCCAGATCGGTCAGGGGGGTGTCGACATTACCGGTGAAGCGGTTTTCCAGATTGAACTGTGATTGGCCGTGACGGACCAGAACGAGAAGGGGCATAGCTACGGTACGAAAACAAGGTGTTGTTCTTAGCTAAATCCGCCCGACCCTTGATTTGTTTGCGCTACGTACGGTGTCTAGCGCTGTGCCAATACCTCCGGTGTCCGGGTCAGTGATTTCTTGAGGATGTACTGCGCCATAACCGGGAAGTGGTCGGAAAACGTCACCCCCGACAGGGTGCGGCAGGAGGTCACGTGCCAGTCGGGGCTAAAGAATTGCTGATCGATACGGACGCAGTACGGGTGTCGGTTCAGCGTAAAGCCGAAGCCCTCGCCGGCTTCTTCAAAGGCGTTACGGAAGTTACGCCGTAGCTTACCGTAAGCGTAGCCAAAGGGCGTTTCGTTGAAATCTCCGCAGATAATTACCGGGTAGCGACTACCCGACACGTACTGCTCCACTTCCC
This sequence comes from Spirosoma oryzae, assembly GCF_003002825.1. Lineage (GTDB taxonomy): Bacteria > Bacteroidota > Bacteroidia > Cytophagales > Spirosomataceae > Spirosoma > Spirosoma oryzae. The sequence goes on along the minus strand of NZ_PVTE01000001.1, from coordinate 95,506 downwards.
GAATCTGCTCGTCGCGCCGGTCGAACCCTTCTTTCAGGCGCTGAAACGTGTCGCCCAGTTCGGCGAAAAAACGACCTAGCCGCCCCGTCCGCCCGGCCTGATACGCCTGTTCGACGCGGACGCCCATCGACCACAGATGCACGTTCACTACCCGCACCGTATCCCGTCCATAGGCGACGTCGGCGCAGAGAAACCCGTTGATGTCGGGGGCATTGCCCCGCTTCCAGATACGCCCGTATTGCCGGACAATCGGATACTGGGAAAACAGGGCCAGCCCCACCTGTCGGTTGCCCGAGAAGCGGGTCAGGCGGGTTAGCCGGTCGGGATATTGTTTTTCCAGATCGGCGTTAGGGGCGTATTCCTGAAAGCAGGCAATGTCGGCGCGTAGCGTACGAATACCCGTGTTAGCCGCCGGGTTAAAACACTCGCCGTTGAAGCTAAGCACACTCAGAGCCTGGGCCGAGACGGTAGCGGGCAGCTCATTTCCATAACCGAACAGTCGTTTGCCGATGGGCAATGTCAGCACCAGCCAGACCAGCCCCACCGTTCCGGCCAGTCGCTCGTTCTGCCGCAGCAGGTACAGACTCGCAACCAGTCCGCTCAGCATGGCTACGGGCAGACTCATCATCACGAAGCCGCCAATCCAGCGCCCTACCGATGGCTGATAGCAGAACGCCATCGTTAAAAACAGATAGACGAGCGCGGAGCAGGCCCGTGGATGACGACGCCAGCACTGCACGGTTGCCTGCGTCCAGTCGAGCGTGGTCTGGGCAACCAGCAGCCCGATTGCCAACAGTTCAAATAATCCGTTTTGTAGCTGACGCTTCATTACTTATTCCTTTTCGGTTTACGGTTTACGGTTTTCGGTCTCCATCAAGTGACACCCGCCGACAACCGATCGCTATTTCAGCATGAACTCACCCTGCCCGATACGGAAGCCTTCGGCATACAGTTCGACCGTGTACGGACCGGGACGGTACGGGGAATCACGCCGGTACACCAGCTCAACCGACTGATCGTTGTTGTCGAAGGCGACTGGCTGACGCATGCTGTAGCCGATGGCGTTTCCTTCGTACGATAATGTTCCGCCGATGCGATCGTCGCTCAGCACACTACCGTTCGGATCGAGTACGCGCAGGTAAATGTCTTTGGTATTTTTGGTAGCCAGCGGGTTGGCTGCCAGCGTGAACAAGATCTTGAGCCGGTCGGTACGCGACGCCCGATAGACGCCCCCCTGCCGCTCGCGTCCGCTCTCCGTCAGCGACCGCACCTGCACGTCCAGCGCCCGCATGGCCGACGCCAGCGTCACCTTCCGCTTCAGATCGTCATTCTGGGCGGAGAACGTCGCTACCGCGCGACTCAATTCATCACGGTCGTACCGCAGGCCCGCGTTCTCGCTTAGCACCAGTTCGCGTTCTTCTTCCAGCGCCCGGGCCCGGTTGGCCAGGTTGCTGTTTTCTTCGCGAATGAGCCGCAGGTCAGCATTGCGCGATGCCAGGAAAGCCCCGTACTGCCGGATTCGCTGATCGTAGGTACGGACAGAAAACCGCAGATCGTGGGTAAGGCGCTGCTTGTCGGCTTCCAGCCGGGCTTTTACGGTTTCCAGATTCCCCACGTTGCCGCCCAGCCGACGCACATCGGCGATACGGGCGTCGAGCACCCGCGACAGCGAGTCGAGTTGTGTTTGTGTATGCGCCAGTTGCTCGACCTGCGTGGTCAGCGACTGCTGTAGTTCGAGCGTTTCGTTCTGCGCCCCCACAAACAGATACACCAGCAGCGAGGCTACGCCGACCAGTACGCCAACGGCGATGGGTCGGATACCTTTGCTGGATCGGGTTGGGGTGTCTGTTATGTGCATGGCTGACGATTATCTTTCTACAAAAGACAGTCGCCGGGCTTAGGCACGACTTAAACTGACCTTAAACTGACCTTAAAATGCAGCTTGTACCGGCAACGACAGCGTAAAGACGGCACCCATTTTTGTCGATTCAGCGACGATTGTTCCCCGGTGCAGGTCGGCGATGCGGGCGGCAATGGCCAGGCCTAACCCGTGCCCTCGATGGGTGGTCGCGGTGGTACGGCTGCGGTAGAACGGCTCGAACAGGAAGGGCAGATCAGCAGCAGCAATCGGCGGGCCGACGTTGGCGACCTGCACCTGTACGGTCTCGCCATCGGCCCGGAACGTGACCAGCGCCTGATTATCAGCGGCAAATTTACAGGCGTTATCGATCAGGTTCAGCAGCAGGTTTTTCAGCGCGGCTTCGTTACCCATCACCAGCAGCGCGCCTTCTTCATCGGGAAATTCAGCAAAGGTCAGCGCCACCCGGTAGGCTTCGTTCCACTTTTGCGCCTGCTGCTTGACTTCCCACAGCAGTTCGTCGATTCGCAGCGGCTGCATGGGTAGCGTATCGGCATTCGTACCGGCCAGCGTCAGCAAGGTATTCGTCAGGTCGGTGAGCGAAGTGGCGTCGTCGCGCAGTGACGTCAGCAACCGGATATACGTGTCCGGGTCGCGCGGTTGCCGTAGGGCGACGTCGAGCTGGGAGCGGATTTTCGTCAGCGGGTTCTTCAACTCATGCGACACGTTCGCAATAAACATCTTCTGGTTCAGCAGTGCTTCTCCTACCCGATCCAGCAGCCGGTTGACCGTAGTGACCAGCGAACCGATCTCATCACCGGGATTCGCGTATTCGACCCGGCGGGCCATGTTGGCCGGAAAAATCGTGTTTACCTGTCCCACGATATTTTCCATGGGGGCCAGCGCCCGCCCGGCAAACAGCCAGCCCGCCAGACTCAGTAACAGCACTCCGGCCAGTCCCATTACACCCAGAATCTGCCGCAGATCAGCTAGGGCGGCCTTCCCCTGCTGATCGACAGCACTGATTAGTAGCCAGTTGTCAGGAGCCTTGCCCGCCAGAAAAATCGCCACTACCTGCGTGTCGCCCTGGTGCAGATACAGCCTCGTCTTCCCGGGTTTTAATTGCGCTATAAACGATACGTGCAGGGCCGGTCGGTCGGGACCGACACTAAAAATGATGCGGTGTAGGCGGGTGTTGTAAACGGACACCTGTTCGTCGGGTAGTGCATCGTTGCCAGGCTGGCGGGTATCGATAGACGGGTTCGGGGCATTGGCCAGTTGCTCGGTAACGGTGAGCGCGCGGCTCTGCAACCGGCTAAAAAAACGCTTTTGCAGGTAAAGCTGACTGAAGCCGTAGACGCCCAGCGAGAACAGCAGCAGGACCACCGTTACCAGTGCCATAAACTGAACCGTCAGCCGGGTCCGAATATTCCCCATCAGGCCATTACTTTAAGGACATACCCCATACCGATCTGCGTGTGCAGCAGTTTCGGCTCGAAGTCACGGTCGATTTTTTTGCGCAGGAAGTTAACGTACACCTCAATCACGTTGGTGCCTGTATCGAAGGTAACGTCCCATATTTTCTCGGCCAGCTCTGCCTTCGACACCACCCGTCCCTGATTCCGCAGGAGATAATCGAGCAGCTGAAACTCTTTGGCGGTGAGCGTAATTTCCTGTCCCGCCCGCGTCACCAGCTTCGTATCGGGGTTGAGCGTCAGGTCGGCCAGGGCGAGCGTACTGCCGGTATACGCAGGCTGGGCCGCACTGCGCCGGGTCAGCGCCCGGACCCGCGCCAGCAGTTCGCGCAGTTCGAATGGTTTGGCCAGGTAATCGTCGGCCCCCGCATCGAGCCCGTCGATTTTATCGTCGGTCGTACCCAGCGCGGTCAGTAGCAAGATAGGCGTCGTGATGTCGGCAGTACGTAATTTGCGGCACAGCTCCAGCCCATTCATGCCGGGCAGAATGATGTCGGAAATAATCAGCGCGTAGGTGTTGCGGGTGGCCAGTTGAAAACCCATGCTGCCGTCGTAGGCAATGTCGACAGCCCACTGTTCTTCCTCCAGCCCCTGCTTGAGACTAAGCAGCGTTTTCACTTCATCCTCGATCAACAGTAACTTCATAAAACCACAAATCAGCACATTGACGGTGCAGTTCATTTAGTAAACGGTCTCCGGCTGCAATTTCTCAGCAAAAAGGCAGGATAAGCCGAAAATGGGGTATCGCCGTCCGCAAATTCTAACTTAGATTTGACTTTTTCAGCCTTTTGTCCAATTCAGATGAGACAACTCTCCACACTCGTTTGTATCTGTCTGTGTTTCGGCGTCTGGATCGCGCCAGCTACGGCACAGACTGTGCCTTTCTGCGGGGTCAACGACCAGGTGTTGCCCGACAGCGTCATCCGGCTCATGGCCCGACTTCCACAACTACGGGCGGGTCAGCAGGCACGCCGGGCGGCTGGTGAGCAACGGGTCTGCCGAATCGCCGTCGAGATCGATTCCGACACGTATCTGGCCTACGCTAAAGACACCAACCAAATTCGCAGTTACGTACTGGCGCAGATCGGGCAGGTATCGACCATCTTCGAACGTGAAATTAACACCAGACTGACCGTGGTGTCTATCCATATCTGGAAAGACACGGAGCCGGACCCGTACCGGGGCGAAACCAACCCAGCCACTTTATTTAGTCGACTCCAGACGGTCTGGCCCCAACTACCCACCCGGATCACGTCGGACAAACGTGTTTATCTGCTGACCAAACAAACGTCCACCACTGTTCTCGGCGTCGGTGGTGGTGACTACGTAGTAAGCCGGCTCGACATACCCACTATAGCGCACGAACTGGGGCATGCCTTCGACTCACCCCACACGCATAACTGCGCATGGCCGGGTGGTCCTATCGACTACTGCTCGAACATAGAAGGAAGTTGTTATACTGAATCGCTCGAAAACGTTCGGGGCACCCTGATGAGTTACTGCGAAATCCGCCAGCAATCGTTTCATCCGCTGTGCCAGACGCTGATGACCAACTATGCCATTACAAACCTGCCGGTGCTGAACACACCCGCGCAGGCACCGCTCCTGCCCGCACAGCTTACCCTGACCAACACACCATTTCTTTACTGGGATGGGCAACCAACAGCCAACCGGTACGACATCGACGTAAGTCAGACCGCCGATTTCGCGCGCAAACAGATTAGCGACACAACGGCCCAAAACGGCTACAGCCTGCCGCAGCTCGTACCGGGGCAGGCTTATTTTGTCCGGGTGCGATCGGTCAACCGGCTGGGCGCGTCGGACTGGTCGGGCGTTTGCCAGCTTCAACTGGCGGGTTCGACGGCCGATGTACCCGTCCTGCTCTCGCCCACCAACGATCAGACGATGGTGCCTTACAGCGACAACAAACGCTTCACGGTGCGACCCGTTGCGGGAGCCGTGGCCTATCAGTTGCAGTTAGCGCAAGACAACGATCTGGCGTTTGCGACTCCACTGGCAACGACGACGGGCTCGACGCCAGCCCTCAGCCTGACCGATTACAACTCGGGAGCCTTACGGTGGCGGGTGCGAGCCCTATTCAGCAACCGGACTGGTCCCTGGTCGACACCAGGCCGTTTTTTTGGCAACCCACCCAGCTATCGTTTTTTTCGATCCGTTGATGAAGTCGCTCCGCTGACATTCCCGTACCTCTACGTCCCGGCTATTCAGTCGGCAACGGTTCGTGTGGTCGTCAGTACGGACCCGCAGTTTACCAAACCCATCTATGCAAAGACGTTTCGCGACGCAACGCTGTACACCGACATTCTCCAGAACCTGACGCCCTTTACCACGTACTACGTCCGCACAGAGGAAATCAACAACCGGTATGATTACCCGGCGGGTACGCTGGCCGGGACCACCAGTTCGTTTCGCACCGGCGACGAGTCCATCTCATCGGCCTGGACCTTTATTAACGGCGGCACCCGCGCCGACTGGTCTCAGGGATTCCTGTTCGGATCACCTAAGGCGGGTAATGGGGCCATGTGGGCGATAAACGACAATGGCCTGGCCCGCCTGGCAGAGGATAGCATACGCACGTTCAGCCGGCAGTCGACCCGTGGCAAAATCGGTACGCAACGGGCTCGTATCAGTACCGATGACGACGGGGCCATCTGGCTGATGAACCAGATCAGTGCCAACGTCTTCAAAAACAAAATTCCCGTTCCCTATTTTCAACTGGGTAAGCTGGACGAGGCCACTGGCACGCTCAGCAACCGGGTCACGTTTACGTACAGCGGAACCGACGGCCTTATGGGTTTCGACGCCCGGCAACGGCTATTTTTTACCGGCTACGGCGTCTATCGCCTGTCGGGTGACAGCCTGACGACGCTGTACAAACTACCCGCCGGTGCCTCATTGACCCGTTGGGCTACCCGGGCCGGGCTACTCTGGCTGATCCAGGCTGATTACGCCAATACAGCCGTGCCCACGTCGCTCATCCGCATCAACACCACGACTGGAGTTACCACGCTGTTCAACATGACCAACACACCTGCGCTGGATAAGTACCTGAATCTACTGGTCGTCGACGGGCACGGAACGGTGTGGGTATCTCATTCGGGCGGGACAACTGCTACCGCACCACTGGTCAGATTCGACGGGCAGACCTGGACGAGTTTCCCCAGGAGCAGCACAATGCCGGTATCGTCCCCAATTGATATGACCGTCGACGCAGCGGACAATCTGCTGGTGAACGATTACAGCACGCCATACACGATCTACCGCTACGACGGCACGGCCTGGCGTCAGGTGACGAAAGTAACCCCCGGTGCGCTACAGTCGATCAACGTCGACAGCCGGGGGGCCATCTGGCTGAGCGGTCAGTTTCAACTCACCCGCTTCAACCCCTGCTCAGATCTCAAGGCCCCGATGCTGACCGTCGACAAACCCACCGTAGAAGCGGGAGAAATCATCACGCTACAGGCGGCTGGTTGCCAGGATGTACTGTGGTCGTGGGCGGCCGGGGCGGATACGGTGTCTAACCGCCTGATTCGCTATTCTAACCTGCACGCTATCAAACCCGACGCCAACACGATCTACCAGGCTAGTTGCTACCGGGATGGCTGCGTGGGCAAAGCCGCCAGCCTGGGCGTCACGGTATTACCCGTACTTGCGCTGACGGCGTCGTCTCCACGGTCATACTGTCCGGGTGATTCGGTGGGTCTATATCTTACTCAGCAGGGCCAGTTTGCAGCAGGTAATCAGATCTCGCTCAAGCTGACGGGTCAGGCACAACTGATTGATCTGACCACCCGGCAGAACGGCACGATACTGACCACTACGCTTCCAGCCAGTCTGGCAGCGGGTACATACAAGTTGTTTGCGCAAAGCACCCAGCCAGTCGTCCGTACCCGCGACTCCCTACAGGTCACGCTGGTAGCCCTGCCAACGGCCGAATTCAGTACCGACAAACGCTCGTTTCCTGTTGGCGACAGCAGCCGGGTCAGCGTCAACCTGACCGGCGCAGCACCCTGGTCCGTACTCGACGCTGCGAACCGCCCACTAACCATACAGACCTCACCCTATACGTTTTACGTCAAGGCCACGCAGCCCGCCAACTTCACGCTCACGTTGAAAGACCTACGCGATGCAAACTGCGCGCGTGGTATTGTCAAAAACGAATTGACGATAAGTTCGCTGGTACTAGCCGACGAACCCGTTGCCAGTAGTCATATGACAGTTTTTCCAAATCCAGTCGCCCGGCAGGTGGCAATCGACTCGGACGTTCCCATCGCGGAGCTCAGCTTACGGGATATGCAGGGACGCGAAGTAGCTCATCAATCTGTCACGGGTCGACACACGCGATTCGACTGGTCTTTACCTGATTTACCAGTCGGTCAGTACACGCTACTCGTCATGACAACCGACGGTAATCGCACGCACTGGAAACTCATTCGCCACTGAACAAAGCGGGGTTACCAACTATGGCAACCCCGCTTCTCTTGACGCTGTTTTGTGTCGTTACTTCGCCAGTTCCAGCACCAGCGCGGTTTTGGCGGGGGCCTCGATCAGGTCGAGATTGGTGATCGTCTGGTCGGTGAGGACGTTACGGGCCGATTTCATGCCGCTCATCCGTTCGGCAAAGCGCTTCGTATCGACTTTAATCGCTTTCTCCCCCATATTCGATACGACCATTACGGTTTTGTCGGCGTCGTACCGGAAAAAGACGTAGACATTATCCTGCGGCAGGAACTGCATCAGCTTACCGTGGTGCATCACTGGCGTATCGCGCCGGTACGTTGCCAGTTTGCGAACGAACTGCCAGGCATCGTTTTCGCGGTCAGTACGGCCGGCGGCTTCAAACTTGTTCTCCTTATCGCCGGGGAAGCCGCCGGGAAAGTCACGGCGCACCTCGGCGTCCGACGGGTCCCGGAAATTCTTCATCAGAATCTCGGTGCCGTAGTACAGACAGGGAATGCCCCGGGTGGTCAGCAGCCAGGTCAGGCCGATTTTGTAGCGGTCGACGTCTTCGCCAATTACGGAGAGGTAGCGGTCGGTATCGTGGTTGTCCAGGAACGTGACCAGCTTCGTCGGGTCGACGTAGACGGCGTCCTGGGCGAGAGCGGTGTAGAACCGATTCGCCCCGTTGGTTTCTTTCGGCTTCAGGGCGTCGACGGCGGCCCCGAACAGCACGAAGTCGAGCGCACCCGGCTGATTCGACTTGAACGGGAAGTTGATCGTATTCTGCACGTAGTACGCCTGATCGACGACGTTGTTGACGAACGATTCGCCGAAGATGTGAATCCGGGGGTACTCGTCCATGAGCGCCTTGTTGCAGCGATTCATAAACGGCATGTCGTTGTAGAGGTACGTATCGATCCGCCACGCATCGACGCCAAAGGTTTCGACCGTCCAGAGCGCGTGCTGAATCAGAAAGTTAGCGACGTAGGGGTTGGTCTGATTCAGGTCGGGCAGGAACGGCACGAACCAGCCATCGGTCGTGATGCGCCGGTCGGCTTCCGAGCCATGCGGGTCGGTAATCGACTCGTAGCGGTACGAGGTGTTGGTGTACGCCGGCCATTGATGCAGCCAGCTTTTCATCGGTAGATCCTTGACGAACCAGTGGTTGATCCCAACGTGGTTGTACACCGCATCCTGCACCACCTTCATCCCCTTGCTGTGGGCCCGCTGCACGAAGGCTTTGTACGCGTCGTTGCCCCCCAGCCGCCGGTCGACGTTGTACTGATCGGTAAAGCCGTAGCCGTGGTAGGCCGAGCGCATGGCACCGCCCTCATTGGTCATCGGCTGGTTGTTTTCAATGACGGGCGTAAACCAGACCGCCGTTACGCCAAGGTCTTTGAGGTAGTCGAGCCGTTGTTGCGCTCCCTGCAAATCGCCCCCGTGCCGGGCAAAGGGGTTGCTGCGGTCGGCGGTTTGGTCGGCCATGTCGGCAAACTTATCGTTCGACGGGTCGCCGTTGGCAAAACGGTCGGGCATGGCGAGGTAGATAAAATCAGCGTCGGTGACCCCCTGTCCTTTCGGTGCTTTGTCGCGGGCTTTCAGTTCAAACGGCTGGCTCAGCGTCTGACTTCCTTTTTTGCCGACCAGTTTAACCATGCCCGCTTTAGCCGTGGGCGCAATGGTCAGATCGAGAAAGGCGTAGTTCGGGTTTTCGACGGTGTGCGTTTTGGTCAGCGTCACGCCGGGATAGTTGACGGTATACGCCAGCGTACCGGCGTTCGGGCCGTAGACCAGCAGTTGAATGGTCCGGTACTTCATCCCGACCCACCAGTTGGTCGGGTTGACCCGCTCAATACGCGGAACGGTTTGCGCCTGCACGCTTAGGGCAGATGTGGTGAGCAGGGCCGCCAGAAGCAGGGCCGGTATCAGCCTTAATCGGTTCATCATAGGGTTGGTTACAAGCCGTTGTATGGATTGGACGAAGCGGCTTAATCCGCCAAAGGACAATATAATCGGCGAATGTTTCAATCGTTACCCTAAAAATAAGGACTGACTTTCGTGGCGAAAGGCCCTAGTTTTGCAGAGCGTCTTTTTTTGTACGCCCCAACCGTTTTTACTTAACCAACGTGAACACTGCATTCTCCGTCCCTGTCAACGACAAGTTGATCATATACCAGGCCTTTACGCGTCTGTTTGGCAACGCCGTCACGACCAACCAGCCAAACGGCAGCCGCGATCAGAACGGCGTCGGTACGTTCAACGACATCAACGAAGCGGCCCTGCGCGCCATCCGGCAGTTTGGCGCATCGCACGTGTGGTACACCGGCATTGTCGAACACGCCACCCAAACCGACTACTCAGCCGATGGTATCACCCCCGACGATCCGAACGTGGTGAAAGGCAAGGCGGGATCGCCCTACGCCGTGAAGGACTACTACGACGTTGACCCCGACATGGCGGTGAACGTGGCCGATCGAATGGCTGAATTTGACGCACTGATTCAACGTACCCACGCCCACGGCCTGAAGGTGCTAATCGACTTCGTGCCCAACCACGTAGCCCGACAATACAAATCCGACGCGAAGCCGGCGGGCATTGTCGACCTGGGTGAGCAGGACGATACCTCGGTCGGGTTTTCGACGGCCAACAATTTTTATTACCTCCCCGGTCAGCCGTTTGTGTCTCCGGAAAATGAGAGTGGGCTGCCTCACGCGGGTTCGCTGCATGAGAACCCGGCGAAGGTGACCGGCTCCGGCTCCATCACCGCCCGCCCCGATAGCAACGACTGGTATGAAACGGTAAAGCTCAACTACGGCTACAACGTCTTCGAAAACCGGCTTCAGCTCGATCCGCAGCCCGCCACCTGGCAGCAGATGCTCGACATTCTGCTGTTCTGGGCCGACAAAGGCATCGACGGCTTCCGTTGCGACATGGCGCAGCTCGTACCGGTCGAATTCTGGCAGTGGGCCATTAGTCGGGTGAAACAGCGGTATCCCCGCGTGATTTTTATCGCCGAGATTTACGAAACCCACCTGTACCGTCCCTTTATTTTCCAGGGTGGCTTCGATTACCTCTACGACAAAGTCGGCCTGTACGACGCCCTGCGCCGGCTGATCGAGGGTCAGGGCTCCTGCTACGAACTGACGCAGGTCTGGCAGCAGCAGGGCGATTATCCGGGGCACATGCTGCGGTTTCTGGAAACCCACGACGAGCAGCGGATTGCGTCGCGCTTCTTCGCCGGCGATCCGTGGGCGGCCATTCCGGCCATGACGCTGGCAGCGACCATGCACACCGGGCCGTACCTGTTGTATTTCGGACAGGAAGTGGGCGAACGGGCCGAGGGCTCGGAAGGCTTTAGTGGCGATGATGGTCGCACGACGATTTTCGACTACTGGGGCATGCCCGACTGGCAGGGCTGGCTCAACGGCGGTAAGTACGACGGGGGTGGCCTAAGCGACGATCAGCGCAGCCTGCGGGGGGTCTACCAGCAGTTGAATTACCTCGTCAACGGCTCCGATGCCATTCAGAACGGCTACTTCTACGACCTACAGTGGGCCAACGACAACGGGCAGACGCCGGGCTACGATGCGCAGCAGGTGTACAGCTTCCTGCGCTACACAGACCGGCAGAAAGTACTCATCATTTGTAACTTCTCGGCCCACAATACAGTTGATGCTACGATTAAGCTCCCTCGACACGCCCTCGACACGCTTCAGCTCGATCCCACCCGGGTGTACCAACTGACGGATATTTTCATGCATCACGTGCAGTTTGAGGCATCCGGCCAATCGGGCATTCCGGTAACCATTCCTCCGAGGAGCGTGTGGGTGCTGGAAATAAAAGCGTAGGACGAGTTAGCACGGGCTCACGTTTTTCGTCTAGGGGTAGCTGCCGCAGGCTGTCGGTGGCTATCCCGTCTTTTTTACTCATCCGTCTATGCGAAACTGGTTTACGCTGGCTCTTTTTCTGCTTCCTCTGTTCAGCCCGGCACAACCCGTACCGGCAGATGACTCGTTCACGCTACTGGTCGCCCAGCCCGGTCGAACAGCCGCCGAAACAGCCGTGCTCGTCGGCAAGAAGTTACTCGGCTCACCTTACGTGCCCCATACGCTGGATCAGCAGCCGACGGAACAACTGGTCGTTAATCTGCATGAGTTCGATTGTACGACCTATCTGGAAACGGTACTGGCCGTTGCGCTGGCCTGGCACGACAACCGCGTTCGCACCGTTAGCAACCGCACCACCGAGCCCGCTACCTGCGACGCTCTTTTCCAGCAGTATCTGACCCGCCTGCGTTACCGCAACGGTCGGATCGACGGGTACGCCAGCCGCCTGCATTACTTTTCCGACTGGCTGCGCGACAACGAACGGAAAGGGCTGCTGATCGATGTTACGGGTACGCTGCCGGGCCGGGTGATGGTATCGAAACCGGTCAACTACATGACGTCGGCCGTATACAAATATCCGGCGCTGAGCGATCCGACCGTTTTTGAGCAGATGGTCCGCGTCGAATCGGCGCTTAATGGTCAGCCATTTGCGTTTGTACCCCGAAAGAACGTGCGGCAGGCCGAAACCGCCCTGCGTGAAGGCGATGTCATCATGCTGACAGCGGCCCGGCCGGGGCTCGACATGCGCCACGTCGGACTGGCAACGCGCCAAGCAGACGGCCGGATGCACTTGCTGCACGCATCATCAGACGCCGGACAAGTGGTGATCTCGTCGATGCCGATCGCTGATTACGTACTGCACCATCCCCGGCTGTCGGGCCTTCGGGTTGCCCGGCTGCGACCCGATCAGTTGCTGACCGCCAACCGGATGTCGAAGCGGTAACCCCCGCAACGCTACCCACGACCGGCAAGCATCGCCACCGTTTTCGGGTCGGGTTCGCCATCGAAAAACTTGTCCAGCACCGCCTGAAACACCTGACCATCCGGGATGGAATCGACCCCGGCGACCCGGCTGAATAGGGTCATGCTTGAGCATAGTTTGAGATCGTCCGGGCTGCCCATCACCTGACTCGCCGACTGCGTTTTCAGGGCTACCAATGCTTTGCTAATCGCAATCAGCCGTGGTCCCAGCACGGGATGCGCCAGGTAGTCCGTGGCTTCCTGTATGTCGCGAATGCCGTAGAAGCGCGCCATTTCACTAAAGCCCAGCCCATTGAGCTGTGGGAAGACGTACCACATCCAATGGCTTCGTTTACGGCCATGTTTGATTTCGGTCAATGCCTGCGCGTAGTCACCAGCCTGCGCATCGACAAAACGGGTGAGGTCAGGTTCCATATCGGAGTCGGATCAGGGTTACTCAGATAACACGGTAAGCCACTAACTGTCTTTTCCAAAGCATCATTGACAGTGTACACCCAGTAAACGGCACCCACCTGTACAAGTTAGTGATTGAATAGTCAGACCGTAGCTGACCTCACGCCTTGCAGGACACAGCATTCTGTCTTAGCGACTCTATTTCTAAACAAGAGAAAGAACAACTTAGGTAGTATTCCTACACCACCTTACCGAAGCCTATACTGCCTATAGGTCAGCATTGGCACATTCTGACGATTTTGTGGACGTTTTGTTGTATACCAAAAACAGCTATCTTACTACGGCGTTATAGCATCAACCGACCACTACCCACTTTTACCACGTCACCATGCCCGTTTTTACCATTGGGATCGAAGAGGAATTTCAGACGATTGACCCCGTAACCCGCGACCTGCGCTCACACATTGGGCAAATCGTTGAAGACGGTAAAATTACCCTTCACGAGCAGGTAAAGGCCGAGATGCACCAGGCCGTCGTTGAAGTAGGCACCAACATCTGCTACAACATTCAGGAGGCCCGTCGGGAGGTCACGCACCTGCGCAAACACATCATCGAACTAGCTGGCAATCAGGGCCTCAAGATTGCCTCGGCGGGCACGCACCCCTTCTCGCGCTGGCAGGATCAGCAGATTACAGCCGATGCCCGCTACGACAAAATCATCGAAGAGATGCAGGATGCAGCCCGCTCCAACCTGATCTTCGGGATGCACGTCCACATCGGTATGGAAAGCCGGGATATGGGTGTGCACATGATGAATACGATGCGGTATTTCCTGCCGCACATCTACGCGCTGAGTACAAACTCTCCGTTCTGGCAGGGCCGTAACACGGGCTTTAAATCGTACCGTTCGAAAGTGTTCGACAAGTTTCCGCGCACGGGCATCCCCGATTATTTCGCCAGTGCCGCCGAGTACGACGAATACATCAACCTGCTCATCAAAACGGGCTGCATCGACAACGGCAAGAAAATTTACTGGGACATTCGGGTGCATCCGTTCTTCGACACCATCGAGTTTCGCATCTGCGACGTACCGATGCGTATCGACGAAACGATCTGTCTGGCGGCTCTGCTACAGGCCCTCGTCGCCAAGATTCACAAGCTGATGTCGAGCAACCTGAATTTCCGACTGTACCGCAAGAACCTCATCAGCGAAAACAAGTGGCGCGCGGCCCGCTACGGTATCGAAGGCAAGCTAATCGACTTCGGCAAGCAGCAGGAAGTACCCACGCATCAGCTCATCCACGAACTGCTCGATTTTGTCGACGATGTGGTCGATGAACTGGGGAGCCGGGAGGAGTGCGAATACGCGCTCAAAATCCTCGATATGGGTACGGGTGCCGATCGGCAACTGGCCGTTTTTCAGCAGACTAACGACCTCAAACGCGTTGTCGATTACATTGTCGACGAAACTTCTTTCGGCATCCGATAGTTGGTAAATGAATGGACAGGATTACAAGATTGTCAGGATTTATTACCCTGACAAACGCTGGCTGATAGTCGGTTTGGCCAGTAGCCATTTGCGATTTAAGCAATCCTGACAATCCTGTAATCCTGTCAAAATACAACCGTAACACGTATGAGTCAGTTGAAAATAGCTGTGTTGGACATGAACAACAACCTGCCGAATCAGGGCATGCGTTGTATTCTTCAAATCATCCGAAATTTCCAGGAACGCGACCATGTCGACCTGGTTTACGACGTTTTCAACGTGCGGGGTAGCGACGAACTCCCCGACCTCAGCTACGACGTGTACATTTCGTCGGGCGGTCCCGGTAGTCCGCTGGCATCCGACGAAGCGTGGGAACCCCGTTTTTTCCAGCTAATCGACGACCTGTTCGACTGGAACGAACGAAACGCCAGGAAGAAATTTGTTTTTCTGATCTGCCACTCGTTTCAACTGGTGGTGCGGCATCTGGAACTAGGTTTGCTCAGCAAGCGCCGGTCGACGTCGTTCGGTATCTTCCCCATGCATAAGGAAGCCGATGGCCTGACTGATCCGATGCTGAAAGGCTTGCCCGATCCATTTTACGCCGTCGACTCGCGCGATTACCAGATTACGAAACCCAACAAATCCCGCCTGCGCACCTTTGGCGCGTCGATTCTGTGCCGTGAGAAAATTCGCCCACACGTCCCGCTCGACCGGGCAATCATGGCGATTCGCTTTTCAGACGAGGTGATGGGTACGCAGTTTCACCCCGAAGCCGACAACCAGGGAATGCTGCTGCACATGCAAACCGAAGAGCGTCGGAAGCACATTGTCAAGCTATTCGGGCAGCGTAAGTACGACGACATGGTCGATTACCTCCAGGACCCCAACAAAATTGCCCTCACCGAATCCGTCATTCTACCAGGCTTTCTCCGGCGGGCGTTGCGAGCCCAGAAAGTGACGAAGCCCCAACTGGTTTGATTTTTCAGAATAAAGAGAAGAGAGTAAAGAAGAAAGATAGGCTTCCAGTGGTATAGGGTCCACGCACGACCTTGTACCACTGAGAAGCGAATCACCGACCATCTTTCTTCGTTCATCTATCCTCTTTCCTCCCCTTTACCATGATTCAGTCTGTTCGTCACGATTACAACGCTGCCTTTTCGCCCGACCGATACCAGGCATTTCTCGATACCATCAAGCATGACTTACCCGATCAGCTGGACTTCCGGGTGGCCGAAACACCCGTTTTCGTCCCGAAACCGCTAACGGATAAGTTGCTGCGGGCCTGCGACGATATTGTGGCTGTACTGACGCGGCCTGACTTTAAGACGCTGACCGAGCAGGCGATACCGGTCGAGCAACGGGTACCCAACGAAGATACGCACACCCAGTTTCTGGCCGTCGACTTTGCGGTTTGCCATGACGATACGGGTGAGTTAATTCCCCAGTTGATCGAACTCCAGGGGTTTCCGTCGCTGTACTGCTTTCAGCCGTATCTGGCCGATCAGTTTCGGGCGCACTTTCCCGTTCCGGATACGCTGTCGCATCTGTTCAATGTCGACACCAACGCGGCCTACATTGAGCGGCTGCGCGACATGATCGTGGGCGACTGCAATCCGGAGGAAGTGATTCTGCTGGAAATCTATCCGGAACAGCAGAAAACCCGCATCGATTTCGCCCTGACGGAGCAGTACCTGGGTGTGAAAGCGGTCTGCCTGACAAAAATTCGCAAGCAGGGTCGACAGCTGTTTTACGAGCGCGATGGGCGTACAGTTCCCATCAAGCGTATTTATAACCGGCTGATCTTCGACGATTTGCAGAACTTCCCCGACCTGCAAACCGAGTTTCACCTCACGGACGACGTTGACGTAGACTGGGTCGGTCATCCGAACTGGTTCTTCCGCGTCAGCAAGTACACCCTGCCCCTGCTGAATAGTCCGTTCGTTCCGCCCAGCTATTACCTGTCGGACCTGACCGAGTATCCAACCGATCTGAACGAGTACGTGCTGAAGCCGTTGTTCTCCTTCGCGGGTAGCGGTGTCAAGCTGCACATCACACCCGATGATCTCGACGCGATTCCAGCCGAGCAGCGGGGCGGCTATCTGCTCCAGCGAAAAGTGCAGTACGAGCCTGTTATTCAGGCGCTGGACGGGCACGTCAAGTGCGAAATCCGGATGCTGTTTATCTGGCCCAAAGGCGATGCCCGCCCTACCCTGCTGACAAACCTGAGTCGACTGAGCCGGGGCGAGATGATCGGCGTCCGCTTCAACAAGGACTTCGACTGGGTAGGTGGTACCGTCTGCTTTTTCGAATAGTAAGCTTGGGCCCTCCGCCCCCGACGACCGTTGGCTAACTGCCAGCCCATAAATCTACTATATGGGTAGAGGACACCGCAAATACTTGTGTAGATTGCCCGATAGTTCCGCACTATTCCTAACAATCCGCACTCGTGAATGCCTCGCTCCTATCCGGTCAGGATCAACAGCTATACGCTCTAATTGATCAGTTAAGTCAGTTAACCAGCCATACAGTTGGTCGGTCGCTGAACAATACGATCATCGTACCAGACAGCCGGGTCAGTGGCCAGCACGCCCGGCTGACTGCGTGCACTCCTTCCACCTTTTTACTGGAAGACCTCAATAGCAAGAACGGGACATTTGTCGACGGCGTCCGTATCACGCGCAAGTTTGTCGATCGGACCAACACGATTCAGTTGGCAGACACAACGCTGTCGATTGACGACCTGCTGGCTCAGGTACGGGAAACCGCCCCAGTCAGCGTAGCTCCACCCTCTGCCCCCATCGTCTCCCACCAGCCGGAGTCGGTCGGTTCTTCCAAACAGGTACCACTCGATTTCTCGTCCGATTTTGCCGCGCTTGAATCAGTATACCGGCAATACCCACAACTCAAGAGAGCCTGCCGGCAGCGCGAAAAAATGATCCGTACGGGCAGCGTCATTCTGTCGTCGGTCGTGGGTATCAGCGCCGTTGTCGCATCGGGTGGTACAGCCCTCTCCCTCCTTCAGGTTATGTCAAGCGCGGGACTGAGTGTGCTGGTTCCTACCCTTTGCTCGACCTTTCTGTCGACAGACGAGAAGTTGGAACTCATCGACAAGGAATACCGGGACCGGTATCGCTGCCCCAATGCCGCCTGCCGCGATCCGTTCGGTACCCGTGAGTGGGACATGCTGGCCCAGCAGAAAACCTGCCGCCGTTGTCAGGCTATCTGGGTACACTGATTGCTGGCCGTCCATTCACCTTTTCGCGCATCCGACGATAGAGTCGAAACTAATCGCATTGATACCATGAGTCAGCTCACACCCGCAACCGATTTACCAACCGACCTTTATCCCATGACCCCGACGCCTACTCCTGCGCCTTCTACTCCATCTGTAAACCGGAAACGGATGCTTGGCATTTCAGCGGCCGCCCTGCTCCTGACCGGTGGCGGCATTCTGATTGCCAATAGTGGCACAGGTGAACCAGACACGACGCCTGACAATCCTGGCGACGCAGTTGCTTCTGAACCGAATCCCGCCATCACACTACCCGAGGACATCGACGTAGCCGGCAAGGTGACCAACGCGATGTCGTTTGAGCAGGCCTTTGCCGCTGCCCGCGATGAAGTCGGTATGGGGGGTGTCTTCAGTTGGCAGGGCCGCTGGTACAACACGCTTCACAAAGAAGAATGGGACAGTCTGTCACTAGACCAGCGGCAGGAGTTTCTTGAACACATCATGCAGGAAAAACTGCCGGTGAAATCGACTCATCAAGCGCAGTCTCACTCCGCCAAAACCGAAACGCAGACCACCGAAACCGAGCCAACGCTGGTCGAAGGGCATCTGAACGGGCAACGCGTAATGGGGCTCGATTTCGACCACGACGGCGTCATCGACACGGTCGTGCTGGAAGGTAATGACGGCAACGTGTATCGCGTCGTGGATGCGCAGGGCGACGATGGGCTGGATACCATTTTTCGGTACGATGCCCTCACCGATCAGCTGATGGCCGTGGAGCGGCTCGATCACTCGATTGTCTTGAGCGTCGACCAGTTCAACCAGGGCCTTGAAGAAAGCATGTCGAAGGAAATTGTCGATTCGATCCTGGAATCCGATACGATGGACAGCCCGGCCACGTCGATCAGCGACGCACCCAGCGAGTCCGACGAGTCGATCGACAGCCAGGAACCCGATGACGATGTCGACACAACTGACGACACGTACATCAACGACGGTAACGTCGACGATATGGACGATCACCGGGCATGAGTACGGCTAAAACCTCACTCATTACGTGTCAACAGTGTGGCCGGCGGATTATGGTCCGCCCGGCCGACGTTCAGCGCGGGTCGATCGTATGCTCGCACACGGGCTGCGGGGCGACTAACCTACTAGCGACGGCCTTTCAGTACGACCCCGCCATTGTGCAGGGACTACCCGGCTTTGGGGAGCTACGGCATTCGGTAAGCCCGGATCTGGCGTACCCGCTGCGGTTCGGTGCCAATGTGATCGGAACAGGCGACACGGCGCAGGTGCGGGTCGAGCGGTATCTGCACGAGGGTCGGTGCTACATCAGCCGACGACACTGCACGCTGACTGTTACGTTTGATACCTGGTCGGGCCGACTGCGTTATCAGTTGCAGGATGGCGCGGCCGATCCGACTACGCAGGCCAGCATGCCCAGCCTTAATGGTACGCAGGTCAATGGCAGTGCGTTACGCCCATCCGAACAAATCGACGTTACGGGCGACGATATCCTCACGCTGGGGGGGGTCGATGCCTTTCGACTCGTCCCCTACACCATCAATCCGGCGATGCTCGCGACCTACCGCGTAGAACTGGATTACAACCCCGACCGTACGCAATAGGCCATGACGATTCAACTCAATCAGCCCATCGGCTTCTCCTGCATTGGTCAGCGTACGATCAACCAGGATGCCCTGTACCCACCGGTAGACGGGTCGACGGAGGCATCCAACCTGTTTCTGGTATGCGATGGTATGGGCGGAGCCGACAAGGGAGAAATCGCCAGTCAGTTACTCTGCGAAAGCATTGCCGACTATGCGCGGGCGATGGATTTCCCTCCCTTCGATTCCGTTCATCTCCGTACGGCGCTGGGGCAGACCGGGCAGGCGTATCACGCCTACCTGACGGCGAATCCACTGGTTGGCCGGATGGGGTCTACGCTGGCGCTGCTTCAGTTTCACAATGCGGGGGCCACGGTAGCGCACCTCGGCGACAGTCGGGTGTACCAGATTCGTGACGGAGCAATTCTCTTTCGGACGCAGGACCACCGGCAGGTGCTGGATATGGTAGCGGATGGCATCATCACGGCCGAACAGGCGCAAACCCATCCGTGGCGCAACCGATTGAGCCGGGCCGTCGTGGCCGAGGCTGGTCGGGACAGCACGCTGATGCCGATGCCCGACGCGGTAACGTTGACCGACGTTCGGGCCGGCGATTACTTCTTTCTGTGTACGGACGGGGTCAGCGAGTGCATCGATGACGACATGCTAACGACGACGCTGGGCGCGGGTTTCTCCGATCAAACGAAACTCCAGACACTCCTGGCGGCCTGCACTGGCAAAGCACGGGACAATTACTCGGGTTATCTGATTTCCGTTCGCCATACTCTGACGACCGAACCGTTGCGCAACGCTCTTTTCGCCCAATGATTTATACCCTGTTACTTGGCCTTTGGCTACTCGGCAGCCCCTCGTCTCCACCAACGGGAAAGACGTACGCTGTTGTTGTGGGCATTGCCGACTACGAACGGCTGTCGAACCGCACGGGCGACTTACGGTTTGCCGATCGCGACGCCCGCCGATTTGCGGCCTTTCTGCGAAGCAAAGCGGGCGGTCAGGTAGCCGCCAGTCAGCTACGGCTACTAACGAACCGACAGGCGACCCAATCGGCCATCCAACAGGCACTCACACTTTTTCAACGGGCCACCCCGGTCGACCGGGTTATTTTTTACTTCTCCGGTCACGGCCTGCCCGACAGTTTCGTACCGTACGACGGAAGCCCCGGCCTGACAAGCAGCTATCTCCCACACAGCGCCGTCAAGCAAGCTTTTTTTCGATCGGGAGCCAACACGAAGTTGTGCATTGCCGACGCTTGCCTATCAGGGAGTATGACCCGACAGACGGCGGTTAGCCCTACGCGGGCCGTCATCAGCGGCTTACCTCAGTCGGGCAACGTAGCGATGCTGCTGGCGAGCCGGTCGACGGAATCAGCGGTTGAAGCCGGGCGGCTGGAAGGGGGCGCGTTTACCCACTACCTGCTGGATGGACTTGCCGGACGGGCCGATCAGAATCGCGATCACTTGGTCACGATTCGTGAATTGCATCGCTACGTCTCGCCCCGCGTCCAGTCGCTGACAAGCGGGCGGCAGGCACCCGTTTTTTTTGGTCATTTCTCCGACCAGTTAGTCGTATCACACCCATGACCCAGTACCTATGAGTCAACCATTTACCTCGTTCCAGACGTTCAGACAGCGGTACCCGATTCGCCCCGGCGACCCGGCCATGTTGCTGGGCAGTGGTTCGTACGGGCGCGTCGTCAAAGTGGAGGATCAGTTGGAAACCGAATGGGTTGCCATCAAGATCAGCGAGTTTAAAGGCAACGATACCAAGTCGCTGAAAGCGGAGGTCGAGCTGGCGCAGCGCATACCCCGGCAGGCAAATATCGCCCGGTACGATGCCTGTTATCGACTGGAAACCGATACCGGCATCAGCGATTTCGCCATCATGAAGTACTACCCGGATGGTAACCTGGCCGACCTGTTACGGCAGCATCAGCTGACGACCACGCAGATCAACGACCTGAGCCGGGGAATTCTGCTCGGCCTCCAGCACCTGCACCGGCACCGTATCGTTCACCGTGATTTCAAGCCGGCCAACATTCTGATCTCGCGCGACAATGCGGGTCGGCTCATTCCCAAGATCGCCGACTTTGGACTGAGTAAACTCGTCAGCAGCGATGAGCTGGACAGTTCTGATTTCGACCTGAGCGATGGGCGTGGTACGCCGTCCTACAAAGCACCGGAGCAAATCGAAGGAAGCCGGGTCAGCTTCAACCTGGACCTGTGGGCATTTGGTGTCATTCTGTACGAAATTCTAACCGGCGAAAAGCCGTTTCTGGCCGATAAGCAGGACACTAGCGAGCAAGCCGTCCGTCGAACAGTTGAGCGAAAAATCATGACCGCCCGGTTGCCCGACCAACTCGACCGTATCGACGAACCGTATCAGCGCATGATTCGGCGCTGTCTGGTTCGCGACATTCACGACCGGGTTCGGAAAGAAGATGAACTGCTAGATTTGCTCGATAACATACCGGCTCTGCTGGCAACCGCCCGGCAGCAAGTCGAGCAACGTGATTATGCCGGTGCGTTACAAACGTACGAGCAGATTCTCATCCAACGCGATCAGTTGCCGGAGGCCGTCGAAGGCTTTGCCTTTTGCACCAGTCAGCTCAGCCGTCCAGCGCCCCCCGCACCGACAGCCATTGCCGAGCAGACCGACCTGTACCAGGCCGACTTACCCACCGACGTATACGCGGCTCCGATACCGACTCCACTACCGGTAGCACCCGAGCGAACCGACCCTGCGCCGGCCCCAATCCCATCGGTCCCCAGTCCACCCCGCACCAGCCAAGTGGGAACGACCGTGACGCGTCGACTACCGTGGCAGCTTATCGCCCCCGTGGCGCTGGGCGTCGGCGGAGTACTGATTTACTACACATCGTTTCGTCAGTTGCCGTCGGCAATCACGGCCAAACGGGATAGCTCAACGGTCAATCCGGTAACGGCTGGCGGTATGGGCATCGGGGCATCGGGTACGAAAAAACCGGCTATCAATGCGCCCACTATTGTATCGCCGTCAGCCGACGTCAATAGTTCGGCCGAACTGCTCAACAAGCGGGTCGATGTGGCACTGGTAAAGGCCCGCAAGGCATTTGCACAACGCGATTTTACCCAAACTATCGTACTGACAACCAGCGCACTCCAGTTGCTACCCAACCGGCAGGATGCCTGGTTGCTGCGCGAAAAGGCGCTGAAAGCGGGGGGTAAACCCGTTGAGTCCGGTTCGCAAGGGCAACCGCCAGCTGCGCAACCATTCGTTGCGGAGTCACCAGCCACCGTCGCGCCTGCTGCCGTGGCCGAACCCGTTGCCGAGAAGAAAAAGGACCTGTCGGCGTTTCAGGAAAGCTACGATCAGCTAGTCGAAAGCGGCATGAAAGCTATTTCGAACGGTAACCACAAAGCCAAAGCTATTAGCAACTTTTCGGAAGCCGGTACCCTGGCCCGTCAGCATGACCTGAGCACTGCCAGGGCCGAAGCAGCTTACGCGACGTACATGGCGAGAGCGGCCAAATTTGTTGATAACGAAGAATTTGAAGGAGCGATGGAGTGGTACAAAGTGGCACAGAGCCTGAAAGACACGCCCGATGTACGCGCCCGAATCAAACAGTGTATTGCCAATTTATAACCTCATCTTATGAAGAAACCAGTACTTCTTCTCCTACTGCTGCTGGCAGCGCCGACTATCCGGGCAACCTGGGCAACGGACTCTTACCATGTTATCACTACCCGTGCCGACGACGAATACGATCGGTACAAAAAAAAGGGGGATGACCTGTACCGGGAAGGCCGGTATCTGGAAGCCCGGCGACAATACCAGAACTGCCTGCTGGTGCCCAATTTTGAGAATGACCCGTACGCCAAGGAGCAAATCGACAACTGCACGCGGGGGCTGTCATTGCGTCAGCAGGCCGACGACGCACTTCAGCAGGGAAAAGGTGCCGACGCGGTTAACCTGTACAAGCAACTGCTGACGGTCAATGCCAACGATGCGGTTACGAAAGCGCAACTGGCCGATTATTACGAACGGCAAGGCAATACGCTGTTCAATCAGAAACGGTATGCCGAAGCCCGCAGTCAGTATCAGCAGGCGCTGAGTTACACCACCACCCGGCAAGGCACGATTCAGCTTCAGCTGGACAATATCAACCGCATCCTTAACCCTCCTCCGTCGAAACGCATTGGGTTGAAAGTCGCAACGGGGGCGGTAGCCGTTGGTGCAGCCGCTTACGCTGCTTTTCTCCACAGCGACTTTCAGAACAAGCGAAACGCAGTAATTCAACTTGGCCAGACCGCTGACCCAACCAATAGCGGCAGCATTGGCCCTGACGATCTGAACCGACAGTACCAGGACGCTTATGATGCAGCCCAGGTAGCCGCAAGCAAGACCGGGCTGTTCAAAGCCTGTGTAGGTGTGGCGGCCGTTGCCACGCTGGCCGAAGTCTATTTACTGGTCAGAAAACCGAAAGCTAAACCGACTGCCTGGCAGGTTCACCCCGCTACCGAGTCATGGGGCTTAACCCTGCGTCGCGGCTTCTAATTCCTATCCAGCTCACCTCAATCGCCAGCATGTACTGGCTTCGCTATGAACCGATTTTATTCTTCTCTCTACGCCGGACTGTCGCTATTGCTGCTCGGCACCCTGCTGTGGGCCTGCGAGCCCTGGGACCTGCCCGGCAGAAAGGTTAAACGCAACTGCGAAAAGCCGTCCGGCACGATCGAGGCTAGCATCCAGCAGCGCCAGGTCAGTTTTTCCATTGGCAGCAGCAGCGGCACCATCGATAACGTAAGCTGGGATTTCGGTAACGGTAGTTCCACCGTAACGACCGGCCTGACCGCTATGCAGACCTACGCAACCTCGGGTACGTATACGGTGCGGGCTACGTTGGCCAACTCCTGCGGTAGCAGTTCCGAAACGACGATCATTCGCTCCCTGACGGTCAGCGATGCGGTGGCTCCCTCGGTCAGTTTGCAGGACCCAACAACCGTATCCCTGAACTCGGCTACCTTGCCCGTTACCATCACATCCACCGGCAACGCCACCATCACGCAGTACGGTATCTGTTATTCAACAACGAACACACAGCCGGAGCCGGGTAAAGACGCTACCGTTCAGGGACCACTTTCCGCTTCGGTAAACGTTGCGGTACCCCTCTCCGCCACGGCCCTCAGCTCCAACACACTGTACTACGTCCGGGCCTTCGCGATTAATTCAGCGATAAAAACAGCTTTCAGCGACGTCAAGATGGTCCGCACGGGAGCCAATCCGGTGGTGTCGATCAATACGAATGCCGCTACGGCCGCCATCACCTCGGCTACGGTTGGCTTTGTGCTGGCCAGCCCCGGCAGTCCGGCTGCGGTGGAATACGGCATCTGCTACTCGTCGACGACCAACGCGCCTGACGTAACCAATGCGCAAACGGTTCAGGTAAGCAATCCGTCGATCGGTGCCAACACCACCGTCAACCTGACGAATCTGACGCCGAACACCATGTACAATTACCGGGCTTACGTCAAATCATCGTCCGGGATCATTTATAGCGATGTCAGTTCGTTCAAGACACAAATCGATACGGTGGCACAGGATCTGATTGCGTCGGTATCGTTTACCGATCAGTCACTGCTCGATGCTAGTGGTAATAACAACAACGCGATTCTGGTCAACAACCCCACGTTTACGGCTGACCGAAAAGGACGGGCCAACTCGGCGATCATGCTCAATGGCACCGGAAGCTATTTCTACATGGCCGAAAACAGTACGCTCCGGCCAACGACTCTTTCGATCAGCATCTGGATCAAGCCAACGACTGTCGATCGCCGGATGCAGATCTACAACAAATCGCGCTTTTCCGACGGTAGTGCGGAAATGTACAGTTCGCTGATCAAGCCCAGCGAAACTATTGCCGGTAATATTACGATCAATACCGACATCAAACAGAATAGCAATTGTCAACCGGGTGTTGGCTGGCAAACCTTCCCCATCGATTCTAAACTGGCTGTCAACACCTGGCACCACGTAGTGCTAACCTATAGCGGTCGGTCGGCCCGGATGTACTACGATGGAGCCTTGCTGGCCACTACCGATGATTTACCCGCCAGCAGCCTTGATCAGTGTCCGGGTGGCGATCTGAAATTCGGCGCGCAGAGCCAGCAAATACCCAGCTATTTCTACGGCGCACTGGATGATATCCGCATTTACAAACGGGCCATTACACAGGATGAGGTCAAAACCCTCTATAACCAGTAGTCAGCGTTAGTTAAGCCCGGAACTTACCTGATTTTTTGCAGCACCTGCTGCGCCAGTTTCTGATACGGATTAGCCTTGTTCGTACTGACTCGTGTCAGAATGGGCAGGGCTTTTTCGTTCTGCCCGTTCTTGACATACGCCAGCGCCAGTATCCATTCCGCTTTCTGGCGGAGTACCGGGGAGGGGGTTGCGAGGGCACTTTGCAGCAGCGGGATCGCCTGAACCGGCTCGCGGTTAGCCAGATAACTCAGGCCCAGCAGGTAATCCTTGTAATAAACAGTCTGCCGGGTTTCGGGCAACGCTTTGACGTTGTCGATTACCTTGTCGTAGTTCCCGGCACGGTAGGCTTCCAGCGCCGTCATTAGCTGATCGCGGGTCGAAGCCGAAAGCCCCTCGCGCGGAAACCCCTTCAGCAGATCGTCGGATTGGGCCGATAGCAACGACGCGGTGTACGATTGCCGGCTGTTATAGTGATACGCACCATAGCCGACACCCAGTAGCAGCACGACGGAAGCCGCAGCGGCCCAGTATTGCCAGCGCGAACGGTCCGGCTGACCCAATGGCCTGACAAGCGTCGGCGACGCGTTAGCCGCCTGACTGGCTACGTACTGCGCTTTCGCCCGGTTCACCGCCTGCTCGATACCCAGCATCCGCAAGCCTGTGCGCACCGAACGCTGGTAGTCGACTTCGGCCCGGAATTCGGCATCAGCCGCCATATCGGCCTCCACCGATGCCCGGTCGGCGGCCGATAATTCGTTGCCCAGATACGCTTCGATCAGTTCGTACTGCTCTTCCGTTAGTTTCATACCCCTGACTGCTTCTCGGCCTGCTGATAGATAGCTTTCAATTTTTCGGCACAGGCGTACCGTTTCGACTTCACCGACGATTCTTTGAGCCCCATCTTCTGGGCGATCTCCCGGAGCGATAACTCCTCCACGTAAAACCACTCAATCAACTTGCGGCAGTCGTCTTTTAACTGCTGGAGCGAATTTCGGACCATCTGTACCAGTTCAAACCGCTCCAGATCGCGACTGACATCGTCGACTGACTGTATATCGATCTCATCGGTCATAGGTGAGCGGGTCCGGACGCGGGACGACCGTAATTCACTTATCCACACGCATTTAGCGTATTCAAACAGCACAGACCGGATGCGCGTACCGGGTTGGAGTGTGTATTTTCCCGTCTCCAGGTTCTGCATGAGACTAATCATACCCTTGTGAAACGCATCTTCAGCGTCCATCTCGGTACCGCTGTTCCGCAGCATCCAGTTTTGAAACAAAGGAAACGTATCGGTATACAGGAAGGCATACGCACGATCGTCCCGTCGGGCAAGTGCATCGTATAGTTCCTGATCCGTTGCGTAAACGGGTAAAGGGCGGGCAACAGCCATAAGGTAGGAAGGCAGTCGGAAATGGCCGGTAAGATACGGAGAAAACGGCGTTACCCCCGGTCTACTGAGCAAGTGGGCTACGGCGTTACCTGCCTACGGAACTGCGCCGGCGACAGCCCTTTCTCGCGCCGGAACAGCTTCATAAAGTACGTCAGGTTATTGAACCCGCATTCCAGACTGATATCGGCCAGGCAGCGATTGGTCGTGCGGAGCAGTTTCGACGCCAGACTGATGCGCTGCTGATTGATGTAATCGACGGGTGTCAGGCCAAATGTCTGCTTAAACGTACGGTAGAAGTTCGGCTCGCTCATGCAGGCTTCGTTGGCCAGTTCGCGAATGTGTAAACTCCGGCTCAGGTGCCGGTTGATGTACTGCGCCACGTGCGCCAGTCGGTTTACGCTGGCGGTGCCCGCTCCCTGCGTCAGGAGCAGCGTGCGGGCCTGCGTCTGCATCAGTCGCACCACCAGTTCCTGCAACACCAGATTGGCAAAGACATCTTTCGCTTTGTTGTTCTCCGTGAAGATGTAAATCAGCCGGCTGATGAGCTGATTGATGGGTTCATCGTTAGTCAGGAAGTAGTTCGTCTGCCCAAATTGCCACCCCTGCTCGTTGTCGACCAGCGGAGCCCGTTCGTTGAGCAGATCGGTCACCTGTTTCACTTTGTCGGCGTCGATAGCCAGCGCCAGGCACTGCGTCGGATTCTGCAAGTGCGCGTCCGGAAAGTCGATCCGCATCAGCTCCTGACTCGGCACGATCACCGATTCGCCGGGCAGAAAATCGAAGGCCGGCGCATCGGCCAGGTGCATCACTTTTTTACCCCGAATCATACTGGCCAGCACCGGACTGGTAAACGTCAGCTCGACTTTCTCGGCTACGTGGTGCGTCTCGTAGATGTTCAGCTCGGCCGCATCGATCGTGTAAGCGGTCCGGTTTTCGACTTCCTGTTCCAGCCGCCGACTACTCAGATGTCGGTTGATGTCAAACGGAGACGACTGCAAACGATTCATAAACGGATAGGGTCAGTAACGTGCGTAATTAAAAGAGCAATAGGCTGTCGAATATAACCGTCTTCCACTGATTACCAAGCTTAAAATAGTATAAAATACATTCAATGTATAATCTTTAGTAGCCAACCTGGTTCGTTTGGGCTGTATTGATGATCGCCGACTTTGATAGGATTGTATAATCGAACGATACGATTGCTCAACTCTTACTTGTACAATTCAGGCAACATTTGTAACGATTTCACGACTAAACGCTTAGTGATACATCGTATGGAAACACTTGACATGGTTGAGACGCACGTCAACCGCCCCAAATTCAAATCGCACTACGACAATTATATCGGTGGCAAGTGGGTACCACCCCTCGACGGCGAATACTTCGACAATGAATCGCCGGTCGATGGCAGTTTGATTGCTAAGATGCCACGCTCGAAAGCTGCTGACATCGATATGGCGGTCGACGCGGCTCACAAGGCGTTTGCCAGCTGGTCGAAAACTTCGGCTACCGAGCGGAGTAATATCCTGCTCAAGATTGCCGACGTAATCGAGCAGAATCTAGAGTTTCTGGCCCGCGTCGAGACAGTTGAAAACGGCAAAGCCATCCGCGAGACGATGGCTGCCGACCTCCCCCTTTGCGTCGACCATTTCCGGTATTTCGCCGGGGTGATCCGGGCGGAAGAAGGGTCAGCTACCGAGCTGAACGCCAATACGCTCTCGCTGATTATCAAAGAGCCAATTGGCGTGGTCGGACAGATCATTCCGTGGAATTTTCCGCTGCTGATGGCGACCTGGAAACTGGCTCCGGCGCTGGCGGCCGGCTGCTGTGTCGTCATCAAACCGGCGGAGCAGACACCCACCTCGCTTGCCGTGTTGTTCGAACTTATCGGCGGGCTTATTCCGCCGGGGGTCGTCAACATCGTACAGGGTTTCGGTGTGGAAGCCGGCAAACCGCTGGCGCAGCACAAGCGCGTCAACAAGGTGGCGTTCACCGGCGAAACCACGACGGGCCGACTCATCATGCAGTACGCGTCGGACAACCTGATTCCGGTCACGATGGAGCTGGGTGGTAAGTCGCCCAATATTTTCATGAAATCCGTCGCCGACGCCGACGATGCCTTCTTCGACAAGTGCGTGGAAGGGGCCGTGATGTTTGCGCTCAATCAGGGCGAAATCTGCACCTGCCCCTCGCGACTGCTGGTGCATGAGGCTATCTACGACAAATTCATGGAGCGGGTCATTCAGCGTACGGAAGCCATCAAACTCGGCCACCCGCTCGATCCCGATACGATGATGGGGGCGCAGGCCAGCAACGATCAGTACGAGAAAATTCTGTCGTACATCGACATCGGCAAGCAGGAAGGTGCCGAAGTACTGACGGGTGGCGAACGGGGCGACAGCGTCGAAGGGGGTTACTACATCAAGCCGACGATTTTCCGGGGTAACAACAAGATGCGTATTTTCCAGGAAGAGATTTTCGGACCCGTCCTGTCAGTTACGACCTTCAAAGACGCCGACGAAGCCGTTGCCATCGCCAACGACACCCTGTATGGGCTGGGCGCGGGTTTCTGGTCGCGGGATGCGCACGAACTGTACACCGTCCCCCGGCAGATTCAGGCGGGTCGCGTGTGGGTCAACTGTTACCACGACTACCCGGCCCACGCGCCATTCGGTGGCTACAAGAAGTCGGGCTTCGGCCGCGAAAACCACCTGATGATGCTCAACCACTATCGCCAGGTCAAAAACCTCCTGATCTCCTACAGTCAGGAAAAGCTGGGATTCTTTTAGATAATGATTGAATGCCGGAGTGATCGAATGATTGAATGGGCTCGCGCCCACCATGGTACATATTCCTGTTTTCTGTCATTCCGAGCCTGCGAGGAATCTTCATGTGAGCATAACAAAACCTCTTACTAGCGAAGATTCCTCGCTGGTTCAGAATGATAGAGACAATCACCCGAACGGCGGCTACCGTGGTACGAACCGTTCATTCTATCAGTCAATCACGCAATCAGTCAATCACTCCTCATGCCTACATCAACGCTTTCCCGTGTCGACGTGACGCCGGATGCCGTCATCGTTATTGAGAAGCTGCGGGCGCAGCACGGACCGCTGATGTTTCATCAGAGTGGCGGGTGCTGTGATGGCTCGTCGCCGATGTGCTTTGCCGAGGGCGATTTCCGCATCGGTCCGTCCGATGTCAGGCTGGGGCAAATCGACGGCTGCGACTTCTGGATGTCGGACGATCAGTTCGAATACTGGAAACATACGCACCTGACGATCGACGTCATTCCGGGACGGGGGGCCAGCTTCTCGCTGGAAATCCCGATGGGTGTCCGGTTCATGATTCGGTCACGGTTGTTTACGGAGGACGAATACGCCAGCCTGCCGCCGGTGGAACGGGGGGAGTAACGGTTTATCCTTTTCTGTATACGGTTTACGGTATTCAGTATACGGTGGTGTTATGGTAGCCAATGACTACTTCCCTGGCTTGTCCACATGGGGAGGGACTGTAGATCTGCTGGAGAACACCCACCCCAGTCAAGAGTACGCCGACGTTACATCACCGTAAACTGAAAACCAACTACCGTAAACTGTATACAGCTAGTCAATGCAAAGGCCCGAATGACGCTGTCATTCGGGCCTTTGCATTGACTAGCTGTATACTTCCAGCTCGCGTTGCTCTGCTTCCTGAGCGGCTTTTGTTTTCAGGTTGTATACCGTGATGGGGCTGCCAAAGGTATACATCCAGGCTTCTTTCAGGCTCTTCGACTGCCGCACGTCACGGACAATGTCGTTTAGCTCGTGGAAGTTGATGTGCAGCGGGTTGGCTTTCTTGTCGATGTTCGTCGTGATCCCGTAGATGACGGCTTCCTCCTCGGGCGTGTAGGTGTTGAAAATACGATCCCAGAAGATAAACGTAGCCCCGAAGTTTTTATCGATGTATTTCTCCTGCGAGCCGTGGTGTACGCGGTGATTCGAGGGCGTCGCGAAGATGTACTCCAGCGCCGGATGCAGCTTCCGGATGTATTCGGTATGCTGCATGAACTGGAACAGCGTGGCCAGTTGGTTGGTCACGAAGAAAATAACCGGATGAAAGCCGAACAGCATCACAGGCATGAAGAAAATGACCTTGATGTGCTGAATCCAGCTGAGCCGGTACGATACGGTCAGGTTATAATGCTCGGCGGAATGGTGCACGACGTGCGTGGCCCAGAATAGCCGTGACTCGTGCGACACGCGGTGCGCCCAGTAGCTGGCCAGATCATAGATGATGTAGCACGGAATAAGCGTCCACCAGTTCAGTTCCATGCGCCAGGGTACCAGGTTGTAGACCAGCACGGTCAGATAAATCAACCCGAACTTAAGCGCGGCCGATACTACCAGACTGCCCAGGCCAACCAGCGTCGAGCCAATAGTTTCGTCCTTACTGTAATGATCGTGGTCGTTGTGATGCGAGAACCACATCTCCAGTCCCGTTAGCAACAGCATCACGGGTACAGCCCAGACAATGAGGTTAGGGGCCGTTTGACTGAGATCAACGATCTGTTCTTTCGAGATTTCCGGCGCACCAAAGATCGTTCCTTCAGGCAAAAAATTCTTAATAAAATCCATACAGCAACTCGACTAAAAATTAACTAACGCTGAGTAAGCCCTATCCTGTCACGACAGCGCTTCCAACAAAGATAAAGCAGGATTGCGTGGCATTTCGCACGTATTGGTCAATCTACTGACAAACAGCGCGTTTCCGGAGGAAATTAAAACGCTGTTAAGAAAAAGCAGCTTACCAGACAGATTCACCAAACCGGAAAACCAAGGCCCTGAATGACCAGTTTATACCGGCACCCTCTTTATACTACGCCTTACCCCGTCCGTTTGTTGCCTACCGGCCCTGATACCCGGCTTGGCATTCGGTAGCTTCAACCGCCGAAAACAGGCATTCGACCAGATACTTTTCCTGACCTATAAAATACGTCTCAGCTTTGACTCGACAACAACACCCGGTATGAAAATCCCCTTCTTTACAGCACTCTTCGTTAGCTCATCCCTATTCGCTACCGTTGCCCTGGCCCAATATCCGGGTGGCAACCGGGGTGCCCGGCCCGGCGGGGCGACGGCAACCCCCACCGATTCGCTGCCCGCCGGTCGGCCCGCACCCGCCGGACCGACGCAGGAGGCAGCCCCGCGCGGAAACGCCAAAGTGACCGGCGTTCTGATCGATTCGGTAAGCAACAAGCCCGTTGAGTTTGCCACCGTCGCGCTGCTCAGCCCGCCTTCGACGAAGCCCATCGACGGTACGACGACCGACGACAAAGGCCGGTTTACCATTGCCAAGCTGGCTCCCGGCCGCTACCGGCTCCAATTGTCCTTCATCGGTTACCGCGACCGCTTTACGGCTCCGTTCACCGTTGATCGGGGCGGTACGGC
This sequence comes from Spirosoma oryzae, assembly GCF_003002825.1. Lineage (GTDB taxonomy): Bacteria > Bacteroidota > Bacteroidia > Cytophagales > Spirosomataceae > Spirosoma > Spirosoma oryzae. Next base: position 63,037 of record NZ_PVTE01000001.1, on the reverse strand, counting down.
TGATCTGGGTAACCTGAAACTGGCCCCGGACGTCAAGACGCTGACCGAAGTAAACGTTGTCGGGCAAGCCGCCCAGATCGAAGAGAAAGTCGACCGGCTGGTCTACAACGCCGACCGCGACATTACCGCTAAAGGGGGCGATGCCAGTGATATTCTGCGGAAGGTACCCATGCTCTCAGTCGACATGGACGGGAACGTAACGTTGCGGGGGAACAGCAACATCCGGGTGCTGATTAACAACAAACCCAGTACGATTGTCGCCAGCAGCGTCGCCGATGCCCTGAAGCAGATCCCAGCCGATCAGATCAAAACCGTTGAGGTTATTACCAGCCCCTCGGCCAAGTACGACGCCGAAGGGTCGGGTGGTATCATCAATATCGTGCTGAAGAAAAACAACCTACAGGGTGCCACGCTGAACGTCGACGGGGGCGTCGGCAACCGGGGTACTAACCTGAGCCTGAACGGTAACCTGCGGACGGGTAAAATGGGCTTTTCGATCGGCGGCTTCGGCCGGGCCGAATACAACGTCCGGGGTTCGTTCCTCAACGATCAGACGACGCGCAACTACGATTTCACAACCAATACGTTTTCGGCACCGACGCGTACGTTACAGTCGGCCAACACGCTCAGCCAGCGGCTGTTTGGCAACTACCAGCTGGGCTGGGACTGGGACATCGACAAGACATCGTCAATCACGGCCAGCCTGCGGTATGGAGCTCGTAACGGCATCCAGAACCAGTATAACCTGCTGACCGAAACCTACCAGCCCAACGGCTTTTTCCCGTCGCGCAGTGACCGTAACGTACAGACCAAAGATCTGTCGGGGACGGTCGACGCCAACATCACCTACACCAAGACGTACAAGCCCCAGAAGGAACTCAGCGTCCTGGCCCTGTTTAGCCGCAACAACCGGACAAACAACTTCGTCGCCGATATTCTGAGCAATACCGATTTCGAAACGATTACGTCGCGGCAGCGCAATGACAACCTGAGTTACAACCAGGAATCGAACCTGCAAGTCGATTACCAGACGCCGATTAAAGACAATCAGCTGTTTGAGATCGGGGCGAAGGGCGTATTCCGGAAGGTGAACAGCGACTACCAGTACTTTGTCGCGACGGGTGCCGACGGTGGTTACGTTGTCGATAACACCCGGCCTGACAATACGCTGATTTACACGCAGAACATCGCGGCTTCGTATCTGTCGTACACGTACACCAGCAAAACCAAATACACGATCAAGGCGGGTATGCGCTACGAATACACCTTTGTCGATGCCCGTTTCAGCAAGGAGAGCACCGGTACCGCCGACTCAATCCCGAACTACGGAACGCTGGTACCCAGCATCAATATTTCGAAAGCGCTGAAGGGGGGCAAGATCATCAAGCTGGCGTATAACCGCCGGATTCAGCGGCCCGGTATTCAGTTCCTGAACCCGAACCTGAACACCTCGAACCCGACCAACATTACGCAGGGTAACCCGTATCTGTCGCCCGAATTCACCGATAACGTCGAGTTCGGAACGAGTACCAACATCAAGGGGCTGTACGTAAACGCGACGCTCTTTGCCCGCCGGACAACGGGCGAAATCACGGCGGTGCGGGAAGTAACAGCCGTAACGGGGCAAACCTTCGGTGACGTCGTGAACCCGGTCTTCCAGCAGGCCATCAAAACGACCTATCAGAACATCGGCTATCAGGATGCGTACGGGCTGAACCTGTTCCTCAACGGTACGCTTTTTTCGAAACTACAAATCGGTGGGGGTGTCGACCTGTACCACGTCAGCCTGACGAATAACAGCGCCAGCCCGATTTATAACGCGACGAATTCGGGTTGGGTTGTGGGTGGCCGTGCCAACGCCAGTCTGTCGCTGCCCAACGGATTCGCTTTCCAGATCTTCGCTGGTGGCCGGGGTCGGCAGGTGCAGTTGCAGGGCTATCAGGGCGGGATGTATTTCTACAGCATCGGTGCCCGCAAGGAGTTCAACGACAAAAAGAGCAGCCTGGGTCTGGCGGCAGAGAACATCTTCAACCACCCCTTCACGCAGCGCACCGAACTCTCGTCGCCCATCCTGACGCAGAATTCAAGCAACAACTTCTACAACGCGGGTGTCCGGCTGACGTTCAGCCACCGCATCGGCAAGATGAGTGTCGATGGCGGCAACCGGCGTCGGCGGAGCCGGGGTAATGGCGACGACAGCGACCAGAAAGAAGAAGGTGAACAAGGTGGCGGTCAACAGGGTGGTGGTCAGCAGGGAGCTGCCCCACAAGGTGGCGGCAACCGAGGCCGAGGCAACAAATAGCAGCCCTTGTCAGAAATGGCCCGACCCACCCGGTTGGGCCATTTTTCATGTACGATCCGTTCGTAAAGATCAGCCATCTGTTTCTACTGTCATGCCGAAGAAAGCCCGACGCCGAATCGCCCGTTCTGTCCTCTTTTCGTTCATAATCCTTCTTTTGACCGGGTTGCTGCTTATCCATAAACTAGGGGTGCCCCTGGTCAGCAGACTTCTGTGCGGCCTGTTTCAGCCGCACCGGCATTCAACCGCTACCCATCAACCTTACTGAACCACGCTGCTACCAACCAGGCCATGTAATTTTTAAACAAATGTTTAATACTGTGCAACGCTTCTCGCGTTCACCGCGTACTTTCGTGGGAAGCAGCACCACAGACCTACCGCTTACGCAACAGCGGTAATTTTTTTGATCACTTAGTAAACTTTGTTGACTATATACCGGTTGTTCATTCGAATACATCTACTGAATACGACCATGACTGTTTATCTGCGGACCAGGCTGGTTCTGGCACTCCTGTTGACGGGGCTGACCAGCATCAGTCTGGCCCAGACCTCCTACACGATCTCGGGCCGGGTAACCGACGCGAGCACCGGCGATGGCATTCCGTTCGCCAGCCTGGCCCTGAAAGGAACCACCAGCGGTACGACGTCCGACGTCGACGGCCGCTATAGCCTGACGGTTGGCAAACTGACCGATTCATTACTGGTACAGAGTCTGGGCTACCGTACCCACGCGTACGGCCTCCTCCCCCAGCCCACCCAAACCATCGACGCCCGGCTGTCGGCGGCAGCGACCCGGCTGAACGAAGTGCGTGTCTACGCCAAAGGGGGCGACCCGGCCTACCGGGTGTTACGCGAAGTGGTGCGTCGTCGCGATCAGTTCAACCCCGCCCAGCTGACGGCGTACGAGTTTGACAGCTACACCAAAATCGAAGGCTACATCAACAACTTCGGGCAGCAGCGCAAGCACAATCGACGTCCCGGTCCGATCAGTCGGCTACTGGGTAAGCTGCCCGCCGTTACCGATGCCAGCGGGCAGCGGGCGGTACCGGTGTTTATTTCGGAAACCGTTTCCGCTGTCTACGCCCGCGCCAATCCCGACCGCACCAAAGAGTACATCCGTAAGTCGCGCGTGTCGGGTGTGGGGGTCAGCGATGGTAGCCTGATCGCCCAGCTGACCGGTGCCTCCTTTCAGCAGTACAATTTCTACCGCAACTCGCTCAACATCTTCCGCAAAGACATTCCGTCGCCGGTAGGCAGTCAGTGGGATGCGCTGTACACGTTCCGATTGAAAGACACCGTTCTGGTCGACAATGCACCCTGCTACGAGATCGAGTTCACCCCCAAACGGGCTACGGATCTGGCTTTCACCGGCACGGTCTGGATCGACACGCTACACCTGGCGCTGGCGCAGGTCGATGCCCTGGTCGACAAACGGGCTAACATCAACTTCGTCGACGAGCTGCACATCGAGCAAAGCTGGGAGACAACCGCGTCGGGTACCCGCTTCCCGACCCAGACCCAGCTGACCATCGACACCGACGAACCCACCCCGAACGCGCCGGGGGCCCTGATCCGGTTTCTGACGACGGCCCGGAACATCAGTCCGAAGGCCCCGCACGAAGCGGGCTTCTACAACCCCTCGATCGAACTGGCCGACGACTATAAACAGACCGACGCAGCCTTCTGGCAGAACGCCCGGCCCGAATCCTTATCGCCCGATGAATTCAAAGCCCTGCGCGTCGTCGACTCGGTGCGCAACGTGCCGCTGATCAAGGTAGCGGGCGAAGTTATCAAGCTGGGTGTACTGGGCTACAAACCCATCGAGAAATGGAACATCGATATTGGCCCCTTGCTGTATTCCTACGCCAACAACAATGTGGAAGGCAACCGGTTCCGGCTGGGGCTGCGTACCAACACAGGCTTTAGCCGCAAATGGCTGTTGAGTGGCTATCTGGCCTACGGCACGTTCGACCAGCAGCTTAAGTACAGTGCGCAGGCCGAGTATATCGTCAGTCGCAAACCCTGGACGGTCATCGGTGCCCGCCGGACCTACGACCTCGAACGGATCGGCATTTCGACCGACAACATTGGCGGCAATTCGCTGTTTGCGGCTTACTCCCGCTTCGGCACCATCCGCCGACCGTATTTTCAGGAAGATAACCTCGTGTATGCCCGGCGCGAGTTGGGCAGTGGCTTCACGCAGACGCTGGCCCTCCGCAACCGTACCTTTGAGCCGCTGTTCCCATTCGCCTTCCGGCCGCAAAGCGCCGACGCCGATCAGTCGGTGCGCAACAGCTACCGAACGACCGAACTGATTTCGGAAACGCGCTTCGCCCCCGACGAGGTACTACTTCAGAACGACAACGTGCGGGTTAGCGCCGGGGCCGTTCGCAAGCCGATCTTTACGCTGCGGTATACCCTCGGGCTGCGCGACGTGCTGGGCAGCGACTTCGCCTACCAACGGGTGGCCCTGACGATGAAACATTCCTTTCGCATGGGTGTACTGGGCCGGACGTACTACACCGTTGGCGCGGGCCTGATTCCGTCGACGGTTCCTTACCCGCTGCTGTACACCCCGCTGGGCAACGAATCGGCTTTTTACGTGAGCAACGCCTACAACCTGATGAACTACTTCGAATTTGTCTGCGACCGCTGGGCCAGCGTTCAGGTCGAGCACAACTTTGGCGGGCTACTGTTCAACCGGTTGCCCCTGCTACGCCGGTTGAAATGGCGGGAGGTCGTAACGGCCAATGTGCTGGTAGGTGGCGTATCGTCGGCTAACCTGTCGGCCATTCCCGCTGCCGACGCACAGGGCAATGCCGTCGAGGGGTTCAGTTCGCTCAGCCGCAGGCCGTACGTCGAAGTGGGCTACGGCATCGACAACATTTTCAAGGTGCTGCGCGTCGACTTTCTCCACCGGCTCACCTACCGCGACAACCTGACCCGCACCGGCGTCCCCGTAACCCCCTTCGCCGTCAAGTTCTCCGGCTGGCTTTCGTTTTAACAGTTTACGGTATACCGTATTCGGTTTGATCGGGCCCTACAACCGGTTCAGGGACTGCTGGTTCGTAGCGACGCACGACGAGCAGCCCGTTCCGTTTCAGTTTGCGTTCGCCTGGCTTGTGGCTTACTTTGGCTGCGTCAATTGCACACACGCGTTACGCCACCAATGAAAATCGCACTTGCCCAGTTGAAGCCTGTAAAAGGAAACATCGCGGCCAATATCGAACGACATGAGCAAGCCATTCACCTAGCCATTGCTCATAAAGCAGACGCTATATTCTTTCCCGAACTTTCCATAACTGGCTACGAACCTGAACTGGCAGCTTCGTTAGCCACAACGCAGCATGACCCCCGGTTTGACAGTTTTCAACGGATCAGCGACACCAGCGCGCTAACGATCGGACTAGGGGTACCCACCAGAACCATTTCCGGCATCCAGATCAGCCTGCTTATTTTTCAGGCCGGTCAACCCAGACAAACGTATTCAAAACAACAGCTTCACCCTGACGAACTGCCCTACTTCGTTGCCGGGAGTGCTCAACTCATTGTCAATAGTGGTAACGGTTCAATTGCCCCGGCCATTTGCTACGAAAGTTTGCAGAAAGACCACGCGCAGACGGCGCATCAGCTTGGGGCCGGAATCTATGTGGCCAGTGTGGCTAAATCACAAACGGGTGTTGCCAAAGCAATGGCCCATTACCCACGGATAGCCGCTCAGTTGGCGATGCCGGTTTTGATGAGTAACTGCGTGGGCGATTGCGATACCTTTGTCAGCGCCGGTCAAAGCGCGGTCTGGACCAGGAACGGCAAACTGGCCGGCCAGCTTGATGACGTCGGGGAGGGATTACTTTTATTCGACACAGACACAGAAGTAATAGCTGAACAGCGGTTGTAACTGTACGCTATGCGCTGACCGGCGTAGCGTAACGAGGCTAGCCTGAGCGGCCCGGACACGCTGACCGCTTTCCGGGGCACGACGCCCATCAATCTCCTTCACCAGCTCGTCTACCGCGACAACCTGACCCGCACGTCGTCGTAGCATACTTCGCCTGAAGTTTTGTACTTTGGCGGATTCAAAATCACGCACGAAGCGCTAAAATTCGGCGAACAAACAACCTATTCTTATGGTAATCAGCAAACTAAGCGATCGACTAAAAAATCAGCGACAGCGCATCTGACTGATTTTATTACCGCACCTGGTTTTTTTATAAACTGACTACAATCAGCAACCGATAGTTTATTCCCCATTTTCTTACACGTTCTAACAAATTATGGCCGGTGATCTGTTCAATCGTCGCGATGTAATTGCTTATTTTATTGTCGCGGCCACTGGCGCTACTGTACAGCTTATAGCCGGAAGCTTACTACAGGACTGGTTTCAGATAAGCTACAAACAGGCCCTGCTAGCAGGGTATCTGATAGCCTTTGTCGCCGGCTTCTTTCTAACCAAGTTGTTCGCCTTCAACGCACGAAATTCGACCCAGACGAAGCGGGAAGCGATCAAATTTACGCTCGTGTCGATCATTTCCTGTTTGATAACGGTCTACGGTTCTGCCCTCCTTTACGACTATTCGATTCAACAATTTAGCCAGGTCGTTTTTACCATTCCGTTTTCGGTGAAAGCTGTCGACGTAAACAAACTCGTAGCGCAGGTTGCAGGCATGGGTGCCAGTTTTTTAAATAACTACGTGTTGCACAAGCAGTTTACCTTTCGCGATACCGGTTTTTATGAAAAGCTAAAGAATTTACTAAATCTGTAGAAGCACCCGATCAGAATAATTTCATAATGCAGGTGACGGAATGCTGCTTTTTAGGGCCGGAAAAGAAACCCTACCAATACAAAAAAGAGCCCGCCTAGCAGAAGAGCCCTTTCCTAACTATTTCCAAATTATTTACTGCCCGCAAAGGTAAGTTTGACCCAATCATTTTTCTGAACGAATCGACCAATCGGGGTATTTAGCAGTCAGATAGCCTTGCCTACTCGACGGCTTTATCATCAAGACGGTGTACCTGAGCGACCCAGTGGCCTATGTCAAGAGGATGATGGCATATTCGTAGGACGCAGCCCGGATGTATTTGTCCCCGACCGCGCAAAAAGCTATAGCCCGTGCCCACGGCACGAATCGCCGACAGTCACAAAAAAGAGACAAGCTGGCAGTCGACCCATCCAGTGGTCCGGTGCAGCATGGCCCAAGTACGGTCGATGCACATCGTTTGCACCCGTCGCGCGAGGTGGCCCCAAAAAATGCATCAGGAAAGTAGCGTAGATTTGTGAAGAGGCACATGGCCCGTAAACTAACTCGCTAGTGGATGAGACCGCGCTGGATCAATCGCTTACCGCTACTATTCGCCGTTGGTCTGGTGGTCCACATGGCATTCATGGTTTACGCCTACGCAGCCGGCTACTTCCAGCGACTTGAGTCCTGGGTCTACGATATTGATGGCACACCTGATGGACTCCTGGTCAGTGCCAGCGACAACAAGATTAGACTATGGCAGCAACGGCGTTGCCTTAAGACGCTGGTAAGTCCACAGGATGTTGTGCGGTGCCTAAGTTTGTCGACCGATGGGACGCTTCTGGCTTCGGGAGCCGTAGATCATTCGGTTCTGCTATGGTCGGTTGCCCAGGCCAGGCCCATTTGGCGTCTGTCGGAGCATCACGGGATTGTTACGCAGGTCTGCATCAGTCCTGACAAACAGTGGCTCATCAGCCAAAGTATGGACAGTACCCTCTGCATCTGGCAGTTACCGGTGGTGAAACTCGTTAAACGCTTACCCACCCAAAACACCGGCTTCTCGCTAAGTCCATCGGGCCAGTTAGCCTATTGTGATCGTCAAGCCAATCTGGTCGTACTTGATCTAAAGACGCAAGCCGTCTTGTGGCAAATGCCCCAGATGATGGGAAAACCCCAATTTTCGCCAAGAGGTGATCAGTTAGCCTGGATCGACACGACGAGCCACTGCACGGTGTTTACCCCCCGTACTCACCAGCGAATCGTTTCGTTCTCGTTAGGAAAACACACGAGCCGGACCATTGGCTTTACCCCCGATAGTAAACAACTGTTGGTCGCTAAATGGGGTGGAGTCATTGAGCTATGGGACTGGCGGAAAGCCCGACGGCTAACCCAATTTTACGCCTACGTACTGGCAAGCGTTGAGGATTTACGCTTTGACGCCCTGGGCCGACTCCAGACGGCGGGTAACGGCTCGATCAAATACTGGGATGTGGCTTCTCAGCATCTGCTATTTTCCATCGGAGACGGCGCTTACCGCCTGGCGCTGTTGAATTGGCTGAACAGTTGGCTGGTGCTGACCTTAGCCGTTAGCTATGTTGTTTTGGGAACTGCCAACGACCCGACCTATGCGCGATACACGATCCTGGGAATACTGACGCTCTGGAGCCTGGGCCTGTTACTGCTGGTGGATCGGGTGCGTTCATGGAGGGGGAGCTGGGCACTGGGCGGGTTGTGGACTATGGTTGGTCTTACCCTACTTTCATTCCTGTTGTATTTCTTTTCGTTCGTTTCGCTGGTAAGTATTCCAATTGGCTTCTATTTCGGATACGTTTATCTCAATCGATCGCCAACCAGTTGGTCCAGGAGCGCACTGCCGCTTCTGCTATTGCTGGCCAGTACATTTTTTGTGCTCAGCATCCTGGATGACGTCTTGTATTATATCCCTTTTTCGGGTCGATAAACAAGCAATTCGTTTGGCGTTACGGTACTCGAAAACACGGCATTAGGTGTTGGATGGATCAGCTTCGAAAAACGATAGGCACATATACCAGCTCATACTAAACCCTTGTCGATTTATACCCTATAGACTAAATCGCGAAAAGGAATTAGTTAAGTTTACAGGCCGGGCAGCATCCGTCAGCCACCGGCTCTCTCCACACTCCGTACCCCTGAACGATCACCAGGGTCCTGTCAATCTGAACCAATTCTTACCATTACGCTACCGGCCCGTATAGACGATATGGGTGACTGTTTGCCCGTTTGTTTCCGTGTCGGATGCGGCATAGCGAGCGGTGTACGCACTGGCTGGCAGAGGTAGTCAATGTCCAGTGCAAGCGTCCAAATCGCGTTGATCCGGGACCGGGCAGGCGACCCAGTAAACGCAGCAGCCTGTTCTACTGTACGCGCACTCGTGAACTACCCAACTACATAAGTACTGCGCAGACCAACTCAACCTGATGATCAACACAAGCTACGAGCCGGTCCGACTGGCGACTAAACCTCACTTTCAGGTACTCGATGGATTACGCGGGATTGCTGCCATCAGTGTGCTTATTTTTCATTTCATGGAGTTTGCGGTCCCCGACTATAGCAAGAATTTTATTGCGCACAGCTATCTGGCGGTCGACTTCTTTTTTTGTCTGTCCGGCTTTGTCATTGCCTACGCATACGACAAAAAAATTCAGCAGCTTAGTTTTTGGGCGTTTTTCCGGCTGCGCCTGATTCGGCTGCATCCGATGGTTATTATTGGCGCACTCATCGGGGTGATCTGTTTAGTGGCCGATCCCTTCGGCAATTTGTATGGCCAGATAGGTGCTTCTAAAACCGTCCTGCTGTTCTTGTCCGCCAGTTTCCTGCTTCCTTACCCGGCGGTACCGCAGCGGTTTAACAATTTATTTCACCTCAATCCGCCTACCTGGTCTCTTATGTGGGAGTACCTCGCCAACATTGCCTACGCACTGGTACTGTACCGCTTGTCGACAAAGAAACTAACCTTGCTGCTGATCGGTGCGGGGCTGGCCCTGTTTGCTACGGCGCGTCTGTATAGCCACCTTGCGGTTGGCTGGGGCATCAGTAATGCGTTGGGGGGCGTGGCGCGAATAGGCTGTTCGTTTCTGCTGGGTATGCTCGTGTGCCGACTGGGCTGGCGCATCCCGAACAAGCTTGGCTTCGTACCGATCGGCTTACTGCTGCTGGCAACCTTCTTCATACCGTACCTGAACCGCATCAACTGGTTTATGGACCCAGCACTGGTACTTGTTTATTTCCCGTTCCTAATTGCCCTGGGGGCCGCCACAACGACAGGCCCATTCTGGAGCAGCGTATGTAAAAAACTGGGCGACCTGTCGTACCCGCTTTACGTCATACACTACCCGTTTCTCTGGATTTTCCTGAGTTATGTAGAAGCGGAGAAGCCTGGCCCGGATCAGCTGCGCATCATTATTCCCATAGCCGCGACCGGGATTAGTGTACTGGCCTACCTGCTTTTGACCTATGTCGACGTGCCCATCCGACGTTACCTCATGCGCCTGACCGCACCAAAACCGGCTAACAGCGTTGTGCGTTCAGAGCAGACGGCCTAAGGTCACATACACATCCATCAACCCCTTATTTGTTAAAACGTCGTAACGGCTTACAACCTGAAAACATAGTATGGCGTCTGAACGATAAACCCGTTCGTATGAGCCACCTCGTCGCCCTTTGTCTCTTTCTGACTACAGTCAGCCTGGCGAGTTCCCCACCTGATAGTGGGCAGGATGCACGTCGGCAGGCCGATTATGCCGCATACCACCGTATCATTATCGACGCTCACAAACGCATCGCCAACCAGGATTACCAGGCTGCATTAGCGTTGCACAGACAGGTGTTTGACACGTACGCCTTCGTCTTCGCGAGGGACTACAAAGTTGCCACGCAGCTGGCGCTGCAAACCGGTCAGACGCAGGAAGCCTTTACGTATTTGAAGAAAGCGATAAGCGCGGGATGGACGCTGCGTGCCATAAAGAAAAACGTACTGATCCAGCCGCTACAGCGCGATCCACGATGGCGTCTGATCGAAGCCCGGTACGACTCGCTCAGGTCACGGTATCGGCAAGGCGGTAATCAGCCAGTCCGGAGCAGCGTCGGAAAAATGTTCCGGAAAGACCAGCGGAAAGCCCTGTTGGCGCTGTTTATACCGGGCGATAAAGCCCGGATTCGGTACGCCGAAAAACGGTTCGCACCCCAAAGTGCACAGCAGGTTACCCAGTTAATCCAGCTTATCGATACCTATGGCTATCCGGGCGAGCGACTCATTCACAATGGGTACTGGGCCGCAGTGATCCTGAGCCATCACAACTCCATTAGCAAACGATACGCGCTGCGCGACACGCTGTATCCTCTGGTAAGGCCCAAGCTGCTGAAAGCACTTCAGTCGGGGCAACTTTCTCCCTACGAATTTGCCATGATCGACGACTGGTATACAGCGGTCAAAAGTGACAGCCAGGAAACGCATTTCGGTTATTTAAGCCGGTCCTTGACGCGTACAGCGACCAACGAGGTAAACCAGGCCAGAGAAGCGATCGGCCTGGACAGTATCGAAACGATCAGTCTGTTAGCCGATCTTCAGCAACAGACGGGTTTCGACGTTTACCTGCCGTCCGGCATGACCAGGAAAATTACGATCACGGAGTAAACGGGTGTTTCACAGTGCCCAATGAACAGTTTCGGCCGCGTGCTACTGTTAGTCACGAGAAAGCCCGTCTGACGTTCAGACGGGCTTTCTCGTGACTGGCTTAAACGTTACTTGGCAGCCAGCTTGCTGGCGATCTCGGCCGTGTGCCGGCCCTGGAAACGAGCCCCCTCCAGTTCGTTGGCGCTGGGCTGGCGTTCGCCCTGACCGCCCGCTACCGTACTGGCTCCGTACGGTGTACCGCCGGTGACTTCCGTGTGGCCCATCTGCCCCTGCCAGGCGTATGGCAAGCCGACGATCACGAAGCCGTGGTGCAGCAACTCGGTATGGAAAGCGCGGATGGTCTCTTCCTGCCCACCATGCTGGGTAGCCGTGCTGACAAACGCTCCGCCGACCTTACCGACCAGCGCTCCCTTGGCCCACAGACCGCCTGTGCTATCCATAAAAGCCTGCATCTGGCCGCAGAGGTTACCGTAACGCGTGGGCGTACCGAACAGAATAGCATCATACTCGACCAGTTCGTCGGGCGTGACGACCGGCACGTGCGCGAACGCCTGTTGGGCCGCCGTTGCCCCTGTTTTTTCGAGTATGTCGGCAGGGAGCGTTTCGGGGACGCGTTTGACAACTACTTCGTTGCCTTCGACCTGACGGGCGCCTTCAGCGATCGCTTCTGCCAGCGTCCAGACGTGGCCATAGGTGGAGTAAAATACGACAAGCGTTTTCATAATGCGGAGAATACGTTGCTTCTAAAGTGATGAACAATGTCAACAAATCGCTGAATGGCTTTGTTAACGCCACACGCTCGAACAGACCGCTAATACTTGTAGATACAGTCGTTGGTAGGTTTATTTGCGTATAGTCACCAGCGGTTGCTTTCTGCGGGTTAGCTTAGTCTGCCCACAGCTATGCGGCATAAACGGTATTTTCACGAGCTACTCGTACCGCATACGTCGCTGTTCCAATTAGCGTACTGTGCGCCGAACGCACAGGTAGAACGCTGATCGTCAGCAGTGCGACGCAAACGGCTATTGGCACCACCGGGGCGAATACGCACTACACCACCGTGAAGAACAAATCGTTTGTCAAACGACCCCGGTACGGACCTGTCAGGGATAGTCGTCGCACCATCCCCCGCTGGTAACAACTTGCACAGTAGTGCTCAACATTTAGTCGTCGGCCGCCATGGAATCGCATCATCACCCGTCTGAATCAACCCGAAAACTAACCCAGCGACTGGACGTTGATTTTGTGCTACAGGCCACCGGTATTGGCATCTGGGAACTGGACATGACGACCAGGCAGATCGTATGGGACGACCAATGCCGGCAGTTGTTCGGCTTGACCAAAGCCAACCAGGTATCGTACGAGCAGGCGGCTCAGCATATTCATCCCCAGGATGTTGAGCGGATTCGTCAGGCGGCACAATGGGCCATGAACCCCTGTTCAACCGGTTATTACGATGAAACGTACCGCACCATCGGGGCTGACGATGGTCAACTACGGTGGGTACGGTTCTACGGTCGGAGCTACTTTACCGACACCGGCGACCTGCTCCGCTTTGCCGGTGTTGCGCAGGAGGTTACCGCGCAACGGCTGGCCCAGCAGAGCCTACAGGCAGCACAGGCGCGCCAGACATATCTGCTAACACTCAGCGATCACTTACGCACCCTGAAAGACCCGGTTCAGCTACAGTACGAAGCAGCCTGCCTGCTCGGCGCGCAATTAGGGGCGAACCGGGTGGGCTACGCCGAGACGCAGCCAGACCGGGAGCTGGTAGCGGTGACAAGGCACTACACGCAGGGCGTTGCCAGCATTGAAGGTGTGTATCGCTACGCCGATTACGGGCTGGATTTGCTGCAACGCATGCAGGCTGGCCAAGCGGTTGTTCGACCGGACATCGCCAACGACCCAGCCTTAACGGATACCCAGAAAGAGGCTCATGCCATTCTTCAGCTGGGAGCGACGATAAACGTCCCGCTGGTCAAAGAAGGCCAGTTAGTCGCCATCCTGTTTGTGCATTATTCACAGGCACATACCTTCTCCAGCGAAGAGGTGACCCTGGTGGAAGAAACGGCCGAACGCATCTGGGCCGCCGTCGAACGAGCCCGCGCGGAAGATGCACTCCGGGAAAGCGAACAACGGTTCCGCCGACTGGCTGATACCTTACCCCAGGCCATCTGGGTAAACGATCCGCAGGGCAACGTCGAGTTTCTAAACCAGTGGTGGACCGACTACAGTGGCATCGCATTTAGTCCGACCACAGCCTGGCAAATCGCCAGCGACATAATACATCCCGACGATGGTCCTCTGGTAGCGGCTGCCTTCCGGCAAGCCATCGAGCGGGGTACTGGCTTTTCCATCGAACAGCGTAATCGCTCGGCTTCGGGTGAATACCGCTGGTTTTTCAACACGGGTGTCCCCTACCGCGATACCGACACCGGCCCGATTACGAAATGGGTGGGGTGCGGAGTAGACATTCACGATCTCAAACGAGCCGGGCAGGCCCTACAGGAAAGCCAGCAGCGACTACAGTCGATCATCGATCTGGCCCAACTGGGCGCCTACACCATCGATCTGGCAACTGATACAATAACGAAATCGCCCCGCGTGGCCGAGTGGTACGGCCTGCCCCAGGTAACGGACGTAGCCACGTCGCTGAGTGCCGTCGCGGAAGCCGATCGGGCTCGCGTCGGTCAGGCGTACGTCGACGCCATTCAGCCCGGTTCGTCCGGGGCTTACCAGGCGGAATACATCGTCATCAATCAGCAGACGGGCCACCAGCGTACGCTGCGTATGATCGGTCAGGTTATTACCGACGAAGACGGGCATCCCGTGCGGGTGGAGGGGTCGGTGCTGGACGTCACTATCCAGCGGGCCGTTCAGCAATCCCTTGAGCAGCAGGTCCGGCAACGTACCGAAGAATTAGCCCTGGCCAATGACGAGCTGGCCATCAACAACCGGGAGTATGAAGCCATCAACAAAGAGCTTGGCGAGACAAACTTCCTGCTGAAACACTCGAACGAAAACCTCCAGCAGTTTGCCTACGTCGCCAGCCATGACCTACAGGAGCCGTTGCGCAAGATTCAGCAGTTCGGCGACCTCCTGCACAGTCGGTTCTCCGACGCGGTTGGTTCGGAAGGCGCAACCTACATCAACCGAATGCAACTGGCAGCCAGCCGGATGTCGACCCTGATCAGCGATCTGCTGACCTATTCGCGGCTGACCACCCGGCGTCAGCCGGCCGAGATGATTGATCTGGCCGAGGTCGTCAGTGAAGCCTTGAGCAATCTGGAACTGGTCGTTGTCGGCAATAACGCCCGAATCGACGTAGGCCCCCTACCCCGCCTGCAAGGTGAATACATGCCAATGGTGCAGCTATTCCAGAATCTGCTGAGTAACGCCCTCAAGTTTCAGCGTCCTCCGGTAGCACCCCTCATCAGCGTCACCGCCCGAACGCTATCCGCAGACGCGTTACCGCCGGCCATCAAGCCCGCTCAACTGGCGACCCACTATCATTGCATTACGGTAACGGATAACGGCATCGGTTTCAAAGAACAGTACCTAGACCGCATCTTTCAGGTTTTTCAACGGCTGCACGGCAAAGACAATTATGCCGGTACGGGGGTCGGTCTGGCCATTTGCGAGAAAGTCGTTATCAATCATGGGGGGGCCATCACAGCGACCAGTCAACCGGGCAACGGAGCCAGCTTTATTGTTTACCTGCCCGCGTAATGCGGGTTTGCCGTTGGCTGACGCAATCGCGCGGGCGCGCAACCGCCTGTCCCAACTGAAATCGAGCGAAAGGCGGTCTCGCTAGCGTTGCCCAAGATTTACCTTCCGATTTACCCATGACGACCCCACTGGATCTCGACACACTACGCCTTGACTTATCAGTAAAAGCGAAGAATGGGATCTACTTCGTTTTAGCCGCAGCCTTTGTCTGGCTGGCGATTACCCTGGCCTGGACGCTCACAGCCTGAAAAATAACGCCATTCTCTCCATTCTCTATGGTCGGCGCGCTACTCTTGCCGCTGGCGGGGTATAGACGCCCGCTGGCATGGACGTTTCGTCATGAACTGCTTAGCCGGTTAGGTACAGGATCGTTTAAATGCCTTATGAAAGGGCAGATTATGAGCCAGTTTTTTTAGGCGAACGACATGGTTCGTAAGTATTCGGCCACCAGTAAGCCACAATATGTTCCAATCGCATTGCCCAGGGCTCCGGCTAGAATACCCGGCAAATGAAGGTCGGGCCGCTTCAGACTTTTGCTCAAGGCCAAACAGGAGGCAGACCCACCAATGTTCGCCTGCGAAGCAATGCTTAGCAGATCCCAATCTTGCTTCAACAACCCACCAATGCCAAACTGGAACAGCGCATGAATGGGAACCGATATACTCACAAAAGTGAGCATCGTTAGCGCCAGTTGACCATCGTTGACCAAAGCGGCTAGATCACAATAAGCACCAATAACGGCTAAAAACAGGTAAATACAGAAAATGCTGACGACTCTGACACCCCGCAGTCGCTGAATACCCGGTAACTGAGCCAGCAACAGGGCCAGGCTTGTCAGCACCAATATTTTAGGAATACTCGGTACGGCCTCCGCCACGAGTTGAGCTCCGTATAAGGCCGATACACCTAAGCCAATCAACAGCGCTAAATCCTGGGGATTGACCGCTTCAACATCGTTGATCTGTTCATTGGCTTCCTGCTCGTAACGACGCGTTTCTTCCGCACTCAGGGAGGTAGCCAGTCGGCGCGGAACAAACCGGTTCAAAAAGGGAGGTAAAAGCAGGGTGACGCCCATCCAGAGCGCCGTAACGATATTGTCAGTAGCAATCGCAGCGGCATAGACATTCCCCGCTTTGTTAACCCCGTAATGCAACGCAATGGCGTTCAGGTTACTGCTGCCACCCGTGTGTGTGCCGGTAAACATACCGCCTACGGCATAAAAAAGAGGACCAAACCCTTTCGGCCCACCCACAACCCGCATCGCTACAATAACGCCGACCATTGTCCCTACCACACCAATGAAAAAGTTGACGACCATGGGCGTACCCGCTCGCTTGAGCCCTTTGAGATTAACCGTCAGCAGCAGGTAGAAAATAGAAATGGGCGCTATATAGCTAAAAATGCCTTCGTAGAGCGGTGGGGCATTTGTCGAAGCGGGTATCAATCCCAGATTAGCCGTAATGGCGGTGATAATAATGACGAGTAAGGCTGTTCCTACAGCTCTTAAATACGGTAGTTTGGCCAGTTGCTCGGCGATAATAATGTTGAGCATCAACAGGGCCAGAATAGCGAGGGGGTCTTTGAGAAAGGGCATAAGTCAGGCGGTAGTATCAGGCAATATACCGCTTAACACGCCTAAAGTGAGCAATGCTCATGACACGCGTGGAGTTGAACAGAAACCAAGATAGGTAAGCGGCTAGTGTCTCTGCTGTTTGGCAAGGTCACCGCGTAGCTTACTGAGGGCTTCCGGGGTAACGCCCAGGTAGGAGGCTATCATTCGTTGGGGCACTCGCTGTACAATGGCCGGGTAGGTAGCCAGGAAGTCCAGGTAGCGCTCGCGCAGGCTGGCACTCATCAGCAGAATAATCCGTTTCTGAAGCACATAAATTCGGTTGGCCAACTTCTCAATGGCTTCCTCGGTGAATAGACCCGTTGAGGCCAAAAGGCCGTCTTCCAGTACCTCTACCTCCGAATTTTCAATGGCGTCAATGTACAGATCAGCTTCCTTACCCGGTACCTGCCAGCCACTATCACTGATGATCCAGCCTTCCGGAGCGAACATGAAAATATGCTCTTTCCCGTGCTCATCCAGAGTATAGCTGCGTAGCAGGCCGGTTTTGACAAAATAGTGTTTCCGTACTTTATCGCCTTTCCGAAGCAGGACTTCTCCTTTAGCGACCCGCCTGGTCATGATTCGTGCCGTCAACGCCTGAAGCGCTTCAACCGAGAGCTTGCCTTGGGGGAAAAGATCTAAAAACGATTCCATACGTCAGCCGTGTGAATCACTAAGATACAGCCCGTATTTCTTAATCTACATTAAGGCGCATCATGGCACGCCTGGAGACCTTTGTATCAACCAAAGAGAAAGAACATGGAAACACGCATCATGCGTACGCAAACACCGTCGAAAGGCTGGCACATAACCCGCTGGATTTTACAGGTACTGCTGGTTTTGACTTTTGGTATGGCCGGCTTCATGAAACTTACCGCACCGATCGCCGAGTTAGCCAAACAAATGCCCTGGACGGCACAGGTGCCCGTCGGTTTAGCTCGCTTTATTGGCGGGGCCGAACTGGCCGGGGCTTTGGGGTTGATCGTACCGATGCTGACCCGTATCCGGCCTGCGCTGACTGGTTTAGCCGCTAGTGGATTAGCCCTGGTGATGGCGCTGGCCGCTGGATTTCACCTGGTACGGGGCGAAGCGCCCATGGTCGTTCCCAGCGTGGTGCTGGGCGCACTAGCCTGTCTGGTTGCCTGGGGACGGGCTAAAAAAGCACCAGTCTGTATCAAGTAAGCAATGGATCGCAGGAAGTTTATACACCAAACCGTAGCAATATCAGCAATGGGCTCATTAACTAGTTTTAAAAATTTCGCAGATACGCTTCCGACTCAGTCTAAGCGGATGCCCGTGCTGTTTACCTCCCACGGCAGCCCGATGGATATTCCGCTATCCAAAGCGGAACGGCCTTTCTGGAATGCCTTGTTTGACTTAGGAAAAGGCCTCCAGCACCAGTACGAGATAAAAGCGGCCCTGATCGTTTCTGCCCACTGGTGTACACGCGGAACGTACGTCAACATCTCGCCCGAGCAAACTCAGATTTATGATTACTACGGGTTCCCCAGGGAATACTATACGGTGAAATACCAGGCCAATGGGTCACCGGACATGGCCCGGGAGGTAACGAAAATCATTCCATCTGTTTCCGAAACGACCGATTGGGGCCTGGACCATGGTGCCTGGCCGATGCTGATGCACCTGTTCCCCGATGCTAACATCCCCGTCTTTCAGATGAGCATTTACTACGACGCCAAACCAGCCTATCACTATGAATTGGGCCGGCAGCTAAAAGCGCTGCGGGAGAAAGGCGTACTGATTATTGGTAGTGGTTCGACCGTCCACAACCTCCCGCTGGCCGGTCAGAGGTTCAGAAGTGGTGATATGACCCCCTTCGGATGGGAAGCGGAGTATGAGACCTGGATTAAAAAACAGATTGATGACAGGCAGATCAGCAACATCATTAACTACGAAACCAGCCATAAACTGGGCAAGCTGGCGGCTCCAACACCCGACCACTTTGTCCCTATTCTGTACAGCCTGGGGCTACTGGATAGAAACGATGAAGTGGACTACTTTTATGAAAACGCGGCATCGCTCCCTGCCTTCAGCGAACAAAGCTTTATGATCAGTGAAAAGCGATGAATGGCCTCTGCTCGAATGGCCATTCATCGCACCAACGTCTCAAATTAATGTATGCAATAGGTAAGACAGTACCCTTCGTTGTTATCAGGGGCGTTCTTCAGCTCAATCGTCGAGTACAAGAAAATGATAAGTTCGCTGAACGAATAAACTCGTTTTCCATTCGTTCAGCGAACTTATCACCTCATCGCTATTCCTATTCAACACGCGATTGCCAGCGTTGACTCCCCTGTCTCACAGTCCCTCGGGCATCACCCACTGATGCCATCGTTCAATTCTACTCCGACCGGAGCGACTTGACGGGATTGGCCAGGGCAGCCCGCACGCTTTGAACACTGATCGTCAGCAACGCCACGCCGATGGCTACGAGTCCCGCCAGGGCGAACACCCACCACGACACCTCGACCCGGTAGGCAAAATTCTGCAACCAGCTCTCCATACCGTAGTAAGCCAGCGGACTGGCGATGACTATGGCAACCAGGACCAGTTTCAGAAAATCTTTCGACAGCAACGCGACCACGCTCACCACCGACGCACCCAATACTTTCCGAACGCCAATTTCTTTGGTACGCTGACGCGCCAGGAACGACGCCAGGCCAAACAGACCCAGACAGGCAATGAAGATGGCCAACCCGGCAAAGACGCCCAGAATAGTCTGTTGCCGAAGGTCGGCTTGGTACAGCTGATCGAATTTCTCGTCCAGAAAGCGGTATTCAAACGGATAGGCCGGTTTCGTTTTGGCGTACAGGGCCGTAACCGCTTCCACACCCGCCTGTACGTCGCCGGGTTTCAGGCGAATCAGCCCCACCCGCTGATCGTCGTCGGGGGCAATGACCAGCGGCTCGATATGCTCGCGGAGCGACAGAAAGTTGAAATCTTCGACCACACCGACGACGGTCCGGCGCGTACTGTCGCTTACGGTATTTTTCAGCCATTTCCCAACGGCCTGCTGCGGTGTCCAGCCCAGCTTCGCGGCTGCCGTACGATTCAGTAAAACCGACTGCGTACTGTCTGATGCGAAGGCGGGCGAAAAATCCCGACCGGCAATCAGTTTCAGGCCCAGCGTTTTTACATAGTCGAAATCGACGAACTCCGTGCGTCCCCGCCAGCGTTCGTCGTGGCCTTCTACGTCGAACATCTGTGCATCGAAATACCCGCCCGGCTCGCCCGACATCAGCGACACGGCCGACACCCGGCTTTGCCCCAACAGGTCGCCTTTGCGCTGAATGAGGAAGTTGTATACGTCTTCGTTGTCGATCGGAATGACCATCGTCTGGGCGCTATTGTAACCCAGTTCCTTGTGCTTGAGGTAATGCAATTGCCGGGTGACGATAGCCATACCCAGCATCAGCACGATCGAAATACTGAACTGAATCACGACCAGCACCTGCCGGAACGACGTGCTGCCCCGGCCCAGCCGCAGCTTCCCTTTCAACGCCTGTATGGGCGAAAAAGCGGCCAGTACAAACGCCGGATAGCTACCCGCCAGAAAGCCCGTTACGACAATGATACCAAATAGAAACAGGGTAATTGGCAGCGCGTAGGCCGTCAGTTGGATTGACTGCCCCAGCAGTTGACTGTATGCGGGCAGCGCCAGTGCCACCAGTCCAACGGCCAGTACGCAGGAGATCGTGGTCAGCAGCACCGATTCGCCGATGAATTGCCATACCAGATGCAGCTTGACGGCCCCCAGCACCTTGCGGACGCCGATCTCGCGCGATCGTTCCATCGCCCGAACCGTCGACAGGTTCATGAAGTTAATGCAGGCTACCATCAGAATCAGGATGGCAATCGACAGGAATAGGTAGACGACTTTTTTATCGCCGTGTTTCAGGTTATCGAACGACCCCTGCTCGAAATAGATGTCGTCCAGTGGCGTCAGCGACAGGGAGAAACGATACCCAAACTGCTTCATGACAGGGCCCATGTATTTCTGCATGAAGCCCGGCAGGTTGCGTTCGATCTGTGCCAGACTGGCCGACGGAGCCAGTTGCACGTAGGTAAAGTAGGCGTTGTTGATCCACTGCGTCATGTTGGACTGCGTCTTATAATTGGCCAGGGGTACTACCAGATCAAAACTCAGGTGCGAATTGGCTGGTACGTCCTGTGCCACCCCCGTTACTTTCAGCGGCAGGGTTTTGTCGAGTTTGATTAACTGACCGAACGCCTGATCGACGCTCCCGAAGTATTTACGGGCCGTCGATTCCGTCAGTACCACGCTGCCCGGATTGGTGAGCGCCGTTACCGCATCGCCTTTAATCAGCGGAAATGAGAACAGTTCGAAAAAATCAGCGTCAGCTTTAAGGACATTCCGTTCGTGGAACGACTTGTTCTGGCTCGTCACCAAGGCGTTCATCTGCCCCACCCGTGTGGCTCGGCGGATCTGTCCCTTGAAGTCGTTCAGCAGGGCGGGCGCATAGGGTCCCGACAGGTAAGCAACGGGTACGGCCTTCCCATTTTCTTCGATGTTCCGCATGACGCGATAGATCGACGAGCGGTTCCGGTGAAACTGGTCCACGCTGTACTCGTTCATGATGAACAGGAAAATCAGCAGGCAAACGGCGATACCGATCGACAGACCCAGCAGGTTGATGAGTGAAAATACTTTGTTATGGATCAGGTTGCGCCAGGCGATTTTGAGATAGTTACGTACCATATACGTCAGGAATGGGAAAGCTCGGCCTAGGGTAAGTCAACTCCTGTGCCACCGACGAAGTTGACCGTTTTGACCGTCTAACGGCCATTTTCAAGCGCACACCTGTCCACTAGCGGACAAAGGCTGTTCGTAACTGGACAGGTCACCGTGCGATCGGGCGTCGCATCAGCAATACTGCGCACCAGTGGTCAGCAGAACGGGGATACCCGTGTAAAAATGCGTAGATTCGACGGCACAAACCTTCCCAATATGAACGTTACTTACCGCCTGGCGACGCAGGACGACCTTGCCGACATTGTTGCCATGCTGGCCGACGATGCCCTGGGCGCGCGCCGGGAACAATATCAGATCCCCCTTCCCACGGCGTATCAACGGGCCTTCGACGCCATCCGTCGCGACAGCAATCAGGAGTTAACCGTCGTTACCCTTGACGGCGAACTCGTTGCAACCTTTCAGCTAACGTTTATTCCGTACCTAACCTATCAGGGCGGCATCCGGGCGCAGATCGAAGCCGTACGCGTCAAGTCGACCTACCGGGGACAGGGCGTCGGGACGGCGCTGTTTCAGTACGCCATCCAGCGGGCCACGGAACGAGGTGCCCACGTACTCCAACTGACGACGGACAAAAAACGACCCGATGCGAAACGTTTTTACGAATCGCTCGGCTTTGTCGATTCGCACGAAGGCATGAAGCTTCACCTGACTCAATAACCTCTTTTTCAAACCAACCTATCGTTTTCCTGATGAGCCGACTCATCGACCTTTCTAAGCCCATTCGCTACAATGCGCAGGACCCGTGGTTTATGCGGGTCAAGATCAAACACAAGCCGCACCAGAAAGCCCGTTGGCTGATCCGACTGCTGGGCCTTCCTTTTAATCTGTTCCCCCCCCGCTTCGTCGGCTGGGCCGACGATACGATTCAGTCGATGGGCGTTCACGCCACCACCCACCTGGATGCTCCCTGGCACTACGCGCCGGACGTAGCGGGCCAACCGGCCAAAACCATCGATCAGATTCCACTGGACTGGTGCTACGGCGACGGGGTCGTTGTCGACATGAGCCACAAGGCGGACTTCGACCCCATCACGGCTGCCGACGTGCAACAAGTCTTGCAGCAGACAAACGTCAACCTGCAACCGGGGATGATCGTGCTGATCCGGACGGGCCGTTCGCGCTTCAACGGGCAGAAGAACTTCGCCGAGGTCGGGACCGGTATGAGCGCGGACGCGACACGGTGGCTCATTGAGCAGGGCATCAGGGTGATGGGAATCGACCAGTGGGGGTGGGATTTACCCCTGCGGCATATGATCAAGCAGGCCAAACTACGGGGCGATCAACACCTGTTCTGGGAAGGACACCTGGTGGGGCAAGAACACGAGTATTGCCACATGGAGCAACTGGTGAACCTGGAAGCCCTGCCCACAACCGGCTTTAAGGTCTGCGTATTCCCTCTGAAGATCGTCGGTGCATCGGCCGCGCCCGCCCGCGTCGTGGCGATCCTGAACGAACACGAATGATGTAATCTATGTAGAGACGCGATCCTTCGCGGCTCCGCGTGCGTCAGCCCACACCATCCGATCTACTCACCATCCGGGGCTGAGACGTTTGTAGAGCCGCCCGGCGGCTCTACAAACGTCTCAGCCCATATCATCCAACGACCCAGGGGGTTGATGGCCCTGTGAGCAAGTTGAAAGGAGAAAAGTAGCTGCCCGCCTTTACACCCCCTGCCGGTTGGGCTGCTTTGCTTGACGTTGCGGCCTGCTTCCTGTCACCCGGCAGCTACCCCACGCGGAGCGATAAGGCTACTAATCGAAACAGAAACCGTAAATTATCTATCTTCCTGATGGCACTTTAATGATTATATAAAGTGAATTTGTTGTCAATCCAGATTATATGAAAAACTGAGCCGCTACGATGGCCCACGAACGGCTTTTTACCTTGAAAACGCAGGGCTAAAAAGTAGTCAACATCGTCTGTAATGAATTTGGGGATACTGGCTTTTATAGAGTTTCGTTGGATTTTTTCCGAGCCCATACCATGTCTTGGCGCAAGTTTAATTTCTTCCCACGTGAGTTGACTCAAGTTGTACAAGTGCTTGATGAGCGCAACGGATTCATATTCTTCACATTGCTCAAGATCAAACCCCTTCACTAAGTATCTAAAACAAAAAACCGGATGTTTTATGTCCGGGCTTACTATACTTGTTGTAGTAACTTTTACATTCTTACCTTGTGTAGGTTGGGGTTTCTTAATTCCCATTAGCCCTAATTGATATGATCCTTAAAAAAAGTACGCATTGTTTCGACTTTGATTTCAGGAAGCTTCAGTTCATCAGCCTCTATCCAAGGTAGTTCTTGGTGCGTCATATCTCGAAGTTTCCAAGCAGAGAACTGACCGTAAACATTGAAAACTTCTTTAATAAGATTTTCTTGTTCTTCAGAAAAAGCCTCGGTTGGTGTGTACTCAGCGGTTGGCTTAATTACACTACCACCGTTTTCCTTATATGTATGATACAGCTCTGACACTACTGGACCGTACTGCCAAGGAGCAATAGGGTCAGAAAATACTGTTTTATCAAACATAGCGAGATGAAAGCCCTGTACATAATACACTAGCTTTTGTAGCTTAAGATTAGTAACATCGTTATCGCTTACTTCACTGTCCGCTAGCTGTAAAATGTACTCCGCTACGTCTCTTGCAGTCGTCATACTTCTTGTTGGTAAAATTATTAGGATTGCAAAGGTACAACAGGATGTACAAATATCCTACTGTTTATAGTAAAGATGTCGTACACTATAATACAAAAGTGATATATCTCCAATGCTGGATGTGTTAATCGACACTTGATCTGCCAACATTTAAGTGGCTTGTGTCGACCGACGCTTTTTGGGGCTTGTCAACACCCAACTGTCTACTGTCAGCCGCAACCTGACCCGCTAAAACAGGTTGCCTACGCCCAAGTTTGGCCTATCGACCGACGCCCAAACTACAAGCTAAAAGACGGCCTGTCAACCAAGTGCGGCTTGTCGCACGCAAGCCCGCGAACGAGCACTGCTTTTTATTATGCACCCAACTATCCAGAGGATGAGACGCGAAGGCCGGGCCGCCGGGCGGTCGCATCGCTACAGGAAGCGCCAGCCCAGCCGGATTTAGGCATTGAAGCGCGCCAGTACCTGCTCGACGGTCAGGTGTTCCAGCGACGGAGCCACCATGTCGGCCTGCGTCAGCACATCGGGCGATCCCAGTCCGACGGTGTGCATACCACCCCGCTTTCCAGCTTCGATACCGGCTACGGCATCTTCAAAGACGACACATTCGTCGGGCTGCACGTCCAGTTCGGCAGCGCCTTTGGTGAATACTTCCGGGTCGGGTTTGCCTTTACTGATCTTGTTACCGTCGATCACTGCGTCGAAGACTTCGCCCATACCGATACGTTCCAGAATCAGGGGGGCATTCTTGCTGACGGAGCCCAGCGCCGTGTGCAGGCCCGCCTTGCGCACCTGCGAGAAGAAGGGAGCAACACCCGGCAGAATGTCGTCCGGCGTCATGCGGCTGACCAGTTCCAGGTACCACTCATTTTTCTGCGTGGCCAGTTCCAGCTTCCGTTCATCAGACAGCGTCTGACCGCCCTCCGCCAGAATCAGGTCGAGCGACTCCATGCGGCTGACGCCTTTCAACCGCTCGTTAAATTCCTCCGAGATGTCGAATCCCAGTTCATTGGCCAGTCGGCGCCAGGCCTGGTAGTGGTAAATCGCCGTGTCGACGATAACACCGTCGAGATCGAATAAAAATGCCTTAATGGCCATGCACGTACAACTGTTTAGCGGGCAAAAGTAACGGTTTGTGTCGTGTGGCTACGGTAACGACCTGCCGGTACAGGCTGATTTTATAAGCATACTCCGGATTTGTTGCTTCGGGCTACAGCCTCGACGGATTCAAGACCTTGTACCCGTAGCCCACGACTGTACTTCATAGACTCCTGGTACGTTGTTTTGTTTCGTAAGAGAGTCCGTTACCCATGCATTGAGAAGGTACCAATTCAATAAGATTATGCGCTCCATTCACCACAATTCTGTAGCATATATTGTTTACGCAAAGTATACTTGTGCATACTCTCACTACTCAATCGACCTCAATTGTTATGTTCATTAAAGTTGAAACGAAGGATAAAGAACCGATAGCGTTAAACGTATACAATATTGTAGCGATCATTCCGGGTGAGCAGGGCAGCGTCATCTGTTGTAACGGCCCCGTCTGCGGGCAAAATAACACGATGTCCATTGAGGTACCGCATTTACTGGAAGATCTGATGTGGGCTGTCGAACAGGGTCGTAATTACCCAATCGTCACGGTCCCGTAAGAACGCACCATCAGGCCAACCGCCAGATCTGCACCTGGCGTGGCAGCAGGCGAATTACCGCAACTGTACGTTACCCGCCCGGTACGGCGTCAGTTGGGGCGATTCGGCAGGCAGTTCGGTAATGAGGTAGTCGATCTGGTGAAGGTCGGCTATTTTCATCCGCATAACGCTGTTTAATTTTTCTGATATTGCCAAAACTGCAACTTTTGCAGAAGCCTGTATCATTGCTTTCTTAGCCTGCACGGTTTCCCAATCCGAATCGGTCAGGCCACTACGGGCGTCGATCGCGTTGGTACCGATAATGCAGAGATCGGCCCGGAACTCCGACAACCGCTGATACACCTCTCCCCCAACGCTCATCTGACTGTAGCGCGAAATCTGTCCGCCGACCATAATGATCTCCAGGTTCGGCTTATCCATCAGTTCAACGGCCGTTAGCGGATTGACGGTCACGAACGTCGCCCGCAGGTCCGCCGGAATCAGCTTGATTAGCTCCCGGATCGTGGTCCCCCCGCCGATTAGAATCAACATACCATCCTGTAGCAACGGCAGGCATTTTTCAGCGATCGTACGCTTGTCCTGATGCCCATACGTTTCCTGTACCGCCGAGGTATGGTGATACGCTTTCGACATCGCGCCACCGCGAATTTTTATCAGCTTTCCCTCATCCGCCAACTCGTTGATATCGCGCCGGATGGTGTCTTCGGATACATTGAGCGTACTGGCCAGATCACCCAGGTAGACACGGGTGTGCAGGTTAATCTGTTTGAGCAGCATCTCTTTGCGCTCCTCTTTCACTAAGACAATAGACGGATCGGTCGCCAGCATGGAATAACTACGGGGAATAGATCAGGTGTAAGGGCAAAGATGAACCAATTTACTAGGCTATTGCCAGTTACTGCAAATTAAGCTACCAATTCCGACACCATTGCAGCACTAAACTACTATATATTGAATTAATTGCAAACAAAAGTATGTACATCCCCTATTTTACCGATTATTATTCGCAAAAACCTTGATTTAAAATTTTATTCGGCAATATTTGCAATTAATGATCGCAACTTCTGCAATCAGTATTCCTTACGTAATACCTACCTGCATGTATCTATGAATAAACTATCCCTGACTACCCAACGGGCTGGTTCACCCGTATTGCTGCTGCTGTGCTGGCTGTTGAGCCTGCCCACGCTGGCGCAAACCCTGACGGGTAAAGTGACCAACGGTGCCGATAACACGGCGCTACCCGGCGTAACCATCGTCGAGAAAGGCTCGACCAAAGGCACCGTCACCGACAGCGACGGTAACTACTCGCTTCGGTTGTCGAACCCACAGGCAACGGTCGTTCTCTCGTACATCGGCTTCGTCGGCCAGGAAATTGCCGTCGGTGGCCGTTCGGTGCTGAACGTGGCCCTGAAAGAAGATCAGACGCAGCTTAACGAAGTTGTGGTTACGGCGCTTGGGATTACGAAAGACAAGAAAGCACTGGCCTATTCGGTAACGGAAGTGAAGGGCAGCGATTTTACACAGGCCCGCGAAACCAATGTCGCCAACGCGCTCAGCGGCAAGATCGCCGGGGTCAACGCGTCGGGTCTGTCGACAGGGGCCGGTGGGTCTAGCCGGGTCATCATCCGGGGTAACGGGTCGCTGAACGGCAACAACCAGCCGCTGTACGTAATCAACGGGATGCCGATCGACAATACGACACCCGGCGGTAGCCCAACCACCAACGGTAGTGGCCTGAACGTCGACCGGGGCGATGGCATCGGTGGCATCAACCCCGACGATATCGAATCGATCAGTGTGCTGAAAGGTGGTACGGCAGCCGCGCTTTACGGCTCACGGGCCGCCAACGGGGTTATCCTGATTACGACCAAGAAAGGCCGGGCGCAGAAAGGCATCGGCATCGACTACAACACGACGCTGATGTTCGACACCCCCGCCGTATTTCCTGATTTTCAGTACGAATACGGACAGGGCGACGGTGGCGTAAAACCGACGACGCAGGCACAGGCGACGAACTGGGGCCGTCGGTCGTGGGGAACGCGCATGGACGGGCAGCCGTACATTGCCTTCGACGGGCTGCAACATCCGTACTCGCCACAGCGCAACAACATCAGAAACTTCTACCAGACCGGGTCGACGTTCACGAACACGGTGGCGCTGAATGGCGGCAGCGAGAACATCAACTTCCGCTTTTCGCTTGCCAACGTCGACAACAAGAGTATTCTGCCCAATTCGAAGTTCAACCGGAAGATTGCCAACCTGAACGTCAACGCGATCCTGAGCAAGCGGCTGTCGCTCGAAACGGTAGCGCAGTACAACCTCGAACAGGGAACCAACCGACCCAGCGCGGGCGACGCACCGGGTAACCCCAACTGGGCGGTGTACATGGTCGCTAATACGGTCGACATACGGCAACTGTCGCCGGGCTACGACGCCAGTGGCCGCGAGACCCAGTGGAACGAAACGCCCTACGCGTCGAACTCGTACTTTGTCGTCAACCGCTTCCAGAATAACGATACCAAGAACCGGTTTATCGGACAGGCCAACCTGAAATTCAATATTCTCGACAACCTGTACGTGCGGGGTAGCGTCAGCCGCGATTTCTACAATTTCCGCTCGGTGGGCATCATCCCGACGGGTACGGTCTACACGGCCAATGCTGCGGGTGAATACCACGAAATCAACTCGTCGGTATCGGAAACGAACTCGCTGCTGACGGTGAACTACGACACCAAACTCGGCAAGAACCTGGGGATGACCGCCTTCGTCGGGGGTAACAAACGGCTCTACACCGTCAACGACACCTACATCGACGGTACGCAGTTCATCATTCCGTTCTTCTACAGCTACACCAACCTGTCGTCACTGACGACCCGGCCGGTCAACCAGAAAACGGCGACTAACTCGATCTTCGCTTCGGCCGATTTCGATTATAAAGGCATTGCCTTCCTGACCGTTACGGGTCGGCAGGATTGGTTCTCGACGCTCAGTCAGCAGAACAACAGCATTTTCTACCCATCCATCGGTGGTAGCTTCGTACTGTCGCAGGCGGCTCGTCTGCCGGGCTGGATCAGCTTCGCCAAGGTACGGGCGTCCGGTGCACAGGTAGGTGGCGCAACGCCCGATCCGTACATCCTGAACCAGACCTACAGCATGGTGCAGGGCGGCCACGACGGTCGGCCCCTCCAGCAGGTAACTCAGTCGAACGGGGTCAACCTGGTGACGAACTCAAGCCTGCGCCCGCTAACGTCGACGACCTACGAACTGGGTCTGGACATGAAGTTTTTCCGCAACCGGCTCGGCCTCGACCTGACCTACTACAACCGCAAAACCACCGACGACATCGTACGGACGTCGGTATCGCGAGCGACGGGGTATCAGGACGTACTGCTCAACATCGGGCAGGTCAACAACAGCGGTATCGAGATGCTGATTACGGGCAATCCGGTAAAAACGCGCAACTTCAACTGGAACGTCAGCTACAATCTGGCTTACAACAAAAACGAAGTGGTGAAACTGGCCGACGGGCTGAACACCATCGAAGTAGCGAGCAGCGTTGGTAGCTGGGCGTTCATCCACAATGCCGTGGGCCGGCCATACGGTGTCATCAAAGGCTATACGATGGTACGCGACGCCAACAACAACGTCGTCTACAACACCGCCACGGGCTATCCGCAACGCAGTGCGCTGACCGAACTGGGTCAGGGTGTACCGCCACTGACGATGGGGCTGAGCAACACGTTCACCTACAAAAACTTCTCGCTCGACGTGCTGATCGACGGTAAGTTCGGCAACAAGATTTTCTCGACGATGGACGTGTACGCAACCCGTTTCGGTCTACAGAAAAGCACGCTGCCAGGCCGTGAAAGTGGCCTGCCCGTATCGGGTGTGACGCCGGAGGGTACCCCCTACTCGGCCACGATTCCGGTGTCGGGGCTGCGCCTGTACTACGACAACCTGAAAAACTACACCGACCTGTTTCTGTACGACGGTAGCTTCGTGAAACTGCGGCAGGTAGTGCTGAACTACAACATCCCGGCGGGTGTACTGAAACCCCTGCGGATTCAGGGTGCGTCGATCTCGCTTGTCGCCCGTAACCCGTTTATCCTGTACCGCAACACCGACAACTTCGACCCCGAATCGAGCTATACCAACAGCAACGCGCAAGGCTTCGAAGCGTTCTCGCTACCCCGTACCCGCAGCATGGGCGTTAACCTGATGGTGAAATTCTAGCAGACCGTATCCAGTAGCCTGGACGTCCACGTCCGGGTGGGCGCGAAGCGACCAATTAGCTGCCGCCTTGTGTAGTTGCCCTGACGGGCACCCGGACGTGGACGTCCAGGCTACATACAACTTACAACAGCATACTCCTATGACATTCCTTTCTTCCCATACATTCCTGCGCCGGTCGCTGCTGATGGCGGGCCTGCTGGCGGGTCTGACAGCCTGCGACAAGGGCTTCGAGCAGATGAACATCAACCCCGATGCTTCATCGACCATTACCCCGGCCTACGTCTTCACCAAGGCGCAGCTCGACGCGCTGAACAACAGCTACTACTCGACAGGTGTCCTGGCCAGTGGCGGTTCGATTCAACACTTCGCCACCTACAAAGACGTACCCGCCATCGGCGATAAGTACTATTTCCAGCAGGGGACCTACCCCTACGATTTCTTCCAGAATGGCTACCCAAACGCCGTCAACGAAATCAGTGAAGTAATCCGGGCGGTGTCGACCGACGCGAATCAGGTCAACCTGCTGTCGGCGGCCCGCATCTGGCGCGTTTACGTCATGCACCGCATCACCGACCTCTACGGCGACGTCCCCTACAGCGAAGCGGCCAAAGGCTACACGCAGAACCTGTTTGCGCCAAAATACGACGCGCAGCAGACCATCTACGCCGATATGCTGAACGAACTTGACCAGTCGGTGCAGGCGTTCGACGCGAATAAAACAACTTTCGGTACGGCGGACCTGATCTACGGCGGCAACATCGACCGGTGGAAGAAGTTTGCCAATTCGCTGATGCTGCGGCTGGCCATGCGGATGACCAAGGCCGACGCAGCCAGCGCCCAGACCTGGGCGAAGAAAGCCATCGCCGGGGGCGTTATCACGCAGGATAGTGATCTGGCCAAGATCAACTACCTGTCGTCGGGGCAGGATATCAACAAAAACCCCTACGCGCTGTCGATGCGGAACAGCGACTACAGCCCCGGCAACGGCAACGACAATATCGAAGGCGGTAAGCTGGCCCGAACATTCATCGACGCGCTGAAAAACTCGGCCGACCCACGCCTGAACGTAATCGCCGTTGTCTGGAACGGTAGCACTGCCGACACCACGACGTCGCTACAACGGGGTATGCCCAACGGCCTGCTCGTCAAACCTGCTGATTTCAAGACGTATTCGGAGCCGAACCCGGTAACAGTACTGAAGCTCGACGCGCCGGTGCTGGTGATGACGGCCGCCGAAGTTAACCTTTTGCTGGCCGAAGCGGCCGTGCGGGGCTGGTACTCGGGCGATGCAGCCTCGGCTTACAACGCGGGCGTTCGCTCGGCGATGGCCAATTGGGCGCAGATCAATGCGACGGCGGGTAGCATTTCAACGGCGAAGGTCGATGCCTATCTGACGAAGAATCCGTTCCCGGCCAGCGGCTCAACCGACGCCAAACTGGCACAGATCGGTTCGCAGCTCTGGATCACCCTCTTCCCCGACGAGCAGGAAGCCTTCGCGAGCTGGCGCCGGACGGGTTACCCCGCCCTGACCCCCGTCAACGTGACGGGCAACATCACGGGAGGAGTTATCCCGCGCCGATTGCTTTACCCACCAACCGAAGAGAGTGTCAACAATGCGCAGTTCAGTGCCGCCGTTGCCCGCCAGGGAGCCAACCTGCTGACGACGCGCATC
The DNA here is from genome assembly GCF_003002825.1 of Spirosoma oryzae. Taxonomy (GTDB): domain Bacteria; phylum Bacteroidota; class Bacteroidia; order Cytophagales; family Spirosomataceae; genus Spirosoma; species Spirosoma oryzae. Next base: position 30,977 of record NZ_PVTE01000001.1, on the reverse strand, counting down.
TGGTGGGATAAGCAGTAATTGTTTTTTTAGAAGAAAGAGAAAAGACGTGAGACGAAAGAGATGATAAACCGATAACGTTTTTCAAAAAAAGGCTTTTTGTCGTCCCGAACCTGCGAGGGATGACAGAAGCGATTCCAAGAACCCTCTTTCAGTAAACTGTCTTTCTTCTTTCATCTATCCTCTTTCTTCTCAACAGTGAAAATCATAGGCACATTAATGATAATTGGGTTTGGCTGGGCGTCGTGTTTCGCCCAGCCAACTTTCTCCGACTCGACGGGCCTGATTCCCCGTCCGGTATCGGTCCGGTTTCGGTCGGGCACATTTACCCTGGCTCGACAGACCCGCCTGTTGGCGGACAAATCCGTTCCGGTAGCCACCCTGACAATGGTCCGGCAACTGCTTGGCTTTTCGCTTCCTACCACATCATCCACACCCACCGCGTCAGCCCTTCGTTTACGCATCGATTCAACAACTATTCCTAAACCCGAAGGCTACCGCCTGACGATCCGCCCAACGGGCATCGACCTGATCGGGCACGATGATACGGGCCTGTTCTTCGGCCTGCAATCGCTGCGTCAACTGCTCGAACTATCCCCCTCGGGACGCATCCTCTGTCAGCAAATCGACGATTATCCGCGCTTTCCGTACCGGGGTATGCAGCTCGACGTCAGCCGCCACCTATTTCCGGTATCGTTCATCAGGAAATACATCGACCTGCTGGCCCGCTACAAACTCAACACCTTTCACTGGCACCTGACCGACGATCAGGGCTGGCGTGTCGAGATCAAACGTTACCCGCAACTACAACAAACAGCCGCCTACCGCGCTCAGACATTAATCGGTCACAAGAAGGAGCTGCCACATCGATTCGACGGTAAACGCTACGGGGGCTTTTACACGCAGGACGAGGTACGCGCTATTGTCCGGTATGCTGCCGACCGCCACATCACGGTCATTCCCGAGATCGAGATGCCGGGCCACGCCCTGGCGGCTCTTAGCGCCTTTCCACAGTTGGGCTGTCAAAAGCCCGACGGGTCGCCGGGTGGCCCTTACGCTGCCGCAACGTTCTGGGGCATCTTCGACGATGTCTTCTGCGCGGGCAACGATAGTACCTTCACCATGCTGACCAACGTACTCGACGAAGTAATCGGCTTATTCCCATCCCGCTATATCCATATCGGGGGCGACGAATGCCCGAAAGTGCGCTGGCAAACCTGTCCCCGCTGTCAGGCGCGTATCCGGTCGGAGAAGCTGGCGAACGAGAACGAGTTGCAGCGTTACTTTATTCGGCGTATCGAAAAGCACCTCAACCGGCGGGGTCGGCAACTGATTGGCTGGGACGAAATTCTGGAAGGGCACAACCCCAATCTGCGCCTGTCCGACAGCGCAGCCGTGATGAGCTGGCGTGGCATCGAGGGCGGTATTCAGGCCATGCGGCAGCACCATTACGCCATCATGACCCCTGAAAGTCACGTCTACTTCGACTACTACCAGTCGCTGCACCCCGACGAACCGCTGGCGGCTGCGGGCTACACACCCCTGCGCAAAACGTACAGCTACGAACCGACGCCCGACAGCCTGCGCGCCGACGAAGCCCGGTACCTGCTGGGCGTGCAGGGCAACGTCTGGACCGAATACATGCCGACGCCCGACAAAGCGGAGTACATGGTCTTTCCCCGCCTGCTGGCCCTGGCCGAAACCGGCTGGACACCACGCCCCCAACGTAACTACCCTGATTTTCTACGTCGGCTTCGGCAGCAACGGCCCCTCCTTGACCGCCAGCACGTCCACTACGATCCGCATGTTGACGAACCAACCGACACCGTCAGCGTATCGCCCGCCGGACAGGTGTTGTACGCGTTGACAACGACCAGACCCGGTGCGCAGCTTCGCTACACCACCGACGGCAGCGCCCCAACCAGCCACAGCCTGTTGTACACGCAGCCGATCGCCGTTACGCAGAGCAGCACCATCCGGTCGGCGCTTTTTATCGACGGGCGTCAGCAGGACCGGGTCGTCAGTCAGGCTTTTACGATCAGCAAGGCGACGGGTAAATCGGTAACGGTCGATCCACTGCCATCGGGCGCGTACCGACCGGCGAGCATGCAGGTACTGGTCAACGGGCGGGCGGGCACGACGCGCTACAACACCGGCGAGTGGGTAGGCTTCTCCGGCACCGACCCGACGATTGTCGTCGATCTGGACAGTCTGCAAACCATCTCACAAGTCAGCACGCACATACTGGCTTACCGCTGGCAGCGGATGTGGCCCCCCAAACAGCTTCGTGTATCGGTTTCCACCGACGGCAACACGTACCGGACCGTTTATGAACAGACTCAGTTTCCCGTCAACGGCATCAACCCCGTCGATGGTCGCTTTACCCCGACCCAGGCCCGCTTCGTACGGATTCAAGCAACCGGACAGGGTACAATTCCCGCCGGTGAATACGGAGCCGGCGGCAAGGCCTGGTTGTTGCTGGACGAGGTGATCGTCCGGTAACCTTGAACCCCACCCCAACCCCTCCCCGTTAGGGAGGGGAACAACGTAGCGACAGCTTTTCTCCCCTCCCTAACGGGGAGGGGTCGGGGGTGGGGTCCCCCATTCAGTAAAAACAGAAACATTTCCCCTTTTTCTTTCTCATGCGTCGACTTCTTTGCTTTGCCTTCACACTGCTGTTGCTGACAACCCACCAGGGTTGGGCGCAGGAGCAATTGGGCGTCAACCACAACAAACCCGAACGGGAAACCTGGCTTAAAGACGCCGGTTTCGGCATGTTTATTCACTGGAACGTCGACACGCAACTGGGGGTTGTCATCAGCCATTCGCTGGTTGGCGCGTCGCCCGATTACGTCGACCGCTATATCCGCGAACTCCCCAAGACCTTCTACCCCAAAGACTGGGACCCCGAACGCATCGTGATCCTGGCGAAGAACGCGGGCATGAAATACATCATGTTCACGACCAAGCACCATGCGGGCTTCTGCATGTGGGACACCAAAACCACCGACTTCGGCGTGATGAACACCCCCTACAAAAAAGACATCGTCCGGCAGTTCGTCGACGCCTGTCGCAAGTGGGGGATGGCCGTCGGGTTCTACTATTCGCCCGAAGATTTTTCGTTTGCCTACCGCAACGGGATGAAAGACATCACCCGCGATGGGCACTGGGAGAAAGCGAAGCCGTTTCAGGCGAAGTACAAAACGTTCGTCGAAGCACAGTGCCGCGAGCTGATGACCAACTACGGCCCTGTCGACTTGTTTTTCATCGACAGCGACGTGCTGCGGGAAGAGGTTAAAGCGACGGTCTGGAAATACCAGCCCAACTGCCTGATTACGCGGGGCGCGCTGCAAACCCCCGAGCAGTACATGCCCGGCGAGACCCTAGAACGGCCCTGGGAAAGCAACATGACCATGGGTACGGCCTGGAATTACAAGCCGACCAACGACCACTACAAGTCGGGTACCGAACTGCTGAATTTTCTGATCGAAGCGCGGGCCAAAGGCGGCTCCTACCTGCTCAACGTCGGTCCGACGCAGTGGGGCGACCTGAACGAAGGGCAGATGGGCCGGCTGATGGAAATCGGCGCGTGGCACTTCATCAACCACGAGTCCGTTCACGACGTGCGCCCCTGGATCATCCGCAACGAAGGCAATATCTGGTTCACCAGACACAAGACCGACAACACCGTATTCGCCTACCTGACGGGTATGCCCGACTGGCCGCGCGGGCAGCGTCGCGAGTTTCTGCTTCGGTCGGTGAAGGCCACGGGCAAAACGGAAGTGAGTGTACTGGGTCAAACGGGCAACGTAGTCGAATACCAGCCCACCAACGACGGACAGACGCGTTTCGAGCAGACGGCTGAGGGCCTGAAAATATCGGTCGTTCGGGCGCAGCGCATCTACAACAACCACAAGTGGCCCAACCCGATCGTGCTTAAACTGACCAACGTAACGCCCGCCGTCGAGCCGGTTCAGTTCCGCACCATGCCTGCTGAGAAACTGCCCAATGGCAACCTGAAATTAACCGCCAACGTCCTCAAGCTGGGCGACGGCAAGCAGTACCGGCTGGGCTTTGCTTACCGCCCGGTGCAGAGTTCACTCAATGAAGACTTTAACCAGCCCTGGACCCTGACGGACGTTTATCCGGTGTCACAAACCGGCAAGCAAAGTCTGGAACTGATGGCCGGTACGCTGAAAACCTACGACGAAATCGAATACCGTGCCGTGCTGATTCAGGATGGCCTGTCCATCGACGGCAACACCCTGAGCATCAGTAAACTGAGACTGGAGTAGTGTACAGTTTACGGTATATCGTTTACGGTTTTCGGCTAGTCCCCGTCAACGCTCACCGCCAGGGTCGATGAAGACACAGATCTTGGCATCAGGAGTTACGTATTTTTCGATTTACGGTTAGCAATCACAGACGCCCACCGTAAACCGTATACTGAGAACCGTACACCGAAACCCGATAACCCCTTAAAACCTATGCCCCTGCTAACCGTTGGCCTGTGTGTGTTGCTGCTGATCCTGATGATTTCATGGGGGAAAGTCAGCCCGTTTCTGTCGTTTCTGGTCGTGTCGCTGCTGGCGGGTGCGCTGCTGGGCATGCCCCTCGTCGACGTGGCCAAATCCGTGCAGAAAGGCATTGGCGACACGCTGGGCGGGCTGGTGGTGGTAATCGCGCTGGGGGCTATGCTGGGCAAGCTGGTCGCCGATAGCGGGGCCGCGCAAACCATCGCCGGGGTAATGATGAACCTGTTCGGGCAACGCTACATCCAATGGGGGCTGATGTGTACGGGCTTTATCATCGGTATTCCGCTGTTCTACAATGTCGGTTTCGTCCTGATGATTCCGCTGATCTTTTCGGTCGTGTACCGCTACAAGCTACCCGCCGTCTACATCGGTCTGCCCATGCTGGCGTCGCTGTCGGTGGCCCACGGCTTCCTGCCGCCCCACCCCTCCCCGGCCGCACTGGTAACGCAGTTCGGGGCTAACATGGGGCTGACGCTGTTGCTCGGTATCAGCATTGCCATCCCGACGATCATCCTGGCCGGACCGATCTTCGCCCAGACGCTGAAAGGTATTCACGCCGAACCGCTCGACACCTTTGCCACGAAGCCCGTTCCGCTCGACAACCGCCCCGGTACGCTCAACAGCTTTCTGTCGGCCCTGCTGCCTGTCGTGCTGCTGGCCATCACAACGGTGCTGCGGGTTATTTTCCCGACCAATGACGCACTGATGACGTCGACGGCCTTCATCGGCGACCCGGCCGTGGTAATGCTGATTTCGGTGCTTGTCGCGACGGTCAGTCTGGGCTTATCCAACGGCAAGACGATGCCGCAGGTGATGAAGATCTACGAGGAAGCGGCCAAAGACGTAGCCATGATTCTGCTCATCATCGCCGGGGCAGGGGCGCTGAAGCAGGTCCTGTCCGACAGCGGCTTGAGTCAGGAACTGGCCACCCGCCTGCAAACGCTGACCTTACCCCCGCTGGTACTGGGCTGGCTGATTGCGGCCATCATCCGGGTCTGTCTCGGTTCGGCCACCGTTGCCGGACTGACGGCCGCCGGTATCATCGCGCCCATCGTCGCCCAGCAACACGTCAACCCCAACCTGATGGTTATTGCCGTCGGCGCGGGTAGTCTGATGTTCTCGCACGTCAACGACCCCGGCTTCTGGTTGTTCAAGGAATACTTTAACCTCAGCCTGAAAGACACGATCCGGTCGTGGTCATTAATGGAAACCATTGTCGCCTTCGCCGGTCTGGCAGGCGTACTACTTTTTAATTTAATCCTTTAAGTGGTACAAAGTGTAGCCTGGACGTCCACGTCCGGGTGGGCGCGGAGCGACCAATAGAGCTGCCGCCTTACGTAGTTGGCCTAACGGCCGCCCGGACGTGGACGTCCAGGCTACATGCAAACCACGAACCACAAACGTCAAACTAGAATGTCCATCGACACAATCTCACCTGAAGCGGCTTTTGCCCAACTGAATCTGACCCTGCCCCCCGCCCCCCGGCCACTGGGGGTCTACAAGCCGTATCTGATCGACGGTAAGTACCTGTACGTCTCGGGTCACGGACCAGTGCAGGACGATAAAAGCCTGATTATCGGCCGCATTGGTACCGATGCCAATCCGGCCGACATGAACATGGAGCAGGGCAAACTGGCCGCCCGGCAGGTGGGCCTGACCATCCTGTCGACCATTCAAACCCACCTCGGTAGCCTCGACCGGGTGAAGCGCGTCATCAAAGTGCTCGGCATGGTCAACTGCACGCCCGACTTCGAACGGCATCCGTACATCATCAACGGATGCAGCGAACTTCTCGCGCAGGTATGGGGGGAAGAAAATGGCATCGGCGTTCGATCGGCCGTTGGCTTTGGCTCCCTGCCCGACAACATCCCCGTCGAGATCGAAGCGCTATTCGAACTGGTGTAATCTTTTTTAAACACCGAGGCACGGAGGTTTCACGGAGCGCACGAAGAACGAATAACGCTCTGTTTTCTCTGTGAAACCTCCATGTCCTCTGTGTTTAAAAAAGGTGTTTAATCTCTCCCTCTCATGACAAACTGGTACACGATCACCGATGTCGATGCACTCGACACACCGGCCCTGGTGATCTACCCCGACCGCGTCCGGCAGAACATCGACCGGCTGCTGGCTTATGTCGATGATGTGTCTCGACTACGGCCACACGTCAAAACGCACAAGTCGCCCGATGCGAGCCGGTTACTGCTCGACGCGGGCATTCGTAAATTCAAGTGCGCGACCATTGCCGAAGCCGAGATGCTGGCAGAAGCCGGCGCGCCCGACGTGCTGCTGGCGTATCAGCCGGTGGGGGCCAAACAGCAGCGCCTGATCGCGCTGATCCGAGCCTATCCGGACACACGCTTTGCCTGCCTGATCGATAATCTCGGTACGGCTGAACAACTGGCGGAACGGGCAACGGACGCGGGTCTGTCCATACCGGTGTATCTCGACCTGAACGTCGGCATGAACCGCACGGGTATTCTGGCCGACGACCGGGCCGCGACGCTGTACCAGCAACTGGCAACCCTGTCCGGCATTCAGCCGGTGGGACTACACGCCTATGACGGCCACCTCCGCGACACCGACCTGAGCGTACGGGCGGCCCGTTGCGATGCGGCCTTTGCCCCCGTTGCCCAGCTACGCGAGCAGTTGCGCGCCCTCGGCTTCGATCCGATTATCGTGGCCGGTGGCAGTCCGACTTTTCCGATTCATGCCCAGCGCCCGGATGTGGAATGCAGCCCCGGTACGTTCATTTACTGGGACAAGGGCTACGGCACGACCCTGCCCGAACAACCGTTCGAGCCAGCCGCCCTGGTCGTCGGCCGGGTGATTTCCCTGCCAACGCCGACTACACTTTGCATCGACATTGGCCACAAATCGGTAGCGGCTGAGGGGGAACTGGCGCAGCGCCTTACCTTTCTCAACGCACCCGACCTGCGGGCTACCGGGCAGAGCGAAGAACACCTGACTGTCGATGCGGGCGACGATCATTCGTATCGCATCGGTGACGTGCTGTACGGCTTACCCCACCACATCTGCCCCACCGTCGCCCTGTTCGACCGGGCCCGTACCATCGAGCAAGGTCATCTGTCCGGCACCTGGAAAACTACCGCCCGCGACCGGGTTCTGACAGTGTAATAAGAGTATACAGTTTTCGGTTTACAGTGGCTGACGCATCTGTGTAGCCTGGACGTCCACGTCCGGGTGCCCGACAGGGCAACAAAAATACCGCCTTGCGTAATTGGCTTAACAGCCACCCGGACGTGGACGTCCAGGCTACACAGATGCACACATTGCAACCCATCGTGCGACAGAACGCTGCCCACCGTAAACCGAAAACGGAATACCGAAAACCGAGAACTATGTTTACAATCGACGCCCATTTAGACCTGAGTATGAACGCGATGGAGTGGAACCGCGACCTGCGGCAGACCGCACATCAGATTCGGCAACGCGAACAGGGCATGACCGATAAGCCCGACCGCGCGAAAGGCACGGTTTCGCTCCCCGATTTGCGCCGGGGCAAGGTGGGGCTGGTCGTGGCCACGCAGATTGCCCGTTACGTTGCCCCCGACAATCCGTTGCCCGGCTGGCAGTCGCCCGAACAGGCGTGGGCCCAGACGCAGGGGCAGCGCATGTGGTACGAAGCCATGGTCGACGACGGCCAGATGACACCGATTCGCAACCTGGACGAACTGGAAGCCCACCTGGTGTTGTGGAGCGATAACGATCCCGTCGACGACAAGCCGATTGGCTACATCCTGAGCCTGGAAGGTGCCGACTCGCTGGTCACGGTCGATCATGTGCAGCGCGCCTACGACTACGGCCTGCGAGCCATCGGTCCCGCCCACTACGGTCCCGGCCGGTATGCGCAGGGCACCGATGCGACGGGGCCGATGGGGCCGATGGGACACGATCTGCTCCGCGAAATGGAACGGCTCAACATCATCCTCGACGCGACGCACCTCTCCGACGACAGTTTCCGCGACGCCCTCGACCACTTCAACGGCCCTGTCTGGGCCAGTCACCACAACTGCCGCGCCCTGGTCAACCATAACCGGCAGTTTTCCGACGAGCAGCTCCGCGAACTAATCGCCCGCGACGCGGTCATTGGCGGACCACTGGATGCGTGGATGATGGTTCCCGGCTGGGTACGGGGCACGTCGACACCCGAATCGACAAACTGTTCGCTGTCGGTGATGATCGACCACCTCGACCATATCTGCCAACTGGCGGGCAACGCCAACCACATCGGCATCGGCTCCGACCTCGACGGTGCATTCGGTAAAGAGCAGTGCCCCTACGACCTCGACACCATCGCCGATCTGCAAAAAATCCCGGACCTCCTTCGGCAGCGCGGCTATACCGACGCGGACATCGCCAATGTCATGCACGGCAACTGGCTCCGCTTCCTCCGCCGGGCCTGGGCTTAAGTCAGTTTACGATTTTCGGTTTACAGTTTACGGTGGTCACAGTGGCGCAGACCGGTCCACGTCCGGGTGGACGCATAGCGACCAATTGGCTACCGCCTGCATAGTTGCCCTGACGGGCACCTATGCAGGCGCGACTACACGAATCCCGAATCGTCGCAACGGTTCGGGATTCGTCATTTTTGGGTACACGACCGATTATTCGCTTTTCAGCACCAATATTTCGGCATTCCGCCAGCCGTAGCCCATCATCAGCGGCATAAATTTGGCCCTACGCGTATTTTTGTTCCAACAAATTTTGCTATCTATACAATTCGGTTCACGATAAACGCAACCTAAACCGAGTTATCTTAACTTCTCAACAAGGAATGACGACCTTACTTACTGAGGCAGAAGCAAAGCGAATTATCGACAAAGTACTGTCCTTCTCAAAGGCCGATGAACTAAGCGTCAATATGTCGGGGGGCCGACGCGGCAACATCCGCTACGCCCGTAACGCCGTATCGACCAGCGGTGAAAGCACGAATCTCTCCCTTGCCGTCACAGCAGCTTTCGGCAAAAAAACCGGCACGGCAACCATCAATGAATTCGACGATGCGTCGCTGGAGAAGACCGTCCGACGGGCCGAGGAAGTCGCCCGGCTAGCCCCGGAGAACCCTGAATACATGCCTATGCTGGGGCCGCAGCAGTACCTGAAGACCAACCCCTACGCGCAATCGACCGCCGACATCACGCCCGACTTCCGGGCGCAGGCCACCTTCGACAGCATCGACCCCTGCCGCAAGAAAAACCTCACGGCCGCCGGCTACATGGAAGATGCCACCCGCTTCAACGCGATCGGCAACACGAAAGGACTGTCGGCCTACAACCGCGATACGTCGGTCGAATTTTCGGTTACGGTCCGCACGGCGGATGGGATGGGCTCCGGCTACGCCACCCGCGACGTTACTGACGTCAGCAAGCTGAATACCAAAGACGCGACTGAAATCGCCATGCAGAAGGCGCAGGCATCGAGCAGCGCCCGCGCGCTCGAACCCGGCAAGTACACCGTCATTCTCGAACCGGCGGCTCTGGTAGCCAATGTCGATGCATCGCTGATGGCGGCTATGTTCCGGTCGATGGACGCTCGCTCGGCCGACGAAGGTCGTTCGTTTCTGAGTAAAAAAGGGGGCGGCACACGCCTGGGCGAAAAGCTCTTCGATGAACGCGTCACGATCTACTCCGACCCGACCAACCCAGAGGTTCCTGGTGGCGCGTTCAGTGGTGACGGTCGTCCGCAGGAGAAGGTGACCTGGATTGAAAAGGGAGTAGTTAAAAATATGCCATACTCACGCTACTGGGCGGAGAAAAAAGGTGTTCATGCCACCCCGCCGGGCGGTAATTTTATCATGGAAGGCGGTACACAATCGCTGGCCGACATGATCAAAAGCACGGAGAAAGGTATTCTCGTTACGCGCTTCTGGTACATCCGCCCGGTCGATCCGCAAACGCTGCTCTACACGGGCCTGACCCGCGACGGGACGTTCTATATTGAGAACGGACAGATCAAATTCCCCGTCAAGAACTTCCGCTTCAACGAGAGCCCGGTCATCATGCTCAACAACCTCGAAGCCCTGGGCAAACCCGTTCGTATGGGCGGTAACCTCGTCCCGCCGATGAAAATCCGCGACTTCACCTTCACCAGCCTCTCCGATGCCGTTTAGTTTACGGGTATTCGGTATACAGTTAACGGTGCAGTGTGGACCCGCTACGACCCGCCCCACACTGCATAGATACGTCAGCCACTGTATGACGAACCGCACCACGGTGGCGACCACCGCGTGGCCACCGTAAACCGTATACCGAAAACTGTAAACCACAAACCTTAAACTTCTTCACAACCTTGAAACGACGCGATTTTAACCAATTGATGAGTATGGGCGCGCTGGGCATGATGATGCCGGCGGTACCCGCTTTCGCCCGTACGGTAGCCCCCGAAGCGCTGCTGGAACCGGGTCTGGATATAACCGTTAAAAAACGACTGGCCGACGCAGCCCTCAATGCTGCCAAAGCCAAAGGCGCTACCTACGCCGACGTACGCATTGGCCGCTACCTCAACCAGTCTGTACTGACGCGCGAAAATAAAGTACAGGGCATCGTTAACTCGGAGTCGTTTGGCGTGGGCGTCCGGGTCATTGCCAATGGATGCTGGGGCTTTGCCTCGGTGGGCGACGCCCGCGACGAGTCAGTAGTCGCCAAAGCGGCTGAGACGGCCGTAGCCATCGCGAAAGCCAACGCCCGTCTGCTGACCGAGCCGGTTCAACTGGCACCCCAACAGGGGTTTGGCGAGGTAAGCTGGAAAGCACCGATCAAGAAAAACGCCTTCGAAGTGCCGGTCAAGGAAAAGGTCGAACTGTTGCTGGCCTGTAACGCGGCTGCGATGAAAAACGGGGCCAACTTCGTCAACAACGTGCTGCTGCAAATCAACGAGCAGAAGTACTTTGCGTCGACCGACGGGACCTACGCCGATCAGGACATTCACCGGATCGGACCCAACTTCACCGTTACGGCTGTCGATCCGCAGAACGGCCGGTTTGCCACCCGCGACTCACTCAGCGCTCCAATGGGAATGGGCTACGAGTACCTACAGGTGAACCCGTCTGACAAGGTAGGGGGCGTCACGACCCGCTACAACATGGGCTACGACATGCTCGAAGACATCACCGCAGCAGCCAAGCAGGCCAAGGAAAAGCTGTCGGCGAAATCGGTCGAAGCGGGTAAGTATGATCTGGTCCTCGACCCCTCGCACACCTGGCTGACTATCCACGAGTCGGTGGGACACCCCCTGGAACTCGACCGCGTGCTGGGTTACGAAGCCAACTACGCCGGTACATCGTTTGTCACGCTCGACAAGTGGAAGTCGAAGAACTTTAACTACGGTAGCCCGGTCGTCAACTTCTTCGCCGACAAAACGCAGACTGGTTCGCTGGGGGCCGTCGGCTGGGACGACGAGGGCGTCAAAACCAAACGCTGGGATCTGGTGAAAGACGGCATTCTGGTCAACTACCAGGCTATCCGCGATCAGGTACACATCATTGGCGAGAAAGAATCGCAGGGCTGCTGCTACGCCGACAACTGGAGTTCGGTGCAGTTCCAGCGCATGCCGAACGTATCGCTGGCACCGGGTAAAACCCCGCTGTCGGTACAGGATATGATCAAGGGTGTCGACAAAGGCATCTACATCATCGGCGACGGTTCGTTCTCCATCGATCAGCAGCGCTACAACTTCCAGTTCGGCGGTCAGTTGTTCTACGAAATCAAGAACGGACAAATCGTGGGTATGCTCAAAGACGTCGCCTATCAGGCCAACACCCGTGAGTTCTGGAACTCCTGCGTAGCCGTCTGCGACGAGAGCGATTACCGGCTGGGGGGTGCGTTCAGCGATGGGAAAGGACAACCGTCCCAAAGCAGCGCCGTTTCGCACGGCAGCGCCACGGCCCGTTTCAAAGGCGTCAATGTCATCAACACCGCCCGGAAAATCTAAATCGGTGTTCGGTATACGGTTTACAGTTTACAGTGGCTACCGCCGGCGTGTAGCCTGGACCTCCAGGTCCGGGTGCCCGTCAGGGCAACTCTTGCAGGCGGAAGCCCAACGTTGCAGGAGTGGTAGATGCAACAGGGCATCCGTCAAAGCAACTTATGCAGGCGGCAGCTATTTGGTCGCTTTGCGCCCACCCGGACCTGGGGGTCCAGGCTACACGCCGGCAACCACCGTAAACCGTAAACCATATACCGAACACCTTACCCCCTTCCTCTATGCCCATACTGTCCAAAGAAGAAGCCAGGCAGATCATCGACAAGGTACTGTCCTTCTCGAAGGCCGACGAGCTGAGCGCCAACCTGTCGGGTAGTCGACGGGGCAACATCCGCTACGCCCGCAACGCCGTGTCGACCAGTGGTGAGTCGGATAACCTGAGTCTGGCGATAACGGCCGTTTTCGGCAAAAAAGCGGGTACGGCGACCATCAACGAATTCGACAACGCGTCGCTGGAAAAAACCGTCCGGCGGGCCGAAGAGATTGCCCGGCTGGCTCCGGAGAATCCCGAATACATGCCTATGCTGGGGCCACAGCAGTACCTGGACCCGCAGACGTTTGCCGACAGCACCGCGAAAATCGACCCGGACTTCCGGGCGCAGGCAACCTTCGATAGTATCGATCCCTGCCGCAAGAAAAACCTCACGGCCGCCGGCTACATGGAAGACACTACCGGTTTTTCGGCCATTGGCAACAGTAAAGGGTTATTCGGCTACAACAAAGCGACCAACGTCGACTTTTCTGTCACGGTCCGTACCGCCGACGGTACCGGCTCGGGGTACGCCCGACCCGATTTCACCGACGTCGGCAAGCTGAATACGCGCAGCACCACCGAAGTGGCCATGCAGAAAGCCCTCGCGTCGGTGAATGCGCGGGCGCTCGAACCCGGCAAGTATACCGTTATTCTCGAACCCACGGCTTCGGTCGAACTGTTGCAGAATATGATGCGCAGCATGGACGCTCGCTCGGCCGACGAAGGTCGTTCGTTTTTGAGCAAGAAAGGGGGCGGCACGCGTCAGGGCGAACGGCTCTTCGACGAGCGCGTCACGATCTATACCGATCCCATGAACAGTGAGCTTCCGCTATCGCCGTTTGGCGGTGGAGGTGGTGGGGGCGGTGGCCGCTTCGGGGGTGGTGGCGGCAACGATGGACTACCCCAGGAAAAAACGACCTGGATCGAGAACGGCGTCGTCAAGAACATACCCCACTCGCGGTACTGGGCCGACAAGAAAGGCGTCAAGCCGATTCCCGGCCCGGCGGGATTCATCGTGCAGGGCGGAAACCAGTCGCTGCTCGACATGATCAAGGGCACGGAAAAAGGCATTCTCGTCACACGTCTGTGGTACATTCGCGCCGTCGACCCGCAGACGCTGCTCTATACCGGCCTAACCCGCGACGGGACGTTTTATATCGAGAACGGACAGATCAAATTCCCCGTCAAGAATTTCCGCTTCAACGAAAGCCCGGTCATCATGCTCAACAACCTCGAAGCCCTGGGCAAACCCGTCCGGTCGGGCGGTAACCTGATTCCCCCGATGAAAATCCGCGACTTTACGTTCACCAGTTTATCAGATGCCGTTTAGTTTACGGTATTCAGTATACGGTTTACGGCGGCCACGCGGTGGTCGCCACGCGGTGGTCGCCACCGTGGCGCGGTCCGTCACACAGTGGCTGGCGCGACTGTAACCTGGACCGGTCCGCCAACGTGACTTGGGCTGCACCGAGAACCGTATACCGAAAACTGTAAACCGTATATCGAAAACCACAAATTCCCACCCACTTGGATCGTCGTCAGTTTATTCAGTTAACGGGTATGGGCGCGGGCAGTCTGCTCCTGCCATCGTTACCCGCCTTTTCCCGCACCGTTGCGCCCGAAGCGCTACTGGAGCCGGGCTTGGATGTGTCAGTCAAAAAGCGCCTGGCCGACGCAGCCCTCAATGCCGCCAAAAGTAAGGGCGCTACCTACGCCGATGTGCGCATCGGTCGCTACCTCAATCAGTTCGTCATCACCCGCGAAGACAAGGTCGAGAACCTGATTAACACCGAGTCGTTTGGCGTGGGGGTTCGGGTCATCGCCGATGGCTGCTGGGGTTTTGCCGCCATTGTCGATGCCCGGTCCGAAACAGACATGGCAAAGGCCGCCGAGAAAGCCGTTTCCATTGCCAAAGCCAACGCAACCCTGATGAAGACGCCCGTGCAACTGGCTCCGCAGAAAGGATTCGGTGAGGTAAGTTGGAAAGCGCCCATCAAAACCAATGCCTTCGAAGTACCCATAAAAGAGAAAGCGGATCTGTTGCTGACGGCTAATTCGGCGGCCCTGAAGAACGGGGCCAACTTCGTTAACTCGCAGCTTTTTCTGGTGAATGAGCAGAAGTACTTTGCGTCAACCGACGGCACTTACGCCGACCAGGACATTCACCGGATCTGGCCTACGTTTACCGTCACGGCCATCGATCCGAAAACGGGCAAGTTCGAAACCCGGCAGGCGCTGAGCGCGCCCATGGGTATGAGCTACGACTACCTGCAAGCCAACCCGACCGACAAGATAACCGGTATCACGACTCGCTATAACATGGGTTACGACATACTGGAAGATATCACCGCAGCGGCTAAACAGGCTAAGCAGAAGCTGTCGGCGAAATCGGTCGAAGCGGGCAAGTATGATCTGGTCCTCGACCCCTCGCATACCTGGCTGACCATCCACGAATCGGTGGGGCACCCCCTGGAACTCGACCGCGTGCTGGGCTACGAAGCCAACTTCGCCGGTACGTCTTTCGCGACGCTTGATAAGTGGGAGTCGAAAAATTTCCAGTACGGTAGCAAACTCGTCAACTTCTTCGCCGACAAAACACAGCCTAACTCACTGGGCGCTGTCGGCTGGGACGATGAGGGTGTCGAAACCCAGCGCTGGGACCTGGTCAAAGACGGTATTCTGGTCAACTACCAGGCCATCCGCGATCAGGTGCACATCATCGGTGAAACCCACTCGCAGGGTTGTTGCTACGCCGACAGCTGGAGTTCCGTACAGTTTCAGCGCATGGCCAACGTGTCGCTGGCAGCCGGTAAAACACCCCTGTCGGTGGCCGAGATGATCAAGGACGTCGAGAAGGGTGTTTACATCATTGGTGACGGTTCGTTTTCCATCGACCAGCAGCGCTACAACTTCCAGTTTGGCGGACAACTCTTCTACGAGATCAAAAACGGGCAGATCGTGGGCATGCTCAAAGACGTAGCCTATCAGTCGAACACGCGCGAGTTCTGGAACTCCTGCGTGGCCGTCTGCGATCAGCGCGACTTCCGGCTGGGGGGTGCGTTCTTCGACGGAAAGGGCCAGCCCATGCAGTCGAACGCCGTTTCGCACGGCAGTACTACCGCCCGTTTCAAAGGCGTCAACGTCATTAACACCGCCCGGAAAATTTAAATCGGAGTACGGTGGCTAGTGTAGCCTGGACCTCCAGGTCCGGGTGCCCGACAGGGCAACTTTTGCAGGCGGCAGCTATTTGGTCGCTTCGCGCCCACCCGGACCTGGAGGTCCAGGCTACAAGTACCACCTAAACCGAATACCGTAAACCGTACTCCCGTAACCCCGCCCACCCCTATGACCATTCTCACTGAAGCAGAGGCTAAAGCTCTGCTGACCAAAGTTCTGAGTTATTCAAAAGCCGACGAATGCGAAGTCAACCTCCTGAGCGAAGAACGGGGCAACCTGCGCTACGCTCGTAACGAGGTGTCGACCAGCGGATCGGTGACCAATAGAAACCTGGCCGTTCAATCGGCGTTCGGCAAAAGAGTCGGTGTCGCGACGATCGATGAATTCGACGACGCGTCGTTGGAGAAAGTTGTCCGCCGGTCGGAAGAACTGGCCCGGCTGGCTCCCGAAAACCCGGAGTACGTAGGCGTACTCGGCCCGCAGCAGTATCTGAAGGCGAACGGCTTTTTCGACTCGACGGCCAGCATTTCGTCGGCCGACCGGGCTGCTGCCGCCGGCAAAAGCCTGACCCTGACCCGCGACGCAAACCTGGTTGGTGCGGGCTTTCTGGAAGACAGCTACGGGATGAGGGCAATGATGAATTCGAAAGGACTGTTCGCCTATTACCCCAGCACGAACGTCAATTTCTCGCTGACGGTACGCACACCCGACGGCAGGGGATCGGGCTACGTAACCCGTGGCTATAGCGACTTTACCAAACTCGACACATCCTCGGCGACCCGTATCGCCATGCAGAAAGCGCAGGCATCGGCCGACGCGCGGGCGCTCGAACCCGGCAAGTACACCGTCATTCTCGAACCCACGGCGGGGGCGGTACTGATCGAAAACATCTACGCCGACCTCGACGCCCGCTCGGCCGACGAAGGCCGCTCCTACTTCAGCAAGGCCGGGGGTAAATCGCGGCTGGGGGATAAAATCGTCGACGACCGGGTGACGATCTATTCCGACCCGACCAACCCCGAACTACCCGCATCCCCCTGGTCGGGCGATGGTCGTCCGCAGGAGAAAACGATGTGGATCGAGAAAGGCGTGGTCAAAAATCTGGCGTACAGCCGGTACTGGGCACAAAAAACCGGCAGGAAAGCTACGCCGTATCCCGGTAACCTGATTATGCTGGGCGGCAATTCATCACTGGAAGACATGATTCGGACGACGCCACGCGGTATCCTCGTCACCAAACTCTGGTACATCCGTCCGGTCGACCCGCAAACCATGCTGTACACGGGCCTGACCCGCGACGGGACCTTCTACATCGAAAACGGCCGGATCAAATTCCCTATTAAGAACTTCCGCTTCAACGAGAGTCCGATCATCATGCTCAACAACCTCGACGCCCTGGGTAAGCCGGAGCGGACGGTCAGCACGGAATCGTTCAGCAACCACCTGATTCCACCGATGAAAATCCGGGAGTTTACGTTCACCAGCCTGTCCGATGCGGTATAGCTGGCGGTTTCGCCGGATTCGTCGTATCTTCATCATGTAGAAATAATAGCCACCACCGCCGATTGAATTGCTATGATCAACAGCCGCGTTCACGACCTTTTGGAAGCACCGGATGCCAAACTCGTCATCGAACGAGCACAAGCCATCCTGGCCGATGAAGCCCAGCGTCGTCGGGCATTCCGCGAGTGGCTGCGCGACGATGTCAAGGCCGAATTCATCAACGGCGACGTCATCATGCACTCCCCCGTCAAACGCCGGCATCTGGACGCGACGCAGAACTTAACGACCCTGCTTCGCGTCTATGTCCACCTGCATGAGCTGGGCGCTGTCGACTCGGAGAAAGCGCTTATCGGGTTGACCCGTAACGATTATGAGCCGGACATCTGCTACTGGAACAAGGAAACCGCCGATTTATTCGAGGCCGATCAAATGGAGCACCCCGCCCCGGATCTGATCGTGGAAGTCCTGTCTAAAAGCACTACGGGTCGTGATCGCGGAATCAAATTTGAGGACTACGCGGCCCACGGTGTCGGCGAATACTGGATCATCGATCCCGTCCGAAAATCAGTCGAACAGTATCAATTGGACGAAGCGACGATGGCATTTGCCGTGGCCAACACGCTGTATGTAGATGATACACTGACGGCGCTGACCGTACCTGGCTTTACGATTCCGGTTCGCGCCATTTTCGACAAAGACGTCAACCTGACCACCCTCAAATCACTGATGAACAGGACAGACCGGTAAGCCTGTCGCTTTTGCCAATCCCTTACAGCGAACCCGTTTGCGGGACTTACTCAACAAACGATCTTGAAGCCCTTCTTTTTCACCCGTATTCAATATACCTCCGGCGACTGGGATACCGATCAGCGCATGCCGTCGAACCTGATGCATTCGCTGGTGGAATACACGACGCTACCCGTCGATCAGAAGGAAAAGGTGGTTCAGTTGAGCAGCCCCGACCTGTTTAAAAGTCCGTTCTGCTACCTCAGCGGCCACAAGCTGGTCGAGTTTTCGGCGAAGGAACGCGACAACTTCAAACGGTACGTGCAGAATGGGGGCTTTGTCTTCGTCGATGATTGCAACCACGACATCGACGGGCTGTTTGCCAAGTCCTTCGAGCAGGAAATGGCCCGCACGTTTGGCCCCAAAGCCCTGCAAAAAATTCCGAATAACCACCCGCTCTACTCCTGCTTCTTTACGTTTGACGACGGTCCACCGACGACTTCCTTCGAGTTGAACGGCTGGGGCGACGACCTCGTACACGACTATCTGAAAGCGATTCTGATTAACGGGCGCATCGGGGTATTGTACAGCAACAAAGACTACGGCTGCGAGTGGGATTACGACTTTCGGAACAAACGGTTTCTGGCCGAAGACAATACCCGCTTCGGCGTCAACATCGTGACCTATGCCCTGACGGCCTGAACACGGCATAACAGCGAAGTACACGGCGACTACAGCGATCTCTTTTTCTCTGTGAAAGCCTCTGTCACTCCGTGTTTAAAGCAACATACAACCTGAAACTGAATCCTTGGAAACTGTAGACAAAACCCATTACAAAGCGCTGGTGGCCAGGCTCCCCCAGCTCCGGAGCGAAATCGGCAAGGTCATCATCGGACAGCAGGAAGCCATCAGTGAGGTGTTGATTGCCTTACTAGCGGGTGGCCATTGCCTGCTGGAAGGCGTACCCGGCCTGGCCAAGACGCTGATGGTCAAGACCATGTCCGACGCGCTGGCGATGCGTTTCAAACGCATCCAGTTTACGCCCGACCTGATGCCCGGCGACATTGTCGGCACGGAGATTCTGGAAGACGACCATGAGACGGGCCGCAAGGTGTTTGTCTTCAATCAGGGGCCCATTTTCGCCAATGTCGTCCTGGCCGACGAGATCAACCGAACGCCCCCCAAAACGCAGGCGGCCATGCTGGAAGCCATGCAGGAATACCGGGTGACGTATGGTGGTAACGACTACCCCCTACCGAAACCGTTCCTGATTATTGCTACGCAAAACCCCATCGAGCAGGCCGGAACGTACCCGCTACCCGAAGCCCAGCTCGACCGCTTTCTGCTGTATATCAAGCTCAGCTACCCCGCCGAGCAGGAGGAACTCACTGTCCTGAAAAGTACCACTGGCACCGACCGTCCGCAGTTACAGACCGTCCTGTCGGACCAGGACATCATCGACCTGCAACGGCTGACCCGGCAGGTGCACATCAGCGACGACCTGCTCGTATCGATCAACCGGCTGGTTCGCGCCACCCGCCCCGACGGTACGCCCTCGGCGTTCGTGAAGCAGTGGAGTCAGTGGGGCGCGGGGCCACGGGCGGGGCAGGCGCTGGTGTTATGTGCCAAGGCGCGGGCGGTACTCAACGAGCGGTTTTCGGTTATCCCCGACGACATTCATACGCTGGCCTACCCCGTGTTGCGCCACCGGATTGCGCTCAACTTCCGCGCCGACGCCGAGGGCATCACCAACGACCACGTCATCCGGCAGCTACTGACGGAGGTGAAGATTGGATAATAGTTTACGGTTTTCGGTATACGGTTTACGGTAGCTGCCGCTACGAACCACCGTAAACCGTATACCGAAAACAGATCACCGAAAATGCTTACGACCGAACTCATCAAACTAAACAACCTGCAACTGGCCGGCAAACTGGTCAGCGACGAGTTGCTGCTGGGGATTCAGACGAGTCAGCGGTCGGGGATCGGGACGGAGTTTGAACAGTTTCGACACTACGTACCCGGCGACGACCCCAAGCGCATCGACTGGAAGTTGTTTGCCAAATCGAATCAGTATCTGGTTCGGGAGTCGGCCACGGAAAGCAATCAGCAGATTCGGTTCGTTCTCGACCAGTCGGGCTCGATGAACTACGCCGAGAACGGCATCAGTCGACTCAACTACGCCCGGATACTACTGGCGTCGCTGGCGTACCTGGCCAACCGGCAGGGCGATCAGGTCAGCCTGTACACACTGCACGACGGAGCGGTTCAGCCGGTCGTTCCGGCGGGGAAGCAGTCCGTGCAGAAAATCATTGCCACACTCGAATCGATAACGGCATCGGGTACCTGGCAAAGCACAGCGACATCGTTTCCCGAGTTCAGCCGCAAGCAAAGCGAAATGCTGGTGCTGGCATCCGACTTTTTACAGGTCGACAACGAATGGGTGAATTTGATTCAGCGCGTAGCCGGACCCCGGCGGGAGATCGTCATTTTTCAGTTGCTGGGCGATCAGGAGCTGGATTTCTCCCTACAGGGGTTCTACCGGTTCCAGGATCTGGAGACCGGCCGGGAACTGGAGATCGAGGCCGACGCCGTCCGTGATACGGTGCGTCAGCGAGCCGCCGAGTACCTAAATCAACTGGACGAGAAATTACGCATTCCGCACGTCAGGCTGATCCGGGTTCGGCTAAGCGACCCGATCGCGCTGGTGCTGAAGCAGTTTTTATTGGCATAGTTTACGGTATGCGGTATTCAGTTTACGGTGGCTGACGCGAGCGTGTAGCCTGGACCTCCAGGTCCGGGTGGGCGCAACGCGACCGATTGGCTGCCGCCGTAAACCGTACACTGAAAACCGAATACCGAAAATTAAACCTAACCATGAACGAGCCATACATGCTGTGGGGGGCGCTGGCGGTCGTGATACCGATCGCCATCCATTTCTGGCACCGCAAGCAGGGAAAGCCGCTGCCCTGGGCCGCTACGGGCTGGCTTGAGGAAAAGCAACAGCAGCAAAGCCGGGGCCTCCGGCTCGACGATCGGTGGCTACTGCTGGTACGCTGCCTGCTGGTGGTATTGCTGACGGTTCTGCTGGCCCGACCGATGCTGCCCTCACTGTCGAAGCCGCCTATTGTCCAGACTGTACACCTAGTGCAGCCGTCGGCGGCCGTGGTCGCCAATTTTCGGTTCGAATTAAGCGAGGCCCTGAAACGAAAGGAGCGCGTGGTTTGGGCAACCCCGGCCTTGCCGCCTGTCCCCCCGGCCCTGACGCTGCCGGCGCAGACCGAGTTTAACCCGCTGGTTCTGCAAACAGCCATTTCCCGGCTCAGCACCCAACCAATCAGCCTGCAACTCTACGCGACGAATACACCGACGCTGGCTACCCTGCCGATCATCGCCGTCCCGACGCGCTTTGCTCTGCATACCGTTATCGATTCCAGTCAGTCACCCCGCCCCTATCTGCTGGTCAACAACGACCGGCGACTGTATATCAACCGGGCGGGTCAACTGACCAGCACCGCTACACCGGACGGCTCGGTTCGGCTGGCACCATCGCCCGCGCATACGGGTCCCGTACCGACGCTACTCGGCTACCGGAATGAGCGGGAGAAGCAAACCGTACAGGCTGCTCTTGCCGCCCTGACCGACGTGTACGGCATTGACTTTCAGTTGGATGACCGCCCCGTGCCCGGCCGTGCCTACAGTTGGGTACTCACCGATCAGCTACCGGCTCAGCGTATGGCGTCGACCCGGTATATCGTCTCGCCAGTCAGCACTAAGGTGGGCGCATCCACGGGGGTCGCTATGGATGCAGCCATGGCGAACGTTGTGTATACCAACGACGTACTGACGCCAACGACATCAACGCTTGTCGAAACCGGGCAGTTACCCGAATGGCTGGGGATGCAGTTGCTGGCTCAGTTCTATCTGAACACCACCACGGCACCGCTCAGTCAGCAGGCGTTACGGTCGCTGTTCACACCCGGGCAGCCCGTTCCCAAACAGGCAGCGACCGATTGGCAACAGCTATTCGTACTGCTTTTCATCAGCATGGTCATTCTTGAACGCTGGTTAGCCCTCTCCGGCACGGTCCGGGAGCGAGCGACCCGCCCTACGAACGTATGAACGAACTCAAACGGCTTATCGCGTCGGTTACTTACCAGCTATACGCCAACGCGTTGCTGGGTAGCCTGATGCTGGCGGCTGCGGGCTACCTGCTGGTGGCTACGTTTGTCCCGTCTCCGCTGACATGGCCGCTGCTGGCCGGACTGGCGAGTTTCGCACTGGGCGTGTACCTGAACAAGCTTCACCAGGACAAGAAACAGGAGGCTATCCGGCTCATCCACCAGACCATCGGCGATGCCGAATACAGCCTGCCCCTGCTCACCAAACCGCAGCTCAATCTGGCCGAAGAACTGCAACTCGACCGACTGAATCAGCAGGTACAACAAGTCCGTACCCCGGTGGTGCTCTGGGCGAACATCGCGCCCTACGGCCTGGTCTTACTGGGCGGTCTGGCGGTGTACACCCTGTACCCGCTGCTGAACCAGTCGAGTCAGCCGAACCAGTCCCAGCGTACGACGGCAGTACTGACCGATAGCACTCGCCAGGCAGCAGCTGTCCCGACGCTTGTCTCTGCGCACTTGCAAATCCACCCCCCTGCCTACACTCGCCTGCCCGACACCCGGTCGACAAACCTGAATGCGTCGGGCGTGACTGGCTCCCTGCTGACCTGGACGATTCGGTTCAGCGAATCCACGCCGGGCGAATCCACGCCGGGCGAGTCCACGCCGGGCACCCCACAGCGACTGACGCTTCGACTGGTGAGCAGTCAGGGGCAGGAGGTACCGTTTCGCCTGACGAACGGACAGTTCACCTACCAGGATCGGCTGATCAATTCGGGGCTGTACGCGATCAAAGCGTACTGGCAGGCCGATAACAAGCGTGACTCGGTCATTTATCAATCCGACTTTTACCGGCTGGACGCCCGTCCCGATCTGGCCCCCAAGATTGAAACGACATCCAAGGAGTTGTACAAGTACCACTACCTCAACGACCCGAAACTGCTGACGGTAGCCGCCCGCGTGTCCGACGACTTCAGCGTGTCGCAGGCGTTTCTGGTCGCCACGATTGCCCGGGGCTCGGGGGAGAACGTCAAGTTCCGGGAGGTCAAGATGCCACTCACGCCCACCAACTTCCACGACGCCCGACTGACCAAAACGCTGGACCTGCGCGCCCTGCAATTCGCACCCGGCGACGAGCTGTATTACTATTGGTCGGCCTTCGACAACCGCCAACCCGAACCGAACTTCACGAAGTCGGACACCTATTTTCTGGTGTACAAAGACACGGCGAAAGTAGACGACAGCGAGTTGGCCACTATGGCCATGAACGTGATGCCCGATTATTTCCGTAGTCAGCGGCAGATCATCATCGACACCGAAAAGCTAATCGCTGGTCGTAAAAAGCTGCCACCGAAGGCATTTAACAGTCAGTCGAACGAGATCGGCTTCGACCAGAAAGCGCTGCGGCTCCGGTACGGGCAGTTTCTGGGGGAAGAGTTCGAGAAAAACATCGGTGGCGACGGGTCGCCCCCCATCCCCACCAACAAAGACGGCGTCGTGGTAGCGGGGATGGCCGCCATTCAGGCACAGATGCACAAGCAGAACGGGGGCGAGGGCGGCAGCGCGCAACCGGCAAACCCAACCGCCCACAGCGCCGACGACGGCCATAATCATGGCGGAGGGGGCAGTTCCGACGGCAGTCAGGACCCGTTGGCCGCGCTGATCGCTCAATACACGCACAACCACGACGATGCCGAAACCAACACCTTCCACGAACAGTCGACGCGTTCGTTGCTGAAAATGGCGCTCGAAAATATGTGGGAGTCGGAACTGCAACTGCGGCTGTACGAACCCGAGAAGGCACTGCCCTACGAACAGGAAGCGCTCAAATACCTGAAGATGTCGCAGCAAAAGGCCCGGTCGTTTGTCCGTAAAACCGGCTTTACGCCCCCCGAGACAAAGGAAAAAGAAACCCGGCTGACCGGTGAGCTGAAAAACGTAACCAACGCCTTTACGCAGGAACGGCAGTATAGTCAGCAGCAAATCAGCACCCTGGCTGCGGGCGTACTCGGGTCGCTGGATCAGCCATCGCTTAGTGCGTCGCAGCGGCAGCAGGCCCGTCAGTTGGGCAATACGCTGGCCAACCGGGCGATCAACAGTAGCCTGGCCAATTGGTCGGTGCTGGCCATCCTGCAAAAGCTGGTCGGTAACAAACCCCTCACCGACGCCGAGAAAATAAGCCTGAAAACTAAACTGTACGCCCTGACGGGTGCGTCGGAACGGACCGGCCCGTCGTATGCGAGCGACCGCGCGCTTCGGCAGGCGTTCTGGCGACATGCCCGTTAACCTATGCAACTAACCCTCAACTGGGACACGCCACTTACCTGGTTTTGCCTGCTGGCGCTGGTCGTTCTACTGGCCGTACAAGGCTGGCTTATCGGTCGCAACACGTCCTTACCCCGTATGCGCAAAGGGGTACGATTCGGGCTGAATCTGCTCCTGTGGCTGGTGTTGCTGGGCTATATCCTACAACCCCGCTGGCCGATTGCCAAACCAGCCACGCAGGTGCTGCTGGTAGGCGACGACGTACCGACCTCGTTTGCCCGACGCCTGCAGGATAGCCTGGGCATTCCCGAGCGTCTGACCAGCCGGACGCTATCGGGCACGTATGACTCGGTGACAATCGTGGGGAATCAATTCCCGTCGACGGTGCTGGCCCGGCTAAGTTCGTCGGCGCTGCGGCACATCCCCTATCCGACCCCGGATGAACTGATACGGCTCCACTGGAATGGCGTACTTCGGCAGGGCGAACTTCAGCGGGTAACCGGTCTGGTCAATGTATCAACACCCCAACGACTGCGGCTCCGGTACGGCAACCTAACCCTCGACAGTCTGAACCTGACGGCCGGTACGCATTCGTTCGCGCTTCAGTTTCCGGCATTTCTGCGCGGCAAAAATCAGGTTGAACTGATGCTGGGCAACAAAACGCTCGACACGCTCCGTTTCTTCAGCCGACCCATTGCCCCCCTGACCATTCATTTTCTGCTCAGCAGCCCCGATATTGAAAGCAAGACGCTGGCAAACTGGCTGGGTCGGCAGGGGCACAGAGTGACGGTGGCGGCCACGCTATCCAAAGACCTCAGCAGCAGCGTCAGCATCAACCAGGCGACAACCGCCCGCGCCCAAACGCCTGACCTGCTGATCACCGAACCAGCCAATGCGGGTAATGCGCAGATTCGCAAAGCCGTTGCCGACGGACGGGCCGTACTGTTCATCAACCTGACCAGTCCCGACATCGACAGTCGAACCATCAATCAGGCCGTGGGTAGTCGCTGGCAGGCGCGCCGGGTCACCAACGCTCCGCTTGTGCCGGTGAGCAACGGCCTGACTGCACTCCCCTACCGCTTTACCGATAACCTGAATCAGTTTAGTGTAACGGGCTTTCCGGTCTTCGTGCAGCAAACCGCCGGACGCGTGCAGCCGGGGCGCGTTGGGATCAGTTTACTGAGCGAAACATTCCCCCTCGCGCTAAGTGGCGACAGCACGACCTACGCCCGCCTGTGGACGGCGGTACTGGCTCGTCTGTCGCGCACCGAAACGAACGAGATACAGGTCGACGCTCCGTTGATACAGGGTCTCGACCAACTTATCACGATCAACAACCCAACTCGAAAGGCAACGACCCTACGCGTAGGAACCGACACCCTCCGCCTGACAGTCTCGCCCTTGAATCAACTATCGGCAGCGGGTCGCGGGCTTTTTCCGGCAGCGGGCTGGCAACCGGTGCAGGACACACTAGCCCTCTACGTCGAAGCCAATCAACCCGCCAGGCCGCTCATCAGCCGCGCCCTGCTCGACCGATTCCTCCTGGCCCATCAGCAGTTTAGCCCAGCCGCAACCGCGTCGATACCGGGTCCAGCCGCACAGCTTCCCGACTGGGCCTGGTTCGCCCTTATCCTGCTTTGCTTTACCGCACTCTGGCTGGAACCCAAACTCGGGTAAGTGTAGCCCGGCGGCTACCAGACCTAGACCAGGTCGCCGGTACGAGTCTGGGCTACACCGCAGCAAATTTTTCAGCGGCTATTGCATAATTCGCTTTTTCAGTAAACTTTGTATTACAAAGTACTTTTAGCAACAGCAATTATGCACAACGATATACTTGCCCATCTGGATAATCCCCAATACCTGGAGCAGTTGTACCGGGCGGATAAACCGGCCTTCCGAAAAGCGTTTGACTCGCTCTATCCGCAGATAGAAAATAACCTGCTGGCGAAAGCCTGGCACGAACGACTTAGCTACAATCCGGATGGGCTGAGCTGGGGCACTCCCCGCGACCGGGTGGTTGTGTTGCTGGCTTCGGTTGTAGCGGCTTTGTTAGCCAAGTTACCCGCTATACTGTCGCTGGCACCCGGTTATTATTATCCACGCAACATCGGTTTCATCGCGTTTCCGCTGTTGATTGGCTACTTCGCCTGGAAGCAAACCGTTCCCCGACAGACCGGTATTGTACTGGCCGTACTCATGGGGTTGGCGGCCGTTTACATCAACTGGCTCCCGCAGGCACCCACCAGCGACACCCTGATACTGGCCTGCCTGCACCTGCCTTTGTGGCTGTGGTCGCTGCTGGGATTCACGTTCACGGGCGGACGTCTACGACGCGACGCCAACTGGCTGGGCTTTCTGCGGTACAATGGTGAACTAGTCGTCATGACGGCGGTACTGCTCCTGGCCTGCGGGCTGGCGACGGCTATTACAATCAATCTGTTCAACCTGATTGGCTGGAACATCATCGGCTTCTATAGCAATTACGTCGTGATTTGCAGCCTGGCAGCGCTACCCATCGTGGCTACGTACCTGACGCAGGTTCAGCCGGCGCTCGTTGGTAAGGTTTCCCCCGTGATTGCCCGGCTGTTCAGCCCGTTCGCCCTGGTCATGCTGCTGATCTACCTCGTGGCCATGACTGCGTCCGGGAAGAATCTGTACCACGATCGGGCGTTTCTGCTGCTATTCAACGGCTTGCTGGTCGGCGTAATGGCACTCATCTTTTTTTCCGTCGCCGGGACGGGTTCCGTCCACCAGAACCGCGTTCAGTTGCTGATTCTGTTTCTGCTGTCGATCGTGACGATACTGATCAACGGTATTGCCTTGTCGGCCATTCTGTTTCGTATTGCCGAATGGGGCATTACGCCTAACCGGGCCGCTGTACTGGGGAGCAACGTGCTGATACTCTGCCATCTGCTGCTCGTCGGCTTTCGGCTTTGGCAAGTCACTACCCGGCGGTCTGATCTGTCACCGATCAGCCGGTCGATGGCGTATTTCCTGCCGGTGTACAGCGCCTGGGCCGTCGTAGTCGTCTTTGTATTTCCGCTGCTGTTCGGATTCAAGTAAGTACTGTATAATCAGCTGTCAACCAGTAAGAGGATTTCTGTCATCCCTCGCAGGCTCGGGCTGACAAATAGAGAGATTAGCTATTTTCGTGCGTTCTGTTCACGAAAAACCCAGCTATGCATTTACTTTCCTACATCCTGATCGCCGTCGTTGCCCTGGAGCATCTGTACATCTTGTGGCTGGAAATGTTTGTCTGGACAAGCCGTGGTCCAAAAACGTTCCGGTCACTCCCTCCGGAGCTGTTCGAACCAACTAAAGGTCTGGCCGCCAATCAGGGGCTGTATAACGGTTTTCTGGCCGCCGGACTGATCTGGTCGCTGTTTATTCAGGACCCGATCTGGCATACCAACGTTGCCGTTTTCTTCCTGAGCTGCGTCATCGTAGCGGGGACGTATGGTGCCCTTACGGCCCAACGGTCCATCTTTTTCATGCAGGCGCTGCCCGCAATCATCACATTGTCACTCGTACTGTTGACCCAATAGAAACGTATGTTTTTTCCCGCGTGTCATCGTTCGCGACAGACAACGCGCGGCTGATTCGGCCAGGACGCAACAGCGTGAAACCGATCGGTAGCAATCCCACCAACGTCGCTATCGTCAGAAATGCGTAGTAAGGCGCTACTTTTGCTGCGGAATCACCCATGATTACAACCACACCAGCTGTCCATTCGCTGAGACGCGCATCTGATCCCGACAGCGCGCTACCATTCTCTATAACAGCATAAACGGTATCGGCGCCGACAACAAAAAACTACCCTCAGATTGACGCATCTACCCGTTCTGCCAGTACCCGTGAAAACCCTATCAGTACACGAGCAAGCCTTTATTGAGCAACACCTGACCGACGACGTTACGGCGCTATTGCTGCGTCAGCATCCGGCTGACCTCGACGTTCGGATGCTGGCGGCACAGCTAACGGCCCGGCAGAAAGCCCGCTACAAACTCCCGACTTGGTACGCCAATCCCGATCTGCTGTTTCCGCCCGCGCTATCGGTTGAGCAGGCATCGTCGGAGCAAACGGCTGCGTACAAGGCGTCGCTCGTCGACGGAAATCTATTGCTTGACCTCACCGGGGGCATGGGCGTCGACACCTGGGCGTTTTCACGGGTGATGCCGTCGGTCGTGTATGTGGAGCGCAGTACCGAACTGGCATCGCTGTCGGCTTATAACCTGCCCCGGCTTGGCGCGACGAACGTACAGGTCGAAACGGGTGACGGACTGGCGTGGCTGGACGGCCGGCCCGAACCCGCTGACTGGATTTACCTCGATCCTCACCGGCGCGACGAACGGGGCGGCAAGGTGGTTCTGCTGGACGAGTACGAACCCAACGTGCTGACGTTGCTTCCTTTTCTGGCCCGCAAAAGCCGGAAGCTGCTCCTGAAGGTGTCGCCCATGATCGACCTGAAACAAACCATCCGTCAACTGGGCCCGGCGGAAATACACGTCGTAGCGGTGCTGGGCGAAGTTAAGGAAGTGCTGCTCGTAGTCGATCATACCGCTCCGGCTTCGGCAGATCCGGCCTTTGTCGCGATCAACCGGCTGGCGCAGCACGACGATATATTCCGCTTCACCTTGACCGACGAGGCCGAGGCCGTGGCGTCGTTTAGCGACCCGCAGACATACCTGTATGAACCGAACGCGGCCGTACTGAAAGCGGGCGCGTTTCGTTTGCTGGCGCAGCGATTCGGCCTGACCAAACTGGCCCCCAACAGTCATCTGTATACCAGCGAACAGTTTGTAGCGGGTGTACCGGGGCGGGCGTTTCGGGTCGAGCAGGTCATTAAACCCGACCGTAAGTCACTGCAAACGATACTACCCGATCTGAAAGGAAATCTGGCGGTGCGTAACTTTCCGCAAACGGTAGCCGAGCTACGAAGGAAACTCAGCCTGCGCGAGGGGGGGGATCGGTACCTATTTGCCACGACCTTGCTCAACGGCGACAAGCGATTGATCGTCACCCGGAAAGTTGATGCATTGTCGGGTGACGATTGTTCATAATCAGCTGATTTTTGTTCCCCTTTACTCTCCCGGCCGTTGCGACGAGGGCCTGCCCAATAATCCTTCGGGTCAAAGTAGTTCTGCTATCGTCCCGGTTGCTCGTCAGGTCTTTTCCGTTGGCATGTTCGGCAGCGTACCCTGCATCACGCCATCCAATATCCCTTCGGTTACCGTTACCCGGTCGGCCGGCACCAGCGGAAGCCAGTGCATCAGCCGTGATTCGTTGTTAGCAAAGGCGTACCGACGCAGGCGGGGTTGGGTGGGGTTTACAGCCCCCACTTGTAGCCGTCAAACATAATTCGTTTGATTTAGTATGGATTGATGGGGCTGGCTGGTGAGCCACCCGGTCGCTACACGATGGATTTCATTTACGACTTACCCAACTGGCTGTTCTTTCTGCTATGCGCCAGCCTGACGGTTCTTTTTTCCGTAACCGGTTCATGGCTGGTTCGCCCCTGGGCACAGGCGCACGCGCTGGCGAAAAGTGACGATTATTCGGAGCACAACGATCTGGTCAGTTACTTTCTGGGGGCGTCGGGAGTCGTCTACGGCATTCTGCTTGGCCTGGTCGCTGCGGGGGTCTGGAGCAATTACCAGGACGTATCGAACGAAGTCGACGACGAAGCCACGATCACCGCTGCCCTGTATCAGGATTTAGCCACCTACCCCAGTGTCGAACGGAAAGCATTCCAGGATGAACTGAAGTTGTACACGCGCCGGGTCATCGACACCGACTGGCCCGCCCACCGACAGGGCGTTATCTCACAGGCAAGCAGCCACGTGCTGCGCAGCTTCAAGCGCCACATCACCGACTACAACCCACCCGACAAACGCATGGAGCTGATGCACAGTCAGGTCGTCAGTCAGCTGAACGACCTGCTGCGTGCCCATCGGTTGCGGCTGCGCGGTAGTCAGGCGACGCTCCCCCCGCTCCTCTGGTGGGTACTGATTCTGGGGGCCGTCATCACTATCGTCATTTCCTGGTTTCTGGTATCCCAGCGGATAGCGGTGCAGCTCATCCTTTCGGCCCTGATCGGCCTGCTGCTGGGTTCCCTGCTCTTCCTGACGGCAGCCATGGACAATCCCTTCCGGGGCGAATTCAGCGTCGACGCCGATGCTTTCGACTCCGTCCTGAACGAGATGATCAAGTATTGATACTGGCTGGACTTTACTTAACAGCCCTGCCCCCCGCCCCCTGAAGGGCAGGGCTGTTAAGTTCTAGCCTGTTTACCCCCCGCCCCCTAAGAGGTTGTTTGGGGAAGGCGTTTTGAGGTAAATGTGAGAGTCGGTGCGTAGCTTGAGGTGTCTAATCTACGAGCTTATGCAAACCCGTTTTCAC